>CAVQRR010000006.1:0-36472 GCA_963715325.1 uncultured Acidimicrobiales bacterium
GCTCGGAGGAGATGCGGGTCTCGGCGGAGTCGCCGGGTTGCGAGCCGTACGGGTCGATCGCCACGGTGTCGTTGGAGGCCGCGGCCCCGCCACCGCCGGAGCGCTCGATGGCCACCGGATCGGTCGTTGCGTCGATCAACGGCAAGATCTCCAGCAGCCGGGCTCGAACCTCGGTTGCGGTCGGTCTGGCCGATGGCGCCTTGGCCAACATCTGGTCGATCAGGTCGGCCAGCGGGGTGGGGATCCCGCCGATCGCCGGGGGCGGGTCCTGGGCGTGGGCCCGGAGCACGGCGAAGGTTCCGCCCTGGTGGAACGGGGCGGTGCCGATCAACAGCTCGAACATCATGGCGCCGAGCGCGTAGATGTCGGCCGGGGCGTCTGCGCCACGTTGATCGGCGGCCTCGGGGGCCATGTACAGCGGCGTGCCGATGGTGGTCGACGTGCGGGTCATCGCCTCGCTCACCAGTCGGGAGATCCCGAAGTCGGAGATCTTGGGCTGCAGACCGTCCGGGGTTTCGGCGATCAGGATGTTGGCCGGCTTCAGGTCCCGGTGGACGACGTCGGCGGCGTGAATCGCTTCCAGCCCGGCCGCAACGTCGGCCGCGATTCGCATGGCGACGGCCGGGGTCAGCGACCGATCGGCCGCCCGCTGCTTCAGATCGCCGCCGGACACCTTCTCCATGGCGATACCGAGTAGGTCGCCTTCGGCAACCAGATCGTCGACCCGGACCACGTTCGGGTGGTCGATTCTGCGGAAGATCCGGCGCTCCTGCACGAACCGGGCCACGGTCTTGTCGTCGGAGGCAAGCTCCGGGCGAAGCAGCTTGACCGCCAGCGATTCGCCGTCGCTGGTGGTGGCGTCGTACACCACCCCCATCGCCCCTCGACCGAGTTGTTCGGCCCAGAGAAGTATCGTGATCCGAGTTGGGTCCCAGCAGCCACATCAGACCCTTCCCGCTCGAGAAACACCACCGACTTGTCCATGGTCGCAGTCTGAATTGCTTCCGCCGACTGTACTGTCAGCCCGCCGACACAAGTACCGCGCCCCATGTGACGATCGCGAGTCGGCCGGTGACCATGGGGCCATCGGCCCCAATTCGGGCCCGGACCAGACCGTCGGTTCGAACCAGCGGTCGATGGCCCCTAACGTGTGGGCCATGGCCAAGGAAACCGCTCTCGACAATGCGCAAGTGAACAAGCTCCTGGATCGAGCACGTCGGGAAGTCGACGAGGGTCTGCTGCCGTCGGCCCAGGTCGCCCTGGCCTATCAGGGCGAGGTCGTCGCCGAGGAGGCGTTCGGCGACGCCACCACCGACACCCGATACTGCATCTTCTCGGCAACCAAGCCGTTCGTGGCTTCGGTGATCTGGACCCTGATGGCAGACGGTTCGGTCGACATCGCCAAGCTGGTCACCGACTACTTCCCCGAGTTCGCAGGCGAGCAGGGCCCCCCGAAGGCCGACATCACCGTGGAGCAGGTGATGCTGCACACCTCCGGATTTCCCCACGCCCCGATGGGACCCCCGATCTGGAACCAGTCGTCGACCAGGGCCGAGCGCATGGCGTCGTGGCGACTCAACTGGGAGCCCGGCACCCGCTTCGAGTATCACCCGACATCGGCCCACTGGGTGCTGGCCGAGATCATCGATCGGGTCACCGGCCAGGACTACCGGGATGTTGTCGAGCAGCGGATCACAACGCCGGCCGGCCTGCCCCGCATTCTCGGCATCCCG
The DNA here is from genome assembly GCA_963715325.1 of uncultured Acidimicrobiales bacterium. Lineage (GTDB taxonomy): Bacteria > Actinomycetota > Acidimicrobiia > Acidimicrobiales > SZUA-35 > JAHELU01. Next base: position 1,734 of record CAVQRR010000006.1, read on the forward strand.
GCCGACCGCCAGGACGACATCGCCGACCTGGTGTTGGTCGGCGAGCCGGCGACCCCCGATGAATTGGAGGCTGCGTTCGGGGTGCGGGAGCTCCCGGCGACCGAGGTCAACGACCAGGTGGTGTTGGGCTTCAACGATGCAACCACTCGGGAGGTCGGTGTTCCCGGCGGTGGTGGGTTCGCCCGGGCCAGGGACATCGCGTTGTTCTACCAGGAGCTGTTGCACAACTCGCATGGCATCTGGGACGCCGAGATCCTGGCCGACGCCACCGGCAACGTCCGGAACAACCTGCCGGACCCGATGGGGGTCCCGGCCAACCGGGGCCTGGGAGTCATCCTGGCCGGCGACGACGGCCTGTCGAACATCCGCGGTCTCGGCCGTACGGTGTCGCCCCAGGCCTTCGGCCACAATGGGGCGGGCGGTCAGCTGGCCTGGGCCGACCCGGCCACCGGGTTGTCGCTCGGCTACGTGACCAACGGGTATGACCGCCACGAGATCCGCCAGCCTCGGCGGGGTACCTCGATCTCCAGCATCGCCGCGGAGTGCCTGGCCGCCTGACCCGACAACCGGCCGACCGGGGCCGGTCCGAACTGCAGCATCGACTCAGGCGTGAGGACCGGAGACGCAGAACTCGTTGCCCTCCACGTCGTTCATGACCGACCAGTGGTGACCCCACTCGTCCTTGTCCGCCACCTTGGTGGCGCCCAGTGCCACCAGCCGGTCGATCTCGGCCGCAGGGTCGTCACCGACCAGGTCGACGTGGAGCCGGTTCTTGGTGGTCTTCGGTTCCGGGACCTTCAGGAAGAACCAGGTCGGTCCCTGCCCGTCTGCCGGCACCGCCGACACGAAGAATTCGCTGCCACCCTCGTTGATGGTCAACCCGAGCGGCAGACCAGAAGGCCGCAACCTTGGGCGGATCGTCGCAGTCGAATGTCAGGTTTCCCAGCTGCAGGCTCATGGCGACCTCCTCGGCTCTGCTGGCGGCTCCGCCTGATATTGCAGCGGGCCATCGGTTCTGCCGGATCCATCGTGGTCGGCGACCGGCCCGGCCGGACCGCTGTGACGCAGGTCAGTCCCGCAGCGCCATCCAGGCCCGCAGGGCGTCCTGTTGGGTCGGGGTGCCGAGGGTGATCAACACGTCGCCGACCTGGGGCACCGTGTCCGTCGGCGGTTGGTGGAGGAAGGAACCGTCCGGGCGTCGGATGGCCAGGACGATCACTCCACAATCCTCGATGATGCCGGACGCGGCGATCGAGCGCCCGGCCTGCAGCCCGCCGGTGGTCACTCGAGCCTCGCTCAACCGCACCTCGTATCGGGCGTCGCTCATCGACTCGCCGAGGAAGTCGGCCACGTTCGGCTGGACCATGAACGACGCCATCCTGGTGCCGCCGATCTCGTGGGGATTGACCACCCGATCGGCGCCGGCGGCCAGCAGCTTCTTGACGGTTGCACGCTCGGTGGCTCGGCTGACGATGTAGAGCGACGGTTTGATGGTCCTGGCGCTTATGGTCACGAACACGTTGCCGGCGTCGGTGTCGAGGGCCGTCACCAGCCCCTTGGCCCGGTCGATGCCGGCCGCATACAGCGTCTCGTCCTCGGTGGCGTTGCCCCGGACCGTCAACAGATCGACGGCGTTGTGAAGGTCGGCCCGTTCGTCGATGATGACCACCGGATCCCCGTGGGCTCGTATCGACCTGGTGATCGCCTCGCCGACCTGCCCGTAGCCACAGATGATGATGTGGTCGGACAGATTGTCTAGTTCACGCTTCATCCGGACACTCCCGAAGTGTGTTGTCAGGCGACCTTCGATCAACGCTTCGAAGAACACCCCCAAGGTGTAGATGGCGACAGACACCCCACCGAGGACCAGGATCGACGTCACCACCCGGTAGGTGGCGGTGATCTCGCCCGATTCGGGGGGGATCTCGCTGTAGCCGACGGTGGTCACCGTGATCACCGTCTGATAGAAGGCATCGAGCCAAGCCAGACCGAGGACCCGGTAGGCGATCGTGCCGATCACCAGCACCGCCACCAGAGCCGCCGACGCCGATCCTGGACGCGACGCCACGGCTCCCCGTCGTCCTCGAAGTAGCTCGGCACAACCATCGGCACAAGGATTGCCGTGTGGTCGACCGATGTCACCCATCCGAGGGAAACAATTCGCGGGCCCGTCGCCGGATGCGGCGGCTCGGACCGCGGCGGTGCGTCGAACTACGGTTGGGCCATGAACGTGACACGGGTCTACACCGGCGACGACGGACAATCGCACTTCGAGGACATCTCGGTCGACATGGTCGACCAGCAGATGATGGGCATGATCTCAGAGCGATGGCCCGCCAGCGGCATGCAGTTCCGGGAGGTCGGCGCCGACTACGAATTGGACTTCCACAACGCCCCCCGCCGGCAACTGGTCGTCAACCTCACCGGCTCGGTGGAGATCGAGGTCGGTTCTGGCGAGACCAGGACACTGGGTCCGGGATCAATCCTGCTGGCCGAGGACGTCGACGGGCAAGGCCACATCAGCCGCAACGGCGGTGACGGCACCAGGACGTGCCTGTTCATCCACCTGGCAGACTGAGCGCCCTGGTCGGCAACGCTGCGGCCGTTCTCCGGCGGCCGGCTTCGGCTCGGGCGTCAGCGGCCGGCCAGGCACTCGTAGATCGAGGCGGTGCCGATCAGGCTGGCGTCGCGGCGAGCGAACACCTCGATCTCGGTTCGCCGGTACCCTGGGCCTTCGAACCGGTCGAGGCGTTCCCAGTGACGACCCCAGTGATCGGACACGAGAACCCGGACCGCGATCCACGGGCCAAGGGGGTCGGGTCGGAATCCCGGGTAGCCGTCGTAGCCGGACCAGACCGCATCGAAGAGGTGACCCCGGACCCGGCCGTCGATCCACCGGCCGTCGATGTCGGCCACCATGTGATGGTTGACTTCACCGGGGGCCAACGTGCCGTACACCGCCAGCGCGGTCGACGGCTGGAACCGTGGCCGGATGACGAGCGCAGGCCGGTGATCGGCATTCCGACCGGTCAGGACAGCACGAACCCTTCGTAGCGGTTGGCGGTCACCTCGTCGACCTTTTCCCGGTAGGTCGGCAGCCCGGCGGCGTAGAGCAGGAAGCGGCGCTCCTGGTGGCCTTCGATGTTGGTGTTCACGCCGGTGAACCACGAGTTCACCTTGGTGAACAGCATCCGCTCGCCCGAGGTCACCACGTGCTCGCCCCAGGCGTCCATGGCCTCCTCGGTCGGCTCCGCCCGGGTCAGCTCGTGCTGGCGGAGATAGCGGAGGAACTCGGTGACCCAGTCCACGTTCTGCTCGATGCAGCGCGGCATGTTGCAGAACGTCGCCGCGTTGTTCGGCCCGACCAGGGTGAACAGGTTCGGGAAGCCGGTGACCTGCATGCCGAGGTAGGTCCTCGGCCCGTCGGCCCACACGTCTCGCAGCCGGACACCGTCGACGCCTCGGATGTCGATCCGGTCGAACCCGCCGGTCACGGCGTCGAATCCGGTTGCATAGATGATGTAGTCGAACTGCCGTTCCCGATCGCTGGTCCGGATGCCGGTTTCGGTGACCGCTTCGATCGGGGTCTCGTTGAGATCGACCAGTTCGACGTTTGGCTGGTTGTAGACCTCGTAGTACCCGGTCTCCATCGGGACCCGGCGGGTCCCGAAGCCGTGGTTCTTGGGGATCAGCTTCTCGGCGATGACCGGATCGTCGACCCGTTCCCGGATCTTGGCCGCGGCGAATTCGGTCATCAGGGCATTGGCCTCTTCGTTGATGAGCACGTCGCGGAAGTTGGCCATCCAGATCCCGAACCCCGGCTCACCCCACAGCCGTTCCCACAGCTCGTGGCGCTCCTCGGCGCTCACCTCGAGGGCCTTGCGGCGATCGGGGACGTGCACGAAACCGGCGAAGGTGTCGTTGCAGGTCTCGAAGATCTCCCGGTAGCGGGTCTTGATGTCGTCCATCTCGGCCTGCTCGATCGGACCGTTGTGGAGCGGGGCGCACCAGTTCGGATTCCGCTGGAAGATGCTGAGATACCCGGCGGTCTTGGCCACTTCGGGGATCAACTGCACCGCGGTGGCTCCGGTACCGATCACCGCCACCCGTTTGCCGGTGAAGTCGATCTCCTCCTTCGGCCAGTTCGAGGTGTGGAACGACGGGCCGGTGAAGTCGTCGATGCCGTCGATCTTTGGCAGGACCGGGATCGACAGCGGCCCCAGGGCGGTGATGAGGAACGTGGATCGGGTCCGGAAGCCGTCCTCGGTCTCGACCTCCCAGCAGTTGGCCGCCTGGTCGTAGTGGGCGGTGGTGACCCGGCTGTTGAACCGCATGTCCCGCCGGAGGTCGAACTTGTCGGCAACGAACTCCAGGTACTTCAGGTTCTCCGGCTGTGACGAGAACCGTTCGGTCCAGTTCCACTCGGCCAGCAGCTCCTCGGACCAGGAGTAGCCGTAGGTGTAGCTCTCGGAGTCGAACCGGGCGCCGGGGTAGCGGTTCCAGTACCAGGTGCCCCCGACCCCCGAACCGGCCTCCAACACCAGCGACCGCATGCCCAGTTTCCGCAGCCGGTGCAGCTGGTACATGCCGGAGACGCCGGCCCCGATGACCACGGCATCGAAGGTCTGGATGTCGTTGGCCGCCTCGACGGCCGGTTGCGCTGAACCCATGGGGAAGAAGCTAGATCAACGACTGCGGTCCACGCCCATCGACGACCCGATACCACGCCGCTGCGCGCACTCGGGATCGGGGCGGCGTTCGACCCTGAACCGTCGACGACCAACCACTAGGATCGGGCGATGCGAGTCGGTGCGTTTCTCTTTGGTGGGGTCGAGATGGATGATGCCGGCGCCGGGCCGCCCGCACCCACCGACCGCCGGTACAGCAACGAGGCGATGTGGCGTGCCTCGGAGCAGATGCTGGAGATGGGGGTACTGGCCGAGCAACTCGGCTACGACAGTTACTGGCTGACCGAGCACCACTTCCAGTACGAGGGCTACGAGGTGGTACCAAACGGTCTGCTGTTCAGCGCCATCCTGGCCGAGCGGACCGAACGGATCCGCATCGGCACGATGTTCAACATCGTCGGACAGTGGCATCCGCTGAAACTGGCCGAGGACTTCGCAACCGTGCACAACATCTCGGGCGGCCGGGGTGTGCTCGGCGTCGGGCGGGGCACGGTACCCCGCGAGGCCCAGGCCCTGGGAACCGACATCGGCAGCTTCGACAACCCCGATCAGGCCGAGGCCGACGCCCTCAACCGCAAGCAGTTCGACGAGGCGATGGACGTCATCCAGTTGGCCCTCCGGGAGGAGACCTTCTCGTTCAAGGGAGACGTGTACGAGTTTCCACCGCCGGGCATCCCCGATCGTGGTGGCTTCGTCGAAACCCTGACCCTGGTGCCCCGTCCGCTGTACCCGTTCGAGACCTGGCAGGCCATCACCTCGCCGCCCACCCTCGACTACGTGCCTCGCAAGGGGTGGGGTGGGGTGTTCTGGCTCAAGCACCACAGCTTCGCCAAGCAGTTCTGGGAGACCTACGCCGCCAACTACCAGGAGGCCCACGGCGATGAGTTGGCGCCGGGGGAGAAGCGGATGCTGGTGATCAACCCCTACATCGCCGACTCCAAGGAACAGGCCATGGCCGAGGTTCGAGATGGTCACGACGAGTTCTGGAAGTTCCTCGGGCCGTACGGCTGGAGCCGGGGCTACATGGGACCGGACGGCAAAGCTTCGCCCGCCGGTCTGATCCCCACCCTCGAGGAGTCGATCGAGAACAAGACGTGGATCGTCGGCACCGGCGATGACGTTGCGGCCGAGATCGGCTTCTATGCCGAGACGTTCGGCGGCCTGGAGAACCTGGTGATCTTCCCAAACATGCCAGGCGACCGCTACGCCAGGACCGCCGAGCAGTTGACCCGTTTCGCGGAAGAGGTGCTGCCGAAACTGTGACCTGGTCGACCGGTTCGGGCGGGGGTCGTGGCCGGGCTGCCGATCTGGCGGCTGCGGATCGACAGACGTGACCCTGCGGCTGCGAAACGCCAGGCTGGAGGATGGTTCGTCGGTCGACGTCACCATCGACGGCGCCCGCATCACCTCGGTGGACGCGGTCGACCCGGTCGGTCGGGCCGGCCGAGCGCCGGGCCGGCCCTCGCCCACTGACGGCGACGCCGACCTCGATCGTCGATCACAACGTCGATGACGACGTCGACGTCGATCTCGACCTCACCGGCTATCTCCTGCTGGTCGCTCCCGCCGAGCCCCATGCCCATCTCGACAAGGCCCTGACCGCCGACGCGGTGCCGAACCCCGCCGGCGACCTGGCCGGAGCGATCGAGGCCTGGTTGGCCCATCGCTCGACCATCACCAAGGACGATTTCATCGATCGGGCCACGAGGGCCGCCGAGCTCAGCGTTGCCAACGGCTGTACGGCGCTGCGGACCCATGTCGATCTGGGGGTCGACATCGGCACCACCGGTGTCGAGGCCCTGCTGGAGGTCAAGGCGGCGCTCGCTCCGGTGGTCGGACCTGCAGCTGGTGGGGCTGGTGGCCGGCCTGACCTCTCCCGGCGGGGCCGACGAGCTGGCGGTGATGCGTGACGCTCTCGACATGGGGCTCGACGTGGTCGGCGGTGTACCTCATATTGAGCTGGATCCGGCGCGGTCCATCGACCTGGTACTGGAATTGGCCGCCGAGTACGAGCGACCGATCGACCTCCATGCCGACGAGAACCTCGATCCCGGCTCCTGCGATCTGGAGACGTTGGCCCGGCGGGTGTCGATCACCGGGTTCGACCAACCGGTCGTTGCCAGCCACTGCGTCGCCCTGGCCATGAAACCCGAGACCGAGCAGCGTCGGATCGCCGAGGCGGCGACGGCGGCCGGGGTGGCGGTGGTGGCGTTGCCCCAGACCAACCTCTACCTCCAGGCCCGCAACATCGCCACCGCCCCACCCCGGGGACTGACCGCTCTGGCCGCCCTGCGACCGGGCCGGCACGACCGTGGCCGGCGGCGGCGACAACCTCCGCGACCCGTTCTGCCCGGTCGGCCGAGCCGACCCGCTGGAAACGGCGAGCCTGCTGGTGATGGCCGGTCACCTGTCGCCCGCTGCGGCATACCATTGTGTGTCCGGCGGCGCCCGGGCCGCCATGGGTCTCGAACCGGTGACGATTTCGGCCGGCAGGCCGGCCGAGCTGCTGGCCATCGCGGCATCCTCGATCGGCGAGGCGGTCGGCGCTGCCCCGGCAGACCGGCTGGTCATCCACCACGGCCGAGTCCTCAGCGGCCGCCGAACAGTCGGCGGCGGCCGGATCTGATCGGTCGGTCAGCCGACGAAGGCCAGCCCCTCCTCGAGTAGCGAACGCCATCGTTTCTCGTCCACCGTGGTGACCGCGAGCCACTCCTTGAAGACCTTTCCCGCCGGGGCGAACGGCTGGCCCTCCCCGGCCTCGATCAGCTCGCTGACCCGAGCCGCCGGCAGCTTCACCACCAGCCCCTCGGTCTTGTGGTGGTTCATGGCCAGGAACTCCTTGCCGACCCGCAGGCACGGCGAACTCATGATCGTGCCCTCGACCACCCGCTCGATCTGCGGCCTGGAGCTCCACCGCCAGGTCCCACAGGAGCCGGGATGCCGGTGTGTCGGCCTTGTCGCCGTGGTTCGTCAGTTTGCTCACGTAAACATTGTGTCAACTCGCCGGGACGGAATCCACGCCAACGTCGGCCCACTGTAGGATTCGGCGATGGCTGGTAGTGGGTTCGTTTCGGGCTGCGCCGCGAGGTCGTTGTCATGAGCGCCCCCGAGGTGCAGGTGTCCGGCCCCGAGGCGTTACGTTTCGACGCCGTCGGCAAGGTCTTCCCCGATGGCACCGAGGCACTGGCCGACATATCGTTCTCGGTCCACTCCGGCGAGTTCGTGACCGTGGTCGGCCCGTCCGGTTGCGGCAAGTCGACGCTGCTGCGGATCGCTTCCGGTCTCGACGAGGCGACGAGCGGGAGCTGCACCGTCGATCGATCCAACATCGGCTACGTGTTCCAGGACGCAACCCTGCTGCCGTGGCGAACGGTGAGGCGCAACGTCGCGCTGTTCGCCGAGCTGCACGACATGCCGGCCCCCGAGCGGGATCGGGCGGTTGATGCGGCGATCGAGTTGGTCGGCCTCTCCGGTTTCGAGCGGCACCATCCCCGGCAGCTGTCGGGTGGGATGCGGATGCGGGCGTCCCTGGCCCGATCGCTGGTCATGCAGCCGCCCGTCTTCCTGTTCGACGAACCGTTCGGGGCCCTCGACGAGATCACCAGGGAGCGACTGAACGAGGAGACCCTCCGGCTGTTCGCCCACGAGGGTTTCGCCGGTCTGTTCATCACCCACTCGATCTTCGAGGCGGTGTTCATGAGCACCAAGGTTCACGTGATGTCGGCCCGGCCGGGCCGGATCGTCGCCAGCTACGACATCCCGTTCCACGTATCCCCGCCATCCCGATCTCCGGTTCGAGGCAGCGTTTGCCGAGCTGAGTGGCGAAGTCAGCCACGCCCTGCGAGGAGCCCACCGATGAGCACGCCGATTGGTGCACCGATGACCAACCCGACCCCGGCCGGCGGTCAGGACGCCATCGTCGACGTGCCGACCTCCCGATCTTCGGGCCAGGCGCTGCGCACCCGGGTCCTCCCGCCGGTCCTGGTGCTCCTCGGGTTCGTCTGCGTCTGGTACGCCGCAGCGGCACTCCTGGGCGAGAGCACCCGCAAGACGGCCCTGGCCTACCCTCACCAAGTGGTGTCGGAGTTCTTCGGCGGCGCCGGGGGCGAGCAGCCGGGCCAACTGCTGTCGGCCACCTGGCTGACCTTCATCGTGGCACTGGCCGGGCTGGTGATCGCCATGGTTCTGGGGATCGTCTTCGCGGTGCTGATGAGTCAGGCCCAATGGGTCGAGACATCGTTCTACCCCTACGCCGTGTTGTTGCAGACCGTCCCCATCCTTGCCCTGGTCCCGCTGATCGGCCTGCTGTTCGGGTTCGGCATGGGGGCCCGGATACTGGTCTGCGTCATCATTTCGCTGTTCCCGATCATCACCAACACCCTGTTCGGTCTCAAGTCGGCCGAGCGGGCACAGCACGAGCTGTTCACCCTGCACCGGGCAAGCCGGCTGACCCGGCTGGTCAAACTCCAGTTCCCGGCTGCCCTGCCGGCGATGTTCACCGGCTTTCAGATCTCGGCTGGTCTCTCGGTGATCGGCGCCATCGTCGGTGGCTTCTTCTTCGGTCGCGGCCCCCGCGATTTGGGAAACCGGATCCTGCTCTACTCCAACCGGCTGAGGCCGGCCGAGATGATCGCCGCCGTGATCCTCTCGGCCCTGCTCGGCGTGATGTTCTTCCAGTTCTTCGGCTGGGCCAGAAACCGGTTCACACGATCGTGGTACGAGACGGGGCGGTGACGCCCCGTCCCGAAAAACGGCGGGGCGGTGACGCCCCGTCCCGAAACAAGACGGGGCGCTAGATGCCCCGTCCCGAAAACGGCGGGGCGCTTGGGCTCCGCTCTGAAAATGGGAGAGATCGAACGATGAAGAACAGCAGGAGAACGACGCTCCGACTGCTCGGTGCCGCCCTCGCTCTGGCCATGGTGGCCGCAGCCTGTGGCGACGATTCCGACAGTGGCGACGGGGAGGCAACTGACGCAGGGAGTGAAGCGGGGGCAGCCGTCGAGGGCAACCTCGCTGACTGCCCCAATCCCATGGTGTTCCAGACCGACTGGTTCCCCGAGCCGGAGCACGGCGCGCTCTACAACCTCACCGGCGGTGAGGGAAGCATCGACGTCGAGTCCGGCCGCTTCACCGGCCCGCTGGCCGCCGATCCGTCGATCGAGGTCGAGATACGCTCCGGCGGTCCGTTCATCGGCAACCAGCCGACGGTGGCGCTGATGGCAACCGACGACGACATCTTCCTCGGCTATGTCAACACCGACGAGGCCATCGCCAACTACGAGCAGTTCCCGACCACGGCGGTGGTGGCCCCACTGGACATCAATCCCCAGATCATCATGTGGGACCCCGAAACCTACGACGTGACCTCCTGGGCCGACGTCAAGGACACCGGAGCGGTGATCAACCACTTCGCCGGGGCCTCCTACACCGAGTACCTGGTGGGTTCGGGCCTGGTCGACGAGGACCAACTCGACGGCTCATACGACGGCTCACCGACCAGGTTCATCGGGGAGAACGGTGCGATCATGCAGCAGGGGTTCGCCACCCAGGAGCCGTACAACTACGAGAACGTCTTCGCCGAGTGGGGCAAGCCGGTCGAGTCGCTGCTGATCCACGATTCGGGCTTCGAGCTGTACCAGGGGCCACTGGCCATCCTGGATGAGAAGCTCGACGACACCGCCCGCTCCTGCCTGGCCGCCTTCGTGCCGATCTTCCAGCAGTCGATAGTCGATTTCCAGCAGGACCCGACGGCCACCAACGCCGTCATACTCCAGGCGGTGACCGATCTGGACAGCTTCTGGCAGCTCAGCGAGGACAGCGTCGCCAACACGGTGGTGGAGATGGGCGCACTCGAGATCGTCGGCAACGGTCCGAACCAGACCATCGGGGACTTCGACCTCGACCGGGTCGAGGAGGTCATCAAGGTCACCGAGGACCAGGTGCCGTCGATCGAGGTGCCGGAGGGGCTGTCGGCCGAGGATCTGGTGACGAACGAGTTCATCGACCCCGACATTCGCCTGTAGGGAACGAACCGCGAACAGCGTGCAATCCGAAACCCCCGGCCCGAGTCTTCCGGGCCGGGGGTTTTCGCGTCCCGAAGCCGAACGAGGAACCACCATCGAGACGGTTCAATTCGCAACAGTAAGGTTGGGGGTGACTGTGTCACAATGTCGCTGTACTGTGTCTATTCGGTTACGTCCGATTCTTCGGGCCACCAAGGCCCGCCGACCGCCACCGCCAAGCGACCCGAGCAACACCGCCGTATGAAGAAAACCCTCGCACCGCCGGCCGCTGACGCCGAGCAAACCAAGAAGGCGACCAACGGTTCCGCGCCCCGAGCCGAACCGCTCTCGTTGGCGCCGCCCCGCACCCTTCGATCCCGCGTGCCGCAGGCGCTGCTGGCCGCACTGCTCATCGTCGGCGGCGGCCTCGGAGGCCTGGTGCTGTTCAGCCGCTACAACCAGCGATCGCCGGCGGTGATCGTGGCGGCGCCGGTCTCCCACGGTCAGGTCCTCACCAGGGGCGATCTGGCCATCGCCAACGTGGCCCTCGACGGCAACGTGGCCACCATCGGGTCGATCTCCGACGCGGTCGATCGCTTCGCCGCTCACGATCTCGTACCGGGCGAGCTGATCTCACCGGCTGACCTGGCAACCGAGGAACAGCTGGTCACCGTCGGCCAATCGGTGATCGGCCTGCTGCTCGAACCCGGCCAGTACCCCACCAGGAGGCTGGTCGCCGGCGACCGGGTCGACGTGTTCGCGCCCCGCTCGGAGCCGCCGTCGACCGGTCCGTTGGCCTCGGACCTGGTGGTGTTCGATGTGGTCGAGTCCTCGAGCGACGGTCGCAACCTGCTCGTGTCGATCGTGGTCACCGAGGCCGAGGCGGCTGCGGTGTTCGAAGCGGCGGACGGCAGCGGCGTGAGGCTGTCGCTCAGGGGCCGGGGATAGGAGGAGATGAGATGACCGTGATCTCGCTCATCTCCTGCTCCGGGGCCCCCGGCGTCACCACAACGGCACTGGCCACGGCCGCGGCACTGACCGCAACCGACGTCGACGAACCGGTGATGGTCGAGCTGGCATCCAGCGGCGGGGTTGTGGCCAGTCAGTATGGTCTGCCGACCGAACCGGGCCTGACCTCGTTGGCCCTGGCGATCGGCAGCGACCAGCCGGAACTGCTGGCCCATGCCCAGGAGCTTCCCGGAGGGTTGCCGGTGGTGTTCGCACCGCCGTCGAGCTCCAGGACCGGCAAGCTGCTCGATGCCAAGGCACGGTTGCTTTCGCAGTACCTCCAGGAAACGCCGGCCACCGTGATCGCCGACTGCGGTCGGGTTGCGGCGACCACCCCGCTACTACCGATTCTGGAGCGGTCGAGCCTGATCGGCCTGGTCGTCCGGCCCTCCCGGGAGAACTTCCATCTGGCCGCCACCACCTCGGTCGAGTTGAGCGAGGCGGCCGCCGACCCGCTGCCCATGGGCTGGGTCGTCGTCGGTCACTGCCCATGGTCCCACGATGAGATCATCGGCCGCTACGGCCTCCCGGTGCTGAGCGTCATCGCCGAGGACCGATTGGGAGCCGACGCCGTTGCCGGCCTCCGCCGCTTCCGCCGCCGCTCACCGCTGGCCCGCAGCGCCCAGTCCTTCGCAGACGACATCGCCAAGCACCTTCGAGTCACCTCACCGTCGGCCCCGCTGGGGTATCTGGAGCGCACCGCCGGGTCGTCGGCCCCCGGTCCCACCGCGGTCGACGACACGGCCGACGATCCCACGGCTGACGATGAGACGATCGGCGACCACCTGGCCGACGGGCACACGGCCGGCGATCCACGGCTGGCGGTCTCGGGCCGACGATCCCACGCTGGCGGTCTCGCAGCCGACGATCCCACGGCTGGCGGTCTCGGAGCCGACGATCCCACGGCTGACGGTCTCGGAGCCGACGATCCCACGGCTGGCGGTCTCGTAGCCGATAGTCCCACGGCTGCCAATCAGGCGAACGGCAACGGCCCGGCACGGAAGGCCCAGGTCCAGTGATCGACGGTGCGGTGATCCCTCGGCTGGCCTCCGATGTCGGCGAGGCGCTGGCGCGAACCCGGTTCGAGTCGCTGGCCCCCGATGATCGCAAACAGCTCGCCATCGCCACCTCCACTCAGATCGCCAAGAACTACCAGCTCTCGATCATGAGCGGCAGCGGCACGCTGCTGACCGACGACGAGATGGCCGAGCTCACCTCGGCACTTTGCGACACGGTGCTCGGCACGGCCCAGCTCGGCCCGTTGCTCCGCCAGGGCAATCGCTACAGCGACTTCCACATCAACGGCGCGTCCAAGGTCTTCGCCAAGGAACGGCTCACCGGTCGCACGGTGGCCCTCGATCCGATCGTCGGCAGCGAGGACGAGCTGATCGACCTGGTCAAGAAGCTCATCCGTGCCTACGCCCCCGGTGAGCCCCGGTTCGATGCCGGGAGCCCGGCGGTGGACATCCAGCTGCCCGATGGTGAGCGGGTCCACGCCATGCGCAACGTGGTCGACCCGCCGGTGGTCCTGGCCATTCGCATCCCCGACTTCTCGCTGGAGACCATCGGCGACCTGGTGGACAACGACACCATCGACGAGGAGATGGGTCGCTTCCTGCTGGCGGCGGTCGCGGCCAGGATGAACATCATCGTGGCCGGGGGCACCGGGAGTGGCAAGACCACCCTGTTGCGGGTCCTGCTCAACGAGGTCGACCCGATGGAACGGATCGTGACCATCGAGGATCTCCGGGAGCTCCACCTCGCGAGATTCCCGAAGCGGAACCCCAACGTGTGGTCGGCCGAGGCGGTCAAGCCCAACGCCGACGGCCAGGGCGAGGTGACGGTGAAGTACCTGCTCCGGGAGTCGCTTCGCCAGGACCCGGATCGGATCGTGGTCGGCGAGGTCCGGGGCGCCGAGGCACTCGAGATGTTCAAGGCGATGAGTACCGGTAACGAGGGCTCGATGTGCTCGATCCACGCCCGGTCGGCTTCGAACATCGTGTCGAGGCTGATCCAGTGCATCCCAGACCGGAATCCGAATCAGGTCTGCATCGAAATCGCAAACAGCGTGGATCTGTTCGTCCATCTGGTCCGCTCACCGGATGGTCCGAGGATCACCTCGATCCTCGAAGTCGACGATCACCTGCCGGAAGTCGACGGCGTGGTCCACACCACCAAGATCTGGGAAGGCGACGGCCTGTCCCATCCCCGTCTCATCGGCAGGCCGTCCGGCATTCGCCTGGCCAGGCTGAACGAGAACGGTTGGCCGTCATGAGCGCCGCCATCGCAACGTTGTGCGGGCTGGCCGTTGCCATTGGGGCGTGGCTCCTGTTGCTCACCGCCACCGGCAGTGTGGTGGTCGGTGGCCGATCGGAGGCCCGCCGGTCCACGGGCCGGGTCGGCCGGGACCGGCCGCAGGGTCGATCCTCGGACCGCCTTGTTCATCTTGGCCGGCATCGGTGTGGCCCTGGCCATCCTGGTCACCACCCGGCTGATCGTCGCCGCGGTCGCCGCCGGGCTGGCGGTTGTCCTCGTGCCCCAGGTGATCGAGGCCAGGGCGGCCCGGGAGCGGGCCATCGCCAAGATGCGGGCGGCATCGGAGTTCGTCGAATCCATCCGAGGTTCACTCGGCGCCGGCAGCGGTCTGGAGGCGGCCATCATCGAGTCGGCACTGCGGCCGCCGGCGGCCCTGCAACCCGAGTTGTCGGCCTTCGTCGACTACGCCCGGCAGCCCGAGATCAGCACCGAGCAGGCCCTGCAGCGTCTGGCGGACGACGCTGGCGAACCGGCGATCGATCTGCTGGTCGGTTCGCTGCTGGCCGCCTTGCGGGGAGCAGCGGGGGAGATGGGCCAGCTGTTCGAGCGGATCGCCGATCAAGGCCGGGACTTCGCCGAGACGAGGGCCCTCACCCAGGCCGAGCGGGCCAAGGTCGAGTTCCAGACCAAGGTGCTGTCGCTGCTGGTGGTCGGCGTCGCCCTGCTGTCGGTCGTGGTGTCGCCGGACCTCACCTCGGCCTACGACGCAACGCCGATCGGCCAACTTCGGCTGCTGGTGCCAACGCTGATCTTCGCCCTCGGTTGGTGGCTTCTTACCAGGATGAACCGAGTGGAGTCGGCCTACCGGTTCCGGCTGCGGGAGGTCGAACCATCATGACCTGGATCGCGCTGGCGTGCGGCCTGGCGGTGGCGGCCGGTTTGTGGATGCTGCTCAACAGCGTGCGCCGGACGCCTCCGAGCCTGGTCGCCGTTCCGGTCGGCCAACGGGTCGGGGTCTCGGTGGCGGCCCGTCGCCAGGCCGGCTCCGAGGTCGGAAGTCGGCTGAACCGCAGCGGCAGCTTCCAGCGCAGCGTGCTCAGCGGCTCGGCCAGGTGGTCGGTCTATCGGGACCTGGCGCCCGATCTCCGAGTCGTCGACTACAGCATCGAGTACCTGATCTACAGCCAGATCGTCACGACACTGGCCGGCTTCATCGGGCCCCTGATCATCATGATCATGTTCCTGCCGCTGGCCGGCATCACCGTTCCTCCGGTAGCCGCACTCCTGCTCTGCGTCGCCGGTGCTGCGATCGGCTACTACCTCCCGCTCTACTCGCTGCGGCAGGACGCGCTGGCAAGACGCCAGGAGTTCGCCGCCGCACTCTCGCACTACGTGTCGTTCGTCGACGTGATGGTCTCCGGTGGCAACTCGATCGATTCGTCCTTCGAGTTCGCCGCCGAATTGGGCGAAGGCTGGGTGTGGGACGAACTGCGGTTCGCCATCGCATCTGCAGCCAGCGCAACCCTGGCCCCGTATCGGGCCCTACATGAACTCGGTGACGAGCTGGGCGTCGTCGAGTTGGCAAACCTGTCCCGTCGATTGGAACAAACCCAGTCGACGGGCGCGGCCATCGGACCGGCGTTGCGGTCCCTGGCCAACTCACTGGCAAAGGACCAGGCCCGCCAGGTCAAGGTGGCCGACGACGAGGTCACGGAGAAGATGACTTTTCCGCTGATGATCGTCCTCTGCTCCCTGCTGACCTTCTTCGGTATCGCCGCAGTCACGGCGATTCTCGGGGCGGCGCAGGGTTTCTGACGCCACACGACAACATCAGATGAGAGGAGCGCCACGTGCGCTTGACCCAGCAAGAACCAGAAATCCTCGGATCACCTCCGAGCCCGAACCGGGCCACCAGACTGTGGTACTGGCTCAAGGACGACGCCGGGGCCATTGCCATCGAGTACGTGATCGTGGCCATCGCCCTGTTGGCCATTGCCGGTGCCATCGCCGCCGCCCTGACCACGCTCGGCAACGACGCGGTCGACCAACTTCCCGACTCGGTCAGCGGCCCGTAGCGGTTCACCGGCTCCCGGTCGGCCGCCACCAATGCAAATCGCTGTTCGCCGCAGGACAACCACCGAGACCGGATCGGTCTCGGTGCAGGCGGCGCTGGTCGTGATACCGGCGCTGTTCTTCGTGCTGATCCTGTCGCTGCAGTTCACCTTCGCATGGATGGCCGCGGCCGCAGTGCAAACCGCAGCGGAGAACGCGGCCGATGCCGCCTCGGCCCGCGACGGTTCGGTGGCCGCAGGCGAGGCGGCTGCCCAACGGGTGCTGTCGAGGACCGGGTACGCAACGGTCACGTCGTCGAGCATCGAAATCGGCGACACCACCGTTCGGGTCGAGCTGCGGGCCAGGGCCTACCAGTTCTTCCCGGTGCCCTGGAACGTGGTCGGCATCGCCGAGGTCGGCGTCGAGGACTTCCGCTCCAGCGGGGAGCGAAGATGAGGCCAGCAGTGCGAGTCGCTCCGGATTCCGCCTCCGCCAAGACGTCGACGGGCTTCGACCGTGGCGATCTCGCCATCGAGGCGGCAATCGTGGCGCCGGTCCTCTTCTTCTTGATGTTCGCCGGTCTGCTGGTGGCCGGCCGCTCGATCCAGGCTCGAAATCAGGCCGAGTCGGCCGCCCAGGAAGCGGCGAGGGCGGCCTCGCTCGAACAGACCCCGGGAGCGGCGATTGCCGCCGGTCAACGGGCGCTCGACAGCAACGTCGGCGACACCACCGGCATGGCCTGTTCGGCCGCCATCGCCGCCGCCAGCCTGTCGCCCGGGTCGGTTGTCGAGGTCGAGGTGACCTGCAACGCCCAGCTGATCGCCGGCCGGCAGGCCACCTTCGTCGCCACTGCGTACGAAGTGGTCGACACCTATCGCCAGGGCGAGGCGCCATGAATCGAACGGCCACAGAAGCGCTCGATGCCGACACGATCGATCCGGACGCGCTCGCCGTCGACGATATCGGTGCCCGGCGCCCGAGCCCGGAAGGCGAACGGGGATCGGTCAGCATCGCCGGGGCGATCTTCGGGATCGGGATCTTTCTGCTGGTCGGCCTGGTGCTGATGCAAGGTCAGAGCCTCGGCTCTCTGTCCCGCACCAGGGAGGCGGCGGACAACGCCGCTCGGGCCGGTGCCCAACAAATCGACACCGACCACCTCCTCGGTACCGGCGAGCTCCGGATCGACCCGACCCTGGCCACCCAGGCGGTCAGCGCCTATGCGGCCAATCTGCCGACGATGCGGGTGACCTCGGTCGAGGTGGTCGGCCCCACCATCACGGTGACGATGGCCGAAACCATCACCCCCATCGGTGCCGTCGGCCGGACCAGAACCTTCACCGCAACCGAGTCAGCGACCGCCCTGCAGGGCGTTACGGGAGCAATCGAATGAACCGCCTGTCCCGAACCCTCCTCCCGATTCTGGCCCTCATCACGTTGGCAGCCGTCGTCATCGGTATACCGGTGCTGTTGATCACCGTGGTCGGCCGGCCGCTACCGTCACCGTTGCCGACGTCGGCCGAGCTTGGCGATGTCTTCGCCGGCCGGGCCCCGATCCCCGCCGACTACCTGATCTCGGGGTTGGCGATCGTGATGTGGCTGCTCTGGATCCAGATCCTGTGGGCCACCCTCATCGAGACCGCGGCCGCATTCCGGGGTCGGTTGGCGGCCCGGGCCCGGATGGTGCCAGGGGTCCAGCTCGGCGTTGCGAAACTGGTGACGACCGCAACGCTGCTGGCAACCTCCTTCGCCGTCCGGCCGGTGGCGGCGGGCCCGCTGACGCCGGTTGCCTCGGCCCAACCGATCGCCCACGGCCCCGGCGTGGCTCCGCGCCGGGCCACGACGGTGTACCAACAGCAGGAGCAGCCCGATTCGGCAACGGCCTACCTCACCGAGGCCGGCGATACCTGGTGGGACATCGCCGAGCGGCACCTCGGTTCCGGCACACGCTGGAAGGAGATCCGAACCCTCAATCTGGGGCGAACCATGGCTGACGGCACGGTCATCTCGGGCGGGACCGACATGCTGAGACCACAGTGGCGGCTCCTGCTTCCGGCGAGGCCGACGGTCAGTGCCTCGGCCGGGCCCGGTGGTCGTCCGAAGTGTGATCGTCGAACCGGGCGACACGATCTGGGGTATCGCCGAAGAGGACCTCGCCAGCGGTGGGCTCGCCGAAGGCGAGCTCGCGGGACGAGACCTCGGGGGACAAGACCTCGGCGGACAAGACGTCGCCGGAGACCCTGCGGACGAAGCCCCGGCGGAGAGCGAGCCGGGGGAGGAGAGCACGGCCGCATCGGGCCTTGCGCAAGGAGACGTCGCCGAATCGGGCCTTGCGGAGGACGTCGCCGAATCGGGTTCTGCGCAGCAAGGCACCGCCGACGAAAGCCTCGCCGGGGAGACGCCGGCCGTGGAGCCTGGTGGCGATCAAGACCAGGCAGAAGGGAATGGCTCGGGCCGGGTTGTTGGCGAGCCGTCGGTGGCCGAGATCGCCGAGCACGTCTCGCTGATCGCCGACCTGAATCGTGGTCGCCTCAATGGCAACCCCGATCTGATCCATCCCGGCCAGAAGCTCGATCTGCCACCACAGCCGGTCGTCATCGACAAGCCGTCTTCGGATTCGGAGCCGGCAACCGTCGACGACTCGACCGGCACGCCGGCGGCGGCAACGGCGGCGTCGACCGCCACAACCGCATCGGCTGCCACGACAGCACCGGCCACGGCTGCGGCTGAAGCCGAGGTCCCGGCAACGGCGGCGGTCGGCTGCGGCCACGCCGGCAACGCTCGGCCGGCACTGCGTCCACCCGGCTACGGCGGCGGCTGCGGCGGCGACCCGCGGCAACCGGCGGCTCCGGCGGCTCCGGGTCCATGCGGCGTCCACCGCTGCGGCGGCGGGCCCGGCGGCCACCGAGGGTGTCTCCTCGACCTCTCGATCACCGGGTGATGCGGGCGTCGGGGAGGCGGTGGGTCGCATCAGCGAAGCGGGTGGGTCCGTTGCCGAGACCGAAGCATCGACGACACCGGCTTCGCAAGCCCAGCGCCCTCCCCTGGCCACCCGACCGCCACCCCCGTCGACGGCACGGGCAGGATCGACCCGTCCTGCGCCGGCCACCAACGATCCCGGCGACCGCGGCTCGTCGGGCGACAGCGGTTCGTCTGGCGACAGCGGTTCGGCCGACAACGGTACCGACAGCACCACCGGTACCTCCGCCGGCCGATCCTTGGCCGGCGCGGTGGCGCTGGCCGACGGCGTGACCGTGCCGACCACACCGCAGGTCGAGGTCCCCGGGTCCGTCACCCCGTCGCCGACTGGTGAGTTCCGTGGCGACAGCGCAGAACAACCGGGCGATGGCGGCGGCACCGGCAATGGCTCCGAGGTTGGCCCGCTGTCGTCCGGCGACTCCACACCGGACCTCCGCACCGGTGTGGAGCTCAGCGAGTCGGAGTTTGTGGCAGCCCAGTCGCCGGGCGAGGCCGAGGATCTGGACACCCAGTCGAGTCGGGTCCCGGTGTTCGTCGGTTTGGCGGCGCTGACGCTGCTCGGCGGCTACCTCCACCGGGCCAGAGGGCGGCGCCGTCGAAACGGCGATGCGGAATCGCAATCCCGGTCGCCGCCCCGCCAAGCCGAAACGGCGAACCAGGGCCGTGGCGAGGCGGCTGTCGGCCGCCGCCGAGGCCGAACACCCGGAGTTCGTCAACATCGGTCTCCGAGCGCTCAGCCGCCAACTCCAGGATGTACCGGCCGACCGGCTGCCGATCATCTCCGGGGTCTGGGTCAGCCACAATCGTCTCGTCATCGCCCTGGCCGACGACTCGCCCCGGATCACCCCGCCGGAACCGTTCGTGGAGTTCGCAGACGGGTCCGGCTGGAGCCTGCATCGATCGAAGCTCGATGTGGCGGCCAGGTACGCACGGGGGGCGAACGGTCCGTTGCCGCTGTTGACAACCGTCGGCACGACAACCGCCCTCGACCTGGCGTTGACCACCAACAGCCGAGCGCCGGCCGAAGCATACGGGCTGGCCAGCTCGCTGTTGTTCGCCATCGACCTGGAAGCCGGTCGGGTGATCTCGGTGCAGGCCAATGACGATGTCTCAACCATCGAGACGTTGACGATGATGGCCCTGGAACTGGCCACCAGCGAGACCGCCGATCAAGCCGAGGTGGTCTGCGTGGGATTCGGGCATCGACTGGCGACCTTCGATCGGGTCATGGTGGTCGAAGACGTGTCGGAGATCCTCGGCGATCTCGAGAACGTCACCGGCCGGGCGGTCTACGCCGCAGCCGACGCCAGCCCGTTCGCCACCCGGGTCGGTAATGGTGCGGCGGACACCTGGAATCCGGTCATCGTGTTCCACGCCGACGCCTACGATCCCCATTCTCGAACGCTGATCGAACTCGCCGAGCGAACCCCGGGCGGGGTGACCGCGGTCTGCGGCTATCCCACCGGCAGCGGCTGGACCCTGCGGGTCGACGGCGACAAGATCTCCTGCCCCGATCTGCCAGGCGACCTCGGTCACCACCAGTTCAAACGGCCCGAGCTGGACGGTATCGAGCTGATCCCCGACCTGTTCGACGAGCCATGGGACGACGTGCAACTCGACGACGACTTCTGGCAGCCGATGGACCCGGTCGAGGCGGCCCACACCTGGCATCTGCTCGATTCCGACGAGACGAGCTGGCGGCCGATGCAGTCGGTCACCGCACCGGAGAAGTCACCTCGGCCTGCTCCCAACGACCAGGACAAGGCGATGGCGGTGGTCGTCAACCAGGCAGGTGTCGATCCGCAACCCGACCCCGAAGACCTGTGGGACCGCTTCGTGTCGTTCGACCCGGAGAGCTGGCCGGATACCGGCATCCCCGGCCTGGAGCACCTCCAGCACTCGGTCGAGCATCGGTCCAGCGACGAGGATCCGCTCGACGCCGAGGTCGATCGGTTGTTCTTCGACCAAGGCGGTCGGCCCGTCGGTGATGTGGGCCGGAGTCGACATCTCTATGTGGTCGACGGTGGATTCGACCAGGAGCCCGCCGAAGCGCCGGCCGACGAGCTTGGCCAGTCCACCGATGTCGACCCGACCAATGATTCGGTTTCGGGCATCGACCCGGGCCCCGATCCCGTCGCCACCGACGACGTTGCCGAAACGGAGGCGGCATCCGAGCTGGATGCCGATCTGGGCGCCGATGTCGGCGCTGGCGACTCCGAAAACGCAGCAATCGACGCCGACGTCGAAGCGCAGGACGGGGCGGACCCCGCAGACGAGCTCGATGGCGGGGTACGGGTCTCGGTGCTCGGAAACTTCACCATCGAGGGTCACCACGTCGGTGATCGCAGCAAGCCGTGGAAGTACACCAAGACCCCGGAGCTGATCCTGTATCTGCTGCTCCACCCGGGGGGCGCCAGCCAAGATCTGTTGATGGAGCAGCTGTTCCCCGAGCAGCCTCCGAACCGTCCACGCCTGAACCAGCTGGTCAGCGATGCCAGGACGAAAGCCTTGGGTCAGAATGCCGATGGCGAGTACTTCCTCCCCCACGCCTCACCGACCGAGCCGTTCTACAAACTCCTACCGTCGGTCGGCCTCGACCTGCGCGACTTCGCCCAGCACTGCGCAAACGCCAGGGAGGCCGACAACCTGCTGACGGCGAAACGGGAGTGGGAGTCGGCCCTGGGCCTGGTTCGGGGCCGGCCGTTCACCCTGCCCCACGACGGCTACGAATGGGCGCTGGCCGAGATCGAAGCGACGATCGTCAAGGTCGAGGAGGCGGCGGTGGCCCTGGCCGACATCGCCTTCGAGCTCGAGGACTACGAGCTGGCGGTATGGGCCACGAAACAGGGTCTGCTCACCGGCACCGGCTACTACGAACTGCTGGTGAAACGAGGCCGGGCCGCGCTGCTGCTGCAGGATCCGGAGGAGATCGTTCGGGCCTTCGCCGATCTGCAGGTGTCGCTGGAGTACTCCGGGGCCCCGGAGGAGGGTGTGCTCGACCTGACCCTCCACCCCGATCTGGAAGAGGTCTACAACGAGTTGTCGAACGAGGGTCGCTCCAAGGATCGCCAATGAGCGCCCTCCGCATTCGCCCCCGCATTCGCCCCCGCTCCGGGCTGAGACGTCGAACCCCTCCCCGGTTCCGGTCCTCGCTGTCGATCGGGGTCGCGTTGGCCTTGCCACTGATCACCGGCTGTTCGGGCGTCGCCGGATCGGGAGACGCCACCGCCGGAGACCTCGGGGCCCGGGAGGCCGAGGCGTCGGCCTCCGACCGGGCCGGCGACGCGGACGGAGCGACACTCCAAGTACCGGGATCGACCGTTCCGGTCCGGCCCGAGGTGAGAGATCCCCGATGGTTGGGACAGCGACGTCGAGGAGGTCTACGGGCGGTACTGGCTGTACTGGGAGGCGTTTGCCGCCGCCCATGCGCCACCGAACGCCGATCCGTCGTTCGAGCCGCTCCGGGAGCTCTCGACACCGGACAACTGGCGGTCCCTCCAGGCGGATATCCGTTCGTTCGCCGAAGACGGCCTGGTGCTGGTCCTGCCGGAGAACTCGATCACCGAGCACCTGATCCGGATCCCGAATGCTTCGGTGCTGGCCAAGGACGAGGGGGCCGATGTGGTGCTCCAGGACTGCTGGATCGACGATTTTGTGCAACAGACCGTCGATGGCCGGGTCGTTGCCGAAACCAAGGAAGCACGGCTGATGAACGTGACCATGAAGGTAACGGACGGCGAGTGGCGGGTCGACGGCGTGGCTCGGGCGACCCCCGAATCGGATGGGTATGAACAATGCGTAGCACTCGTTTCACGGTAGGTCGGGCCAAGGCTGCGGCCGTGGTCCCCGCGGTGTCGTTGCTGGTGTCGCTGCTGGTCCTCGTGGCGGCAACGATTGCCGGCCCCGTCGCGGCCCAGCAGCCGGACGTGCCGCCTCCCCGGGAGTACGGCGAGTCCGGGGTCCAGACCGGGGTTGTCAGGGTCCGGGCCGGATCGGATTGGCTGCCGGTTGGCTCCAGCGGGTCCGGCGGCTCCTCGTCCTGCACCACCAGCTCGGCCAGGATCATCATCGAAGACGACTTCGTCCAACCGGTGAACCGGGAATGGCGGTATTTCGCGGCCGACGGGTCGATCCCGTTCACCGCCTCGCCGAACGACCTGCCGTCCGGCCTGCCGGCCTACATGCGCCACTACTCGCCGACCGGGCGCTGGTATGCGGTCAGCTGCGACGGCGACATCACCGTGGTACCCGAGGGTGGCCCCGCGGTGACCGTTGCCGGCTTGGCCCAGGAGGCCCTCGACCAGCTCGATCCGCCCGACCCCGAGGTTGTGATGACCCCCGACGAGCTCCACTACACCCAGCTGCAGTCGTGGCTGGCCATCGACCCGGCCTACTGGTCGGCCGACCGGCGGGCCACCGCCTCGGCCGGCCGGGTTTCGGTCACCGCCGTCGCAACGCCACAGGATGCGTTGTGGGAGATGGGCGACGGTGAGACGGTGCCGTGCGACGGGCCGGGCACGGCTTGGCAGCCCGGGCTCGACCCCGAAGCCGCCACCTGCGCCCACACCTACCGCCGAACCTCGGTTGGCGCGCCGGGGGATTCTTTCGATGTCACCACCACCGTCCGGTTCGAGGTGACGGTGGTGAGCACCGCCCCGGGCAGCTACGGTCCGTTCCAGCTGGAGCGGACGTCGGTGCAAACGATCCAGGTCGGCGAGATCCAGGCCGTGAACGACTGACGGCGACCGAAACGACCGACGCCACCGGGCCGATCAGCCGTAGGAGCCGGCGCTGGCCGTACCGGGAGCGCGGCTCTTCGCCAGCTCGGAGAGCAGATGGTCGATGTCCTCATCGACCGTGCCGTCGCCCAACCGGGCCGTATCGAGCTGAACCAGCCCCGTGACCATGCCGTCACCGTCGGGATGCCAGGGCGACGGGACCGCCAAACGGACCTTGACCGGCGTGACCAGCGCCGGATTGGCAATCGACTCCTCCCGGCTCGGGCCGACCCACTCGAAACGCCGGCGCCCGCCGGCCATGCCGATCACCGCCACCACGTCCTCGGCGGTACCGGTGACGGGCCCGTCACCGGCCCCCGTCGAGCCGGTTCTGAATGCCGCCACCAGAAACACCTTCTTCTCACTCTGCTCCGCCATCGTTAACGTCCTGTCGTTGACCAATGCCATGGTTCGCTCGCAAGATTCTTCAGACCGAAGCTAGCGGCATTGGCCTCCAGCCATCTGAATCCGGTGTTTCGCCTGCTCGAGATCGATCCGCCGTTGTAGGTGAAGTCGATGGCCAGGCCTCGTTCGTGCTGCGACCGGCCCGGGCGGGCGGTGGGCGGCCGGCACTGCGACGACGGCATGCGGTAGAGCGCGTACTCGCTGGTCCCACAGTGCTGCCGCCGGAGGCGTATCTGGGTTTTGTTGTCCCGCCAGCCCCATCCGCTGAGCGTGACACCATCGGCTTCGGCCGCGTCGAGCAAGGCGGCGATGTCATCCGCGATCGATCGGTGGACCCGGATGCCACGCACCGACACCACCTCCGACGCCCCGACCGTACCGGTCGGCTGCGACCCCGAGCCGGCCGCCGCACCTCCGCTCTCCCCCTGGCCGCCGCCGTCTGCGCCCTCGGCCTCGTCCCCCTCCGGTCCGCCGTTGACCACCAGCGAGAAACGGTTCTGGGTGTTGTTGGCGCTCTGGTGGGAGATCGTCAGGAAGGCCTGGGCGGACGAGACGGCGATGGCCAGGATCGCCACCCCGACCGAGAGCACGAACCCACCGGCCATGACCGCCCCTCGCGGATTCCGTGCCGCCATCGAGGTCACGGCGGTGTAGGGATTGGCGGCCGAGGAGGCTGCCCGGAGCCGCCTCGGTGACGAGTCCGCAAACCGGGTTTCGGTCAACCTGCTCATGGCCGCCCGGCCCCGATCGGGATCGGAGCGTCGGCTCGAGGGCTCGATCCGGAGACGGCGGCCCCACCCCCCGGTTGGTCGCCCGGGCCGCCGCCGATCGTCGCCGCCGAGCCGGCAGAGCCGGCCGAACCGGTGTGTCGCCTCGTCGAGCCGGTGAGGGTTGGACCGGCGGGGATCGACTCGGGCCCGGGGGCGTTGCGCCGCTTGACGGTCCGCAGCGTCGAGCGGGCCCCGTCGACCACCACCCTGGTGCCGACCGACTCACGGACGCCGCCCCGGGGTCGCTCCGGACCGGTTGGCTCCTGGGCGATGCCACCGCTGCCACCGACCGGATTGATGCGGCGGGTCATGCCACTGAGCCGATACAGACCGTAGAAGCCGCTGATCGCCATGGCGATCGAAGCGAAGAGCGAGACGAAGATGCCCCGGATCGTCAGCTGTTCGTACACGATCAGCGAGAACAACGAGAGCCAGACCACCAGA
The DNA here is from genome assembly GCA_963715325.1 of uncultured Acidimicrobiales bacterium. Lineage (GTDB taxonomy): Bacteria > Actinomycetota > Acidimicrobiia > Acidimicrobiales > SZUA-35 > JAHELU01. The sequence continues at coordinate 27,113 of CAVQRR010000006.1, forward strand.
CCGAGGGCCAGGATCACGGTTCGGATCACCACCCCGACGAAATGCTCGGCCCACAGCCATGCCAGTTTCCGAGCCCGGCCGGGGAGGATGGCGAAGACCAACGCATGGGGCATGGTCACGGTGAGGAACAGCAGCTTGATCTGTTGCCACAGCAACATCGCCGCCACCATCAGCACCAGCAGTGTGACCATCGCGGCGGCAATCGTGTTGGCCGAGGCGATGCCAAGTCGGATGTAGGTGGCCTGGTGGTTGAAGTCGGCGTTCTCCTCACACTCCGGAACCGAGCGCATCCGATCCCGGGGCTCGTCGTCGTTGCCCCACGGACCCTCGACCAGCAACTCCAGGTTGACGGCCGCGCATCGTTCCTTGCCGGTGACGCCATCGAGCACCTGGCCCCACTGGAGGTTCTGGTATGGCAGCTCGACCAGGCTTCGCTGGAGCGCGAAGCCGAAGCTGCAGGCCGACGAAACCCCATCGGCGCCCGATGGCCCGCCCGCAGCCCCGGAATCGGTTGCGGCCTCCGCTCCGGCCAGCGGCACCGGCTCCGGCTCGGATCGGAGCTGGACCGCACAATCCTGTTGCTGCTCCTGGCCGGCGGCGAACGATGCGATGCCGGCCGCCAGGTCGGTGCTGAGCCGGGAGATCGTGAGCCCGGCGGTGCCGAAGCCGGACGTCAGGGTCAACACGGTCAACACGACGTAGGCGGCAAAGGCCATCACGACCTCCGAACCGGCGGCGATCATGCCCTTGGTGACCGCCTTGAAGCCGGCCACCACCATCGTCACCGACAGCGCCAGGCCGTACACCGAAGTCGCCAGACCGAAGCCGAACAGCTCGATGGTGTAGTTCTGGGCCAGGACACCGGCGTCGCCGACCAGATCCTCGGCCAGCGGGAACTCGAAGGCCCAGTCGAGGGCGTTGGTGGCCAGGATGACCAGGAAGGTGGAGGTGGTGAAGGCCCAGTTGGTCTGCGAGGCGACGAAGGCATCGAGCGGGTCCGGTACACCGAGCCAGCCGGTCACGTCGGCCCCGATCTGGTAGTGGGAGATGGGGATGGACCGGGTGCCGAAGTTCGATCGGAGCCCGCCCCGCTCCCACGGGTCGAGGGTGGTTTGCAGCGGACGGTCGCTCCGCTCCGGTTGCTCCTGGGGTGAGCCGCCGGTGGCGCCGGTCGTGGTTTCGGTGCCGGGCCGCCCATCGGTCGCGCCGGTTGCGGTCCCGGTCGCGCCGGTCGCGGTCCCGGTCGCGCCGGTTGCGGTTGCCCCCTGGCCGGTGTCGCCGCCGCTCTGGGTGGGGCCGGCGGTCGTTGCCTGCCGGCCACCGAGATCCGAGACCTGCAGGGTCAACGACACCGAACCGCCGGTCCCGGTGATCGAGGCGACGCAGCCGACGACCATGGCCACCTCGCAGGGCACCGGCTCGTTCGGCGTCTGGGCCGCCACGGTGGGGGCGGCCAAGCCGATCGAGAGCACCAACACCAGCAGTGTCACTCCGGCGGCGGTGGCCGTGGTGACGTTGGTGATGACGGCGGGCCACGCCAGGCGGCGGTGGCGGGCCTGCTGCTCGATCGGAACCGTCATCCGCGCCTCAGTCCTTGGGCACGACGAGTGCCGTCACGTCCATCGGGTGGCGGGTCGAGGCGCCGGCCCGGTCCCGCCGGTCCTGTTCGAAGTGTTCGAAGAGGTCGGTGGCCAGCCGGGGCCGGTCGGTGACCGGCTCGGGCCGGAGGCCGCCACGGCCCTGAGGGACCGGGGTCGCAGCGTGCCGGGGTACCGGCGTTCGGTCTGCTCGATCCGGTCGATCGTCGTCGATCGCAGGCGCTCGACCCGGCTCGAAGTCGTCGGCGCCGGTCCGGGGTCTGGTGTCGAAGGATCGGGCCACCCGGGGATCAACAGGTGGAGCTACATGAATGATCCCCAGGCGGCCGTACTCGTCCCGCATCACCATCTCGCCGACGCCGAGCTGTTCGACCATGGTGATCGACTCCGGGGTCGGTTCGGCACCGACCATTCGCAGCGCGGTCGCCCCCGCCCCCTCGACCTGCCGGGTGAGGAACACGTTCGACGCCATGTTCAACAGGTCGGTGGGGGCATCGGCTGGATGCTGGGACCAAAGCTGGAGCTTCTTGAAATCCTTCCGACCGTCCCGAAGGACCCGGTTTGCCAGGTCGAGACCGAACGACGAGTCGAGGAACGCCCACGCCTCGTCGAGGATGATCGAGCTCAACCGGTGGGGGGTGTTCCCGATGGCGTCGGCCAGCGCCATCAGCAGGTAGACCATGGCGATGCTGGCCGCCTTGCTGGCGTCGAGGTCCTCGCCCGCCCGCACCTCCTCCTTCGACGGCAGTACCAGCCCCCGGGCGTGCAACACGATCAGGTCGGCACCGCGAACCGAGATACCGGCGCCCGGTTGGAACGCCAGCTGGGCGAACCTGGTTCTGGCCAGCGGCGAGATCCGGTAGAACAGATCGCGGCTGAGGCTGTCGCCCTGCTCGCCCCACAGCCGCAGGACATCGAGTACGTCCTGGGTGCAGCCGCCGTAGCGGTCGAAGCGCTCGTCGACGTACTCGACGGCCTGGGAGATCCTGGCGCTCTCCATCGTCCTGGCCCCGACGCCGGCCAGCAGGCAACAGAAGCTGGTGGTGATCTCCACCCGATCACCGGGGGGGAACGTCGACATCGGGCAGAGCGAGATCCTGGTCTCGCCGGAAAGGTCGACCACTTCACTGCTCAAGAAATCCGGTAGTCCGGACGCGAAGTGGACGTACTCGCCACGATTGGTCCGATCGATGGCCACCACCTGCGCCCCGCCAAGCAGCTCATGGAAGGCGATGGTCTTGGCGGTGAACGACTTGCCACCGCCGCTGGCCCCGAATCCCATGTTGGAGGCGCTCGTTGTCACCGACGGCGAGAGCAGCACCGGCACCGGCGGCCCGATGTCGAGCCGATGCCCGAGGTAGGCGCCGCGCTCATCGCCGAGTTCCGGTGAGTAGCCGGGCAGGCCGGAGGCGATCGCCTCGGCCGAGAGATCCTGGTCGTAGTCGGCCACCACACCGCCCGGTCTGACCGCTGTTCCCGGCAGGCCGAGGAAGAACAGATCCAGCTGATCGCCGGTCGGCGCATGCAGCTCGTAGCCGCCGGCCGCCAGTTCGGCCTGCACCGTGGCCACCCGCCGTTTCAGCTCCTCTGGCGTTGCGGCCGAGACGGTGTAGCAGGTGAGGGTCCGATGGATCCGGTTCAGCCGGGACGCCTCGAGTTTCGACTGGGCCGCGTTCGACCGGTCGATCAACTCGAACACCGAATCGGGAACGCCGGTGGTGGTCCCGGAGTACTGCTCCGGCTGCGCCGCCAGCTCCTTGTGGCGGCGTCGGAACTGCTTCCTGGTCTCGTGCTGGGGCGGCGAGTAGATGCGGACCGTCACGTCGACCGGGAAACCGAACTCGTCTGCTCCGGCCAGCCAGTAGCCGCTCTCGGGGAACTGCCATTCCGGCGGCATCGAGGCCAGCACCAGGTTGGTCTGATACGACTCGCCGGCCGCCGATTCGACCCGCAGCAACTGGCGATGGGTCGCCAGACCCCCGCCCCGCCGCCTGCCCCCTTCGATCAGGGTCGCATCGAGCAGCGGTCGTGACGGGTAGCGGGTCGGGCGGACCGTTCGGCCGGGGCCGCCGGCGCGGACGGTGCCGTTCTTGGCGATGGCGGCGGTCGTCCGCCGGGGCGCTGGAGGCGGCGGCTGTTGCTCCAGGCCCCGGCTGATCGCTCGCTGCATCAGCCAGCGAACCTGTTCCTGGGTGGCCGGTCTGACCAGATTGCCCAGCGACGCCATGGTCAGTTCGGCTGCGGTCAGCAGTTGTTGCCTGCGGGCCGCAGACGAAGGCGCACGGCGCTTGCCGACCATCTGGGACACCTGGGAGATCGCTTCGGAGGCCGAGGAGCGCAGGGTGTCGGCCGAGTCGAGGGTCACGCACAGGAAGTGGCGACGGCGGTGGGCCGGTCGCTCGATGGCCCGGTCACCGGCCTTTTCGGCCTGTTCCCGCAGGGCCGCATGTCTGGCCCGGGAGACCGAGTCGATGAGGCGGGGAGCCGAGGCCACGGCCTCGGACAGCTCCGCTGGCCCGATCGGTACCGCCACCGACAGCAGCCTGGCCTCCAACGGCAGCCCCCGGATCCAGCCCAGGATCTGGGCCGCATAGTTGAGCATGGCCGCGTCGGAGTGGAAGCGATAGGAGGTCATGCCCGGTGGTTCCCCCAGTTCGAACACCGCCCACGGTTTCCCGGCCGCGTTGACGACGATGTGGTCGAACATCTCGACCGGCATCAAGTTCATGGCGACCCCGCCGATCGTGACGTTCGTGTCGTTCTGCGACGGGACCCGAGGCGACCCCGGTCGCCGTCGCCGGGGGCCTTTCGGTCCCCGGCGCGGCGATCGCGAGGTCGGCGGTCTCGTTCGTCCACCAGTGGACGGAGCTGGAGTCGTGTGGTGTCGGCCGGCCGTTGTCGGCGGCCGTTCATCGTTCCGTGGCGGGGAGCCAGCCACAGCCTGATCAGCGCCAGCGCCGCCTTGGACAGCGAGCGGCCCTCCACCGTGGTGCGGGAGACCTGTTGGGCCACAACGACCGGGGCGGCCACGAACACCAGGATGTGCAACCGGTCGCTCAGCACCGCCCCCCATGCCGGTCGGGTGGCGAACAGCACTGCGAAGACGATGGCTCCGACCGCCAGCTGTGGCATGGTGACCACGAACGGGAGGCGGACCTGGTCGAGCTTGCCGATCACCAGTGGTCGGCGCCGGATATCGGAGAAGTTGTGGCAGGCGATGGTGAACGCCGTCTTGGTTACGGTCTCCTGCTTGCGGTCCATGGGCCGGCGGTTCGGGGTCGGGTCGGCCGGTCAGTCGCCGGGGATGGTGATGGCCGGGGTGTTGACCCCGCTCTGGTTGATGATGGCGTCGGCCTCTTTCCCGGCCTGATCGCGGAAGAAGTCCGGTCCGGCCACGATGCCCCACAGCGCTATCCCGCCGACGATGATGGCCGCCAGCACCGCCTTGAAGCCGCTGAAGAGATACTCGCGTACCACCTTCCAGGCGATGATCAGTCCGAGGATGATCACCGCCACGCTCATCAGCCGACCGGCCTCGTAGACGAGGGCGTCGGTTAGTCCAAACATGAATGATCCGCTCATTCGGCGTCTCCTTTTCTCACTATCACTGGGGAATGCAACACCTGCGAGACCTCCCACCGGTCGTCCCGCTCCGCCATGACGATCGAGTACTCCAGCCGCTGGCTGCCCGCCGGCGAGTCGGCGTCGACGGTGACCCTGGCCAGCCGGATCGAGGGATCGTCGATCCCCGGCACCGCCGTCCACCCGAGCTCGAACACCTCGACCCGACCGAACGGGGCCGGACCGACCGCCTCGACGATCGAGCCCGGTGAGGTGAAGAGCCGCACGTCGCCGACGCCGGTGAGGTACGCGGCGAAGAAGCCGTTGAGGGTTTCGGCCGGCAGCGCCATGTCCGGCGCGGTGGCTCGCCGCATATCGGAGACAAGGGCCTGGCCGGCGGTGGCCACGTCAGGCGCGGTCACCATGGCCGGCAGGCCGAGCACCACCATGTCGCCGTCATCCTCGACCAAGACCCCCACCGCATAGAACCGCAGCCCGACCGGGCGGAACTGCTCCTCGGACCCGGAGACGTACTCGACCACGTCGGCCGCCACCACCACATCGAACAACCCCGGCCCCCGCTCCTCGGTTCGCACCGGGGCAACCCGCTCCACCAGCAGGCCGGACTCGCCGGCGCTGAGTGTGGGGTTGAAGAACGTCAGGTCGTCGCCCCGCAACCAGCCGGCCACGAACAGTGAGGCGAAGTCGCCGACCACGCCCGCTCGACCGTCGGGTTGGACCGACGGGACCGGTTGGTCGCCGTCGCCCCCGATCAACCCCAGATACAGCGCCGGTGGCCCACAGGCCGCGCCGAGGAGCACGGCCAGCCCCAGGGTGGTGCTGAGGGCTCTGGTTCTGAACCAATCCGACATTGGGGCCGAGCATGGACGATGGCGATCTGCGGCTGGTTTGCGGGTCCTCTCCCAAAGCCATGCGATCCTTTCCCGGCGCTTGCAGAGCGGGATTTCCGGTGTCGAAGACCGCTTTCCCGGCCGCTATCCCGACTCCCGTCAGCTGCCGGGCCCGGCCTCGGATCTCCCGCCATCGCCGGGCGCCACGCTTCATGTATGTTCGACATCGAGTACAGCGAGACCTCGATGGGTTGGGTAAGGTTCCGACATGCTGGTTGCCTTCATCATCGTCGCCGTCATCGCTGCCGGACTCCTGGTCCTGCTGCTGTTGGCCCAGCAGAAGACAACCCGGATCACCGCTGAGCGTGACGACGCCAACCGGCAGCTGACCGAGACCGGCGCCGCCCTGGATGCCGCCGAGTCCCGGATCTCGACGTTGGAGGCCGAGCGCCAGGAGCTCATCGCCGAGGGTGCCCGGCTCCGGGCCGAGGGTGACCGGCTCCGTACCGAGGGCGAAGGGCTTCGTGCCGAGGGGGAGCGGCTCCGTGCCGATGGGGAGCGGCTGGCGGCCCAGGTCGAGGAGTCGGCGACCATGCTGCGAAAGCGAACCGAACTGGCGGACGCCCAGGCCATGCAGATCGATGCTCTCAGCGCCGCCCGCGACGAACTCCAACAGCAGTTGAACTCCGCTGAGGAGCGGATCGTGACCTTGGCCGCCAGGCCCGGGGTGGTGGTCGGCGAGTTGTCGGCCGGCGACGCCAACGCCGAGATGCTGTGGGGCTTGGAGCTGGCCCGCAGCGAGCGGCTCTGGCGCAATAGTGTCGCCATCAACCCGGTCGACGACGCCAGCCCCTTCGAGTCCACCGAAGACCCGGTCCGCACCGCGGTCGAGGTCGAGGCTCAGGCGCTTCGGGAGGACGTGGGGGCGATGATCACGGTGGACTGGAGGGCGGAACGGATCGAATCGTCGGCTCGGCGCCTGCTTGTGCTGCGGGTGGCGCAGGAGATGCTGGCGCTGGCGGCAAAGGCCCCCGGTGCGGCCCGGCTGGTCGTGTCCCACAGCGCCGAGGCCGAGGGCTCGCTCACCATGGAATTCGAAGCCGACGACAACAGCGGGCAGGTCATCAATCTCATTCCGCCCCAGATCTCGAGTGACCTGATCGACGTGAGTCGCGACTCCGGCGTGTCGGTCACCGTCAAGGCCGAGTAGCCGGTCGACGCCGCCAGCAGCCGCCTCGGCTCAGCTCAGAAGAACGGGCTGATGAAGATGGTCGGCCGCTCCTCCGGTTGGTCCTCCGGCAGGGCCTTGAGGGCCCGCATGGCCCACCAGCCGAGCGCCGGGCCGGGGGCCAACAACAGGAACGCCCAGCCCCAACCGGCGGCGTCCCGCACGATCGGGACGAGGAAGATGGTGAACACGGTCAGGACGAAACCGACGGCCAGCTGCACGGTGAGCGCGGTGCCGACATAGCGAGGGTCTGTCACCTCGGTGACGATGGTCGAGAACTGGGCGCTGTCCGCCACCACCCAGAACCCCCACACCAGCCCGGCCCCGACGACGATCGGCTTCGGGGCGTCGATCAGGAAGCCGACCACCATCGCCACCGAGGCCGACCACCGCAGGGCGATGGCCGCCGCGTCCGATCTGCCGATCCGATCGCTGACCGAACCGGCGTAGATCGAGCCGGCGGCGCCGATGGCGATCACCGAGAAGGCGGTCAGGCCGGCCGATCGGCTGGACTCGAAAACGTCGCCGTAGAATGCCGCCACCCAGGCCCACATGGCGTAGAGCTCCCACATGTGACCGAAGTAGCCGGCGCTGGCCAACCGGAATCGGGGGTTGGCGGCGATGGCGCCGAGCTGGCCGGGGTCGAAACCGGCCGACTTCGTCAGGTGGGGACCGTCCCGCCCTGCCCGTTCGGCGACCAGTCCGCCGGTCACGGTCAGTCCCGAAGCGGTGACCAGCGTGATCCGCCAATCGAGCCCGCCGAGGGCGTTGATGAGGTGCGGCAGGGCCGAGCCGATGGTCAGGGCCCCGATCATCACCCCGAGGGCGAACCCCCTGCCCTCCCGGTACCAGCTCGACATCGCCTTCAGCGACGGCGGGTAGACGGCGGCCAGGAACACCCCGGTCACGAAACGGGCCACCAGGGCCGGCCCGTAGGCGTTGCCGACCACCACCGCCAGGTTGGCCGCGGCGGCCCCGATGGTGCCGAGCAACAGCAGCCGCCGGGGTGGGATCCTGTCTGCCAGGTTCGTCACCGACGAGATCACGGCCCCGCCGACGAAGCCGAGCTGGACCATGATCGTCAGCCACGCCCCGGCGGTCGGCGACAGCGCCCAGTCGACCCGGAGCTGGCCGAGGACCGCCGCGGTGGAGAACCAGGTCGACATCGCAAGCACCAGGGCGGCGGCCAGGATCGCCAGTTGCCGCCGTTGCTCGGAGTCGCCGGGGATCATGGTGGGAGAACCGCCGAGACCTGCCGGGTAGTCCCCGGCGCCGAGGTGGGGGCGGCTATCGGAATCGGAAGGCTCTGATCTCGCCGAGGGCCGCCACCAGTTGCTCGACCGCGAGCTCGAACAGCTCTGCCCCGGCGGCCTCGTTGGCCCCGGTCGGATCGCCGATGACGCCACTGTCGCCGAAGTCGGCTGCCAACCAGCCGAAGGTGACCGACCCGCCGAAGCGGACGAAGCGGTTGTCTGCCAGGTGCTCGGGCACGTTCCTGGCCGCCAGCTCCATGCGAACCAGTTCCGGCCGCAGGTGCAACATGATCGAGGTCTCGGCCATCCCGGCGTGGATGCCCATCCCCAGCTCGGAGACCGTCGCCTCCTCCGATTCGCCCCCACCTCCCTGATCGGGGGGCAGGCTGGGGTGGAGCAGGAACGTTTCCAGCCCGTGGTGGAGCCGCAGCTCCCGGCAGGCGACGTTGAGCAGCGAGGAATTGCCGCCGTGGCCGTTGAGCAGGGCCAGCTTGCGGGCCGGTGTGGCGGCCAGTGAGCGGCCGATGTCGTCGAGCACCCGCAGCATCGTCTCCGGTCCGAGCCAGACCGTGCCCGGGGTGCCGGCATGCTCGTTCGATTTGGTGTAGGCCAGCGACTCCAGCAGCCACAGGTCGAGCGCCTCGCCCGCCGCCACAACCGCCGCTTCGGCGCACCGTTCGGCGATCACCAGGTCGGTGTTGAACGGCAGATGGGGGCCGTGCTGCTCGACCGCTCCCAGGGGGAGCACCAGGATCGACTCCCCGGTAAGTTTGTCCCCGAGGTCCGATGCTCGAAGTTCGGCCAATCGACGGGAGCTGGTCATCACCACTCAAGATACCGGCACACCACGGAGCGGACCGACCGGTGCA
>CAVQRR010000007.1:0-38076 GCA_963715325.1 uncultured Acidimicrobiales bacterium
GATCGAGATCACCGCCGGCAGCCGACGCCGCCACCGATGCCCGTTCCTGGTCGACGCCGGCATCGAGCAGGGCCTGCTCCAGGTCGAGCGGTGACAACGGTCCGAACTCGACGATGACACAGCGGCTGGCGATCGTCACGGTCTCCGGCGGGACCTCCTCGGCCAGGAGCACGAAGACCGTGGAGGGCGGTGGCTCCTCGACCACCTTCAAGAGCTTGCCGATGGCCGCCTCCTCGATGGCCTCGGCGCCCGGGACCACGATCACCTTTCGCCGTCCCTCGACCGGGGTTCGCAATCCGGCCCGGATGATCTCCTCCGCCTCCGACACCCGCAATGCCGCCCCCTGCGGCTCGATCACGACCACATCGGGATGCTTACCTTCGACGGCCAGGCTCAGCGCTCGGTGAGCCGCCGGTTCGTCGTCGTGCTCCGAGGCCAGGATCAGGCCGGCGAATCCGAGCGCGGCCCGGAACGTTCCGCTGCCCCGATTCCCGAGGAAAAGGTAGGCGTGCACCGGCGAAGCGGCCGCCGTCTCCAATCTGGCCCGGGCCTCTAGTTGGCCTATGAGATGGCGCCACGGGTCGAGATCGACAGCGGGACCGGATGACGATTTGGGCACGGCTCGACTCTAGAATGGTTCCGAGGGTCATGGTCGAGGTGAGGGCATCGGGCTGGTCCTGGCCGGTTCGGGTCGAGCCCGTTGGGCCCGCTGACCGCCTGGGCCCGCTGACCGCCTGGGCCAGGTCACGACCCGGCGAGGGCCGGGTGACGGACGACGCCAGACCGGCGAGGGCCGGGTGACGGACGACGCCAGACCGGCGAGGACGGGTGAAGGACTACCCCAGATCGGCGAGGGCCGAATCGAGACGCCGGCCGACCTCGTGAGACACCTCGTCGACCGTACGGGTCCCGTCGACGACGATCCACCGGTCCGGGTCCTCGGCGGCGAGGCGGTCGAAGGCATCGCCGACGCGGACGTGAAACCACTCGTCCTCCTGCTCGAAACGATCGAGCGACCGGTTGAGCCGACCGACCGCGACCTCGCGGGGGACCCGAAGATACACCACGACATCGGGCCACCGGCCGTAGACGGCCCACTCGTTGACCGCCCGGATGTTGTCGATCCCCAACTCCCGACCACCACCCTGGTAGGCAAGCGAGGAATAGGCGGAGCGGTCCGAAACCACATGGCGACCCTCCGACAGTGCGGGCAGGATCACATCCTGTAGGTGCTGCGCCCGATCGGCGGCCATCATCAACGCTTCGGCTCTCGGGCCGACTCGATGGGTATCGGAATGGAGCAGCAGCGCCCGAAGTCGCCCGCCGAGCGGTGTGCCGCCCGGCTCCCTGGTCAGCACGGCGTCGAGACGTTCGGCCACCAGGGCGGCCTGTGTGCTCTTGCCGGAACCCTCGCCACCCTCGAAAGCGATGTAGGCCGCCACGGTCAGCGCTTCGCCGCCGCCTTCGAGCCGCCTCGCTTCGCAGTCGACTTCTTTGCGGTCGACTTCTTCGCCGCCCCCCGCTTCGCGGTTGCCTTCTTGCCCGCCTTCTTCGATCCGCCGGGTTCGAGCGCCATCTTCTGACGCCGGGTGGCCAGCAACTCCGAGGCCCGGGTGATGTCGATCCGTTCGACGGTGTCGGTCGCGGTCAGGCTGGCGTTGACCTCGCCGTCGGTCACGTACTCGCCGAACTGACCGCTCTTGACGACAACCGGGAGGTCCGTCGTCGGGTCGATCCCCAACTCCTTGAGCGGCCCGGCCGCGCTCTGTCCCCGACGCCGTTTCGGCTGGGTGTACAGGGCGACCGCCTGTTCCAACGTCATCGTCAGCAGGTCGGCCTCGTTCTCGAAGCTGCGAGTATCCGCCCGCTTGCCTTCCTCCGGCGGCGGCTTGGTCAGGTACGGGCCGTGGGGCCCGTTGCGGGCCGTTATCTCCAGCCCGTCGCTCGGATCTACGCCAACGACCCGGGGGATGCTCAGCAGTTGCAGGGCCTGGTCGAGGGTCAGCTCCTCCATCTTCATGTCCTTGAACAGCGAGCTGGTCTGGGGTTTGTTGTCCTCGGTGACCTTCTTCGGCATCTCGCCCAGCTGGACGTAGGGGCCGAACTTGCCGTCCCGGACCAACACCGGCAGACCATTGTCCGGGTGGTGGCCGAGCTGGATCACGTCGGGTACGGCCATGATCTCCATCGACCGTGTGACGTTGAGCTCGTCCGGCGTGACATCGTTCGGGATGGCCTTGGTTTCGATCAGGTTGCCCCAGACCATCAAACCTCGGGGCGCGTCGGGACCGAGCGAAACGGCGGAGATCGAGTGATCTCGGACCGCCCTCGACGGGAAGCTGTCGAACGGAATCAGCTCTTCGGAACTCGGAACGAACCGGTAGGCCTTGACCGGCACATCGTCGCCGGTGATGACGATCTCCCCGTCGACCAGCCGAGCGGCGGCCAGGTGCCCTTCGATCTCCAGATCATCCAGCCAGCGCCACGAGTCCCCTTCGAGCTTGGCCAGTCGGATCCTCTCGGCCGTCTTGAACCAGGCGACGGCGTAGATCGCCACCGACCCGTCAGGCCCTGCGGCCAGCGCCCGCGATTCCTTCGGCAACTTGCCGTCGAACTTGCCCAGAACCGGTGCTTCCCGCCATGTATCGGCGACCGGATCGTAGAACCAACCTTCGGCCCGATCCCACACCAGTACCTCGCGCCCGGTCCACGTGGCGACCGCGGCGTCGGACACCGCCACCTCGAGCATCGTCCCCGGCTCGGCGAAGCCGGTCCCGGGATCGAAGCCGGTGACGGCGATCCCATCCTTGCCCCAACCGACACCGAGTACCTTCTCGCCGGTCCACAGCGCCGCTCGGAACCCGACCGGGGTCGCAACCTCCGGTGGGAGCGTCTTCCAGGAATCGGTTGCCGGTTCATACGCCGCGCCGCCGCCGGCTGCGCCGAGCACCACCAGCTGACCATAGGTGTCGCCGGTCCACACCGCGGCGGCCGGCGTGCCGATCCAGGAGCACTCGCTGATCGGCCGCCAGGTCCCGTCGGCCGGGGCGTAGATCGCCCCGTCGATCGGCTCGTCGAGCAACGGCCCCCGGGAGGTTTCCCGGTGCCCGCAGATCAGCACCTCACGCCCGGTCGAGTCGCCGACCAGGTTGCGTCTGAGGTGGATCTTGGAGCGAACCGTCGGCTCCCAATGGGCCATCGAACCGAATTGGGATGGCGACCCGTCGCCGGATAAAGGAGACGACGGCAGCTCGGACAGGGTGAACCCACCCAGTCTGCCCCGTTCGAGGTATGGCCCGAACTGGCCGACCCTGGCGATGATGGGGATTCCGTCGTCGTCCACCCCGATGGGGATCGAGTTGACGGCCCTGGCGTCGATGTCGCCCAGCCGATCGGCGACCTTGTCCCTGAGACCGGGCTCCTCGTCGGCCCCGAAATAGAACTGGGAAAGCCAGGGCACGGCGTCCTCGGTGCCGTCGGCGATGTTGTCGAGGTCACCTTCCATCCTGGCGGTGAAGGCGTAGTCCACCAGGTCGGGAAAGTGCTGCTCCAGCAGCGTGATCACCGCAAAGGCCAAGAAGCTCGGCACCAGGGCCGAGCCCTTCTTCCACACATAGCCACGATCCTGGATGGTGGTCATGATCGAGGCGTAGGTCGATGGGCGACCGACCTCGAGCTCCTCGAGCTTCTTGACGAGGGACGCCTCGGTGAAGCGGGACGGAGCCTGCGTGTCGTGGCCTGCGGCGTCGATCGAGGTGAGCTCGGCCCGGTCTCCCTCCTCCAGGGCGGGCAGCCGTTTCTCGTCGGCCTCGGCGTCGCCGTGGTCACCGGCGTCGTCCTTGCTCTCGACATAGACCTTGAGGAACCCCTGGTGGGAGATCACGGTCCCCGAAGTGGAGAACAGGGCGTCTCGGCCCGCAGTGGAGGCAACCGACAGCTTCAGGGTGACCGTCTCGCCGGTGGCGTCGGTCATCTGCGAGGCGACGGTCCGCTGCCAGATCAACTCGTAGACCCGGAGCTCCGGAGCGCTCAGCTCGGCCGAGACCTGACCGGGGGTGCGGAACGTGTCGCCTGCGGGTCGGATGGCCTCGTGGGCCTCCTGGGCGTTCTTGGCCTTGGTCCGGTAGACCCGGGGGCCGTCTGGAAGGTACTGGGCACCGTACTTCTCGGCGATCTGGGCCCGGGCCGCCCCGACGGCCGCCTCCGACAACGTGGTCGAGTCGGTCCGCATGTAGGTGATGTAGCCCCGCTCGTAGAGGCCCTGGGCGACCCGCATGGCCTGGCTGGACGAGAGCCGCAACTTCCGGCTCGCCTCCTGCTGATAGGTCGACGTGATGAACGGTGCTGCCGGCGTCCGCCGGTATGGCTTGGCCTCCCGGCTCGTGACCTCAGCCGGCTGATCACGCAGTTCGGCCGCCAGTGCGTCGGCCTGGGCCTTGTCGAGATGGATGACACCCTGGCGCTGGATCGTGCCGTCCTGGGCGAAGTCCCGACCGGTGGCGATCCTGGCCCCGTCCAGCTCCAACAGCACGGCGCTGAACGGACGCTCCTGGGCGTGCTTGGGGTCACTTGCTGAGAAGGTTGCGGTCAGATCCCAGTAGTTGGCGGACCGGAAGGCCATTCGCTCCCGCTCCCGCTCCACCACGATCCGGGTGGCGACACTCTGGACCCGACCGGCCGAGAGCCGCGGTTTGACCTTCTTCCAGAGGACCGGCGACACCTCGTAGCCGTACAGCCGATCGAGCAGCCGGCGGGCCTCCTGGGCATCGACCAGCCGGCGGTCGAGCTCCCGGGGATTGTCGATGGCCCGGCGGATGGCCTCGGGGGTGATCTCGTGGAACACCATCCGCTTGACCGGTACCGCCGGGTTCAGCACCTCCAGCAGGTGCCAGGCGATCGCCTCGCCCTCGCGATCCTCATCGGTGGCCAGTACCAGCTCGCTGGCGTCCTTCAGGAGGTTCTTGAGCTTCTTCACCTGCTCGGACTTGCGATCCGATACCACATATAGGGGCTTGAAGTCGTTGTCGACGTCGATCCCCATCGACGACCACTTCTCCTTCTTGTAGGCGGCCGGGATCTCGGCCGCCTTGGATGGCAGGTCCCGGATGTGGCCGATCGACGACTCCACGACGTAGTCGTCGCCGAGGTAGCCGGCAATGGTCTTTGCCTTGGCTGGGGATTCGACGATGACGAGCGGGTGGGGCACCGTTCGGAGGTTACGAACAGTTTTGGTGATTCTGTCGACACCGGCCGGAAAAAGTTTCCCGAGGGGTTGCTTTTCGCCGTACGTCGCAGGTGGCGAAAGCCCAGTAACCAACTGGCGGTTCGGCGATGTTACGGGGTCCCCGAACGGGCTCGGAAAAAAAATCAGCTGGTCTGGAGGACCTGCAGCTCGGTTTTGGCCTCGGCCGCCGCCGCTCGCCGGAGCAGGAACCAGCCGCCCGTGGTGGCCAGCACCGATGCCACGAGGATGCCGATGATCGCCTCTTCGAGCATCGGCAACGACCGGCCCTCCGGGTCGACGAAGGCCAGTTTGGCGATGAACAGCGCAACGGTGAAGCCGATGCCGGCGACTGCGGCACCGCCCATCACGTGCCTCATCGTGACGCCCGACGGCAGGCTGGCGATGTTGAGGCGCACCGCCAGGTAGGTGAAACCGCTCACGCCGACCAGCTTGCCGACCACGAGGCCGAGGGCGATGCCCCAGGTGACCCTCGACCCGGCGGCGGTGGCGACCGCCCCGGCCGACAGTTCGACTCCGGCGTTGGCCAGGGCGAAGATCGGAACGATGACGAAACCGGTCCAGGGGCTCAGCAGCTGGGTGAGCCTGCTGGTGATGGAGATCGTCTCCTTCATCTTCCAGTTGACGTCGAGGATGTGGCTCGGATCCATGGTTTCGCCGGAGAGGGTGTCCTCGACCCGCTCCAGTGCCCGCGGCCCCAGCAGAGGCCGGGCCGGAGCCAGCAGTCCCAACACCACCCCGGCGATCGTGGCATGGACCCCCGATCTGAACGTGGCGTACCAGACGACGATGCCGACTGCGGCGTACACCGGGGTGTACCAGATCTTGAGTCGGGTCAGGATCACGACCAGCACCAGCCCACCGACGGCCAGCGACAGCCACGCAAAACGGATCGTGGTGGTGTAGAACACGGCGATGACCAGGATCGCTCCGATGTCGTCGACGATCGCCAGGGTCAGGAGAAACAGTTTCAGTCGCTGGGGAACAGTGGGCCCGAGCAGGGCCAGGACACCGACAGCGAAGGCGATGTCGGTGGCCATCGGCACGCCCCAGCCGTTCGACCCCTCCCCGCCGGCGGTCACCAACGAGTAGATGGTGGCCGGCACGATCATGCCACCGAAGGCGGCGATGGCCGGCAGTGCCGCAACCCGCGGTTCACGCAGGTCCCCCACGACGAGCTCGGATTTGATCTCCAGCCCGACGACGAAGAAGAACAGCACCATCAAGGCATCGTTGACCAGGCCCTCGAGCGGCTCGTCGAAGAGCACCTGATCGCCGACATCGATCAGGAGGTGGGTTTCCCACAGCCGGTGGTAGGACTCACCGATGTCGCCGGGCAGATTGACCCACAGCAGCGCCACTGCGGTGGCCAGGAGCAGCATCACACCGGAGGCGGTCTCCTGGGCCAGGAACCGAACCATCGGTCGGGCGACGACCTTGGCCAGCCGAGTATCGCTTCCGCTCCATGCCTCTTTGCGTACCTGTATCGCTCGTTCAGAAGACACGGGTTCCCTGTCGCTCATGGCTACTGCCGAACCGGCCCGAGCTACTGGTAGAGCTCCATCTGCACCGTCGTTCCGGTGTCGGCTGTGACAAAGCTACAAGCTGAACTGAGGCGTTCCATCAAGGGAACACCGAATGCACCCTCGATCAGCAGTCGGTCGGGGTGTGTGATGTCCGGCACCTCGAAGTGCTCCGGCATGCCCGGGCCTTCGTCGTGCACCGCCAGACGGACGAAGCCTTCGTGGACCTCGCAGGTGATGGCGACCCGCCCGCCCTGATTTGCCGAAAGATTTGCCTGGATGGCGTTGGTCGTGGCCTCCGACGTCACCCATCGCAGGTCGTCGAGACGATCGCCTCGCAGAGCACCAACCGCATTGGTTGCCGCGGCGACAACCATCCGGACAACCGCCACCAAATCGACCCGTGACGGGATGTTGATCTCGACGAGACCGAGTCTTTGGATGTCACTTCTTTGTGAGTTCCCCGCCGTGGCCGGTCCGGGCTCATCCGTTGATTCTTCTGGTTCCACTTACAGCCTACGATATCCCACGATCGAGCCCTTCGACAGACTGGGCGGGGACCACGTTCGGCCTTCTCATCGGCCGCTGATCTGTTTGGCCCAGGCGCTGAACGAACCGATGTTGCCGGCAACCGGCAACCGCAGCCAAGGCCACGGGTGGAGCTCGGTGATCATGAGCTCCGAGGCCCGACGGCGCCAGCCCGGCACCGGCGCGAACGTGGTGGCCAGCGGGCGCCCTGCAAGCAGCTCGACCGGATCGCCGACCCTGATCTCCAGCGGGCGATGCACCGCCAGTCCGGCCAGGCTCTCGACCAGGAACACCAGCCGCTTCGACGACAACTGCAGCCCGGCCAGGAGGGTTCGGTCGAACACGAAGACCGCGGGGAGCTTCGGGTTCGCCGCCAGCGCCGGATCGTCGAAACCGAGCGACTCGGCGGTGAGCCACACCGCTTCGGGGTCTGCACCGGTGCCCTCGACCCGGCGAGGCCCGACCCGGGCCTCGAGCTGGGGATCACCGGTGATGAGCGGATCGACGTCGACCCGCTGGAAGTCCGGGTCGTCCGGCCAACCGTCGATCGGGCAGTGGGCGGCCACGTCGCAGGAGGCGCACAGGCCGGGGGCCCGTTTCTCCACCTGCCAGCGGGAGAATCCGTAGGCCCGGTTCGAGCCGACGCCGCTCGTCCATTGCCAACCGAGACGGTTGGCGGCCCTCGAGCCATCGAGCAGGTGGCGAAAGAAGTAGTCCTCCCCGGCCCGCCAGTCGAAGCGGTTGCGGACCGTCCAGTGGCTGGCAAGCCACATCCGGGTCTGATTCACCAACCAGCCGTCGTCCTCCAGTTCGCCGACCGTGAGCTCCAGGCAGGCCATGTCGAGATCCCATGGGGCCGACGCCGACCGGTCATCGACCGCGGCCGCATCGCCGTCGACCGACGCTGAGCGACCGGCGGCCCTCGTTTCCGCCCGATAACTGCGACGCAGCGGCTCTTTGGTTCGAGCACCGAGCCTGGCATACCAGTGCCTGGCGAACTCCTGCCACAGCAGCTCGTCGCGGAACTTGCGAACGTCATGCTCCGGGCCGCCATCGACCGCGTCCCAGACCCGGGCCAGCGGGAGCAGACCGTGGCGTATATAAGGTGACAGACCCGATGCGCCCCGCCTGTCCTGGGGGTATGCCTCGTTCCTGGCCGCGGCGTACCCTGTGACGTCGAACCGCTCCAGGGCCCGGTCCGCTGCGCTCTGGCCGCCCCGGAACCGGTGGGAGGAGACGACCTCCGATTCGCAGAACAGTCCGCCGAGATGCTCGGCGACGAAACGCTCCGCCGAAACGCGATCCGGGGGCGGTGGATCGAGGCCGGGGCCCACGACCGGGTGTGCTGTTGCGGTCGATGGTTCCTGATTCACAGTGCTCGGATCGGCGGTTGAGGACGGCTCATAAACAACAGCCGATGGTAGATGACCGGACCGTCGAGCCCAGTACCATCAGGCCATGACCGTCCAGGACACAACCAGCACCCAGTCCGTGAACAGCGCCGGTGTCGATTCGCCGGAGGCCGTGGCCTACCGAGCCGCCCTCGAAGTGATCGGGGCGGTCGAACCCGCGGTTGCGGACCACATCCGGGGCGAGCTGGACAACCAGCGCAGCCAGCTCAAGCTCATCGCCTCCGAGAACTACGCGAGCCCAGCGGTGCTGCTCGCCATGGGCAACTGGTTCAGCGACAAGTATGCCGAGGGTACGCCCGGCCACCGGTTCTACGCCGGTTGTGAGTACGTCGACAAGGTGGAGCGGTTGGCCGCCGATCACGCCAAGGCGCTGTTCGGTGCGGACCACGCATATGTCCAACCCCATTCGGGCATCGACGCCAACCTCGTTGCCTTCTGGTCGATCCTGGCCCACCGGGTGGAGGCTCCGTTCCTCGCCGACCACCAGGCAAAGCACGTGAATGACTTGTCGGCCGCCGACTGGGAGGAGCTGCGCCAGTCGTTCGGCAACCAGCGCATGATCGGCATGGCCCTCGACGCCGGCGGCCACCTCACGCATGGTTTCCGGCCGAACATCTCCGGCAAGCTGTTCGATCAGCGGTCCTACACGGTGGACCGGGAAACCGAGATGCTCGACTACGACGTGGTGGCGGCGACCGCCCGGGAATTCAAGCCGCTGGTGATCGTCGCCGGCTACTCGGCCTACCCCCGCAAGGTCGACTTCGCCAAGATGCGGGAGATCGCCGATGAGGTCGGCGCGACCCTCATGGTCGACATGGCCCACTTCGCCGGTCTGGTCGCCGGTGGTGTCTTCACCGGCGATTTCGACCCGATTCCGAATGCCCACATCGTCACCTCGACCACCCACAAGTCGCTGCGGGGCCCTCGGGGCGGGATCGTGTTGTCCAACGAGGCCGACCTGGTGGAGTTCATCGAGAAGGGCTGCCCCATGGTGCTCGGCGGTCCACTGTCGAACGTGATGGCGGCCAAAGCGGTCGCCTTCTCCGAGGCCCGCCAACCGGAATTCAAGACCTACGCCCGGCAGGTGGCGGACAATGCGGCCGCACTGGCCGAGGGCATCGCACGGCGCGGTGGCCGCATCGTAACCGGGGGCACCGACAACCACCTGGTGCTGGTCGATGTTCAGCCGTTCGGCCTCACCGGCCGTCAGGCCGAATCGTCGCTGGAGGCCGCCGGCGTGATCGTGAACCGCAACTCGATCCCGTTCGACACCAATGGCGCCTGGTACACCTCGGGCATCCGGCTTGGTACCCCGGCTTTGACCACGATCGGCATGGACACCTCTGACATGGACGAGGTCGCAGACATCATCTGTGGTGTGCTCCGTAACGCAGAGCCGGCGGCCACCAAATCCGGGGAGCCGTCCAAGGCCCACTTCAACCTCGACGACGGGGTCCGGTTCGATCATCGGGCCCGAGCCGAGAAACTGTTGGCCCAGAACCCGCTGTATCCCACCATCGGTCAGCTGTAGCGGGCTTGGCCGGCAGAACGTCGGCCCCGCTCCGAAGCGAACACTTGTACGTGCCCGCGGAGCCTCTAGACTGGCTCCGGTGGATGGTGTGGCCGTCGACACGCTCGACACATTCGGGTCGCCGAACGGCGAACCGGTAACCGAACCAACCGAACAACCGGCTGATCGGCCGGTGGTCGAAGCTGCGCCCGGCGACGAGCCGCGATCGCTCGACCAGGCCATAGAGCAGTTCCGAACCGACGGCCGGCTGGTTCATCTCGAGCGGCTGGCCCCCCGGCCGGCGATCCATGGCGAGCTGGCCCGGCCCCTGCCGGACAAGATCGCCCACTGCCTCCCGGAGCAGATCTACGCCCATCAGGCGGAGGCCATCAACCTGCTCCGAGACGGCCGATCGGTGGTCATCGCCACCGGCACCGCGTCGGGCAAGTCGCTGTGCTTTCAGATCCCGATCGCCGAATCGGTGGTCAGTGGCCTGCGGTCCGGCACGTCGCTGCTGCTGTACCCGACCAAGGCCCTGGCCCAGGACCAACTCCGAGCCTTCGGCGACCTGGACATCCCCGATCTGAAGGCCGCGACCTATGACGGCGACGCATCCAAGGACGAACGGGCATGGGCCAGATCCAACGCAAACGTGGTGCTGACCAACCCCGAGATGCTGCATCACGGCCTGCTACCACACCACGGCAAGTGGGCCACGTTCCTCAAGCGGCTCGACTATGTGGTGATCGATGAGCTGCACGTGTTGCGGGGCATCTTCGGAACCCACGTGTCCCACGTGCTGCGGCGCCTGCAACGGCAATGCGCCCGCTACGGCAGCGACCCCACCTTCGTCTTCTGCTCGGCAACCATCGGCGAACCCGATGTCCTGGCCGCCGAGCTGTGCGGCAAACCGGTGGTGGCGGTCACCGAAGACGGCTCTCCCTGCGGTGAGCGGCAGGTGGCGGTGGTGCAACCGGCCCTGGTCGACGAGGAGCGGGGCATCCGCCAGTCGCCGGCCACCGAGACGATCCGGGCGGTCACCGAGCTGGTGCTCAGCGGGCGGCGGGTCATCGCCTTCTGCGGCAGTCGAGCGCTGACCGAACGGGTGGCGGCCGGGGTGGCCCGGTCGTTGCCTCCAAGCTTCGCCGACATGGTCCGGCCCTATCGCAGCGGGTACCTGGCGGCCGAGCGTCGGGAGATCGAGGCTGAGATCGTCGAAGGGTCGCTGCGGGCGGTGGTGACGACCAGCGCACTGGAGCTGGGGGTCGACATCGGCGGCCTCGACGCCACGGTCCTGTGCGGGTTCCCCGGCACGATCGCGTCGATGTGGCAACAGATCGGTCGGGCCGGGCGATCGGGCCGGCACGGCCTGCAGGAGTCGATCTCGGTCCTGGTGGCCGGCGAAGATCAACTCGACCAGTGGTTCGTGAACCACCCGAAGGATCTCTTCGAGCGGCCACCGGAGCCGGTGGTGGTGAACGTGGCAAACCCCAACATCCTCGATCCCCACCTCGGTTGCGCGGCCTACGAATGGCCGTTGGCCCATCTCGACGAGCGGTGGTGGCCGGACCTCGACGACGCGATCCATCGCAACGTGTTGAATGACGAGTTGCGGATCCGGCCAGACCACCACCGTCTCCCCCGGGCGGTGTGGGACGGGCGAGGCATGCCCTTCCATCGGATCAGCCTTCGCTCCGCCTCCGGCGGCGAGGTTCGCATAGTCGACACCGAGGATCAGCTCATCGGCACCGTCGAGCTGGCCCGAGCCGGCAACCTGGTTCACCCCGGTGCGGTGTATCTGCATCGGGGCCAACCGTGGCGGGTCATCGATCTCGACCTCACGGCCCGTGAGGCCATCGTGGAGCCGAGCGACGGCAAGACCTGGACCCAGGCCAAGTCCCGAATCAACATCGAAGTGCTCGACACCGCGCTGGCCAAGCCGGTCGGGGAGTCGACGCTCCACCTGGGGCGGGTCCGGGTCACGACCCAGGTCATCGGCTACCAGCTCAAGGAGTTCGGGACCGCAACCGTGCTGGCCACCGAGGAGCTCGACCTTCCTCCCCAGGCGCTGGTCACCAACTCCATCTGGTACGAGTGGCTGCCGTCGGTGATCCGCAAGACCGGGATTCGGGACTTCGCCCTCCCCGGGGCACTGCACGCCGCCGAACACGCGGCCATCGGGATCCTCCCGCTGTTCACCATCTGTGATCGGTGGGACGTCGGCGGGGTGTCGATCGCCGAGGCTCCCCATTCCGACCTGCCGACCGTGTTCATCTACGATGGCTATCCCGGTGGGGCCGGTGTGGCCGAGCTGGCCTACGCGGCCGCAGACCGCCATCTGGCGGCAACTGCGGAGGTGCTGGCCAACTGTGGCTGCAGCGCCGGTTGCCCGTCGTGCGTGCAGTCGCCGAAGTGCGGCAACGGCAACGAGCCGCTGGACAAGATGGCGGCCTTGTCGTTGCTGCGCAACACCTTGGGTGAAGTCGAACCGTTCTGAGCGCCCTGCCGTGGGCGGTCGGGCCGAGGTCTGCCGGCATCGGCCCGTACGAGGTGCTGCAGCGCCTGCCCGAGGCCACCGTTGCGTTCGTGGGAGCCGAGACCGGCCCAGTACGAACCGACAACGGCTTCCTCGGGCTCTGCTGGACGGATTGGAGGCCGACACCCACTGGTCGGGCCCACGAGCAGTTGCGCTACTCCACTCGAACCACAGCCTTGGCCGACACGCCGATGTCGCCGATCAGCGATCCGACGACCGGCACGTCCGTCGGTGCGCGGTAGTCGACCTCCACGGTGAGCAGATCGCCGGTCGATCGCCCACCCCGCAAGCCGACCGCCAGCCGATCTGGATCGAGCGCCGACGAAGCCCGCTCCGCCCCGGCCACCGCTTCCTCGACCACCGGTTCTATGGCAACCGCCCTGGCCGCTTCCCTGGCGGCGTGGTGGACGACCACGACGTCCCGAGCCACCAAGCCGACCTGGACCACGGTCAGCGTGAGAATCATCAGAACCGGCAACAGAATGGCCAGCTCGGCCGTGCTCTGCCCGGCAACGGCACCGGCGGGCGAGTCGACCGGTGCGGACCCCTGGAACTGCCCGGCAGTCGCAATGCCGATACCGGCGACGATCGGGCTCATCGGGTGACCCCGGCGATGATGGAGTCCATCACCGCGTTCATCAGCCGCTCTACACCGTTGCCGCTGACCGCCCAGGCCAGCACCATGCCCGCAAGCCCCGCGGCGGCCAGCATGACCAGCGCATACTCGGCGGTCGCCTGGCCCGATTGTTCACGCCACCAGCGCCGGATGGCCTGGTGGCGGTGCAAGCTCGTGGCCGATACCGGGCCGGAGGTCTGGCCTGGTCGTGCCGGACGCCCACCGGTGGGGTCGACCCGGGCCGCGGCGACGAGTCGACAGATCGCAAGCCGCTGCCTGGACGGGACAGAGCGAACCGATCGCAACCGCGACCTGGACGGGACAGAGCGAACCGATGGCACCGGACCTGGACGGGGCAGAGCGAACCGATCGCAACCGCAGCTGACGGGGCAGGACGAACCGATCGCAACCGCTGCTTTGACGGGCCCGGTTCGGACGGGCGCCAAGGGGATGGTCGAGTTCGATCGGTGGGTGGCCGGGCGGAGGTAGGTCACATTCGTGGTGTACATCGTTCGTCCTTGTGTTGTGTCGACAGAGGGGCGCCGGAGCGCCGAATCGTTCGTAGGCCCCATCCGGCTCAACCGCCGAGCTGGCGAACCGCCACGACGGCCAGCGGAACGACCGCTCCGACGACCACCGACGGCAGGCAACAGACGACCAGCGGCACCAGCAGGGAGACCGGCAGCTGTTTCGCCATGGCCTCGGCCCGCCATCGTCGAGCTTGGTCGGCTTCGTCGGCCAGCCGCTGGAGCAATATCGAGATCGGAGCGCCATCTCGTTCGGTGGTGGTCAGCGCCCCGATCACCGGACGAAAGACCGGTCCCAGCTCGTCGGACGCGACGGCCAGGGCATCGGACAACAGCATCCCGTCGTCGGCCCGCCGGAGGATCGGCTTCGAATCCGGGCCGTACCGCGATCGGCCCCGCCGAGGCGACCGCGGCCAGTGATTGCCGCACCGTACCGCCCGATCCGATCACGACAGCGATCAGGTCGATGGTGAAATCGAGGCCGTCCTCCATCGCCCGGACGTGGGCGGCGGCCGACCGCTGCCGACGCCGCCGAAGTACGATCGCGCCCCCGGTGGCCGCCACCACCATCGCCACGATGATCGACCCCGTCATCGTGGGGACCCTTCGACCCGGCGCACGATCCGCTGCATCCACGACCAGCCGGCCCACGACAGCCCGATCGCAGCCGCCAGGCAGACCCGTCCCCAGCGGCTCGTGGAGGTACAGCGCCGCAGCCTGGGAATCGACCGTGGCCACCACCGCAGCGAACAGCCCGGGGGCCAGGACCAGCAGCGTGGCCGATGCCAAGGCCTGGCTCGACTCCGCAGCGGCCCGCTGCCGTCCGTGGACCACGCCCTGCAACGTATGGCGGAGCCGTTGCAGGGCCGGAACAGCCGGACCGCCGTTCTCGGCCAGAACCCGCAACGTGACCGCGATCAGCCGCACGTCCGGGTCGTCGGTTGCGGCCAACCCGGCCGCTGCCTCCGCCAGCGGCCGTCGGGCCCGCAGCTGCGCCACCAACGGCTGAAACGGGTCCGGCGCGGCAGCGATCGTGGTCGGCGCCTCGATCAGGCTGCAGCTCTCGGCAAGCGATCGACCGGCCCGGAGGTGCTGGATCAGTTGATCGACGGTGGCCGGCAGCCGGGCGGTGAACGCCCGCCGCCCGGCCTGAACCCGGGCACGACGCTGCTCGACGGTAACGATCATCACCAGGATCGGGCCGACAACGGCAACGGTCGGGCTGGCGACGAGCACCCCGGCCACCACCGCCGCAGCCGCAGCCGCAGCGGCCCAGATGAACACCGGTTCCGCCCTCAACATGCGGGCCGCAGCTCGAGGCGGTCAGCCGCCGCCGACCACCGGTTGACCAATCGACCATCGACGAGATCGTCGACCGATATCACCAGCCGTCGAGCGTCGACCCTCCCGGTGGTGACGACGGTATCGAGGCCGTCGTGGATCAGCTGTTGCAGGCAGTCCGACACCAGTGGCGTGCCGGCCAGCGACGCCAGCGTCTCCAGCCGCCGCAGACCGGCCGCGGCATCGGCCCCATGGCAACTCGTCAGGCAACCGCCGTGGCCGCTGGTGAGGGCGAGCAACAGATCGAAGGCCTCGGGGCCTCGGACCTCACCGACGACCAACCGATCGGGCCGCATGCGCAGTGCGTTGAGTACCAGCCGCCGCAGGGTCACCTCTCCGACACCTTCGCTGTTGGCGGGACGGGCCTCGAGCCGCACGACGTTCTCACCGGCCAGCTGCAGCTCGGCGGTGTCCTCGATGCAGATGATTCGTTCCCCGCTGGCGATCAGCCGGCTCAAGGCATTGAGCAGGGTCGTCTTGCCGGAGCTGGTGGGGCCGACCACCAGGATGGAGGATCGCTCGACAACGGAGCGGCGAAGAACCCGGACCAGGTCGGGTGGACCGAAAGCCGACAACCGAACCGGGCGTTGGGGGAACCGCCGGATGGAGATCGATGGTCCGTCGACGGCCAGGGGCGGCACGACCACGTTGACCCGGGAGCCGTTCGGCAGTCGAGCGTCGACGATCGGGGCGGTCCGGTCCACTCGAAGGCCCAGCGGTATCAAGACCCGCTCGATCAGCAGGTCGATCTCGTAGGCCCCGAGCTCGACCTCACTCCGGTGCATCGCCCCGTCGCGCTCCACCCAGACCGGACCGGGGCCGTTGATCAGCACCTCGGTGACCGACTCGTCGGACAGCAGGCCCGCCACAGGCCCTGAATTCCGAACCTCGATCGATGGCCCGAGCGGCGGCGGCCCTGGCCTCCGACAGCGGGGCCAGCGCTTCGTCGGCTCGGGCCGATTCGACCGCCAGAAGCCACCCGGCGACCTGGTCGAGACGTGCTGTGGCGTCGCCTCCCCCTCCGATCGAGGCGCCCCCGGCGGAGGCCATGTCAGCACCGATGCCGGGGCCGGTGTCCCAACCGGAGCCGATATCCGTGCCAGTGGCGGCGCCGGGCAGATATCGGCGCCGGCGGCGGTGGCGGGGAGATCAAATCCCCGAGTGGGAGGCCGACGCCGGGCGGCCCTGGTGGGCAGCCAGCGAGGCCTCCGGCCGGCAGTGGGCTTCTGGCGTCCGGTCGAGCCGATCATCGGCCGGCCACCTCGGCCAGGCGACCCAGCGATCGCAACGATCGAGGTGTCCGGGATCCGAACAGCCCGGCGTCGACCACTCGGGCCACGGCCGGATCCCAACGAACCTCGCTCACCACGGGCGCCCCGACGGCCGCCGAAACATCGGCCGACCGCAGTGCTCGTCCCTGCCTGGCGACCACGACAACCTCGTCCGGTCGAGGCCACGGCTGAGCGGCTCGGATCGCCAGGTAGCAGGCCCGGGTGACCAGGGTCGAGCGAGAGGCAAACAGCAGCAATTCACCAGCCGAGTCGCCGATGGCGTTGGGGCCGAGGAGCGGGTGCCGAGGTCCACGATGACCATGCGATCGTCGACCTCGACGAGTCGAGCCAACAAGGCGACCCTGTCCTCGGTTCCCGGTTCGGCCGACGGCCGGGTGACCGGTCCGGCCACCGCCTCGGTGACCGGCGGCGCCGACTCGTTCCCGCCATCTTCGGTGCGACCTGCCGCCTCCTCGAGCCGACCGTCACCAGACTCCTGGCCCCACGGCAACAGAGACAGGTTCGGTGCCAGGTCGATCTCGAGCCGGGACAACGCATCCGGCGGGGGGTTCTCCGCGTCCAGCCATTGGCCGAGCCCCGTCCGAGCCGGTGCACGGCCGAACAGCAACTCGACGTCGCCGGCGAGATCGACCAGCAGCGTCGACCTCGAATCGGCCGACGCCAAGGCGACGGCGGTAGCCACGACCGTGGTTCCGACACCACCCTTTGCACTCCAGAAACACCACATCCCGACCCTCGTCCAATCACGAGACGCCACACCAGATGAGGTGGGACGCCGATCGATGGCGGCGGCCGTCGAGCCGCAAGGGGGATTCGTGAATCCGAGGCCGGCCGACTACGAGTCGAGGCCGTGACGCCGAGGGAGTCTGGCGTCGTGTTGGCACGCTAGCGGCCCGGTTGACGGTTTGACACCACAACGATCAAAGCCGGGTGCAAACCCCCAGAAGCAGGAGCCGGGCGCTGCTCACATGAGCGCGACCCGGATGGTGGTGGGTCGGGCGAGTGCGAACGGCACGGTACGTGAGTTTCGGCGCGGCGGCGATGCGGTCCCCCTGCATGACCAAGGGAATCCAGGCACTCGAGGCCGCTCGGTCAGGGTGCCCCCGAACCGCGAAGGCACCCCAAGGGGGCAGAGAGGCGGCGCCGCCCGCCTCGACTCGATCTCAATACCTGCGGCGGAATTGGCCCCAGGGGCACCCCACCCCAGCCGACGACGTTCGCCCGGAACCCGAGTTCCCGCAAACTCGCAGAGAACCTGCTCCGCAGGGGTCGACTCAGACCTGACGGCCGGAGAACATGAGCAGTTTGGTCTGCTCGTCGGCATCATCGGCGCAGGGAATGGCCGGGCCGAACCGGCCTTCGGCCAGGCGGGCCTCTTCCGGCAACCGTTGCAGGCCCATGTGGCAGGCGGTGACCGCCTCGGCCGGCAGCGTCTCGTCGGCACCGATGGCCCGGGCCAGGTCCCAGGTGTGGAGGAGCAGATCACTGGTACCGATACCGAACAACATCGACTTCGGGACCTCTCCGAACGCCGGATGGTTCGTCGTACCATCGAGCGCCCCTTCGGTTTGCAGGGCGGCTCGGATGGCGTCTCGGGTCGTCGGGCCAATCGGCGTCCTCGGCCACCTCGGCGCCGACCACGCTCCCGCCAAGCATCCGCTGCGTGCCGACCGCGTGATCGACCAGGTCCTTGACCGCCCACCCTTCGCAGGGGGTGGAGGTCGACCACTGCGACTCGGCCACGGACTGATAGCGCTGATCGAACGCCGCTGCGGTCTGTTCCCAGAGATCTCTGTGCTGGCTCATGTACTGTGCTCCTTGTTCGAATCGGGAGTTCATCAGCGACGCTTCCATGTCGCCGACTTCCGATGTTACCGCCCGCCTGCGGTGGGCGTGGCACTCAGGACAGGTCTGCCACCATGCCCGCCACCGCGTCGAGATGTCGGAGCGTGTCGTCGGCGGGGTGGAGATCCATGGTTCGGGGCATGATGACCGCCCGATCGACCCCCAGCTCCGCATACTGCTCGACCCGTTCCCGCCGGTTGCCCATGGTGAAGATGGTGATCGGGATGTCGCCAGGCTCGCGGCCGGCCTCGGCCGCGAGCCGACCGGAACAGGTCGATCGCCCCGGCAACGTCCGGCTTGCGGCCATCGTTCAGCATCGAAGCGTCGATCGGGCACCACTCGTCGGCGTAGCGGGCGGCGTGTTCGATCCCGATCGGCCCCGCGTTGCCGAGGGCCACCGGGATCGTGCCGTTGGCCGGCTTCGGATAGACCCAGGACGACGAGAAGCGGTCCCACCGACCGTCGAACGCCGCCTCGTCGTCCTGCCAGGCGGTCCGCAACGCCGCCACCCGCTCCTCCATCGCCGAGTACCGCTGCTTGAACGGCAGATCGGGGCGGTGGTTGACCAGCTCCTCCTCATTCCAGCCGACCCCGACCCCGAGCCGGAGCCGGCCACCGGACAGGGCGTCCAGGGTTGCGGTGGTGCATGCCAGGTCGAGCACGTCGTGTTCCAGCAGCAGGCAGATGCCGGTGCACAGCTCGATACGTTCGGTGGCCGCCGCGGCCAGGGTCAGCGAGACGAACGGATCCATCATCCGCCAGTAGCCCTCGGGGAGCGGTCCCCCTGCCGGATAGGGCGTTTCCCGGGACGTCGGGATGTGGCTGTGCTCCGGCATCCAGACCGAGTCGAAGCCCCGCTCCTCCAGTTCCCGAGCCAGATGATCTGGCCGTATGCCTTCGATGGTGTTGAGCGAGAGATAGCCGAACCGCATGATCAGACCCCCTGTGTGCGGACGGGCCGGCGTCGGCCGCCGAGCCCAAGTGGCAACCGACACTACATTCTGCTTGGCTTTCGGAACAGAAGGGAGTCGAGATGGGGATCTGCGACGGCAAGGTTGTTATCGTCACCGGGGCCGGCCGAGGTATCGGCCGAGGCCATGCGATCGAGTTCGCCCGGCAGGGGGCCAAGGTCGTGGTCAACGACCTCGGCGGCGAGGTCGACGGAACCGGGGGCACCACAACACCGGCTCAGGATGTGGTGGCCGAAATCGAGGGCATGGGCGGCGAAGCGGTCGTCAACGGCGACGACGTCTCCGATTGGGAGGGCGCCCAGCGGCTGATCAACCAGGCCATCGAGCACTTCGGTGAGCTCCATGTGGTGGTCAACAACGCCGGCATCCTCCGGGATCGCATGCTGACGAACATGACCGAGGACGAATGGGACGCGGTGATCAAGGTCCACTTGAAGGGCACCTTCGCCCCGGCCCGGTGGGCCGCCGCCTACTGGCGGGAGCGGGCCAAGGCCGACGACCCGGTTCCCGGGGCGGCCATCATCAACACCAGCAGCACGTCTGGCCTCTACGGCAACGCCGGTCAGACCAACTACGGTGCGGCCAAGGCCGGGATCGCCGCCTTCACCATCATCGCCGCCGAGGAGCTGGGTCGCTACGGCGTCACGGTGAACGCCATCTCACCGGGGGCGAGAACCCGGATGACCGAGAACCTCGGTTTCGGAAGGAAAGAGATCAAGGAGGGCGAGTTCGACTACCGCCATGCCGACAACATCGCCCCCACCGTTGTTTGGCTCGGCTCGAACGAACCGGCGGCCAGGGAGGTGACGGGCCGTGTGTTCCTGGTCAATGGCGGCAACATCAACTGTATGGAGGGATGGGAAAAGGGTCCCGGTGTCTCCAAGAACGACCGCTGGGAGCCCGAGGAATTGACCGAGGTCATACCCGGCCTGGTGGCCGACGCGGCCGAGAACATGATGACCCGGCGCCGCTCCGAGCGGAGCTGACCATCGCCGTGTGCGAGCCGTCCAACCAGCCTCAAGTCGACAAGTGAAGGTACTGCATGAGTATTCGAGGTAAGGCGTTCATTGCCGGGGTCTACGAACACCCGGGTCGCCATATTCCCGATCAATCCCTGATGGAGATCCACGCCCGAGTCTGTGTGGGCGCGTTGACCGATGCCGGTTTGACGATGAACGACGTGGACGCCTATTTCGGCGCCGGGGACTCACCGGGCTTCGGGACGCTGTCGATGATCGACTACCTCGGGCTGTCGGCGACCTACATGGACTCCACCGAGATGGGAGGGTCGAGCTACATCGCCCACGTGAACCACGCCGCGACGGCGATCGCCGCCGGCAAGTGCAAGGTGGCACTGATCAGCCTGGCCGGCAAGCCTCGAACCGGAGGAGCCCAACCGGGGGCTCGTGGAGGCGGTGCCCCCGAGGCCGACTTCGAGAACATGTGGGGCAACACGGTGGTCTCGGCCTATGCCATGGCGGCCCGGCGACACATGCACGAGTTCGGCACCACCAGCGAACAGCTGGCGGCAATCAAGGTCGCAGCGTCGACGCACGCCCAGCACAACCCCAATGCGATGCTTCAGGATGTGGTCACGGTCGAAGAGGTGATGTCGTCACCGCTCATCGCCGATCCGCTCCACCGGCTCGACTGCTGCGTGATCACCGACGGAGGCGGTGCCGTGGTGGTCGTGAGCCCGGAGGTGGCGAGGGATCTCGACCGCCATTGCGTGCCGGTGTTGGGCGCGGGCGAGGCACCGAAGCACACCGACAACGGCCGGATCGATCTGACCTATACCGGAGCGGTGTGGTCCGGGCCGTTGGCGTTCGCCGAGGCCGGAGTCACCCCGGACGACATCGACTACGTTTCGATCTACGACTCGTTCACCATCACGGTCCTGGAGACCATCGAAGACCTCGGCTTCTGCAAGAAGGGGCAGGGTGGAGCGTTCGTGGCCGACGGCGCCCTGCAGGCCCCCGACGGTGGGCTGCCGTTCAACACCGACGGCGGCGGTCTGAGCAGCAACCATCCCGGCAACCGGGGAGGGATGACCAAGATCCTGGAGGCGGTCCGCCAACTGCGAGGCGAGGCCCATCCTGCGGTGCAGGTGCCGGACTGCGAGGTCGCGCTGGCCCACGGAACCGGGGGTTCGCTGGCGGCCAGGATGGGCAGTGCAACCTTGATCATGGGAAGGGACATCTGATGAGCGACACCGCTTCCGAGAAGCCCCAGAACTCCCTGCCGACGAGGGCGCCCCGACCGAACGAGGACTCGAAGCCGTTCTGGGACGCCACCGCCGAGGGCCGATTGACGCTCCAACGATGCACCGCCTGCGACACCGTCATCTGGTATCCCCGGGCGATCTGTCCGACCTGCTCGAGCTTCGATCTCGATCGATTCGATGCCTCCGGTCGGGGCCATGTCTACAGCTACACGGTGGTGCACCGCAGCGTCGGCGGCTGGAACAAGGTGACGCCGTACGTGGTGGCCTATGTCGAGTTGGAGGAGGGGCCGCGGCTGATGACAAACCTCGTGGACTGCGATCCTTTCTCGGTCGCGATCGACTCCAAGGTCCAGG
Source organism: uncultured Acidimicrobiales bacterium (assembly GCA_963715325.1). Taxonomy (GTDB): domain Bacteria; phylum Actinomycetota; class Acidimicrobiia; order Acidimicrobiales; family SZUA-35; genus JAHELU01. The sequence continues at coordinate 21,922 of CAVQRR010000007.1, forward strand.
TGGTGTGGCACGACACCGGGGAGGGCAGTGCGCTGCCTCGGTTCACGCTGCGCTGATCTGCCGGCCAGAGCGCGGTTCGAAGCCCGCTGGGAGACCAACGTCACCGGCCAACCCGGCGGCCGCACCGATCCGCCCCCCGGCCAAGCCGCCCCCGCCGGCCGACCGAAGTCGATCCAGCCCGATCATGCCCTCCAGATCGGGCCGTCGGTCGGCAAGCCCTACCAGGATCTCGGGTCGTCTGCCCACCACCGTCGGTGGCACCGCGGCCCACGATGGAGACGGGCCCGGCGGCGGGCGAGGCGAACCGTCGCCCGGCGCCGGGCCGGTTCGCGAATGTCGGCGAGTGGTCACTGCCAGATGGCGACCGTGCTGGCCCACGAGAGGCCACCACCGAAGCCGAGGAGGAGGATCGCATCGCCGGGGCGAACCCGACCGTCGCCGACTGCGGCGTCGAGGGCCAGCGGTACCGAACCGGCAGACGTGTTGCCGGTGTTCTCGATCACCGACACGAACTTCGCCCGATCGACATGCAGCCGGTCGGCCACTGCATCGAGGATGCGCTGGTTCGCCTGGTGGGCCAGTACGGCGGTCACGTCGTCGAAGCACAACCCGGCTTGTTCCACCGCCCGACACGCCGAGGTGCAGGCGTAGCGGACCATGTGTTTGAACAGCACCTTGCCGTTCATCTCCACCCCCGTCACCCGCCCGTCCTTGATGGGGCTGCGGAGGATGTCGGAGTGGCCGCCATCGGTGCCGGTGTCCCAGGCCTGTATGCCCCGCTCCGTCGTGGCCTCTGCGGTCATGACCACCGCGCCGGCACCGTCGCCGAACAGGATGGCCGTTGCCCGGTCGTCGTAGTTCGTGGCCGCGGTCATGCGGTCGACACCGACCACGATGGCCGCCCGCATGCTGGAGCCCAGCATCGAATGGGCGGCGACCAGGCCGTAGGAGAAGCCGGCACAGGCGGCGTTGAGATCGAACGCACCACAGGTCAAACCCAAGCCGTGCTGCACCCCGGCTGCGGTCGAAGGGCACAGATCGTCCGGGGTCTGGGTGGCGACGATCACCAGGTCGATCAGCTCCCGGTCGATTCCCGACCGGTCGAGGGCCACGGTGGCGGCCTCAATGGCCAGCGACGTGGTCGTCCCCCCGACCCGCCGCTCGGCGATCCCGGTCCTGGACCTGATCCATTCATCGCTGGTGTCCATCATCTTGGCGAAGTCGGCATTGGTCAGCACCCCGTCCGGCAACGCAGTGCCAACCGAAACCAACCGACTCCCGACACTTGATAGCGGCGGACCGGTTCCCCGCCGAGCCGTTTCCCGCATTGCGACGCTTCCACTCATCACTCAATCCCTCCGCTCGAGACCAATGTCAACTCCGACAATTCATTCGGAGCCGATTGCAGTGCCAAACCGCCGGGTCGATCCGACGGCCACCAGTTCCACCGGCCTGCGATCGCCATGAACGCCGGCACCAGAAACGTTCTGACCAAGGTGGCATCTGCCACGATCGAAAGTGCCAGCCCGATTCCCACCATCTGGATGAAGGCGACGTGGCCCGAAGCGAAGGAGAGGAAAACCACCGCCATGAGCACCGCCGCTGCGGTGATGATGCCTCCGGTGCGCTGGAGACCGACGGCGACCGACCTGACGGTGTCGCCGGTGCGGTCCCATTCCTCTTTGATCCTGGAGAGCAGGAAGACCTCGTAGTCCATTGACAACCCGAAGGCGATGCAGAAGATCAGCACCGGCGTTTGGGCATCGGTGAGGCCGGTCGGGGTGAAGCCGAGCACACCCGACAGCCGTCCGTCCTGGAAGATCCAGACGACGGCGCCGAATGCCGCGGTCAGACTGAGCAGGTTGAGAGCCACCGCCTTGATCGGCAACAGCACGCTCCCGAAACTCCAATACAGCAGCAGCCCGACCACAACGACCACCCAGATCCCGACCGGCAGCAGCTTGGCTTCGATCTCGGCCTTGTTGTCGACCAATCGCGCCGATTCCCCACCGAGCAGGAATGTGGCCGGAGCCGGCAGTTCCCGGATCGACGCAACCATCCGCTCCGCTTCGGCGGAGATCGGCTCGACCCCGGGGACGATCGAGAGCCAGACACCGCCTGCGGCGACGAAACGCTCCGGGTTCGGCGTCTCGGCCACGAGGTCACCGCCCTCGTAGACGCCGGTGACCGTCTCGACCCGGGCCACCCCGTCGACCGCGCTGACCGCACCGGCATAGGCCTCCAGCGCGTCGACTCGATCGGCGGTCCCGTGGTCGCCCGCCTCGCCTCCGGATGCGGCCCCCGACGAGTCGTCGGCGTAGTCGGGCGCCACGGCGGCCATCGCTCCGAATTCGCTGCCAGGGAAGTCCGCTCGGAGCTGATCGGCCACCTGTCGTGCCTCGGAGGTCGTCGGCAACGCTCGATCGTCGGGGATACCGAACTGGGCCCGCAGGAACGGCGTGCCCAACAGCAGCAGGATGCCCACCACGACCAGTGCCACCGACCGAGGCCGGGTCATGACCCACTGGGCGATGCGATACCAGGCACCGTCCTCGATCGCTTTTGGTTCGGCGGTACGGAGCTGGAACCGGTCGATGCGGTCACCGAGCAGGGCGATGGTGGCCGGCAGGGCCAGCAGGGCACCGAGCGTGGCCAGGATCACCACCGCGAATCCGGCGATGGCCAGCGAACGCAGCAGCGGGTAGTCGAACAGCAACAGGGCCGCCAGGGTTGCGGCGGTGGTCATGCCGCTGAAGAGGATGGACCGACCGGCCCGATTGACCGTGGTCCGCAGTGCGGCTTCATTGTCGGCGCCCGCCGCCCGTTCCTCCCGGAAACGGGAGATGGTGAAGAGGCTGAAGTCGACACCCATCCCCAGCCCGAGGGCGGTGGTGAGGTTGAGGGCGAAGATCGACACCAGCGTCACCTCCGACATGGCCTTCAGGACCGCGGCGGTCCCGACGACCGCCACCGCACTGACCACCAAGGGCAGCAGCGCCGCCACGACGCTGCGGAAGACGAGCAGCATGATGATGGTGGTGATCGGTATGGCGATCAGCTCGGCCCGCAGCAGATCCCGCTCCGACTCCTCGACGATCTCCAGGTTGGCGGCGGCACTTCCGCCGACGGCCACCTCGAGCGAGCCGGCCGATCCGGCAAGCTCGTCCCGGATCTGCTCGACTCGATCGTAGATCTCGTCCTCCGATTCCACGATCCGGGCTGCGACCAGAGCCCGGTCGCCGTCGTCGCTCTTCAGCTGCTGCGCCCCGGTTGTCCAGTAGGAGGTGACGTCCTCGACCCCGGGAAAGGCCTGCAGCCGTTCCACCAGTTGCTGACCGTCTGCGCGGGCCTGGTCGCTGTCGATCCCATCCGGCCTTCCCCCGCCGGAATCGCTGCCGGCGCTCGTGCCGCCGACTGCGGTGGCCAGCAGCACGACGTTGGCCGGGCCGGTGTCGAACCGCCGAGCCAGGACCGCCTGGGCCTCCGTCGACTCGCTGCCGCCCACTTCGTAGCCGGCTGGCGAAAGTCGTCCTGCGGTGTCCCATCCGTAGATCCCACCGGCGACGACGAGGATCAGGCACAACCCCAGCACCACCTTCGGCGCGGCGATCACCAGATCGGCGATCCGGTTCAGCATGTCGAATCGACCGGCTCGGGGCCATGGGCCGAGAGGGTGACGACCAGTTCGCCCACGGTCTCCCCGTCGGCCAGTGCGACACCATGCAACTGGTGTCCACCACGAACCGGTTTCAGATAGCGGGCTTCGAGAACCAATCGCTGACCGGCCGTGGCCAGCTTGGCGGCCACCACGTGGCCCTCCTCGATACGGAAACGGCCGCCGACCAGATCGAGGTGCCGGCGCATCGCCGACCCGGCTGCACGGCACAACTGCCCCATGACGATGGCGACCGGGGCCGCCGGATGGTCGGGGAAGTGACCGGCACAGAGCGCGGCCGATATCGGGCCGCAGTCGACCCTCACTCCCCCGTTGATGCGCTCCTCTTCGAATGTCAGACCCTCGCCGGTCTGGACGGCCACCACATCGACCGGCGGATTGAAGCGGTGGAAGATCTTGGGGGTCAGGACGGTATAGGTCACGTCGAGGAGGTTGAGTCCCTGCCCATCGAAGGTGCTGAGCTTGACCAGGGCGCGGGCACTCCGGCGATCGGACCAGGAGGCGATGGCCTCCGCCCGCAACGGCCCGTTTACCGAGTTCGGTGCGTTCGACAGTCGGGTGTAGTGGGCCTTTGTCGCCAGATAGTGATGACGATCGTCGTCGTCGCGGGCCAACGCTGCCGCACAGGAACCGAGGATGGCCAGATGGCGAGCGACCTGTGCCGCTTCTATGGCGCCGATCTCGGGATGGGGTACCGGTGCGGGGGCGATCGTGGCGGTGACGATGCCGTTGCCGACTTCCTCCATCTCCCGAAGATCGAAATACGGTGGGCCGACACTGATTCTGGCCAAGGCGCTGGTCGCTGTGTCCCCGACACCGACGCTGGTCCCGCCCGTTCGATCGATGGTGGTGCTCTGGCTCATCTGTCTGCTCCCGTTCGTGGTCCAGACCGGTGCCGAGTCCGATGCGGTCGCCCCCGCCATCGGACCCGGCGGACCGATTCCCTCGGTCTCAAGACGTCCCAATCGGCAATCTGATACCTGACCCGCCCAGCGGAGGCGACGAGACAGCGTCAGCGGGCCTGCCATGCGGTTGGACGATCCAGCGGTCGGCGGGGTGAAATGGGCCGTTATGAAGGCGCCCTCACCCAGCCCGGCCATCGAACACGTGAACGTGGTCGAGCCTGATCTCCCCCTGCTCCACGACCGCACCTACTCGGTTCGGGCCTATCGAAAGTCCGACACCGAGCTCTTGATCCGAGGTCAGATCCAGGACCGGAAGCCGCCGGGGGTCTATGTCGAGGACGATCCGGATCCGTTGACGGTTCATCACATGATCGTCGACATCGTCGTGCGGTTCCCGTCACTGGAGATAAGCGCCGCCGAGGTGGTGATGGAAACCCACCCCCACACCACGTGCACCGACATCACCGGCCACTACGACAAGCTGGTCGGCCTGTCGATCGCCCGCGGCTTCACCCACAAGATCCGGGAGCTGTTCGGTGGACCGCGAGGCTGTACCCACACCACCGCCCTGTTGCAGGCCATGGCCCCGGTTGCGGTGCAATCGATCTGGTCGATGCGGGCGTCGGATCCCGATGACGGCACTCCGGTGGCCGCCCCACTACCCCAGAACCCGACCGACGAGCAGATCCGGGAGCGGTTCGCCCACAACCTCAACAGCTGTCACGTGTGGCGTGAGGACGGGGCAACCATCACCGGGATCAAGAACGGTGAGGAGATGGAGCCGCCGCTGTGGATCGTGGACCGGCTGGAGAAGCTGGGGCTCGATCCCGGCACCTGGCAGAGTCGAATGCGGGGTGAGTGAGCCTCGGTCGGAACCGAGCGTTCAGGATCTCGGCGCGACCCGTACGTCGTCGAGCAGGTTGCCGACGCTGCCCCCGTCGAGCGCTCGAAAGGCGATCCTGGTGGAGGTCTGACCTTCCGGCACCTTGTACTCGCCCCGGTACCGTTTCCATTTCTCGCCGGTCCGGGCCTTCTTGATCCGCTCCAACGGGCCGTCGCTCGGCCCGATGAGCAGTTCCATCGTGTCCTTGCCGTCACGGCCTCGGTGGTGGAAACTCCACTCCAGGGTGGAGCCGGGCGTGGTTGCGAGGTCCTGATGGATCGTGGTGGCCCTGTCTGCGTTCAATTCGATCAGGTTGTTTCCATCCGGCGAACCGACCCCCTCCATGTCCGGGTGCCAGACCTCGAACACCCCCGAATCGGAGGTCCATCCCGGAACCTGACCATCGTCGACCAGGAGGTAGGAGCCAACGGGAATGTCCAGCCCGTCGAAGCCGCCGTTGGCCAACACCGCCGGCAACGTCGGAGGCGGCGCAGTCGTCGTCGGGGCCTCGGTGGTTGTCGGTGCCTCGGTGGTCGTGCCGGTGGCTCCGGTGATCGTCTGGTGGCTCGGTGGTGGTCGACTCGGCAGTGTTCGATCCCACGGTGCCCGATCGCTTCGGAGTCGACGGGGCTGCCTGTGACACACCGTCGGCTCGTCGGGCCTCCGCTCCGGCGACGGCGATCAACGACGATGCGACACCGTTCGACCGCTGGCTTCGATCGTCGACCGGCGAGCCGTTGCCGGAAGAACGGTCACCCACCGCCGGCTGGCCCGGATCGCTCGGTCCCGACGACCGTTGCGGCCCGGACACATCGCCGATCGCCTCGATTCGCCCGTTCTTCGGCTCGGCATCCTCGCTCCGTGCCCGGCTCCAGACAGCCAACGCCCCGGCTCCGACGATCAGCGCCGCCAGTGCTACCACAATGACCTGCCGGAATCGATCGGAACGACCCACTGCCCACCCGCCACTTTCATCGCCTACGTCTGCCGAGACCAGATCAAGGATACCAGCAGTCTGGGAACCGGGATCGGCGGCGGGATCGGCGCGGGGTCATCGAGCAGGCTGTGGAGATCCGTCAGTAGGCGGACCGGCCCGCTCAGGTCCTGAGTGTCGGAGTGCGCCACCCACCGTGGCAGGATGAGCCGATGAGTGAACTCGTGGTCAACACCGTCGGAACGACCGGCCGAGGTGACCGGCTGCTGGTACTGATCCACGGCTACGGGGCGGACGAATACGACCTGGCGCCGCTCGCCCCCCACATCGACCCCGAAGGCCACTTCTTCACGATTTGCCCCCGTGGTCCACATTCGGTGATGGGATTCGGGGCCGGCTGGTATGAGCGCACCGACGACGGCATCATCGATCCGGCCACCTTCCTGGCGGCGGTCGATGCCATCGACGCCACCATCGACAACGCATGCGCGAGCACGGGTTCGACCGATCGCAGGCGGTGATCATCGGCTTCTCCCAAGGCGGTGCCATGACACTGGCTTCCGCCCTTCGGGCCGGTGGTGCGACCCGACCGGTGGCCATCGCCTGCCTGTCCGGCATGCTCCAGCAGGTGGACGGGTTGAGCTACGCCTTCGACGATCCGGACCTGCCGGACATCCTCGTCCATCACGGGACCCTCGACCCACTGGTCACCATCGACCGGGGACGCGCCACCCGCGACACCCTCACCGACAACGGCGTGGACCACGTCTACCGGGAGTACCCGATGCAACACGAGATCAGCCCCCCGTCGGTGTACGACCTACGCGACTGGTTGGGCGGCTATGGGAGCTGAAGCGGCAACGCCCATTGAAGCTGAACCGGTCTACCAAGAGGTGTCGCATCACGCCGGCGCCTCGGCTCAGTCGAAAGGATAGACCCCGGGCTCCGGCACGGCGTTGTCGGTGATGCCCCGCATGCCGGCCCGGCCCATGGCCAGCCACGCCTCGCGAGCGCTGGCCCCCATATGGGGCAGGCCGACGAAGTCTGGTGATGCGATCAGCTCCGGTGCATCGACCGGCTCGGTGTGGAACACGTCGAACGCCGCTCCGGCGATCCGACCGTCGGCCAGCCTCTCGGCCACCGCGTCCTCGTCGACGATGCTGCCCCGGGCGGTGTTGATCAGGAACACGCCCGGCCGGAGCTTGTCGAGCACCTCCGCGGTGTACAGGCCGATCGTTGTGGAGTTCCGGGGCAGATGGATGGTCAGGATCTCGGACCGGGCCCACAGCTCTTCCGGCGTCACCGGCGTCACGTTGTACCGCTCGTAGAACTCGGGGTAGTCCTCCCGATCGCAGGCCAGGATCTCGACGTCGAACGGCTGCAGCAGCTTCACCGTTTCCTTGCCGATGTTCCCGCAACCGTGGACCCCGACCGTGGCCCCCCGCAACAGCCGACCCCGCCGGGGCGGCGCCCATTTGCCGTTTCGGAGCTGCACGTTCGCCCAGTTCACGTTGCGGACCACGTCGAGCATCAGACCAAGGGCCAGCTCCGACACGGCATGCTTGTTGACTCCGGGGATCCACCCCATCCGGACCCCGTACTTTCTGGAGCAGCGCCGGATCGAGATGATCCACGCCGGCAGAGCAACAGGCAACGACCCGCAGGTCCGGCAGGTTGGACAACACCCGTTCGGTGAAGCGCTCGATGCCGATCACCGCAACCTCGTAGCCGGCCAGGAACTCGATCAGGTCGTCCTCGGCCGCCACCGAACCGGTTGCGATCTTGGCGTCGGGGTAGGCGGCCAACATCTCCTCTTTGAGTTGTGGCATGAGGTTGAACAGTCGGCTGGCGACGGCGACCTTCGTCATCGGTGCTCCTCGGGGATCGGTGTCATGGGCGCTGGCTCGGTCCGGCTCAGAACGTCGAATAGGTGTGGTCTTTTGCGGTGATGAACTCGAGTAGCACCGGCACACCCTCCTCGGTCTTGGCGATGCCCCGCTGCAGGGCGGCCACGATGTCGTTGGGGTCGGTGATCCGTTCGCCGTAGCCACCGAAGGCGGTTGCCATGTCTGCGTAGTGGCCGGAGATGTTGGTGCTGCCGTACTTCTCCTGGGCCACCTGCATGATCGGGATCTCGATGGCCATCGAGAAGTTGTTGAGCAGGATCGACAGGATCGGGATCCGTTCCCGGGCCGCGGTCTCGAAGTCCATGCCGGTGAAGCCGATGGCGGCATCACCCCAGACGTTGATACAGAGCTTGTCCGGGTGGGCCAGCTTGGCTCCCATGGCCAGGCCGAGGCCGTAGCCGAGTTGGGTGGTCTTGCCCCAGCCGAGGTAGCTGAGTGGGGCGGTCGCCGAGAAGAACGGTGTCATCTGGTCCCGGGGACTGCCTGCATCGTGGGTCACGATGCAGTTCTGTTTGTCGACCAGCTTGTCGAGCTCGTGGACCACCCGGTAGGGATCGATCGGTGTCTCGTTGCTGGTCAGCTTGGGTCGCCAGTCGTCGAGCCACGACTCCCTGGCGGCTGCGATCTCGCCCGGCACCGAGCCGGCCCGGATCGAGGCCTTGGCCGAGGCACCGTCGCCGATCTGCTCACCGAGGGCGGTCAGGGTCAGCTGGGCGTCACCGAGGAGGGCGTGCTGGACCGCGACGTCCTTCTGCAGATCGCCGGGATTGCCGGTGGCATGGATGATGGTGGCCTGCCTGGGCATCGGCTGGCCGAAACCGGTCCTGGTCAGGCTGGCGCCGACGGCCAAGACGACGTCTGCCCCATCGAGGAAATCCCGGACCTGCTTGCCGATGGTCCGCCCCGCCGTGCCGAGCGACAGCGGGTGATCCTCGGGAAAGGCCGACTTGCCGGCCAGCGTTGTCGTCACCGGGGCCTGGAGCTTTTCGGCCAGCGCCAGCAACTCGGCCCAGGCCTTTGCGTAGTGCACCCCCTGGCCGGCGTAGATCACCGGATGGTCGGCGCCGGCCAGAACCTCGGCCGCACGGCTCACCGCTGCCGGGTCCGGTCCGGACCGGGCGCTCCACGTCGGCACGTATTCATCGGTCGGGTCCTTGGCGTCGGCGGAGAAGATGTCGGCCGCCACCTCGATCACGACCGGTCGCGGCGGACCGTTTCGCAACGCCGAGAACCCCCGGAGCATGGTCTCGTTCACCATCCTGGCGTCGCCGATGTGGTCTGTCAGCTTGGCCACGCCCTTCATCTGGCGCCACGAGCTGAAGTTGGGATCCACGTTCATCAGCCGTGTCGGGTAACCCATGGGGATGACCATGATCGGTACCGACTCGCCGTAGGCCTGGGCCACACCGCCGTAGGCGTTCTCCGCCCCCGGGCCGTGCTGCATGCAGAACACGCCGAGCCTGTCGCCGGAGCTGAGCCGGCTGTAGGCGTCCGCCATATGGAGCCCGACCCGCTCCTGGCGCACGATCACGGTCCGGATGTCGACCTCGGCCGCCGCCTCGATCAGCGGGTTCACCGGGTAGGCGAACAGGATCTCGACACCCTCGGCCTTGAGGATTCTGGCGATTGCTTGGGCAACGTTCACTGCGTGACTCCTGAGCTTGGTGCCGGCGCGACCATGACCGAGGCCGGCGACCGGGGTTCGACGCCGACGCTAGTTTCTCGGGCCTCACAACTCTGCATTTCCGTGGCGAGTTTTGCGAGGGTGAAGACACATGACGGACGGCCGAGCGGCCCGGTTCGAGGGCATCGGTTCAAGGAATGGCGCCGATTCGCCGATGCCTGGATCAGTCGATCGGAGAAGCAGATCATTGCAACTGAACAACGTCAAGAAGAAGATCGAGAAGGCCGCCGACAAGATCGGCATCGAAAACGGTGAGACCGTGCTGGCCGCCTGCACCACCAACCCCAAGGGCACGATGACCCGGATGGTGGCCAAGGAGCTCGGCGGGATACTGGCGGCGGTGGCAGCCGACGGCCGCCAATCGAACACCCCGAGCGACCAGGGTCTCGCCGATCGTTTCCCGGCCGGTCAGCACTACCTGGTTCTGACCGACCGGCGACTGTTGGTCTACTCGGTGTCGGCGATGAGCGGGAAGCCCAAGGAGCTCAAGGCCGAATGGTCCAGAGACGAACTGGCCGGTATCGCCACCGAACCGGGCAAGCTGGCCATCCCCATGTCCATCGCCTTCGCCGACGGCACCGCCATCCAGATCGAGGCCGCCCGGGGAACCAACGCCGAGAGCCTCCCGGAGGCGCTCACCGCGGCGAACTGACCGGTCTCCGATCGCACGCACATCTCCCCCGTCCGGTCTCGGTGGGTTGCCGGCGTGACTCGGCAACCCACCGGCATCCGTCTCAGGCCCAGGGCACACCGTTGTACGGGTCGCGGACAAGGCGACGGGCGACCACCATCCGGTGGACCTCGTCCGGACCGTCGTAGAGCCTGGCGTAGCGGGCCTCCCGGTACATGAACTCGAGCGGGGTGTCGGCGGTGACGCCGAGCGCGCCGTGGACCTGGATGGCCCGGTCGACCACGTTGTGCAGCATTCGGGCGCCCCAGAACTTGATGAGGCTGATCTCGGTCCTGGCCTCGCTGCCGGCGTCGATTGCCCGAGCCGCGTCGAGCGTCATCATCCTGGCGGCCTGAATCTCGGCCGCCGATTCGGCGATCATGGCCTGGATGTCGCCCTTCTCCGCCAGGTAGCTGCCGTGGGCATAGCGGACCTTGGCCCGCTCGCACATCAGCTCGAACGCCCGCTGGGCCTGGCCCAGCCATCGCATGCAGTGGAAGATCCGGCCCGGTCCCAGCCGCTTCTGGGCGATGTGGAACCCTTGGCCCCGGTCGCCGAGCAGGTTCTCGTATGGCACCCGGACATCGTTGTAGTTGACCTCGCAGTGGTTGCCGCCGGTGTGACCCATGGTCGGCACAACCCGAACGATCTCGTAGCCCGGCGTGTCGGTCGGCACGATGATCGATGAGAACTTGTTGTGCTTCTCGGCGTCGGGCTCGGTGATGGCGAACACCGTGGTGAAGGCGGCCCGGTTCGCTCCCGAGGTGAACCACTTGTGACCGTTGATGATCCACTCGTCGCCGTCGAGCACCGCGGTGGCCCGCATCTGGATCGGGTCGGAGCCGGCGACCTCCGGTTCTGTCAGCCCGACCGAGGGGTAGATCTCGCCGGCAACCAGCGGCTTCAGGAACCGCTCCCGCTGGGCGTCGCTTGCGTAGAGGTTCAACATGATCGAGTCCTGCATCGACAGGCTGCCGACCGCCCACTGGCCCCAATGGGATCGGCCGATCACCTCGTTGAGGTACACGAAATCCATGAACGGCAGGCCGCCGCCGCCGATCTCCTCGGGGTGACCGAGCGCCCACAGGCCGGCGTCCTTGCCCTGCTGTTTCAGCTCCTCGGCCTTGGCTGCAGCCTCATCGTCTTCGGCCATGAGGATCGGTTCGGCCGGGATGACGACGTCGTTGATGAACGACTTCATCCGGTCTTTGAGTTCGCGCAGTTCCGGTGCCAGTTGATCGACCATGGCCCCAGTCTCGCCCAGGGCGCTCGGCGCAACCAGTTCACATCGAGGCGGTGACAGACCGTCTAGGTCAGCTCGAGCCCGTCGAGGTCTCCGGCTCGGCGCCACTGATCGAGGATGGCGAAGAACTCGACCGGGCCCTTGCCGTAGAAGGCGTTCTGGGCCTTTCGCTTGGCCACCTGACCCTCGTTGTTGTAGTAGCCGGGGGTGCAGGCTTCGAGGAACCCCTCGTTGAGCCTGGCCAGCTCGACGATCTTGTCGACCCAGGCCTGCTCGGCCGCTTCGGTGACCTCGACCCTGGTCGCCCCCCGCTTGGCGACCTCGGCGATCAGGTAGCCGAGGTGGGTGCTGACCTCGTCGAGCATGTGGGGGTAGTTGGCGGTGAAGCCACCCTGCTGGGGACCGACGATGAACATGTTGGGGAAGTTGCGGGCGTGCATGCCGTGCATGGTCCGCATCCCGTCGGCCCAGTAGTCGGTGAGGGTGAGCCCATCGCGGCCGTGGGCCTCGCAGCCGGCCCGGCGGGTGTAGTCGGTGCCGACCTCGAACCCGGTGGCGTAGATCAAGCAGTCGACCTCGTACTCGACGCCGTCGACGACGACACCGGACTCGGTGACCCGGTCGATGCCGAGGCCGTCGGTGTCGACCAGTGTCACGTTCGGCCGGTTGAAGGCCGGGAGGTAGTCATCGTGGAAGCAGGGTCGCTTGCAGAACTGGCGGTACCAGGGCTTGAGGGCCTCGGCGGTTGCCGGATCGTCGACGATCTCGTCGACCCTGGAGCGGACCTGGTTCATCTTCTCGAAGTCGGCCAGCTCGACCGACCGGGCGATCCCCTCCTCGGAGACATCGGCCGATTCCCCGGCCTCCCGCATGCGGACCAGCAGGTTGCCGATGATGTCGGTCCAGCCGTCGTTGACCAGATCCTCCGGCTCGGGGATGCCGGTGACCAGATTGTTGAAGTTCTCCATCCGCCGTTTCTGCCAGCCCGGCTCCAGCCCCATCTCCCAGCCGTCGGGGGTTGGCCTGTTGCCCCGAACGTCGATCGACGACGGCGTCCGCTGGAACACGTACAGCTGCTCGGCGGTCCGGGCCAGGTGGGGCACGCACTGCACCGCGGTGGCGCCGGTGCCGATGATGGCGACCCGCTTGTCGGCCAACCGGTCGAGCCCGCCGTCCGGTCCGCCGCCGGTGTAGTCGTAGTCCCATCGGCTGGTGTGGAACGAGTGACCGGTGAAGTCGTCGATGCCCTCGATGCCCGGCAGCTTCGGCCGGTGCAAGGGGCCGCTCGACATGATCACGAACCGAGCCCGGATCGCATCACCCCGGTTGGTTTCGATCGTCCATCGACCGTGCTCGTCATCCCAGCGGAGGTCGGTGGCCTCGGTCTGGAAGATCGCCCGTTCGTAGAGCCCGTAGTGCTCGCCGATGGCCCGACTGTGGGCCAGGATCTCCGGGGCGTGGACGTACTTCTCGGTCGGGATCCGTCCCAGCTCCTCCAGCAGCGGCAGGTAGATGTACGACTCGATGTCGCACTGGGCGCCGGGGTAGCGGTTCCAGTACCAGGTCCCGCCGAAGTCACCGCCCTTCTCGATGATCCACACGTCTTCGACTCCGGCATCGGCCAGCCTGGCCCCCGCCAGCAATCCGCCGAAGCCACCGCCGATGATCACCACCTCCACGGTGTCGGTCAGCGGTTCCCGTTCCACCGGCGCCACGTAGGGGTCGTCGAGATAGCGCTCGTAGTCGGCGATGTTCAGGTACTGGTCGTTGCCGTCGGCCCGGAGTCGCTTGTCCCGCTCGGCCTCGTACTTCGACCGCAGGCTGTCGGGGTCGAAGTCCCGGGGGTCGACGTCAACGTCTGTGGTTGTCATGCTCGCTCCTGATGGTCCCTGTGATCGATCAAGCTTCCGAAACTTGCCGCCGGTGAGGCAAATCGGGCCGGGTCCGAGCGAGGAGGGCAGGGCAAGCGAGCGGCCTCGACGAGGTCGCTCGCTGCCATGTCGAACCGGGAGCAGGTTAGTTGAACCACTCCGATGCCGTCGGTCCGTTCGGTGGGTTCACCGCGAAGTGGTCCCAGTGGTAGCGGAACGCATGGGAGCCGGCTCGGACCTGCCAGTTGGACTGGTAGGCGTAGACGTCTCCGTTGATGAAGCTGTCCGGAAGCTGATGAGCGGCCGGCCAACCTGCATCCTCGAAGTACTTGTGGCCGTTGACGTAGAGGGTCAACGAACTCTTCGTGACTTCCAATCGGAATCGGTCGCGGCACTCCATGTCCGGACCACCCCGCCTGCAAGTCCGCCAGTACTGGCCACGCTGGCCCCCGGGCTCGCCGCCCATCGTCTGGCTACCGCAGTTCTGGAAGTACGACATCTCCGAAACCCGGTAGTTGCCGGGGATGGCCGAGCACATCCCAGAGTTCGGAGGCGAGTTCTTCTGCGCACCCTCGACGGCGCAGGTCGGCACCCTGTCCGGCTGAAGCCGGCAGCCGACCGTCCAGTGGCCACCGAACTGCCCGTATGCGTAGAGGTTGTCGGCGATCACACCGGTCGGTTGCGGTGCCGAGGTGATGGTGATCTCGCCCCAGGTCTCGCCCCCGTACTCGGGGATGGAGGCGGCGAAGTCGCCCTCGACCACGAACTTGCCGTTCTGGAACTTGAAGGCCCGGTCGGGGCGGATCGACGACCCACCGGTGAAGCCGTCCCTGACGTCGGTCATCCAGTGGTTCTGGTTGATCCAGTGTTGTGACTTGCCGGCGGCGGCGCCGGTGTTGTCGAACACCCGATAGCCCATCTCCCGGTCGTCGAGGCTCAACATCAGGGTATTGACGGTGAAGTCGTCGACCCAGCTGTTCGAGCCCTCGGCGGCGGTCCGTGCCGGAGGATCACTGAGGTTGAAACACCAGATCGACCCCAGCGGTTCGAAGTTGACCGCGCCCGGGCCCTGGCCCCTGGGAACGGTGTTGCCCTCGCTGCAGCCTGCGATCGGCGTGTACACCGGCAGCAGGCCGCCACCGGGATTGGCCGGCGGCGGAGGCGTGGTGGCGCCGGTCGTGGAAGGTGCCTGGCCTGAGGGGCTCGGCGGGGTCGTGGCCGGAGCCGAGCCGACGGTCGGAGCAGGCGACTTGCTCACCGCAGCCTTCGGCGGCGAGGTGGCCGGAGCCGAGCCGACGGTCGGAGCAGGCGACTTGCTCACGGGAGCCTTCGGCGGCGAGGTGGCCGGAGCCGAGCCGACGGTCGGAGCCGGCGCCTTCCTCACACCAGACCGCGGTGTGGTCGTCGGAGCCGAGCCGGACGTTTCGGTCGGTGCCTCTTTGCCCGCCGGGTCCTGGCCTGCGGCGGGGACCGGTTCCGAACCCTTCGTCGTCGCAGGTTCATCCGGCGGCTGGGGAGCCGTTACCTCGACGTTGAGCGCCGGGCGCTCACCGGTTCCACCGGTCTTGGCGGTCCGCCCCTTGCGCTCGACTTTGGGCGCGGTGTCGGTGCTGGGACCCGCTTCCCCGTCGGGGACGTCGAGAGCCTTGGTGCCCCGATCCTGGCCGGTGCCTCGCTGTCCGGTCTCTTTGCCGCCCCTCGTGAGCGGCTGACATGCCGCGAGGGTCAGGGCGAGGACGACGGCGAGCAGCAGAACCATGCGGCGACTCATCGGCTCACCTCCCCGATGGACACAAGCCGTGCCCCACGTCGAGTGCCTGTCGAGTATCGCTGTCCCACCATTACGTTCTCCTTGCGTCGGTGGTCAACGTGTTCTCGGCGCCCGTCGGGTCGTTCACCCGGCGCGACCAGAAGCCCCTCCGGGGATCCCGATGGCCAGCACAAACGAGATGCGCAGAGCCACCTTTTACCCGACGAGCCAGCTCCTCTGTACGTGACAAAGGAACGGGCTTCGGTCAGAACCGCCATTTGCTCGAACACGTTGTACCTCTTAGCCCAAACGGAGACTACACGGAAGAAACGGCAATGACACGCAATCGCAAAGGATGTTGCGGACGGATTCCGCCCCCGGATCGCCGGTCCCCGACCCCCATCGAGACGTTCCGGATCGCCTGGCCGGGCGGCCCGGCCCTAAGCTCCGAGACTCGATGCCGCAGCGGCGAAACCGGTGGGCACCGACCGACAACATGGAGGACCGATGATCGACACGTTCGACGGCAAGCTGGCCGTGGTCACCGGCGGGGGCAGCGGCATGGGTCGGGAGTTGGTCCGCCAGCTGTCAGCCGCCGGCGCCGATGTGGCGATGTGCGACATCAACGAGGA
>CAVQRR010000008.1:0-482556 GCA_963715325.1 uncultured Acidimicrobiales bacterium
CGCCAGGAACCCGAAGGGTTCCCCGAACTCGCAGAGAGGCGGCTCCGACCGCCTCGACGCTCAGTCCTCGATGAGGGCCACCGCTCGGGTCGGGCCGCCGTGGCCGCCGATGATCTTCAGCGGGAAGCCGAAGAAGTCGAACCGCTTGCCGAGCAGGAGCTTGAGGTTGGCGAGATTCTCGTAGTGGGTGATGCGATTGTCGCGCGACATCATGTGGCAGGGATAGGTGGTGCTGGCCGGGTTGTCGGGCGTCGGGGAGTCGACGCCGAAGCTCTTGACCCCCCGGTCGGCGATCCACTGCGAGCCGGCCTCACCCAGTCCGGCGAAATCGGTCAGGTAGGCCCGGGTACCGACGTGGCGCTCCCAGGTGCCGGTGTGGAACAGCACGATGTCGCCCTCGTTCAGGTCCTGGCCGGACTCGGCGAGGGCCGCGTCGAGGTGCGCCGGCTCGATGTCGGTCTGGGGTGCGACGCCGGAGACGTCGAGGCAGATGGCCGTCCCGAAGAACAGATCGAGTGGCATCTGGTCGATGGTCGGCGCATCGGGGCTCGGATCCATGTGGCTGAACGAGTCGACGTGGGTCGGGCCGTTGTCGTTGACCATCAGGCCGGTCGTCTGGAACGAGAAGTCGCTGGTGAACCGCTCAGCCGTCTCCTCGTGGCTGACGTGCTGGAACTGCACCGTCTTGAGGTGGCCCGGGTACACCATCATCGTTTCGTAGATGTCCTGCGAAAGGTCGACAGTGGTCGGCATGGCATGCTCCATTCCCTCGATGCATCTCAACCTAGGGCGACCATCGACACCCAGCAAGCTTCTGGTCGGTTCAGGCATCTGGGGCTAGTGTCATCCCTAGCCTCAGCAAGCCCTCGAGGAGGATGCATGAAGGCACCACCATTCGGATACCGCAGGGTGTCGTCATCGAGCGAGGCCGCCGAGGCGCTTCGTGAGCTGGGATCGGAGGCACGGATCCTGGCCGGCGGGCAGAGCCTGCTGCCCATGCTCTCGATCCGTCTCGCCTCGCCGAGTCATCTGATCGACATCGGCCGAGCCGACGACCTGTCGCACATCACGACCGCCACCGAGTCACTGACCGTCGGCGCCGCCGCCACCCAATGGGCGGTCGAGCACGACGCTGCGGCGGCCGAGGTTGCGCCGCTGCTGGCCGCGGCCATCGGCCGGGCCGGGCAGGTGCCGATACGCCACCGCGGGACCGTGGTGGGCAGTATCGCCCATGCCGATCCCAGCGCCGAGATCCCCACCGCAATCCTGGCCCAGGGGGCCACCTTGATCACGGCCGGCACCGGCGGCGAGCGCCACATCGCGGCCGACGACTTCTTCCAGGGCCCTTACATGACGGCCATGGGCGACGACGAGCTGCTTCGGGAGGTGCGGGTCGACCGGTGGCCCGCCGGGACCGGCCATGCGTTCGAGGAGTTCAGCCACAGCCATGAGAGCTGGCCGGTGGTCACCGCCGCGGTGCTGGTCCATCTCGACGACGGTGCCATCGATCGTGTGGCCATCGCCATGAGCGGCGTCGCCGGGCGGCCGGTTCGGTCGGCTGCGGTCGAACAGGAGCTGACCGGTCAGACGCCGACCCGGGAGCTCATCGGCGAGGCGGCCCAGTCGGCCACCGCCGAACTCCAGCCGTTCTCCGACGTGTTCGGCTCCGGGTCCTACCGCAAACGGGTGGCCACCGTCCTGGTCCGCCGGGCCCTGACCACCGCCATCGACCGAGCCGGAGCCACGACATGACAACCGAGACCCATCACCTCACACTGACGGTCAACGGCAGGACCGTCGAGGACGACGTCGAGCCCCGACTGTCGCTGGCCGACTTCCTGCGCCGCCGACTGAGCCTGGTCGGCACCCACCTCGGTTGCGAGCAGGGAGCCTGCGGCGCCTGTACCGTCCTGGTCGACGGCCAGAGCGCTCGGGCGTGTCTGGTGCTGGCCGTCCAGGCCGACGGGACCAACGTCGAGACCGTCGAGGGGCTGGCCGACAACGGTGAGCTTCACCCCATCCAGGAAGCCTTTCGCCAGAAGCAGGGGCTGCAGTGCGGCTATTGCACACCGGGGATGCTGATGCGCAGCCTGGAACTGATCAGGGCCAACCCCGACATCACCGCCGAGGAGGCCCGGGAGGGCATCGCCAGCAACCTGTGCCGCTGCACCGGCTACCAGTACATCGTCGAATCGGTGGTCGAGGCGGCCGCCACGATGTCCGCCACCCGGTCCGCCACCGTGGCCGGCACACAGTCGAGCACCGAGAGCTGAGGACGAGCACATGACCATCCCCGACGTCCGTGAGCACACGACGGAGAAGAACTGGATCGGCAAGTCGATCCCCCGTCTCGAAGACCGCCGGTTCCTGTTGGGCAAGGGCGGCTACATCGACGACATGGTGCTGCCGAACATGCTGGAGGTGGCACTGGTCCGAAGCATCTACCCCCACGCCAGGATCGTCAGCATCGACACCTCGGCCGCCGAAGCGGTTCCCGGGGTGGCGGCAGTGGTGACCGGGGCCCAAGCGGCCGAGATCACCGACCCGCTCCCCGACTTCGGGCCCGACCCCGAGAACCACCCGTGGCGGTGTTTGGCCGTCGACAAGGTTCGCTACACCGGCGAGGGTGTGGTGGCCATCGCCGCTGAGAGCCGGGCCATCGCCGAGGACGCGGCCGAGCTGGTGGAAATCGAATACGAGCCACTGGAGCCGGTCGTCGATCCGATGGTGGCCAAGGAGGACGGCTCACCGCTGGTTCACGAGACGCTCGGAACCAACGTGGCCTTCCACCGCGAGTTCACCTTCGGCGAGGTCGAGGCCGACTTCGCCGCCGCCGACCGCATCATCAGCGACACGCTGCACTGGGGCCGCTCGGGTGGCCAGCCGATCGAGACGGTCGGTGCCATCGCCGACTACGACCAGGCAAACGGGATGATGACCATCCACGCCAACTCGCTCAGCTTCACGTCCTATCTGTTCATGCTGGCCGGGACGCTGCGGGTACCGAGCAACAAGCTCGACATGCACCCGGTGTCGGCCGGCGGGAGCTTCGGGTCCAAGTTGTGGGAGGTGAAGACGCCGGCCATCGCCGGCATGCTGTCGCGGGTGACCGGACGGCCGGTCAAGTTCATGCAGGACCGGATGGAGAACATCTCGAACGGCGACCATCACGGATCGGATCGGCGCTACCAGATCGATCTGGCGGTGATGAACGACGGCACGCTGCGCAGCATCAAGATCACCACCGTCGAGGACTACGGCGCGTACATCCAGTTCGGCGTCGGCCACCATGGCAACGCCCTGGCCCAGGTCACCGGGCCGTACAAGATGAGCAGTGTCTACTACGACGTGACCGCGGTCCTGACCAACAAGTGCCAGCAGGGCGCCTACCGTGGATTCGGGTCGGAGGTCGGCAACTGGGCGCTGGAGCGAATGGTCGACCTGGCGGCTCTCGAACTCGACATGGATCCGGCCGAGATCCGCCGCCTGAACTTCCTCGACCCCGATCAGTTCCCGTACTTCATCCCCACCGGCAATGTCTACGACAGCGGCAACTACGGTGGCGTGCTCGACAAGGCGCTGGAGCTCGCCGACTACTCGGGTTGGCGACAGCGCCAAACCGAAGCCAGGGCCGAGGGTCGCAACGTCGGGATCGGGATCTGCACCTGCCAGGAGCGGAGCGTGTTCAGCGCCACCGAGTTCTGGTTCTGGTTCGATGAGCCGGCAGCCCCGGTGTCGAGCATGCCCGAGAGCGTGACCCTGGACGTCGACGCTCTCGGCAACATCACCGCCACCCTCTACTCCTGCGCCATGTGGGGCAACAGCCCCGAGACCATGGTGGCCCAGCTGGTGGCCGAGGAGTTCGACATCGACCCGCAGACCGTCAACGTGGTCTACGCCAGTTCGAACCAGGGCCTCCCGGCCACCGGACCGGGCGGGAGCCGTTTCACCGTCATGGTGGCCGGCGCGGTCGAGGTGGCATCGGTCAAGATCAAGAAGAAGGCGGCAGCCATCGCGGCCCACCTGCTGGAGGCCAGCGCCGACGATCTGAAGTGGGTCAACGGTGGATTCGAGGTTGCCGGAACGCCGAGCGCACGGATGGAGCTGGCCGACATCGCCATCCAGGCCCACCTGTTCAAGCACGGCCTGCCAGACGAGATCGAGAGCGGGCTGGAGGCGAGCCACGTCTACGATCACCCCTACACCACGATGCCGAACGACGATCGGACCGACCTCGGTGTGTTCTACCCCTTCATGGGTCACGCCTGCCATATCGCGGTGGTCGAGGTCGATGCCGAGACCGGCAAGGTCGATTTCCTCGACTACACCGCCGTCCATGACTGTGGCACCATGGTCAACCCGAGATCGCTGGCCGGCCACATCGTCGGCGGGACGGCCCAGGGTATCGGCACGTCGATCCTGGAGGAGTTCGTCTACGGCCCCGATGGGGTGCTGCAGACGCCGAGCTTCGCGGAGTACGTCATACCGACCTCGATGGACGTACCGGAGTTGAAGATCGGTCACCAGGAGACACCGTCGCCTTACACTCCACACGGGATCAAGGGGGGCGGTGAAGCGGGTCGGATGATGGCCCCGGCCGCCATCTCGTCTGCCATCGACGACGCCCTGCGCGATCACGGCGTTCGGGTCCGACGGCTACCGGCCACACCGGAACGCATCGTCAACTGGATCGACGAGAGCTGACGGCACTGGTCGTGATGAACACCAGCGTCCCCAGGCCCGAAGGCACCCCAGGCCCCCTTGCCCGGTCCGATGATCAAGGTCGTTGAGATCATCAAGCGCAGACCGGACCTCGACGTCGAGGCGTTCCAGCGGTACTGGCTCGACACCCACGGCCCCATCGTGGCCCGCCTCCCGGGCCTGCGGCGCTACGTGCAGAGCCACACCCGGCTCGGCGGCTACCGGCGGGGCGACGTGGCCTACGACGGGATCGCCGAGGTCTGGTTCGACGACAAGGCGGCCCTGGCCGCCATCGCATCGACCCCCGAGTTCGCGTCGGCGAAACGGGACGAGCCGAACTTCATCGACGTCGACCAACTGGTCGAGCTCGTGGTCGACGAGCACGTCATCAAGGACGGCCCTGTCCCCGACGGGGGCATCAAGAACGTCGAATTCGTCCACCTCTCCCCCGCCCTCGACCCGCTGGCCGCCCACCACTACTGGCGGGAGGTCCACGGCCCGATCGCGGCTCGGATCCCCACCATGAGCCGCTACGTCCAGAGCCACACCCGCATGGGGGCCTACAACCGCCAGGACCGGCCACCGTTCGACGGCGTCGCCATCACCTGGTGGCAGGACCTCGATGCCATGCGGGCCTCGGCCTCGAGCCTCGAATACGAGGCGACCAGGGCCGACGAGGCGAACTTCCTCGGCCACGGGCCGGAGGTCATCCTCACCACCGAACACGTCATCGTCGAGTCCTAGTGGTCGAGTCATAGTGGTCGAGTCCTAGTGGTCGAGTCATAGTGGAGATGATCCGGCCCCGGATCATTCTGCCGAGCGGAACGGGGAGCTGAGCCGTTGCACGTCGTGTCGCTCGTGCCGCTGTCGCCGGACGCAAAACGCAGGATCGAGGCCGTCGACCCGTCGGTGAGCCTGACGATGGCCGACGGCTGGTTCGACGGTGAGATCCGTGAGACCTGGGGCGATTACGGGGCGAACGCCTACCTCCGACCCGGCTCGACCGGCGTGGGGACCCGCCACGAGCGAACCGAGCTCCTGGCCACGGCGGAGGTCATCCTGGCCGGCTTCCCGGTTCCGATCGACCTGCGGGCCCGGAGCCCTCGGCTGCGCTGGGTGCACCAGACGCCGGCCGGAGCCAGCAACCTCCATCGCTGTGATCTGTGGGGAAGTGACGTGGTCGTGACCACGTCCCGGGGCCTCGGCAACACCCTGGCCATCGCCGAGTACGTGATCGCGGCGTTTCTCCACTTCGCCCGTGACTTCCATCGAGCCACCGACGATCGCCATCGAGGGGAGTTCGACCGCCGCCACTACCGGCCGACGTTGCTGGCCGGCCAGACCGCCTGCGTCGTCGGTATCGGCGGCATCGGCGCCGAGGTCGGCCGGTTGGCGGCGGCGCTCGGTATGGAGGTGGTCGGGACCCGCCGATCACCGTCGCCGGACCCTCCGGAGGGTTTCGTCCACGTCGGCCGCCCGGACGAGCTGCATGAGCTGCTGGCCCGGTCACGGTTCGTGGCCGTCTGCTGCCAGTGGACAGCGGAGACCGACGGCCTCATCGGAGAAGCCGAACTGGCGGTGCTCCCCGACGACGCCGTCCTGGTCAACGTGGCCCGGGGTGAGATCGTCGACATGGAGGCGCTGACTGCGGCCCTGGATCGGCTCCGGGGGGTGGCCCTCGACGTCTACCCCGGCGAGTTCGATCGACCGCCACCGACCGAGCTGTGGCAGCACCCCCGGGTCCTGATCACCCCCCACACGTCGGGCGGGGCCGACATCCGATCGGCTCGACCGGTCGAGCTGTTCTGCCGCAACCTGGCTGCGCTGCTGGAGGGCCGAAACCTGGAGAACGAGATCGACTGGGAGCGAGGCTACTGATCGATCGCCGCCGCCGAACCGGCCGACCGATGCTGATGAATCGGCCGGATATCCGGCTCAGGTGACCCGGGCCGGCAGCACCTCGGTCACGGCCCGATGGACGAAATCCAGCTTGGAGATCACCACCGGCGACAGCACGAACGGGTAGAGGTCGCCCTGGCCGATCGACCGTGACATCGCGTTCAGGGCCAGGGTCAGCCCCAGCCAGTCCCCGACCATCGAGCCCACACCGACCTGCGATCGGTCGTGGCCGTCGTCGATGGTCCAGCCGGCGGCCCCGGCGGCCCGGGCCGGATCGCCGACCATGATGCCGAACGAGGAGGCCGTCTCCAGGCCGTCCCGGATGTGGAGGTAGTGGGCGAAGGTCTCGGCCCAGTCCTCCCAGGGATGCATCGTGGCGTACTGCGACACGTGGGTCGACGACCAGCCGTCGCTCGGGTCGCCCTGGTCGTGACCGGCGTAGTGGTCGGCCCTGGCCTCCTCGTATGACCGGCGCTCGTCGCCGAACAGGGCCCGGAAACCGTTCAGCCGGTCACGGTCGACCACCAGCCGAGGCCAGAAGTAGTGGCCGACCTCGTGGCGCAGGTGGCCGAGCACCGTCCGGTACGGCTCGCCGAGCTGTTGGCGGACGAACTCCCGGTGCGCGTCGTCGGACTCGGAGAGGTCGAGGGTGATGATGCCGGCGTCGTGGCCGGTGGTCACGTCACGACCTCGGGACGACAGCAGCTCGAAGGCCAGGCCCCGCTCGGGGTCGCTGCTGCGGTCGATGATCGGCAGCCGGAGACCGGTGAGCTGGTCGAGCAGCCGCCGCTTGGCTCCCTCGGCGTCGGCGAATGCGGCCATGGCCCGGACGTCGTCGTCGTTGGGGCGGACGGTGGTCAGCCGGCAGCTGTCGCACAGCGAGCCGGCCCGATCGACCGGAACCAGCCAGTTGCATCTGGCGGCCCCGGCGTTGCTGCAGCGGGCAACCGGACCGGCGTCGACGCCGACCGGGTGGAGTATGGATCCCTCCGGTCGCAGAGCGACGAGTTGGCGCCCATCGGGCAGGTAGCCGAGCTCGGCCCCACATCGCAGACAGGTGGAGTTGTCGAAGAAGACCAGCTGATCGCAGATCTGGCAACCGAACGAGCGCATGGCGACAAGCTACTGTGGCCGGTGGCCGGCCGGTGATCGGGGCGTCACGTCGACCGACACGGTGAGCACGCTCTCCTCGGCGTCGGTGAAGATGACGCCCTTCAGCGGCGGCACGTCCGCGTAGTCGCGGCCGTGGGCGGTCGTGATGTAGCGAACGCCTGCCGGCTGGTCGTTGGTCGGGTCGATCCCGACCCAGGCGCCGTCGCCCAGATACACGCCGACCCAGGCGTGGGTCCGGTCGGCCCCGACCAGCCGGTCCTGGCCGGGCGGGGGCACGGTCTCCAGGTAGCCGCTGATGTACCGGGCGGCCAGCCCGATCGACCGGAGGCAGCCGATGAGGACGTGGGCGAAATCCTGGCACACGCCTCGGCGGTCGGCCAGGACCTGCTCGATCGGGGTGTCGACATCGGTGGCCTCGGGGTCGAAGGTGAACTCGGTATGGATTCGCGAGCACAGCTCGGCCAGCGCCCGGTCGATGGGCCGCCCGGTTGGGAAGCTGGATCTGGCGTAGTCGGTCAACTCGTCCGATCGGGTGACGAGCGGCGAGTCCAGCGTCAGTTCAACCACCTCGAGCTCGGCTCCGGGTCCGCCGCCGATCAGCGAATCCCAGGGCCGCCGGCCGGAGGCTCCGAGGTCGGGAGCCCGACCGGAGGTGTCGACGGTTGCGGTGCTGGTGACCTCCAGCGTGGTGTGGTGTTCCCGGACCGAGAACACCGCGGTCCGGTTGCCGAAGTAGTCGACCCGCTCCCGGTAGTGCTCCGGTTCGGGGGAGACCAGGAGGTTTCGCTCCAGGCACCGCTGACCGTCGACGTCGGATGCGAGCTGGTGGACCTGGCCCAGGCTGACGGTGACCGGAGCGTCGTACTCGTAATGTGTCCGATGGACGACTTCGTAGATCACCGGCCACTCCGGGGCGACTCGATCGGGGTGTTGACCGACAGCTGGGGGAGCTGGCGGGTGAAGAAGTCGGCGGCCAACGCATCGGCGGCCAGCGAGAGCTGGTACCGCACAGTCGCCACCAACTCGATGAGCTCGACCCGGCCCGCGTCCCCGGCGGGTTGGGACAGCGCCTCGGTGTCGAGGTCCTGGAGCCGGCGGGCGACGTCGAGCACCAGAGGAGTCGCCGACAGGCCGGCCCCCTCCGGTTGCCCGGCCCGTAGCAGGGCCAGGTCGTCGCCCAGCCGGTCGAGCTGGAACCGTAGCGACCGGGGGTTGCCGGTGTCGCTGAACAGCAGGTCGAGCAGCGTCGCCAGCCGGGCCTGCCACAGGTAGCGGCGCCGGTAGGTGATGATGCTCTCGTTGGCCGTCGCCACGGACTCGAGCAGCAGTCCCTCGGTCATGGGGTTCCGGGGCGGGCCGAGGGTGTCGCCGACCAGGGCCGCGGTGTGGAGGGACCGCTCGATCCGACGGCCGGCGTCCATGAAGTGCCAGCCCTGGTCCCGCACCATCGACTCGGTCGCCAGCCCCGACAGCGACAGCAACCCGTGGAGCAGATCGTTCAGCACCATCGTCACCGCTTCGTCGCGGTCGGGGCCATCGGGATCCAGGTTGGCGATCCGACGCTGGAGTGACCCGACGACCAGCCAGGTGTCGACCGAGAGCTGGTCCCGAACCACGTCGATGGCCGCCAGCATGCGGTCGACGGCGTGGGCGACCGTGCCGGGACGGCGCTCGTCGGCCAACAGGTCGAACAGCTCGCCCGCCGGGTCCTCCAGGCGGGCATCGGCGTCGTCGCCGACGAAGCCCGGCCAGGTCCCGGTGATCCGGGTGGTGGCCTCCAGGAGGGCTCGCAGCGCCTCCCGCCCCGGCCCCTCGGGCCCGTCCTGGAAGTCGGCTCGGCGCTGGTCGACCACCCGCAGGAGCCGCACGGTGGCTTCTGCCCGCTCGGCGTAGCGGCCGAGCCAGAACAGGTTCTCGGCCGCTCGGGCCGGGATGGAGCCGACCGTGGCGACCGCCCCGCCGATCCGGATCGGGGCCAGATCGCCAATCGATTCCGGTTCCGGTCCCAGTACCCAGGTGTCCTTGGCCACCGCACCGACCCGGTTGGCGATGGGCAGCGTCGGATCGGCGGTTGCGGTTCGGGCCAGGCCGCCCGGCATGGCCCGGTAGCCGCCGCCTTCGGCCACGGTGAAGGTCCGAAGCACGGTGGCCCGGGGCTCCAGGCGGCCCTCGACCAGGACCGGTGAGGTGGTCGGCTCGATCCGCTCCTGGCCGACCCAACCGTGGGGCTCGGCCTCGATACGGCGTCGCAGCTCATCGAGCTCGGCCCGGCTGGCCAGCGACGTGTCGACGGAATGGCCGAGCGACGCCCGCGACAGCGGCCGCACCACCACCCGGCCGAAGTTGGCCATCACATGGGAGCGGCCGGCGGCCTCGCCGCACCACCACGACTCGACGGTCGGGAGCTCGAGGTCGGTGCCCAGAAGCCGGCGGGCAACGGCGGGCAGGATCGACAGCAGGCCGGCGTTCTCCAGAACCCCCGACCCCAGGGTGTTCATCACGCTGACCTCCCCGGTCCGGCAGGCGTCGACCAGCCCGGGGATGCCGAGCGTGGAATCGGGCCGCAGCTCCAGAGGATCGCAGAACAGCGCGTCGACCCGGCGGAGGATGACATGGACCGGCAGCAGATCGCTGATCGTCCGCAACCACACCTTGCCACCCCGGATCCGAAGGTCACCGCCCTCGACCAGCGGATAGCCGAGCCTGCTGGCGATGGTGCCGTGCTCGAAGGCGGTCTCGGAGAGCGAGCCGGGGCTCAGCACCACGACCGAGGGATTCTCGACGCCGGCCGGGGCAAGGGACTGCACCGCCTCCCGCAGGGCCCGGATGAAGGGAGCAAGACGGCGGACCTCGGTCCGGCGGAACAAGCCGGGGAACACCCGGGCCAGGATCCGCCGGTTCTCCAGGGCGTAGGCCATACCGGAGGGAGCCTGGGTCCGGTGTCCGAAGGACCGCCAGGCCCCGTCCGCACCTCGGTAGAGGTCGGTGGCCGACAGGATCAGTTGTCGGGTCCCGGGCAGGGCGATGCCGTCGCAGGCACGGACGAAGTGGGGGTCGGACAGGATCATGACCGGTGGGATGACCCCGGAACGGAGCAGCCGCCGGGGCCCGTGGAGGTCGGTCAGGATCTGGTTGAGCAGCTCGGCCCGCTGGACGACCCCCCGCTCCAAGGCCGACCACTCGTGCTCGGGGACCACCAGCGGAGCCGGGTCGAGCCGCCACGGCCGGTGTGGGCGCTCGTCGGCCCGGCCATCGGCGGTGGTGGTGGTGACCCGGCCATCGGCGGTGGTGGTCACGTTGTAGGTGACGCCGTCCTGTTCCAGCTGCAGCCCGATCTCGGCCTGTCGACGAAGCAGCTCATGCTCACCGAGTCGACGGTAACCGTCGACCAGCTGTTGCCAGTGGGGTCGGGGCCGGCCGTCGGGACCGGTCAGCTCATCGGGCCGGTGCGACCCGGATCGACTGACGACGTCGAGGTAGCGGCCGACCAGGTCGTCGGTCGACGAGATGGTCAACGCCCGTCCCGGGCCTCGGGGAACCGCCGCAGGTCGAGCGTCCGCCGATTGTCCCGGTCGACCGCGGCGGCCAACCGGGCGTCGAGGTGGGCCACGTCGATCCGTCCCGGGGTGTGGCCGTGGCGGAAGAACCGGCTGACCCGGCGGGCCTCGGCCTCGGCGGCGTTGACCGGCAAGGTGTCGTAGGCCAGGCCGCCGGGGTGGGAGACCCGATAGGTGCAGCCGCCGACGGAGCGCTCGCTCCACCGATCCACCAGGTCGAACACCAGCGGATCGTGGACACCGATGGTGGGATGGAGGGCGGAGTGGGGAGCCCAGGCCTTGAACCGGACCCCGGCCACCCCGACACCGGGGACGCTGGTGGGCTGCAACGGGACCGGCACCGTGTTGCAGGTCAGGACATGGCGGGCCTCGTTGAACCCCTCGACCAGTACCTGGAGTCGCTCCACCGAGGAATCGACGTAGCGGGCGGTGGCCGCTGCCCCGACCTCCTCGCCGAGCACGTGCCACGGCTCGATGGCGTTTCGCAGCTCGAGGCGGACGTCGTCGAGCTCCAGCTCACCGATCAGGGGAAAGCGGAACTCGAGAAACGGATCGAGCCAGGCCATGTCGAAGTCGAGGTCGTGGGCCACCAGATCGCTGACCACGTCCTGGACGTCGAGCCGGACGAACCACGGCAGCAGGAACCGATCGTAGAGATCGGGACCCCAGCGAACCAGGCGGCCCCGGTAGGGATCCTCCCAGAAACGCACGACCATGGCTCTGATGAGCAGGGCCTGGACCAACGCCATCTGGGGATGGGGCGGCATCTCCATGGCCCGCAGCTCGAGCAGCCCCAGCCGGCCCCGCTCCGAGCCGGGGCTGAACAGCTTGTCGATGCAGAACTCGGCCCGGTGGGTGTTGCCGGTCAGGTCGACCAGCAGATTGCGCAGCAGGCGGTCGACCATCCACGGCGGCACATCCGGGCCGTGGCGCTCCAGCTCCGAGAAGGCGATCTCCAGCTCGTAGAGGTTGTCGCCCCTGCCCTCGTCGACCCGGGGGGCCTGGCTGGTGGGCCCGATGAACCGCCCGGAGAACAGGTACGAGAGCGACGGGTGGTGCTGCCAGTAGGTCAGCATGCTCCGCAGCAGATCGGGTCGCCGCAGCAGCGGGCTGTCGGCCGGCCTCGCCCCGCCGAGCGTGACGTGATTGCCGCCCCCGGTCCCGGTGTGGGTGCCGTCGATGGCGAACTTCTCGGTCCCCAGCCGAGCCAGGCTGGCCTCGGTGTACAGCCCTTCGATGACGTCCCGGAGCTCGGTCCACGTGCTGGTTGGTTGGATGTTGACCTCGATGACCCCCGGGTCGGGGGTGACCACGAGGGTCGAAAGACGGGGGTCACGGGGCAGCGGGTAGCCCTCGACCACCACCTCGACTTCGGACTCGGCCGCCACCGACTCGATGACCGCCACCAGCTCGACGGCCTCCTCGGCTCGTTCCAGCGGGGGGAGGAAGATCCGGAGGTGACCATCGCCGACCTCGAACGCCAGCGCCGTCGGAGGCACCTCGGTTCGGGCCACCAGCCGGGCGGGGCCGGGGTGGCCGGTCGGCTCGGGGAGGTCGCCTCGGCTCTCATAGGTCGACCGTTCGTACGTCGCCGGCGCCTCCGACCAGGTGAGGGAATCCAGGGGGAGGCGCAACCCGATCGGGGAATCGCCGGGGATCAGGTAGAGCCGATCCCGCCGCAGGTGCCAGCGGGTGCTGACCCAGCCGGCACCGTCGGGGGCTGGATGCAGGGGCAGCACGAAACCGACCGGCCGGCCGGCCTGCCCCGCCAACCGCTCGATCAGCTCCACCCGGGCATCGGGTTCGGCCTGGCGATCGGCCTCCTCCGCGGTCACGTCGACCGCCGGTGGCTCGCCGGCCGGGAGCCGGGCCTCCTGCCAGGCCCGGTCGACAGGGTCCTCCCAGGCCGGGATCACCGCATCGGGCTCGAGGCCGAAACGGGCCGCAACGGCCAGTGCGAACCGCTCGGCGTCGGCCACGGTGCGGTTGCCGGGCTCCTCGATGGACGCCAGCAGTTCCGGCTTGCGCCACACCGCCACGCCGTCGTTGCGCCATACGACGGCCCGCTGCCACCGGGGCAGCGCCTCACCGGGATACCACTTGCCCTGACCGTGCTGGATCAGGCCCCCGGGGGCGAAACGTCGCTGGAGCCGGCCCAGCAGCTCGACCGCCAGCCGCCGCTTGTCCGGACCGTCGGCGGCGGTGTTCCACTCCTCGCCGTCCATGTCGTCGATCGAGACGAAGGTCGGCTCGCCGCCCATGGTCAGCCGGACATCGCCGGAACGGAGCCGTTCATCGACCCGGCTCCCCAACCGATCGATACGGTCCCATTGGGCCGGCGAATAGGGAAGGGTGACCCGGGGAACCTCCCGCACCCGGTCCACCACGTTGTGGAATTCGAAGGTCACCGAGGTCTGTGCCGTGGTGCCGGTCACCGGTGCGGCGCTGACCGGGTGGGGGGTGCAGGCCAGGGGGATGTGACCCTCGCCGGCCAGCAGGCCGGACGTCGGATCGAGCCCTATCCAACCGGCACCGGGAACGTAGACCTCGGCCCAGGCGTGGAGGTCGGTGAAGTCGACCGCCGGCCCGCCGGGCCCATCCAGCGAGGCCCGGTCGACGCCGGGGAGCCGATCGGGGGCCAACTGGACCAGGTAGCCGGACACGAACCGGGCGGCCAGGCCGAGCCGCCGGAGGCCCTCGACCAGCAGCCAGCCACTGTCCCGGCAGGATCCGATGGCCCGCTCCAGGGTGTGTTCCGGGTCCTGGACCCCGGGCTCCATCCGGACCGAGTACTCGACCCGCTCGTAGAGGCTGCGGTTGAGCTCGACCAGGAAGTCGACGATGGGCCGACCGGCGCCGGGGGGCGTGTGGTCCTGGCGGGCGCCGTTGCCGGCCGGACCGGCAACGGCGTCGAGCCAGGACTGCAGCAGGGGCCCGGTGTCGGTGGCGGGGCGGAGATAGGGTTCGAGATCGGCGGCCAGCACCGGCTCGTAGGAGAAAGGGTAGGTGTCGGCCGACTCCTCGACGAAGAAGTCGAACGGGTTGATGACGGTCAGGTCGGCGATCAGATCGACCGTGAACTCCAGGTGGTCGGCCGGCTCGGGGAACACCAGCCGGGCCATGAAGTTCCCGAACGGGTCCTGTTGCCAGTTGAGGAAGTGACCGGGGGGCGAAACCTTCAGGCTGTAGGCCTCGATCGGGGTCCGGCAGTGGGGGGCAGGCCGCAGCCGGAGCACGTGGGGGTGGATCTCGACAGCACGTTCGAACCGGTAGCTCGTCCGATGCTCAATTGCCACGTGAATGCCCATGTGCCCACCCTGACCCGGCTCGAACGGTTGGTCGATGATAACCCTGGCCGCCGGTTACAGGAGCCCCCGAGGGCCTCAAGCCGGCCGCCCTGCGGCCGACGGGAGACAATTCACGGTCCCGTAACACCTCGGAAAAGATCCGGAGCCATTGCGACCGTAGACAGGAACCATGTCCGGGCCGTGGGTCGAGTACGACACGAGCGTCGCATATGACGAGATGCTCTCGATCGAGGGTCTGCCAAGGGCCGGCTGCCACGACGTCCTGGCCCGGCTCCGCAGTATCGGCAACGAGCTGTTCGAGCGCCAGCAGGCAGGCGAAGCGGCCATCCGCTCGATGGGTATCACGTTCTCCCTGTCCGGGCCGGCTGCCGGACCAGACGGAGACATCGACCGGAGCTGGCCGATCGACCTGATCCCCCGGATCATCTCCCACCAGGAGTGGACCGAGGTGTCGGCCGGTCTCGTCCAGCGGCTCCGAGCCCTCAACCACTTCATCGACGATCTCTACCACGACCAGGAGGTGCTGCGGGACGGCCTGGTCCCGGCGGCCTTGATCGAACAGTCACCGAACTTCCAGCCGGTCTGCCGGGGAGTGCGGGTGCCCAACGGCGTGTGGGCCCACATCTGCGGCACCGACCTCGTCCGCGACGGGACCGGGCGGTTCCTGGTCCTGGAGGACAACCTGCGCATCCCCTCCGGCGTGTCCTACATGCTGGAGAACCGCCAGGTCTCCAAGCGGGTCTTCGCCGATCTGTTCCGTGACCTCGACATCCTGCCGGTCGAGGGCTACCTCGACCGGCTGGGTGGGACCCTGCGGGAGCTGTCGCCCCGTGACGGCGTCGACCCCATCGTGGTGGTGCTGACGCCGGGGATCTACAACTCGGCCTACTACGAGCACGCCTTCCTGGCGGCCAGGATCGGGGCCCACCTCGTCGAGGGCTCGGACCTGATGGTCGAGGACGACGTCGTCTGGATGCGGACGGTCAGCGGGCCGGTCAGGGTCGATGTGATCTACCGCCGGGTCGACGACGCCTTCCTCGACCCCGATGTGTTCGACCCGGACTCGGTGCTGGGGGCGGCGGGGCTCATCTCGGCCTGGCGGGCCGGCAACGTGGCGCTGGCCAACGCCCCCGGCGCCGGGGTGGCAGACGACAAGGTCATCTACTCCTACGTACCGGATCTCATCGAGTACTACCTGGCAGAGAAGCCGATCCTGTCCAATGTCGAGACCTGGCGGCTCAACGAACCCGATCATCGGGCCCATGTCCTGTCCGACCTGTCACGGTTCGTGTGCAAGCCGGCGAACGAGGCCGGGGGCAAGGGGGTGACGATCGGCTCCCAAGCGAGCGGGGCCCAGCTCGAGGAGCTGCGTCGACAGATCGACGCCGACCCCCGGAACTGGATCGCCCAGCCGATTCTGGAGCTGTCCACCGCGCCGACCATCGTCGACGGCCGGGTCGTGCCCCGCCACATCGACCTCCGGCCCTTCATTCTCAGCGGCCCAAAACCCTATGTGACCACCGGGGGCCTGACCCGGGTCGCCCTCCGGGAGGGCTCGCTGATCGTCAACAGCTCCCAGGGGGGCGGGAGCAAGGACACCTGGATCGTCGATCCGTCTGTCGGATGCTCCGGTCAGGCCATCGACCTGAACAACAGTGACCTGAACAACAGTGACCTGAACAAGTAGGAGAACCGTGTATCAACTGACGTCGTCGCCGCTGTTGCTCTCCCGGGTTGCCGAGAGCGCCTACTGGGCCGGCCGCTACCTGGAGCGGGCCGAGGGCACGGCCCGGCTCATCCGGTCCCACTCCGATCTGATCATCGACCTGCCTCGGAGTGCCACGCTGGGATGGCGGCCGCTGCTGGCCGTGCTCGGGCTGGAAGCCGAGGACGAGTCGGTCCTGACGCCGGGCGAGTTCACCGCGACCGAGGAGCGGGTGGTGGCCCTGCTGGCCGCCGACCCCGAGATGTCGAGCTCGGTGGTGGCCTCGATCGGCGCGGTGCACCGAAACCTCCGGCTGACCCGTGCCGTCATGCCGATCGAGGCGGCCGAGGTGCTGACCGAGCTCCACGGGTTCGTGTCCGAGACCGCCGGTCGGGCCGTCGACCGCAAGACCAGGAGCGGCTGGCTGTCGGCGGTCATCCGCCAATGCCAGACCCTGACCGGGATCCTGGCCGACACGATGAGCCACGACGACGCCTACTCGTTCTTCACCATCGGTCGCCAGCTCGAGCGGGCCGACCTGACGTCGCGGGTACTCGACGTCCAGGCCAACGTACTGACCCACCGCTGCGGTGACGCACTCGAGCCCTACCTCGACATCTCGTGGTTCGCCGCCCTCCGCTCGGTCAGCGCCCTCCAGGCCTTCCGCCGCTCCGGCCTGCCGGCCACCCCCGAAGCCAAGGTGAGCTTCCTGCTGCGGGACCCGAAGTGCCCCCGGACCGTCGAATCGTGCCTGGTGGAGACGGCCCGGTGGCTGCTGGAGATTCCCGGCCATGGCGAGCCGATGGCCCGCTGCGCCTCGACCCAAGGACTGCTGGAGCAGGCCGACCCGGCGACGCTGGTGGCGTCCGGGCTGCACGACTTCACTGACGACCTGCAGCTGGCCATCGGTCAGATCCACCAGTCCATCGCCGCCAGCTGGTTCAAACCGGTCAGCACCACGAAAGTCTGAACCGCGGCCGGAGCGATCCTTGCCGATCTCGGCCCCGAGAGCCCCCGACCGTTCCTCGTAACGCCTCGATCAGCCGTCGCCTCGAATTGGCGTGTCTTGCTGGTTTTGCTTGACGGGCGTGGAGGAACTACTTACTCTGATCCACAGCAAGGCAGTGTTCGGGGCCGCAGCAGCGACAACCCGACCAGGGCTCATGGTCTCGAGAACTTGGGCTCGGATCCGACAGCTAAGCACCCCACAGCGATGTGGCGTCTCCAAACTCAAGGAGATGTAGAGAGCGCAGCGATCCGAGCCCAACCTTCTCCTCCCCTCGGCCTGGCCAAGCCGGCGTCGACATCGTGACGGTCTGTCGACATCGTGACGGGTCTGTCGACATCGTGACGGTTTGAGGTGTCGCGTATCTCGGTTGGCACGAGCGGGCACATGCAATCGATGGACCGAGAACGGGTATCGATGTGCCGGCCGGCCTGGTGCCGGCTTCGATCGGCCGAGCCTGACCGCCGATGACCCGACCTTCGAGGTCTCAGCCGGCTCGGTCGCTCGCCGGCGTGGCCCTGGTCTCGGTGGCGGTGATGGGTGGGCTGATCGCCCTCGCCCTTGCCTCCGGGATAAGCATCGAGGCCGCCGTCTCCGACCCGCACGAACTCACCAGGCTCCGGTTCCTCGGAATCGTCTCCAACGTCGGTGTCCTCACCTGGGGGGCGGCCATGACCATCTGCCTGTTCACGGCCTGGATCGTCGGGCCGGGCTGGTCGGACGTGGGGCCCCGCTCCTTCTTCATCGCGTCGGCGGGCATCACGCTGGTGCTGCTGATCGACGACCTCCTCCTCGTTCACGAGCTGGCCGACGACGTCGTCGTCCGTTTCGTCGACTTCGAACGGACCCGACGACAAAAAGACATCCTCGAAGCGGCGGTCTTCGCCTCATACGGGGCATTGTTCGGGTTGTACGCCCTCGTCTACCGGCAAACGATTCTCCGAGCGAACGGCCGGTACCTGCTGGTCGGGGCGTTGGCGATGTTCGCCATCTCGGTCGTCATCGATTTCGGGCTGGTTGACGCCCTCGGGATCGACATTCCCGACTACCGCGACTCGATCGACCTGCGGAGCCTGCTCGAGGAAGGGGCCAAGCTGGTCGGTATCGCCTACTACAGTGCGTTCTACTTCTCGTTGGCCGACCAGCGCATCGGCTTCCGGGCGGCTCGGCTACGGATGGAGCGTGGCCCACAGATCGGCTAGGGAACCGTCGTTGTCGCCGGCCCGCAGCTCCGGGAAACCGACCGCCCGGAGCTCGCTGGGCACGGTGACGGGTCTCGGGGTCAACACAACGGCGACGCGCTCCGATCCTCTCGTCGCCACCTCGACGAGCTGAATGGATCCGTCGGCGCCGAGCCAGCGGTCGAGCGCAGCCGGCGGTCCGGCGATCACGTACTCGAACCGCTGCTCGAAGGCGGCGCCGTTCGCGGACCGCTGGACGTGGATGCGATACAGCCCTCGTCGGTTCTGTGCGGGGACGAACGAGGCGTCCCTGGTCTTGAGCACATCGGTGTTGGTCGGCCGGGGGCCATCGGCGATATCGGGGAGGCGGGCGGGCAGGAGTGCAGCCGAGGAGGTGGTGTTTGACGCCGTCACCCCTCGGGTGTCGCCTTCCTTCCTGAAGCTTTCGCCGTTGGCACTCTGGACGACGAGGTTGTTCTTGACCGTGACATCACTGATCGGTCCGGACAGTGCGCTGACCAGTATTCCGGCGTGGGGGACGACCTGCCCGGTCTGGAACAGCACGTTGTTCTGAATGGTGATGCCGCTGCTACCAGGAGTGTCGTAGCTCGGCTCGGAGGCCACCAGAATGCCCGCCCCTGCGGTGCCGCGGGCGAAGTTGCCGTGTATGTGGATCCGCTCGCCGCCGACCACGCTGAAGCCGCGACCCCACGCAGTCCCGAGGTGGCGGTTGTCCCACCACTCCATGTCTCCGCAGAGGCGATCCGACCCATAGGTGACACAGGCCACCCCATCATCGCCCTTCGTCGAACTCCCGTTGAAGAAGGTGTTGCCCCACACCCAGGCCTGCCGGGAGCCGTTGGTGAAGTGCACGCTGTCGGACCACGAATGGTGAATGTAGTTCCCCTCGACGAAGGTCCGCGTGCTTCTCCCGTAGACGAAGATCGCGGCCGACGCGCTTCCTTCGATCTCCAGGCCGACGGCCTCACCGTCGGTGGCGCCATCGAACACGACCTGGCTGTCCTCGAGGGCGAGAAGCCGCCTCGAGGCATCCGATTTGAAGCGGACACCATGGACACCGCAACCGGCGACGTCCTGGCAGACGACCGCCTGCCGGCGCTCGGCTCCCCCGGTCGCGGCCAGGATCCGGCCTCGGCCACTGCGAGCCCAGAGCTTGATGTGATCGCCGTCGATCCGAACCACGTCGGTGGTCTTGTAGACGAGTCCATCGGCGACGAACACCACGCCCCCGGTCTGCTTCAGTGAGGCAACCGCTCGGCGCAGGGCGGCGGTGTCATCGGCGATCCCGTTGCCCTTGGCCCCGAAGTCCCGGGGGTCGACGATCTCGAGAGCCGTCAGCGGGGACCAGCTCGCCGCCACCGCATCGGTGGATCTCGCAGTGGCCGGCGACGGGGCAGACGTCGATGACGCTCGATCGGCCGTCATCGGTGTCCCAGAACCTCTGGTCGTCGACGAACCAGCGCCCTGGGAAGAACCAGAACCGGACCCGCTCGACGAACCAGAACCGGTGGCCGAACCAGAACCGCTCGACGAACCAGACCCGGTGGCCGAACCAGCGCCGCTCGAGGAACCAGAACCACTCGACGAACCAGCGCCGGTCGAAGAACCAGAACCGATGGTCGAACCAGAACCGGTCGACGATGGAGACGTGTCGATCGAGGACCCTGCCCCGGTTGACGAAGCCGAGCCGTCGGCGGCAGGCTCGGTCGATGTGGCGGCAGCGTCACTACCGTCGGTCGAGTCATCGCTGTCGGCCGCCGGGTCGGCGGAGGCGACGGTCAGTGCCGTCCCGGGCACGGCGGTAGGGATCTCGACAGATTGAACCGATCGTGGAACGCGATCGGTTGGCGAGGTTCCACCACTCGCTTCGATGCGCTCCGAGTCCCCCGGGTCGGCCGACTCCACTCGCTCAGCCGCCGGTGATGATGCGAGGAGGATCGCCAAAAGCGCAACGGTCACGCCGACCGTTCCCAAAGAGGCAATGCGAAGCACCTGCCGCCTGATCCTGCGCCCTGGGGGCAGGCCCGCCGTTTGGATACCCACTTAGGTAAATACTACTGGGCAATTTTCCTTCCTCACCGTCGGCCCTGGTCTGAAGGTCTGCGGCGGAATTGACCCGCCGCGGCCGATCAGGCGGACGATGCCGGCCGGCTCGTTCCAGACCTGGCGTCCTGCTCCGGGGGCCGGGGCCGGAGGTGGTTGCCTGGGACTTGGGCCGGTAGTTCGGCCGTCGTCGTCCCAATGTAGGACGGGACGCTCCCATCGGTATCGGCCACGGCCGAAAGCGGTCCAGCGGGCGTGCTGACGATGGCTCGGGACGGTTCGGTCAGAGCGATCGCCGTGACCCGGCCACCGGAGGCGGCCACCGCCTCGACGGCCTGTCCCAGCTCGGGTTGCGTCGTCTCGTTCATCGCTGCAACCACGATGGTCTTGTCGACGTGGGACGCCAAGACCGCAGCATCGCCGGAGCGGAGGATCGGTGGGCTGTCGACGACGACCACATCGAAGCGATCGGAAAGACGCTTCAGGAACTCGGCCAAGGTCGCGGTGTGCAGCGTCGCGTCCGATGCGCCCCTCGTTCCTCTCGCCACGACACCGAGACCGTGCACCAGCCTGGTCGCCTGGACGACACCGGCCAGCCTTTCGCCGCCCAGGAGTTGCTTGGTCCCGGGCCGGGCCTCGACGCCGAAGATCTTGTGCAGGTCGCCACCGGCCAGATCGGCATCGACGAGCACCGTCGCCCAACCACCGCTGGCGAAGGTCGCAGCGAGGTTGGCGGCGACGAACGTCGATCCTTCGCCGCCCTGAACGCCGGTGACCTGCACCAGAAGCGGCTGGTCGTCGCCGATGGTCAGGGAGCTGTTGGCCAACACCCGGAACCGATCGGCGACATCGTCGAACAGGAGCGAGGCCGGCCCGATCAGCGAGACCGGGTCGGGCTTGAATACGGGACCGGCGAAGTCCAGGCTGGCGGAGAACGGCGCGATGTCGGCCGTGCTGCGGATGCGGCGATCCAGGAGATCTCGTAGCCAGACCAGACCCAGTCCGACCAGGACTCCCAGCATCGCCCAGACGACCGTGGCACGGACCGGTTTCGGCGAGATCCGATCGGTCGGCGGGATGGCAACCGCGGCGATCCGAGCGTCGCCGTTGGTCAGCGCCAACTCGGACCGGAGTTCTTCGAGAGACGCCTCGGCCACCGCCAGATCATCCTCCAGCCTCGTCTGTCGGCGGACCAGAGCAGGGTCGGCCTGGGTCTCGGTGGCGATCCCGACCTCGCCGGGGTTCAGAACCCCGATGCCGCTTGCCGGCGCTGCGGCCAGCGAGGCGTCGATCGCTTCGAGCTCTCGGGTCCACCCGGCGATCTTCTCCTCGAGCTCGGTGGCCGCGGTCTCCAGGTCGGCCTCGATCCTGTCCCGGCGCTGGCCGATGTACAGCTCGGCGATGGTGTCTGCGGCCGAGGCGGCGAGCTCGGCATCACCGGCTTGGGCGGTCAGCTCGACGAGGTCGGTTCCCTCCACGGCTTGGGCGTCGAAGTCGATGTCGCTGCCGAGCTCGGCCCTGATCAGCGCCGCGATCGCAGGCCCGTTCAACAGCTTCGCTTCGGTCTGTATCTCCCGCTCGGCAAGCGCGTTCGACCGATCACCGGACAACCGATCCTGGGCTGCCGTCTGCTGGAGCACGACCATCGCCATCGCCTCGTAGCGGCTGGGTTCCCGCGCTGCCAGCAGCCCGCCAACCGTTGCCAGCAGCAGGGGAGGCAGGACCAGCCAGAGCCAGTTGCGTCGGAGGATCCGCAGCAGCCGACCGGGGTCGAGCACGGCCGCCTCGGACCGTAGGTCCTGTTGGCTCGGTCCGTAGCGTTGAGCGACGAGTGGTTCACGATTGGACATGGATCTCGTTCCGCCTGAGGGTTGGCTTCGATGGGACCCGGACGGCTTCGCACCGCGAACCTCGGGGACCAAGACGGTTCCCGCCGGGAATACACTTCTTCGGGTGGGTCGGTCCGCTACCGCCAACCAAGACGGGGCTCGTGGCGAACCGCGGATCCTCTTCGTCAGCGACGAGCGGGGCTGGCCCTGCGATACCGGTTATCGCCGCCGGACAGCACAGATCGTGTCTGCGCTGGCCTCTCTCGGCCCGGTGACCTGGATCGCCGCCCCCCGCGGTCGAAGCGACGGCGGCGGGCCAGTGATCGTCCCGGACCACCTCCAGGACCGCATCGAGGCGGTGCTGGTCCCCGCCCCGACCAGGGGCCGGCTGGCCGCCGCCGGCCGCTGGCTCGGCGGTGACCTGCCGTGGCCGCTGGCGGCGGGAGACTGGGGCGAGGCGATCGCCGAACTGGGCCGACGCCGAGGCGATGGCCACCGGGTCGTTTGGGCGATGGGCGTCGACGCACTGTCCGCCGTTCGCATGGCAGACGTCCGGGCCCCGGTCGTGATCGTGGACGCCGACCTCGAGAGCGTCAAGCTGCAGCGACAGATCGAGATCGGAGGTCTGGGGCCGCTCCGGCGCAGGGTCGCCAGGAACGACGTCGGGCGGTGGCAACGGCTCGAACGGCTGGCGGTACGGGAAACGAGCGGCTTCTCGCTGTGCAGCGAAGATGAGGTGCGGATCCTGGGCGAAGGAGCGTTCGCCACCCCCAACAGCTACCCCATGGTCCACGACCCCGCACGTCAGGGCGATCGCGACCGAGATGTACTGCTCTTCGTCGGGTCCCTCGGCTACCGGCCGAACACCGACGGCCTCGACTGGTTCGTCGACCGGGTGCTCCCGGAACTCCGCCTGCGACGACCGGCCGTGTCCCTCCGCGTCGTCGGATCCGGTCTTGCGGCCGACCATCAACTGAGAAGGACCGATGGCGTGGACATCGTCGGCCGGGTCGACGATGTCGGATCCGAGCTGCGGCGAGCCGGCTGCGTTGTGGTTCCGTTGCGGTGGGGGGCCGGAACCAGGATCAAGATCCTGGAGGCCTTCGCTCATCGTGTGCCGGTCGTTTCGACGACGCTGGGGGCCGAGGGGCTTGGTCTCGAACCCGGTCGGCAGCTTCTCCTGGCCGATGACGAAGTGGGCTTCGGCGATGCCTGCATCACGGCGCTGGGGGGCGACGACACCGTCGAAGCCATGGTCGAGCGGGCCCACCGGACCTTCTGCACCACCTACGAGGAGTCGGTGGTCAGACATCGGCTGGCTCAGCGGGTCGGGCAGTTGCTGGCAGCGGTGGGCTGACCGGCCGATCTGCGTGGCGGAGGCCGAGCACGGCCCGATACACCTCGTCCGTCGAGTCGACCACCGCAGTGATCGTGTGTCGCTGGGCGACCAGGTTGCGCCCTCGCTCGCCGTCGCGGCCGGCCAGGTCCTCGTCGTTCAACCGCCGGACGATCTCCTCGGCCAGCCGATCGAGGTCACCGATGGGCACCACCGCGCCGGCACCACGACCAGCGGTCTCGGCTGCGCCGCCGACGTCGGTCACCACCACCGGCTTGGCCGAGGCCATCGCCTCCAGCATGGCCAGCGACATCCCCTCCCATCTCGACGGCAGGGCCACGACCTGAACGGCCCGCAGGAGCTCCGGGACGTCGGCTCGATCTCCGAGGAAGTGCACCTCGTCACCGGCTGATCGCTCGAGCGCAGAGCGGCTCGGTCCGTCGCCGATCAACAGCAGCTGGGCGTCCGGAACGGCCGCGGCCACCGCAGGCCAGGCCTCGAGGAGCAGGTCCTGGCCCTTCTGGTGGCAAAGACGGCCGAGACAGGCGACCAGCGGCTGGGTCGCCAGCCCGAGCGATCGGCGGAGCCGGCGCGTCTCCTCCGCATCCGATCCGGCCGGCCGGAACAGCTCCGTGTCGACCGGGTTCGGGATCGTGACATCGACCCCGGCCGACCGGATGCCGTTCTCGTCGGCGGTTGCCTTCTCCCCCAGGCTGACGGTGATGATGGCGTCGGCCCACCTGGCTGCGCTGCGTTCCCACACCATCGCCAGCGAATCGAACGGTCCGGCAACCGCATCGAAGGACCATGCGTGAGGTTGGAACACGGTGGGACGCCGTCGTCGGACCGCCAGCCGGCCGACCATCCCGGCCTTGGAGGAATGGAGGTGGACGATGCTCGGCTCGAAACGGTTGATCGCAGCCGCCAGATCTCGGACTTCGCGGATGAGCCCCGGTCCGGGGTGACGCTCGGCCTGCCATGGCAGCACCGCCAGGCCGGCGTTCCTGGCCGAGATGGCGAGGCGGGAGTGGGGAGGACAGGCCACACCGACCCGCCAACCCCGCTCGACCTGGCGGACCGAGAGCTCGCGCAGGTAGTTGGCCACCCCTTCGCTGCCCGGCTGGCTCACGTGCAGCACCGAGGGTCGATCCTCGTCAGCGCCATGTGCCGTGCCCTCAGCGGCCACCGATCGCATGTGCGTCCTCACCGCCTCTTGTCCACGAACAGGAATCGACTCGTCAACCAGTGCGGCCGGAGCCCGGGGAAAGTACACGGCCATGCTGGATCAGCCCTGGCGGCCCGGTGCACGACGCCAGGCTCGGGCGGCGTAGAGGGCGAAGCCGTAGGGAATGACGAGCTCCCGGATCTCGGTGTCGTCCCAACTCCTCACCATGGTGTCGCCCCGGAACAGGAACGCGACCGCGGTCACGATCATCGCCGGCACGACGATGCGGGCCAGACGTCGCTCGGAACGGGTGACGCCGGCCAGGAGAACGGCGGGGAGGGCCATCCAGAACGTCATCTGGATCCAGATCACGTTCCACATCTCGTAGACGATGGCACCGGCTATGGCGGTGGCGTACATCACCGTCCGGGTCGGAACCAGCGGCTCGATCCAGCGCCACGCCGTCGGTAGGGAGCGGTCGGCGAGGAGGTAGGGGATGGCGACGCAGAACAGGAACCCACCGATGAAGTAGCCGTTGC
Organism: uncultured Acidimicrobiales bacterium; assembly: GCA_963715325.1. Taxonomy (GTDB): domain Bacteria; phylum Actinomycetota; class Acidimicrobiia; order Acidimicrobiales; family SZUA-35; genus JAHELU01. The sequence goes on from CAVQRR010000008.1 coordinate 25,404, forward strand.
CGGTGGCGGTGGTGGCCAGGTTGTGGAGGTTCGTCTCGCCCTGCAGGTTTCGGTTGACGAACACCTCCGGCGATTCGACATCGAAGACCCGTTGAAACCAGGAAACCTCCTCCAGGCCGAGCAGGAGGAACACCCCGCCGTAGAGGACGAGACCGGTTGCGGTCAGGCGGCCGTGTCGCGACCAGGACCCGCCCCGCCAGTGGGAACGAGCGGCCATGGCCGCGAACCCGGCCGCGGCGAAGCCGAGCAGGGCGGAGGCCCACTCGAACATGTTGTCCTCGCCGGCCAACCTGTTCAGGAGCTCGGGGTCGACCAGCAACAGGACCACCGACGACAGGGCCATCGCCAGCCCTCCGAGGACCGCCGGCACGCCGACCGGTGGCACGGGCCCGGGTCGTTCGTCGAGGACGGACGACAGCCAGCCCCTGGTCCCGAAGATCAACAGGACCGAGGCGATGGCCAACCCGACCGAGCGGGTGAGATAGGGCAGGCTCGTCTCCGGTGGCCACTCCTCGGCCAAGGATCTGTTCGACATCGCTCGATCGGCGACGACGACGATACCGAGCACCACCAGGCCCCAGGCGACGAGAGCCTGCGGTGAGGGCGTCGTCGCCGGCCGGCTTTCCTGTCGGAGGAGCCGAGCGGTCGCGAACCTGAGTCCAGCCATGACCAAAGGAGTGCCACAACAGCCATCGACAAATACCTGGACGCCGGAGTTCCACACGATCGACCCCGGATCGACATGCACCGGAGGGCAGGCCGGTCGCTGGGCTACGATGAGCGGGCCCCGCCGATTCCGACCCGAATCCACGTGCCTCATTGCTTGGTGCCTGGCGCTTGGTGAAGACGAACTGCGGGAAGTGAAGATGGAAGACAGGCCCGCCAGGGCGAAGACGGAACCCAGGGAGCGGTCTTCGAGCGAGCTGGCCGCCGAGTGTCGATCGGGGGTGGCGGCGGCTTGGGAAGAGATGCTCGACCGCTACGAGCAACGGGTGTTCGCCGTCGCCTTCGGCGAAGGCCTGTCCCGCGATGATGCAGCCGACGTGACCCAGACGACATTCGAGGCCCTCTTGACCCAGCTCGACCGTATCCGGGACGACGAGCTGATCGAATCGTGGCTCGTCACGGTGGCCCGCCGCCAGGCGTGGCGGGTCCGGGTCGAGAGGTTTCGCCAGTTCCCTGACGAGTCGGCCACGGCCGCCGACGACGCGCAGGTGGACCCGATTCCCGACCACAACACCGCGCTGTGGGTCTTCCAGGGGCTGGCCGAACTCGACCCCCGCTGCCGGAATCTGCTCGTGGCGCTCTATTTCGATCCGGAGCAGCCGTCGTATGCCGAGGTGGCCTCCCGCCTCGGCCGACCGGTTGGCAGCATCGGGCCGACCAGGGCACGCTGTCTCGGCCGGTTGCGGGAGATCCTGGGCGAGGTGGACTGGCGATGAGCGGCCCCGGAGCGGACTCCCGACCGGCGGACGACCCGGTGCTGCCCGACCATCGCGACGGGCAGCGGGCGGGGCCGCACGGGCCACAGGCGCGGGATCTCAAGCACCGCATCGGCCAGGCTTTGGTCCCGCCCCGGCTTCGGCCCTGGCTGAGAGCGGCGATCGCCCGGGCTTCGGTGTGGCCCCCGGTCGGCCTGGTCCGGTTCGGCTCCCTGCGGCGCACGACGCCCATCGCCCCGATGTGGCCGCCCCGCTACGGCCGGCCGATAGACCGCCACTACATCGAAGGTTTCCTCGAGCGGGAGGCCGGAGCCATCTCGGGCGAGGTGCTGGAGGTCGGAGATCTCGCCTACACCAAACGATTCGGCGGTTCGGCCGTCACCGGCGCATCGATTCTGCACTCGCCGATCGGAGCGGGACCCGGCGTCACCTACAGCGCCGATCTGGCCGACGCCCCCGAGATCCCTTCCCAACACTTCGACTGCGTGATCCTGCCCCAGACCCTGCTCTTCATCTACGACGTCCACGCCGCGGTCAGAACCCTCCACCGGATCCTGAGGCCGAACGGGGTGCTGCTGGTGACGGTCCCCGGCCTGACCCACACCGTGCCCGAGGACAAGGAGATGTGGGGCCAGTACTGGAGTTTCACCGACGATTCGCTGCGCCGCCTGTTCGGGGATGTCTTCGGTCCCGAGAACGTCGAGATCGAATCACACGGCAACGTGCTCACCACAACCGCATTCCTGTACGGGCTGGTCGTGGAGGATCTGCGGGCGGCGGACTTCGTTACCGACGATCCGGACTATCCGCTCGTGCTCACCGTCCGGGCGACCAGAGCGGGAGTTTCCGAACCGGGCTCGTGAGCCTCGTCGCCAGCCGACCGGCCCGCCGGAGATGGCGATGGTTCAGGGCCCGGCGCTGCCTGCGGACCAGGCCCCGCAGCGCCTGGTCGTTCGACCCCCCAGTGCCACCCTCCGCCAGGTAGGAGTCGAGCCATTCGAGAAACAACTTCCGAGCGTGGCGATGGGCCCCGCCGTTGTGGGCGGTCGCCGTGCAGGCGGCGTCGTGCTGGCGATAGCGGTACCACCACTGCGTTGTCACCACCGCCGGGAGCTGGGAGAACACCTTGGCGTGGAAGACCTGGTCCTCGAACATCGATCTGAATGCCGGCTCGTAGCCGCCGATGCGATCCAGCCCGGCCCGGCTGATGAGGAGATCGCAGATCGAGAGCCACTCGTCTTCCAGGAACTGGGTCAGCAGCGTCGGGGGGTCGACGACGGTGGCCGGTGCCGACCGGTCGGTGAGTCGCTGGACCCGGTCCTGTTCGCCCCCCTCGGACCGGTCCCAGTCGAACCACCATTGGGCGGGGCTGACCAGCACGTCGATCCCCGGGTGGTCGTCGAGGACCCGGAGCTGCAGGGCGAGCTTGCCTGGCAGCCAGACGTCGTCGGCGTCGAGGAACGTCACCCACCGGCCACGGGCGTTGTCGATCCCCAGATTGCGCGACGCGCTCATGCCGAGGTTGGCCATCCCGTCGTGGCTGAGATAGCGGATCCTGTCCGGGTCTCGGCGGGCCAGGTCGCGGGCGAGCTCACCGCTGCGGTCGGTGGAGCCGTCATCGACCAGCAACAGCTCCCAGGTCGCTCCTTCCTGGGCCGACACGCTGGCCACCGCCTGGGGGAGGAATCGTTCCTCGTTGTGAAAGATCGTGATGACGGAGACCGCGGGTCCCGGGCCGTGGCTGGTCACTGCGGTTTCACCACCGCTGGACGGGTTCGCTCCCGCCACAGTCGACGCAGCTCGTCCCGCACGCCTCGGGGCAGCAGTCGCCGACCGACCGCCCGACCGAAGGCGAGGAGTCGGTCCCTGCGGTGGCGGCGAGCATGGGTCGAGCGCTTCGCCCTTGCCAGCGCCCGACGCAGCGCCGGGGAGCTGACCCGCCGGCTGTCGAAGTACTCCTCGACCCAGTCGAGGTAGGCCGTGCGGTAGTGGTCTATCCGGCTGCTCGACGAGTTCCGGTTGGTGTCGGACTCGGGGTGCATCCGATAGAGGTAGCCGACGTCGTCCTGGACCAGGACCGGGTGGTCGAGGGCGATCTTCACCATCAGCACCGCGTCCTCGTACATGGTCCGGAAGTTCTCCTCGTAGAGCCCGACCTCCAACAGTGCGTCCCTGCGGATCAGCGCTCCGCCGGGAATGAAGTAGTCGTCGGACAGGATCAACGGCAGGAGCCCGGGAGGGGCAACCAACGATCCGGCATGGGGATGGGAACCGTACTTCCGCCGACCGACGCCCATCAGGTCCTCGTGATCGGCGGCGTCGGCGTCGCCGGTCCAGGTGCGCCACCGCAGCAGCGGGCCGTAGACCATGGCCGCCTCCGGCCGGCGCTCGAGCCGGGCCACCTGGGCCTCCAGCTTGGTCGGCAGCCACACGTCGTCGCCGTCGAGCGATGCGATGTAGCGGCCCCTGGCGTTGCGGATGCCGAGATTGCGCGATGCGCTCATTCCCCGATTGGCGTGATCCTGGTGTTCGAGATAGCGCACGCGTGCGGGATTGGCGGCTGCCACCTGGATGGCGAGGCGGGTGCTGGCGTCCGTCGAGCCGTCGTCGACCAGCAACAGCTCCCAGTCGTGGTAGGTCTGGGCGAACACACTGTCGATCGCCTCTTGGAGGAATCGCTCCTCGTCCTTGAAGATGATGACCGCCGAGACGGTCGGCCGGTCAGCCGACATCGTAGGAACACCCACTGTCCGTACCTTCGCCGCCAGAACACCCACTGCCAGGACACCCGCTGTCCGAGCTCCAGCCGTCGGCCACGAAATCGAAGCGCTCCGATCCGTCGAGGACGAAGAACGCGTCGAAGAACCTCATGGCTTCGTCAGGCGTGCAGTGGCCGTTTCGCACGTAGTGCCACTGGTCGACCTGGCCGACCTCGATGGCGCCCTCGATCTCCACCGTGACCGCCCGGGCCCCCAGGTGGGCCAGCACGGCCAGCCGGTGATGGCCGTCGACGATCACCGCCCGGCGCCTGCCGTCTTCGCCGACCAACAGCGTGACCCTGGGGAACCCTCTGGCCTTGACCGGTGAGTAGCGGCGACGGATCGATCGATACAGCTCGACGGTCAGGTGTCGTTCGTTGCTGATGGTGTGGCGATTGGCCGGCCGGTGCCAGAGCGTCCGACCGTGGCCCCACAAGTCTGCGGTGTCGACCCCGAGTGCCTCGTCGTGGGCCCAGCCGAACGCCGGACCCGGCCCACTGATGGCGTCGGCATCGAGCCCGCCCCAGGGGTAGGTCCCAAGCCAGAACGGAGGCAGGGAGCTGAAGCCGGCGGGCCGCCTCGTCAGGTCGAACAGGTCGTTGAGGTTCCGCACCGCGTTCGTCTTCTCATCGAGGAAGAACCGACCGAATCTCGTGGCCTCCACCGGTTGCAGGGGCTGTCGATCGTAGTTCTGGAGCGCCTCGACGAGTGGGTGCCAACCACCGGCGGACAACGAGAACCCGAACTCGTCTGTGATCTCCTCGATGGGCATCCTGATCAGCCGTCGTCGGGCGGCGAGGCCGCCGGTCCGGGCCATGAGCCTGGCCGCTCGGGCCGCGGAGCCGGCCAACCCCTTCATCCGGTTCCGCTCCCCGTTTTGGCGCTGCGGGTGACGAACCGACCGGCCAGCCTCGAGCCGCGGGCCATCGATCGCCGAATCCGGTGGCGGTTGGGATGGTTGATCTGGCGCCTGGCGTCCCTCAGCGAGCGTTGCAGCGCCCGGCTGTCGATGCGCTGCTCGGCCAGGTACCCGTCGACCCAGTCGAGGAACCGCAACCGGGCCCGATCACCCCGCAGTCGGTTTGCGTCCGGTCGACCGACCGCTCGCCGCCGACGATCGGCTTCATCGGGATACTGGCGATAGAGGTACCACGACTGCTCGGCGCAGTAGGCGGCAGCCTCCAGCCCCATCTTGACGAAGACGACCGCGTCCTCGTAGTTGTCTGTGAACTCCGGCTCGGCGCCGCCGACGGCCAGGAACAGCTCCCGCTCGAACATCGCCCCGGAGGGAACCAGGTCCTTGTGGCGGACCAGCATCGATACCAGGTCGGGCGGTCGGAGCAGCGTGCCGGTGGCCAGGGTGAAGCCGTCGCCGTGGATGCCGTAGAGATCGTCGCGGCATCGGTCGGTCTCCCGGCCCGTCCACGAGTACCAGCGGATGAGCGGCCCGTACACGATGGCCGCGTCGGGCTGATCATCGAACAGTGCGAGCTGGCGTTCCAGCTTCTCGGGCAGCCAGCGATCGTCGCCGTCGAGGTAGGCGATGTACCGACCGGTCGCGGCCAGGACACCCCGGTTGCGTGAGGCGCTCATACCGCACGTCGCGTGGCCGGGGTGATCGAGGTATCGGACCCGAGCCGGCCGCTGCGCCGCGTACCGCAGCGCCAGTTCCGTGCTGCCGTCGGAGGAGCCGTCGTCGACCAGGAGCAGCTCCCAGTCGTGGTGGGTCTGGGCGAACACGCTGTGGACCGCCTCGGCCAGGTACTCGATCTCGTTGCAGAAGATGATCACCACCGAGACAAGCGGTCCGGTCGACCCCTCGACGGTCATCGATATCGGATCCAGCTGCGGAGACGCCGTTCGAATTCCTCGCCGGTCCAGTCCTTGACGTCGAACCGGCCGATCCTGTGAGAGTCGACGCCGGCGGCGGTCGTCGTGGGTCTGGTGGTCACCGCCAGGTGGTAGCCGGCGCCCCTGGCCGCCCTCACCGATGTCTCGTCGTGAGCCCCGAACGGGTAGGAGAACGAGTCGAGTGGTCGATCGAGGATGGTCTCGAGGTCCCGCTTGTTGTCGCCGATCTCGATCCTTTGCCGGTCGGGGCTCAGATCGGGGAGCAAGGGGTGGGAAACGGTGTGGCCCCCGATGTCGACCACACCGCCGTCGAGGGCGACGAGCTCGTCGGCGGTGACGCTTCGATGGCTCTCCCTCGGCGTTGCGGGACTGCCGGCCCAGTCGGCGATCTCCCGGAGGGCGAGCCTGCGCTGAGGATCGTCGAGGGCGAGCAGGATCCGCCACAGCCGGCGGTACAACTCCATTCGGGGCCCGGCCGGTTGTTCCTCGTCTCGATAGCGATGATCTTGTTGCCATGCCTCGGTGCTGTAGCTCGTGGCCGCTCCGACCTCGATGACCTGGTCGGACTCGACGGTCGACAAGTCGAGAAACGACGGGAGCTCACCGGGTGTCAGGATCACCCCCGCCAGTTCGTCCCACCAGTACTCCGATGGGCCGGCCATCGGTTGGCTGATGGCGAACACCGTGGCCGGCACGGCGTGGGCCTCCAGCAGCGGCTTGGCCTGGCGCAGGTTGTTGACGTAGCCGTCGTCGAAGGTCACGGCGGCCGCCGAGGCCGGCAGCGCCCCCGTCGCGCAGGCCCGACCCAGGTCACTCAGCCTCATCGGCTTGGCCACGTCGTTCAGTACTTCGAGCTGCTCGGCGAAGTTGGCCGGTGAAACGAACAGACCCCATGGGTCGATCCCGACGTCACCGATGCCGTGATACATCAGCACCACGGCCCGCCGTCGCAATCGTCTTCGTACCCAGGCGGGGGTGGCCCGGAGCCCCCGGCGCAGCGATCGGCTCATGCCGGACGCCTCACCCCGTCCGCCGAGACCGGTCCGGGACCGGCTGGGCTGCGTCGGTTGCCATCGGCACCCATCGGCTCGCCGTCGGCATCGACCCGCTCACGACCGCCGTCGAGGGGCCAGTACAGGTCGCAGTAGGCGGCGGCCATCGCTGCCGGATCGGCGGCCTCGGCGGCGGCGATCGCCGCCAGACCCATTGCCGACCTGGTTGCCCGGTCCGCGGCCAGTGTGGAGATGGCGTTCGACAACCCGGTGACATGGCCGGCCGGCACGAGCAGGCCGTTGACGCCGTGCTCCACGATCTCGCCGACCCCGCCGACGTCGGTGGCCACGATCGGAATGCCTCGCCTCCTGGCGTCGAGCAGGGTCATGGGGTGGCCCTCGATCCGGGCCGCCGATGCCACGATGTGGCAGTTGGACAGCACCTCTTCCGGGTCGACCCACCCCAGGAAGTCGACCCGGGCGGCCACGCCGAGCCGCCCGACCAGGCGTTCCAAACGGTCCCGTTCCGGCCCGTCGCCGCCAAGCAGGAGGTGGGCGTTCTCCGTGGCCGCCACCGCCGAGATCAGGTCGCCGACCGCCTTGTGGGGCACGAAACGGGTCAGGGCGCCGACCACGAACCGGTCGCCGGCCGGGCGGGCGGTTCTGGCAAGGGGTGGCAACGCATTCGGGATCGCATGAACCCGATCGGTCGGCAAGCCGAGGATCGTCTCCAACTGGCGGGCCAAGTCGGCGCCAACCGCCACGATGGCGTCGGACCCCGCGGCCAGGCGCCTGCTCAGGATGCGCCCTGGCATGGTGGCGGGCAACTCGACGTGGTGGATGACCGAGACGACCCGGGGTCGGCCCCGGCGGAGGGTTCTGGTCAGGCACTCGACGTAGCGCAACCCGGCCACTTCGGCCTTGTTGAGGTGAATGGCCGACGGGCGCAGTTCGAGCAGGATCCGACGAACGGCAGGGAGGTTGGCCAGGTCGGACTTGGCGGCGAGCCGTGGTGTGATCACGATGGCCGCATCGGGGCGACGTTCGGCCGTGGACCGGACCACCTCCTCGTTCGAGCCGGCGACCGTCACCTTCACCCGGGCCGGCAGATACTCGATGAGGGTGGCCAGGGCCAGCTCGGCTCCGGCCACCATGGATGCGTCGGTGTAGGCCAGGAGATGACGCTCGGCTCGGTTGCCACTCACGACCCGAGCCGCCACTTGGTGCTGACCGCAACCGGGGGTCCGGCCATCGAGGTCATCGCCGGGTTGGTCGCCCAATCGCGAGGCGGTCGCACTCGAAAGGCGCCGATCTCCTGCCACCCCATGGCACGCTCCGGCGGTGAGCCGGTGGAGACGCTGCACCAGAGCTGGTACATGCGGGGATTCAGTGGCAGGGAATCGATGGTGGCCTCGACGGACCACGTCGGGCCGTGGGGGCCGGCCGCCAACCCGCCGGGAGCCGAGCTGGCCTCGATCAGGTCCTCCCGCTCACCGTGGGTGATGCGGAGACGGACCTCGGGCTGGTACACCGACGGCGGTCCGGCGAACACGAGCTGCAACCGCATCGAATCGCCGACCCCGAAGGTCGATGTCACGTCGCCGATCGAGTTCCGGGTCGTGGCCCGAACGCAGCGCAGCTCCCCTGCGTCGGCATGGTGATCGAGGGCGAGACCCTCGTCCAACGATCGACCGTAGGCCCGGAGAATGTCGCCGATGGGGCCGACCTCGACGAGGCGACCCTTGTCCAACCAGATCCCCTGCTCGCAGATGGCCTCGACCGCGGCCAGCTCATGGGAGACGAAGACGATGGTGGTGCCCTCCGAGCCGAGTTGCTGCATCCGCTCGATGCACTTGGCCTGGAACGCCCCATCGCCGACGGCCAGTGATTCGTCGACGATGAACACCGCGGGCTCGAGGAACGACGCAATGGCAAAGCCGAGGCGGAGCTTCATGCCGGTCGAGTAGTACTTGACCGCCATGTCCACCGCCGGTTCGATCTCGGCGAACTCGACGATCTGATCGAATCGCTTCCGTATGTCGGCCCGGCTGAAGCCCAGGAAACTGCCGTAGAGCCCGATGTTCTCCCGGCCGGACAGCTCGGGGTGGACGCCGGCCCCGACCTCGATGAGGGCGCCGACCCGTCCCCGGACCCGAACCGTGCCTTCGCTCGGGTAGGTGATACGGCTGATGAGACGCAGGGCCGTCGACTTTCCCGCCCCGTTCCGCCCGACGATGGCCGAGGTCGTTCCTGCTGCGATCTCCAAGTCGATGTCGGCCAGGGCGTCCATCTCCGGTCGCTCACCGCCCGGGGCCGACCCGACGACTCGCCGAGCGAGATCGGCGACGTCGGTTCTCAGCGATCGGTACTTCGTTCGTTCGAGCCGGTAGCGCTTCGTCACGCCCTCGAACTTCACCGCCCAGGGCTCAGACAACGTCGGCCATCCGACGGTCGAGGGCCTTGAGCAGGCGATAGCCGAACACCAGGATCAGGCTGGTCGACGCGGCGCTGGCCGCCATCAGGCTCCAGTCGGGGCTCAGCGCATCGCCGAAGATCCGGCGCAGGCCGTCCAACGGCCCGACCATGGGATTCAGGAAGGCGTAGAGATGGTGCCAGCGTTCATCGATCTGCTGGATCGGGTAGGCGACGGGACTGGCGAACAACAGCAGCTGGATGCCGATGGGAAGGGCGTAGAGGAAGTCCCGGTAGTACACGGCGAGGGCGGCCAGCGGGAGGCCGACGGCCAGGGCCGTGACACACAGCAACAGATAGGGAATCGGCACCAGCACCCAGGCCGGGCCGAAGGTGCCGCCGAGGATCGGGACCAGCGCGATGAGGAGCACGGTGTTGATGGCCAGATCCGGCAGGTAGGCACCGACCGCACCGATGACCGGTGCCTCCCGGGGGAAGAAGACCTTGCGCAGCATCCCGGACTCGCTGACCAGGGCCGACCCGGCCGCCGTGGTGGCGGTGCTGGCGAACTGCCAGCCGACCAGGGCCGCGTAGGAGCCGGCGGCGTAGGTCGGTCCCTGGTCGCCGACCGCCGCATCGAGGAAGACCAGGAACAGGACCAGAAAGGCCAGCGGCTGGACAACGGCCCAGCCGATGCCGAACACGGCCTGCTTGTAGCGGGTCCTGAGGCGGCGCATCCCGAACGACCACACCACCTCTCGGTAGTCCCAGAGCTCCCGCAGGCTCGCCTTCGGGTCGAATCCGGCCGACGCGTCGTAGACCGATTCGACCAGGTTTGCCGGGGTGGCCTCGCCATCATCGGTGGTCCCGATCACTCCACGCCTCTCGCCGATGCCGCGGCCGAAACCGTCCTGGTCAGGATCGAGAAGTCTCGTTGCAGGGACCACCCGTCGATGTATGCCGCGTCGAGGCGGGCCCGCCCCGGGAATTTGACCGCGTCGCGACCGGCGACCTGCCAGGCTCCGGTGAGACCGGGAACCGCCATCAGGTAGGCACCGACGTACTCGCCGTACTGGGCCAGCTCCTCCGGTAGGACCGGTCGTGGCCCGACCAGGCTCATCTCACCCCGGATGATGTTGAGCAGCTGGGGCAGTTCGTCGATCGACCGCTTGCGGAGGAACGTGCCGATCCCGATGATCCGGGGGTCGAGCTCGCATGGGAGCTTGAACCCTCCGGCCAGGTATTTCTCGTGGAGACGTTGGTCTGCCCGCAGCCGTCGCTCGGCGTCGGGGTACATGGTCCGAAACTTGTACATCGTGAACAGCCGGCCGCCCCGGCCGACCCGGGTCTGGCGAAAGATGACTGGACCCGGGGACGAGAGTCGTATCGCCACCGCGGTGGCGGCCATCACGGGGAGGAACACCGCGGCCAGCCCGACGGCTCCGATCACGTCGAGAAACCGCTTGATCCGAAGGTGGATGCCTCGGTAGCGGTGATCAGAGCGCGGTTGCCAGTGGGTCGAGACGTCGAGTGGGAACCCACGGTTCGGCGTGGGCTCGGGTTCGCTCGATGTCGGATGATACTGCTCGCTGGCCAGTGCGTTCGGGCGCACAGAATCGCCTCCAGTGCTGGATGCTCGGGTAGGAAGGGGTGCTCGCCAGGGGAGCGAGAAGTACCGGCTATCGAGATTGGTGCCGGCTGCGGGAAGATTTCCCTGCCGTTGCTTGTCGAATCATGGGTATTTTCACCCAACTGCGGTCGCTCGGTATCTGAACGACCCCCTGCGGCACTGGTGCGGTGTGAGACTTTCGGCCTCAGCGTCATCGTGGTCGGAATCCGGTTCTGGGTCGGTCGCCGACGTCGCCCGCGGCGGGGTGGTGATCGGCGGCCGTACCCAACATCGGGCCCGATCGAGGGCCCGATGAGATCGAGACGGTCCGTCTGGTGGTTGTGGCCATCGGCCCCGTTGCTCCTGGTGGTGGCCTCGACCCTCGTCGCCGCCAACGCCGTACCGGCAGCGGTGTTCGAGCGGGCCTGGAGGACGCCAAAGGAGCTCGATGATGACACCACGGTGCTGTTGTTCAGCATCGTGGTCGGGCTCGTCGTCGGTGCGTCGGTGGCCGCCATGGCCGAGCGTGATCCCGTCGGCCGACCGGGACGGACCTGGCCGTCGACCTCGAACGAGACGTTGGATCTTCTGCGAAAGGTCTACCCGTGGCTGCTGGTGGTGACCCTCTTCGGCTACCTGACCTGGGTCGCCAACGGCATCAGCAGGGGTCTCACCGTTGACGACGTCCGGGCCGTCCTGGCCACCCAGGACAACTTCAAACTGCCGGTGAAGGAGAAACTGCAAACCCTCCCCGGGATCACGACCCTGACCCAGGTGGCGATCCCGGCCGCCATCGTCGGCGTCGTGATCGACCTGCAACGGCCGAGCCGGTTGATCCGCTGGTCCTACCGCTTCATCGTGGTGCTGGCCGCGGCACGGGCGCTGATGCTGGCCGAGCGACTTGCGGTGGCCGAGATCCTGGTTCCCATAGCGGTCCTGCGGGCCGCCGACCTCGGCCACCGGCTCGAGCGCCGACCACGCCTGCTGGTCAGCCTTGCACCGCTCCTCGGTGTCCTCGTGCTGCTGGTCGGGTTCGCCGCTTCGGAGTACTCGAGGAGCTGGAACTGGTACGAAACCAATGGCGAACAGAGCTTCCTGGCGTTCTCTTCTGAGCGGCTCCTCGGCTACTACGCCACCTCACACAACAACGGCGCCTTGCTCGTCAAGTACGGCACCGGGTCCGCCGATGTCCCGTACTACACGACGAGCTTCGTGTGGGAGATCCCGCCGGGAAGCGTCGTGGCGGCGGGCCTGGCCGACGATGCCGGGGACGAGCGTCGCAGCCTGCTCCGCGAGTTCGCCAACCCCGAATTCAACAGCCCCAGTGGGCTGGCCAGCGTCTTGGCCGACTACGGGCGGATCGGCGGGTTCCTGTTCGCAGTCGGCATGGGCCTCCTGATCGGGGCCATCCACCTCGGCTTCATCCACGGCCGTTTGCTCGGGGTGCTGCTCTACCCGATCGTCTTCACCGGCCTGCTGGAGTTACCCCGATACCTGTACTGGTTCCAGGGCCGAGCGACGCCGGCCATCGTCGTGACCCTTGCGCTGGCCGGATATCTCGCCGCCCAGGCCCGTGGAAGGCTGCGATGGCAGAGGCTCGAGACCGCCATCGCCAGGCCGGCCGGGCTTTCCCCATGACCCCGAAGCGGTGGCTGATCCTCGGATCCCACATTCCACCCGAGGGCGGACTGGGCGGCATGATCCGCTACACGGTCGAGGTGGCACGTTCGCTCCAGAAGCGGGACGACGTCGAGGTCCACGTCCACTGCCGGCCCGATGCCGAGCCGTTCCTGCGCCACGGGCTGGGGATTGCTCCCTCTGGTCTCCACCCGACGGCCACCGGCTCGACGATTCGTGACTCCGGGGCCGAGCTGTTCACCCTCGGCCGCTTGAGTCGGGGCCTCGATGCCGACGTCGTGTTCGGGTCGAAACAGCTCGTTCCCCGCTTCACCGGTCGGGCGGTCCGGCTGCTGACGGTGCACGACATGTTGCCGTTCGATCGGCCGGGCGACTTCGGGCCGAAAAAGCGATTGCTGCTGCCGCCGGCCTATCGCCAGTCGATCCGGGCCGCCGATGTGATCGCCTGCGTCAGCCGAGCCGCCCGAGACCGACTCCTGGCCTACATGCCCGAAGTGGGAGCTCGGGCCGTCGTCGTCTCCAACGCCATGACCTCCTCGCTGGCAACGGCGACGCCGGAACCAATCGCCTCCCTGCGGGGCCGGCCCTTCGCCCTGATGGTCGGCGACAGGTCCCGGCGCAAGAATGCGGGTTTCATCATCGAGCTCTGGTCGCGAGTCCAGGCCCTGGCCCCTGGCGCCCATCTGGTGCTCGTCGGCCCTCCCGGTTGGGGTCGGAACGAGAACCCGCCGGAGCTGCGGTCGCTGCTGGCTTCCGGGGCCGTCTCGGATCTCGGCCATGTGCCGGACGGCGCCCTCCGGTGGGCATACGAGAACGCCGATGTGACGTTGTGTCCCAGCCTTCTCGAAGGCTTCGGGCTGCCGGTGATCGAGGCGCTCGCCATGGGCTGCCCCACGGTGATCTCGACCGACCCGGCCCAGGTGGAGGCTGCCGCCGGGGCCGCCACGGTGATCGACGTCGCCGATCGAGACGGGTGGATCGCCGCCATCGCCGATCATCTGACGACGAAGCGCCTGCGGCAGGCCAGGGGCATGGATCGGGCATGGGACGAGGTGGCCGACGAGCTGATAGCCGCAGTCGGGACCGTCGGGATCGGTCGACCCCGGTCCCGCCCCCGCGTCGGGTAGTCGATGCTGAAACGGGCGTCACCTCCTGGCGGCAACGAGCTGTTTCCCTCCTCGGCATGGCGGCTGTTGCTCCCCGACCCCAATCCGTGGTCCGTGGCGGTACTCGGAACCGGACCGGCCTCGAGCACGGCCCGCACCGTCGGCCGACGCCAGGTCCCCCCGGCCCAGGCCGACGCCGAGCTGGCGGTGGCGGACGACCTGGATCCTTCGACCATCGCTCGAGCGTTCGAGTCCCTGGCCCCCGGTGGCACCGCCTATCTCGAGGCCCGATGGCCCCGGGCCGGCGCGGTGGCCGGGCTGGTCGAGACACTGTCCGAGGCCGGCTTCGGCCAGGTCCGAATCTACTCGTTGTCTGTCAGCGACGACCGGTGGCGGACGTCGTGGTGGATCCCGGTCGACGAGCCGGGCGTCGTCGCCTATCTACTCCAACAACGGCGCCCCGGTGCATCCCGTCGATTCCGGGTCGCGATCGGGACCATGGCTCCGAACACGATCGACCGCCTGAGGACCCCGGCGAGTAGGTGCAACCGCTCACCTCGCCCCACCCGGATCCCGGCCCTACGAGCCCGGGTTTCGACGCTTTCCACCGGGGCGGTCCGCCTACTGGCGGACCTCCTGAACCGCATCATCGCCAGGCGGCCCGGGCTCCTCCACCCCAGCAGGCCGGAAACGCTTTGCGTCGTCGCGGTCAAGCCATCGGTGGCAGCAAGACCCAGCGCCTCGCCGGGACTGGTCCAGGCATGCAAGCCCTTTGGTGACACCGAGTCGAGGGATCGATCCGCGGTGGCCATGCGGGTCGGCGGATCGTCGACAGACCAACCGATGATGCTGTTGTTCGACCGGGGGCGGCCGGAACCGGCGGCGATCATCAAAGTACCGAACCGGCCCGAGGAACTGACCGCCACCCGCCACGAGTTCCGGACGCTGCAGGCACTGGCATCGGGAAACCCGCCGGTGGCCTCGGTTCCCCGGCCGATCGCCCTCCGGGACGTTCCGGGGATCGTCGCCCTGGCCCAGAGGGCGATGCCCGGTCGGGCGATGACCGCCAACGCATCGCCGGCGAGCTTCGAAACGCTGGCTCGCACGGTGACGGACTGGCTCGTCGAGCTCGCCGTGGCGACCAGGAGGCCGTGCGGCGAGAACTGGTATCGAGACCTGACCGAATCGTCGGTTCGGGTGCTCGACGGTTCGACGTCGAACAGCGCCCCGCTGCTCCCATCGCTCGACCGTGCCCGCCGGGCCCTCGCCGGTTTCGACCCGGGCGTCGTCGTGATGCGTCACTGCGATCTCGGCCCGTGGAACATCCAACTCGACCGGTCCGGCCGAATCGGCGTGATCGACTGGGCCGGGGCGGAGGCACAGGGCCCGACCGGCTGCGACCTGATCCACTTCCTGACCCATCTCGCCCTGTGCGCAAACGACGCCTACGAGCCATCGAGGCGGCAACCGGTCGTGGCGTCGCTGGTGGCGCCGGGCTCGGCGGCGGGGGCGGTCGTCGATCGTTGCCTCGACCGGTATTTCGGACCACTGGGGATCGACCGACCGCCCGACGACGAGCTACGGATCTTGACCTGGATGCTGGCCCTCAGGCGCCAGACGCCGGTCGAACGGCCGGGTTCGATCTACTGCGCCCTTCTGGCCGAGGAGCTGGATCGGTTTGCCATATCCCCCTCGGGCGGGCCGCGGTCGGAGCGCCAACGCAGGGCGACCGAGCGCCTCTGAGCCAGGGCCGGGCGGCGCCCCGTGCTCACCCGAGATCGGCCAGGGCGCCCTCGCATGTGCGGACCAGCACCGACGCGGCGTCCGTCGTCTCCTTTGGGGCCAGCGGATGGGCTCCCCTGCGTCGCCATTTCTCGACCTCGGCCAGGAGGGCGGCCCGAACGTCGCCAACTGCGGCGTCCGATCGGAGCCCGAGGCGGGCGGTCGGGCTGGGGCCGGCGGCGCCGAGAAGCCGCTCGACCTCATCGTCTTCGATACCGGCGAACGTCACCAGTCCCCGACGGCAGTCGTTCAGCAGCCTGATCTCGGCAAAGGCGTGGGCGCCGGCCCGGATCCGCTCGATCTCCGATCCGAGTTCGAACGCCGCGCCGTCGGGGAGGTCGGGTAGGAGCCGATCGACGGCCAGCAGCGCCGAGCGGGCCTGCAGCACGTCGCGACGGTTGGCGAAGCGCTCGGCCAGATCCTCCCGCAGCGCCACCATCCCGCTCCTGGAGTCCAGGGCCCTGGCCAGATCGCCGGCCGTGGTGGCCCGGCCCTGCCGGATCAGCGGCAACGCCACCCGCACCCCGAACAGACCGAAACGATCGAGCAGGTGACGGCGGACCAGCGGCGGGACCGAGCAGGTCGGCTCGTCGGCGACTCCCTGGTTGGTGGACGCCGCAGCGGTGCCACCAACCGCTGCGGTGTCGGCCACGAACCGATCGGCCGACAGCATCAGCGCCTCGATGTGCCGACGATGGTGGCCGGCCAACCGTTCGAGCGCCTCGAACTCGTCCTGGGTGAGGGTCGCCGCCGTCTCGGCCAGCAACCCGGCGACCGGAAGCACGGTCTGACACAACTTCCGCAGCCGCTCGTCGGTCCGGTAGCGAGCGGCGACCCGACCCGCCACCCGCATGGCGTCTGGCCGGCCGACCGCAACCTCATCAGCCCGAGACAGCAGCCCAATGGCGTTGACCGGGCTGGGATGGGCCAGCTCATCGTCGTGGAAGCTCTCCAGGAACGACAGGTCGTCGGCATGCATGTGGCGCATCAGATAGAGCACGGCGTCGGCCTCGACCGGGTGGCCGTCGTCGGGGGTCAGGAATGCCAACGCCCGATCGGAGACCGCGGTGTCGATCGACGCCACCCCCGGGGTGTCTATCAGGGTCACGTCTGCCAGTCGCCTGGTCGGCCACTCGACCACGATCCGCTTCACCTGGTCGATCCCGGCGCCGCCGAGCCCGGCGTCGTTCCAATCGATGTCGATGGCTCCCGATGGCCGGGTGAACCGGGCCGGGCGGCTGGTGCCGTCGATCAGGTCGAGGGTCACCCGGTAGGTGTGGCCGTGCTGGTACCAGGTCACGATCTTGGTGCACTCGCCGGCATCGGTCGGGGCAAGCTGCTCACCGACCAGTGCATTCAGCAACGTGGACTTGCCGGCCTTGACCTTGCCGGCGATGGCCACCCGGAGCGGCTCGTCCAGTCTCTGCTCGACCGCCGCCAGTCGGTGCTGCGCCGCCGCGTCCTGGCACAGCTCCCGGGCTCGGGTCACCAGCTGCCTCACCTGATCGGTCAGCTCAGCCATCGGTCTTCCGTTCCTCGGAGCCCGGCCCGACCAGAGCATCGATCCGGCCCGCCAATTGGGCCAGCCGACCCAACTCGGCGTTGACGTCCCGCAGTCTGGCGTCCCGCTGGCTCTTGTCGGCGTTCATGGCCTCCTTGGCCGCCGCCATCGAGGTGGCGATCGAGCGATTGAGTTCCTCGGCCCTCGTCTGGTAGTGATCCCGCAGCTGGCGGTGGAGCAGCCGCAGCGAGTCCTTCATCTCCTTGCCGATCTCGAACCCGGCGTCGTCGATGAACTGGCGGGCGGTGACCCTGGCCTGCTGGCGCTCCAAGGTCAGCCGGCGTTCCCGCTCGTCCTTGACCGCCTTGCGGCCCATCAGCAACCCGACGGCCGCGGTGGCCGGATTGAGCATGGCCAGACCGGCCATCTGGGCCATCATGCCGAACATCAGCAGGCCGCCGTAGGAGCCACGCATGGCGGTCATTGCCTTGCCGACGGTACCGATCTTCAAGGGCTCGATGCGGGTCCGGGGGTCGATACCTTCCGCCGTCGACAGCACCCCGGAGGCATCGAGGTGGACCGCCAGTGGGCCCTGGTCGTCGTCGAAGTGATCTGCGACCCGCAGCGACAGATCCTGGGTCCGGTTCACCAGCTCCACGTAGGTCTGGGCCAGGTCGTGGCTGACCCGTCGTCGTAGCCACTGCTCGAACTGATCCCAGATCTGGCCCGGCTGCTGCTCGTCGAGGGCGGCGTCGGCCTCGGCGCTGGTCTGACGCAACCGTGCCCGGAGGCGATGATCGAAGTCGGCGGTGAGGTCGGCCACCCCGTCGTTGAGGCTGACCTGCCAGCGAGCGGCCTGGTCTCGCAGCGCCGTGGTCCGCTCCCTGGCGTTCTCGAATTCCGCCATCACCGCAGCGACCACCCGAGGGTCCTCCAGAACCTGCTTCTCGCCGTCGAACGTGCTCCGGAGCTGGCCGACCACCGACCGCATGTCGGTGGCCGCCGAGGCCACCACCCCGGCGGAGACCTCCGCCACCTTGCCGGTCACGAACTCGATCAGTTGGGGGTAGCCGGACTCATGGTTCAGGGCCTTGTCGTTGGATTCGATGGCCTTGTGGCGTAGGGTCGCCGATGCGGTGAGGATCGGGATCGACTCCGGGAGGGCCTCGAGGTGCTCGGCGTTGAGATTCCTGATCCGTTGCCAGTCTGGATAGAAGTCGTGCTTGGTCAGAACGAAGGCGCAGGACCGACACACCTGCTGGGCCGTCTGCAAAAAGTGGAACTCGGCCCTCGTCAGTTCCTGGGATGCGTCTGAGATGAACAGCACAACGTCCGCCGACGGGAGTGCGGCGATCGTGGCCGCGGTGTGTGGTGAGCCGAGACCGCCGACACCCGGTGTGTCGACCACCACGAGGCCGTTGCTCAGCACGGTGCGGGGCAGGCCGATCTCAACCGCCAGCAGACCTCGCTCGTTTCCCGGGTTTCCGAGCTCCGAGGCGTAGACCGGGACCGACTGGAAGTCGATCGGTTCCACGTTGCCGTGTTGGTCGAGCCCGCCGTCGCCATCGGCGATCGTTCGTGGCTGCCGGTGGCGATCGTCGGGCCGCACCAGGCCAGCCCGGGGTTCGTCGGCATAGCGGACCAGCGTCGGCACGGATGTGGCGACATCGTCGTCGACAGGGCAGACCGGGGCGTTCAACATGGCGTTGACCAGCGAGCTCTTGCCCTGCTTGAACTCACCGACCACCATCACCCGCACGCTGGGGTCTGACAGCGTCCGGCGGGTTCCCTCCAACCGAAGGGCCAAATCCTCGCGGCCGTAGGCCGTCGCCGCCTTGACCGCGGTGTCGACCACCGCCATCGCCTTGTCATGCATCGGGCCCCTCCGAGCTCATCGGGTGTGGAATCGGAACCGGGACGGGAAGGCACCGGCGCTGCGGCACCCTCCCGTCACCAGCGAGTGGATCAGGCGCCCTCGGGCACCAGATCGATTGCATCGTCGATGTGGGCATCGACATCGGCAGTCGGAGCCTGATCGACCACGCTGCCATCGATGCTGCTGTCGTCGCTGACGTTCACACTGGCGTCGACCGTGGTGTCGACGTCGATGGTGGTATCGATCGAGTTGTCGGTGACGGACTGGTCGACCGAGTAGTCCGAGTTGTCGATCGAGTTGTCGGTGACGGACTGGTCGACCGAGTAGTCCGAGTTGTCGATCGAGTTGTCGGTGACGGACTGGTCGATCGAGTTGTCCGAGTTGTCGGTGTTGTACGAGTCCTCGGTCACCGTGCTGGTCACCGCGCCGGAACCGAAGCCTGCCGCCCCGACCGTCGAGTCCTCGATGGCGTTGACATCGCCGCCGGTGCCGTTGGCCAGCACGCCGTCGTTGTCGCCATTGACGAAGGTGGAGGTGTTGCCGTCACCGGCGACGCTTCCCGCTCCGGTGGCGTTGCCATCACCGGTGATGTTGCCATCGCCGAAGGCGTTCCCGTCACCGGTGATGTTCCCATCGCCGACCAGGTTCCCGTCGCCGACGAACGAGCCGTCACCGGTGGCGTTGCCGTCACCGACCGCACTGCCGTCGCCGATAGCGTTGCCGTCTCCTGCGAAGCTACCGTCACCGGTGGCGTTGCCATCGTTGTCGTCCCCGATGACGTTGCCGTCGGAATCGACCAGTGTCTGGGTCTCGTTGCCGTCGCCGACCACTGCGGAACCCTCCACATCACCGGAGATGCCGAAGTTGTCGCCGGCGACGACGTTGGAGTCGCTGATGTCGTCTGCGATCACGCCCTCGTTGTCCCCGGTCACCAGGTTGGCGTCGTCGACGTCCCCGGCGACGGCGATGCCCTCCTCACCGGCGATCGTGGTGTCGAAGTCCTGGTTGACGTCGCCGTTGGCCAGGATGGTCTGGTTCACCGAAGAGTCGACGATGGTGTCGTTGTCCTCGAAGGTGTCCTGATCGTTGATGGTGGTGTTGTTGTTCGTCGTGTTGTTGTTGGTGATGTTGCTCACGTACACGATCTGCTGGACCGCGGCGTCGAGCTCGGCATAGCCCTCGGCCGGATCCATCGGGGGCGGCGGAGGCGGTGCGGTGGCCGGGCCCGGCGCCCCACCCCCGGATCCACCGGCCGAGGTGGCCGTGTTCGCCGCCGACCCCGAGGTCGCGGTGCCAGTGGTGGTCGCAATACCGATGTTCGAGCCGTTGAAGCTCTGGTCGACCTGGTTTCCACCGGTGTAGGCCTCGAGGACCGACGACTGGTCCGAATCGAAGACATCGCCTTCCTCGTACATGAGGTTCACCGCCTCACGGACGTCGTAGGACGTGACATCTTCGAAGCCACCCTCCTCCAGCCTCTCCTTCACCGTCGCCGGATCGAGCTGACCTTCGCCATCGGCGAACATGTCGGCGAGGAACACGTAAAACTCCTGCAGCATGGACATTTCGGGGACTCCTTCTCTTGAGTTCGACCGGTAGTTCCGATCGTGTTTCCCGCCGTCGAGTGACGGCTCCATGCCAATACAGAGAGACCACCCCGGCACCAGATACCGACATCAAGACCTCTGTGGGGTGCAGGCCCTACATGCGTATCTCCGGGACGGCACGCCGCTCAGTACCGGTGAGAGTCAAGAGGAGGAACCTGGGCATGGCTGAGAACCAACATGGGGATGGCACGGCGTACCATCTCGGCATCGACCTCGGCACCACGTATGTAGCAGCCGGGATACTGGAACAGGGCAGGCCGGAGATCATCACCCTCGGCGACCGGGCGCCGGTGCTCCCGTCGGTGCTCTACTTCCGGGAGGACGGCGAGGTGCTGACCGGTGAATCGGCGACGAGGCGGGGACTGAGCGACCCGACCCGGGTGGTGCGGGAGTTCAAACGACGGGTCGGGGACACCACCCCCCTGGTTGTGGGGCAGACCCCGTACTCGGTCGACGTGCTCATGGCCAAGCTGGTGCGGTTCGTCCATGATGCGGTGGTCGAGCGGCAGGGGGCGGCGCCCCAGGTGGTCGCCGTCACCCATCCGGCCAATTGGGGACCGTACAAGATCGATGTTCTGGAACAGGCGGTCCGCCTCGCCGGGATCGGCGAGGTGACCACGATCACCGAGCCGGTGGCGGCGGCCATTCACTATGCGGCTGCGGAGCGGCTCGATCCAGGGGAAGCCGTTGCGGTCTACGACCTCGGCGGCGGTACGTTCGACGCCGCGGTGTTGCGAAAGACCGACCACGATTTCGAGGTTCTCGGTGAAGTCGAGGGCATCGAACGATTGGGCGGCATCGATTTCGACGAGGCGGTGTTCCAGCACGTCGTGCGATTCTGCGAGCCGTCGTTGGCCGAACTGGACGTCGACGACCCGGCGGTCATCCAGGCCCTGGCCCGCCTCCGCCAGGAGTGTGTCGAGGCCAAGGAGGTGCTCTCGACCGACACCGAGGTGACGATCCCGGTCGCTCTGCCGAACCTGCAGACCGAGGTCCGGCTGACCCGGGCCGAGTTCGAAGCCATGATCCGGCCGCTGCTCCGCCAGACCGTCGACGCCCTCCGCAGGGCCATCAGCAGCGCCGATGTCGAACCCGGAGAGCTGTCAGCGGTCCTGCTGGTCGGCGGCTGCTCCCGAATCCCGCTCATCTCCGAAATGGTAGGGGCCGAGCTCGGCCGCCCGATCGCCGTCGACCGTCACCCGAAACACACGGTTGCCCTCGGAGCCGCCATCGCAGCCGGCCGGTCGGCCCAGGCTCCCGAACCCCATGTCGACGACTGGTTCCGCACCGATCCCACCAGCCAGGATCAGGGCCGGTCCGAACCCGCAGCCGGCTTGCGGAGCGGCGTGGCCGCGGCCGCAGGCGCGGCCGCCGCCGATCTCTTCTCGATGTTCCCGTTGGAGGAAGGTGCGGCGGTAGCCGAAGCCGATCCCAGCACCGCTACCGACAGGGCGAACCGGTCACCAGCTGCCGCCGAGGCACTGCAGTCCCCAGCAGAGCGGCTCGGCACCACGCCGGTCGAGCTGGCGATCCCGGCGGCGTCGCTGGTGACGGCTGCGGTTCCGGCCAAGTCGCTGCCGGCCGCCGCGGTTCCGGCCAAGTCGCTGCCGGCCGCCGCGGTTCCGGCCAAGTCGCTGCCGGCCGCCGGCGCTCGGAACGGGCCTGCGCTCTCGTTCTCCAACACCGCCCTCGGGACAGGTCCGGTGGCCGGGGAAGACGCGCCCGGCTTCCGGGACCACCAGCTCGACCAGCCGGGCCGACCGTCGAGACCGGGCGGGCGGCTGCTGATGCTGGCCACCCTGGCCGTGGCGGCGTTCTTGGCCCTCGGCGGCACCGCCCTGGCACTCACCCGAAACGATCGGGCGGCCTCGACCTCCTCGGCAACCGACGACGGGGGCGACCAGGTCGACGGTGCCGAGCCGATCGGCTCCACCTCGGCACCCTCCGGGCCGAACACCGCGCCGCTCGTCGATCCGACTCCGAGCCGTGGCAGCGCCAAGAACGGGCAGGCCGGGGGTCGGGCCACCGGGCCGAACCGGACCGCAACCACCGCCGGCCGGACCGCAACCACCGCCCGCCGGACGACCACCACCGCCCGAGAGACCACGACGACCGACCGGCAGACGAGGTCCTCCACGGCCCCGCAGACAACGGCAACACACGCCACCACGACGTCCACCACCGAATGGCCGACGACAACGACAACCAACACGACGACGAGCACCACCAACACGACGACGAGCACCACCAACACCACGACGAGCACCACCGGTGAGACCTCCACCCCCGAATCGACGGCGGCCGACGAATCGATGGCGCCCGAATCGATGACCGCCCAATCGACGACAACCGGCAGGGCGACCTGACGCCGACCGGCGTCGGTCCTCGATGGCCGCCGTCCCTCAGATGCTCGACTCGGTCACCAACTCGTAGGCCAGGCGTAGCACGTCTTCCTCTACCGCCGGATCGTTGTCGACCGCGGCCTGCCGGCTCCGTTTCTTCAGGTCGTCGAGCTGCTCGTCGGTCACGGTTCCCGCCATGGCGGCTGCCTCGGCCGCGGCCAGCGCGACGAGCACGGCCTGTTGTCGGTCGCCCTGCGCCGCCACCGCCTCCGCCGTGGCCAACAACCGGGCCGGCAGCGTGGCCATCTCGGCGTAGACACCGAACCGGGGCTGGGTCAGCTCGTCCACGATTCGACTGAAGCCGAACGCCCCCAAAGCCAGCGAGAGAATCGCCAGCCCGACCCAGTTCGGGAACCGGGCCAGGACTGCCATGATCGACCCGATGACCCACGCAACCTCGAGCCGGGTCTCCAACCCGGCGTAGGCCCGGCCTCTGGTGGCATGCGGCGCCTGGGTCTGAACCACACCGTCGAAGGCTCGACGGCCGACGCTGCCGGCCAACCCCAGCGAGATCGAAAGGGCCATCGCCGTCGAGCCGTGGAACCGCAACGCGGCCAACGAGGCCAACAGCGCAGGCAAGAGCAGCGCGGCGGTGAGGACCCGCTGCTCGTCCCAACGCCTGTGCAGCCAGGGGGCGACGAACGTCCCTCCGAAACCGCCGAGCGAACCGATGCCGAGGACCGCCGCCACCAGCCAGGTCGGTTGCCCGGAGGTCTTCAAGGCGAAGCCGACATGGAACAGCACGAAGCCGGTGGCCATGCGCAGGCCTGCCATGGCCATGGTTGCAGAGTGAATCCCGGGGCCGTGCATCTCGGTTGTCTCCACAACCGGTGAGGTGTCGATGCTGGTGCGATGGCCCCGGATCGCCAGCGCACTCACCGCTCCCGCGGCATAGAACAACGCCGCGGTTCGCAGCACCCAGTCCGCCCCGCCGAGCTGCAGCACCGCAAGGCCGATGCCGACCGCGACCACACCCGATGTCGCACCCGCCCTGGCCAACCTGGAGTTCACCACGACCAGGTGATCCCGGTCGGCCACCATCGAGGGGATCAGCGCATTTCGCCCAACCGTGTAGACCTTGGCCAGCACCACGATCACAAACGCCTGGGGGTAGAGCAGAAGCGTTTTCAGTTGCGATGCCAGCAACAGGGCGACGGCGGCCCTGCCGCCGAGCGTGAGCAGGAGAACGGCCCGATGCCCGCCCCGGAGCTTGTCGATCACGGGGCCGATCAACGGGGCCAGCACGGCGAACGGTGCCATGGTCAGGGCCAGGTAGAGGAGGATCCTCGGCCGGGCCGCATCGACACTGACGTTGAAGAACAGCGAACCGACCAGAGACAGGGCGAACAGTGCCTCACCGGCGCTGTGGAAAGCCTGAACCGGGAGAAGCGTCCACGCGGCGCGGTCGCCGAGCAGGGACCGATCGGCCGGATACGGTGTACCGACGCCCAGATCGGTCATGACCCGGGCACGAGACCTTCCGGCTCGATCGACAGCGGGCTGCCGACGACCTCCCACCCGTTGTCGGCGGCGGGGGCCAGGGTGTAGCTGAACCCCTCGATCTCGTCCGCGCTCACGTACAGTTCGCCCCTGACCTCGGCGGTATCGTCGACATCGATCTGCCACAGGCCGATGAGCAGGCTGCCGGCTCGAACCGGCAAGTCCGGGAGATCGATCTCGACCGCTTCGTCCCGGTGATCGATGAAGCGGATGTGGTACTGGTCGACCAGTGATGCCACCACGTCGGCCTGGACCGGGAGCAGGATCTCATCGGTTCCAAGGGCCTCGACGAAGACCAGCGGGAGGTCGGGTGCCGGGTCGAGCTCGACCCCCGAGCGGTCGACCAGATCCACGATGACCGTCTGGTAGATGGCGGCGTCGCGGGCGGTGTCGTCGGTCTGGCTGCCGTCGACACACCCGGACAGCAGCCCGACGGCCGCCAACGCCGTGACCAGCCCGAACCGCTGCACCCGCTCGATCGGCGCCATCGATTCAAGCCGTCCTTCCGCTCGGGCCTGCTCCTCGCATTCGTATCTCATCTCGCTCGGCCTCCATGATCCGACAGCGTGGCGACGACAACAAGAGCAGGAAGTCCCGACCCGTTGTGGACTCTCGTTGTGTCGAGACCGATGGCCGGCTACCGCTGTCGACGATACGACTCGACGATAGGCCAGAAAGGGACTTCCGACCCTTCCCACCATGGTCGCTGCAGGTGAGAATTCGGTGAACGAGCACCAGCAGACCGAACAGGAGGCATCCGTGGTGAGCAACCCGGCGGTCGAGGTCCAGCGTCGCACGATGGCCACCAGGGGCCGAGCCGGAGTATCACGCCCGGCCCTGCGCCGCTCTCGCCGTTCCTCCGGTCCGTTGCCAACCGAGCCCGACGCGTCGACCGGCCAGGGAAGCCTCTGGCTGTCGACCCCGGCCGACACCGAGCAAGCGGATCGTCGTCCGCTACAGGAATGGGAGCTGGACGACCGCACCAGGAGATGTGGCCGCCGGGGAGTGGCAAGCGCCCGACGTGCGCTGACCCACGGCGATCCCGGGTAGCGATCACCGGCGAGACGGCTCCTCACCCCTGCATCGGCGCCACGACCCGGGGGATTCGATCCGGTCTCGGTCAGTGTGATGCTGCGACCGCCGCCTCGACGAGCATGCGATGAACCGCGCTGGCCGCCAGTTCGGTCTCCGATCGGGGCAGATCGAACTCGACCCGGGCCATCCCCGGCTCTGAGGCCGCGACCCGGGCGCCGAGCTGTCGTAGCGGTTCCAGCAGGGTCTTGTTCTCCCACAGGACATCGGCGACAAAGGTCGTGATCCCCCGTTCGGAGGCGGCGTCGATCAACGCCAGCAGGAGTTGGGTCCCCAAACCCCTCCCCTGCCAGTCGTCGGCCACGGTCACGGCGGCCTCGGCCCTCGTGGGGTCTTCCCGGAGCCGCACCCACCGGGCAACGCCAAGGCCCCGCTGGTCCGGATCATCCCGCAGGTGGGCGACCCAGGCGAACCGCTGATCGAAGTCCAGGTCGGTGAGATAGTCGAGCAGTGACGCCGACAGCCGTTTCGGGGCGGAGAAGAAACGACGTCGTCTGCTCTCGTCGGACAGCTCGGCGTACCCGAGGGCCAGTGCCTCCCGATCGGTGGGGCGCAGCGGCCGGATCACGAGCGGCGTTCCGTCTCGGAGCATGGCGGTTCGGGGCTCCGGGGGATCGACCGGCTGAAGCTGCTCGGACCGATCCCGGCCCGGCCCTTCGCCGCCGGCTTCCTCACTGGACCGGCCAACGTGCTTCACCGGAGTAACGGTACCAGCGGGCCGACCGGGCCCGCATCGACGACCTGGCGGTTCGGGGGGCTTTCGACCCTGGTCCGATCCGGCGACGATCGGCGATAATCGAGTCAGGCCACCGGCCGGTGGCAGCAATGTCCCTACGACCCACAAGGAACCGGGCCATGCCAACCAACATCTCCGGACCACCCCTCCCCGCCACCGCCGAGACGACCCACCTGCTGGCTTCCATCGAGCGACAGGCCACGAATTCGCCGCAGCATCCGATGGTCTCGGTCCGGGTCGGCAACACCTTCGTCAACCGGACCACCGCCCAGGTCTGGGACCGGGTCGAGAAACTGGCCAAGGGGCTGATCGCCGCCGGGGTCGAACGTGGCGATCGAGTCGGATTGATGTCGGCCACCAGGGCGGAATGGGTCGAGCTCGATCTGGCCATCAACATGGTTGGCGCCATCACCGTGCCGATCTACGAGACCTCCTCGGTGGACCAGATCGGCTGGATCCTGGCCGACAGCGGGGCCGTGCTGTTGTTCGTCGAGTCAGACGACATGCTGGCCGCGGCGAAATCGATCGAATCCAAGGCGGCGTGCCGAGAGATACTGGTGATCGAATCCGGCGGCCTGAACGAGTTGATCGATCGCGGCGATGCGGTGGGCCATGACACGCTCGACCAACGGCGGCGAGCGGTCTCGGCCGACGACGTCGCCACCATCATCTACACCTCGGGAACGACCGGACGACCCAAGGGTTGCGTCCTGACCCATCGCAATCTGGCGGTGAACGTCGACCAGGTCACAGACGCCCTCGGCGGAGTCATCGACTCCTCGGACACCGCGCTGCTCTTCCTCCCGCTGGCCCACGTCCTGACCAAGACCACTGCGCTGTTCTGCCTGGCCAGCGGCGTTCGCATCGCTTTCGGGACCTCGATGGCCAATCTGCCCGAGGAGTTCGCCATGGTCAAACCGACCCTGATCGCCGCGGTGCCGCGGGTCTTCGAGAAGGTCTTCAACAAGGCGCAGCACACTGCGGAAGCCGGTGGGAAGGGACGGATCTTCGATCGGGCGGCCGAGGTGGCGATTCGCTGGTCACGGGAACGTGAAGCAGGCCCGATCAGTGCGGCGACCAGAGCCCAGCATTGGCTGTTCGACCGGCTCGTCTACCGCAAACTGGCGGCCGCCTTCGGTGGCGAGCTGCGGATGGCCTTCAGCGGCGGAGGACCTCTCGGTGAGCGGCTGACGTCGTTCTTCGACGGGATCGGGGTTCGAATCTACGAGGGATACGGCCTGACCGAGACCAGCCCCCTCGTCACCATCAACCGGGTCGACGCATGGCGACCGGGCTCGGTCGGCCAGGTCGTCGCCGACACCTCGGTCCGGATCGACCCGGACGGGGAGCTGCTGGTCAAGGGACCCCAGGTGTTCACCGGCTACTGGCACAACGAGGAGGCAACCGCCGAGGTGTTCGACGACGAAGGCTGGTTCCACACCGGTGACATCGGCACCATCGACGACGACGGTTTCGTCAGCATCACCGGACGCAAGAAGGAGCTGATCGTCACCGCCGCCGGCAAGAACGTTGCTCCCGCTCCGTTGGAGGATCGGCTCCGGGCCCATGTGCTGGTCAGCCAGGCCATGGTCCTGGGTGACGCCGAGCCGTTCATCTCCGCCCTGGTCACCATCGACGAGGAGGCCTTCGCCGACTGGGTTCGCGACCACGACCACCAGGCTGCGACCGTGGCCGACTTCGTCGACAGCGAGCCTCTGCGGCGGGAGATCCAGGAAGCCATCGATCACGCGAACGCCTCGGTGTCGCGGGCCGAATCGATCCGGGAGTTCGTGATTCTCCCCTCCGATTTCTCGCTGGAGCGCAACGAGATCACACCGACGCTGAAGGTTCGCCGGGCCGTCGTCGTCGACAACTACCTGACGACGATCAAGGGGATCTACGACAAGCCGGCGCCGTCGAAGTGAACCTCGCGGCGAGGTGACGATTCGGCCCGACCCCGCCGGTCGAGTCGGGCTCATCGGTCGTTCTCGGGTGGGCCGGGTTGGTCTCCACGGCCCGGGGGCAGGGTCAGTAGTCGCTGGATCGTGCGCTGGTAGTCGGGTTCGAGGTAGTAGTTGGAGTGTCCCCGGATCGGCGGAAAGGGATCCCCCGGGGCCGGCGCCACGAGGCCCGGATCGGGAATGAGCAGATCGACCTCGGCGCCGGCTGTGACCTGGCCGCCGGCTGTGACCTGGCCGCCGGCTGTGACCTGGCCGCCGGCGGTGACCTGGCCGCCGGAGGTGACTTCGCCGTCGGTGCAGCGATCATCGCCGAACAGCGGCAAGGCGATCGCATCGGTGCAGCGGTAGAGGTTCTGCCAGCGGATCGTGCCGTCCTCGTTCGTCAACAACCCGGCGACCTCACCCAGCCGGTCCCGGCCGAACGAGGCGGGGAAGAACCGTCCGTACAGCGACGCCAGTGGGCTCCCATGGGTCAACAGGGAAAGGCTGGCCAACGTTTCCTCGGCCGCCTGCTGCTCGGTCGACGGCTCGAACCGACCGACCCCCGTCGTGGTGCCGGTCCCCTCTGGGGCTGCGGGGCGGCCGGTGACGGTCGGGCTCTGCCGCCGAGGGCCAAGATCGCCGACACCGCGATGACCGAGCCCTGGCTGTGGGCGGACAGCACCACCGGCCCGTGGCGGGTGAGTCGTTTCTCGAGCCGGATGGTCAGCTCGGGGACCGCCCGAGCCGGGTAGGCCGGTGGAGCGAAGGGGTGAAACCATCTCGGCCAGAAGGTCAACACGTCCCAAAGGGTGCCGACGTTGCGCCGGATCTCCGGGTTCCGGAACGACCGCCACAGCAGCAGCACGGCCACCGCGGGCAGGGAGATGATCACCCAGCGGGAGACCGTCAACAACAGTTCGATCCAGGGATGGCCGTCGACGAACACGTAGCGCAGAAAGACGTTCCCGTTCCAGATCTCTCGATCGAGCAGGTAGCCGACGGCAAGAACGATGGTCACGACGACGCCCAGCCCCAGCGGTTGCACCAGCGCCGGCATCCACTCCGTGCGAACCTGACGGTGCCAGTCGATCTCTTCGAGCCAGCGTCGACGCTCCGACGTCATCGGCCGATCCGGGGTGTTCCAGGCCCGGCGGTAGTCCCGGTCGATCCCGTCGACCCGGCCGGCTCGCTCCGTAGGGGGAAACCGGGTCCGATGGCCACGCTGCAAGACCCAGACCAGCAGCGTCGCCAGATACATCACCAGACCGAGGGACACGAGATCCCAGTCGGAGAAGACCCGTATGTACGGCGGCGCCGACTCGGCCATCGGCCGGTTGCCCAACAACTCGGCGGCCCAAAGCGCCGCCCCGGCCAGGACGGATGTGAGCACGATGAGACCGGTCACGACCGCAATCAGTGGACCGGTGCCGAACATGACCGGCGGCTCAGCGGTGCCCCCTCGCCGGGCGACAAGCCAATCGGCAACACCCAAGGCGAACAGCACGATCAGCAGGCCCAACAGGGGCACGAACACCATGCTCCAGGTGAACCCGGCGAACCACGTACCGGTGAGGTGGGCGCAGTTCGAGAGGCCGACCTCCTCCAGCGAGCGGGGACAGGCGATGAACCCGATCCGGTCGTCGCGACGAAGGCCGTCGACCACGACCGCGGCGAAGACGACCACCGCGGCCGGTCTGGCCATCTCGGCCCCCCGCTCCCGGGCTCGGTCGCCGGCGAACAGCACCAGGACGAGCCACGGCCACCAACAGGCCGACGGCCACCACGCCGAGCACCTGCGCCCCGTTGAACCACTGGGTCCAGGGCCCCTCGTACTCGCCGAAGAGTCCCCGCTGGTAGCGCTCGACCCGGAAGTAGTACCACTCGGCAGAGGCGCTGAGGGCGAACAGGGCGGCTGCGACGTGCAACCTGGCCAGCGCCTCCACCTTCTCGGTGCTCTCCCAGAAATCAGGCTGGGCCAGGCGATTGCCGAGCGAGCTCTCTCGGCACCGGTTCCAGCCGGAAACGTTCTTCGTAACGTTGCCTGGTCCTGCGACCGAGCAACGAGAGAACGGCAAGGGTCAGCACCGGCGCCACCAGCCCGACCACCACCAGCCGCGTCGGACGGTCGAGCAGGGCACCGGAACGCATCCAGCGGAGCCACACCGACCGGCCGGCGCACGCCTCCTGGAGCCCACACTGGAGCGCGACGAGATCGACGGTGGCGGCGGCCATCAGCCCCACCATGGCCACGGTCGAACCGAGGGCGACGACCCGCATCACCGCCTCGGGACGCTTGCGATCGCCAACGCCGACCGGTGCGATCATCCACCCTGCGACATTGATCAGCGCGAACGGAAGCAGCAGGATCCAGAACGCTCGAACGTTGGCCCGGGCCGTCAACCCTCCCCAGGCGTAGGCCTCGGTGAACGCCGACCGGTCGCGGCGACGGTAGAAGCCCGCCTCATCGTCGCCACCGACCTGGATCGGATCGCGGTCCCGCAGCAGCGACTCCGGCGTCGAGCCGCCGATGCCGTGAATCCGAAGCTCGGTTTCGGGGCTGCTGCGATCGCGCTCTTCGTCGTACCCGTACGAAGCCACCAACGTCCCCTCGGCCGTCCAGAGGGCCAGGCTATCCCGATGCCAGGATCGGGACCGAGATCGACACCACGGCTCTGGCCGGCCGACGAGGCCGGCCGGTCAGCAACCGCGCCCGGCAGGACTACTCGGGCCGAGAGCTGGTTCTGAAGTACTCGGCCGCCGTCACCGTGAGCTTGACCCGGCCCTCGATACCGAGTTTCTGGTACACCCGTCGCAGGTGTGACTCCACGGTCCGACGGGAGCTTCGGCGCTGCTGGGCGATCTCGGCATTGGTCGACCCGGCTGCCAGCAACCGGACGATATCGAGTTCCGTCGGGGTGAGCCGATCCCACCGCCCGTCGACGGCCGGCAACGGTTCCCCCAGCCCGGCCAGCAGCGATCGACCCTCGTTGGCCGAGCGGGTTGCCCCGAGATCGTCGAAGATCGACAGAGCCTCGCGCAACGATGTGCCGGCCCGTCCGTCGGTTGCGACCAGCGCCGGCTCGGCGGCCAACATGCGGGCGGTCCGGAGCCGGCGCTCCGATCGCCGGAGCCGGTAGAGGGCCGAACAGCCATGGTTGCCAACCTGGGGCCATCGGCTGCGCGGCCCCGTCGGCCGGTCGCCCGTTCTTCGGTTCGGGACGCTGTTGGTCTGGGCATTGCACAACTACGCAAGTCGACCGGTCAGGCCGATCGACCATCGTCCGACCGCCGTCGGGCCACGGTGTTAGCTTGGTCGCCATGCCGGTATTCGAATCAGACGGGTGGGATGCACGACTCCGGGTGGGCCTGCTGGTCCCGGACGGGGATGTCGGTCCGGAGTCCGAGTGGTCGGCCATGGCGCCCCGTGGCGTGTCGATCAACGCCAGCCGGTTCCGGTTCCCAACCCCGTCGGTCACGACCGAGACCGATCGGATCGACATCAGCCCGGTCGAGTTCGTGGCCGCTCCCGGTCCACTCGACGACGCGGTCACCCTGCTGCGGGCACCGTCGGTCGACATCTTCGCCCTGGCCTTCACCTCGACCAGCTACGTCGGCGACGACGGCGCCCTCGTCGCCCGGTTGTCGGAGCTCGCCGGGGGGCGGCCGGTCGTCACCACCGGGCAGGCCCTGCTGGCCGCGGTCGACCACTTCCAGGCGACCCGGGTCCTCCTTGTCGACCCGCCGTGGTTCCCACCGGAACTGACCGAGCTCGGCCGGCAGTGGCTGTCGTCCAACGGTGTCTCGGTCACCGGAGCCCAGGCGGCCGGGTTACCGTCCGGTCAGGGCAACATCCACCCCGGGTCGCTGCACCGGTGGCTCTGTGCCAACGTGGCGGACGCCGATCTGATCCTTATCGGCGGGAACGGCTTCCGAGCGGTGGGGGCCACACGAGCGGTGGAAGCCGACACCGGCGTTCCGATGGTCACGGCCAACACGGCCTTGCTGTGGCACACGCTGACGGTGATGGGCCGACCGACCGGCGACGTCCGACGATACGGTCGCATCTTCGGCGCCCGGTCGCAGGACCGCCACCCAGCGGGCGACGCCGAGACCGGGTTGTGACGGGGCCGGCCGCTGTCAATCGATCCGAGGGCGGATCGACCGTCGGTGGGGTCAGCGAAGGGTGAGCCCACCGTCGATACGAATCACCTCGCCGGTGATCTGCCCGGCCCGGGCCGAGCAGAGGAAGGCGACGGCATCGGCGATGTCGCTCGGCTTCTGATCCTCGTTCATCGGCATGATGTCTTTGATCATGGCGTCGTAGGCTTCGTCGTCCGGCTGCAGCGAGACCCACAGCCTGGTCCTGATGATCCCCGGTGCGACGGCGTTGACCCGGATTCTGCGGGGCGCCAACGCCTTGGCCATCGAACCGGTCCAGTGGATCAGCGCCGCCTTGGCCGCACCGTAGGAGAACAGGGTGGTCGGCCCCTGACCGGCGATCGAGGCGGTGTTGCAGATCGCCGCCCCTGCGCCGAGATCGGGGCCGACGACCCGGGTGACGATGTGGGCCGAGGTGAAGTTCAGGTCGACCATACGGCGGAAGTCCTCGACCGGTGCGAAGGGATCGAACGATGTGGGGACCGCGGCCTCGGCGTCGGCCCCCCGCTCGATGGTGCCGATGTCGCCACCGCCGGCGTTGTTGACCAGCACCGTCGGTACTTCGCCGACGTCACCATAGGCGGCTCGGACCGATGCCTCGTCTGTCACGTCACAGCGGTGAACGGTGACCGACGGCGGCGGAGAAGCGAGCGCCTCCGGTTGGAGATCGAACACCGCGACCCGCTCGACGATGCCCTGGCCCAGGAGCGCGTCGACGATGGCCGAACCGATTCCCTGGGCTCCACCGGTGACGATCCCCAGACCTGGCATGGCCAGACGTTACCGGTTGGCCGGTCGCCGCTCGAATCCCGGCGATCGCGTGCGGCAGCATCGGTACCGAGGACCTCGACGGTCGGGTCACCTGCCTCTGGCGGGTCTGAACGACGATCGCCGCCACCGGCAGGGCGGCGCCGACCACGACATCGGTGACGAAGTGGTGCCCGGTCGCCAGAACCACGATGACGGTTGCGATCGGGTGGATGATCGCCAGGGCCCGAACACCGCGAAGGAGGTTGAAGGTCCACAGCGAGTAGCCGACCAGAATCGCCCAGGCGACGTGCATCGACGGCATGGCGGCGAACTGGTTGGCGCTGCCGCTGCCCGGAAGCCGATACGGGTCCGGCCCGTACAACGCCCCGGTGTCGACGAAGCCGGGGAGCAGGCGTGGCGGCGCAAGCGGCAACGCCATGTGGATGACCAAGGCCACCGCTGTGGCCGCCACCAGTGCGTTGCGGAGGATGACGAACGCCCCGTGGCGGTCGCGCAGGAAGGCGGCGATCAACACGATCGCGGTGACCGGGAAGTGCATGAGGTAGTAGAAGTTGGCAACGACGAGCGGGCCTCGGCCATCGATGAGGCGTTGCACGTCGTCCTCGATGTCGAGGCCGATGTGCCGTTGGAAGTCGAGGAGCAGCTCGGCGTTGGCCATTGCCACCGCTTCGGTGCCGGCGGTCAACGTCCTCACCGTGCTGTAGGCGACCCAGAGCACGACGAGGAGCACGGCGTTTCGGACGAAATCGTAGGAGGACGGCATGGACATCGGCGGTACCGATGCGGTGGACACCAGCCGTGTCGATGAACGCTGCGTTCGCACGTTGCTCCTCCTTCCGATGCGTCTCCGGTGCTGGTTGTTACCTACCCGCCGACCTGCCTCGTAACCGTTGCGGCCACGATGTCCAAGCGTCGATCAAACAATGGCGATACCTGTTCTTTGCAGTTTACGCCTCGTGGTTCTTCCGACCACCGCTGTGACTTCCGCCCGCGACGATCGGACCGACAGGCACCACCAGTCTGTCGGGTCGAAGGCGCTTTGTGTCGTCGGGGCCCGACCGACACTGCCGAACCGACAGAGCCGAACCGCCGAGCCGAACCGACGCGACCAAACGAGCCCATCGGGGGCACGGCCGGCCGATCAGGTGATCAACGGCTCTTCTGCGGCGATTCGATTGCGGCGGTTATCGGGTGCGGCGGTGCTTCTCGTGCGAAGGTGGACGGTGATGCCCGGGAGGTTCAGACCTTGGCCAGGTCGTCGAATTCTCCGGCCTTGCAGCCGAGGATGAAGGCGGCCAGCTCGGACCTGGTGTAGAGCAACGTGCCCTGCTCCGGTTCCTTGCTGTGACGGACCGCGATATGGCGGCCACTCTCCGCCACCTCGACGCAGTCGCCGTTGGCTCCACTGAAGGTTGATTTTCGCCAGTTCAGATGCTCTTCGTTTCCTAGCATTGATAGCTCAGTTCCTTCCTTTTTCTTATGAGATCGATGGATTCGTCTGGCTCGAGAGCCCGTTCGAACAGGTGGCGGAACAACTCGCCGTGGGCGGCAACGGCGTCGGCACCGTCGTGGTAGTGCTTACCGACCAGATCCTCGGAGCAGGCGATATACGGCACGCTCGAACCGGGGGAGGTGAGGATCTGGAATGCCCCGAAGGCCGCACCGTAGGAGGCGGCACCGAGTGGGACGATGCGAATATCGACGTTTCGCCAGGTGGCGACGTGGACGAGGTGGTCGAGTTGGGCCGCCATGACCTGGACGCCGCCGAGGGTCCGGTGGAGGATCGACTCGTCGATGACACAGAACAGGTCCAGCGGATCCGGTTGCCTGGCGAGCACCGCCTGACGAGCCAGGCGAACCTCGGCCCGTCGTACCACCTCCTCCTCGGTGACCGGGAGATGATAGGCCCGCTCCACCTCGCGGGCGTAGCCGTCGGTCTGGAGCAGTGCAGGGACGACCAGCGGTTCGAAGGTACGCAGTTCCGCCGCACTCTGCTCGAGGGATGCGTAGTGTCCGAGCCAGTGGGGGACATGGCCACCGTCGAGCCCGGTGATCTTGCGACCGTCGACGTCGAGCAACCGCTCCAACTCGACCGGGCTCATGCCAAGCGCCCTGGCCAGCGGCTGGCGATAGACGGCCTTCGGCGTGCTCGTGCCCTGCTCCCAGCGGGCGACGGCCGACGTGGTCACCTGGAGTTCGTGAGCCAGGGATTCCTGGCTGTAGCCGAACGCCTTGCGTCTGGCGGCAAGCTGAACTCGGGCCGGCATGCGACCTACCGTATCCACGGCGGACAGCCAAGACCAGGAAAAGCCTACGAAATGCGACCGGCCGTAGAAACCGCCGAAATCAAGGGCCAGCCGACGCCTAGTGAAGGCCCAGGAATTGCATCCCTGCGTATATTGCTTCTCCCCGACGCAGGAAGAAGACTGATATCCATGGCGGCCACCAACCACATCAGATTGTCGGGAACCGACCCGAACGTCGAAGTGACGACGAGCGACGACGAGACCGTCACCGTCAGGCTCGGAGACGAAGCGGATGGAATCACCCTCGTCGGCACCCGGTTCGATGTGCATCGGGTGATCATCGAGGCCGATCGTCAGCTCGGCCGCCTGACCTCCAGGTTCCCGCTTCCGTAGCCAACGCCTCGCCTCATGCCGCGGTCGCTGCAACCCTGCGGATTGGGCTCGAACGGCGAAGAACCTGGTCGAAGTGCTATCGAACGGGGCCGGTCTGCGCTACCTTGAACCAGAGACAAGCACGCCGCCGCAGCCTGCTCCGCCGACCGAACTGATCAGAAAATGGCTCTGGTTCTCAGCGATCGAACAAGCGACGGCCACCAAGACGAACGACGCCGGGAGCTGCGCGACCTGATCGTGGAGGCGGGGCTCGAAGTACTGGAGCGGGACGGGCTGGGGCTCCGCGGCGATTCCATCACCTACGCCCGGGTGTTCCAATACCTCGAAACCGAACACGGGGTTCGTATCACCCGCGGGTCGGTGCACAAACGGATCTGGGCCAGTCTCGACGAGTTCCGGGCCGAGGTGCTCACCACCGCGGCCCGCGACGCGCTGCCGGGGGAAGACGGCCTCGGCATGCATGCCGCCATCGTCGACGTTCTCGCCGCGGTGGTCGTACCCGGGGTCGACCATGACCAGCGGGTCCGCGCCTTTTGTCGTATCGCCGGCCATTCGCTGCTGACCGCCCACCTCCGATCGAACGAGTACCGCCGCTTCCAGGCCATCAAGACCGCGGCCAGGGTCGGCCCCGATGACGACGCGACGGCGCGGTTGCGCTCGATCGTGCGGGAGAAGGCCGATGGGAACCGTTCGGATCGCGTCGACCGGTTCCGGTTCGTGTTCCGTGCGCTCGGCCTCCAGGCCCGCTCGTCGCTCGCCGTCGACGAGGACACCGCCATCGATCTGTTCCTCACGGTGATCCAGCTCCTGGTCACCGGGGCCCACCTGGACCACCATGGCGGATTCACCACCATGGCATCCGAGGTCGCCACCGGCCTCCCGGCCGACGACGATCATCCGTGGACCTACTTCGGATTCGGCTTCCTGGCCGCCATGAACCTGCTTTTCGAGCCCGATCCATTTGCGTCGTGCTCGAGGCGGAACCGGCAAGCGGCGGCCGTCTCGACCACCGACTCCCCCATCGGCCTGAACAGGACGAGGATCCCGGCGCTCGACCGCCCCCGCCGAACCCGCCGCGAGCTTCGCAAACTGGTGGTGGCCGCCGGCGTGCATCTGTTCATGCGCGACGGCCTGAGACTGCAGCCCGAGTCGCTGACCTATGCCGCGGTCTTCGCCCACATAGAGCGGACCAAGGGCATCACGATCCATCGCGCCACCGTGCACCCCGAAATCTGGTCCTCCCAGGAGGAGTTCCGGGCCGACATCCTGGCCGAGGCCGCCCGTTACGGGCCGGACGAGTCGCTCGACACGATGCAGCGGACCATGGCCGACCAGCGGGTGACCCGCAATCCCGATGGCTCGGTCAACGTCAGGCAGCTGATCCTCGACAACTCGCTGGCAACCACCTCGGCTCAGATGCGGGTGGCCGCCACCTCCCAGACCTTCAGGCGGTGGCAGTCGATCAAAGCCTCGCTGCTTTCGGCCCCGGACGTGAACCACAGCGGCGACGAGGGCGGCCAAGCAGACCGTGGCGGCGGGACAGACCACACGACGGCGATGCTTCGCTCGGCGGTGAATCGACGATACGAGGACATGCTGGCGGTGTTCATCGACACCTATCGTTCGGTGCTTCCCCTGGTCGGCCTGCAGGTGAACCCCGAGCTCCGCATCGGCGAGGATCAGGCGTACCACCTGTTCGCGGTGCTCTGCGCCGCCATCACCACCGGCTCGGACTACAACATCTCCGCCGGCGCAACATCGGCCGCCCGGTCGTTCCCACTACCCCGGGCCGACGAATCCGGCACCACCGATCCATGGCCGGTCCCGGCGATCGCATCGCTGGCAGCGCTCGATCTGCTGTTCGTCCCCGTGCCCGACTCCTCCGGCGAGGCCGCGTCGCCCGAGTCACCCCTCGAGCCGTGTCCAGGGACATAGGTCCCTAGCGGCCCCGGGCCACGGCGCGTTAGCTTCGACATGCCCCCGGCGAGACGGCTTGGCATCGATCGTGCTCATCCGCCGCAGCACAACGAGCGTCGGGGGTCCGGCCGGACTCGCCGGCGGCGACACTTCAACCAACGTGAGGACGGCCGATGAGCAGCTCAGAGCAGAACCAGGACGAGCGGACCGGGCTGATCATCATGACGGACGATGAGTGCGTCGAACTGCTCGAGTCGACCCCGATCGGCAGGGTGGTCTTCATCACCGACGGTCACCCGGTCGCCCTCCCGGTCAACTATCGATGGTTCGAGAACTCCGTTGTCTTCCGGGCACTCGACGGGAGCAAGCTCCACGCCGCAGCCCAGGAATCGCCGGTCGGCTTCGAGGTCGACCGGTGGGACGAGCACTCCCGGGCCGGAGCCAGTGTGCTGATCAAGGGAACCGCGACCGAGGTCACCGACTGGGCCGAGAAGGCCCAGCTGGAGGAGCTCAACGTGGTGCCGTGGGCCGGGGGTCCGTGGCGCCAGGCCTGGGTCCGCATCGCCGCCGATCAAGTCACCGGTCGACGGTTGGGCTGACATGGCAGGCGCTGTCGATCGGGCTCTCGACGACCCGCCCCGGCTGATCGTCGACGGAAACGAAGCCGCGGCTGCGGTGGCCTACGCCCTGTCGGAGGTCATCGCCATCTACCCGATCACCCCGGCGTCACCGATGGGCGAATCGGCCGATCAGTGGTCGAATGCCGGGGTGGCGAACCACTGGGGCACGGTGCCGCGGGTGATCGAGATGCAGAGCGAGGGTGGGGCCGCCGGCGCGGTGCACGGATCACTGCTGGCCGGCGCCCAGACCACCACCTTCACCGCATCCCAGGGCCTGCTGTTGATGCTGCCGAACCTGTACAAGATCGCAGGTGAGCTGACGCCGGCCGTGATCCATGTTGCGGCCCGTTCGGTCGCAACCCACGCCCTCAGCATCTTCGGCGACCACAGCGACGTGATGGCGGTCAGGCAGACCGGGATGGCCATGCTGGCCTCGGCCTCGGTACAGGAGGCCCAGGACCTGGCCCTGGTGGCCCATGCCGCGACGCTGTCGACCAGGGTGCCCTTCGTCCACTTCTTCGACGGCTTCCGGACCAGCCACGAGGTGGCGGACATCGAGGGGTTGACGGCGGCCACCATCGAAGCGCTGATCGACGACGAGCTGATCCGATCGAGCAGGGAACGGGCCCTCGATCCCAATCGACCGGTCCTGCGGGGCACGGCCCAGAATCCCGACGTCTTCTTCCAGGCCCGTGAAGCGGCCAACCCGTTCCACCTCGCCGTTCCCGATGCGGTCCAACGGGCCATGGACGAGTTCGGGGCACGGACCGGCCGGGCATACCACCTGTTCGACTACCGGGGTGCACCGGACGCGGAGCGGGTGCTGGTGCTGATGGGATCCGGGGCCGGGGCGGCCAACGACTGGCTCAGGGTGGCCGAGGCCAGGGGCGACAAGGTCGGGGTGCTGACGGTCAGGCTCTACCGGCCCTTCGCCGTCGATTCGTTCGTCGAGGCACTGCCGGCGACCGTCCGATCGATCGCCGTTCTGGACCGGACCAAGGAACCGGGGTCGGTCGGCGAACCTCTCTATACCGACGTCGTGGCGGCGCTGGCCGAGCGGTGGCCTGGTGACCTGCCGAGGGTGATCGGCGGCCGCTACGGGCTGTCGTCGAAGGAGTTCACCCCGCCGATGGTCCAGGCGGTGTTCGACGAACTGGCGCTCGATGACCCCCGCCGGCACGTGACGGTGGGGATCGTCGACGACGTGACCGGGACCAGCGTCACCGTCGAGGGCGGTTCATGGGAAGAGCCGGACAACATCATGCGAGCCCTGTTCTACGGGCTGGGCAGCGACGGTACCGTCGGCGCCAACAAGAACACGGTCAAGATCGTCGGAGGCCACACCGACCGCCATGCCCAGGGCTACTTCGTGTACGACTCGAAGAAGTCGGGCTCGATGACGGTCTCCCACCTCCGGTTCGGGCCGGAACCGATCCAGTCGACCTACCTGATCGATGCCGCCGACTTCGTGGCCTGCCATCGTTTCTCCCTGCTCGACCGCAGCGATGCCCTGGCGCGGGCCCGGGCCGGCGCCACCGTGCTGTTGAACACCGGCCACCGGGCCGAGGAGGTGTGGTCGAAGCTCTCGGCGGAACAACAACAGCTCATCAGGGCAAAAGCGCTGGAGGTGTGGGTCGTCGACGCCGACACCATCGCCGCCGATGTCGGCATGGCGGGACGGACCAACACCGTGCTCCAAGCCTGCTTCTTCGCCCTGACCGACCTGCTCGACACCACAGAGGCGGTCGGTGCCATCAAGGATGCCATCGCCAAGACGTACGGGCGGCGGGGTGCGGTCA
Organism: uncultured Acidimicrobiales bacterium; assembly: GCA_963715325.1. Classification (GTDB taxonomy): domain Bacteria; phylum Actinomycetota; class Acidimicrobiia; order Acidimicrobiales; family SZUA-35; genus JAHELU01. The sequence continues at coordinate 65,556 of CAVQRR010000008.1, forward strand.
TCGTGGAGCGCAACAACGCCGCCGTCGATCGGGCCGTGGCGGCGCTGCGCCCCGTCACCATCCCGGACGAGGACCTGGCCACCGCGGCGTCCAGCCCCCGGGTGCCGACCATCGCTCCGGAGTTCGTCCAGCGGGTCACCGCCACCATCCTCGACGGCCGGGGAGATCTGCTGCCGGTGAGCGCTCTTCCCCCGGACGGCGCCTTCCCCACCGGGACCGCGAAATGGGAGAAGCGGGCCATCGCCTCGGAGATCCCGATCTGGGATCCGGACATCTGCATCGACTGCGGACGCTGTGCCCTGGTCTGCCCCCACGCCGCCATCCGGATGAAGGTGGCAGACGATGCCGCCCTCGGCGAACGTCCCGAGGGCTACCGATCCAAGATCTGGAAGGGCCCGGAGGGCGATCGCATGACCATCCAGGTCGCCCCAGACGACTGCACCGGGTGCGGGGTCTGCGTCGACATCTGTCCCGCCCACAGCAAGTCCGAGGTGAAGCACAAGGCAATCAACATGGAACCGGTCGCCGACCATGCCGCCCGAGAGCGGGAGAACTTCGAGTTCTTCCTCGGGCTCGGGGAGGCCGACCGCCGCAATCTGAAGCTGGGGTCGGTCAAGGGCTCCCAGCTGGCCCAACCGTTGTTCGAGTTCTCCGGTGCCTGCGCCGGCTGCGGCGAGACGCCGTACCTGAAGCTGCTGACCCAGCTCTTCGGTGATCGCCTGGTGGTGGCCAATGCCACCGGCTGCTCATCGATCTTCGGAGCCAATCTGCCGACGACCCCGTGGAGTACCGATGGGGCCGGCCGGGGACCGGCATGGGCCAACTCGCTGTTCGAGGACAATGCCGAGTTCGGCCTGGGGATGCGGCTGGCCCTCGACGGGCTCGAAGGTCGGGCCAGGGTCCTGGTGCAAGCGCTGGCTCCACGGCTTGGCCCGCTGGCCGACGAGGTGCTCGGCGACCGCCGGCGCGACGAAGCCGATCTCGTTCGTCGGCGGGAACTGGTCGACGACCTGAAACGGGCGTTGGCCGAGATCGACGATCCTCGGGCCGAGGAGCTCCGGGGGCTCGCCGATCGACTGGTCAGAACGACGACCTGGATCGTCGGTGGCGACGGCTGGGCCTACGACATCGGATTCGGCGGGCTCGACCATGTGTTGGCGTCCGGGCTCGATGTGAACGTGCTGGTGCTCGACACCGAGGTGTACTCCAATACCGGCGGTCAGACCTCGAAGGCCACGCCCCGGGCCGCCATCGCCAAGTTCTCGGCCGGCGGCAAGACAACGGCGAAGAAGGATCTTGGCATGTTGGCCATGGCCTACGGTGATGTGTTCGTCGCCCAGGTGGCGATGGGGGCGAACATGACCCAGACCGTGAAGGCGTTCCACGAGGCGGAAGCCCATCCCGGGCCGTCGCTGATCATCGCCTACAGCCCCTGCATCGCCCACGGCATCGACATGACCAAGATGATGCAGCACCAGCGGGACGCGGCCGAGACCGGCTACTGGCCGCTCTACCGCTACGACCCGCTTCGCCACGTCGACAACGACCACGCCCTGCATCTCGATTCGCGACCGCCGACCCGCCCGTTCCGCGAGTTCGCCGCCACCGAGGGCCGGTTCGCCATGCTGGCAAGAACCAACCCGGCGGCCGCCGATGCGCTCTACGCCGCAGCCCAGACCGACATAGACAACCGCTGGCATCTGTACGAGCAGATGGTCAACGTCGAGCGCACCGCCCGCTACTCCGATCTCGACACCGACACCGACACCGACACCGACACCGACAGCGGCAGCACCGATGACCGCGACACCGATGGGAGCGGCGGAGAGACGGCCGTGTCCGTCAGGGGGAATCGATGAGCAACGCCGATCCGACCACCGCCTACCTCGGATTGACCCTGGCCAACCCGGTGGTGGCCTCGGCCTCACCCGCCAATGCCGACCTGGATCATCTCCATCGGCTGCAGGCGGCCGGCGTCGGTGCAGTGGTCCTCCCGTCGCTGTTCGAGGAACAGATCGAACACGAAGCGATGCTGATGGATCAGGACCTCGGCCTCGGTGCCGCGGTCTTTCCCGAGGCGTCGACCGGGTTCTTTCCCGATCTCGAGGGCTACAACACCGGTCCGGACCGGTACCTGACGCTGGTGGAGCGGGCGGTCGACGAGCTCGACGTTCCGGTCATCGCCAGCCTCAACGGCATAAGCCGGGGCGGGTGGACGACCTACGCCTCCCTCATCGAGGAGGCAGGGGCGGCGGCCCTGGAACTCAACGTCTACCTCATCGCCGCAGATCCCGAGGTGTCAGGCCAGGCCATCGAGGACCAGCTCCTCGGCCTCGTCGAGGAGGTGCGGGGGGCGGTATCGATCCCGCTGGCAGTGAAGCTCAGCCCGTTCTTCAGCTCCCCCGCCAACATGGCGAAGCGGTTGGACGACGCCGGGGTGGACGGTCTGGTGCTGTTCAACCGCTTCTACCAACCCGACATCGATCTCGAGACCCTTGCCGTGACCCCCAATCTCGTGCTGAGCACCAGGGCCGAGCTGCGGCTCGTCCTGCGATGGACCGCCATCCTCCACGGTCGGATCCGGGCCTCACTGGCCGCCACCACCGGCGTCCACGAAGCCGAAGACGTCGTGAAGCTGTTGCTGGCCGGGGCGGATGTCGCCATGATGGCCTCGGCCATCCTCCGCAACGGTCCGGGCCACGTCGCCACGGTGGTGGCCGGCGTCCAACAGTGGTTCGACGAGCGAGGGTACACCTCGTTGGCCGAGGGGCGGGGCAGCCTGAGCCAGCGGTCGGCACCGGATCCGACCGCATTCGAGCGGGCGAACTACGCCGAGACCATCACCTCGTTCCCGAGCCCGGCCCGATAGAGCCCGATCAGGGCTGCTCCGGCGCGAGGACGTCCGAAGAGTGCCGTGACCATAAACCGTTACGGTGTTTTGGCGAGAGAATGTTCGTTGCCTACGTCTCCCCGGAGCCGGAACTGGGGCACTTCGGCATCGGTGGGCTCAAACACGGCGAAGGGATGCTGAAGATGTTCCTCAAGAAGGAGAAGATCGACGCCGTGCTCGACAACGTCTATGCGGTCGGCATCGCCGCCGCGGTCGACGTGCCGTGGCACACCTCGAACCCGGTCGGCATTCCGAAGACCGGCTTCCCGACCGAGCAACAGGCCCACGTTTGCGGCCAAGAACATCTCGGCCCAGGTCCGCGGTGAGGTGCCGACCGAGCGCAAGGAGTTCGGCGACATCGCTGCGGTCTGCGTGATGGACGCCGGCAACAACGGCGTGATCATCCTGGCCGACAAGATGTTGCCCCCTCGCAAACACAGCGTGATGATCCCCGGCCCCCAGGCCCACGCCATGAAGGTCGCCTTCGAGAAGTACTTCATCTGGAAGGCCCGTCGCGGTCACGTCGCACTGCCCTGAACAACCGACCGGACCGGTCCGGGTGCCGATGAGCCACGGCACCCGGACCCGGCCGCTCGACCCGTCGGTGGCGGCGAGAACGGCTGGACGGAGAGGTCGACGCCGGGAAGACTGAGCCGATGAGTGAGCACCCGCTGGACCTGTCGACCCGGTTGATCGATTCCGGCGTGGTCGACACGCCGCCGAATCGAATCACCGAGGAGCTGAGCGAGCTGGCCGACGGGGTGGCGCTCATCGAGTCGTTCAGCCACGTCGTCGCCGTCGACACCGGTGATGGACTCGTGACCTTCGACGCCAGCGGATTCCGGTCGGGGCCCAAGGTGGTCGAATCGCTGCGGCGGTGGTCGAGCGATCCGGTCCACACCATCGTGTACACCCACGGCCACCTCGATCACGTCGGAGGTTCGCCGGCCTTCGCCGCCGATGCGGCCGACCGTGGCCGGCCGACACCCCGGGTGCTGGCCCACGAACGGCTGGTCGATCGTTTCGACCGGTACCAGCAGACATCGGGGTACAACCAGGTCATCAACATGCGGCAATTCGGCGGAGCGGCCATTGCGGCCGGGCAGCGGGCGGAGCGACCGTTCCTCCATCCCGACACCCTCCGCCCCGACCTGACCTACCGGGATCGCTTTGCCGATCGGGTCGGCGCGTTCGACCTGGAGCTCAACTACTGCAAGGGCGAGACCGACGACCACACCTGGACCTGGATCCCGGCCCACGAGATGATCTGCGCCGGTGACCAGTTCATCTGGAACTTCCCGAACTGCGGCAACCCCCAGAAGGTCCAGCGCTACCCGATCGAGTGGGCCCGATCACTGCGGGCCATGGCGGCCAAGCAACCGGAGCTGTTCGTGCCGGCCCACGGGTTGCCCATCACCGGTCGGGACCGCATCGCCCAGTGCCTGGAAACCGTGGCGTCGACGCTCGAGACACTGGTGGCGCAGGTGCTGGAGGCCATGAACGCCGGCACCGTGCTCGACGAGATCATCAACACCGTTTCCGTGCCCCAGGATGTGCTCGAACTGCCATACCTCCGCCCCCTGTACGACGAACCGGAGTTCGTCATCCGCAACATCTGGCGACTCTTCGGCGGCTGGTGGGACGGGAACCCGGCCCGGCTGAAACCTCCGTCGGACCGTGCGATCGGGGCTGAGGTCGCCCGACTGGCCGGCGGGGCCGAGGTGCTGGTCGATCGGGCGGTGACCCTGTCCGCCGACGGTGAGCACCGCCTGGCCTGCCAGCTCATCGAATACGCAGCCGCGGTCGACCCCGAATCCCATTCCGTGCACGAGGCCAGGGCCAAGATCTACGGAGCCCGCAGGGGCGCTGAATCGTCGTTGATGGCGAAGGGCATCTACCAGTCGGCCAAGGCCGACTCACAGACCGTGCTCACCGGGGAAGCCCCGCCGGTCAAAATGGTGCTGTCCATCGGCGAGGATCCGCCGGCGGACTGAGGGCGCGGGCGGTGGCCAGCAGTCGCTCGATGCGGGCGTCGGTGCTGGGGTGGGTCGAGAACAGTCGAGCCAGGTTGAGGCCACGGCCGCCCGGCCGATTGAACTCGGCCAACGGGTTGTGGATGTAGGCGTGGGCCTGGGCCGGCGCCACCTCCATCGGTCGACGTGCGGCCATCGTTTCGATGCGTCGCAGCGCCCTGGCCAGCGGTTCACCGCTGCCCAACAACTCGGCTGCGCCACGGTCGGCGTCGAACTCCCGGGATCGGCTGATGGCCATCTGCATCAGCGAGGCGGCGATCGGCGCCAGCAGTGCAGTGGCCAGCAGCGCCAGCGGATTCGGCGAGTCTTCATCGTCACCGCCACCGAAGGCGGTGGCCCACATTGCCATGTTGGCCACGAAGGAGATGGCGGTGGCGATGGCAGCCGCAACCGAGCCGATCAGGATGTCCCGGTGCTTGACGTGCATCAGCTCGTGGGCCATCACCGCTGCCAGTTCGTCCGGTGGAAGCTCTCGCAGCAGACCTTCGGTTGCGCACACGACCGCGTGGTTCGGACCCCGACCGGTGGCAAAGGCGTTCGGTTGCAGATCGGGCGAGATGGCGACGGTCGGCATCGGCATCCCGGCCTGCTGGGCCAGGTTGGCCACGGTCTGGTAGAGCAGTGGATGGTCATCCGGTCCGATCACGGTGGCCTTGGCCGAGCGCAATGCCAACCGATCGCTGAACCAGTAGCTCCCGCCGACCATGGCGATGGCCAGGACCAGCCCGATCAGCAGGGCGCCGGTCGAACCGCCACCGAGCACACCGGCAACGGTGACGATCAGCCCGCCGAGTCCGGCCAGTAGCACGGACGTCTTCACGGTGTTCTTGAGCACGGTCTTGCCATTCCTCTCGTGACGACTAATGATTTCGATCGATGCGATCAGGTGGTTGGGGCTCCGGCAACCTCGACTCGCTCAGGCCGACAACACCCGATCGGCCGAGGTCGACGCCGGGGTCGGGGCCACAGCCGCAACCGCAGCTGATGGCGGATCATGCCACGGTCCACCGCCGGAGGGGACCGAGACGACGGTGCAGTCGACCAGTCCGGTGACCCGGTTCGTGGCAGACGGGCGAAGCCGGCTGCGCAGTGTTCGCCGCGGCCTCGTGCCCATGACGATCATCGAAGCGTCGCGCTGATCGGCCAGCACGGACTCGATCGATCCGGCGGCCACCACATGCTCGACGTCATCGTGGCCCAGTGCGTCGATGATGGCCGCCCTGGCCTGGAGCCGGGATCCTTCCTCCATCATCTCCCAATGAAGCGCGACCGGCGACAGGAAGTCGACGTTCGCCGTCGGAGCCCTGTGGGCCGTGACCACCCGGAGCTCGGAGTGATCGGCGACCATGGCATCAGCCCAACGAAGCGCTGCCACCGAGGCCGGGCTCCCATCGACGGCAACGACCACCGGGTAGCGAGACCGCAGGTTGATTGGCATCTTCTGACCCCTCCTGTTGATGAGCTTCAAACAAGTATATCAAAAGAGGTGTGTTTGACAAGCGTCGTCGATCGATCGAAGCGCGATCGCCGGCCAGTGGTTCATAGTTGCCACAAAAGGTACTTTATATTAGGCTTATCAAAGGAGGTACTAACAGTGACCGCAATCCTGAACCCCCAGCCCATGGGCACGGACGATCGGCGCTCATCGTCACTCGATCCCGACCTCGCAGGCTGCAGGCTCGATCAGCTCAGACGGCAAACCCGCAGACTGTGGAACAACGACCCCGACCTGGGCCCTTCGGAGCGAGAACCCGTGATCGTCGAGTTGACCGACATCGATCTCCGGCTCGAGCGGCTCGCCATGCGGTCCCGCTGGACCGAGTTGGACGAACGAGACGTTCAGGACCTGGCCGACTGCTCCTACCGATTGAGCCGTCTCGAGGCCCACTGGACGGCCCACTGAGTCGATGCTGCGGAGCAGGATCTCTGCGAGTTCGCAGGAACCCGTCGGGGTTCCGACGAACGTCGTCGGCTGAACGCAAGTGCCCCTGGGGTCGATTCCGCCGCAGGTCCTGAGCCGAACCGCCGGAGACGATTCTCTGCGAGTTCGCAGGAACCCGTCGGGTTCCCGACGAACGTCGTCGGCTGAACGCAAGTGCCCCTGGGGTCGATTCCGCCGCAGGTCTCGAGCCGAGGCGGGCGGAGCCGCCGTCTACAGGTCGAGCACCTCTTCGAGCACGTCGCCCAGTTTGTCGGCGAGGCTCCGCTTGCGCTTCTTGCGGCGGCCTTTTCCGCTCGAACGATCATCGCGCCGACCCCGATCTCGAGAAACGGAACGGGCCCGACGGTCGGCCTCAGACCTGGACCGATCGTCGTCGTAATCATCGTCGTCGTCGTAATCATCGTCGTGATCGTCGTCGAGGCGAGCATCGGCGGCGGCTCGGGTGGCTGCGGGCTGGGGGCGACCGGAGGGCGTCGACGGTACCGGCGATGCGGGCCGGTGGGTGCTGACCAGCCGGTCGAGTTCGCCCCGATCGAGCCATATGCCGCGGCACTGGGGGCAGATGTCGACCTCGATCCCGGCGCGATGGGTGATGTCGAGGGTCTGATCGATGCACAACGGGCAGTTCATCGGGGGTTCTCCTTGACTGGACGGCGCAAGGTTGCGGGACGGCGATACCTCACAGGTCGGCGATACCTCACAGGTCGGCGATCTCCCGGTGGGCGGCCGCCAGGGCGGTGACGTCGAGGTGGAGCTGATCGAGCTCGGCGTCGAGTGTCTCGTCGCTGCCGGTCGCGGCGAACGACGTGTGGGTGATGCGAGCGGCCAGGGTTTCGAGGTCGGCCAGGGTCAGATCGATCTGCTGGTTCATCTCTTCGAGCCGGTTCGACAGCGAGTGCACCATCTCGTGTCGGCGTCGCAGCGTGGTGACCAGCCGCTCCGGGGTGTCGCCGCTGCGCAACGCCGCCTTGAGCTCGGCCGAGACGCGGGCCGGGTCGAGCTGGCGCACGGCGGCGTCCAGCTTGGCTCTGTCCTGGTCGGCGATGGCCAGCGCCGCCTCGACGCGGTCGAGACGGGCCTCGGTGACGGCATCGGTTCGGTGGCGGCGGATGATGGCCCGGGCGGCCTGCACTCGCTGCCGCCATGGCGGGCCGGGTGGGGGTGGGACCGGTTGCTTTCGGCGGATCACGGGCCGTCCCCCGGTTCGGCCAGCCGCTCGGCCGGTGCCAGATCGTCGACCAGGAGATGGCGGCCGGGGTCGGTTCGGTGGACCGCTCGGAACAGCAGGTGCACGCCAACGGGCAGCGTCAGGACAAGGGCCGTCCCGGCCACGACCAGCCGGGCCGAGGCCGACAACCCGAGTTCGCTTCCGGCGCCGGCCGCAGCGAGGAGGAAGGCGACCGGGCTGGCCTTGCCGGCAGCGTGGAAGCGGGCGTACGGGGTGTTGAAGCGGAGCAGTCCGACACCGGCCAGCACCGCCAGACCGGCACCGAGGAGGACCAGCACCGAAGCCACCGGGTTCACGATCGGACCCCCTCGTGCTCGATGAACCGGCTGGCGGCGACGGTGGCGGTGAAGCCGACGATGGCGATGACCACGAGCAGGTTCAGATTGGTCGTGTCACCGGTGCCGGCGGCGTGGGCGGCGATGGCGCCCATCAGGCTGATCAGGGCCACGTCGAGTGCGACCACCCGGTCGGCCAGGCTCGGCCCCAGCAGCAGTCGCACCGCAGCGCACGATGCGGCCACGATGAACCCGGCAACGGCGATGACGGTGACGGTGTCCATCAACCCGATTCCTCTCTGTTCGACGCCGTCTCGGCGGACGGCGTTGGCGAGACCGGCAGGGCGGCGCATGCCAGGTCGGCCAGCTCCCGGACGTGCTCCTCGAGCTGCTGGCGCCGCTGGTAGTGCAGCAGGTGAAGGTAGAGGGTCCCGTTTTCGGGATCGGCGTCGACCACGGCGGTGCCGGGGGTGACGGTGATCGCCACGACGAGGATCAGCAGGTGTCGTCGACTCTGGGGGCGCACCCGAACGGCGATGATGGCCTCGTCGGTGTGGTCGATCGGGGTCAGGATCTCCTTGGCCAGGTTGATCGTGGACACGACCAGATCGGCTGCCACCAGCACCGCGAATCGGGCCAGCGGGCGCAGCCGAAGGCCACCGACGCCGGCGGTGCCGATGCCGCTGGCGATCACCAGACCGGCGACGACCACGCCGGATGCCAGGTTGGCGATACCGGCATCGCCCCACAGGGCGCACCAGGCGAACACCAGACTTGCGCCGGTGACCAGGCGGCGGATCGGGACCCGGCTCAAAGCAGCCCGCTTCATTGCAGGACCTGCTGGATGTAGAGGCCGGGATCGATCAGTCCCGACGCCGCTCGTTCGCTCATCGACCACAACGGGCCGGCGAACAAGGCGATGGCCAGGGTGACCGTCACCGCCATCCCGGTTGCCAACTCCATCGTGTGGCCGTGCCGGCCGATGCCCTGGCCGGCGGGGTCGTCGTCGGCTTCTCGCCCGTCGCCGGCTCGGGCGCCGGACCCCAGAACACACCGAGCCAGATCTTGGTCATCGACAGCAGGGTCAGCAGGCTGGCGGCCAACGAGACGACGACGATCGGGGTCTGGGCTGCCGCCACACCGGCGTCGACCAGGGCCAGCTTGGCGACGAACCCGGAGAACGGAGGGACGCCGGCCAGGCTCAGTGCCGGCACGGCGAAGAGGGCCGCGATGAGCGGGCGACGGGCGGCCAAGCCACCGGCCCGATCCAGCGACGAGGTGCCGAGGCTGTCCTCGATCAGCCCGCCGACGAGGAACAGAACGGTCTTGATCGGGATCTGGTGGATCAGGAACAGCACCGCTCCCGCCACCCCGGCCACGGTGAAGAGCCCGAGCCCCATCAGCATGTAGCCGATCTGGCTGATGATGTGGAACGACAGGATCCGCTTGACGTCGTCCTGGGCCAGTGCACCGGCAACGCCGACCAGCATGGTGACGCCGGCCACCACCAGGATGACCGGACCGAGGTCGTTCATCCCGGTCAGGGTGTGGAACCGGATCAGGGCATAGACCCCGATCTTGGTCAACAGCCCGGCGAACACGGCGGTGATGGTGGTCGGGGCGGTGGGATAGCTGTCGGGCAGCCAGGAGAAGAGCGGGAAGATGGCGGCCTTGGTGCCGAAGACGACGAGGAACCACAGGCCGAGCCCGATCCGGGTCGAGTCGGCCAGTTCGGGGATCCGTTCGGCGAGCAGCGCCAGGTTCACGGTGCCGGTTGCGGCGTAGACGTAGGCCAGACCGAGGAGGAACAGGCTCGAGGCGAGCAGGTTCATCACCACATAGGTCATGCCGGAACGGACCTGGCCCCGGCGACCCTGGTGGGTCAGCAACACGTAGCTCGACACCAGGATCAACTCGAATGCCACGAACAGGGTGAAGAGATCGCCGGTGAGGATGGCAAGCGCCACCCCGGCGGTGAGCACCAGCAGGATCGGACCGGCAACTCGAGGGTCGGCTCCCCAGGCCGTTCTGCGCTGGCCGATGGCGAAGATCTCGACCAGCAGAATGGTGACGGTGGCCGCGACCAGGATCAGGGCGGCGAACAGGTCCGCCACCAGCACGACCCCGAGCTCGGGGTGCCACCCGCCGACCCGAACCACAACGGTGCCATCGGCATTGACCGACGCCAGCAGCCAGCCGGCCAGTCCGGTGGCCACGAGCAGCGTGCCGAGGGTGACCGCATCGCGGGCCCGTCCGTGGTTACGAACCGCCAGGCCGACCATGGCCGCCAGCAACGGCCCGACCACCAGGAGCGAGGCGACGGTGGTCATGCGATCGTCGTTTCGTCGACGTCGACATCGAGTTGGGGTCCGGCGCCGTTTCCGGCCTCGGTGACCTTCTCCCGCTCGGCGGCGCGATCGGCTTCGGCTTCCGCCTCTGCCCGCCGTGACGCGATCCGCCGGTCCTCGAGATCGTCCTCCACCAGGTCGTCGCCGGTCAATTGGTTCTGACGTCTGGCCAGGGCCAGGAGAAACAGTGTCAGCCCGAACGAGATGACGATGGCGGTGAGCGACAGCGCCTGAGGAAGCGGGTTGGCGATCTGGCGGGTCGCAGCGGCGCCTTCCGATCGACCGTCGGCCAACGGTGGCGCCCCGGCCGGACCCCCGGCGGTCAGCAGCGCCAGGACCGCGGCGTGACCGAGCAGGGAGAAGCCGAGCACGATTCGAGACAGGGTCCGGGAGGTGATCAGGTAGGTGCCGACGCCGACCAGGGCGGCCACCGTCAACAGCAACACCCCGCTCACCGGGCACCATCCTCTCGGTTGTCCGGCGGGGCGGGCGCGGCCTGGCGAAGGCTCTCGCTGCCGGCCAGACTCGCCGGGCCGGCCATCTGCTCCACGCCCAGCCCGTTCATCACCGCCACCACGAGGCCGACCACGATTGCGGTGACCCCGACATCGAACAACAGGGCGGTGCCGCTCTTGACCTTGCCCAGCACCGGGACCGTCGACTCCACAACAACTTGGTCGAGCAGGGCCTGACCGAACAGCAGCGGTGCCACGGCCACCGATGCGGCGAGGATGCCACCACCGGCCAGCAGCATCCCGGCCTTGGCCGGCATGGCCATGCCGGTGACCATCCGCAGCGCCACGACCGCACCGAGCACCAGACCGGCGGCGAACCCGCCACCTGGCTGGTTGTGGCCGGCGAAGAACAGATAGGTCGCCACCACAACGGCCAGCGGGCTGGCGGCTCGAATCGCCGATTGCACCACCGGCGAGCGGTCGGCGATCATGTCGCCTCCCGCATCCGACCACCGGCGGCCAGCGCCGTCACACCGACCGCCACGACGGCCAGCACCACGATCTCACCCAGGGTGTCCAAGGCCCGGATGTCGGTGAGGATGACGTTCACGATGTTGTTGCCGCCACCTTCGTCGACCGCCGACTCGGGCCAGCTCGGAGATCGGCGGGCGACCGGTGGGGGCCGATGCCGACCCGGCCATGGCCATCGCAACACCGATCGCCGCCGCCAGCGGCCACGGTCAGACGAACGGCTCGCCATTGCTGGCCGACCGGAGGGAAACGGCGGGTGAGGTGACCGAGTCCGATGACGAACCCGACGACGACAACGGTCTCGACCAGCAACTGGGTCAGCGCCAGGTCGGGCGCACCATGAACGACGAACAGCCCGGACACGCCGATGCCGACCGCCCCCAGCCCGAGTGCCGCGCCGAGCCTCGTCTTCAACCTCGCGGCCACCACTGAGGCGGCGACGACCAGGGCGGCCAGTACGGCCTGGGCCGGGCTGTCCCATCGATAGATCACGCCGACGTCGATCGACCAGGCGAACGGGATGGTGGCCACCGCGGTCACCGCCGCCATGGTGGCGACGTACACCGGCAGCGAACCGTGCTGGATCCGACCGGTGATCCGACGGGCGACGACCACGACGCCATCGATCAGGGCGTCGACCGCGTCGGCCCCGACCGTCGCCGGCACCGTCGCCCGGTACCGATGGGCCAGCCAGCCCGCCATGGCGCCGACCGCGATGACCGCAACCGAGATGGTGAAGGCGGTTGTGATCCCGGGCCACCGCAAGAGCTGATAGACCTCGGCCTTTGGATCGAGCCGCTCGGCGGCGGGGCCGACGACACCGTTGACCCAGCCGAGGGCAACGAAACCGGCGAGGGACGCCGCCCCCAACACCACCGACGGTGCTGCCATGGCCGAACGTGCGGGGGCGACCACGGTCTCCCGCTCACCGGGGCCGAACACGCCGAACAGGAAGCGAACGGTGTATGCCACGGTGAGCGTCGACCCCAACACCACCAGTCCACCGATGAGCCAGGCTTCGGCGACGGTCCAACCGGCGTCCTCCAAGCCGAGCACCGCCTCGATCGCCGCCTCCTTGGCAGGAAAGCCGAGGAGCGGGGGAACGCCGGCCATGGAGGCCCCGGACACGACCGCAACGGCGAACGCCACCGGCATGGACCGCCACAGGCCGCCGAGATCGCCGAGGCGGCGGGTTCCGGTCCGGATGTCGATCTCGCCGACGACCATGAAGAGCGCGGCCTTGAAGACGGCATGGGCGAACACGATCGACACCGCGGCAAAGGTTGCCTTGGCCGAGCCGATCGAGAGCAGGGCGATCATCAGCCCGAGCTGGGAGATGGTGCCCCAGGCCAGTACCAGCTTTGCGTCCTCATGGCGCAGCGCACCGACTGCACCCCACAGCATGGAGGCGAAGCCGAGCACCAGGCCGAGCGTCTTCCAGCTGTCGAGCGAGCCGAGCACCGGGCCGCCGAGCGCCACCAGCAGCACACCGGCTTTGACCATCGTGGCCGAGTGGAGATAGGCACTGACCGGGGTCGGTGCCGCCATCGCTCCCGGCAACCAGACGTGGAACGGGACCTGGGCCGATTTCGTGGCCGCCGCCACCAGCAACAGCACCGACGCCACCGTCGCAGAGGTGCCGGTCACCGACGGCATCTCGCTCAGCCGATTCGTCCCGGTGGCGTCGACGAGCACGACCAGCCCGGCCAGGAGAACCAACCCGCCGGCCACGGTGATGAGTAGCGCCCGCCGGGCCGCAGCCCGGACCGCGGGGTCGACATGTTTGTAGCCCACCAGCAGGAACGACGTGACCGAGGTCAGCTCCCAGAACACGAAGAGCGACCAGACCGAGTCGGACCACACCAGGCCGAGCATCGCAGTGGAGAACGCCAGCAGTGAGGTGGTGAACGGGCCGATCCCCGGCGCCTGGTCGGTGAAATAGCCGGCGGCGTAGACGAAGACGAGGGCGCCGATACCGGAGACCAGCAGTGCCATCAACGCCCCGAGAGCGTCGACCCGGAACGCGAACTCGAGGTCGAGCCCCTCGACCCAGACCAGGCTGGCAACGGCAGGCTCGCCCGACCCGAGGCGGGTCGTGGCCCAGACCGTGGTGATCGCCGGTGGCACGGCCGCGAGCAGCAGGCCTCGCCGACCGAGTGCCCCGCCAAAGACGGTCAGGATCACGCAGAGGACGAGATGCGCTGCCAGGAGCGCCCAGATCACCGACCGAGCCTCGGCGCGGCCGACCGGACGATCATCGCCGCCGAACCGGAGGAGGGGCTGGGTTCCGCATCACTCGAGGATACATACCTTCCTAGATACACACAACCATATTGACCTAATTAGAATGGTGTGTTATGAACTGGACATGGTCCCCAAGGTACCAACCGGAGCTCGGCGGTCACACCTGCTGCGAGCGGGCCGGCCGACCGGCCCGCTGAGCACGTGATACGACGCAGCGCCCACGCACTCTCCCCACAACCGATGGCCTCACTGCTCGACTACCGACAGGCAGGCGGGCTGGAAGGCCTGCGACGGGCCAAGGCACTCGGTCCCGATGCCACCATCGACCTCATCGGCGACGCCGGCATCCGGGGTCGGGGCGGTGCCGGCTTCCCCACCGGGCGGAAGTGGCGGGGCATCAGGGACTCGCTCGGCAACCGCAGCGGCCGATTCGTGGTGGTCAACGGGGCGGAAGGAGAGCCGGGAACCTTCAAGGATCGGGCCCTGCTCCGGGCGAACCCGTACCTGGTGATCGAAGGTGCGCTGGTGGCCGCCGCCACCCTCGCGGCCAGCAGGATCGTGATCGCGACCAAGGCGTCGTACGGGCCCGAGTTGGAGGCGATCACCTTTGCCGTAGGCCAACTCGATGCCGGCGGGCACACCGACGGGGTGGAGATCACCGTGGTCGAGGGGCCGGACCACTACCTCTACGGCGAAGAGACTGCGATGTTGGAGGTGATCGAGGGCGAAGACCCTCTCCCCCGACACCTGCCGCCGTACCAGTACGGGCTGTTCACCACATCGCCACAACTCGGCTGGTCGGCCGGCGCCGGAGCGTCGGCCGAAGGAGGCGACCGAGTCGATCCGTACCCCGATGAGACCGACAACCCGGTGCTGGTCAACAATGTGGAGACCTACGCCCATGTCGCCCTGGTCTGTCGCAACGGCGCCGACTGGTACCGATCGATGGGTACAAGAAGATCCCCGGGTCCGACCATCGTCACCATCTCCGGCGACGTGGCGCGGGCCGTCGTTGCCGAGATCGAGCTCGGCCAGCCGCTGGATCAGGTCATCGACGAGCTGTCCGGCGGCCCTGCACCGGGGCGGACGATCAAGGCCGTGCTGTCCGGGGTGTCGAACCCGGCCCTCACCGTCGAGAAGTTGGACACCCCGATCAGCCACGAGCACCTGATCGAAGCCGGCGGGGGGCTGGGGTCGGCGGGATTCATCGTCTACGACGACACCCGCAACATGGTCGATGTGGCCTACCAGGTGGCCAGGTTTCTCCATGTCGAGTCCTGCGGTCAATGCAACCCGTGCAAGACCGGCACCGGCGACATCACCACGGCGCTCGAGGGCCTGGTCATGGCGGCCGGCGAGCCTGGCGCCCACCTCACGACCATCGAACGGCGATTGACCACGGTGACCGATGCCAGCCGGTGCTACCTGCCGACCCAGGCGAAGCACCTGATCGCCAGCCTGCTCCGGCTCTATCCCGACGATCTGGCGGAGCGCCTGGCCGGGCGTCCCGGCGACCCCGACGTCGTGCTCCCGAAGCTGGTGGACCTGGCCGACGGCGTTGCCGTCGTCGATCCCGGCCAGAGCCTCAAACGACCAGATTGGACCTACGGGGAAACGGCGGTGCGGTTCTCCGACGGCATCGATCGATGACCGCCGCCCTCTCCTTTCTCGGCGGCCTCGTCGCGCTCTTGATCGCCGGCCATCTCGTCGTCCGGGCCGCCTCGACGATCGGGGTCAGGTTCGGACTGGCGCCAAATGTCATCGGGCTGACCATCGTCGCCGCCGGCACCTCGGCCCCCGAGCTGGCGGTGGTGTTCCAGGCGGTGGCGGCCGACGACACCGAACTGGCCGTCGGCAGCATCATCGGCTCCAACATCGCAAACGTGCTCCTGGTGCTCGGTATCGCAGCGCTGATCGGAACCATCCAGGTCACGTCGCGGGTGGTCCGCATCGACATTCCGGTCATGATCGTCACCTCGGCGCTCCTGCTGGTGTTCGTACTCGACGGCAACCTGGCCCAACTCGAGGGGGTGGTGTTGGTGATCGGGGTGGTCGTGTTCACCACCTGGACGTTGCGAGTGGCCGGCCGAAACGGCGCCGCCGGCCGCAATGCCGCTGCGGCGGCGCTCCGACCGGTGGGCGAGGGTGCCGACGCCGATGCCGACGCCGATGCCGACGTGCCGCCGATGGGTTGTCCGGGACAGAACCGGGCGGGACCAGACCGAGAGGTCTCGGCCGGTCGGGGCTCGAGTTGGCGGTGGGCATCGCGGCACTGGCAGTTGCGGCCCGGTTCGTAGTTGCCGGAGCGGAGGATATCGCGGCCTCGCTCGGCGTGCCGGAGTTGATCATCGGGTTGACCATCGTCGCCCTCGGCACCTCGGCCCCGGAGATCGTGACAACGTTGATCGCCGCGGTGCAGGGCCAGCGCGATCTGGCGGTCGGCAACGCGGTGGGCTCCAACATCTTCAACATCCTGCTGGTGCTGGGGACCACCAGCACGCTGACCCCCGGCGGCATCGGGGTGTCGGAGGATGCGGTCAACCTCGACCTGCCGATCATGGTGGCGGCGGCGTTCGCCTGCCTGCCCCTGATGGCATGGGACCACAAACTCGACCGATGGGAAGGTGGGGTCTTCCTCACCTACTACGGGGCGTACCTGCTGTTCCTGACACTCGACGCCACCGGCCATCGGGCAAAGGACCCTTTCGCTCTGATCATGGTGGCGTTCGTCCTGCCGCTCACCGCGATCACCATCGCCACGATCGCCTACAGACGGCGATCCCAAATAGTTGTTGTCTAACAGGCGTTTTATAATATGCTTGTTTGGAGTAATGAGAATGCCCATCATCTCCAGAAAGGGCAGCCATATGAAAATCCTGTTCCTCGCCACACGGGTGGTCACCGATCTTGCTCCCGCCGTGGTGAGACCGACCGCGGCCCGGGAGATGGCGCTGCGATGACCGGCAACCTCGAAACCGAACCGACGGTCCGCTCGGGTTGGACCTTCCTCACCAATCACAGCCACGTGCTGCTCGCCCTTTATCGGGACGCGGACCTGCGGCAGCGGGAGATCGCCGATCTGGTCGGGATCACCGAAGGCGCAGTGCAACGCATCCTCCACGAATTGGAGAGCGACGGCTACCTCGACGTCGAGCGGGTGGGCAGGCGAAACCACTACGTGGTCCACACCGATCTGGGGCTTCGCCACCCTCTCGAGCACGATCACACCATCGGCGAGCTGCTCGAACGGTTGGCGCCGACCACCTCGGAAACCGGCCAGGCGACCACGACCACCGGCCAGGCCGACGGCGGCGGTCCCACGGGCCCCGGCGCGTCAGGTATCCGGGCCGCATGACGGCCCGAAGGCCGCTCGGCAACGCACCAAACCGAATACCTATACTGGATCGGTGGACTTAGTAGAACCCCGACAAGAGCTGCCGACCTGGACGTTCCTCACCAATCACGCCCATGTGCTGATAGCCATCCAGCGCAACCCGGAACTGCGCCAGCGCGACATCAGCCATGCGGTCGGTATCACGATCGGTGCCGTGCAGCGAATCATCGACGACCTGGAAAAGGGCGGCTACGTCACCCGGGCACGTGTCGGCAGGCGAAACACCTACAAGATCGAACCAGACCGCCCGCTGCGCCATCCGCTGGAGAACAACCACACCGTCGATGAGCTCCTGAACACGCTCCAGGCCTGAGCGCACCCCCGCGGTGGCGGCGGACCGGCCAGAACGCCCGGGGGCCACCGGCAAAGCCGGCGGCCCCCGAAGCGGATCGAACCGAGCCCGACTTACGAGTTCGGCAGGAAGTCCTGGTTCTTGGCCTTGAAGTTGCCCTTGCCACGAACACCGTTGATCGTCTCGGTGTTCATCCCGTAGCTGAGTACCGCGGCGGCCACAGCATCGGAGTTGACGTCGAGTGCTTCGAGGCTGATGTTGTCGAAGGTGTCACAGGCCAGGTGATAGCACGGGTCGTACTGGTCACCTGCGGTACCACCCAGATGGCGGCCTCATCGTCGGTCTTCACACCCTCGGCTCCGGTGAACAGGCCACCGGCCGGGATACCGACTGCGATGAACGGACCGTAGTCGGAACGACCGGAGAAGTCCGTCCCCAGGAACGGAAGGTCCCGAGCATCGTAGAAGGACTCGAAGAACGATTCGATCTGGGCCGAGCCCTCAGGGCCGGGGCCCGCACCGTCGCCGTCGGAGTCGTCACCGTCGTAGATGAAGTAGACGAAGTTCGGCGAGCCGATCATGTCGAAGTTGAGGTAGAGGGCGATGTCCTCGATCTCGTCCTCGCTCAGTCCGGCCACGTAGTCGGTGGAGCCGACAAGGCCGAGCTCCTCGCCACCCCACCAGGCGAACCGCACCGTGTTGACCGGCTTGACCTTGGCCATCTTGACCGCAACCTCGAGGATGGTGGCGCTACCGGAACCGTTGTCCTGGATGCCCGGTCCCCGCTGGACCGAGTCCAGGTGGGCGCCGGCCATGACCACGTTGTCGTCGTTGCGTCCCGGCAGTTCGGCGATCACGTTGTGATTGGTCCTCGTTTCCGGCGGGTCGACATCGATGAAGGCGGTGGATCCCGCCTGGGCCAATGCCTCACCCTGGGCAAAGCTGGCACCGACCACCGGGATGGTCAGGTTGCTGGGTGTTCCGTCTGGTAGATCGGCGGCGTTGCCGGTGATCAGGCCCTCACGGGTCGGGCTGTTGCCCTGATTGAAGATGATCACCGCTTCGGCGCCGGCCATTTCGGCGTTGACCGCCTTCGTCGAGAAGAAGCAGGTGCCCCGCTGGATGAGTGCGATGTCGGCCGGGCCGCTGAAGTCGAGCCCTGTGAAGTCCTCCGGCTCACAGCCGCTCGTCGAGGCCCGGGGAGGATCGAGGGCGAGATCGACCGGAATCACCTGGCCGGTCACGGTCCCGAAGCCGGTGCCGGTGAAGGTCCCGGTTTCATAGCTGGCCGCGATGGGTGCGGTCTGGTTCAGGGTGGCCGGGGGAACGAAGGTGAACTCGAACGGATCGAGCTCCACGTCGTAGCCGGCAGCTTCCAGCGTCTCGGTCACATAGGCAACGCTGGCGTCGTAGCCAGCGAACCCGGCAGCCCGGGTGCCGCCACTGGCATCGGCTGCGGCCTGGAAGGCCGCCTGATGCTGGCGAACGCCCTCGACCGTCACGCACTCCAGCAGCTTGTTGATGTTGTTGTTGACCCGACTGTCGCAGGACGGGGAACCCGCCGAAGCCACACCCGGCGTCACGGCGGCAACGATTGCCACCACAACGGCGGCGATCCATAGTCTCTTCTTCATGCAGTGCTCCTCAGCTTGTTTGCGCTTGGCAAAGGCTACATGTGTTCGTCCATCGATAGACACGTAACTGAAATATCTCGCCTTGGGATCGGCTGGCATATCGGCAGCCGCCGGCCGGACGGGATGAGGCCAACGGCCCATCGCCCTCAAGAAATCGGCGATGCGGAGCCGATGACCAGCCCAGGTGTCGACACGGGTTTTCGGTGTCGACCGGAAACGGCAAGGACGGGTCATACGTGGCAAGGTTCATTCGCACTCTGGTTGCTCTGAGCTTCGGCGTCGGCGCCACCGGTTGCAGCGCAATTCGGGCCGATGACACAACCGCAGCGCCACTTCCCCCGCCCCCGCCGGTGGTCGAGAGAGACGAACAAGCGGTGATGTTGCCGACCGACGGCCTGCAACGGTTCGTGGTCACCCCTGCCTCGAACCCTGAGCAGGACGCCCAGGACTCGGGCTCTGATTCGGGAGCCGACGGCTCTGATTCGGGAGCCGACGGCTCTGACCCGGGAGCCGACGGCTCTGACCCGGGAGCCGACGGCTCTGATGCGCTGGACATCGAGATCGTGGAGGACCCCGAGGACATCCGGTTCTTCATCGACCCCGAGCTGCTCAACCGGATCACCGAGGACTCCACCCTGGTCCTTCGCGACGGAGTTCCCGGCATCATCGACCGCAACGGCAACTTCATCTCGCTGTCGTCGGTCGCCACCGACGGCCACGACGACACCACCGGAGTCGATGGGCTTCCCAGCGCCGATGGGCGCTCCGACGGCCAACCGGGCTCGTCGGACCCGATCATCAACAGCTTGCTCAGCCTCGACGGCGTCGTCTCGGCGGTGGCCATCGGCGACGGCTCCTACGCCGTGGCCGCCACCGGCATCGAGGCCATCGAGGGCTACGGCCTGTCGGTTGAGCCGGACGTGCCCCTGGCGCTCAGCTCCGAACCCTACGAGTCCTACCAGTGGGCGCTCGACAACACCGGGGAGAACCTGGCCCGGGTGCAGCAACCGGCACCACCCCAGGTCGCCGACGCCGACGCCGACGGCCGGGAGGCCACCGCCGGAGCGCGGGGCGACGGCGTGGTCGTGGCGGTGATCGACACCGGCGTCGATTTCTCCCACCCCGATCTGGCCGGACAGCAGTGGGTGAACCCCGGCGAGACCTGCGACAACGGCATCGACGACGAAGGCAACGGCTTCGTCGACGACTGCCGCGGCTGGGACTTCGGCAACGAGGACAATGCGCCCTGGCAATCGTCAAACGGCAACCACGGCACCCACGTTGCGGGGATCATCGCCGCCGCGGTCGGCAACGACACCGGAATAGCCGGCATGGCGCCCGAGGCACGGATCATGGACCTCAGCGTCGTCGGCCCCGGCGGCATGACGACCTCCGGCCTGGCCCGGGCGGTCCGCTATGCGGTCGACAATGGCGCAGAGGTGATCAACATCTCCCTCGGCAGCGCCCCCGGCACCCCGGCCCAGGCCGTCCTCCCGCTGATCGACGCCGTGCTGTATGCGGACGCAAACGACGTCCTGGTGGTGGCGGCGGCCGGCAACAACGCCGTCGATCTCACCACCTCGCCCAGCTATCCGGCCAGCATCCAGGCCGACAACCTGATCGTGGTCGGGGCTTCGAGCCCCACCGAGACCAGGGCGTCGTTCTCCAACTACGGCAAGACCGTCGACCTCCTCGCACCGGGGGAGCTGATCGTCTCGACGATCCCCGGCGGCGGCTACGTGTTCATGAGCGGGACCAGCCAGGCCTCACCGATGGTGGCCGCGGTTGCCGCCACCATCATCGAGAACAACCCCGGTTCCACCCCGACCTCGGTCACAAAGCAACTGATCGGCACCGCAGACGAGAACCCGAACTACGTCGACCAGGCGGCAAACGGCGTCCGGCTGAATGCGGCCAGGGCACTGGGGATCACCCCCGAGCAGACGTCGGTCGATGGCGACGACGACTCCATCGTGACCATCAGCGGCCTGGCATCGGCCGAACCGGATTCGGTGGTGGCCAAGATCGCCATCGACGAACCGGGCGGCCAGTTCAACCAACCCCATCACTGGGAGGCCTCCATCGTTGCCATCACCGACGACGGTGTGTTCGGCATCGTCGACCACCCGGTCAGCGTCGACGGCCGGCAGGCGACCACCGACGGCCGGGGTGCGGTGACCCTGGGCTCGGACATCGACGGCGCCACCGTGGACACCGAGCTACCGGCGGGCACCTACGGCCTCGTGGTCGAGGCCATCCCCGAGACCGACAGCACCGTGCGGCTGGGCCAGGCATTCATCGCAACCTTCGATGTCGGCCTCCCGGGCGAGGCCGACGGCGGCTCGCCGACAGACGGTACCGGCACCCCAGGTGACGACGGCTCTGACAACGACAACGACAACGGCAACGGCAACGGCGACGGCGACGACAACGGCGACGGCGACGACAACGACAACCACGGTGGTCCGGGCGACGACGACAGCACCGCCACGACCGAGCCCGGGTCGTCGAGCGGCAACGCCACGACCACGACCCGCAGCGGCAACGGATCAGGCACGGCGTCGACGGCGAGAACCGCCGGTGGCGGCGGGTCCAGCTCCGGTGGCGGCTCGTCCGGCGGCAAATCCGGCGGCGGCTCGTCCAGTGGCGGCAACACGACAGCAACGACGTCGGGGCCTCGCCAGTCGGTGACCACTGCATCCGGCGGCTCCGGTGGCGGGAGCGGTTCGCCCGGCGGCGGCGCCGGGTCGGGCGGCGGCCGGACGACCACCACCGCGGCCACCGCCACCACTGCGGCCGCCGGCAACACGACGACGACCGGCAACAGCGGCGCTCCATCCTCGGCCGGCATTCCCGGTGACGCCACATCGACCACGGTGCGATCCGGCGGTGGCGGCAACGGGTCCGGCGGCGGAACCGGTGGACCCGACCAGGTCCCGGATCCGGATCCGGTGGCCAACGATCGGTGGGCGATCACCAGGATCTCCCCCACCACCGGACTGACCAACACCTCGACCATGGTCAGCCTGGTCGGTTCGTTCCCGACACCGGTCTACGTCTGGTTCGGTGATCAGCCGGCAAACGTGTTCTTCCAGAGCAGCAACTGGATCCTCCTCATGACCCCGCTTCGGGCCGAACCGGGGCTGGTCGACGTCGAGCTCCGGGCCAACTCCAAATCGCTGGTCATGCCGGATGCGTTCTACTTCTACGATCCGACCCCGTCCGGACCGGGCGGTAGCCCCGGATCGGGTGGCACCGATGGCTCAGGTGGCACCGGCGGCTCGGGCGGCAATGGCGGGGGTTCCGGTGGTGCCGGAGGATCCGGCGGCTCAGGTTCCAGCGGGGGCGGGAGCGGGTCCGATCCCGGCACCGGACCGGGCGTGATCGTGGAGGAGCCGACCGCCACCACGATCACCTCTCCGGACCCGGGGCAGCCGACTCCCGGCGAGTCGACGACCACCGAACCGGGTAACGACTCGAAGAAAACGACGGCAACAAAAACCAGAAAGAAGACAAGGACAAGGACAAGAAGGCGACCCAGCGACAGGCCAGAGCTGCCGTGCTCGGCGATCCGGTCGATCTCGGCAACGGCCTGAGAGGGGCACCGCTCAGCGGGTTGGAAACCGTCGGCGGGGTGCCGCGCTGTAGCAGCGATCCTTGCCGCACCCGGCGCAGATAGGCCGACACCGGGATCCTGGCCGGCAACCGGGCGGGCCACCGGACTGCGGACCGGCGCAACCGGTCGGCATCAAGTCAAGACCTGCAGCGGAATTGGCCCCAGGGGCACCCCCCGTTCTGCGGGCCGGCGAAACCGGTCGGCATCAGGTCAGGCCGCAGGCCTCGGCATAGGCGGCCAGCCCGGCCTCGAACGACGAGGTGGAGATGGGCGGGGCCAGGACCAGTTCCTCCACCCCGAGGGCCCTGGCCTGCTCGACCTTGGCCGCGACGTCATCGACCGAGCCGGGCCCCAATGGGAGGCCGAGCTTCAGGCTGAAATCGTTGTCGGCCACCGACCGGCCGTGTTCGCCCAGAATCGACTCGAGCGTCGCCAGGTGGGCCTCGATGTCGGGCTGGACCCACCAGCCGTACCAGCCGTCGCCGAGTCGTGCCGCCCGCCTCATGGCCGCCGCCGAATCGCCCCCGATGATGATCGGCGGCCCGCCCGGGGTCAGCGGCTTCGGGTTGAGCACCACCCCTTCGAACTGCACGAACTCGCCCGAGTAGTCGGCCCTGTCGTCGGTCCACGCCACCCGGATGGCCTCGATGTACTCGTCCATCCGCTTGCCCCGACGCTCGAACGGAACGCCGAGGGCGGCGTACTCCTCCCACGACCAGCCGGAGCCGACCCCCAGCTCGAACCGGCCACCGCTGAGGTGATCGAGGCTCAGCACCTCCTTGGCGGTGAGCAATGCCGGCCGCTGGGGCAGGATCAGCACGCCGGTGCAGAATCGCAGGGTGGTGGTGACGCCGGCCGCAACCTGGAACACGAACAGAGGATCGTAGATGCCGGTCTCCGGCCCCCAGTTGGCCGAGCCGTCGGCGGAGTAGGGATACTTCGACTCGTAGGAGGCGAAGAACACCACGTGCTCGGGAGCGAACAGCGATCGGTAGCCCAGGCTCTCCGCGGTCTGGGCGAACGCCTTCACGAACCCGAGATCCCGATTGGGACTGTTGCCGAACATGCCGGCCACGCTGATCTCCATGTTCCGCTCCCACTCCGTCGACCGGGTCGATCGAGATCCTAGCCCCGCCTCCCGGGCCGAGCCCAGCGAAGCAGTGGTGGTCTCGGCTCATACCGGTGTGATCCCGGCCGACACTTGTTGCATGACTTCACGACTCGCCATTTCAGTTCTCTGTGCCTCGACACTGCTGCTCGGCGCCTGCGGCGGCGGCGACGACTCGGTCGAGAGCGGCCAGGAGGGCTCGGAGCGCCAGGCCGTCATCGACTGGATGCTGGCCCAGGACGAGACACCCGAAACCGCAGCGTGCTTCGCAGACGAGCTCGACGACTACACCGCGGCCGACTTCGAGGCGTTCGAGGCCGCGGCGACCGAAGCCGACGTTCCGGACGGGATGGCCGACGACGTGTTGGCCGCGGCGATGGTCTGCGTCGAGGGCTGAGCGCAGCCAGAATCGGCTCGGCGGGTCAAAACGTGCCCCGCCGACCGTTCCCTGGCTATGATCAACACGGTTGTCGGGACGTTCCGGCAACGCTGAACAATCGGGGGAGTTGCAGACCGCGTCGGAGCAACCACGGAAGTGGTGGTCGATGCGGCATGCGACTGGGGAGACGGCGCGCAGACGGCGGACCGTCGCTCGGCTTCGACGTTCAGGTTGATCACCAGCTTTCGGGGAGAGATAAAATGTTTGCCCGTAGACCTCGCGGCCGGAGCCTGGCCGCTTTGCTTTTTGCCTTTTCAATGATTCTGGCCGCCTGCGGCTCCGACGATTCGACCAACACGGCCGAGTCGAGTGACACGACCGCAGAGTCGAGTGACACGACCGCCGAGTCGAGTGACACGACCGCAGAATCGAGTGACACGACCGCTGGTGGAGACGAGGGCGGCACCGTTGCGGTGTCGCTGATCACCAAAGACTCGACGAACGCTTTCTTCGTGGCCATGCAGGAAGGGGCCAAGGCCAAAGCCGCTGAGCTGGGTATCGACCTCACCATCGCCTCCGGTGCGGCCGAGGGCGACGACCAGGGTCAGATCGATGCGATCGAGAACGCCATCGCCCAGGGCCAGGCCGGGATCCTGATCACGCCGATGTCGGTCAACGTCAACGACGCCATCCAGAAGGCCCGTGACGCCGGCCTGTACGTGATCGCTCTCGATACGCCGACCGATCCGCCCGGAGGTGGTCGACATCACCTTCGCCACGGACAACTGCAAGGCCGGCGAGGCCATCGGGCAGTGGGCGGCGGGCAAGCTGAACGGCGAGAAGGCGATCATCGCCCGTCTGGTCATCTTCGACGATCGCACCGTGTCGGTCGACTACTGCCGTGACAACGGCTTCCTCAAGGGCATGGGCATCGACATCGGTGACCTGACCGTGATCGGCGACGAGGCCGAGACGGGCACGTACACCACCGGGGCCGGCGGCGAGTACGAGATCGTCTGCATCGAGGCCACCGGAGCCAACGAGGAGGGCGGCCGGACCGGTATGGAGACCTGCCTGTCGAAGAACCCAGACATCAACGTGGTCTACACCATCAACGAGCCAACCGCCTTCGGTGCCGACGCCGCCCTCGAGGCGGCAGGCAAGACCATCGGCGAGGACGTGTACGTCGTCTCGGTCGACGGCGGTCTGGCCGGTGTCCAGGCGGTCCAGGACGGCAGCATCCAGGCCACGTCCCAGCAGTACCCGCTGCGCATGGCCACCCTCGGCCTCGAGGCCATCAAAACCATCGCCGAAGGTGGTGCCCCGCCGGAGAACACCTCGGCCGACGGTCAGTTCTTCGACACCGGCGTCGCGCTGTGCACCGACGATCCGATGGACACGGTCACCGCCGCCGACCAGGAAACCTCGCAGTACTGCATCGACAACGCCTGGGGCTGAGCCCCGGAAATGCTGGTTGACGCCGAGTGGCGGTGGTGCTTGCCAGGCCACTGCTACTCGGGCAACCATCGAGGAAGAGACCTCAACGGACAAATGAAGGGTCAACGGTGAACACCACAGCAGCTCCCGATCTCGCCGACGAGTTCAGTACCTCCTCCGGCATCGTGCCCAGACTCCAGAGCACACTGCACAGATATCCCTACCTGAGCCCGTTGTTCGTGCTCATCGTGGCCATGATCATCTTCACACTGTTGAACGACCGGTTCATCCTGGCCACCAACCTGTCGCTGATGACCCAGCAGACCGTGATCGTCGGCACGCTGGCCATCGCCCAGACGATGATCATCCTCACCGCCGGGATCGACCTCAGCATCGGGGCCATCATGGTCTTCGGTCAGATGATGATGGCCAATCTGGTGGTCACATCCGAGGTGTCGAACGTGGCCGGATTCGGTTGGCCGGCACCGCTGGCCATCTTGGCCGGGATCCTGATCGCGGTGGTGGCCGGGGCGGCGAACGGCTTCCTCATCGTCCGGTTCAAGTTGCCGCCGTTCATCGTCACGCTCGGCACCCTGAGCATCTTCACCGCGCTGAGTCGGATCTTCTTCAAGGCCAGGACCATCCAGGGTCCGGAGATGCCGGAGACAATGACCGTGATGGGCACGTCGTTCAAGGTCGGCCCCTTCACGGTGATGACCGGTGTACTGGTCATGCTCGCCATCTACGGCGTGTTCGCCTACGTCCTCCGCAACACGGCCTGGGGCACCCATGTCTACGCCGTCGGAGACGATCCCGATGCGGCGGAGCTGTCCGGCATCAACGTCGGACGGGTTCTGTTCAGCGTGTACGCGGTGGCCGGACTGATCATGGGTATCGCGGCCTGGATCACCATCGGCCGGGTCGGCTCGGCCAGCCCCAACGTGGCACCGAACATCAACCTCGACACGATCACCGCGGTGGTGATCGGAGGGACTTCGCTGTTCGGAGGGCGGGGAACCATGATAGGAACGCTGCTCGGTGCCCTCATCGTGACCGTGGTCGAAAACGGTCTGGCCCTGGCCGGACTGGACCAGGCATACCGGGTCCTGGCCATCGGCATTCTCATCATCGCCGCCGTGGCGCTCGATCAGTGGATCAGAAAGGTGAAGACATGACCACAGCCACCAGCGATCAGCCCGATGCTGCCGATTCTCAGCGGCCGGGGTCTGGTCAAGACCTTCGGGAAGGTCGTCGGTCTCAACGGAGCAGACATCGACCTCTTCCCCGGCGAGGTGCTGGCCGTCATCGGTGACAACGGTGCCGGGAAGTCGACCCTGATCAAGTGCTTCTCCGGCGCACACGCCCCCGATTCGGGGTTGATGACGGTGGCAGGAAACAACGTGCTGTTCCGCACCACCCACGAGGCCCGGGAAGCGGGAATCGAGACCGTCTTCCAGACGCTGGCGGTCTCACCGGCGCTCGACATCGCAACCAACCTCTATCTCGGACGAGAGATCCGCAAGACCGGTTTCCTCGGCAACGTGTTTCGGACTCTGGACAAGAAGCGCATGCGAACCGAGGCCGCCCAGCACCTTCAGGACCTCGGCATCGGCACGGTCCAGAACATCACCCAGGCGGTCGAGACCCTTTCCGGTGGCCAACGCCAGGCGGTGGCGGTGGCCAGGGCTGCCGCCTTCGGCAGCAAGCTCATCATCCTCGACGAGCCGACCGCCGCCCTCGGCGTCCGGGAGTCGGCCCGGGTCCTGCAGCTGATCCACGATCTGCGGGACCGGGGGATGCCGGTCATCCTGATCTCCCACAACATGCAGCAGGTCTTCGAGGTGGCGGACCGGATCCATGTCCAACGACTCGGCCGGCGGGCCGCGGTGGTCACACCCCAGACACACACGATGAACGATGCGGTGGCCATCATGACCGGTGCCCTCACCGTCGATGTCGAGGACCAGGCCCTCGGCCCGGTCGGTGCGGCCGGCGGCTGAGCCCGACCAACGGGTGAGCCCGACCAACGGGTGAGCCCGACCAACGGGTGAGCCCGACCAACGGGTCCGGTGGCGAACCACCGGACCCGAGTCATTCGTCAGGAGCCCACCCGGATTTCCAGGCGGGAGGCGAGCTCCCGCAACAGGTCCGACACGGTGGCGTGAGAACCGCCCCCGTTGCCGTTGGCCCCGGACGTCCCGACCGAACCACCGACCCCGATGAAGGGATCGGTGCCACCGGGCCGGGGATCCGGGACGAGCCGGGGGCTCGGGATCGGGGGATCGAAAACGATCCGGCCCGGTGACCGGCCCCCGCCCTCCAGGTCGGCACATTCGACAATGCAGGCCACGGCCTCCCGGTAGTCGTAGCCCCGGCGCTGCATCTGCACCGCCAGTTCCTTGGTGCAGCGGTTCGGCTCGACCAGCAGGTCGACCAGTACCTGCATCGATTTCCTGCATGGCGGGTCGCTCGGCCGGCCGGGCCGATCCTGGCGTGGCGGATCGGGGTCCGGGGCCAACCGGTCGGGATCCCAGCACGGCACCGTCAACACCCGCTCCCTGGTGAAGGGAACACCCCGGAGGGTTCGCCCCCGGGCCATGACCCGGCACCGGTAGACACCGACCTGGTCGGTCGCCAGCTCGATGTGGTGGCGATCCCCATCGGTGTCGGCTTCCAGGACGTGGGTCTTGCCATCGGGGCGGCGAACCTCGAGCAACACCCGGGCATCTCCCAGCGGGAGGCCCGATTGATCGAGCGAGACACCGATCTTGGCCACACCACCGGGCCGGGGATCGGTGTGGACCAGCTCGGCATCGACCCGGACGCCGGACTGGACATGGACGTTGGCGCTGTAGCGCAGACCATGGGCCTGAGCCAGTTCCAGCTCCACCGATTTCCCCAGCTCCTTCAGTCGTCGAAGGTGGCGGCCGAACGCGTCCCGGTCGACCTCCAGCAGCAGCTTCCATCGGCCCTCGTGGGCGCCGGCGCCGGCGGCGACCGGCAGCGGCAGCCGGAAGGCGGCGAAGCCCTGGCCGACCACGTACCGGCCACCGACGGAAACGACGCTGGAGGGATCGATCGCGTCGCCGGCCGGTGTGACCAGCGTGGGCCGCATGGCGTCCGGAGCCGGGGTCAGCACCACCACATCGAGCGAGCGATCGGCCTCGCTCACATCGAACGGGATCGAGTGGCTGTCGCCGGGGGCGACGTAGCCGTCGGGGTCGAGGACCACCTGGGCGTTGGTCACCCCGGCCAGGATCTGCAGGTAGTACTTCTGCAGGGTGAAGAAGTCGTCGGCGTCGAGCGTGCCGGTGACCAGGGCGTAGCCGCCGGAACCGTTGGTCACGTCGATCAGCGCCCCCGGGTCGATGTGCTCGGGGGCCCCGAGGCCGATGGCGAACACCCGGTCGTTGATGGCACCTGCGGCGGCGGCGATGGTTGCCGGTTCGTTCTCCCTGCCGTCGGTCAGCACCACGACCGCCTTCGATGTCTGGGTCACCGACGGGTCGGCCAGATCGGCGGCGGCCATGACCAGGCCGTCGCCGATCGAGGTCCGGCCGAAGACGTTCGGCGTGTGGGCGGCGATGGCCCCACCGGCGGCGATGGCCCCACCGGCGACCACATCGGTCACCGGCAGGCGGGCGTGGGCGTCGTCGTCGAAAGCGACCACCCCGACCGCATCACCGCTGTCGAGCAGGCCGGGGAGCACCGGGGCCGAGTCCTTCAGCACGTCGATGCGATCCCGACCGTCGCCGGCGTCGGCGTTCATGCTGCCGGACTGGTCGAGCACCATCACCACCGCGGTGGAGACGGGAGCGACACTGTTGGCCGACATGGCGAGCACCCAGGACTGGCCGGTTTCCGGGCAGGAGATCTCCACCTCGCCGGTGGTTGAGGAACCGGCGGCCTGGCCGGTGAAGGCGAACCACAGCTGGGCGTCGTCGCCGGTCGGCGAGGCCGGAACGGGAACGGAGGTCACCCCGAGGAACGGCACGAAGGATCCGGGGCCGCTGAGCACCGCCGGACCGGCGGAGATCTCCAGGGTCACCGGATCGCAGGATCGCACCGAGAACCTGGCCGCCCGCAGGGCCAGCTCGCCGTCCGGCACGCTGTTGAACACGATGGAGGCGGTGGTCGGCTCGATCGACTCGACCGCGGCGCAGAGGGCGGCCCGGACGTTGATCCGCCCGTAGCCGACCTCCTGGTGCCAGGTCCCGTTCGGCCGACCGGGGGTGTTGGCGTAGGGGTAGAGGGCGGGGCTGACCTTGTCGCAGCTCGACTCGATGATGTCCCTGACCTGTTGGTTGGTCAGCGCCGGGTTGGCCGACACGATCAGTCCGGCCAGCCCGGCCACGTGCGGCGTCGCAGACGATGTGCCGTTGAAGACCGAGAAGTAGTCGCCGGCGGCGTCGCCACCGACCGGATAGTTGACCCCACCGGTGCTCACAGGACCGCCGTTCACGTTGTAGCCCGAGCCGCCCTGCTCGTCTGTGGTCCAGATGCGGACACCGGGGGCGACGACGTCGGTGTTGGCGTCGAACTGGCTGCCCCAGGTCTCACCGTCGGAGCTGGCGGGGCGCTTGCGCTGGTCGTCCTGGTCGGATGCGCCGACGGCGATCACGTTGGGGTGGTTTGCCGGGAAGTTCACCGCGGGGGAGGTGTTGTTGCCGCCGCCGTTGCCGGTGGCGGCGCAGATCACCAGCCCGGCGTTCCAGGCGTTCGTCATGGCCGCGGCCGCCGCCGCGGTGTTGGTGGTGCCGAGTGACATGGTGGCCACCGCGGCGCCGTTTGCCGCCGCCCAGTTCACCCCGGCGGTGACCACGGCCGCGGTCGGGATGGTGCCGAGCTTGACCGGCATGACCCGGCAACCACCGCCGACCCCGGCAACACCGACGCCGTTGTCGGTGTTTGCCGCCGCGATACCGGCCACCGCGGTGCCGTGGAACACGCCTGCCGAGCCGGCGTTGTAGGGCGGGAGACCGCCGGCCAGGGCGGTCGGGGCGTCGAAGTGGGTGGCGGTGGCGCCGACGTTCGGGGTGAAGTCGAGGTCGGGGTGGGCCAGATCGAAGCCGCTGTCGATGACGGCGATCCAGACCGTCGCCGAACCGGTCTCCACGTCGCGGCCGTCGTCGAGCCCGATGACCGGCATATTCCATTGCGAGCCGTAGTGGGTGTCGTTTGGGGTCGCGGTGTAGGTCTCGAGTTTCAGCCAGTCGAACTCGGCGTGCTCGACTCCCGGTACCTGCTGGACCAGTGGCAACAGGGCCAGGGCGTCGTCGACCGACAGCTCCGTCGGGACGGAGAACTGGTGGAACGGGGTGAGGTGGCGGGAGGCGGCCTCGTCGTGGACGAGGCCGAGCTCGGTGATGGCGCCGATGACCGAGTCGTCCTCGAACCGGGCCAGGATCGTTCTGACCATCGGCGATGCGGCGGACGACGGGCCCTGGCCGGCGGCGAAGTACACCGGGTAGACGTCTTCCACATCGTCTCGGGTCTCGATGGATTCGGCGGCCTCGGCTCCGCCGGAGGCGGCGAACGAGGGATCGGCTTCGACCCACACGAACCCGCCGGGCTGGAGGGTCGGTTTCGCCGCCTCGGCATGGGCCGACGGGGCGGTGAGCCCACTGTCGCTGAATGTGGCGCTGGCCGACTCGGCGTCCTGGCCGTCCCGCAACTTCACCAGGTAGTTGGATTCGGCTCGCTCGTAGATGGTCTGGTGGTCATCGGGACCAACGTGGATGGTGTCCGGTGCGTTTCGCATGGCGTCTCCTCAGAAAAGGCCTCGGCGGGCCGGTTGTTCCGATAAGACGCGTGTGTCGGTGTCCTGATACGACTACTGGAAGGGAACCTCGCCTCGGGTGGTCACCCGGTAGCCGTGGCGGGTCTCGGGGAAGTAGTCCCAGCTGGCGTGATGCTGCACACACCGGTTGTCCCAGATGGCCACCGAGTTCGGCTCCCAATGGAACCGGGTCTGGAACCGGACCCCGTAGGCGATGTGATCGAACAGGATCTTGAGCAACCCGTCGCTCTCCCGACGGGTCAGGCCCTTGATGCGCTGGGTGAACCCACTGTTCACGTAGAGGGCTTTTCGGCCGCTGACGGGGTGGGTCCTGATCACCGGGTGCTCGCTGACCGGGTACTCGGTGTCCTGATCGTTCTTGGTGTAGCGACCCCGGTAGGCCAGGTCGCCGGTGTGGACCGCGGTCAGGGTCGACAGGTACTCCCGGAACGACGGCGACAGCGTCTCGTATGCCTCGTACATCGAAGCCCACAGGGTGTCACCGCCGGCCGATGGCACCTGTTCGATGCGAAGCATCGAGAGCCCCGGCGGGCGGGCGTCGCACGATACGTCGGTATGCCAGCCGTCGCCGGCGGTGTAGCGGCTGTTCTCATCGGTGTGGACCAGCAGCACCTCCGGATAGCCCTCCGGTGCCTTGGCCGCAGGGTGTATGTGCAGCTCACCGAGCCGGCGGCCGAACTCGACCTGCTCGTCCAGGGTCATCTCCTGGTTCCGGAAGAACAGTACGCCTCGCTCGGCGACCAACTCGATCAGTTGCTGAACGCCGTCGTCGTCCAGGTCTCGGAGGGTCACCTCGGCAAGCAACGTCCCGATGACCTTGTTGGTATCGACCCGGGGCTCTGTGGTCAGAACGGACATGGCAGGCTCGCTTTCCACGCCTCGATCGGGGCTGGGCGATCCGAGGCCCCCCTGTGAGGCGCTATGACCACACCGTAGTCCGGGCCGACCCCAGGCTCCCAGTTGCCGCCGGGTCAGTAGCCGAGCTCCTGGGCCGCCCGCTCCAGGGCGACCGCAACCGACCACCGGGTCCTGGCCAACCGGAGATCGGTGTTCGCCCCCTCGGCGTAGAGGCCGGCGGCACTCATCCAGAAGGCGGCGGAGCGCATGGCGTACAGCAGCTGATAGTACCGGCAGCGGTCCTCGTCGATCTCGATGCCGGTGGCCGACTGGTAGCGGTCGTAGAACAGGTCCCGGGGGACCACGTTCGACAGCAGCTCGGTGCCCTCCCGATTGAGCTCGGTCAGCATGTAGGCCACGTCGTACATCGGGTCGCCGATGACCTGCAGTTCCCAATCCAGCACCGCCGAGACCCGGTCATCGTCGATCAGCACGTTGCCGGTCCGGTAGGCGCCGTGGACCAAGGTCAACCGATCGGTGGCCGGGGCATTGGCCTCCAGCCAGCCGATGAGGTCGACCAGGATGGGATGCATCGGTTGGCCGGACTGCTCGATGAAGCGGCGCCACTTCGAGACCTCCCGCCGGGCGAAGTCCTGGCCCGGCTCGGGCACGCCGAGGAAGTCGAGCCCCGCCGCTCGCCAGTCGACGTTGTGGATGGCGACGAGGGCATCGGTGAAGCTGACCGGCAGCACCCCCCGTTCGGCCGCCGCTGCGTAGTAGTCACGTCCGGTCCTGCGCCACGGACTCGGACACTCCCCCGGCACCTTCTCCATGAGCAGCGCCGGGGCCCCGAGCACCTCGGGTGACGGCTCGTACCAGTAGGGGGTGGGGGCGGCGACGTCGGTGGTTTCGAGGCAACGCAGCACCCGGAACTGTTCCCCGAGATCGGAGTACTCACGAAGCAGGGCGTTGCCGGGGTCCCGCCGGAGGCACAGGCCACGGTGCTGTTGCCCACCGTCAGCGTCGATCCAGCGGGCGTCGAACAGCCAGGTCTCGTGCGACCAGCCGACGGCGATCCGGTCCATGTTCTCGATGCGGACCGGACCGTCGACCTCCAACCGGTCGGCCAGATAGGCGGCCAAGGTCTCCTCGAGCGCCGGCTCGGCTTGTTCGGTCACGAGGCGATCTCCATGCACCGATCGATGTCTCGTCTGAGCGCCCGGCGGATGACGGCCAGGGCCTGGTCGGCCGCCGGTCGATCGGTGTCCCAGTGGTGGATGGCCTCGATCAACGGACCGAGTCCGGCCACCGATGACGAAGAGCGGGCCGCCTCCGCCGCCTCCACCACCGCGGCCGGCGCCTCGGCCAGAATCGGCGGCAACCGCTCGTGCAGCTCCGCCATGTCGGCCTGCTCGGCGGCCCGGTGGGCAGGCCCCAACGCCACCTCTCTCGCCACCTTGGCCAGGATCACCGAGGCCATGAAGGCCTGCGTTCTGGTGTACTCGTCGCCGACGGCCGGCCCGATCTCGGACCGCAGGGTCGCCGACAGCCGATCGAGCAGCTCGCTCGGTTCCAGGCTCACGGTGGCAGTCCCCAATCACCGGTTCGTTTCGCCGCCGACCATCGATGTATCGGCCACATGTCCTGATCCTCGCCCCACCACGCCAGGCCGTCGTCCTCACCCTCCAGCCGCCATTCGATGATGCTGTTCACGTCGATGAAGGAGTGCCGATTGATGATGATCCGGCTGACCGACCGGCCGGTGGCGACGAACCGGGCCCCGGCGGCGTCCAGCCCATCGATGCGGATCTCCTCCACCCAACCGTTCTCGGGATGGCGGATCACCGATCGTTGACCGTCGATCAGCCCGACCTGTTCACCGCCTCGCTTGACGAAGCCGTAGGCGATGCGGTCCGTCCCGTCCCTGGTGTTGGTCACGGCCAGGAAACCGGTGCCGTCGTGACCGGCCCCGGTGACATACGCCGCCTGGCGGGGCCGGTTCTCGGGGCGGCGGCCCCAGGTGCGATCCCGCATCGACCAGCAGTCGATGGCGATCGACTCGCCGTGCAGTTCGATGCTGCCGCTGACCCGGCCCAACTGATCGAAGTGGGCCGCCCTGCCGAACGTGGAGCCGGAGGCCCCCAGGGGCCGGGGCCGGTCGACGGCGTCGAACCGAAGGTCTGCCCGGTACCGCCCAGGATCGTCGTGACCGAGCCGGTACGACATCATCGGTTCCAGCACCTCGATCGAGACGCCGGTCGGCAGCTCGACCTTGCGCAGATCCGCTCCGGCCGGCAGTTCCAGCGCCGAGTAGTTGGTGCAGTACGGCACCTCCCACGGCAGGTGGGCACCGTCGTCCCACAGCCACGCTCCCCCGGCGACGGTGCCGATGTTGTGGCGGACCATGGTGTAGAACCAGCCACCCAGCTTGCGCTCGACGTGGTGGAACGAGAACCAGGCCGTCTCGGTGAACCACCAGTCGTCGCCGGCCAGATCGGCGTGGAACCCATCGTCGTCGGGGAGAAACACAACGGGTTGCGCCGACTCGTCTGCCACCGGCAGAGCGTAGGCGTTTCGGCCGGGTGACCTCCAGCCCACCGGACCGGGGGTCGAGATCGACATGCGCCGCCGGAGGCGAGTCACTAGATTCGGCCAATGATCCCCGGTCGCCGCAGCATCGCCGAACCAACGGTGGACGAGTACTACCGCAGCGGGGCCTGGCGCCGGGAGACCCTGCTCGACGATTTCCTGGCCCGGGTCGACGACGATCCCGATGCTGTGGCCATCGTCGGCTACCGGCGAGGGGTGGCGGAACCCGACCGGCTGACCTACGGCCAGTTGGAGCTGGCCAGCCGCAGGTGTGCTGCGGCGCTGCTTGACCTCGGGGTCGAAATGGGCCAGGCGGTCTCGGTCCAGCTCCCCAACATCTGGCAGTTTCCGGCGCTGGTCTACGGCATCCTCCGCGTGGGAGCGATCGTCAATCCGCTGGTCCCGATCTTTCGCCATCGGGAGTTGGCCTTCATCCTCGGCCGGACCGGCAGCCGGATCCTGGTGGTGCCGGACGTCTTCGCCGGCCACGACCATGCGGCGATGGCCCTCGGCCTGCGGGAGGAGGTCGGCACCCTGGAACACGTGGTGATCGTCGGTGGACCGGGCACCGGGCCGGACGACCGTTCACCGGGCGTGGCGTTCGAGCCGTTCTTCACCGGCCGGGAATGGGAGCACGAGGCCGGCCTGGCCGACGAGCTGGCGAAGCGGCGGCCGGCGGCAGACGACCTGGTGGAGATCCAGTTCACCTCGGGCACCACCGGCGAGCCGAAGGGTGTGCTCCATTCCCACAACACCGTTCGTTCCGGGGGGAGGGCCATCGACGAGGTCTACGGGCTCGGCGCAGACGATGTCGGTTTCATGGCGTCGACCCTGGCCCATCAGACCGGGTTCGGCTACGGCTTGTTGAAGCCGCTGTCGATGGGCATGACGGTGGTGTACCAGGACGTGTGGGACGTCGAGCAGATGCTCGATGCGGTCGAGACCGAGAGGATCGTGTGGACGGTCTCGGCCACCACGTTCGCCATGGACATGGTGGCGGCCCAGCGCCGTCGACCTCGCAACGTCGACTCCTTCCGGTTCTTCATCTGCGGCGGGGCGCCGATCCCGCCGGTCGTGGTCGAGGACGCGGCGGAGGTGCTCCGGGCGGAGCTGATCGCGGTCTGGGGCATGACCGAGAACATGATCGTCACCACCACCAGGCCCGGCGACCCCGTCGAGCTGGTGTCGGACTCCGACGGCACGCCGGTGGATTGGATGGAGATCCGGGTGGTCGACCCGGCCGGCCGACCGGTCGAGGTCGGCGGGACCGGCGACCTCCAGACCCGAGGCCCGAGCCAGGCCCTCGGCTACTTCCACCGCGAGGACCTCTACGCCGCGGCATCGCCGGACGGCGA
This sequence comes from uncultured Acidimicrobiales bacterium, assembly GCA_963715325.1. GTDB lineage: Bacteria > Actinomycetota > Acidimicrobiia > Acidimicrobiales > SZUA-35 > JAHELU01. Next base: position 101,942 of record CAVQRR010000008.1, read on the forward strand.
CTGGTTCGACACCGGCGACGTGGCCCGGCTCCGACCCGACGGCGGCATCAGGATCGTCGGCCGGACCAAGGATCTGGTGATCCGGGGTGGCGAGAACGTCCCGGTGGCCGAGGTCGAGGATCTGCTGCTGCGGCATCCCGCCGTCACCGAGGTGGCGGTCGTCGGGTTGCCGGACGACCGACTCGGCGAACGGGCCTGTGCCGTCGTCTCCTCGCCGGACCCCGACCTGAAGCTCGGCGCCCTGACCTCGTTCCTCGATGACGCCGGGATGGCAAAGCAGTTCTGGCCGGAGCGGTTGGTAATCATGAACGACATGCCTCGAACCGCTTCGGGCAAGATCCAGAAGTACAAGCTGCGCCAACTCATCGCAGACCGGGCAACCGCCGAGCAGCCACCGGGCCGGGCGGACGGCAACGGGCAAGAGGAGATCGATGGCCCATGAGCGACCGATGACAGACCGATGAAGCAGGAACCGGTCCCCCGACCGCGACACGGTGGCCGACCGGGCACCTCGACCTCCGTCGAGCGCGCCATGTCGGCCATCGGCGACGGTTCTCGGATCTTCGTCGGCGGTGGCTGTGGCGCCCCCCACGGTCTGCTCGATGCCATGGTCGACGCCAGGAATCGGTGGACGACGCTGGAGATCCTGTCGGACTACCTGCTGGAACCGCTGCCCGTTTTCGCCCATCCAGGCCAACCGTTCCGGCTGACCAGCCTGCAACCGAGCCGGGCTGTCGACGGCATGCGGGAAGCGGGGGCGCTGGCCACCGTGCCATCCAGCCTGCGCCACTTCGCCAGGCTGACTGGCCCGGACGGGCCGCTGCCGATCGACGTGGCGCTGATCCACGTCAGCCCCCCTGGCCCCGATGGGCGGTTCAGCCTCGGGGTCGGCGTCGGCACGCCGGTGGAGATGATGGCAAACGCCCCGCTGGTCATCGCCCAGGTCAACCCCCGCATGCCATACACCTTCGGTGCCGGCGAGCTCGATCGGGACGAGATCGACCTGCTGGTCGACATCGAGCAGCCGCTGGTCGAGCTGCCGGGCAGCGCGGTGGACGCCACTGCGGCCACGATCGGCTCACTGGTGGCGGCCGAGATCGCCGATCGCTCGGTGCTGCAGTTCGGGGTCGGGGCCATTCCCAAGGCGGTGCTGACCGCACTCACCGGCCACAAGGATCTCGGCATCCACGGCGGCATGATCGGCGACACGGTGGTCGAGCTGCACCGCAGCGGGGCGCTGACCGGGGCCCACAATTCGACCTGGCCGGGCAGGATGGTGGTCGGTGCGGTGCTGGGATCTGCCCCGTCGTTCGAGTTCGTCGATCGCAACCCCGAAGTCCTGATGGTGCCGTCGTCGATCTCCCACGGCCCATTGGCCCTCGGTCGCATCGATCGGTTCGTCGCCATCAACTCCGCAGTCGAGATCGCCCTCGACGGGTCGATCAACGCCGAGACCGCAGGCGATCGGGTCCTGTCGGGACCGGGCGGTCAGCCGGACTACCTGATCGGGGCGGCCGAGGCCCAAGGGGGGCGCTCGATCATCGCGCTGCCCGCCACCGCCGGTCGGCGCGGCGATCGGTCGAGACTCGTGGCCCGGTTGGCCGCCGGGGCCACGGTCACGGTGGCCAGATCCCTGGCCGACATGGTGGTCACCGAGTTCGGCGTCGCCCACCTCAAGGGCCGAACCCTGGCCCAACGGGCCGAGGCGCTGACGGCCATCGCCCATCCCGACTTCCGCACCGACCTCGATCCGACGGCGCATCGGTGACCCGGACTCGGCCCCGGACCCGGCTGCGATGCGGCCCCGGCCACGCCGGCCAGCCCGAACCGGCTGTTCCCGCTGTCCCACCCGACCCCGACGACCCGGGTGTCCTGGCTGACCCGGGTTCCCCCGGCGGGCGATCGGTGCATCGGGCCGGGGTCCGGCGACGAAGTACGGATGTGGATGAGGCTTTGAAGCGCTCGGTATCGATCGGTGCTCTCGACGTTGCGGCCACCCTTCGGACGCTGCTGATGCTGTCCGACGATCCGACGGTGCGGCTGGCAAACGGCCGATTCGAACCGTACCGGCCCCACCGGGCCAGGGTTGTCCAGATGGTCTTCGCCAGCGGTGTCCGACCGCCCCGTCGCCACCACCGCTACGCACGGAACCCGATCCGCAACCGATGATGAGATCCATGTCGATGTACCGCCTCCGGAAACCGAGCCAGGCCGAGCTGTCCACTTTGCTGGGCGAGCAGTCGGGGTTCGCGGTGTCCTACGAGCCGGTGGGGGCGACGCTGGCCGGTATCGAACCACCCTCGGCCTACCACCGGTTGCACGTCACCCGACCGATCGGCAACGGGACGGAACGGTTCGAAGCGGCCAAGCAGGCCATCGCCGATTGGGCCGGTCACCGCAGGGCCGGGGCCTTCCTCCAGCCGCAACGGCCCGCTCTGGAAACCGGCAGCGAGGTTGCGCTCGCCCTCCGGGTCTGGCCGCTGTGGGTGACGGCGGCCTGTCGAATCGTGGCGGTGATCGACGAGCCGGATCGCTTCGGCTTCGCCTACGGGACGTTGCCCCATCATCCGGAGTCCGGCGAGGAATCGTTCGTCGTCGCCCGTGAGCCCTCGACCGATGCGGTGACGCTGGAGATCACGGCGTACTCCCTCCCGGCGTCCTGGCCGGCCAAGCTCGGCGGTCCTGTCGGTCGAGCCTTCCAGCGGTTCATGGCCGGCCGCTACCTCGACGGGTTCGAGAACCCGTCACCGGCCACCACCGCTGCCCGGCCGGATCGAGGGCGGCCGGTTACCTCGCTGCGATGGTGGTTCGAGAACCGGCAGACCGGCGAGCTCACGATCGCCCAGTTCCCGAACTGGCCGTTGTTCGCCATCGGGGCGGCGACGCTGGCTCGTCTCGTGACCGCTGAGGGCTCGGCGGCCAACGACGGGGCGTCGGTCCTGGTCACCGCGTTGTGGCTCTACTGGGGCGGCGACGAACTGGTTCGAGGCGTGAATCCGTGGCGCCGGCTCCTCGGGATACTGGTCATCGGCTGGCAGCTGTTCCGGCTCCTGGCCTGATCTCTGCGTCCGGATCGTCGGCACCGCGGCCGGACACCGCCACGCCGTCGGCCACACCACCGGCGGCGATCGGGGCTTCGTCGGCTCCGAACAGGCGGCGCGCCAGCGCCTCGTCTGACAACGGCGGGACCGGGGGGCCCGGTGGCGCGGCCAGGGCGTCCGCCACCGCCAGTTGGATCTCCGACGGACCGGCGGTGTTCGGCGCCACGACCTTGGCCAACCCGATTCGCTCGAGATCGGCGGCGTTGGCGAACTGATCGGTCGAGAAGGGCATCACGAGCTGGCGCCCGCCCGCGGCCAAAGACTCCTGGACGCTGTTGTTGCCTCCATGGTGGATGACAAGGTCGGCCGACGGCAGGAGTGCCACCTGGGGCAGGATCGGGGCCACGAACCAATCGTCGGGAATCGGGCCGAGCGCAGCCCTCGGCGTCGGCCCGGCGGCGATGGCGGCCCGGGCCCCGACCGAGCGCAGCCCCTCGGCCACCGCGGCCAGGACGTCTCCCCGATGGGACAGAAAGGTGCCGAAACCGACATAGACCTGCGGCCGGTCGGTCGCTTTGCCGCGCTCGGTGACCCCACCTATGGCCTGGCCGGGGACCTGCCAGGAGGCGAACTCGTCATCCAGGGCCTGACGGCGGACCAGCGGCCCGACGAACCGGCTGTTTGGCGGCAGCAGGGCCACCCGATCCGGGTCGGTCAGCTCGGCAATGCTGTTGTACAGCACCCGGTCACCGTGAACCCGGAACGCATCGTCGACCGGAGGTCGGGCCGAGCCGGAGGCCGCCAGCGCCCGGTTCCAACGCTCGGTGAACGCGTCGGTCACCCGGTCGGCGAGGCGATGGAGGTCCGTCAGCTGCTCCTCGTCGTGGCCCATGGCGGACGGCCACGTCCGTGGCACACCGTAGCGCTCGGACCCGACCGGCAGCTGGCTGGGATGGCCCGGTACCAAGGTGGTGAACGGTCGACCGGTGGCGTATGCCCCGAGGGTGGCGGCGAACGAGACGTGGTCGACCACGATGTGATCCGGGTCGAGCCGGTCGATGATGGCCGCCATCTCGGTGGCGATCCGCTCCGGTTGCCACAGCAGATCCCGCTCCCGTTTCTCGGCTTGATGGCGAATGGTGGCCAGCGGCCCGGCCACGGTGGCGGCCAGGAACTCCCTGATGGCCGGGTCGTCCCCGGCGACGCCGCTGTTCGACGCCGGACCGAGCGGGAGATGGCGCCACCCGTGGCCTTCGGCCTCGACCCTGGCCTGCAACCCCGGCCCGGTGGCGACCACAACCCGACCACCGGCGCCGGCGGCCGCTCGGGCCAGGACGGAAAGCGGGTTGTAGTGGGAGACGTAGTCGGGGCTGACGATGAGTGTGGTCACAGCAGGATCGGAACCGAATCGTACAGTCCAACCAGACGGTCGGCCATCGTGTCGACCGAGTACCTCTCCTCCACCAGCCGGCGGACGCGTCCGGCCCGGCCCGGTCGGTCGACGAGGGTGAACGCTCGCAGGATGGCGGGACCGAGGTCGGCCTCGGGATCGACGAGGACCCCGGTCACGTCCGGCTCGACGTAACTGGGAGGTCCGCCGACGCTGGGGGCGGTGACCACCAGGCCTGCCGCCAGCGCCTCGATGAGGGCGAGACCGAATTCCTCCTTGTAGGCGCCGTCGACGTAGGTTCCACCTCCGGCCCAGCCCCCAGGGTGGCCCGATCCGGTGGCGGCCAGCAACAGCGCAACGTCCTCTCGAGGCCGGCCCCCGAGGAGCACGAGGCCCGCTTGGGCCGGCGAGGATTCGGGCACGGCCCGAGCGATCGCGTCCAGGACCGACTGTTCGACCGGGGTGGGGTCGATGAGGGAACCACCGACGATCACCAGGGTGCACGACTGGTAGAGCCGCGGATCGCGGGCCCAGGCCTCGGCGACACGATCCATGCCCTTGATCGGGTTGAACCGCCCGACCGACAGCAACAGCGGGAGGTGACGACGCTCCTGGGGGATACGGGCCGCCAGATCGGCCAGCACCTTCGGCACCGGGCGGTCCCCGTCGCGGCTCTGGCCCAGCGTCTCCTCGGCCCGTTCCGTCAGCGTGAGGTCGATGCCTTCTGGCACCACCACCGAGGGCCGCCGAGGCCCCCCGTCGGCACCGTCGGGAACGGTGAAGAAGCTATCGAGATCGGCCCGGGGAAACAGGGCGAGGCGGGACGCCTCCGTGGCCAGCCGTTCCACCAGGCGGGCCCGGAACCACACATGGTCACTGGCGGCCAGGTCGACGAACGATCGCCGATCCAGCTTGCCCTGATCCTGCATCGATTGGATGACCCCGTGGGGATCGGGGGCCAGACTGAAGCAGGTGTCGATACCGAGGCTGGCGGCCGCACCCAGCCCGGCCAGGGCGCCGACGTCGGCCATGCGAAGGTGGAGCACGTCCACTTCCGGCCGGTCCCGGAGCACCCGGGCGACGCCCCGCTCGATGGTCGGAAGGTGTTCCCAGGAGTCGCCGGGCGATGCCCCGGGACGGGCTTGGTCACCGTAGGCCAGGGTCCCGTATGCCAGCTTGCCATGGTCCGGGACCAGCTGATCGGCAACGACCGCGGCCGGCACGCCCCGACCGATCGTGAGCACGTGGGCCACGTCGTCGCGCCGGACCAGGGCCTCGCCGAGGGAGACCAGGAGGCTGGCGACGCCACCGGTGTCGCCCCGCCCACCGCGGCTGAGTCGACCATCGAGCTCCCCGGCAAGAGTCAGCTGGGCGATGCGCAGGCCCGGGCTGGCGGCCGACCGGTGGTAGACGGCCGGGGCGCAGAGGTCGCCGATGGCGGTGGCGGCGTGCACGCCGAGGTCGTCGTCGTTCCTGGCCAAACCGATCATGGCGTCTTCGACGCCGGGACCGGGCCGAAAGCCCAAGGATCCGACGGCGGCGATTCGTGCCGGCATCGCCTCGTCGCTGTCTAGCGCCAGCCTGATGAGGGTCTCGTTGGTCGCCGAGTCGGTCATGGCGCCCAGCGCGTCGACGAGACGGGCTCTTGCCGCCGGATCGCCGGCGTCGGCCAGGCGACCGGTGATGGCCTCGGCCACCAGGGGCTCATCGGCTCGGGACCAGGTTCGCAGCGTCCGATGGGCGTGCATCGTTTCGATGCCGCCGGCGGCGAGGCGATCGGCCAGGATCTGACAGGCGTCGGCCCGTAGCGGCCGATCACCGAGACGCCAGGCGGCATGGCGACGGACGATCTCGACCGGGTGATCGAGATAGGCGATGAGCCGGTCGTCGGCGCCGGTGTGACGGAGCCGGGCCAGCGATTCCATGGCGGCCAGTGTCGAGAAGGTGTCGACCTCGGCGAGTTCGGTGAGCGTCTCGAGCATGGCCGCCGGATCAGCGGTTCGAGCAGCGCCGGCGGCAAGCCGGGCCGAGGTTCGCAGCAGTCCGATCAGATCATCGGACGCCGCAATGGTCTCGACGAGTAGGCGGTCTTGATTTCGGTAAGCGGCCGCCGTGACGGGTGGCGATTCCTGGTTCCGGCCGACGAATCCGAGATTGGGCATGGCGGTTCTCCGCTTCGATGGGGTCCCATCGAACATTCCCCTCCGGCCGGTCGCTGAAACAACCACACGACCATCCACACGGCCGCAACGACACCCTTGCACCCACCGCGGCGAAGTTCTGAAAAAACCGGTTTCAGCGGAATCGTCTTGGGTATGTACTGGTCACGTTCCTGCAAGCCTCGAGCCGTGTCCCCCTCCCACGCCAAAGCTCGCAGGTCCAAAAAGCACCTCCCGGCCGCTCGGCCGGGAGGTGCTGTTGCTTTCCGAACGGTTGCGAGCTGGGTGCGGCTTCGGTTGGCTGAACGCCAGCGCAATCGAGGCGGCGACTGGAGACGAGCCTCGCCGGCAGGGCGCCGCCGGCCTGCTCAGCCGGCGCCGGCACCGGCGGTTGAGCTCTCCTCCACCAGCACGACCCGCTCGATCTGATCCAGGTGGTCACGCCACCAGTGGTTCGGCACCACGAACCAACCCGGGATGTCGGCGATCGTCGAGTCGATCAGGTCCAACAGAGCCGGCGACCCGGCAGCGAAGTTGCGAAGATCCAACAATGCGTCGACCACTCGGGTGGCGGAGCTGTACTCTCCGCTCACCTGTGCTCTGAATGCGGCAATGCTTCGGTGGATGGTGGTGCTGTCCATGACCTCTTCCTCTTTCCCGGGGTTGGGGGTCGCCCTGCGAAACCGGTCGTGGCGCGCAAGAAACCCGATCGATCACCTTCCCAAACCGGGCGTCCGGCAAACCGGATGTGACGGCTGCAACTCATCGGGCCGCGGCGCCAACCCAGGGCGGCGGGCCGCACCTTCCGATCGATGGGTTTGTTTCGCTCTCTCCGGGCAGGGGTAGGAAACCGATCATGCTGATTCTTGCCACCACACTCTGCGCCTCGGCCGTTGCCGGTTGCGTTGCCGTTCATCGGATCATCGAGCGGCGGCGCGTTACGCCGCGTCCTGCGCTCGTGGCCGTCGCTGTATCCGATGGACAACGTCGATCCCGGTAGCGGTCGATGAGGAACCGGTACGATCCGATGATCGTTGAACAGTCCCGGGGGGGTACCTTCTCGTCCCGGTTCGAGCCGACGCATCTCGCCGCCGCGGAGCTTCGTCGGGACCTGCGGCGCTACCTCGGTGCCAAGGGTACCGAGGCCGCCCTCGCTGACGACATGGAGCTGGTCGTTGCGGAGCTGATCTCGAATGCGGTCGAACAGTGCCCCGCCGAGCCGGTGGAGGTGGCGCTGACCCTCGAGCAGACCTGCATCCGACTGACGGTGACCAACCATCGGCCAAGCGGCTCGCTCGACGACCTGCTGTCAGATGCAACAGAACCCAAGCCCCTGGCGGATCGCGGCCGGGGCCTGGCCATCGTCCATGCGCTGGTCGACGGAATGTGGCTCCACGGCGACGAGGAATCGACGTCCGTGAGCTGTGTACGCAAGCGGGGTTGCTGACAGCAGCCGCCGAACCGGGGACGGCGTGCGGGTGCCCCAAGATTGCGGGACGGGTTCGCTACCCCGTGGTGGCCGGACCTTCGCGCCGAAACCCCAGGACGGCAATGTCGTCGCTCGAGCCGGCCCGCAGCCGTTGCTCGACGAGCCAGGAACACAGCGTCTCGATGGCTGGATCCTCCGAGGACCAGCGATCGGCTGTCCTGTTCACCATGCCCTGGATGCTGGTATCCAAGGGCTCATCCCGCCGCTCGACGAGACCATCGGTGAAGAGCACAACCGAATCCTGCGGCAGCAGTTCGAAGACCTGTTCCCCGTAGGCGGGGTCGCCGCCTATTCCCAGCAACGGGCCGGGGCTCAGGGTCAGCATCTCGACCCTTCGCCCTCTCTTTCGCAGCGGCGGCGGGTGCCCGGCGGCCGTGACCTTCATGACGCCGGTCGGTGTGCCGTCCTCGTCGAGATCGAGCGTGACCGCCAGCACCGTGGCCACGAGGTCCTCCTCCGAGCAGTACTTGTTGAGCTGGGAGAACAGGCTCGAGATGGTGGCACCCTGTTGGAGCATGATCCGTACCAGCAACCGCAGCCGGCCCATGTCGGCCGCGGCCCGGACTCCGGAACCGGCCATGTCGCCGACCACGAGCACCGCCCTGTCCTCATCGCGGAACACGTCGTACCAATCGCCACCGATCCGGGTGCTGAACGCCCCCGGTTGGTACAGCGACGCGATCTCCACCCCCGGTACCGGCGTCGGCGTCGTCGGCAGCAGGCCCCGTTGCAGTTCGATGGCCAACAGCCGGCGACGCTCGTAGTCGGCAACGCTCTCCAGGGCCCGGGCCGCGTCGTCGACGACCCGCCGCAGGCCTTCGTCGTCGAGGAAGTCCCGCTCCGCCGGGGTGAGGCCCCAGACGATCAGGGCACCGTCGAGCCCGCTTCGTTCGTTTCGCAGCGAGCAACCGGCCCAGAGGTGGCCTTCGAACCTGCCGCCCTGCAGGCGATTCGACTCGAAATCCAGTTCGTCGAACGGTTCGGGATGCTCGCTGAGCGGTGCCCCCGAGCAGAACCGCTCCGCCCTCATTCCCAGTCTGATCGAGCCTTCCAACGAGACCTTGCCGTAGCCGGCGACGGTGGCGGTGGCGGCCACGATCTCCGCCGAGAGCGATTCGAGATTGTCGGTGGTGTCGGCCGGCTCGCTCATCAGCGTCGAGACGGCCCGGCCGATCGCCTGCTCGGCGGCCAACAGCCGCTCCGCCCTCCTGAGCCTCGTGACGTCCTCCTGGGTTGCGATGTAGTGGCTGGGCCGACCGTCCGGCGCCAGCACCGGGTCGATTCGCCAGTTGATGAGGTATGGCGAACCGTCCTTGCGGTAGTTGACGGTTTCGCCGACGAACGGCCGCCCTGCATCGAGATCGTTCCGCAACCGATCCAGGACGGCGCGGCTGGTCAACGGGCCCTGCATGATGCGGGGCGTCTGCCCGATGACCTCGTCTGCGTCGCGGCCGGTCATCGTGCAGTAAGCGGGGTTCACGTAGACGATTTCGGGGCCCGGCCAGTCGAGTTGCGACGACGTGATGCACGCCGCGGACCGGGTCTGGTCAAGGGCAGCTCGAAGGACCGGGAGGAGTTCGTCGTCGCGTGATTGGTCCATGGTCGAAACCGAGCCTATCCACCGATCCGGCCGGGGTCGGGTCCGCTCACCCCGCACCTGCCAATTCTGAATGGTGCCACCGCAGGCGGTCAACGTCGAGGGGTGTCGCCTCCGTCCAGGGAGGCCCGCAGCGTGGCCAACGCCTTCCTCAGCAACCGGGAAACGTGCATCTGGCTCATCCCGACCTCGCTTGCGATGTCCCGTTGGCTGCGATCGGCGAAGAAGCGAAGCTCGACGATCCGCCGTTCCCGATCGGGCAGACGGCTCAGGAGGTCGACGATCAGTTCCCGGTTGTCGAACAACTCCGGGCCGATGTCGCTGCTTCCCAGGGAGTCGGACACACTCGAGTTCGAATCGTCACCGCCGATCGGGGCGTCGATGGAGTCTGCCCGGTACGCCTGACCGACCTCCATGGCGGCCACGACCTCGTCCATGTCGGCTCCGACCGCCTCCGCCAATTCGGCGATCGTCGGGGATCGCCCCAGTTCCTTGCTGAGGTTGTCCATCGCGGCGCGGATGGCCAGGCCGAGATCCTGGAATCGCCTCGGGACCCGCAGCGCCCAGGCCTTGTCCCTGAAGTATCGCTTCAACTCCCCCTCGACGGTCCGGCCGGCGAAGGTCTTGAAGCGAACGCCGACTTCGGGGTCGAATCGTTCGACGGCGCCGATCAGGCTGATGCGGGCGACCTGCTCCAAGTCCTCCAGCGGCACACCCCGCCTGGCGTACCGTCTGGCGAACGCCTGGGCCAGGGTGAGGTTCTCCTCGACGAGCTCGTTCCGCAGGTCGACATCGCCGGTCCGGCGGTACTCCTCGAACCGCTTCAGGTCTGGGAGCTGGTCAGCCACCAGTACGGTGCTTGGTCAGGCGAAAGCCGGCGCCCAGGGTCGTGTCGTCGAGTACCAGCTCATCGACGGTGGCGTCGAGGATGGCCTCCGCGAGCTCGTCGACCTCCAGTTTGCCGCCTGGTGGGCCCACCGTTTCGATCGTGATGCCGTTCTCGTCGGCCAGGAACCTCATCTTCAGCCGATCGGTGTCGGCCGCGACCGCCATCACCAGCGAGCAGAGCTCATCGACGGCGATCTTCACGTCGTCGATCTCGTCCGCACTGAGCCCGGCTTCCGCTGCGGCTCCGGCGCTGGTGAGCCTGATGATGTGCAGGTACCGGGCCGCCGACGGCGTCTCCAGGGTCAGGGTCCACACATCGTCGTGGGTCACAGGCTGATCGTCAGTTCCGAGGTGAGGCCGGTCATGTCGAGAAGCCGGCTGACCGGCTGACTTGGCTTGACGATGGTCAGAGCCGACCCGCCGCCCAACTGGCGCTTGTGGGCTCGGACGATGACCCGGAGACCCGACGAATCGACGAAATCGACCCCCGACAAATCGACCGAGATCGGCCGATCGGCCGGCAGACCGGCCAGGACCTCGTCGAGGGACGTCGAGGTGAACGAATCGATCTGACCCTCGGCGGTCACCACCGCAGGGTCACCGTCGGAAACGGTCACCGTCAGATTCTCTGTCGCAGCCATGGCGTCAGGCTATCGGCACCGCCATCGACCAGGGCCGCACCTCGAAGAGCGACCGGACGGCACCGGACGATGGGGCCACCTGTACAGCGGCCCGCCGTTGACCGAGACTGATGACCGTGGACGTGATCGAGTACACAGACGCCATGTGTTCCTGGGCCTGGGGAACCGAACCGAAGCTCCGCCTCCTGCGGTGGCGATTCGAGGACCAGATCGACAGTTGGCGGGTGGTGATGGGGCACCTGGTGGAGGACGACCACATGCCGGAGCGGGACCCGGTGGCGGAGGCCCCGAAGCTGCAGGCCTACTGGAAGGTGGTCTGCGATGAGACCGGCATGCCCCGGCCCGACCCGCTGCGGCGCTCCCCCACCGGCAGTCTGGCGTCGGGCCTGGCGGTCAAGGCGGCCCAACTCCAGGGGCCGGAGGTCGCAGACGGGATGCTCCGGCGGATGCGGGAGGCGACCTTCGTCGACGGGCAACCGGCCGACACCGTCGACCGGGCGATCGGCGCCGGCCGAGGTGTCGAAGGGCTCGATGTCGACGCCCTGGCCCTGGCCATGGCCTCGCCGGAGGTACTCGATGGCTACCGCCGCGACGGCGAGGAAACGAGGAACCCGAACCGGCACGTGCTCGAGCTGAAAGGCGACCGGCCGGGCATCGGTCGGGCCAGGGAGGCCAAGGACGGGCGGATGCGGTTCGTGTTCCCGACCATCGTCGTCCGATCGGCCGACGGGGAGTGGACCGTGCCGGGCTGGATGCCATACGAGGCCTACGAGCAGGCGTTGATCGACGCCGGTGCCGTCGCCGGCCAACAACTCGCGGCCAGGCCCGACCCAGACGAGGCGTTCGCCCGCTGGCCGACGCTGGCCGAGGCCGAGTTCCGATTCCTGTGCGGCACAGACGCCGAGATCCCGGCGGAGGTGAAAACCACCACCTGGGCTGGAGGCACGATCCACCGTCTGGCGAGCAGGCACCCATTGGCCGCAGGAGGTGGCAGTCGGTAACGTCTCTCCATGCAGCAGGCGGCCGACGATCCGAAGCCCGGGGAGCGACCGGAGGATGCCCAGCCGCTGGCCGGACTGCGGGTCCTGGAGTTGGCGACCGAGGTTGCGGGGCCCTTCGCCGGCAAGCTGCTGGCCGATTTCGGGGCCGAGCTCATCAAGGTCGAACCGCCGGGCGGCGACCAGGCAAGGCGCCACGGTCCGTTCCCCGACGACGTGCCCGATCCCGAGCAGAGTGCCCTGTTCCTCCACCTCAACGCCAACAAGCGCAGCGTGGTGGCAGACCCCGGGTCCGCCTCCGGCCGGGCCCTGATCCACCGGCTGGCGGCCGAGGCCGATGTGGTGATCGAATCGTTCCCGCCGGGGAGCAAAGCCGACCTCGGCCTCGACCACCAGTCGCTGATGGCCGAGAATCCCGAGCTGGTGGTGTGCAGCATCACCCCGTTCGGCCAGTCCGGCCCGTACCGGGATCTCGTCGGCGCCGACATCGTCACCTACGCCATGGGCGGGCCGATGTTCGGCACCGGGGTCGAGACCCGGGAGCCGGTCAAGCTCGGCGGCAACCTCACCTCCTATCAGTGCGGCAACCTGGCGGCGACCGCCATCCTGGCCGCGGTGACCATGGCCGAGCAGGGCGGGGAGGGCTGCCACATCGACCTGTCGATGTTCGAGGCCCAGGCCGGAAGCGTCGACCGGCGAGTCACCTACCTGCTGTGGTACCTGTGGAGCGGTCTGGTGGTGGGACGGCAGCCACCGGATGCACTGCGGACCCTCCCCAACGGCTTCTTCCCGACCGCCGAGGGACACATCCTCATCTTCACCCTGCTGGCCTGGGTCGAGCGCATGCTGGCCACCCTCGACGACGACGGGTTGCGAAGCCGCTTCGCCAACCCGGACTGGCTCAACGACGACGACCTGGCCGATCTGGTTCAGGCGGTGCTGTTCCCCTGGCTGTTCGAGGGCGACAAGACCGAGCGGGCCGAGACGGCCCAGGCCTACAAGTGGGCGGTCACCGCGCTCAACCCGCCGATCGACGTGCTCAACGACCAACACTTCGTCGACCGGGGGTACTTCGTGGACTGCGAGCACCCGGTGGCGGGACGGTTCCGCCAGACCGGGGCCCCGTTTCGCCTCGGTCCTGACTGGGATCGGGCCTGGCAGCTGCGACGACCGGCCCCGACGCTGGGCCAGCACGGCGACGAGATCGAGTCCACCGGCTGGGCCCGACGGCCCGCCACCGATACCGGAACCGGCCGCCGGGAGCGGCCGGCGGTATCGGTCGGCGAACCGCGGCTGCCGTTCGAGGGTGTCCGGGTGCTCGACCTCACCGTCGTGTGGGCCGGACCGTCGTGCACCATGCATCTCGGCGATCTCGGAGCGGAGATCATCCGGGTCGAGAACCCCTGGGTCTTCCCCCCCGCCACCAGGGGCAACGCCCCCAGACCGGACCCGACGATGCTGGTCGACTTCGGCCCGCTCGGAGGCGGCTACCCGAACCTCGACACCAGCGGTCGGCCGTGGAACAAGCACGGCATGTGGTCGGCCCAGGCCCGCAACAAACGAAGCTGCACCCTCGACATCCGCACCGAGCTCGGCCGGGAGACCTTCTTCCGGCTCGTCGAGCAATCGGACGTGCTGGTCGAGAACAACTCGGTGGCCACCATCGACAAGCTGGGCATCGGGTGGGATCGGCTCAGAGCCCGAAACCCTCGGCTGATCCTGGTCAGAATGCCGCCGATGAGCCTCGACGGGCCGTACGCCTCCTACGTGGGATTCGGTGCCAGCTTCGAGGCGTTGTGCGGCCTGACCCGGCTCCGGGGCTACAGAGACGACGACCCGACCACCACCACCCCCGCCTTCCACATGGACCCGGCCAGCGGTGCCTCCGGGGCCTTTGCGGTGATGTGCGCCCTCCGCAGGCGGGACCGGACCGGACGGGGCGAGCTGGTGGAGCTGGCCCAGAGCGAGAACATGATGCAGCACATCGGCGAGTACTTCATCGATGCCGACCGGACCGGCCGGTCCCACGGCCCCGGTGGCAACCGCCACATCTCCCGGGCCCCGCAGGGCTGCTATCGATGTGCCGGCGACGATCGGTGGGCGGTGATCTCGGTGGCCGACGAGAGCCAATGGGCGGGGCTCTGTCGAGCCATGGGTCGGCCGTCGCTCAGCGACGATCCCCGGTTCGACACCGCAGCCCGCAGGCTGGCCAACCACGACGAGCTCGACTCGCTGATCACCGAGTGGACCTCGACGCTGGACAATCACGAGGTGTTCGATCGGTGCCAGGCCGAGGCGGTGCCGGCCGGTCCGGTGCTCGACGAAGCCGATGCCTACGCCGACCCCCATCTCCTGGCCAGGGGCTTCTTCCGGAGCCAGGGCTCGGAGGATGTCGGTACCTGGGACTTCCCCGGCCACCAGTGGCGCTGGTCGGGGCCGGACATGAACTGGGGACCGATCTGTCGCCTCGGCGACGCCAACGAGTACGTGTTCCGGGACATCCTGGGCCTGTCCGACGCCGAGTACGAGGAGCTGGACGAAGCCGGCCACCTCTCGCTCGACTACCTCAAGCCGGACGGCACCCCGTACTGAGTCCATGCTGCCGAGCAACATCTCAGCGCGATTCGCCGGAACTCTTCGGGTTCCCGGCGAACATCGTCCGCTCCTCGGGCAGCCTGTTCAACGGGCGACCTCGGCGGTCATTCAGCGCCCGGCCGGTGAGCGTCGCCGCCGGCGGCGCCTCCGGTGCCGAAGAGGTCGACGGTTCGCTCGACGTTGGAGACGATGACCCCACGGGCGCCGGATCGAGCGGCGGCCCGGATCACCGGCCGCCACTCGGTGAGGGCGAACCACACGTAGAGGTGCCGCCCGTGTTGCCGGAGCCGCCTGGCCAGTAACGGGTTCGCCACCAGGGCAGCGGCCAGGACCGATGCCCCGGCCCAACGCTCGACGTCGATCGTTGGCCAGAAGTTCTGGCGCAGGCTCACGATCGGGTACAGCGCGAACCGTGGGGTCAGAGTCTCGAATCGTTCCAGGAACGGGACCGAGAACGAGCTGATCAGCACCGACTCCGGCCTGGCCACCGCCCGCAGCGACTCGGCCAACCGGGTTGCCTCCCGCTCCGGCCTGCCACCGCTCTTGAAGTCGATCAGCAGCGAGAGGCCCAGCTCTTCGATCGTTGCCAGCACCTCGTCAACATCGGCTGGATCGCCACCGTCTGCCCGGTCGGCCCGGTCGGCCCGGTCGGCCCGGTCTGCCTCGTCTGGCCTGTCTGCCCCGCCGGACTCGTCGCCGAGGTCGTGGCGGGCCACCACCCGACCCCGGCCGTCGATCTGCAGGTCGATCTCCACCCCGTCGGCCCCGGCCGCCGCCGCCAGGCGGATCGCCTCGACGCTGTTCGGTCGACCGACGCTCCCGCCACGGTGGCCGTAGACCGCCGGTGCGGTACCGCTCATCGCACGGCCTCGGCCACCAGGTCCCGGTTGGCGTTCAGGGCATCGTTCATCGAGGCGTAGCCGAGGTGGATCAGGTAGCCGAACTCGTCGGCCGACAGGAGCTGATCGGCGGTGGAGTAGTTCGGGAACTTGGGATCGGACGAGGCGTACCGCTGGATGTGCAACGGCGTCGACGACATGACCGCCGCCTTCACGTACAGCAGCTCGGCGGTTGCGCCGTCGTCGTAGGTGACCGTTGCCCGGCCGTAGTTGGCCTTCACCACCTGATCTTCGATGACGGCGAGCTCGTTCCAGGTCTGCTCCGCAACGTCCACGGTGGCCCCGCACTCGAGCCTGGCCAGCTTCATCGCCTCCTTGAAGGTGTGGTAGGTGCCGGGAGGGTCGCCGGAGGCGTCGATGCAGATGATCACCGAGCAACGTCTGCGGATCAACTCGACCAGGCCGAGGTTCTCCCAGTGTCCACCGTCGGTGGCGTACAGGTTGGGATCGTTGGGGTCGTAGGTCTGGGTGATCTCTTTGAACATGTTGACCAGCCGCGGGGTGGTGGAGCGGGTGTAGGCCTGGTTCGGGTTGGGGACCCACACGCCGAGCCGGGCGTTGAACGCCGCCAGGAGGGCGTTGGTCGACCACAGGTTCATCCGACCGAGCGATGGAGCAACCGCAGCGCCGGAGATCGCCGCCGCCCCCATCGTGGTCTTGAGGTTGCGGCCGTGCCCACCCCTGGGCAACCGGCGGTGGAACTGGGCGTGGGAGATACGTTCCGGGACGATGCCGGCCTCGGTGCCATCCCCCGCCCACCGGTTGACCGTGACGCACTGCGGATCGAAGGTCATCGACAACGCCTGGACCCCGGTCTGCAGGCGATCCTCCCTGGCCGCGGCGCAGCAGATGATCGATGCCGGACCGTCGGCCTCCCGATAGTCGGCCAACGGGGGCTCCTCTGGATGGGGGATCAAGCCGCCGGGCAGCCGCATGGTGGCGAAGGTACCGGCCAGGCTCCGCCGGTACAGGCCGTGCAGCGACCAGCGGTCGGGGTTGAAGGTGACGAAGGCCACGATCAGCGCCACCACCGCGACGAACCACCGGGCGCCGCTGCTGAAGAACTCGTCGGTGTCGCCGGCCTGGGCCATGACGAACAGGGCGAACAGCGCCAGGCCGATCGCCAGGAGCACACCGCCGAGGTAGCGGGCCACCGATTGCAGCCGGTCCTTGGCCACCTGCCAGACCGCGGTCAGGATCGCCCCGTAGACCCCGGCAACCACCAGCTGACCGCCACCTCCCTCGGGCAGGATCTCGATGAAGCGGTTGACCGCTGCCGGCAGCACCAGCAACAGCAGCCCCAGGGCGGCGGCGGTGGCGAAGGCCCCGGCCATCACTTTGTCGACGGTGGCCCGAGTGGGCGTGCGGTCGAGGAAGAACCGGAGTGCGGTTGCCAGCACCGCCAAACCGAGCGCCGCCACCGGCGGCACCCACAGGTGGGGTCCGATCTGGTGGTCCAACCCGTCGACCATCCGGTTGACGTCTCGCCCGGCGCCGGTGACACCCCAGCCGACGAGGATCCGCCCCAGCGGCCAGGCCAACACGTACACCGCCAACAGCACCAGCAGGAAGTGGAAGGCCATCAGCGCCAGGAAGGTGAGGCCCGACCGCAGCAGCCCTCCCGGGCCGTTTGCCAGGTAGCGCCGCCGCTCCTGGATGTGCTGCACGAGATCGGCCGCCGGATCGGTGGCGTCGGGATAGCGGCGGATTCGGTCCTCGAGATCGGCGGCCAAAGGGTCGCCGATGATCGGCTTGTCCGGCAGGCGGCCGGGACCGGCGGCGATCCGCCATGCTGCGGCGGCGTAACCGCCGCCACTCACACTGGCCAGGTAGGACGCCCTGCCGAGGATGCCGAGCCGGCCGTCGCAGGCTTCGATCGGTGCCAGGTCGACGCCGGGCACAGGGTGGCGCGGCTGGTCCGGTTCCTCCTCGAGTTTGGCCAGTGCCCCCAACACGAACCCGGCGGCCCTGATACCGCCGCCGGAGCAACAGATGCCAACCCCGGCCGGGATCGGCCGATCGCCGTCGGTCGGCGGTGCCGGCGGCACGTCGTCCGACACGCCGATGTCGACCGGCGGCAACGGTCGGCGAACGAACGCCGTGGCCGACGAGACCAGCATGGCCACGACGAGCAGGATCAGGATGCCGGCCAGCAACCACTTCACCCAGGCCAGGGTGACCACCGCCTTCGGACCGAGATCGGCTGCGGTGTCCACGAAGCGGATCGTGTCACCGTCAGACCGCAACAGGGCCAGGGTGAGCAGCTTCTCGGTGATGGCCACCGCCGCCCCGCCGACCCCGAAGAGGAGTCCAAGGGCCTTGCCGGAGGTCGACCGTCCTCGACCGGCCTTCCACGCCTTCTGCCAGAAGGTCCGCAACAGGGCGAAACCGAACGCCCCCCAGAGGGCGGCGAACACGATGGCCGCCCACACCGCCCGCCTGGCTTCGGAGAGCGACACGACATGGTCCGGATCGGCCATCCGCTCGGCCAGGCGCTCAGCGGTGGCGGCGAACTGGATCGACACCGTCGCATCGGCCAGACCGGGCCGCAACAGGAGAAACCAGTAGGCGAAGCTGACCGAGACCGCAGCGAACACGGAGAAGAGAAACGTCTGATAGGCGTTGCGCCGTTCGTCCGCCTCCTGTCGACGGACCTGATCGGTCGTGCCTTCCATCATGCCCCCTCAGGCAGCACCGGCACCTTGGTGGTCGATCACTGAAGATCCGGCCGGGGCTCAACGATCGATAGTACTCACCTCTCCGGCGCTGTTCCCGGTCCACCGATGGCGCTAGCCTCAAAGCACCACGATGCCGGCCCCGTGGTGGTCCTCACGGCGGCGGACGTGCCGGCAGGAAGGGGTCGAGCGCTTGCAGATCGCCTTGATCGGCCATGGTGCAATCGCCCAATCGGTGCTTGCAGCGCTGGCGGACGACCGTGACGGCCCCGCGATCTCCTACGGCCTGTGCCGGCCCGGGAGGGAGGCGGCCGCAGCGGACGTCTTCGGACCGGGGATCGTGGTCGTCAACCTGGTCGAGCAGCTCCCGGTCGGGATCGATCTCGTGGTCGACTGTGCCGGGCACGGCGCCCTCCGAGACCATGGCGAGGCCGCCCTCCTGCGGGGCATGGACGTGCTGACGGTGTCGATCGGGGCCCTGGCCGAATCCGGCGTGGTGGACCGCCTGTCCGCCGCCGCTCGACGCGGTCGCGCCACGCTCCACCTGGCCTCGGGGGCCATCGGAGGCCTCGACGCATTGGCCGCCGCGGCCGAGGGCGGACTGACCCGGGTGGTCTACACCGGCCGCAAACCACCGGCGGCGTGGCGGGGCTCGGCGGCCGAGGAGGTCCTGGATCTCGACGATCCGCCTGCGGAGCCGGTCCGCCATTTCCTTGGCGACGCCGGTGAGGCGGCCCGGCGGTACCCCAAGAACGCCAACGTGGCCGCGGCGGTGGCGATGGCCGGCGTCGGTTTCGCCGACACCACCGTGGAGCTGTGGGCCGACTCCGGCGTCGAGCGCACCATCCACACCGTCGACGCCGAGGGCGCCTTCGGTCGGCTTCGCTTCGAGGTGGCGGGCCTACCGCTGGCCGACAACCCCCGCTCCTCGGCGCTGGCGGCGATGAGCGTTGTCGCCCACCTCCGCCGCCTGGCGTCGCCCATCAGGCGTTAGGAGGCTCGAACCCGACCGGTTCCCGCTAACGTCCTGGTCCGTGACCGACCTTCCCGACAGCCAGGACCGGACCCGGTCCCAAACGACGTTCCCCACCAGGGTGCTGGCCGTCGATCGGTTGCCGGCCACCCGAGTGGCGAACCTCGGGGTGAAGGCGGCGTTGGTGACGGCGTTCTTCGTTGCGCTGGCGTTCCAGCCTGCGGTGGTGGATGGCAAGGCCATGGGGTTCCGGGCGCCGCTGTTCCTGGCCCCGGCGGTGCTGGTCCCGGTACTGGCCAGGACCCGGCGCTGGGAGCCCTATCCCCACACCGCGGACGCCCTGGCCTCGGCGCCGTTCCTCATCGACACCCTGGGCAACCTCTTCGGCTTCTACGATCGATTCAACGGCACCGACGACGTGTTGCACGGTCTCAACTGGATCCTGCTGGTCGGGGCGTTCCACGCCTTCCGATTCCGCAACGTGCATCGAAACGACGATGCCGTCCTGCTGGGCTACGGCTTCGGCGCCATCGCCATCATCTGGTGGGAGGTCATGGAATGGGTGGTGTCGACCGACGGCGTTGGCGGAGCGGGCGGGTTGAACCTGACCTACACCGACACCATCGGTGATCTCATGTTGTCCAGCGTCGGCGGGCTGATCGGCTCGATCGCCGCAGTGAGGCTGCTGGGGGCTACGGCTCGATGATGCTGCCGGGGGCTACGGCTCGATGATGCTGCCGGGGGCTACGGCTCGATGATGCTGCCGGGGGCTACGGCTCGATGATGGCCATCGTGGTGAACACGTCGAGGCCGGACAGCAGATCGATCACCAGCTGACGGTCACCGGTCACGGTCGCCTCCTCCAGTGCGGCCTGATCGTCGAGGGCCCGGATCAGCACCGCCCTCGTCAGTGAGATCGAGGCCACTGCGTCATCGTTTCGCCGCCCCGGTGAGTGGTGGATGGCCGAGCGACCGATGCCGAGCAGGTGATCCTCGTCGAGGTCGGTGAAGTGCACGTTGATCGAGGCCTCGCCGCCTTCGTAGGCGGCCGGTTTGAAGCGAACGCCGATCACGTCGAAGATCTGCGCCGCGGTCATGGCCGCCGCCATGTCCCTCGTCGGCGCCCGACCGCGCGTTGGGCTGCCCTCCCGGAGCTCCTTGGCCCCCATCAAATAGGCGTTGCGCCAGGTCGCCGATTCCGACTGGTAGCCGAGCTGCTCCAGCGCGTCGGCCTGGAGCCGCCGGGCGTCGGAGTTGGTCGGATCGGCGAACACCACGTGGTTCACCACCTCGGCCACCCAGCGGTAGTCGCCGTCCTCGAACGACTGGCGGGCCCTCGACAGCACCGCATCGGCGCCACCCATGAACTCCACGTAGTTCCGGCCGGCCTCGACCGGTGGGAGCGGGTCGAGGTGGGCCGGGTTTCCGTCGTACCAACCGAGGTACCGGTTGTAGACCGATCGTGCGTTGTGTGACACGGTGCCGTAGTAGCCCCGGACGTGGGACTGGTCGAACTCCGGTGGCAACCGCAGCTCGGCCGAGATCTCGGTCGGCACGTGGCCGTGATTCGCCAGCCGCATGGTCTGGTCGTGCAGCCAGCGGTAGACGTCGCGCTGCATCGTCAGGAACCGGCGGCCGTCCTCGGCGCCGAACCGAGGCCAGTGATGGCTGGCGAACACGGTGTGGGTCCGGTCCCCCCACAGCAGCAGGGCCTCGTGGATGTACTTGCTCCACGACAGGGCGTCGCGGGTCTGGGCACCCCGAATCGGATAGAGGTTGTGGAGGGTGTGGGTGCAGTTCTCCGCCATGCACAGCAGCCCCCGGCCCGAGTCCTCGCCGGCGCCACCGCCGACCGGGCCGATGTCGGGGAAGAAGAAGTTCATCTCGGCCGGGGCCTCGGCGTCCGGCGTCATCTGGAACTCGACCCGGATCCCGTTGAGGGTCAGCTCCTGGCCGGTGTGGGTGATGTCGATGGTGGGGGCGATCAGGTCGGAGCGGGCAAGACCCATGGCGGAGCCGAGGCCACAGTCGACGTGGCCCCGCGGTCCCGGCGGCAGCAGCGGCCCGAACTGGTATGCCGCGCGGCGGCCCATGATCGGACCGGCGATCACGAACTCGCTGACCACCTCGCGCAGGAAGCCGTCCGGGGCCACGATCTCCACCTCGCCGGCGTCGACCGCCTCCCGGCTCGTCACACCGAGCACCCCACCGAAGTGGTCCACATGGGAGTGGGTGTAGATGATCGACCGCACCGGCCGCTCCCCAAGCGTCCGGTTGGCCAGCGCCAGCGCCGCCGCGGCGGCGGGCGCGTTGGTCAACGGGTCGATGATCAACCAACCGTCGGTGCCGGCCAGGAACGTGATGTTCGCGATGTCGTAGCCCCGAACCTGCCACACCCCGTCGGCCACCTCGAACAGCCCGTGGTTGACGTTCAACCGGGCCTGGCGCCACAGCCCCGGATGGACCGAGCTGGGGTTCTCCTCCGAGCCGCGCACGAAGTCATGGCGGGCGACGTCGAACACCACGTGGTCGCCGAGCATCACCCGCCCATCGTCGATCCGGGCGATCAATCCCCGGGTGGCCCGATCCAGGTCGCCGGGGTCGTCGAACGAGATCCGGGCCGCGGCGTTTGCGGACTCGGTGAAACCGCTCGGTGGCTTCGGCTGGTCGGTGTCGGTGTTGTTCTGGGTCGGGTCGGTCACCCGTCCTGTTTAACAGATGGCGGTTGGCCGGAGCCCGGCGAAACGGTGGAGCGCTGCCCTGCCATCAAGTTTTCGCCTCCCCGTGCCGATAGTGCGGTTTCGGATGGTGTGCGCTTCACGGCCGCCATCGATGTCGGTTCGGCCGAGAAGGAGTGCAGGTGCGGGTAGCGGTTCGATTGGTCGTGGCGGCACTGCTCTTGGCAACAACGCTGGCGTTCGGCGGTTCGCCTGTCTCCGGGACCACCGGTGGCTGCGGCATCAGCCCCCCAAACGCCGACTACACCCAGCAGGTCGAGGCCTCGACCGGCCACGCCAGGGTGTGGCGGCTGTACCAGGCGTTCTTCCTCCGCCAGCCGGACCAGCAGGGCTTCGAGTACTGGCTGCAGACCCGAAACGGTGGGGCGACCCTGGGGGCCATCGCCTACCAGTTCGCCCAGGGACCGGAGTTCAGGAACCGCTACGGCAACCTCAGCCACGCCCAATTCGTCGACCTGGCATACGCCAACGTGCTGTGCCGAGCACCGGACGCCGCAGGCCGTGCCTACTGGACGGGCCTGCTGGAGACAGGGGCCCTCACCCGGTGGGACATGATGATCAACTTCGCCGAGTTGCGGGAGTACCTGAACCGCACCTCGACCTGCCGCAGCATCTACCCCAACGAGTCGGCCGCGGTCGGCTCGTGCGCCGAGAGCAAGCTGGTACCGCTGGCCGCGGCCAACCTGGTGGACCACGGTTACCGGGAGATCAACTGGAGCATTCCCGGTGGGTCGTTCCGGGGGGTCGAGGTCGACTTCAGCCGTGGCCTGTTCGAGACCGGATCGTCTCGCTGCTCGGTGGCGTCGATCAACGCCAACTGGCTGGTGGCGTCGCAGAAGGACCGCCCAAATCCCGGGGTTCTCGGCATCGGCGTGGTCGACGGGGTCCACGTCAAGGGCTCGTCCGATCGAACCGACCGAGGGGTGTTCGGGTTGCGGTTCGACCCGTCGCCGACCAACGTCGTCGAGGTCTGGCCGGGCGACACCTTGAGCGGTGACGACACCAGACTGAGCAGCGTGCTGTTCCACAGCGGCCGCAAGTCCCTCGAGTCCTGGCACGCCGCGGCCGAGCTCTCGCCATACCTGAGCGGGCTGGCTCCCCACGAGATCGTGGCCGGCACGGAGTGGGTGTGGGCCGCGGCCGGGGTGCCGCTCATCATCGGCGGCCAGGTCGACAAGGACTTCTCGTCCGACTATTCGAACGACCCATACACCTACCAGACCGTCCGGCATCCGTTCGTGGCGTTCGACAAGAACACCAACCGGCTGATCTTCGGCGCCACCTCGAACGCCGACGTGCGGGATCTCGTGAACTGGGCCCAAGGCGCCGGTTACGAGGACCTGATCAAGTTCGACGGCGGCGCATCGGCCGAGTTCAACGTGGCCGGCCAGGCGGTGGTGGCCGGAACGTCTCGCGACATCCCGGTCTGGCTCGGTATCGGCTGCTGACCCGGTCCGTTGCGCCGGCCGGTGCCGGCCCGCGGTGATTTCGGGGCCGGCAACGACCGGATTCGCTACGGGCTAGGAGCCGATCAGCCCACCATCCTTCCTGGTCAGGACCACCGTTGCGTCGCGTGGTACCGCGCCTCCGTAGTCGGGGAATCCGGTGAGGCTCGGGTCACCGTTACCCGGATGCTGAATGTTGATGAACATGGTCCGGCGGTCCGGGGTGACTGCGATGCCTGTCACTTCGGCGCCCGGCACCGAGGTGAAGAGGCGGCGGAGCTCGCCGGTCTTCAAGTCGGCCACCAGCATCTGGTCATTCGCTCCCTCGGGCTGAGTTCCGTCGGTTTGGATGAACAGGCGATCGTCGGGGTCGGCCCAGATACCGTCCGGCGAGCCGAATGCATCCTCGCCCCCGTGGGTCGACGATGCCAGGATGAAGATGTCCCACTTGAACGTCGTGCCGACATGCTGGTCGCTGTCCCGCCACCGGATGATGTGCCCGTCGGGATTCGGGGCCTGGGGATTGGCGGCGTCGGCCACGGTCCTTCGCGTGTTGTTGGTGAGCGTGCAGTAGACGTCGCCGTTGCGAGCAACCGTGGTCCATTCCGGCCGGTCCATGGGCGTGGCTCCGACCAGATCGGCGGCCATCCTGGTATAGGTCAACAGCTCCGCCTGGTCGGCGAATGCACCGCTGAGCACCGGATTGTCCATGCTGAGCTCCAACCACTGGCCGGTGCCATCCTCATCGAAGCGGGCCGCGTAGAGCGTGCCGTGGTCCAGGGGCGACCGTCCCCGCCGGACGAGACTCCTGTAGTTTCCGCTGGAGACGAACTTGTAGATGTAGTCGAAGCGTTCGTCGTCGCCCATGTAGACCACCACTCGGCCGCCTCGGCCGACCGTGACCGCGGCTCCTTCGTGTTTGAATCGGCCGAGCGCCGTCCGCTTGACCGGCTTCTTCGACGTGCGGTAGGGGTCGACTTCGACAACCCAGCCGTACCGGTTCTCGGCGTTGATGTGGTCGGGATTGCTCAGGTCGAATCGCGGATCGAAGTTCTCCCACCCGTATCCGAAGCCGGTCGGGGTGAAGCCGTACCGAGACTGGGCGGCGGTCGGGGTCCATTCGCCGGTGGCTCCGTAGTAGCCGTTGAAGTTCTCCTCACAGGTCAGATACGTGCCCCAGGGGGTGTAGCCGTTCGAGCAGTTGTTGAGCGTGCCGGTTCCCGGATCGCCGGCCGGTGTCTTCAACAGGTCGCTGTCGGCCGCCGGTCCACTGAAGTCGACCGGGCTGTTGACGGTGACCCGCCGGGACCGTCGACCGTCCGGTACGACCTCCCAATTGCCGGTCGACGTTTCGCGTATTTCGACCGCGCTGATGCCGTGGGCCGCTTGAGAGATACGAACATCCTCCAGGCTCTCGGGAGACGGCTTGCCGAAGACATGGCTGTTGCTGCCGAACTCGTGGTTGATGCACAGCACACCGCGGCGGTCGCGGTCGCGACCTCGGCCGGTGGGGAAGAACCACATGCCGTCATGTCCGATTCCGATCTGACGCTCCTGGGCGGCCGATGAGGTCTGTGGCCAGGAAAACGGCGGATCACTCTCGCTGAGGCCGGTACCCCAGGGGATGACGACCGAATACCGGTAGTCGGGAGAAAGCCGGGGCTCAGGGCCGGCATCCAGCGGTATGGGCTCGAAGCCGACGAGCGGTGCACGGCCGCGGCCACGACCACGGCCACCACCGTTTGCGCCGTTTGCGCTGTCCGGATCGTTTGCGCTGTTGGCGTCGCTTGCGCCTATCGAGGCGACGGTGGCACCGGCCGTGCCGGAGGCGAAGAAGGTTGTTGCGGCCATCGCCAAGCCCCCGGCCAAGACCGTCCGTCGTTCCAATCTGGCCTGAAGGATTTCCTCGAAGCGCCGGTTGTTCGTCGGGTTCGTCGGTTGTTCGTCGTGTGACATCTTTTGCTGCTCCTTGTGTGGTGTCCTGCTATCGCTTTGCCCGAGATGAAGATGCCGACACGTGAGCAATAGCCTGACACGACAAAGGACAAAAGCACCGGTTGTCGATGGTTCCAATAAGGCAATGACAATTGCGGCAGTAGCGGCGACTGTGACACAAGTATTACAGATTCTACATATTTGTCAATTATCCGACATGCATGGACCAACGCCGGGCGCGAGCGGTGGGCCCGAGGCCCCGACCCCCACCGCGAAGAGGGCTCATCATGGATCTCTGTATCTTCGACCAGGCCCGGTGCTCAGTAGAGGTGATGCCGCAGGTTGTGGCAGAGATCAATCGCCAGCACCACCCCAGGAGATCGACATGAGAAGCAGAAGTACCGCCGGCCGCTGGGCCGTAGCAGCCACCGTCCTGATCATCGCCTCGTTCGTCACGACCCAGCCCGCCGACGCGACCATCGACACCGACACCGTCAAGCTCACCGACACCGACGTCGACTTCGGCGACAACACCTTCGTCTTCGGAGCGCCGGTCGGCTCAGGTACGGTCACATGGGACATCGTCAGCGGCTTCTTCACCCCGCGGGTGACCGGCACGCTCCATCTCAACAACGCCTCCGGCAAGTACGCCCGCATGCACATCAGCTATTGGGACGGTGGCGGCAGTCACATCGCCACCCGGCACGGAGGCATCGTCCAGGCCCCGAGCAACAGCCACCACGCGTGGTCAGTGGACCTGTCTCCCGTCAACCTCGCGCAGATCACCGAAGTCCACGTGTGCACCGAGACCAGCAACAACGGCGTCAGCTTCACAATCGTGGACTGCAAGACTCGCTACCTGAACTAGCGACCAGCCGATCGACCAAACGGGGCTCCTGATACCAGCCGATCCGCTTGGTGGCGGAGCGTCGATCGAGTTCTGTTGTTGCCGCATCGCGGCGTGTCGAGAAATCCACGCTCAGCGTGAACTCCTCGGCGATCGGATCGTGGTCCCATTCCCAGGACGTCCCTGCCGGTCGCCGCTGGGTCGGCCAGGCCGGCACCCCTCACAGCTGCGTATCGGGGACCGAGGACTCTGGTGTGCGCAGGGCTCGGAGCGTCAACGTGGAGCCATGGAACTCCAAGCCGTGCCCATCGACCGCCCCGCCTCCTCGAATGTGATCATTGGTCAGGCGCACTTCATCAAGACCATCGTCGACCTCCACGAGACGCTGGCGGGCGCCTCTTCTGCTCTCCGATTCGGCGCTGCGTTCTGCGAGGCATCGGGACCCTGCCTCGTGCGACGTTCCGGAAACGACCTCGAGCTGACCGACGCCGCCGTGAATGCTGCGACGGCCATCGGTGCCGGGCACGCCTTCGTCGTCTTCTTGCGTGACGGCTTCCCGGTCAATGTGCTGAATCAGCTGAAAGCCATCCCCGAGGTTTGCCGGGTGATCTGCGCAACTGCGAACCCACTCGAGGTCCTCGTCGCCACGACAGCAGCCGGCCGCGGCATCGTCGGCGTCGTCGACGGTGAACCACCGCGAGGTGTCGAAACCGAGCGCGACGTCGAGGCCCGGCTCGACTTCCTCCGTGACATCGGATACCGGGTCTGAATCAACCGCCCGGACGATTCTTGACACCGACCCCTCAGCTCGAACGATCGTCCGACCCGGCCTCACGCATGGCAGAACTCGGATGACGACACCGAGACTGACGCTTGGTGGCCCGCCCTGACCACGGTGTGGCCCGCGTTCGCCCAGCACTACGCCGCCACAGGAGAACGCACGGCGTTCATCCTTGAGCCAACCAGGAGCAACTGACACAGGCCGAAGCAATAGCCGGCCCTCTCGATCACGGACCCCCCGATACCCGGAGCGAGCAGTCGAGCTTCCCCACACCGCCAATCGAATCCAGCTTGGCTGGGACGGACGCTCGGTGCCGTACTCGGACCAGATCCGTTCTCCGGCCCACTTTCTGAGACGTGACTTTCTGCCCTGGGAACTTCCGCCACCGGAGACGACGATGGGAACCAGGATGCGGCGGGGATGACAAGGAGCGGACATGAACTCTCAGCTCACCGGGGTTTCCCTCGCAGGCAAGGTTGATAGAACCGTACGCAAGGCTCTATCAACGTTGGCGGTGTTTGGGTTGTCGCTCGTATTGTTCGGCGGCGCAGCACTCGGCCAGGCAAGCCCGGACCGGCCGATCAAGGGCACCCTGAGCGGAACCACAATCAGCACGCTCGCCGTTACTGACCCGGCACTCGTCGCCCAGTTCTGCGAACCAGGCACCACAGCTCTGGCGCAATCCGAAGCAAGTGGCAAGCTCTCGCACCTTGGTCACACGACGACCGTGGACTTCTCGCATTGCTTCGTCGAAGTCCAGCCACCGGTCATCACAGCCGACGGCTTGATCCTCGCAGATATTGTCGACGGTCAGGTGACGTTTGTTGCTGCGAACGGCGACTCTCTTGGCGGCACCTACTCCGGGACCGCCATCTTCCTCTTCGAAGACCAGTCCCTCCGGGTGCTGGCCACTCTGACCCTGACGGGTGGGACCGGACGTTTCAGTGACGCATCGGGAACCCTCGACATGAACGTTCTGATTCTCGAAGGGGGACTCGAAGCTACAGTATTCATCGAGTTGGACGGTCGCATCAGCTACTGACGAGTCGTTCCAGGGGATTCGCCCGGTTCGCGCCTATCCACCACTGAGGGTGCGGGGGTGTTCCAGGATCAGGGGTGTTGAAACGAACCCTGATCCCGAAGGACCCTTTGCCGACCGCCTCGGTGGGCGGAATCAGTCTGCTCAGAACGAGCCGGTGTCGGTGCGGTCGTCGCCCTCCATCTCAGCCTGAATGTCGCCTTCGGTGATGGGCTTCTGGACATGGACGGCGTATCCGTTGAAGGCGAGGCCGACACCCCAGCCGAGGATGGGCCAGATCGGCCAGAAGTACCCAGCACCCGACAGAGCCCAGATGAAAATGAGCATTGCGTTGACGATGACATAGATGGCGACATGATTCCTGAAGTCGCGTTTGGCCTTGAGCCGACCGACGGCTGCTCTTCGGCGCTCTTCCATGTTGTTCATGTTCAGCTCCTTTCGTCTTGTTGCGCTCCTGCACCTCAACAAGGCCTATATAGAAAGGTGAATGTCGGCGTTGCCCATCTGTCCCGTGCAGGTCGGGTAGGAGGCGATGGTCACGTCGGGAAACGCCACGGTCGTCGGGGTCGCGTTCATCGTCGTCTCAGTGCTCCTCGGTAGGCGTCCAGCGGAACACTCGGGCGCCGACTACCGCGCCGCCGACGGCCCAAGCAGCGAGGACCGCGAGGTGGGTCCACTCGAACCCGGCGCCCTCGACGTTGGGGTTGAATGCGGTGGTCATGGCGATGAAGAAGTGCCGGACCGGGAACAGGTCAGCGACGAAGCTCATGGCCCGGGGGAGTTCGGTGCCAGGGAAGAAGTTGCCAGACAGGAAGAACAGGGTGAGGGTGATCGCCACGGTCATCGGCGATGCCGCCGTGGCCTTGCCGATCAGACGGGTGAAGGGGAATGCGGCGCCGGCGCAGGCCATCGCCCCGACCACGACGGTGATGAAAGCGGCCAGGGTCCGCTGATCGGTGAACGGGACCCCGTAGAGAGCGAAGCCCAGAACAGCGACCCCGACCGCCAGCAGCACCGAGGTGATGAGCGCGTTGATCAGATGGCCTCCGAGGAACACCGGCGTCGGGACCGGGGCGCTCCGGAGCCGCTTGAGCACGCCGTTCTCCCGATCCTGGACCAAGTTGATCGTCAGGTTCTGGAATGCGGCCGATGCGACGCCGATCACGATGACGGATGCGGTCATGACGGTGGCCACGTCGAGCACTCCGGGCTGACCGGGGATCTGCGCCTCCTCGTCACCGAAGATCGTGGCGAAGATCAGCAAATAGAGAAGCGGG
Organism: uncultured Acidimicrobiales bacterium; assembly: GCA_963715325.1. Lineage (GTDB taxonomy): Bacteria > Actinomycetota > Acidimicrobiia > Acidimicrobiales > SZUA-35 > JAHELU01. The sequence goes on from CAVQRR010000008.1 coordinate 131,349, forward strand.
AGGCCGACCGTGAAGAACAGGTTCTGCGGGTCCCTGACCAGGACCTTGCGGGCATAGGTGGTCTCCCGCCGGATGAGAGACACAGTGCTCATGGCTTCACCTCCGCCAGTCGCAGGTAGACGTCTTCGAGCGAAGGCCGGGTCACCTCGAGTCCGGCCAGGTCAGCGCCGGAACGTCGGGCCCAGTCGACCAGCTCACCCAGGGTGGTTGTAGCATCGTCGCTGGTGATGATCAGGTACTCGTCCTCCCGCCGAACATCGCCGGTGCTGATCACAGTGGGTTCGAACTCGTCGGTGGACAGGAACCGGATGTCGACCGGCGCGTGATCCCGCCCACCGATGGTGGCCGGCGTTCCCGCTGCGGCGATGCGCCCCGCCACGAGAATGGCGATTCGGTCGGCCAAGGCCTCGGCCTCGTCCATGTAGTGGGTGGTCAACAGGATGGTCTTGCCCAGGTCCCGAAGACCCTCGATCATCTCCCATGCCGCTCGTCGGGCGGCGGGGTCGAAGCCGGTGGTCGGCTCGTCGAGGAACACCAGCTCGGGATCGCCAACCAGTGCCAGGGCGACGTCGAGGCGTCGCTGCTGGCCACCGGAAAGCCTTCCGGCTCTCGCCTTGCGCTTGTCGGCCAAGCCGACCAGTCCGATCGTCTCGTCGACGTCCCGGGGATGGGGGTAGTACCCGGCGTAGCGGTCGACGAGCTCGGTGACGGTCAGCTCGGCCGGCATCTTCGAGGTCTGGAGCACCAAACCGATGCGGGATCGCCACTCCAGCGTTGCATGCTCGGGGTCCACCCCGAGCACCGAAACCGAGCCGCCGTCGCGGATTCGATAGCCCTCCAGCATCTCCAGGGTCGTGGTCTTGCCGGCCCCGTTTGGGCCCAACAGGGCGAAGATCTCGCCCTCGCGAACATCGAGATCAATCCCATCCACTGCGGCGTGGTCGCCATAGCGCTTCACCAGCCCGGTGACTTCCACGACGACCCTCGGTTCGGTTCCCATCGCATCGACGAGCGGAGCGATCCCGGGTTCCATTGCCGAGTCAGCTGAGGTCGATGTGGCGACCGGTCGGAGCCGTTTGCCGATCATAGGGACACTGTTGTCCACAGGCGGCCAATGGCAACAGAGCCGTAGGTCCCCTGTCGGTACGGAGGTGATCGTCGAGGACAGCGTCGACAAGTCGTTTTCGCTGGTGAGGGGTGGCAGCCCTGGCAGGTCGACGAGGTCGCCCTCGCGGCGACGGCGTCAGAGCGCCGGCAACAGCGTGTCGAAGCCGACGAGCATGAGGATGCCCACGGTCAGACTGGCCACGCCGACGAAGGCGGCAACGGTGGCATAGATCACGAAGTTCCGCTCCGCCCCCAGGAGCCCGAACGCGGCCAAGCCGGCCAGCATCGAATTGGCGATCAACAGACCGATCACCCATGCCAGCAGCAGGCTGAGTCCGGCCCATGCACCGACCACCGACGTGGATGCCACGAAGACCGCGATCTGGGTCGGGCTCTCGATGCCGACGCCGTGGAGCACGCCGATACCGGCCGCCGTACCGTTCCCGTTGACCTCGGCCGATCGGGCCAGGGTGGTCTCGTGGCTGTGCCGATGACTGTGGCTGTTGCCGTGACCGTGGCTGTGGGCCCATCCGAGTCGGTGGGCCAGGCCGGGCCCGTCGCCGTTGCGCCCGCCGCCACCGCCGACCTGGCGATGCCGGTCGGACGGAGCGGTCCCCTGCCGGGCCGCTACCGGCCTGGCAGGCTCGGCGATGGGGTCGCCATCGGCGATGTGGGCATGGTCGTGGGCGAACGGCAGGTCGTGGTCGTTCGCCCCCGGCCCGTCGTCTGGCGATCCGCTCATCGCAGGAGGCACTTCGTGCTCGTGCTGATGCTCGTGGGCGATCGTCAAACGCCTCCTGGCGTTGGCCTCACGAACGCGCCGCAGGCCGGCGAACGTGCCGCTGAGGACCAGGATCCAGCGACTGCGAAGCCGGAACTCTTTACCCTTTCGGAGCAGTTCGATGAGCACCCAGGCCCCCAGGGCCACCAGGGTGAGACCGACGACCCGACCCATCCAGACATCGACAGCATCCGGTAGGGCGGCGCTGAACAAGATGGCCAGCGACCCGAGCGCCACGACGACGACGGCGTGGCCCAACGCGTAGAGGAACGACAACATGAAACCCCGCCGGCGGCTATCAGCGCTGCTCGACAGGTCGGCGATGGCGGCAATATGGTCCCAGTCGATGCCGTGCCGGAGTCCGAGGCCGAGGGCGGTGAGCAGGAGGCCGATCGTCACCGTTCCAGTAGACCAGGTCGGCGGCCCGAACCCACCTCGGTCCCACTCGTCCTCGACCGCCGGGCTCGTGATTTCGCCATCCTGCTAGGTTTGCCGGATATGCGACTCGGTCTCACGCTCCGTAGCCTCGACGGTTCCAGTACAGAGCTCAGCGTCATCGACGGTCACTTCCGCCCGCCGGGCGAACCGGTGGATCGCGAGCTCGACACCACGGGCTGGTGGGCGGTGCCCGGGCTGGCCGATTGCCATGCCCACCTCGGTGGGGGCTACGCCGACGATCACCGCGACAGCGACGAGACCCTGGCCAGGACCAAAGCAAACGCCTGGGCCCAACTGCAGGGCGGCGTGTTCCTGGTGGCGGACAAGGGCGGCGGCGACAACGTGACCCTCCGGGTGCTCGACGAACCGCCCACCTCCCGGCCGGAGTTGCACATGGCCGGGCGGTTCATCACCAACCCCGGCGGCTACTACGCGGGCTTCGCCCGCGAGGTGGAAGAACAGGAGCTGCTGGACACGGTTCGGGACGAGGCCGGCGGCGGGGCGACGTGGGTCAAGTTGGTCGGCGACTGGCCCCGGAAGGGCCGGGGGGCGCTGACCAACTTCACCGAGGAGGCGATGCATCAGGTGGTCGAGGTGGCGCACGCCGCCGGCTGCCGGGTGGCGATCCACACTGCGGCCCCGGACACCAGCAGCCTGGCGGTGGCAGCGGGGATCGACAGCATCGAACACGGCCTGTTCATCACCCCCGAAGACCTGACGGCCCTCGGAGCCCGAGGGGGCGCCTGGGTACCGACGCTGGCCGCCATGGAGGCGGTCGGCAACATGCTCGGCCTCGAATCGACCGGCGGCAAGCTGTTCGGTCGAGGGCTCGACAACGTGCGAGAGGTTCTGGCCGGCGCACCGGCGGCCGGAGTGACGGTGCTGGCCGGCACCGACCTGGAGCTACCGCACGGTGCGGTCGCCGCCGAGGCGTTGAAGTTGGCAGACTACGGCCTGGCCCCGGCCGACGTGGTCAATGCGGTGACCGACGCCGCCTACGCCTACCTCGGCTCGGACCACGCCTTCGTCCCCGGGGGTCACGCCGATGTGCTGTTCTTCGACGCCGATCCCCGCGCCGATCTCACGGTGCTGCAACGGCCGGTCCTGGGCCTGCGCCACGGCGAGGTGGTGGTCGGCTCGATCGAGGCGAGCTGATCAAACCCGCCGGCGGCCGTCGAACTCGTGCCCTGACCCTTCGGGACTAGCCGGTGGCGGCCCCCGCTTCGGCATCGGTCTCGGCTTCGGCTTCGGCCTCGGTTTCGTGGTCGAGACCGAGACCGAGGGTCGAGCGCTGCTGGGGCCGGCGACCGAGGACGGACTCCGGCGGCAGCAGGTCGGTCGGGCCGCCGATCCGAGCCGGATCGGAGTAGTAGCCGAGGGCGTAGTCGCCCTGGGTGTAGCCCAACATGTCCTGCAGGTCGGGGTCGAGCTCCCGGGCGATGTCGGGCGGGCACGACAGATACTGGTTCTCCTCGGTTCGCAGCCAACCGAGGGTGTAGGTGATGTTGATGCCGACCCGTGATCGATCCGATCGGTTCTCTCCGCCGCCGTGGATCACCGACCCGGAGTACAACAGCACCGAACCGGCGGCCATCACGGCCTGGGTCTTCTCGTTGTCGGCGGCCCGGCGGTCGTCGTCCCAGCCGGGGCTGCCCGGCACCAACCTGGTGGCACCGTTTTCCTCGGTGAAGTCGGTCAGGGCCCAGATGGTGTTGAACTGGGGCTCGATCTCCCGGGGGATGTAGCCACCCCAGGCCAGCCGATCCCGATGCAGCGGCTGGGTCGGTTGACCGGGGTCGATCCTGATGACCTGGGTCAGATGGAGTTGGATCCGGTTGGTGTACGGACCGAGGAACTCCTTCGCCATGGCCACGATCGTCGGTGCCATCACCAGTTCTCGGGTGGCCGGCGAGCGGGCCACCAGCGCACCGGTTCGATGGGTCTTGAAGCCGGTGAACCCGTCGCGACCGCCGGGTGTGGCCTCGACCCACGGTGCCAACTCGGCGTTCACCCGATCGAGCGCATCCTCATCGAGTACCCGTTCGAGGATCGCCGCCCCATCGGTCCGTATGGCGTCGACCACCTCGGCGGTCGGCGCATCGACGTCGAACGATCGCAGCACTGCCATCGCTCAATGGTAGACGACGGGCTCGAAACCGGCCCATCGGTGGGCCCGCAGGCGTGCCCCCGAAGAGATGGCCATCGAAGCCGCCGTCACGGAATTGGGCTGACCGACCCGGTGCCCGCATCGACCTCGGCGCCGTAACGGTCGATCAGGCCCAGGACCGCATCGACGTCGTCGGTGGTGACCGCGGGGTTCATGAACAGCAGCCGGAAGGTGTTGAGCCCGTGGACGGGCTGGAACCCGACCATGGCGGTGCCCTGGCGCTGCATCCTGGCCTTGATCAGCGGCGGCAGGCGGTGCAGCCGTGATCGGGCCTCCGGTTCGAGGGCGACGATGCCCGACGCCCCCGGCCCGACCGGCCGCAGGTCTGGGGGAACCCAGCTGAACACCACGTTTGTGAACCGGCCGTCGACCACCGGAACGAACACTCCTTGCGAATCGGCGATCACCGCCCTGGCATGGTCGGCCATGGCGACCGCATGGTCGACCCGCTCGGCGAAACCCCGATCGCCGCGCGCTTTCCAGGTGAGCCACAGCTTGAAGGCGTCGATCCGGCGGGCGCACTGGAAGGTCCGGTCGCCGGAGTCGTAGTCGGCGTACTGCTTGTCCGGCTGGAACAGGTAGTCGGCCGAGGCGGCGAAGCACGGCGCCAACCGGCTGGGATCCCTGACCAGCAGCGCCGTGCACTGCTGTGTCATGCCCATCATCTTGTGCAGGTTCCACACCACCGAATCCGACCGATCGACGCCGGCCAGCAGATGGGCGTGGGACCGGGAGAACAGCGCCGAGGCCCCGTAGCAGCCGTCGACGTGGAACCACAGGTCGTGTGCGCCGCAGATGTCGGCCATGGCATCGAGATCGTCGAAGGCCGAGGTCACGGTGGTGCCGGCGGTACCGATCACGGCGAACGGCACGTCGCCCCGATGTTCGGCCACCACCACCGCTCGAGCGAGCGCCCGGGGGTCGATGGCCCCGCCGTTGTCGGTCGGCACCTTGATCACCGCATCGGTGCCGAGACCCAGCAGGGCCGCCGACTTGGTTGCCGCATAGTGGCCGGACTCCGAGACGAACAGCACCAGCCGGTCGCCGTTCGTCCCTGCGGTGACGATGTCGGGTCGGCGACGATGGCGGGCGAGCTGGAGGGCGTACAGGGTGGCGGTCGAACCGCCGGGGCAGAACAGACCGGGCGGCAGCACCGGCACCGAGCCGGTCGCGGCCCCGGTTGCGGGGCCGGTTGGCTTGGGTTCGCCCTGGCTCTCGATCGCACCGTCGGCCGGGCTCTCGATCTGGCCGGCAGCCGGGCTCTCCGTCTGGTCGGCGGCCGACCAGCCCACGAGCCTGGCCAGCTTGTCGAGCACTGCGCTCTCCATCAACGTGAAGACGGGGGCCGCCTCGAAGGTGGCCCCGGTGGTGTTGAGCAGGGCCCCCAACCAATCACCGACCACCGAGATCGGATCGGGACCTGCGAAGTTCTGATTGAGGAACCTCGGATGGCTGGTCTGGACCGAATAGCGGATGACCTGTTCGACCGCGGCCAGCAACGCATCGTCGGGGTTGGCCTCCACCCCGTCACCGAGCGGCAACCCGACGGTGTCGGCGAACAGCTCCAGCAGTTGCTCCGGGGAGCGAAACTCGATCACCGGCCGCTCACCGGCCGGGGGGTCGAGCAACCGGTCGACGGCCATCGTCGCGATCCGGCCTTCAATACGTTCGCTCACAACCTTCGACCTCCTCGATCCGGCCAGGCGATCCCGGCCACTCGATCAAGCTGACTGTACGGCCCATTCTTCGTCCGGTGCTCGGCCATCGGCTAAACCGGAGGGGTGCCATTCATCGAGATCAACGGCCTCGACTGCTACTACGAAAGATACGGTGCCGGGCCGCCGCTGCTGAACATCAGCGGCTCCGGTGGTGACCTTCGCCGGGCAAAGCCGGACCGATCACCGCTCAACAAGCACTTCGACGTCGTTCATTACGACCAGCGGGGTCTCGGCCAAACCTCGAAGCCGCCCGGCCCCTATTCCATGGACGAGTACGCAGACGATGCGGCGGCCCTCATCACCGCCATGGGCTGGCGGTCGGCCAACGTCGTTGGCACCAGCTTCGGCGGCATGGTCGCCCTCAACCTGGCGATCCGTCACGGCGAGGTCATCGATCGTCTGGTGCTCAACTGCACCTCACCGGGCGGACCCCTCCCCTCGTTCCCGCTCCACGAGCTCGAGAAGCTCGACACCGAAGCGGCCATCGAGGTCAAACTCGGCCTGCTCGACTCCCGGTGGAATCCCGGTGCCGACGACCCGATCCCCGACCTCGGCCCGTTCTACGACCTGATGATCGAGCGGATGCGGGCCACCCCAGAACCGGAAACGGCCCGCGGTTCGATGCTGCAGCTGCTGGCCAGAGCCGATCATGACGTCTCGACCAGGCTCGATCGGGTGGCGGCCCCGACCCTGGTCTGCGCCGGCGAATACGACGACCAGGCCCCGTTGCAGAACTCGATCGCTCTGGTGGAAGGCATCCCCGACGCCAGGCTGCGGGTCTTCCAGGGCGGGCACCTGTTCCTGATCCAGGACCGTACCGCGTTCGCCACCATCACCGCTTTCCTGGAAGGGGATCCGCTGTTCGAAACGGCTGCGGCCGATGCCCGAGACGGCGATTCCTGAGCCGTCGGTTCCCGAGCCGGCGATTTCCCGAGCCGGCGATCCCTCAGTCGTAGAGGCCGGAGGTGACGAGCCCTCAGTTGTCGAGGCCGGAGGTGACAAGGCCGGCTCAGCCTCCGGCGGTCGGGAAGTGTTCCGGCTTCATCTCGATGAAGGTCGCCGAGGCCGAGGCGAACCGGCCCTCCGGGCTGCGGGCCTCACCTTCCAAGAACTGCCGCCGGCCCTTCGAGTCGACCAGGCGAGCCCGGAACTCCAGCTCGGTCTCCAGCGGCGCCGGTGCTTCGAACCGAACGCTCAGCTCACCGGTGAAGGCGGACGGTGTGCCGGTGGCCCGGAACACCGAACCCATCACCTCGTCGAAGATGGCGCAGATCACCCCACCGTGAACCCGCTCCGGAGGACCTTCGAAACACGGCCCGAGGGTGGCGAAACCCACCGCCTCGTCGCCCCGCCGGTAGTAGCGGGCCCCCATGCCGAAGGGGTTCAACTCGCCGCCGACGACCGAGGTCGGGTCGAACTCCAGGGCCGCGCCGTCCGGCGGCGGCGCCGGCCATCGCCCGGTCTCCATGAAGCTGGTGATGCGATTCCGTCGGAACAGGGTCTCGGCCTTCGTCATCCTGGGTCGCCGCTCGATGGCGTCCGCCATGGCCGAGAGTTGGCCCGTCATCACCTCGACCTGGTCCGGGTCGAGCTCCCGACCGAGCATGGCATTGCCCAACCGGCGCATCGCGGTTGCCAAGGCGGCGCGCTCCGGTGACACCTCGTCGTCGACGTCGAGACCGCTGGTCGTGTCCGCTGCGTCAGGGCCACCGTCATCGACGCCGGGGCCGAGGTCGGCGCCCGCTGCGTCGGCACCCGCTTTGCTGGTCATCCCGGCCGACGGTACGTGTTCGGGCAGCCGGAGATCAAATGGTCGGCCGGCCGTCGCTTCCCACTGCCCGGCGACGGTGACGGCCGGGCGCCGCCGATCGTCATCGGCGCTTCTCGGACCGCCGTGGTTCCGGCGTGGCGGTGCCGTCCGCCCATTCGTCCTGCAGCATGACCCGCTCGCTCATCAACCGATCGACGGTGCCCCGGTCGGCTCCGAGCCACTCGGCCAGGACCTCGTGGTTGTGTTCACCCCGGAACGACGCCGGCCCAACGCTTCGGGTGTCGGTCATGCTCATCCGATAGGGGCTGCGGATGACCGGCCGGGTCGATCCCGCCCGGTCGTCGATTCTGGCCACCGTGTCGCGATGCCTGATGGCCGGAGCGTCGATCACCGATTCCATCTCCCGGACCTCACCCCAGGCCAGCCCGGCGTCGTCGAGTACAGCCAGCACAGCCGCACGGTCGGGCAGGGAACAGAGGTACTCGGTGGTTATACGACGGCGGTTGACCAGCTTCTCGGCCAGCTCGCCGTCCGTCGGTGTCGGATCGACCAGACCGTGCACGGTCGACATCTGATGCCACACCCATTTCAGCCCGCCGGGGATCATCACCGGCCCGGCCGACGTCTCCCACAGCTCACCGTTCTGCTGCTCGTGCAACCGGCCATCGAGGCTGGCCACCGACCGGTCGGACGAGAACGCCATCGCGTCGACCATGGCCAGATCGACGTGCTGGCCCAGCCCGGTCATGTCCTTGACCCGCAACGCCGCCATCACACCGATGACCCCGTGCATGCCGGACAGGACGTCGGCGGCCGAGAACGACACATCGAGCGGGTTGTCCCTGGTGCTGTGTTCCACCAGACCGGTCTCGGCGTGGATCACCGCCGCATAGGCGGCCCGCCCGGCATCGGGACCGTCCTGGCCGAACCCGCTGATCGACAACATCACGAGGCCCGGGTTCCTGGCCGAAACCGAGTCCCAATCCAGGCCGTACCGGGCCATCACCCCGGGTCGGAAATTCTCGACCAGGACATCGGCCTCGGCCGCCAGATCGGCAACAAGCTCGGGACCGCCGGGTTGGCGGAGGTCGATGCTGATGTTGCGCTTCCCACAGTTCTGTTGGGTGTAGTAGGTGGAGAGCCCGGCCGCTTTGAAACCCCACAGTCGGGTGATGTCGCCCTCCGGCGGTTCGACCTTCACCACGTCGGCCCCGAGGTCGCTCAGCACCCGCCCGGCCACCGGGCCGGCGAAGACCCGGGACAGGTCGAGCACCTTGATACCCGACAGCGGCAGCGGACCGGCCGCCGATTCGTCTTCGGTCGCAGGCCGGCTGGTCATGTCGCGACAGTAGCGAGCCGCCGGGCGACGGTCACATCTCCCCCGGGTCCGACTGTCTCCTGCCGGGATGCGGCCGCTGCTCGGTCTGCCGGGGTCCGGTGGAGCAGACGGCGGCGACGGCCTCGCTCGAGACCTGCGGCGGCATCGACCCCAGGGGCACCCCGTCCGGCGGACGACGTTCCCGCGAACTCGAAGGCACCCGAAGGGGGCCCGAAAGGCGGCTCCGCCCGCCTCGACTCAGAGCTGCAGCCCCCGGGTGGCGCCGCCGTCGACCATGATGTTGGCCCCGGTCACGAAGCTGGAGCGAGGACTGGCGATGAAGGCGACGACGTCGGCCACCTCCTCCGGGCGGCCGAGGCGACGGAAGGGGTTCTCCCTCACGATGTTCTGGTACAGCTTCGGGTTCTCCTCCTCGGCCCGCTCCCAGGCTCCACCCGGGAAGCGGATGTCGCCGGGGGAAACGGCGTTGACCCGGATCCCCCGCCTCGCCACCTCGAGCGCCAACGACTTGACCATGCTGACGGTCGCCGCCTTGACCGCGGCGTAAGCCCCCATCCACGGAACACCGATGTTGCCGGCCCGGGACCCGATACAGATGATGTTTGCGTCTGCATTGTCCGGCATGTGGGCCAGGGCGGCCCTGATCAGGGAATGGGCACCGATGACGTCGACCTCGAACGAGGTCTTGTAATCCTGGACCGCCTGGCCGCTGACGTTGGAGATCACGATATCGAGCCCGCCGAGCGTGTCGGCCGCCCAATCGACGAACCGCTTCGGCGCGTCGGGATCGGCCATGTCCGCGGTGCGATGGTGGATCTCGCCGTAGGCCGAGAACTCCGAAGCCGTGGCGGCCAGGTCGCTCTCACCCCGGGCACAGATGGCGACCCTGGCCCCCTCGTCGAGAAAGGTGCGGGCGATGGCCCGCCCGATTCCCTTGCTGGCCCCGGTGACGATGACGCGCTTTGCCTGTAGTTCGAGATCCACGCCCCACTCTCCCACCGGCGACGGATGCCAGGCAACCGATTGTCGGCAACGAGGAGGGAGGGCCCACCGTGCGGCGCTCCTTCTCCCCCTCCGATGCCGGAGACGTCGGGTTTGTTGCCGATTTCGTCGCCCGGCGATATTCTCCGTGCCGGACAGCGGCCGTGTGGTCGCAACCAATCGGTCGGCCGAGCCCGTCCCGACTCGACGGTTCGGCACAGCCGTTGGAGAGGCACGTCAATGAGCGAGAACCTTCGGAACTTCACCGCTGCCGTGTACGGCTTCGATGCCGTGGTGCAGCGCATGCCGGCCGACGCGTGGGACGAAGACTCCGCCTGCGAGGGCTGGAGCGGTCGAGACCTGTTGGAGCATCAGTGCGCAGTGCTGAACGGGGTCACGGCAGTCGCACGGACCGGCCGGATGGCACGACCCACCCCGCCGGACGACGTCTCCGATCCGGTGGCGGCGTGGAATCAGTGTCGGGACGAGTTGCTCGCCGCACTCGACCAGCCCGGTGTCCTGCAGCAGCAAGGTCCGTTCTGGTTCGATGCGGCCACCGTCGATGACATGATCGGTGTGGTGCAATGGGATCCACTGGCTCACGCCTGGGACCTGGCGAAGACCTGCGACATCGATCCCTGCCTCAACGAGCGGGTCGCAGCGGCGAGCGTGGCGACGATCGAGGGCATGCAGGCGATGCTGGTCGAGTCGGGGCGAATCGGCGAGCCCGTCCCGGTACCGGCCGACGCACCGGCATCGGCCCGCTTCCTGGGGGCCACCGGTCGCAATCCCGGCTAACCGCCGGCTAACCGGCTACCGACATTCGGCCAGCCGGGCCCCAGCGACCGGTTTTGATCCCGTCGGGAACCACGGGCGATCATGTTGGTGGAACTCATGGAGGCATCACATGGCTGACCAACCGGCGACCACCGCCGTCGACAACAAGGACTCCGACGCAGAGAACGGCAAGTCCGACGAGAAGAGTCGGGACAATCGACTCCCGGGATCCTTCGACCCTGCCGACTTCGACGGCCGTTTGCCGCAGGAGTTCTACGACGACGTCAAGGCGAAGTTCGCCGAGGAACGCGAACGCAGGCTGAACTATCGCCCGCCCGGCACCGAGCAGTACATCCCCATGGAGGGCGACCTCGCCCGCTACGAGGTCGACCCCTATGCCGACGAGGTCGTCGAGCGGGAACCGATCACCGACACGGTCGAGGTGCTGTTCATCGGCGGTGGCTTCTCGGCCCTGTTGACCTCGGCCCGGCTTCGCCAGAAGGGTGTGGAGAGCATCCGCATCGTCGAACGGGGGGCCGACGTCGGCGGTACCTGGTACTGGAACCGCTACCCCGGCGTTGCCTGCGACGTCGTGGCATACGACTACCTGCCGCTGCTGGACGAGATGGACTACGTGCCGACCCGCCACTATGCCGGCGGGTCTGAGATCTTCGAGCACTGCCGGGCCATCGCCAGACGGTTCGACCTGTACGACCTGGCGGTGTTCCAGACCACGGTCACCTCCACCACCTGGAACGAGGACGAGCAGCTCTGGCACCTCACCACCGACCGGGGCGACCGGATGAAGGCCAAGTTCGTCATCTGCGCCAACGGCACGCTGGCCAAACCGAAGTTGGCCAAGATCAATGGAATGGAGAAGTTCAAGGGCCACTCGTTCCACACCTCCCGCTGGGATTACGGCTACACAGGCACCGATCTGGAGAACCTGAGCGACAAGCGGGTCGGCATCATCGGCACCGGCGCCAGCGCGGTCCAGATCATTCCCAATCTCGGGGCCAACGCCAAGGAACTTTTCGTGTTCCAGCGGACACCATCCTCGATCGACATCCGCGACGACTGGGAGACCGACCCGGAGTGGGCGGCCAGCGTCAAGCCCGGGTGGCAGGCCAAGCGGCGGGCCAAGATCCTGGAGAAGCAGCGGGCCATGACCGAGCGTCGAGCCACCCTCAAAGGCATCACCAAGGAGGAGAAGATCCGCCGCCAGGAGAACGCCAACATCAATGCCATGATGCGGATCCACCAGCGGATCGAGGAGACCGTCGAGGATCCCGAGACCGCCGAGGCGCTGAAGCCCTGGTACATGCTGATGTGCAAGCGACCCTGCTTCCACAACGACTACCTGCCGACGTTCAACCTTCCGAACGTGCACCTCGTCGACACCAAGGGCGCAGGCATCACCGAGATCGGTGAGAACGGCCCGATCTTCGACGGCACCGAATACGAGGTCGATCTGCTGATCTACGCAACGGGCTTCGAGGTTCAGCAGACCGGGATCTACAACCGAATCGTGGGACAGAACGGCCTCGACCTCAACGACAAATACGCAGACGGCATCCGGACCCTGCTCGGCATCCACTCCCACGGCTACCCGAACCTGTTCGTGATGGGCGGCTACCAGGCGTCGTTCCAGTTCAACCTCACCGACCTGCTGCAATCCCAGGGCGACCACATCGCCAACTGCATCGCCTACGCCAGGGAGCACGGCTACGACACGGTCGACGTCACGCCCGAGACCGAGGAGTGGTGGGTCCAGGAGGTCATCGCCCACCGGGGCAAGACCAACCGGAACCAGGAGTGCACGCCCGGCTACTACAACTTCGAAGGCCAGGAGAACCGGCGCCAGGACGGGAACTACAACGGCGGCTTCCCCCGCTATCTCGACCACATCGCCAAAATCGAAGCCACGATGGACGAGCACTTCATCTTCACCACCGCCTGATTGGTTTCGATCCACCGTTCCGATTCCGGGGCGTCGGTCTGGAGGGGGATCGTCGTTGGTGTGGTGTCGACGCAGCGCGGGTTGGTTCGACGTGACGTATCGCCGGCTGCAACATCTCGCCGGGCCCGGCCCGAGTCGGGAGCAGCCGGTGATGGCCGGCAGCATCAGTTTCTGGGTCCGCTGGGACTGACGCTGGACCAGGACAAACCCGGGATCGCACCTCGAACGAGGGACGGAAGGATTCGACTTCACCGAACGGCGCACGCACCACGATGAACGATGTCGGAGAGCCATGTGCGGGAGATCCGCACGCACGGGTCGATGGGGGGCCGCCGGCCAGAGGACCCGAGCACGAGACCGCAATACGAGAAAGCCACGGCCGAGCGTCTCCATCACCTGCCCGGACCAGCAGCCTACTTCACCACGGGGACCCCGATCACCGAACGGTGGACCGAGGATTGGCTTCTTTGCCAAATGCTTGCGCAACGAACGATCGTTCGATACACTGGACTTTCCAGCCGATCCGAAATTGTCCATCGGATACGAGCCGGCCTTCGAGGTTCCGGCCTCCCGTTTGAGCGAGACGATCCAGTCGTGGAACGGAGTGGTCGGCGTGGCCGATTTCGGCACGAAACCGGGATATGGGCCAAGCGGGCTGACTGGGCTGAGCGAGCTGCCCAAGATGTTGGCCGCCATCGACGTGTCCCGCCTCGAAGAATTCGACCTGACATCGGTTCTGGCCAAGGCCCGCGCCGCCCAGCGTTGCCTCGACGGGCTCGTCATCCGGATCGGGGCGCGGGCCGACGAGTTGGCGGCGGCCGGCCGATCGGCGCCCGCTCCCGAGGTGATGCGGGGCGGCGGCGAGGTCGGATCCCGGCAAGCCGCGAAGGAGGCCGCCCGTTCCAGAACCGCGAGGCGGATCGAAGGTGCCCAAGCCGCCGCCTCGACCGGCCGTGTCTCGCCAGAACACCTCGATTCGCTGGCCCGCCACACCGGCGAGCTGACCGACGATCAGCGCCAGGCCGTCGATCTCCCGCGCCTCATCCAACAGGCCGAGGGTCTGCCTCCGGAGACGTTCGACCGGTTGTTGAAGCAACGTGTTCGAGAGATCGTCGGCGATCATGGCCTGGCCGATACCAGGGCCAAGCAGTCGGCGTCGCGCTTTCGGCACTGGTTCGATCACGCCACCGGCATGGGCAACTTCTCGGGTTCGCTGGACCCGGAACGATACGAAGCGCTGACCGAGGTAATCGATCAGCACGCGGCCTCGATCGCCGCCTCGTCGAATACAACGGTCACCAGGTCGGCCAACCTCGCCATGCAGGCCCTCGTCGAGTTGGTCCTCAATACGGCCACACCAACCGGGCGCCGAAGGCTGCCGTCGATCACGATCGTCGTCGACCATGAGACGGTGGTTCGCGGTCCTCGCCCCGGCTCGACCTGCCGCACCGGGTCCGGGCATGACCTGGCGCCCGAATCGGTTGCCCGCCTGTGTTGTGATGCGGTGATCCGGAAGGTCACGCTCGACATCACGGGTCTGCCGATCAACGTGGGGCGAACCCATCGCACCGCCACCGACGCACAGTGGGCGGCCCTGAAGTCGATCCACACCACCTGCGCCTGGGACGGCTGCCGGGCGCCGATCGCCTGGTGCCAAGCCCATCACATCCTGGAATGGGAACGGGGCGGTTCGACCGATCTCGACAACCTCGTGCCGCTCTGTTCGCAGCATCACCATCGTGTGCACGAGGGGCGATGGTCGATCAGACTCCTGGCCGACCGAACCCTCGAGATCTTCAAACCGAACGGCACCCACCACACATCCGTCGACCCGCCGATGCGATGCTGAACCGTGATCGGCAGGCGCCATCCGGTCCGCATCGCCTCGCCTCGTCGCTTCTCGGAGAACCGCAACAGCCCACGGCTGCGTCGATGCAAACGCCCATCGCCCGCCGTCTGGCGCCGCCTGACCGTAGGGGCCAAAGTGGTAGCCGGTATCGACTGGGACGAACAGAGACAGGGGACTCGGCAGATGGATCAGAAGCTCGAAGGCAAAGCCGCGCTGGTGACTGGCGGGTCGGCCGGGATCGGCATGGGCATCGCCCGCTGCTTCCTCGAGGCCGGCGGCAACGTGATGATCACCTCCCGGAAAGCCGAGAAGTGCGAGGAGGCCGCCGCCAAGCTCCAAGGGCTTCCGGGCCAGGTCGACTGGCGGGTCAGCCACGTCGGCGATCCGGAGCAGGGCGAGCGGGTGATGGAGGAGACGGTCGAACGATTCGGGTCCCTCGACATCCTGGTCAACAACGCCGCCACCAATCCCCACAACGGCCGGACCATCGATGTCGACCCCGGCAAGCTGGACAAGACCTACGAGGTGAACGTTCGAGGCCCGCTGCTGTGGACGCAGATTGCCTGGAACCGGTGGATGAAGGAGCGGGGCGGGGTGGTGATCAACATCGCCTCGGTCGGCGGCTACGCCACCAGCCGCGACATCGGGGTGTACTGCATGTTCAAGTCCACCTTGATCCACATGACGAAACAACTGGGGGCGGAGCTCGGCCCGCAGGTGCGGGTCAACTGCATCGCTCCCGGGCTGATCCGAACCGACTTCGCCCGGGTGCTCTGGGAAGGCGAGCGGGGTCGGGAGGTTGCGGACATGATGCCGTTGAAACGCCTCGGCGAGCCGGAGGACATCGGCAAGGCGGCTCTGTTCCTCGCTGCCGATGCCGACTGGGTGACCGGCCAGACCATGGTGGTCGACGGTGGCGAGATCATCCGCGTCGACCCACCGGACTAGATCGAACGACAAGCCGACATCGGAGGACGAGATGAGTGCAACCGAACCGGCGCAATCGCAGTCGCTGTCGCAGTCGCAGTCGCTGTCGCAGTCGCCGTTGACCGTCCACGGGCTCCTCCGGGCCTACCGGCGCAAGGAGGTGTCACCGGTCGAGGTGATCGAAGCGCAGCTGGCGACCATCGAACGGCTCGAACCGCTGCTCAACGCGTTCGTCGTGGTCGATGCGGACGGTGCCAGGGCCGCGGCCGCCGCCAGTGCCAAGCGGTGGGCCCGCTCCGAGCCCAACGGCGACCTCGACGGTGTACCGGTCACCGTCAAGGACATCGTGGCCATGGCCGGCTTCCCCACCGGCGAGGGCTCGGCGGTGACCTCCCCCGAACCGGCCAGCGAGGACTGCCCACCGGTTGCCAGGCTCCGCGAAGCCGATGCGATCTTCCTCGGCAAGACCACGACCTCGGAGTTCGGGTGGAAGGGCATGACCGACACCCCACGCCACGGCATCACCCGCAATCCGTGGGATCTCGACCACACCCCCGGTGGCTCGTCCGGGGGAGCCGGGGCATCCCTGGCGGCGGGGATCGGCGCTGTGGCCCATGGCAGCGACGGGGGCGGTTCGATACGGATCCCGTCCAGCTACTGCGGCCTGGTGGGGCTCAAACCCACGTTCGGCCGGGTGCCCCAGGCGCCGGTCGAGTCACCGTTCGTGTCGCTCGTGTCGAACGGAGCGCTGGCGCGGTCCGTCGACGATGCGGCGCTGCTGCTCAACGTCCTGTCCAAGCCCGACCTGCGGGACTGGCACGCCGTCCCCCACGACGGTCGCGATTGGCGCATCGGCATCAACGACGGTCTGGCCGGGCTCCGCATCGCCTACTCGGAGAACTTCGGAGGCGCCACCGTCGAGCCGGTCGTGGCCCAGACCTGCCGGGCCGTGATCGACGCCCTGGCCGACGCCGGCGCAAGGCTCACCGAAGTCGGGCCGATCATCGAGCCGCTCAGGCCCCAACTCGAGGACTACTGGAAGGCGGGCTTCGCCGCCAGGCTCAACGCCATCCCCAGCGACCGGTGGAACGAGCTCGACCCCGGCTTCCGGGAGCTGGCCCAGCAGGGCATGGGATTCGATGTGCACGGCATGTCACGGGCCACCGCAGCCCGGGCCCGGCTGGTGGAGACGATGCGCCGCTTCCACCTGGACCACGACATCCTGCTGACCCCCACGATGCCGACCCCGCCGCCACCCGTCGACGTCGTGTATCACAGCCCCGGCTTCGACCGCTGGGATCACGCCGTCCCCTTCACCGTGCCGTTCAACTACAGCGGGCAACCCGCAGCCTCCATTCCGGCCGGGATGTCCGGTGACCGAACCCCCGGCGGCGGCCCCAATCTCCCGATCGGCCTGCAGATCGTCGCCACCCACTTCCGTGAGGACCTCGTGCTTCGAGCGGCCAAAGCCATCCTCCACACCGTTGGCTGGTCGCCGGTGGTGCCACCACTCGGGTGACGGCCGGACCCGGTCGCAGCGTCGCCCGCTCGTGGCCAGGGCGGGCCGGGGCGAGCGCCACTGCCGCAGCAACTGCCGTAGCCGCTGCGCTGCCGCTGCCGCTGCCGGGCCAGGTGACATCATCACGGCCGGATCGGAACCGCCCCGACCGCCGGGTGGATCGACTCCGTGATCTCGGTTCCCGATGGTAGCAATCTCCTTGACGTACGGACGGTAGCCAATCTAGTCTCTCTGCTAAGCAACTGTACGTTCGTACAGTTACCGGTTCGACAGAACCTTCCAGCGTAAGCACACAGATGCAAGCGCCAGCACACGCAGGCACTGCGCCGAGGAGCCAAAAGACAGTGTTGTCCTTCATGGTCGACGACCCGACGTTCACACCACGTTTGCAGACCAAGTCGGTGAAACCCCCGAAACCGCCGGCAGGTCTCGCCGCGGTCCTGGTCGGCTCGTCCGACCTGAGCAGCGAACTGGTGGTTGCCATCGATTCCGACGGCACGATGACGGTTCAGCTTCACGCCCCACGGCTCGAAGCGAGTGGCGCGGCCAAAGCGACCGTCCGTCGGTTCCGAGACCTTTCGACGTTCGCCCTGGCCGATGTGCCGATCGTCGGCTACGACGTCGCGACCGAGCACACCGTTACCGGTAAGGTCAGCGTCGGCCTGACCTGGACGTCGGAAGCCGAGGACGGTTCCTCCGATATCGCCGGCACCGCCCTGGCTGATGGGTCATGGAGTCAAGGGTTGCTCAAATTCGGCGTTGTTGCCCATCACAGCTTCAGCAACGAGGTCGTCCGCCTCGTATCGACCAGCCCCTTTCCGACGGGTCGACCTGGGGTCGGCCGTCACCAGAACTAGCGTCGAAGCCGGCCACTCAGGTCGACGGCGATCGCACCGTTTCCTTTGTGGGGACCGCGAATGTGGCCCCCACCCCGTTCAGGGTCCCCACAAGGGAGTCCCGACCAACGGTCGGTACATGGACGCATCAGTGACCAGCAGAAGGAGCGTGGCAACGATGGTCCCCGCAACCCCGACGATCCCCGGGCCGGACGCAACGATCCATCTCGAGCCGACGACCGTCACCGCCGCCCTGCTCAGAGACGAGGCGAACCTCCAGGAATTGGAGATCACCATCGACAGCACGACCGGGTACCTGACGGCGACACTGGTCGGCCCTCACCTGGACGCCTTCGGCCACGAGCGTGTGATCCTCCGGCAACGCTCCGCCGCGACGGTGACCCTCATCGCAACCGTCACCCTCAGCGGCTACGACGCCCTGGCTGAGGCCATCCATCACATCGAGGCCTCGCTCAGCGTCGACTGGTCGCTCGTCGGCCACGATCCGACAGCGGTCGACGTGGCCGGCACGGCACTGCTCACCAACCTCGATGAACAGACGATCACCGCCCTACGAGCCGTTCGTCACCACCCGTACAACCGGCTCGGTTCACCCCGGCCGACAGACGCACTCGATGTGGCGCCGCTGACCCCGGCCTGAGCACGCCCGGAGACCGAGGTTGAAGCCCGGGGGCTGAAGTCCGACCCCTGACCGCAGGCCCCCGGGCCGGGGCCGCGATCCGACCTCCGGGACAGGGCCGCGATCCGACCTCCGGGACGGAAAATCGCTCCCCGGACCGGGCCGGGGTACTGTCGACCAGGTGACGTCGCTGGCAGGTGGGGCCTCGGGCCGAGAGCCGAACCGGCCACAGCCCAACGAATCCGACTCGGTCACCGACACCGAGGTGTCGCCTCGAGCATGGCGGGCGCTCGGCGTCGGCGCGGCCGGGTTCATCCTCTTCGGTTTCAATTCGACCGCCACCAACCTGGCATTCGGGGCCATCGCCGACACCTTTGCCGACGCCTCCGAATCGCTTGTGTCGTGGGTCGCCTCGGGCTACTTCATCGCTTCGGCGGCCTTCCTGCCCCTCGGCGGTCGGCTGGCCGATCGGCTCGGCCGGCGTCGGGTGTTCAACGCCGGGCTCCTCGGATTCGCCCTGTTCGCAGTGATCTCCGCCGTCGCGCCGAACATCTGGGTCCTGATCGCCGGACGAACCGGGCAGGCTGCCGCCGGTGCATTGGTGATTCCGGCATCGCTGGCCATGGCCCTGCCGGATTTCCCCGCCGCTCGCCGATCTTCGGCGGTGGCCACCTGGGCTGCGGCGGGACCGTTGGCCTCGGCCCTCGCTCCCAGCATTGCCGCCGGGTTGCTCCAGGTCAGCAGCTGGCGCTGGGTCTACTTCCTGAGCGCGCCGTTCGCCATGGTGGTGTTCGCCGCATCCCTGCACTTCGTTTCGAGATCGAGAGCCGACGACGATCCGGGCCGCCTGGACCTGATCGGCACGGTCGTGGCCACCGCGTCGATCGCGCTGATCATCGTCGGCATCAGCCAGAGCACCAGCTGGGGCATCGCCTCCCCGACCACGATCGGGGTGCTGATCTTCGCCGCCGCCCTGGCCGTCTACTTCGTTCGCCGATCGAGCCACCACCCGACGCCGCTGATCAACCTCACACTGTTCCGGATCCCCGAGGTCGCAGTGGCCAACCTGGCGAATCTGTTCATCTCGGTCACCTCGCTGTCGATCTGGTTGGTCTGGCCGCTGTGGCTCGGACGGGTCTGGGGCTACTCCACCAGCAGGATCGGGCTGGCCATCACCGTCGGTCCGATCTGCGCCGGCCTTGCCACCCTCGCCGGCGGCCGGCTGGCCGACCGCTACGGGCAACGATGGCTGATGATCATCGGCACCGCCATCACCACCGTGGCAGTCCTGTGGAGCGTCTTCATGCTCGGCCCGGAGCCGGACTACGTTCGTGGGTTCCTGCCGACGATCATGGGGTTCGGGCTCGGGTGGGGCATCTCGAATCCCAGTATGAACTCCTGGGCCCTCGGCCGGGTTCCCCAGAGCGTCTTCGGCGAGGTCAACGCCTCGTTCAATACGATCAGGAACCTCGGTGGAGCGATCGGCGTCTCCACCGCGGTCACGATCGTCGGCGCCGCCGACCGGGCGGACGTGCTGGCGGCCTACGACCGGGCCAATCTGTTCTTCGCCTCGGCGGTCGGCCTGTCCTGCCTCACCGTCACCCTCGGTTCGATCTGGATCGCCCGTCTCCCTCCACGGCCCACGGCAAGCGGCACCGAGGCCGACGCCAACCCGGCGCCGGGCTGACCGGCGCCGGCCAGATCGGCAATTTCCACCGATCGAGCCCAATGGGCCAGGATGGTCGAGAGTCGGTCGGCACCGGCCTCAGGGAGGTTCCAGCAACGATGACGTGGCAGCCCGAAGTCGATGAGCTCCATCGGCGAAAGAAGATGATCGAAGCGATGGGTGGGCCGGACAGCGTGGCCTTCCACCACAGCCGGGGCAAGCTCACCGTCCGGGAACGGATCGATCTCGTGGCCGACCCGGGTTCGTTCCGCGAGATCGGGGCGCTGGCCGGCACCCCGGTGTGGAACGAGGACGGCACGCTGGCGTCGATCACGCCTGCGAACCATGTGATCGGAACCGTCGAGCTCGACGGCCGGCGGGTCTCGGTGACCGGTGGCGACTTCACCATCCGCGGCGGAGCGGGCGACGGCTCCGTCGGGCAAAAATACGTCACTGCGGAGAAGCTGGCCAGGGATCATCGTATGCCCCTGGTCCGGCTGCTCGACGCAACCGGGGGCAGCGTCAAGACCTTCGAGAAGCTGGGCCACACCTACCTGCCCCAGAACCCGGTACCCGATCTCGCATCGGAGCTGCTGTCAGAGGTTCCGGTGGTGTCTGCGGTCCTCGGGTCGGTGGCCGGCCTGCCGGCGGTCCAGGCCTGCCTCGCCCACTTCAACGTGATGGTCAAAGACACCACCCAGGTGTTCGTGGCAGGGCCGGCCGTGGTCAAGGAGGGCACCGGGATCGAGATCACCAAGGAGGACCTCGGTGACGAACGGGTCCAGATACCGAACGGCGTGATCGACAACCTGGCCGAGTCCGAGAAGGACGCCTTCGCCCAGATCCGGCGCTTCCTGTCGTACCTGCCGTCGAACGTGTGGGAGATGGCACCGAAGGTCGCATGCGACGACCCGGTCGACCGGCGGGACGAGTCGCTGCTCTCGGCCATCCCCCGCAGCCGGCGACGCATCTATGACCCCTACCCGATCCTGGATTCGGTCCTCGATCACGGATCGTTCTTCGAGATCGCCCCTCTGTCTGGCCGGGGCAACATCGTGGGCCTGGGGCGGGTCGGTGGCCACGCGGTCGGTGTGATGATCAACAACCCCCGTTACTACGGCGGCGCCATGGGGATCCTCGAAGGGGAGAAGGCGATGCGGATCGTGCAGCTGTGCGACACGTTCCATCTGCCGTTCGTCTGGCTGGCCGACGAACCCGGCTTCCACGTCGGACCGGAGATGGAGCGCCAGGGCATCCTCCGCGCCGGAGCCAGGGCGGTCACCGTGTTCTCCACCAGCAGGATGCCGATGATCTCGGTGGTGATGCGCCAGCTCTACGGGGTGGCCGGTGGACTGCACTTCCGGGGCAACGGCATGTATCAGCGCTACGCCTGGCCGTCGACCCACGCCGGATCGATGCACATCGAGGGCGGGACGATGGTTGCCTACCGGCGGGAGATCGAGGCCGCCGACGATCCCCAGGCCCACCGGGAGGCGATCGAGGCACGGCTGGAGGCCATCGCCTCCCCGTTCCGCAATGCCCACGCCTACGACATCGAGAACATCATCGACCCACGCGACACCAGACCGCTGCTCCACGAGTTCGTGGAACAGGCCCAATCGATCCTGGCCACCCAGCTGGGTCCGACCGCCGGTCCGAGCTTCCGCCCGTGACCTGACGGCGAGCCACGACGCCCCCAACTGCGGACTGTGGTACAGAATGACCGCAGGATGGCGATGAGCGGACGACGGTGGACGGAGCGATGCAGCGCGGCGATCATGGCGTGCGCATTGGCGACGACCGCCTGCGGCAATGCGGCCGGGCCGACCATCACCGGGGCGACGACCCGAACCAACCGACACGGCCGAAACGTGCCGGAAACGGAGGAGCGCGAAAGGCCGGCGACGAAGCGGGCGGGGCCACGGACGGGGCGGTGCCGTCGGGAGACAGCGCAGGCCCCGTCGAGCGTCGGATCGAGGTCGACATGCCCCGGATCCCGGTGATCGCACTTCCCGACATCTCCATACTCGGCGAAACGGGAGACGTGGTCGCCGACCGCCTCGGTGATCTGATCACGCCGGTCAGCGGCGTCGACCTGATCGCCGCGACGTGCGAGGAGGACGGCGGGGATCTCATCTACCGGGGGTCGACGGGAAACGACGTGTTCGACATCGATCGGGATGGATCGGGCCGGTACTACGACGAGAGCGAGAACGGCCTCGTGACCTTGGAGGTCGAGGCCGACGGCTCGGGTCGGTTCTACGACGCCGGCGGTACCGGTCTGATCACCATCGATGTCCTGCCAGACGGATCGGGCACCTACTACAACCAGCGGCCGGAGGGATTGGTGACGGTCAAGACCTTCGCCGACGGCTCGGGAGAGTACTACGACGATCGGGACGGACTGCTGACGATCACCGTGCCCCAGGACGGTGGTGGGCAGTACTACAGCGAAAACGACGATGGTCTGCTGACGATCAACGTGCAACCCGATGGTTCCGGCCAGTACTACCGGGCGACCAGCGACACCGATGTGGTCACGATCGATCTCGAGTCTGACGGTGGTTGGCGTCTGAGCCGATCGACTCCGACCAGCCGCATCGAGATGACGATCGATCCCGACGGGTCGGGGCGATACGTCGAAACGGGACTCGATCCGGTTCGGATCGACTTCGATCCCGAGGGTCGAGGTCAAGGGGCGACGGTCGAGATCCCACCGGCCCCGTCGCTGGCGGTCGGCGGCCGCTTTCCGCCCCTCGGCAAGCTCGGCTCTCTGGCCCCACCTTGCGCTGCGGTTATTCGGTTCGATTCGAGCCTGTTGTTCGAGTTCGACGAGGCCGAGATTCGGGCCGAGGCCGACGACACGCTCGATGCGGTGGCCGCTGCACTGGTCGAGACGGCCAAGCCGATCGAGATCAACGGACACTCCGACTCCCTGGGCAGTGATGACTACAACCTCGACCTGTCGCTCCGGCGGGCCGAGGCGGTCGAGACCGCGCTGCGATCCCGTGGGCTGACGATCGACATCACCGTCAACGGCTACGGCGAAACCCGGCCGGTCGCGGCCAACCAGCAGCCAAACGGCGACGACGCCCCGGCGGGGAGAGCCCAGAACCGCCGAGTCGAGATCGTTATCAGGGAATGACCGGACAGGGGGAATCCTTACGGCGTCAACCTTCTGGGCCGGCCACTCTATTTATGGTGTAAGGAGCCGACGCCGACTTCCCCATCGTCGATTGGGCGGGATCGGTCATCTCGACCGGTGAACAAAAGATTGGTCGTTGCGACGACAAGCTTGCCCAAACTGTGACTAGCCTGCGGTCAGCGGAAGAAGACCTCCACCGATCACGTAGGGCACAGTAATGGCGAGTGTAGGGATCGGCGGCCACGGCGTGGCCGTTGCAGACAGTGGACTTCGCCCGTCGCCGAACGGCAACGGGAAGGCACCGGTCGGGTTGCCCCTTTCGCCGCGTCGACCCCGCAACACGCTGTGGATCATCGCCGGCGTCGTGCTGGTCATCATCTCGGGACTGGCGGCCGCCACCATCGCCCGATCGCTCAGCAATCGGGTCGACGTGCTGGTGGCGTCGCGAACCATCGCCGAGGGCGAAGTGATCACCGACGGGGACCTGCGAACCGAGTCGATCGCCGCCACCGGGGTGAGAGCGATCTCGCCGTCCGAACGGGTCGACCTCGTCGGACAGGTGGCAACCGGCCCGATCGGCGAAGGGTCGATCGTCCACCCGAGCCAGTTCATCGAAGGAAACGCCGAGGATCAACCGCAGGTCATCGTCGGCGCGGCGTTGGACCCCGGCCAGTACCCGTTGGTCGGATTGCGTCCGGGGGACGTGGTCAAGGTGATCGAGGTCAGCGGACCGAACGCCGCCTTCACCGATACCGCAAGCGGGCCGAGAGAGATCACCGAGGGCACGGTCGTCGAGGTGAACCGCCTGGTGCGGGCCGACACCTTCCTGGTCTCGATCCGGGTCAACGAGGCCATCGCCACCCCCATCTCGGAGCGAGCCCAGCAGGGCCGGATCCGCTTGGCCCTCATCGACGACGGCCTGCTCGACGATCCGGTGGTGCCGATCGATCCAGGCCGCCCGGCGGAACCCGGCGAACCGAGCGAACCCGGTTCATGACCGTCGTTGCCGTCTCGTCGAGCCGATCCAGTCCAGGGGCCACCTCGTTGGCCGTTGCACTGGGTTTCGCCTGGCGGGCTTCGGGCGCCCTACCCCTGATCGTCGAGGCCGACGAAGCGGGCGGGGTCCTCGGTCTCCGGTTCGGCCTGCCGTTCGAACGAACCTGGACCACCCTCAGCGCCGATTTGCGGCGGGCCAACCGACCCGGTCTGGTGGTCGAGAACGCGGTGGAACTGAACGGGCTGCCGTGCCTGCTGGCACCGGTCGACCCGGTGATGTCGGCAGCCGCCCTCCGGCGGAGTGCGGCCACGGTGGCCGAGCTCCTGGCTTCCATGGACGGCCCGGTCGTGGTGGACCTCGGCCGAACCGGCGGCCATGAAGCGGCGCTGCCGTTGGCCCTGGCCGCCGACGAGGTACTGCTGGTCTGTCGACCCCGGCCAGACGAGGTGCAGTCGGCGCTGTTCGCCATCAGACTGCTCGAGGCCAACGACTGTCGGCCTGCGCTGGTCATCGTCGGCGACCAACCCCACAGCCCGCAGGAGGTGGCCGACCTGGCCGGCGTCCGGCTGGCCGCGGTCATCCCCGACGACCCGGCCCTGGCGGTGGCCTTCAGTGGCGGACGTTTCGCCGCCGGCAGGCTGCGCCGCTCCACCCTGTGGCGATCGGTGGCCGCCCTGGCCGACGACCTGGCGTCCCGACAACCCCTGGCGGCCCAGTTCGCCATGGCGGCCGACATCGAGGTCGGCCAGCAGTCATCGGTCGATGTCGCTCAACCACCACCCCCCGCTCCGCCGACCGCACCGCCGGCCGAACTCCCGGTCGCCCCGCCACCACCGATCGCTGCGGCCAACGGGTGGCCTCCGCCGGCCGGCGGCGTCGTCCTGGCCGGACGGCGGCCGGCGGCCCTGAACGATCAATCGGCCGAAGATCGGACCGTGGCCGATCAAGCCGCCTCGAATCCAACGTCCGGCGACGAAACGGCGCCGGACCTCGCCCCGTTCGAGCACCTGGCCGACCACCAACCGCCGGATGGCCAACCGTTCGAGGACACCTCGGCGCTGGACCACCCCGCAGCCGAGTGGTCGGCGGCCGATGGTCCTGCCAAACCGCGCCCACCGGTGCCACCACGGCGGACCAGCTCGGGTCCCGATGGGGTGCGTTCCTCCTGGCGGTCGAACCGCGACGACGGCGGAGGCTCCAGGTGACCTCGGTCGGCATCGAGACGACCACCGAGTCGCCGACCCCCGGGGCGACCGCCACCGGCCATGGTGTGGACCTCGATCTCCAGCTGGTGGCCCAGATCCGGGAAGAGGTGGCGACCGACATCTCCGAGCTCCGCCAGGGCGACGGTCCGACCGAGGAATTGGATCCGGCCGACGAAGCGGCCAGGGCCGAGAGCATCATCTGGAGCCGGCTCGACAGCCTGGCCCGTCGACGTGCGGTCGACGGACTACCGATCCTGGAAATCGATGAAGAGGAGGCGGTCTTCCGCCGGGTGAAGGCGGACCTGTTCGGTCTCGGCGGGTTCGAGGAATACCTGTTCGACCCCGGGGTGGAGAACATCTTCGTCAACGGCTGCGATCGGGTCTTCGTCAGCCGCTCCGGAGTCGCCGCCCCCCAGCGGGTTCCACCGATCGCCGAGAGCGACGAAGCACTGATCGAGCTGGTCAACCGCTGGTCGTCCCGGTTGGGCCGCACCGAGCGCCGCTTCGACGTGTCCAATCCACGGGTCGACCTGCGGCTTCCCGGCGGCTTCCGGATGCACGCCATCATGGCGGTCACCAGCAGGCCGACGATCACCGTCCGTTGCCCGTACCACCGCAAGATTCGGCTGGCCGACCTCCGCCAGCTCGGAACGGTCGACGACGCCATCGTCGACTTCCTGACCGCCGCGGTGCTGGCCCGATGCAACCTGATCGTGGCCGGCGGCACCGGGACCGGGAAGACGACCATGCTGCGAACCCTGCTGTTCGAGGTGCCGGCAAACGAGAGGATCATCACCATCGAGGACACCGCCGAGCTGGGCCTCGGGGGCTTCCCAGACGAGCACCCGAACGTCGTCGAGATGGAGACCCGCCAGGCCAACGTCGAAGGCGTGGGCGAGCTGAACATGATGGACCTCACCCGGGAGTGCCTTCGGATGTCGCCGGATCGGGTCATCGTCGGCGAGGTCCGGGGCGCCGAGGCGCTCTACATGCTCAAGGCGATGAGTCAGGGCAACGACGGCTCGATGTGCACGGTCCACGCCGACTCGGCCCGAGGGGTGGCCGATCGGGTTCGGGGCTACTGCGCCGAGGGTCTGGCCGACATCCCGATGAGCGTCATCGATTCCTTCTATCGCAACGCGGTCGACATCGTCGTCCATCTGAAGGTGCTCCCCGATCGGCGGCGGGTCGTGTCGAGCATCGTCGAGGTGCAGAAAGACAGCGACGAAGGCGTTCGGTACAACGAGTTGTTCGCCCCCGGGATCGATGGTCCCGCCATCGCCTCGGTCCGACCCTCGCAGCGTCTCTACGAGCGACTGGTTGCGGCCGGATTGGTGAGTCCGCCTTGGTAGGGCCGCTGGGTATCGGTTTGTGGACGATGGTGGCGGTCGGCGGTCTGCTGCTCATCGTGGCCGGTGCGCTCGGCTTGCTGCCGAGGATGACCGAGCGATCCGGCTCCCCCGGACTCGACCACCTGCCGCTGCGTTTCGCCCTGGCCGTCGGGGGCTTCGCCGTCACCCTGGCCGTCACCGGGTGGCCGGTGGCCGCGGTGTACTGCGCCCTCGGTGGGTTCAGCCTCCCGACCCTCGCTGCGGCAAAGCGGCGAAGACGGGAGGCCGTCGAGCGTGTCGAGGCCATCGCGGTCTGGGCCGAGAGCCTCCGCGACACCATGGCCGCCTCGGCCGGGATCCAGGAGGCGCTGCGGGCATCGGCCCGGGTCGCGCCGGCCCCGATCCGCACCGAAGTCCGAAACCTCGCCCTCCGGCTCCAACACCAATCGGTCCCCCAGGCCCTCCGTCGCTTCGCCGCCGACGTCAACCACCCGCTTTCCGACATGGTCGTCGCATCGCTGATCCTGGCCACCGGCCGCCACGCCGGGAGCCTGCAGGGCGTGCTGGCGATCACCGCCCGAGGAGCCAGGGATTCCGCCGCCATGTGGCGTCACGTCGAGAGTCGACGATCCAGAACCTACAGCCAGGCCCGGTTGGCCGGCTGGATCAGTTTCGCCATGATCATGTTCCTGGTGCTGGCTCGTCGCAGCTTCCTCGAGCCGTTCGACAGCGTCGGAGGCCAGATCGCGCTGTTCTTCATCGGCGGGATCTTCTTCGCCTCCGGCATGAGCCTGTATCTCCTGAGCCGACCGACCGAGCCTCGGCGGCTGTTCAAGGGAATCGAGACCTGGTCGGATTCGGGCCAACCCGCACCCGGGGTGGGCCAATGATCCGCCACTTCATCATGGGCGGCTGCTTCGGCCTCGGGATCTGGCTGGTGCTGCGAGGGCTGTTCCCCGCCCCGGTCTCGCTGGCCGAGCGCCTGGCGACGTTCGACGATCGAGGGATCCGCTCCGACAATCCCGGAGCCCTGCGATCGCTGTGGAGTCGCCTGGCCGTCTGGCTGCTGCGAACCGTCAAGAGCGACCTCATGGACGAGGTTCAAAGCGATCTGGAGGTCACGGCCGGCGACCTCGAAACCCACGCCACGGACAAGCTGAACGCCGGTGTCGGCGGTGCGGTGCTGCTGGTGGCGGTGTTGTACCTGTTCGGCCTGGCTCGCAGCGTCTTCGCCGTCACGCTCATACTCGTCGCCGGATTCATCGTCTTCTACGTCGTTCCCGATCTCGAGCTCAAGCGTCGGGCCGCGGCCAGGCGGGAGGAGTTCCGGGAGGCGCTCAACGCCTTCGTCAGCCTCGTGGCCGTGAGCATCTCCGGCGGCGGCGGTGTCAACTCGGCCATGAACGACGCAACGGCCATCGGCGGTGGCTGGTGCTTCGAGGCGCTCCGCCGGTCGATCGCCGAAGCGACGTTGCACGGCGAGAGCCCATGGGCCGGATTCGATCGCCTCGGGCGGCGGCTCGGTGTCGTGTCGCTCATCGAATTGGCAGGGGCCCTGTCCCTGGCCGGAACATCGGGCGCCAGGGTCACCGAGACCCTCAAGGCCAGGGCCGAGTCCGGGCGGGAGCGGGAGCTGGCCGAAGCCATGACCGCGGCGGAGAAGAAGAGCGAGTCCATGAACATCCCGGTGGCAACGATGTTGCTCGGCTGGATGGGGTTCATGGGGTATCCGGCCGTCGCCAATCTGCTGGGGGCGTGACGTTGACGCACCGGTCCACCGCCGTATCAGAGATCTCGAATGAGAACCAACCACAAACGGAGGACATCAGACATGCAACAACTCTCGGTTCAGACGGCGGTCCGTTACCAGATCGCCAAGGCCAAGGCGGCAGACCTGGTCGAGTCGTTTCTCGACGACGAGCGGGGCGAGCTCGGTTCCTGGTTGATCCTGGCCGCCGGCTTGGCCGTGGCCGCCGCCGCCGCGGTCGCGCTGCTGGCTCCGTGGTTCAACACCAAGGTCACCCAGATCACCGCCAATTGATGAACGCTCCGGGTCTGACGGAGTCCCGGCCGGCTGGCGCCCGGTCGAGACTCCGCAGCGACCGTGGAGAGATACCGACCATCCTGGTGGTGTTCGCCGCCACGGTGCTGGCCTTCTACGGCGCCGTGCACGCCGCGTTGGTCTTCCATGCCAAGTCCGTGGTGTCGGCGGCGGCCCAGGACGGGCTACGGGCGGCGCAGATCGAGGACGGCACCGAGGCCGACGGTCGAGCGGCAGCAGAGCAGACGCTGAGCCTGGCCTCCGGCCTGCGCAACAAGGCGATCGCCGTTTCGCAGAGCGATGACCAGGTCAGGGTGACGGTCAGCGCGGAGATCGAAACGCCGCTGATCGAGCTGTTCAACTCGGTCAGTGCAGATGTGACCGGCCCGAGGGAACGGTTCTACTCGGAGGCCGAGCGACGGTGAACCGACCGGTCGAGCACACCGCGGCCCACGGCCCGAGCGGCAAGCGGCGCCCGTGGCGCCGGCTGCGGGGCGAGACCGGGTCGGCCCTGGTGACCTTTCTCCTCCTTGTTCCCGGTGCTCGTCGTCTTCGTCGAGTTGATCGTGCTCGGTGGCAGGGTGGCGTCGACCACCGCCGATGTCCGCTCGGCGGCCCGGGAGGCGGCTCGTCAGGCATCGGTGGCCAGCGGCCCGGGCGCGGTTCCGGGTGTCATCGGCCCGGCGGTCGACGTGGCATTGGCCGGCAAGGGGTTCCGCTGCCAGGCGCCATCGGTGGCCGTCGGCGCGGAACCAACTTCGTGGCCGGCGGCCAGATCGAGATCGAGGTCAGCTGCCGAGTCGATCTGTCCGACCTCGATCTGCTGGGGGCGCCGGGAAGCATCGTGATCACGGAGTCGGCCGTCGAGCCGGTCGACCGGTATCGGGTGGTCGACTGATGTCCGGGTGGCGGCGTCGATTCGAAGCGAGCGAGGATCGATCTCGCCGTTCATCCTCCTGCTGCTGCCGGCGTTGGTCGGACTGGCCGGACTGGCCTACGACGGCGGCAACCTGTTCGCCGCCCGCCGTGAAGCGGTCAACGTGGCCGCCGCCGCGGCCAGAGCGGGAGCCAACGATCTCGACGAGGCCTCGATCTACGCCGGCGACCCCGAGCTGGCCCCCAGCGCCATCGGCACCGCGCTGGCCTTCGCCTTCGGGCAGGGGTCGGACAGCGCCTCGGCCCGCCAGGTCGATACCGATCTGCTGGAGGTCACCGTCGACCGCTCGGTCGACATGGAATTCCTGGGACTGTTCGGCATTGGAAGCCAGACGGTCACCGGTACGGCCCAAGCCAGGGTCCGCGACGGAGTGACCGGATGACGTCGCCGGCCGTCGAACAGGCACGGCAGACGCCCGCGTCACCGCCACCGTCATCGGGGCCCCCGGCGTCGCCCCGGCCGGGATCACCGGGATCGACCCGCCGTACCATCGGCGCGGTCCTGGCCACCGCAGCCATGGCGTTTGTGCTCGGTGGTGCCGCCACCGCCGTTGCGCTACGGCTGGCCCGCCTCGCCGAACGACCGTCGCTCAACCCCGCCGATCCGCTTCTGGTGCTGTGGATCGTGATCGTGATCCTGCTGATCCGGAGCGCCATCGGCCGGCCACGGCCCCTGCGCCCGGTGCCCGCCGTGCCGACGGTCGTACAGTCGTCGTTCCGGCGACTGGTGGAGGCCAGCTTCTTCGGGACGGGGTCGCTTCGAGGTTGGACGATCACCGATCCGGATGTCGGGCTCGATCGGATCGTGATGCCCCAGGCCCTTGACCGGGGAGCGGAGGGCCAAGAAGCACCGGACGTCATCGGACAGGAACGAACCGGACGGTCACCGGGCCCCGACGCACGGGCGGAGGCGCCAAGCGCACCGATCCCGGACGCACGATCGGTACCGGAACGGCACCGACCCCGGACGACGATCGGTCAACGGAACGGCACCGACGGACGGTCACCGGCCGGTCGCCTCGCCCCTGTCGGGAGGCTTCGCCGGTCCGGTGGTCGATCTCCGGGAGCTGCCAACCGTCGAGCACACGGTTGCCCGAGGGGAGACGTTCTGGTCGCTGGCCGAACGAAGCATGGGAGATGGCAGGCACTGGCCGGCGATACAGCAACTGAATGCAGGGAGAGAAGTGGCACCGAGGACGATCTTGACCAACAGCAGCGTGTTGCGGCCCGGCTGGAACGTACTGCTTCCAGCCACGAACGGGAGCCAGAACGATGAGGCATGAGACTGCTCGCCGACACCGTGGCGGCGGCTCTCCTGCTCGCCGGCTGCAGCGGTTCGAACGACGACGACCTCTTCGCCGATTCCGTTGCGGCCGAGTCGGGAGACGTCGCGCTCTCGAGCAATGCGCAGCCATCCGACGACCCGGCCGAGGGTGACGATCAAGCGGCGAGTGGCGAACCCGCCGGGCGATCGATCGCCCCGATCGGGGTCGATGCCTCCGAGGCGGACCTGACCGCGACCGAGACGGCGGCACTGCTCGACGCCTACGAGGGCTACCTGCTCCTGGCCGACGGGGCTCGCAGTCGGCAACGACCGGGCCAGAGCGGACCTGGCAGGCATCGCCTCACCTGCGGTGCTGGACGATATCGACACCTGGCTCGAGGAGAACGAGGCGCTGGCCGACGAAGATCTGAACATCGTCGGGCTGCGGACCATCTCCGATGCCGACACGATCACCGGGAGTGCCGAGACCGCCATCGTCCACGACTGCCTGGAAGTCCAACTCGAAGACGAGTTCCTCAACTTCACCCGATCGAATTTCGTCGATCAGCTGACCGTGTTCAAACTGGTGAACGGCCAATGGGTGGTCGATGCGGTGCAGGTTCGCCACGACGGCTCGGTTGCGTCCGGGCCTCTGGGGTGTGTCCCCAGACCCCGCAAGGCCGAACTCGAGCAACTCCTGCGAGGAGACGATGGCCGCCATGGAGACCATGTGGGCCGATCCGTCGCTCGGGGCCGACCCGGTCAAGGGCCTGATGACCGACGCTCTGGTTGCCGATGCCGAATCCGAGATGGCCGGGATGGATCAGGAAGGGATCTACATCGTCGCACCTCAGAACCACACCATCGAGGTCACGGGATCCGACGCCTTGCTGGGAGGCTTCGTCGTTGCGACCTGCACCGGTTACCCCGAGGGCATGCCGGCCCGCTCGAAGGACACCGGTGAGGTGCTGGAGGACGTTCCGATGCCGACCAAGCCCGGATCCTTCATCTACCGGGAGTGGGAGATTCGCGACGAGACGGTCGATGGTGGCGATCCCCAGTTACGGGTCGCCGGGATGCGGTTGCAGGATCTCGATTCGGGTTGTGGCGGGGAGTAGGGATTTCGATGGCGGGACGAGGGGGTTCGGTTGTGAGGCGGCAGACGTGGTGGTTGGTGTGGATACTGCTGATCCCGGTGTTGGCGGTGACGTTCACCCCCGAGCCGGCGGCTGCCGCGTCGTGTGACGCCGACGGCGACGGATCGTCGGGAGGTTCGACAACCGAGTGGCTGACCAACGGTGACGACCGGGCAGCTCGCCGGCTTGCCGACGACGCCGGCAGAACCTTTGGCGCCGCCCCTGCCGGGTATCGGTGGGAGGTACCGGTCTGTGTCGAGGGCGACGCGGTTCGGGTCACCGGACCCCAGCGCAGGGTGCTGGCGCCAGACGCCAGGGCCTGGGAGGCACGGGCCATCGGTCTCGGCACCGGCGGTCTGGCGGCAAAGATGTGGCGACCGGCGCCCCGCATCACGCCCGATGTGAACGGCATGCAGGTCGTCGAGTTGGAGACGTGGCTGGCCATCGATCCGACGACCTGGGTTCCGGTGAGCCACACCGAGGTCTACGGCGAGGTGGTCGTGTACATGACGGCCACCCCGGTGAGCACCATCTGGACGTTCTCCGACGGGGTGTTCCGCTGCAACGGTCCCGGCGTCGAGTACACCCCGGGCGCAGTGGGCCCGGCGCCCTGCGGTCGCGATTGGGACCACACCACATCGGTGGCGCCGATGTCCATGTCGGTCGTGATCGAGTACGACGTCACCTGGACCTCATCGATCGGCGGCGCCGGCCGGTTCGTCCAGGCCGGTTCACCGCTGGCCACCTACGACCTGGCCGTCGGCGAGATTCAGGCCATCGGGGCGCTCGGCGATCAAGCGAGCCCGAGCAGCCCGGGCCTGCTGCCCGACCCCGACGACCTCGACCTGGCCGAATGCACCTTGCGCATGCTCACCGAGGGCTTGTGCAGCAACTACGAGCCGGAATCCGAACAGGGTGGCAGCGAGTGTTCGGCTGGCAGCATCTTCCACCCGACGGAGTGGGACGATTGCGTGAAGGACGCGGCCGGCGTGGTGATCGACGGCGTGGAGTGGGTCGTCGACAACGTGGTCGAGTTGGCGCTGCAGATCGAGGCCCTCCTGCCACCGTGGGCCAAGGCCATCGTCGATTTCTTCAAGGGCTGCGCCGCGTTCGGTATCGAAGTGCTTTCCGGGCTTTGGCAGGCGGCAAAGGAGGTGGCGTCGGCCCTCGGAAACCCGGTCAGCTACGTCACCGAGAAGTTACAGGAGTTCCAGGACCTCTATGCCGCCATCCAGGAGGATCCCCGCGCCTTCGCCGAGGAGTTCCTCGGCGAGCTGGCCGAACTCCAGCTCCTGGAGGATGAACCGGCCCAGTGGATCGGCAAGATGGGCTGCGAGCTGGCGGCAGCGGTCATCACCGCCGGTGCGGCCGGCGGCAGCGGTCGGGTGGCGAAGCTGCTCGACAAGATGGACGACATCCGGGACTGGGTGACCAACCGTCGTCGCCATCGGGGCGACCGCGATGGTGGCAACGATTCAGGGTCGGACAACGACGGCCGAGACCGCGACCCGATCACCTGCAGGACCGGCGGCAACAGCTTCCCGACCGGCACCGAGGTTCTCATGGCCGACGGCAGCCACCTGCCGATCGATCTGATAGAGCCGGGTGATCGGGTGATGGCCGCCGACGTGGCGACCGGCGTCTGGTCGGCCAGAACCGTCGTCGATCAGTGGTCGCACCTGGATCGGGGCTCCATGGCCACCGCCACCCTGGCCGACGGTTCACAGATAACGGCGACCGACCATCACCTGTTCTGGGTCGCCTCCGACGGAACGTGGCGGGAGCTGGAAGACGTTGCCCCCGGCGACCACCTGCTCACTCCCGACGGTGTCACGACGGTCGATGCGGTCGAGGTGACGGGACCGCGGTCGACCCTGGTGTGGGAGCTCGACGTCGCCGTCGACGACACCTTCACCGTGTCGTCCGGCACCGCAGACGTACTCGTCCACAACGCACCATGCGGACGGCCGGGCAGCTCCGAGCACCGGGACTCCGCCTGGGATGAGGCCAGCAGCCGAAATCCGTCGATGACCCGGGCCGAGTTCGACGCTCGCTATGACGCGCTGTACGAGGCGATCGGGGACCTGCCGGACAACTTCATCATCGAAGGTGTCGACCCGGTGACCGGACTGCCGGTTGTCGTACGAACGACCCCGACTCCGGACTTCCCCGATGGCGAGTTCATCGATCTGCGAACGCCGGAGCTGCTACGGGAGCGGGTCAACGAGATCTTCGCCGACGGCCAAGGGGACCTGGTCCTGGGTCGATTCGACGACGCCGCACTGGCGGGTGCCGAAGATGGCAAGTTCGCCTTGAACGTCGATGACTGGTCACCCGAGCTCAACGATTCGGTGATCCAACACCTGATCGACGATCCGCGGCCGGTCGACCTGGCGACGAATCCGTTCGACCCCAGCGTCGACGGCTCCATCTTCGAACACGAGATCCAGCAGCTGTCAGACGCCGGATGGTTGATCACCGAGAACCGGGCCTACCCGCCGGGATCGTTCCCCGATGTCCCCACCCCGGACGTGCCCGGATGACGGGCCCGGGTCATGGGCCCGGTCACATCCGGGCCGTACCAATACCCGAACGGCTACGTTGTGTACATGAACGAAGTCGGGCAGACGGTCAACCCGCTCACCGGTCAAACGATTTCGAACAGCGATCCCTTCGCCCACATCGAGTTGCCATGATGCAACTGGCCGACCTGCTCGGGACCCCGGCCCTGGCCGAACTCCCGGCGCCGGCGGTCGACCCGTTGAGCCAAACGAACCTCTTTGCCGAGTCCCAACTGCTCGATATTCGCTTCGATGCGGTTGGGCAAAGACTCGGCATCCTCCTGGAGCTACGGGTGGCATTACAGTTGCGTACGTCCAACACCGGCGTCGTGGTGGCCGCAGATGCCACGGAGATCGCCTGGAGCGCCGAGCGGCGAACGGGACCAGTGGCGTGGAGTGTGGTGTCTTCTGCCGCTGTCGCGGCCGACGGCGACATCACGGTGGAGTTCTCGTTCTCCCCGACAGCCCGGCTCCGGTTCCTGGCCAAGCAATTGTCGTACTACGACGTTGCGGTGGCAGGGCTTGCGCCGGCACCGGGCGACTACACCGCCGGTGAGGTCGTGACGGCATCGTGGTGCTCGACCGGCGTCGTGGAGGGCCGTTCGATAATGGCGGCCGGTGATCGATGACCGGCCCGTCGCCTCGGGATGTGATCGAGCATCTGGCGTCGCTGGAGCGGCGCCTGAGCGCCGAGCACATGGATGGCATCGAGCGGTGGATCCGATCCGAGCCGCTGACCGGACGCTCGCCGCCGTCGGGAATTCACTACTGGCGGTTCTTTGCCCAACTCTGTGGGCGGATCATGCGGGATCGCCGACGAGACGATCTCGATCTGGCAACCAGGGCCGTGCTTCGAGGCGGTGCCTGGGTCGACAACACGGCCCGGAGCCGGACGTGGTTGTACTTCTCGTTCGTCGCGTTCTGTGCCCGACAACTCGGTCTCGACCCCGACCAGTACCTGGCCGAGTACGCCGCCGATCTGGAACCGGACCTGGCAGGCGCCGTCACCAACGTGGTGCCATATCTCCACAACACCGCCGGCCCGGTCGACGAGCAGAACCGTCTCCACGCACCGGTCCTGATCGGCGACTCGGTCGACTTCGAGCCGGTCTGGGATCCCGAGGCCCATGCCCGTGCCGTCGAGTCGGCCGAACGGCGCCTCGCCATGCTCGCCAGGACCGCCGACCACTACGCAACGACCGAGGGGCCGCAGCGGGCTGAGGCTTTCGTGTCTTCGGCCCAGTCGCCGGCCCTTCCCTGGTTGCCGGACGGAGCCCCGGTCTACGAGGAACTCGACCTGCTCGGCCCCGAGACACGCGACCTGCTGCTCACCGCCAACCGAGGGCAACGACTCGACCGGACACCACCCCGATCCGCGGTCGCCGAGTTCGTCCGGGAACAGGCTTCCCTGGCCGCCCGGTTCGGCGATGAGGAGGCCCTGGTGGCGGGGCTCGCCGCCGCGGCCGGGCTGCTTCCCTCGCTGCTCGGCCTGCCGTTCCGGGCCGCCGACCACCTGTTCGGCCCCGACGGGCCGCAGCGGCTCAACGCCGCCGCCAGCCGATTGCCGGAGGAGTCCGCCGCCGCCATCTCGGCCTGGGCCGACCGCCCCGATCGCATCACCGAGCTCGGCGACTACATCGAAACCGGGGTGCTCGCCGGCCTGAAGTTCTCCCGGCGATACCAGGCCCCTCGCTGAACCGGTCGGAGGAGGCCCTCGTCGACCGAGCATGCAGGCCGCCGAGCACCCTTGACCGGACCGGACGGCGATCGCCCAGGGGTGCGGCAGGCAGCGAGTCCGGGATCCCGTCGCCTTGGCGCCAGGGGAACGGTTGCCGCTAGCGTCCACAGTCATGGCAGCGCTCGATGATCTCCGATCCGACGTACGAAACTGGCTGGCCGAGAACTGGGATCCGGACCTGTCGGTTCGGGAGTGGTGGTCACGAATGGCCGCCGCCGGCTG
Source organism: uncultured Acidimicrobiales bacterium (assembly GCA_963715325.1). GTDB lineage: Bacteria > Actinomycetota > Acidimicrobiia > Acidimicrobiales > SZUA-35 > JAHELU01. Next base: position 168,401 of record CAVQRR010000008.1, read on the forward strand.
GCAGTTTCCCACCTGGCCCGAGGGCCTCGGCGGTCGTGGGTCGACCGCGGCCGAGGGCCGGGCCGTGGCCGCCGAGTTGGTCGAGGCCGGGGCGCTCGGTCCGCCGTTCAGCCTCGGCCAGGTGATGGGCGCACCGGTGGTGATCCAGCAGGGCTCCGACGAGCAACGGGCCAGGCTGGTCCCTCCCCTGGCCGATGGGACCGAATCGTGGTGCCAGTTCTTCAGCGAACCGGAGGCCGGGTCCGACCTCGCCGGTCTTCGCACCAACGCCGAGCGGGACGGCGACGAGTGGGTCATCAACGGCCAGAAGGTCTGGACCTCGGGGGCGCTGGCCGCCTCCCGAGGCATGCTGGTGGCCCGATCGAACTGGGACGTGCCAAAGCATCGTGGCCTGAGCTACTTCATCATCGACGTCGACCAGCCCGGGATCGAGATCCGACCGCTGAAACAGATGAACGGCCAGGCCCACTTCAACGAGGTGTTCTTCACCGACGCCCGGGTGTCGAACGACAACCTGATCGGCGGTGAGGGCCAGGGCTGGGCCGCGGCGGTCGCCACCCTGGCCTTCGAGCGCTCCGGCCTGTCCAATCGGGTGCCCGGGCTGTCGGTGGCGCTGCCCGGCGAGAAGGGCGGTGTGCTCGATCGACCGGCAGGGGAGGTGGCGGCCGGGCCATCGGACACCGGGCTCGGCAGCCGTGCCTTCCGCTCATCAACCGAGATCGCCCGCCTGGCCGAGGAGCGGGGCACCCTTGACGACCGGCTGCTGCGACAGGAACTGATGAAACTCAAGACCATGGGCATGGTGTCGAATTGGTCTGCGCAGCGGGCCAGGGAGGCGGCCAAGGCCGGCCAGTCCCCCGGGTCGTTCGCCAACACCGCAAAGCTCCAGGGTTCCCATATCGGTCGGGCCGCGCAGCACCTCGGGCCGCAAACGCTCGGGGCGGGCGGCATGCTGGCCGGCGACGACGCTCCCCACAACGGGCAGGTGGCCGAGATGGCGCTCAGTGTTCCGTCGGGATCGATCGCCGGCGGCACCGACGAGATACAGCGCAACATCATCGGTGAGCGAGGCCTCGGCCTACCCAAGGACGTCGCCGTCGACCGGGAGATGCCGTTTCGCGACGTGCCGAAGTCGTCCTGACCCGGTGACCGAACGAGCCGCCAGACCATCGGATCCAGCGCGGGCCGAAAGCCCTACCGACGGCGCGGCCCCGCCGGGCTTCGACCGGGTGGTCAACTTCCGGGAGCTGGGTGGCCTGCCCGCCGCCGACGGCGGCACGATCCGACGGGGCGTGCTGTTTCGCAGTGGCCACTGGAGTCAGGCCAGCGACCGCGATGTGGCCGCCCTGGCCGACCACGACCTGGCGGCCATCGTCGACTTCCGGACCGAGATCGACCGGCGTGGCGACGGCGGTGAGGACCGCATCCCGGATGGACCGGACTATCTGCAACTGGAGATGATCGACACCGGCGGCAACGGGGCGATGTTGCGAACCACTCTGATGAGCGGCGACCAGTCGCTGATCGAGGAGCGTTTCGGCGGCGGTCGAGCCGAGGAGTTGGCGGGGCGGTTCGTGACCGACATGGCCCTCGACCCGACCAAGCAGCAGATCTTCAGCAGGTTCCTGCAGGTCATCGTGGACGTCGCGGGGCGCCCGGTGCTGTGGCACTGCTCGGCCGGCAAGGACCGGGCCGGATGGGCCGCCACCATTCTGGGCATGGCCCTCGGCGTCCCAGACGACGCCTTGGTCGAGCACTACCTGGCCAGCAACGTCCACCGGCCGGTGGAAAGCCGCCTGGCACACTATGCGGCACGGGGTATCGACGCCGAGGTGGTGCGGCCGTTCCTGATGGTCCACGAACGATTCCTTCGGGCCGGGCTGGCCGCGGTCGACGCCGGTTGGCCGACCCGGGAGGCCTACCTCGAACATGCCCTCGGCCTCGACCCCGCTGACGGCGAACGACTGCGACAGCTCCTGATCGACTGACCACGAAAGACCCGATACCAGGCCCTGGTCACCACCTGGACGCAGAGCCAGACGGCCCGGTGTCGAGCCGTTGGCGACGGTTGTTTTCGCAGAGCCCCCGTCGAGAAACTACGTTTGGCCTCATGCTTACCGAATCGCTCGTCGTCTCACGCTCCGCCTTCGAGGCCGGCACCGGCTGGGAACTGAAACCGGAGGGGGCGTGCAAGGGTGATATCTGCATTCCGCTGCTAGATCCACCGGAAGGGGACTCGGTGGATGTGGCCTCGCTCGCCGGTCAGATGGGCCTGCCGTTGGTGACCGACGAGAAACACGCCATCTGGTCCATCGGGCCCGACGCCGTCGACTCCCGGACCCTGGTCACCGCCGAAGCCCCGCCGCTGACCCTGCCCGACCTCGACGGCAAGCCGTTCGAGCTGGCAACGCTCCGAGGGCAGAAGGTGCTGCTGGTGGCCTGGAGCCCCTATTGAGGTTGCTCCGCCGATCTGCCCGTGTGGCAGAAATTCCGCGATGAGCTCCATGGCCAGGGGCTCGAAGTGGTCACCGTCGGGCTGGAGACCTCCGGCCCGGAGGCCTGCCGGCCATACATCGAGGCGGCCAAGCCCGAGCATCCCTCACTGATCGATCAGTACCACAAGACCGCCGAGTTGTTCGGTTTCATCAACATCCCGAACGCGGTCTGGATCGACGAACAGGGCATGATCGTTCGACCGGCCGAGGCCGCGCCGGGACCGGCGTCGATCAAGCGGGAAGTCGGCACTGCGTTGTCTGGCATCGAGCCACCCCAGCACCTGCTGGAGATCCTCGGCGAGGCGTCGAAGATCGAGACCAGCCCCGCCGACTACGAAGCGGCCATCCGGGATTGGGTGGCAAAGGGGGCCGACAGCGAGTTCGCCCTGTCGCCGGAGGAGGTCATCGCCCGATCCCAGCCCCGCGACGCCGATGCCGCTCGCGGCCAGGCCCACTTCGAACTGGCGGCCCACCTCGAGGGCCTGGGTCTTCACGACGATGCGGTTCCCCATTACCGCGAAGCCCACCGACTGGTACCGGACAACTTCAGCTACAAGCGGCAGGCGTGGTCGTTGGAGCCGAGCGGTGGTGGTCTCGATGGCCCGGTCACCCGATTCTGGCAGGGTCCGGTCGAGGGTCGGGAGGAGGCCTGGCCATACGAGGGCGATTGGCTGACCGACGTTCGGGAGATGGGGGCCGAGAACTACTACCCGAAATGGGTGCCGTAGCGATGCCCGCCGGACCGAACGCCAGGGTCGGTCCGGCTCCGCCAGACCGGGGGGTTGCACCAGACCGGGGGGTTGCACCGTGCCGGGGGGTTGCACCAGACCGGGGGGTTGCACCGTGCCGGGGATGAGCGACGCCGAGCTGCGGGACTTCCTCGACGAACCGGGGCACCTGCTGCGGCTGGGCACGATCGGCACCGACGGGATACCGAGGGTGGTCCCGATCTGGTTCCTCCACGAAGACAACAAGATCTGGTTCACCCCCCGAGCACGATCGGCATGGCTCGAAGATCTGCGGACCAACCCGGCGGTGTGCTGCACCATCGACGAGTCGGGCGGCCTGGTTCGCAAGCTGATCGCCAGGGGCACTGCGGTGCTGGAGCACGACCTCGGCGAAGACGACCGGTGGCGGGACCGCTATCGCACCATCGCCCTCCGCTATACCCCGGCGTCGTTCGCCGATGCCTACCTGGCCGACACCCACGATGAGCCGAGGGCACTGTGGTCGGTCGACCTCGGCCGGGCCGATGTGGCGACCTGGCGCATGCCGGCCAGGGGCGAAGACCGCCTCGCCGTCTGGTCGAAGCGGTACTACCATCGCTGACCGGTCGAGCCCGGCGCGGCCCGGACCACGAGTAGGAACCGGGCCTACCGGCTGGAGAACGCACCGGCCCGGCGCCACCCTCTCGGATGGGCCGGGCCGGTCAGCTCGATCGTCAGCGCAAGGTCGAGCGCAAGCGCCGCCGCCGGCGGCTACTCGCAGGCACCACCTTGGCACCATATCTGGGTGACGGAATGGGATCCGGAGATGACCGGGAAGGTCTCTCCACCGTCGGGCAGCGGCAGCGGGGCGATGTCCCTGACGTATGGCGATGCGATGATGCCCCACAGCGTGTAGGTGGTCGGCAGGAAGTAGATCCGCTCGCCGAACAGCCGGTTCATGTCCTCGAAGATCGTGATCCGAGCCGCCGGGTCGACCTCCTTGCGGGAGGCGTCGGCCAGGGCATCGAGATCGGGATCGTGGAAGCGCCCGAAGTTGAACGTCGGCGTACCGATCGGGGCCACCGTGGCGGTTGACCAGAACCGCAGGTCGACGTCCTTGTCGACGCCGCCGTGCTGGCGCCAGCCCTGGACCTCGTACTCACCGACCACGGCCAGACCGACGTACGAGCCCTGCTCGATCGGGGTGATCTCCACCTCGATCAGGTCGCCGAATGCATCGGTCCACATCGAGGCCACCAGCTGGTTGGTCTCGACGTTGAAGGCGTCGTTCGTCGTGTTGAAGTCGAAGCTGATCGGATCGCCGACGGCCTTGCCGTCCGAACGCTCCGGATCATTGACGTACTCCTCCAGCAATGCCAGGCCGGCCTCCGGATCGAACGCCGGATAGCCGTTGTCCTCCAGGTAGCCGAGCTGGCCGGGTGAGAACGGACCGTTCGCCACCTGGACGATGCCGGCTCCACGCTCCTCTGCCACCCGGTCGCGATCCATGGCGTGGGCCAGGGCCCGGCGGACCCGGAGGTCGAGCAGCGGGTTGCCGGCGTTCTTGCCCTCGGGATCGAGGTCGCCGTCGGCCTGGTTGATCAGGAAGAAGTTGGTCTCACCGAACTTGTTGGCCTCGATCCGGACGAAGTTGTCGCCCTCGGCCCGGAAGTCGGCGATCTCGTCGGCGTTTGCGGTGTGGATGATGTCGAACTGACCGGACTTCAACGCCGCCGAGCGGGAGGCGATATCGACCGCGATCACGAACTCGATCTCATCGAGATAGGGCAGGCCCTCACCGGTGCTGTTGGGCCCGCTGCCACGCCAGTAGTCCTCGAACCGCTTGACCAACATGCCGTTGCCGTTGCCCGGGGTGTACTCGACGAACTGGAAGGCCCCCATGGAGACCGGGGCGGCCTGGTCGCCGTCGGCCGGCGTGTCGACGGTCTCCTGATCGATGAGGTCGGTGCCGGTGAACCGGCTCTCCGCCCGCAACGGGTTGGACTCCAGCGTCCGCAACCACTTCGGCGACATCATGTGGGTGCCACAGGGCGTGTCGAGTGCGGCGGCCGGGAAGGCGGCCCACCCCTGGGACAGGACGAACTTGACCGTCAGATCGTCGATGACCTCGACATCTTCGACCAGGACGAAGTCCTGGCCACGGCCGGCCGAGGCCCGGCAGAGGTTGATGTTGTAGGCAACGGAGTTGGCGTCGAAGACGTCACCGTCGTGGGTCATGATGCCTTCACGCATGGTCAGGGTCCACTCCGATGCGTCGGCGTTGCTCTCGATGCCGGCAGCAAGTACCGGGACGAGATTGCCGTCGGGGTCGAAGTCGAACAGCGGGTCGGAGACCGCCCCCAGCGGCATGGCGCAGGAGATCGAGCAGGTCAATCCATAGGGTGCCCACGGGTTGGCCACATCGGCCTCGATGCCGTAGACCAGCCTGCCACCGTATTCGGGACCGGTTTCGTCGTCCCGGAGATCCTCACCTGCCGACTGGCCGGCCTCGACCTCCTCGGTTTGCGCCTCCTCGGCCGAGTCGTCGACCGCATCGACCCCGGTACTACTGGAATCATCGCTGGAGCTGCAGGCGGAAGTGAAAACGGCAAGCGCCGCCACCAAGGCCAAGAACTTCAACAGGTTTGCTTTGGATCTGGATTTCATGAACGGTTCCCCCTGGACTGCTTCATGAGGTCATTCGACCTTTGTCGTGGCATCACCCTATTCGCAACACCAATAGCTCGTCATCTTGCCACCATCATGAGATGGGCGCTAGGCACCGACCCGCCCCGGCTCGACCACGACCCGGGCCTGGGGCAGCCCCTTCGAGAGGTTCAGCTCCAACGCCTCCTGATTGGCCTTGGTTCCCACCGGATACCAGCAGGCATAGTTGTGGCTCGGCTCGTCCGCCGACACCAGGGGCGGCTCCTCCTCGTGACACCGGTCCTGGGCGTATGGACAGCGGGGGCTGAAGTTGCAGCCGCTCGGCGGGGCGATCAGGTCGGGCGGTCGACCACCGATGGCCCGCAGCGTGGTGTGACTCGGGTTCTCCAGCTTGGGGATCGACCGCAGCAGCGCCTCGGTGTACGGCATCTTCATGTTGGAGAACAGCACGCTGGTCGGTGCCTTCTCGACGATCTTGCCTGCGTACATCACCGCGATCTCATGCGTCCGGCCGGCAACGACCCCCAGATCGTGGGTGACCAGGATCATGCCCATGTCGCGCTCCTGCTGAAGGTCCTGGAGCAGGTTGAGGATCTGGGCCTGGACGGTCACGTCGAGCGCGGTGGTCGCCTCGTCCGCGAAGAGAAGTTTCGGCCCGCAGGCCAGGGCCATGGCGATGGTCACCCGCTGCCGCATCCCACCGGAGAGCTGATGGCGATACTCCTCGAGGCGCTGCTCGGGCTCCGGGATGTGCACGCTCTTCATCAGCTCCAGCGCCGTGGCCTCGGCCTCGTCCCGGGTGAACCCGAGATGCTTGCGCAGTCCTTCGGTCAGCTGCTTGCCGATCGTCATGACCGGGTTGAGCGACGTCATGGGATCCTGGAAGACCATCGACATCTGGGTGCCCCAGAACTCCCGCAGTTCCTTGTCGCTCAAGCCGGTGATGTCCCGGCCCTGGAAGATGACCTTGCCGGAGGTGTACACGTTTCGCTTCGGGAACAGCTGCATGATCGAACGCGACAGCACGCTCTTGCCCGATCCGGACTCACCGACCAACCCCAGGGTGCGACCCCGCTCGAGGCTGAGCGAAACACCATCGACCGCCTTGACGACGCCTCGGGGTGTCCGGAAGTGGGTCTTGAGATCCACCACGTCCAGCAGCCTGCGGTCCGGTGCCAGATCTTCGGCCGTTCGCACCTCGTCGACGTTGGCCATGGTTCCCCCTACTCGGTTTTGGGCGACAAGCTTCCCTCTGAATTAGCACACCTTTGCTTGCCGCCACCACAAAGATCAGCTCGAATAGCACACCACCCGGGAGCCGCGCCGGGTCAGCGCCCGCCCGAGTCTGCGATGATCGAAGCCCTGCAACCGATGGGACTCGGCCAGGAATTCGACCCCGGGACCCCGCGATCCGTCGAGCAGTAACAGGCCATTGCCCTCGGTCAGGATCTCGAAACCGAACCAGGTCCGGCGCAGCTCCCACCGGGTCACCACCGTGATCTCGAAGATCGACGACCAGGGCACCACCTGCGGCTCACCGCCGGGCTCGATCCGGAGCCCCTCGGCCGACACCGCCGTCACCGCAGTCGCCGCCCCCGGCCCGGCGTCTCGGCCGACGACCACGATCAACACCACGGCGACGACCACGATGGCGGCAACGATCAACACCCCGCCAGCGTAGATCGGGGCGGGGTGGCCAGCCGAAGCTGACATGCAGACATGGCGATTGATGTGCCATCATGTGGCACACCAATCCGCGACGGGGGTCTGCGGAAAGGAATCGGTTTCGCTTCCAGCGATCGGCGATCTCGCCGTGAGATCATCCGACCGGAAAGGGGGAGAAGGGTTGCCACGATTCATGCGCAGTGTCGGGTTCATCGCCACCGTCGCCTGCCTGGCGGTGCTGGTACTCGGCCGGTTGTTCGATCTCCCGCTGGTGTTGATCATCTTCGGCATCCTGGTGATCTTCACCGCCGCCGCGGCCCAGGTCAGCCGGCGCTATGTCGCATTCCGGCTGCTCTCGCTCCTACCGGTCATGGTGGCCGTGACCTTCACCACCTTCATCATGTTGAGCCTGCTGCCGGGCGACCCTGCGATCAACATCCTGGGCAACGGCGCCACCCCCGAGGCCATCGAGGAGTTCCGGATCGAGAACAAGCTCGACGACCCGGTGATGACCCGATACTTCCGCTGGCTCGGCGATGCGGCCAAGGGTGATCTCGGCGAGTCGCCGTTCCTCCGGGAGCCGGTGGCCGACGGCCTGGGGCGGACCCTGCCCATCTCGTTGCAGCTGATGATCTACGCCCAACTGTTCGCCCTGGCGGTGGCCATCCCGCTCGGGATCTACACCGCCTACCGGTCTGGTAGCCGGGCCGACAACATGATTTCGACGACGGCCTTCGGCATCCTGGCCGTACCGAACTTCGTTTTGGCCATCCTGTTGATCTTCTTCGTCGCGCTCGGCGGTTTCTCGCTCTTCGGACGAGATTGGGGCACGACCATCCTGCCCGCCACCGGGTATGTCCCGCTCAGCCAATCGGTCGTCGACCATTTCCGACACTGGCTCCTGCCGGTGCTGGCGCTCGGCTCCGGCCAGGCGGTCGTCTACATGCGCCTGTTGCGAACCGACATGATCAGCACGCTCCAGGAGGACTTCGTCAACGTGGCCAAGGCCAAGGGCATGAGCAACCGCCGCATCCTGCTGGTCCACGCCCTGCGGCCGTCGAGCTTCACGCTGTTGACCGTGGCCGGGGTCAACCTCGGGGCCCTGGTCGGTGGCTCGCTGATCCTGGAGCTGATCTTCAACGTGCCGGGCGTCGGCACCTACCTCGCGACCGCCATCTTCCAGCGGGACTGGCTGGTGGTCCAGGGGGTGGTGGTGGCACTGGCGGTCGGCTTCGTGTTCGCCAACTTCGCCGTCGACGTGATCTACGCCGTCCTCGACCCACGGATTCGCCATGCTCGAGCAAACTCCTAGACCCATCGACGACGCGGCCGACCTGGCCCGGCTCGACCTCGAGTCGCTCTCCGACGGCGGTCGTCACGACGAGGCCGGTGAGTACCAGAAGAAGAAACTGGGATTCTTCTTCTGGTTCTGCGTGGTGTGGCTGGCCACCATCGTGTTGGCCGCCATCTTCGCCGATCTGTTGCCGTTGAAGGATCCCAATCAGACCTTCAGCGGCACCTTCAAGGAGGGGCCGAACGCCGAGCACTGGTTCGGGAGCGACAACATCGGCAAGGACGTGTTCTCCCGGACGATCTACGGGGCCAGACGGTCGCTGGGGGTCGCGGTCACGGCGGAGCTCATCGGCTTCTTCATCGGGGGCACGATCGGCCTGCTGGCCGGCTACTACCGGGGCCGGATCGAGGGTGTCCTCACCGGAGGGATCGATGTGTTGCTGGCCTTCCCGGCACTGATCCTGGCCCTGGTGCTGTCGATCTTCCTCGGCGGCACCGAGCTGCCGGTGCTGCGAACCATCGCCGGCACACCGACCAAGGCGCTGGTGGTCGCCCTCGGCATCCTGACCATTCCCACCATCGCCCGCATCACCCGTGCCGGGGTGCTGGTCAACACCGAACGGGAGTACGTGCTGGCGGCCAGGACCCTCGGCGCCAGGGACCTGCGCATCATGGTTCGGGAGGTCCTGCCAAACGTGTTGCCTGCGATGCTGGCCTTCGCCCTGATCGGTGTGTCGTTCCTCATCATCGTGGAAGCGGCGCTGGCATTCCTCGGGGTCAGCGACGTGAACCAGGCCAGCTGGGGGGTGATGATCACCCTGGGCCGGGACAATCTCGACGATGCCCCCCATGCGGTGTTCTTCCCTTCGATCTTCTTGTTCATGACCGTGCTGTCGATCAACTACATCGGCGATCGACTCCGGCAGTTCTACGACGTACGGGAGTCGGCTCTGTAATGGCGGGAAGCGGCCAGGCACATCTCCGGGACCCCGAGGACTCGGTGGTCCGGGTGGAGCACATGGTGGTGGAGTTCCCGGTCGGTAACACCGGGCTCAAGGTCCACGCCGTGTCCGACGTCAGCATCGACATTCGCAACGGGGAGACCCTGGGGCTGGTCGGCGAGTCCGGTTGCGGCAAGACGACAACCGGCCGGGCCATGATGCAGGTCCCGGCGCCGACCTCGGGCTCGGTCCTGCTCGATGCCCAGGACCTCACCGGGTTCGGCCACGAGGGCATCCGAGACATCCGCTCGAAGATGCAGATGATCTTCCAGGATCCGATCTCATCGCTCAACCCCCGCCGAACCATCCGCGAGATCGTGGCCGAGCCGCTGGTGATCCAGTGGCTGGAGGGCCTCGGTCGTTCCAAGGTCTCCATCCTGTGGGAACGATACGTCCGGATCCTGATGCCGATCTGGCGGCGGCTGTGGTACTGGTTCCGGTTCGTGCTCACCGCCCTGGCCATCGGCATTGTGCTGTGGATCATCGGCGAGAGCTCGCCGCTGGATTGGCTGACCGGCCTGTCGGCCGTCGTCTGGCTGCCGGCACTGGTCATCGCAGCGCCGTTCGCCCTCTTCTTCGCGGTCACGGCCTTGATCTGGCTGGCCCTGGGGCTGGCCATTCCGATCATGGCCATCCCCAGAAACGTGCGGAAGCGTCGCGACTCGGAGCGGTTCTGGTCGGAGGCCGAGACCAAGGTCCGGGAGGTCCTGGCCACCGTCGGTCTCGACCCGGACGTGGCGATCGACAAGCGACCGCACGAGTTCTCCGGTGGGCAGGCCCAGCGGATCTGCATCGCCCGAGCACTGACCCTCGATCCGAAGGTGCTGATCTGCGACGAGCCGGTTTCGGCCCTCGACGTTTCGGTCCAGGCCCAGATCCTGAACCTGCTGGAGACGATGAAGGATGCCTACGGTCTGACCATGGTGTTCATCTCCCACGACCTGGCGGTGGTCAAGAACATCTCGGACCGGGTGGCGGTCATGTACCTGGGCAAGATCTGTGAGGTCGCCAGATCCGACGAGCTCTACGCCAACCCGGCCCACCCCTACAGCTCGGCCTTGATCTCCTCGATCCCGGTACCCGATCCGCTCATCGACCAGCGCCAGATCGAGGCGGTGGAGGGCGAGTTGCCGTCGCCGATCGCCCCGCCGAGCGGCTGTCGCTTCCGGACCCGATGCCCCCGGGCAGCCGATCGGTGTGCCGAGGAGGAGCCGACGATTCGAGCGGTCGGCACCGACCACTTCGTGGCCTGCCACTTCCCGCTCGTCGAAGCGGCGGCGGCGACCAGCATCGCCGGCAACGGCGACGCTGGTCCTGGCTAGAGTTGGCCGGCAGTCGTTGGCCGGCAGCAGCCGTGGGCTGCTGACCCGCGAGGGCTAGCGGCGACCACGGACCAGAGCCCCGGGCCGAGCCCCCGTCGCTTCACCGTCCCGCCAGGTGACCTGGCCCGACACCACCGTTGCGAGGTACCCCTCGGCGTTTTGCAGCAGCCGGGGTGCCCCGGTCGGCAGGTCGTAGGTCATTCGGGGCGGGCCGAGCCGGAGGGCGTCGTAGTCGATGACGTTGACGTCACCCTTCTTGCCGACCTCCAGGGTGCCCCGGTCACCCAGCCCGTAGATCGTGGCGGTGTCGAGGGTCTGCAGCTTGACCGCCTCGGCGATGGTCAGCTTCGGACCGTTGCTGCGGTCCCGGGTCCAGTGGCTGAGCATGAACGTCGGGGTCGAGGCGTCGCAGATCAGCCGGCAGTGGGCGCCGCCGTCGCTGAGCGACAGGAACGCCCCGTGATGGCGCAGCCGTTCCAGCGTGGGATCGAGGCTGTGCTCGGAGAAATCGGTGAGGGGGAAGAACAGCAACGCCCGTCCCTCGTCACCGAGCAACGTGTCATAGGCCAGCTCGTATGGGTCGATGCCGGCCGATTCGGCGAGCCGGGCGATGCACTGGTCGGGTGAAGGCTCGTAGTTCGGCTGCTCGCCGAGCGGGTACATCTTGTGGAAGCCGTGCACGATGTCGTGGTTGAACCGGCCGGTGAAGCGGGACTGCTCGGCCAGGACGGCCGCCTTGACCTCGGGCTTCCGCAGCTCCGCCACCCGCTCGGCCAGCGGTAGATCGGCCAGGGCGGCGTAGCTGGGGTGCTCCTTGAACGGGTGGAGTGAGGTCTCCAATCCCAACAGGAGTCCGGCAGGGCGACCGGCGACCTGGGCCAGTACCCGGCCGTCGCCGGCGATCGGGGCCGCCGACAACTGGAGCAGCTCCCGCCATTGGTCGGGGTGGCGGTCGGCCTGGGTCAGGGCGTAGGTGACGGTCAGGCCGTGGCGCTCCGCCAGGTCCCGCATCCAGGCCACGTCGTTTCCGAAGCGGCCCTCCAACCCGCCCAGGCCGATGTCGGAGGCAACCTCGACCACCCCGCCGCCGGCCTCTGCCACCGCCCGGCCCATGGCCCGGATCTCCTCATCACCGGCGAAGGTCCCCGGCACCGGCTCACCGTCGAGGGCCCGATGGAGCATGGTTCGTGAGGTCGTGAACCCCAGCGCGCCGGCCCGGACCCCTTCTCTCACGATGTCGGCCATGGCCTGCAGCTCTTCCGGGGTCGGTTCCTCGTTGCGGGCTCCCCGCTCCCCCATCACGTAGCCACGGACCGAGCCGTGGGGGACCTGGGTGGCGACGTCCATCACCCGGGGCATCCGCTCCAGCGCATCGAGGTATTGGGGGAAGCTCTCCCATCGCCAGTCGATCCCGTCTGCCAACGCCGCGCCGGGGATGTCCTCGACCCCTTCCATCAACTGGATCAGCCAGTCGTGCTCGTCAGGGCGGGCCGGGGCGAACCCGACCCCGCAGTTGCCGAACACGGTGGTGGTGACGCCGTGCCACGACGACGGGGTCAGCTCCGGATCCCAGGTGGCCTGACCGTCGTAGTGGGTGTGGACGTCGACGAACCCCGGGGTGACCAGGGCGCCGTTCGCGTCGATCTCCTGGTTTGCCGGTCCGACACCGTCACCGACGGCCACGATCACACCGTCGGTGATGGCCACATCGGCGGAGCGTGGCGGTGCCCCGGTGCCGTCCACCACGAGGCCGCCGCGAATCACAAGATCATGCATGGTTCTGCCCTCGAATCGCCGTGTCGGTATGTGGTGAAAACGCTAACCGCTCGACGCCCGGGGAGCGATTCGGGGCCGGGCGGTGATCGGTCTAGGCCGCCAGGGCGATGTCGCACAGACCGAAATCGACGTTCTCCCACACCACGAAGAATACTCGCCCTGCCACGACATCGATGGTGCCGAACCCGGAAGCCTCGCATTGGCCGACGAAAGGACAGCCGATGGTCCCCCGGATCTGGTAGTCCTGGACACCGACCGGGACATCGGTGGCCACGAAGCTCAAACCGACCGGGCGGAAGCTACGGTCGGCGATGTCGACCGAGATGTCCAGCCCGCAACCTGCGGCATCACCGGCATAGGCCAGGGTGACGGCGGTCCGCGGGTCGACCTCGGTCTGCTGCGTGCTGGGAGTGGTCTGGCCGGGCGCAGCGGTCGCCGGTGGAGCGGTGTCCGGACCGGCGGCCGTGTCAGGAGCCGGGACTGTCGAGTGCGATGTGGTCTGGGACACCTCGGTCGACCGTTGCGGCTCGGTCACCACGGTCGTGGCGCTGCGTTCGTCCCTGTCGCCGTCGAAGACACCGACCGCGGTCAGGGCGCCGATGAGCCCGGCCACCGCCGTGAGCAGCGCGCTGATGGCGCCAACCGTTTTGAGGATCTTGCCCGATCCGGACTTCGAATTCTGTAGCTCCATGGTGACCCCCTCGACTGCGGACACGCGAGTCCCGAAACGGAGTGTCCGAAAATTCGAGGCCCGAAAACGCCGTGCCCCGAAACGCAGTGTCCATGGAAAGGACCGCTGAGACGGCCGGGAGATACAAGGAACCGGATCGGGCCCGGCCGGTTGGCATCCGACCGACGGCTCGACGTCGGCTAGCCCCAGGCTCGGGCCAGGGCCGGCGGCAACTCCTCGCACCACTGGATCAGGTCGTGGCCGGCGACCCGTTCGGTGAAATGGCACCCGGCGCCCTGCAGGTGGAGGAAACCGGCCCAGGCCTCGGTCGCCTGATGGAACCCGCCCTCGAGCGTGCCGGCGCAGAGGTGGACGAACGGATGGGTGTCGGGGTTCCAGTTCGTCGAGGGGTCCGGCGGCATGCCGGTGCTGAATGCGAACACGTGGCCGAACTTCGACGGATGACCCATGGCGGTGGTGAGGGCGTGGCCACCGCCATCGCTGCAGCCGAAAATGCCCCGACGCCACGGTTCGGTGGCGACCCCCAACTCGGTCTCGGCCCAGGCCGCCAGCTCCACGATGAAGAACCGTTGGTGGGCGTCGAACCGGCGGTCGTCGAAGCCGGCCAGGTACTCCAGGGCCCGGATGTTGCCGCTGATCTGGTCCATCGGCGCCGAGTGGGCGGCAACCACGACAACCGGCGGGCACCACCCCGCATCGATCGCCGCGTCCAGCCGTCTGGCATACGGGGCGAACATGTTCCCGTCGGTGGCGTAGACCACCGGCACGTCGTCACCGGGCCGATGGCCGGGTGGTCGGTACACGGTGACCGGCCTCGACTCGCCGAGGGCCTGCGACTCCACCGCATGTTCGAAGCTGGAACCGACGAGGGGGTCGTTCGACGGGAGCTCCTCGGGGGCCGACCGACCCCGGAATCGTCCGTCGTGGGAGCCACGGCTGAACCGCATCCCGGGACCGCCGCCCAGCGGGGTGAAGGTGTAGGTGATCACCGCTTCGTCGAGTCGCTCGACCCGTAGCGACAGTACCTGCAGGCCGTCGCCGGCGTCCCAGGTCGATATCGGGAACACCGGGGTGACCGCAACCGGCGTCTGCGACTCACAGACGAAGGTGAGCACGTCGCCGTCGGCCCAGGCCTGGGTACCCTCGGCCGCCATCCTGGCCCGCAGCTCGGCCGGATCGGGGTCGGTCCAGACCCGACAGAACCGCTCGCCCCGCGGCAGCCGGCCGGGCTCGGCCGCACGCTCGGCCGCCAGGTGACGCGACACCTCCCGCATACGCAGCTGCAACTCGGCCAGCGACGGCACGCCGAGGGCAGAGCGCTCGGCGTCGCTCACCGTTGGATCGACCGAGGGCTGCACGATGTCACCCTGGTGTTCGACCATGACCGTGCCGTATCGCTGGGGTCGGCCGCTGAACAGGGCGATCTTGTCGATCGCCTCGGCGTAGATCACAGCCTGCGCCGTCGAGTTCGGCTGCGTTGGCCCGGGCGGCCAGGTCGGCCACGGTCGACAGATCCGCCGGGTCGCCGGAGCGGGCGAGCAGCCTCGCCACCCGCAGCGCCTGCTCGGCTCGAGCCTCGGCCAGGGCCGGATGGACCCGGAGCCGATCGAGCAGGTTATCCAGCTCGGTGGCGGTGGCGCCGACGCCTGGGGCTGCGCCGGCCGCCCGTTCGGCCGCATCGAGCAGCGCCGCCAGATCGTTGTCGGTCACCTCCGGACCCTACCGGCCCGCCCCGACGCCGGGCAAAGAGCGGCCCCCCAACCGGTGGGGCCGCTCCGGCTCGGCCCGCCTCACTCAGGTGCCGGGTTCGGTGGTCGCCCGCTCGATGTCGTACAGCTCGTCGAGGCCGGCGGCGGACGACAGCCGCCGGTAACCGGCCATGATCTCGGCGATCGGCAGGCCGAGGTCGCCGTTGTCCCGCAGCGACCGGTACGCCTCGGCCACCGCCCGCTCGGCCAGGACCTGGGCCGAGAACGGATCGAGCACGATCGACCATCCCAGATCGGACCAGGCGTCGACGGTTCTGGCGGCCAGCGAGGAGAAGGCCACCAGCGGTACGTCGAGCAACTCGGGAGCCAGCCGCCACTGCTCCTCGCCGGCCGGCATCAACAGGACGGCGTCGGCCCCGGCCTCGGCGTAGGCTCTGGCCCGATCGATGGCCGCGTCGAACGACTCGTTCGCCACCGCACCGGTCCTGGCAATGATCATGAAGTCGGGATCGGATCGGGCCGCAGCACCGTGCTCGATCTTGGCCACCATCTCCTCGGTCGAGATCAGGTGCTCGACTCCACGATGGTGGCTCACCCGCTTCGGTGCCACCTGGTCCTCGATCTCGATCGCCACCGCCCCGGTGGCCTCGACGTCCCATATCGCCCGGGTCAGGTGCACGGCATCACCGAACCCGACGCCACCGTCGACGATCAACGGCAGCTCACAGCGCCTGGTGACCAGGCGGGCTGCATCGCACAGCTCGGTCAGGGTCAGCAGCGCCTCGGACACCGCATAGCGATAGCCGAGCGCGCCGCCGCTGAGATAGACCGCCTCGAAGCCCGCCGCGGCCGCGGCCCGCCCGGCCAGCGGGTCCAGTGCCAGCGGAACCAGCATGGCCCGCCCGGAGTTGATACGACGACGGAACTCGGATCGCTTGCTCATGGGCCAAGAGCATAGGGTTTGGCATGGATCCGACCCAGGCCGAACCCTCATCGTCGACATCGGCGGGAAACCTCGGCGGGGTCCGGGTGCTGGACCTGACCCAATACCTCAGCGGGCCGGCCTGCACCCTGCTGCTGGCCGGCCTGGGGGCCGATGTGATCAAGATCGAGCCGGCCCCCGGGGGCGACGCCGCTCGAGGGCTGCCGGTGGTCGACGGGGTCCGCTCGTCGTACTACGTGCAGCAGAATCGGGGGAAGCGCAGCGTCTGCGTCGATCTGAACCAGCCCGAAGGCCACCGGTTGATCGAACAGCTGGCGGGCCGATGCGAGGTGCTGGTGGAGAACTTCGGCGCCGGCGTTCTGGAGCGGCGCGGCCTCGGCGCCGATCACCTGCGGGAGCTCCACCCGGGCCTGATCTACGCGTCGATCTCGGCCTTCGGTCGCACCGGCTCGAAGGCCCACCTGGCCGGCTACGACTTGATCGGCCAGGCCGTTGCCGGCTCGGTGGCGCTGGCCGGTGAGCCGGAGGGCGCTCCGCTGGCCGCCGGGGCCCCGATCGCCGATGTGGCGGCAGGGATGATGGCCTTCGGGGCGATCGCCAGTGCGTTGTACCACCGGCTGGCCACCGGTGAAGGTCAGTTCCTCGACATCTCGCTGGTCGAACCGGTGTTCAACATGCATCCGTTCCAGATCCAGGCCCCGAGTGTCACCGCAGGCAAAACCAGGCTGCGTCGCACCGGTCGCCATTTCGGGGCGGTGCCGCCGGCCGGCACCTACCGGGGCCCCGATGGTTGGCTGGTGCTCCAGGTCCTCGAGCCGCAATGGCAGCGGCTGTGCCAGGCCGCGTCGGCGATCGGGCTGGCAGACGACCGGCGGTTCACGACCGCCGCCGATCGGGCCGCCCATCGGCACGAGCTGGTCGATCTGCTCGAGCAGTGGATGCAGACCTTTCCCTCCAACGAGGCGCTGCTCGGCCACCTGGAGGCCCATCGCATCCCGGCCGCACCGGTCATCGACCCGGCCGACGCACACCACCACCAGTGGTTCTGGGAGCGGGGCGCACTGGCCGAGCTCGACGATCCGGTCCACGGGCCGATGCGGGTCCCGGGCTTTCCGATCCACGGCTCGGCCCTGCCCCGCCGGGCCACCGAACCGCCGGCCCCGTTCCTCGGTCAGCACAACGGCGAGGTGCTGTCCGAGCTGCTGGACTATGACCGGGCAACGATCGACGAGCTGGAGGCCAGGGGCGTGCTCCAGGCCAGTACACGAGGCTGAGCGGTGAGCCGAGGTGGCGGCCGCTCTCGCCGCGATGGCCGGTGCTCCCGGTGACCCGATGAGCGGCGCCGACTGGGAGCCAGCGGGTCACCGATCGTAAGCTCGGTGACGTGACCGTGAACACGACAACCGATACCACCATCCTCCCCGGCGATGACGAGCAGCTCTTCACCGAGGCGGTGGCGGTGGCCAACATCCCGACCCTGCTGATGGTGCTGGTCCAGCTGACCGGCGAGATGCATTGGCTCGACGAGCCATACCGCCCGAAGCGTCAGCAGGGTATGGGCGACAACGACAGCGGGGGCCTGAGCGAGCAGGCCCAGGCCGAGGTTCGGGAGTCGGCGCTGGAGGCCATCCTGGCCTGGCGCACCGGTCGGCCGGTTGCCATCCCCGAGCCGTCACCGGAGCTGCTGGTGGAGATGCTGAGCTGTTCGATGGGTGAGCCGGTGCCGCCGGAGTACGGCCCGTTCACCTCGGCCCAGCTCGGCCACCGGCCGGTCGACGTCGAGCCGATCGACGTCCCGGTGGGATTCCGGGTGGTGGTGATCGGGGCCGGGGTGTCGGGCATCTGCGCCGCGGTCAACCTCCAGGCGGCAGGGGTGCCGTTCGTGGTGATCGAGCGCAATCACACCGTCGGCGGCGTGTGGCTCGACAACAAGTACCCCGGGGCCGGGGTCGACACCCCGAACCACCTCTATTCGTACTCCTTCGCCCAACACGACTGGACCAGGTTCTTCGCCCTCCGTGACGAGCTGTGGGGCTATCTGGAATCGGTGGCCGACCGTTTCGATCTGCGGCGCCACATCCGCTTCGGTACAACCGTCTCCACCACCCGATACGACGAGAAGTCGAAGACCTGGGCGGTCACCATGACCGGGCCGGATGGCGAAACCGAGACGATGGAGGCCAACCTGGTCATCAGCGGCACGGGCATCTTCAACCCGCCGGTCCTGCCCGACATCGACGGGCTCGACGACTTCGCCGGACCGTCGTTCCACACCAGCCGCTGGCCGGACGACCTCGACCTCTCGGACAAGCGGGTGGCCATCATCGGCAACGGCGCCAGCTGCATGCAGACCGCCCCCGAGATCCAACACGACGTTGCGTCGTTGACCATCTTCCAGCGGTCAAACCACTGGGCCGCACCGTTCGAGCAGTTCCGCCGGGAGGTGCCGGAGCCACTGCGTTTCCTGATGCGGGAGATGCCGATCTACCAGGCCTGGTACCGGGTCCGCCTGGGCTGGACGTTCAACGATCGAATGCACAGCGCCCTGCACAAGGATCCCGATTGGGAGCACCCGGAGCGGTCCCTCAATGCCACAAACGACGGCCACCGGGCCTACTTCACCCGCTACGTGACCGAGGAGCTCGGCGAGCGGCAGGACCTGCTGGACAAGGTGCTGCCGACCTACCCCCCGTTCGGCAAGCGAATGCTGATGGACAACGGCTGGTACCGGATGCTTCGCAATCCGGCGGTCGAGCTGGTCGACGATCGGATCGCCAGGATCGAAGCCGATCGACTGATCACCGAGGACGGCTCGGCCTACGAGGCGGACGTGCTGGTCATCGCCACCGGCTTCGACGTGCTGCGGTTCCTGAACACCTACGAGGCATACGGCCGATCCGGCCGCTCGCTGCGCGAAGCCTGGGAGGACGACAACGCCAAGGCCTACCTCGGAACCGTCGTTCCGGACTTCCCCAACTTCTTCGTGCTCTACGGGCCGAACCTCCAGCCGGGCCACGGCGGCAGCCTGATCTTCGTCATCGAGATGCAGATGCGGTACATCCTGAGCGTGATCCGCCAGATGGCGGACAAGGGCATCGGTGCGGTGGAGGTTCGACCGGAGGTCCACGACGCATACAACGACGGGGTCGACCGGGCCCACGACAACATGGTGTGGACCCATCCCGGCATGTCGACCTACTACCGGAACGACCGCGGCCGCATCGTCGTGAACTCGCCCTACCGCAACGTCGATTTCTTCGAGATGACCCAGGCCGCCGATCTCGACGAGTTCGTCACCGAACCGGCCTGAGGTCAGCTCGGTGCGGACGCCCCGCAGGCAGGCCAGCACCGCGAGCCGGCGGGCCGGATTCGGGCCGGGTGACGATCTCAATTGGCCATGGCGGTGGCCGATAGGGCATCCATGCAAATCGGCATGGTCGGTATCGGACGGATGGGGGCCAACCTGGTGCGGCGCCTCATGTTGGGAGGCCATCAGGCGGTGGCCTACGACCTCGACGGCGAGGCCGTGGACAAGCTCGCCGCCGAGGGAGCGATCGGCACCCACTCCCTCGTCGACTTCGCAGCCGCCCTCGAGGCGCCGCGGCTGGCCTGGGTCATGGTGCCGGCCGCCTTCACCGGCGCCACCATCGACCGGCTGGCCGCCCACTTCGAGCCCGGCGACATCATCATCGACGGCGGGAACTCGATGTGGCAGGACGACGTCGACAAGGCGGCCGAACTGGCCGAACAGGGCATCCATTTCGTCGACGTCGGCACCTCCGGCGGGGTCTTCGGGCTGGAGCGTGGCTTCTCGCTGATGATCGGCGGCGAGGATCGGATCGTCGAACGACTCTCGCCGATCTTCGAGACCATCGCCCCCGGCATCGACGCCGCCCCCCGTACCGCCGGTCTCGACGGACCACCGAGACCAGGCGAGCAAGGCTGGCTGCACTGCGGGCCCAACGGCGCAGGCCATTTCGTGAAGATGGTCCACAACGGTATCGAATACGGCATGATGGCGGCCGTCGCCGAGGGGTTGGCCATCCTCGACGCGGCAGACGCCGGCACCGAGCGGCGCCAGGCCGATGCCGAGACCTCGCCGCTGCGCAACCCCCGGTACTACCGCTACGACTTCGACACCGCGGCGGTTGCCGAGGTGTGGCGACGGGGTTCGGTCATCAGCTCCTGGCTGCTCGACCTCACGGCCCACGCCCTGTCCAACGACGCCGCACTCGAGGGCTTCGCCGGCCGGGTTTCCGATTCCGGTGAAGGCCGCTGGACCGCCCAGGCCGCGGTCGAACTCGGGGTGCCGGCACACACCATCACCGCGTCGCTGTTCGAACGATTCGCCAGCCGGGGCAACGACGGGTACGCGAACAGGGTGCTGTCGGCAATGCGTCACGAGTTCGGCGGCCACGGTGAACGGGGCGGCGATGCGAAAGGGCGGAGCTGATGTCGGGCCCCATCGCCCCGGTCGGCGACGCCCTCATCCTGTTCGGGGCGTCCGGCGACCTGTCCCGCAAGAAGCTGCTCCCCGCCCTCTACGAACTGACGAGCGAGGGTCGCCTGGAGATGCCGGTCATCGGGGTCGCCAACAGCGACTGGGATGACAAGGACTTCGTCGAGCGGACCAAGCTGGCGGTGAACGAGTGCTTCGGTGCCGACACCGATGTCGAGGCGCTGCACCGGCTGTGCAAGCGACTGCGCTACGTGGCCGGCGAGTACGACGATCCCGAGACCTGGGCCAGGCTGGGAAAGCTGACCCAGGACGCAAAGACCCCCGTCGCCTTCCTGGCCATCCCGCCGGTCCTGTTCGACGATGTGGTGCGCGGCATGGCCGAGGTCGGCCTGGCCGAGCACAGTCGGGTCGTGGTGGAGAAGCCGTTCGGCCGGGACCTGGCATCGGCCAAGGAGCTCAACGCCACCCTGCACGAGTATCTGGACGAGTCGCAGATCTACCGAATCGACCACTTCCTGGGCAAGGAGCCGGTGCAGAACCTGCTGGTGTTTCGCTTCGCCAACAGCCTGCTGGAGTCGGTCTGGAACCGGAACCACATCGAATCGGTGACGATCACCATGGCCGAGTCGTTCGGACTCGAAGGTCGGGGCCGGTTCTACGACGAGGTGGGGACGATACGCGACGTGGTACAGAACCATCTGCTGCAGCTGGTGGCCCTGCTGACCATGGAGCCGCCGGCCAGCCGGGATGAGGCCGCCTTCGTCGACGAGAAGGTCAAGGTGTTCCGGGCCATGCGACCCGTCGAGCCCGACAACGTACTCCGAGGCCAGGTCGAGGGCTATCGCAAGGAGCCGGGGGTCGACCCGATGTCCAACACCGAGACCTTCGTCGCCATGAAGATCGAGGTCGACTCGTGGCGCTGGTCCGGCGTGCCGTTCTACATCCGGGCCGGCAAGTCACTGGCAGAGACGGTGACCGAGGCGGTGGTGGAGTTCAAGCAGCCGCCCCGCATGCTGTTCAGCGACGAGGTCCACCCCCCGGAGCCGTCGCGGCTGCGGTTCAGGATGAAACCCGATGACAGCATCACGCTGAGCCTGCAGGCCAAGGTTCCGGGGACCGAGATGGTCAGCAGGGCGATCGACATGAGCGTCGAGGACAGCGAGCAGAGCCGGCAAGGGCACCGAGAACGCCTATCAGCGGCTCCTGGCCGACGCCCTGATCGGCGAGAAGCGGCTCTTCACCCGCCAGGACGGGGTCGAGGAGGCATGGCGGATCATCGATCCGTTGCTCAACGGCCCGGCCGAGGAACTGCCGCTGTATCGGGCCGGCACCTGGGGTCCGCCCGAGGCCCGGCGATTCCTCCCCACAGGGTTCGGCCCGACCTAGACCCGACCTGGATTGGTCCGCTCGGCCTCGACCCCGGGTCTCGACAGTAGCGCTCGGAGGCCCTTGCTGATGGCAGCGCCGATCGAGGAGGCGTGGGCGTCGCCGGGCAGCACCTGGTGGCTGAGCTGCAGACCGGGATACCGCCGATCGCGCAACGCCACCACCAGCTCCTCGACGTTGTCGCCCATCCGGAAGTCCGTGCCCTCCTCCGGCTGACGCTCGGCCTCGCCGTAGCACGTGAACACGGTGGCCGGGAGGTCGTCGTTGGCGGCCGCATACTCGGCCTCGTAGGCCAGCACCGAGCGGTCGTCCCACCAGATCGACGGGCTGGCCAGCAGCCACTTGTCGAACAGCGACGGTTCGGTCAGCAGCGTCCGCAGGCCGAACAGGGCGCTGAAGCTGTGGCCGATCAACCACCGCTCCGAGACCTCGACCCCGCCGAGATGCTCGGCGGTGACCAGCGGCAACAGCTGCTCGGCGATGAACCGGTGCAGGTCGGCGGCCCGGCCGCACTCCTCGGCGACAATTCCTTTGACGCCGGTGATGGTCGGCGGTACCCACGGCGTCGGCGTATACCAGCGGGCCCGCTGCCGGAGGTACTCGCCCATCGATCGGTCGGCGAACGACAAGCCGACCACCGCGGCCTCCGGTGCATCGCCGGACATCGACATGATCCTGGTCGCATCCAGCGTGGTACCGAACACCCAGGGCCCGTCGAGGCAGACCAGCAGCGGCATCCGCTCCAGTGAGCCGTGACGGACCGGCAGCCCGACCGAGACGACGTGCTCCAGCCCGGTCACGTCGCAGACGAGTGGGAAGTCGGTTGTCGGCCAAGCCATGGCGATCCAGTCTCGCGGCCCTGGGAGCCCGATCACAATCGGCGGGCCTCCGACCTCATCACCCGTGGGCCTCGGGGCCGATCACAACCCACGGGCCTCGGGCCGATCACAACCCACGGCCCCGGCGGTCGCCGATGGCTCAGGTGCAGCGGCCCCACCGATCGATGAGCCTTCGGCCCTCGATGCAGTCGATCAGCTCCTGCTCACGGTCCACCACATCGGGGGGCGGGGTACCGGCCGGTACCGCCAGCCGCCACGGGTACCGGGGATGCCACAGCATGACCGCCACCAGCCGGTCCTCGGCGTCGAACCCCTCGCTCAGCACAACCGGGCCTTCGCCGCCACCGTCGTCGAACAGGAAGACATCGTGTCCGGGCTCGCCGTCCAGATCGGCCAGAACATATGGCCGGTCCGGGGACGGCCGATCGTCGAGCAGGCCGCCATCGCCGAGGTCGCGGCGGGCGGCCGACTCCAGGACGGCCCGGCTGGTGACGGCACCGAGGCCTTCGGTGGTGGTGTAGGCCGGTTCGAACCGTCCCCAGCGGGTTACCTGGGAACCCGGCACCACCAGCCGGACCCCGAGGATCGATTCGCCCCGACCGTCTCGTCCCGACTCGGGTTCTGGCTCGGGATCGGGCTCGGGATCGCTCCCGGTGTCCGACTCGGGCTCGGTATCCGATCCGGGATCGGGCTCGCCTTCGGGATCGGGCCGTTGCCGGATGAGATGCAGCTCCAGCTCCGAGTCGGTGGCCAGCCGGACCGACTCGGTATCGGCGATGCTCGGGGGCGGCGACCGGTACAGCGATTCGCCGTCGAGGACCTCGAGCAGACCCCGATCGATCCGCAATCGGGCCACCAGACCCGACTCGATGATGGTCCCACCCGGGCCCTGCTCCACGTCGTATGGCCGGCCATCGGAATCGAGCACGATCCCCAGCGCCGCGGCCGGGGTGGGGCGCATGGTGGGAATCCCGGTGGTCCGAGGAACCTCGAGCGTGGTCGTGGCCGTGTCGTCGACCGGCTCGGTCCCACCGGCGGTCGGGGCGGTGGCCGCAACGCAGGCCGAGGCTGCCACTGTGAGCAGCAGGGCCAGAGGGGCCAGATGCCGGAGACGGGTCACGGCCTCCCATCGGCCGAATCGGGCCGGATACAAGGCCGGAACGGGAGGTCCTCGAGAGATGCGCCATGGGCAAACCCCGCGGGTCGCCGCTGGCCGACCTCCTCAGCTCAGAGGACGACCACCTCGGCCTTGGCCAACCGGAACCCCTGGCCGGCCTGGTTCAGGCAGGTGACACCGGCCCTGGCGCTGTCGCAGCGGAAACCGGGAACCACCATGGCCTCCCCGTAGTCGAGGATGTCGGCACCGGGGTCGTAGATGAAGTCGGTGTAGCACGGCCAGCGGACCTCGACGGTCGACACCTCGATGGCGTCACCCCAGTCGGCCTCGGCGCACTCCGGTTCGGCCGGCTGGTCGATCGACCATTGCTTCTCGCCGATCCAGCACGAGGTCAGCTCCTCCTGCATCAGGCACAAGATGTTGCCGGACGGGCTCCGGAAGCTGCCGGTCGGACCCGGCTCCAGAACCACACCGGCGGTTTCGGTGGCCGGTTGCTCATCGGTGGCCGGGAGTTCGGTCGAGCCTTGGGCCACGGTGGTGTGGTCGCCGGCGGGAGCGGTCGATCCCGACGCCTGGGCACCGTCGGGCGCACTCGTACCGGTGGTACCGGCATCGACATCTCATCTTCATCGGTCGAGACCGGCAGATCCGTCGATCCGGCGGCCCCAGAACGGCATCGACGGTTTCCTCGTCCAGGCTTCCACAAGCGGCGATCAACGACAGGAACAGCAGGACGGTGATCAGCGATTGGCGGAGGCGCATCCTGGGAAACCTAGTGCCCACCACTCCCCGCTTCGAACATGTGCAGGCGTGTTCAACCAGCTGCCAGGTCCACTTCCTGCGGCGTCCAGAACCCGGGCTGCGGCGACGGGCGGGCCGCGGCCGCATAGCAGCGGAGCCGGGCCAGGCCGGCCGGATCGTAGAGCTCGATCGCATCGAAGACGAGCCCCGGACCGGCGGCCCGAAGGGCCTTGTCCGCCGCCGATCCACGTTTCGGCAGATTGGAGGTGAGTACGAGGACCGTTGCCGGGTTCTCATCTCCCGCCGGGCCATGGCCGACAGGACATGGAGTCGGCCGAGCAGCCGCCACACGGCGTCGATGCGCTGCAACCCCGGCCGGCTACGTGGTGAATCCGCCTGACACATCGACCCAGGCGCCCCAGGGACGATCGCCATCACCCCCGGCGTTGCCGTTGCCATTGCGGTTGCCATCACCATCGGCATTGCGGCTGATCCACGCTGCCGATGCGGAAGGTGAACTCCACCACGCCCGATCGATGCTTGGCCCGATCGTCGATCGAGGTGAATCCGGCCTCCTCCAGCAGCCGCCGGGCGATGTGTTGCACCTTCTTGCCTTCGGTGACCGCCCTGGCCTGGAAGTGTTCCTGGCGATCCTCGACCGAGAGGCCGCCGAGAACCTCGCTCTGCAACGGGAGCGGAGCGTCGACGAGCGTCTCGGTGGCGGCATCGAAGGCGGCGATACGATCCAGCTCGGCGGCGAACCGCTGGTCGGCCAGCTCGACGTAGTCCGGGTCGATGTCGAAACCGACCCCGATCCGGCCGGTGCGGGCCGCCGCGACCATGGCGGTGCCGGAGCCGACGAACGGGTCGACCACGATGTCGCCACGGTAGGTGTAGAGATCTATCAGGCGACGGGGCAACTCGACCGGGAACGGCGCGGGGTGGCCGATCCTGGTTGCCGATTCGGCATCGATCCGCCAGACGTCTCTGGTGACGTCGACGAACTCGTCGTTGGCCAGGGAGGACTCGTGGGGCAGGCCCCGATCGCGACGCTGCTTGAGGGTCAGCGCCCGGGAGAAGCGGCCTTTCGATGCGATGACCACCCGCTCGGTCATGTCCCGCAGCACCGGGTTGGACGCCTTGGCGAACGAGCCCCAGGCGCAGGACCCCGACGAGACCGCGGCCTTCTCCCAGATCACCTCGCCCCGCAGCAGCAATCCCAGATCGTCCTGGAGGATCGAGATGACATCGGCGCTGAGGCTTCGGTACGGCTTGCGGCCGAGGTTTGCCACGTTGACGGCGATTCGCCCACCGGGCTCCAACACCCGGCTGCACTCGGCGAACACCGTCCGCAGCATTTCCAGATAGTCGAAATAGGTTGCCGGGAGACGATCCCCGGCGCCGCTTTCGCCGGTGACCGCCAGCTCGTATTCCTTGCCGACGAAGTACGGCGGTGAGGTGACCACCAGGGCCACACTGTTCTCCGGCAGCACACCGAGCCGCTCGATCGAGCCGACGAACGAACGGCCGGGGCCGAGCTCGGCCAGCAGTTCCTCGGGGCGGTTGACCGTCTGGTCGCTCGACAGCACCGGGGGCGAGAACCGCTGGTAGAACGCCGACGAATCGTGACCTTCACGCCGCCCGACCCCGAAGGCCGAGGTACTGGTCTGACGATTCGATTCCGACATGCCCTGTCGATCATAGACACCCCCACCGACACCGACACCGGAAGCGGCGGCTCCCGTTCTCTGGCCCACCGGCCCGGTGCCGGGTAAAACAGGTCGATGGCCAACCCCTCCAGCACGACCACCGCCGAGTTCGCTCCGTTCGAGGCACCGGCGGGCACGAGACAGTTCTTCGAGACCATGCTGACCCAGGCCAGGATCGATGCCATGGCGAGCTCCGGCCAGTGGACAGACGAACATCTGATCGACCGCTTCCACCACAACGCCGCCGGTCGGGAGGGTCGACCGCTGGTGGTCGACGGTGCCGGCACGCTGACCTGGGGCGAGGCGGTGGAGCAGGTCGATGCGCTGGCCCGAGGACTGCTGGAGCTCGGGGTCCGACCGGGCCACGTCGTGCAGCTGCAGCTGCCGAACCGGCGGGAGTTCCTCCTGGCGGTGCTGGCGGTGGAACAGATCGGCGCCGTGGTCAATCCGGTGGCGCCGATCTTCCGGTCGAACGAGGTGACGGTGATGTCGGAGCTGTCACGGCCGGTGGTGGTGATCACCGTCGCCCACTACCGCGGGTTCGCCCTGGCCGCCATGCACCGCGACCTGCAGGAACGGCTCCCCTGGATCCAGCGGGTGATCGTGGTCGACGACCCGATCGATCCAAGCGATCGACCATCGGCATCGGCTCCGGTCGATGTGACCAACCGGACATCGGCTCCCGCCGATGTGATGGGCTGGGACGAGTTGTTGGCCGCCGGCCGCCGGTCCGAGCTGTCCGATCGGGCCATCGGCCTGTGCCGACCGTCGCCGAACGACGTGTGCGAGATCATGTTCACCTCCGGCACCACCGGCCAGCCGAAGGGGGTGATGCACACCCAGAACACCATCAACGTCGCCGCCGACCTGTGGCTGGCCAGGGTGGCCGCCGACTGCACCGTGTTCCACATGGGCTCGACCCTGGCCCACCAGACCGGCTATCTCTACGGCATCCGGGCACCGATCACCGCCGGCGGCCAGGTCGTCTACCAGGCGGTCTGGGATCCGGTCGAGTTCGCCGAGCTGATCGAGACCCACCGCATCGAGGCATCGATGGGGGCAACGCCGTTCCTGGCCGACCTGCTGGCCGTCGACGGTCTCGATGATCGGGACCTGTCGAGCTTCAAGGCGTTCGTGTGCGCCGGAGCCGCCATCCCGCTGCCGGTGCTGGAGCAGGCCCGGGATCGACTGCCCTGCACCGTGATGCCCGGATGGGGCATGACCGAGACCGCCCTTTCGACCACCGGGCGGCGGGACGACGCCTTCGAGAAGCTGGCCACCGACGGGGCCGTGCTACCGGGCAACGAGGCCCGGGTGGTGGACGACCGGGGCCGGCCGGTGGCAACCGGGGTCGAGGGTGATCTCCAGTTCCGAGGCTCGCTGACCTTCATCGGCTACATCCAGGGCCGCGAGCTCAGCGACTCCTGTTTCCGCGACGGCTGGTTCGACACCGGCGACCGGGCCTTCATGGACGGCGACGGCTACATCTCGATCAGCGGCCGGACCAAGGACATCATCATCCGAGGCGGGGAGAACGTGCCGGTCAAGGAGGTCGAGGATGTGATCCTCCGCCATCCTGCGGTGACCGGCGTGGCCCTGATCGCCAAGGCCCACGACCGGCTGGGCGAGGTCGGCTGTGCCGTGATCACCACGAACGGGCGAGCGCCGACCCTGGCCGAGCTGGCCGACTTCCTCGATGAGCAGGGGGTCACGAAGCAGTTCTGGCCCGAGGCACTGGAAACCGTCGAGGACTTCCCGATGACCCCCAGCGGCAAGATCCAGAAGTACCAGCTGCGTCGACAGATCGAGGACCGCGCCGGTTGACCGGTCACGGCGGCGCAGGGCCCTCATCATCTTCTTCCTGCTCCAGACCCTCTCCATGCGGAACGGTTCGGTGCATTCCGTGCTGCCGCGGCAATTCGCCCGATCGGCCTAGCGACCTTCGAACACCGGCTCCCGCTTGTCGACGAAGGCCCTCGACGCCTCCTTGTGGTCGGCCGTGGTACCGGTGTGCCGGTGATGGGTCGACTCCAGGTCGAGGGTGGTCGAGAGCTCGCCGGTCACCGAGCGGTTGATGTTCTCCTTCATGTACCGGTAGGCGATGGGTGGACCGGCGGCCAACCGGGCCGCCATGTCCCGCCACGCCGACTCGTAGTCGTCGGCCGGGACCACCCGGTTGACGATGCCCAGCCCGAGGGCGGTGTCCATGTCCATGCGTTCGGGCAGGAAGTACAGCTCCTTGGCCTTGGCCGGCCCCACCAGCTGGGTCAGGAACCAGGTGCCGCCGTAGTCGCCGGCCAAGCCCGACCCTGGCGAAGGCGGTGGTGATGATGGCGGAGTCGATGGCGATCCGCATGTCGCAGGCCAGCGCCAGCGACAGTCCGGCCCCTGCCGCCGGACCGGGAAGGGCGGCCAGGGTCGGCTTCGGCATGTTGTAGAGCACGCCCGAGGTCTTGTGGTGGCTGATCCGCTGCTCGTGCACGCCGGCGTCCCACGAGCTGCTGCCACCGCCGGCGCCGTCGCCCTCGGCGAAGCCCTTCACGTCGCCGCCGGCGCAGAACGCACCCCCGGCGCCGGTGAGACACCACGCAGCGCACGTCCTGTGCGGTCTCCACGTCGGCCAGCGCAATGGCCAGGCCGGACACCATGTCGCCGGTCATGGCATTGCGGCGCTCCGGCCGATCCATGGTGATGACGGCGACCCCGTCGTCGACCACCGCAGTGAGGTGCTGCTGATCCGGTTTCGATGGTACGTGTCATGTTGGGCTCCCTTGGTCGGCCCCGGGGCGACCGCATTGGTCGGCAGAGTAGATCCTGCTCCACCCGATCACGGCCTTCAAGTTCGCCACCGGTGTCAGACAGTGGTCGGACCGGCCCCCCGGGTGTTGAGGTACATGCTGTAGAGGCTGGTGGTGCCGCAGATGTAGAGGCGGTTGCGTTTCGGCCCGCCGAACTCCACGTTGGCCACCACTTCCGGCAGGTGGATCTTGCCGAGCAGGGTGCCGTCGGGGTCGAAGCAGTGCACGCCGTCGCCGGCCGAGCTCCAGAGGTTGCCGACCCGATCGACTCGGAACCCGTCGAACACCCCCTCGCCGCAGGTGGCGAAGGTCCGGGGCTCGGCCGCTGACGCTGCGTCCGTCGACCGCCATGTCGTAGGCCCGGATGTCCGGCGGGCACTTCCGGCCGACGTGGGAGATGCCGGTATCGGCGACGTAGAGGACCGACTCGTCCGGCGAGAACGCCAGCCCGTTCGGCCGGACCATGTCGGTCACCACCGCGACCACCGACAGGTCGTCGGGATCGATCCGATAGACGTGGCAGCCGTCGAGCTCCGATGCCGCGGCGTCGCCCTCGTAGTCGCTGTCGATGCCGTAGGTCGGGTCGGTGAACCAGATGCTCCCGTCGGAGTGGGCCACCACATCGTTGGGGGAGTTGAGTCGCTTGCCCTGGAACGAATCGGCCAGCACTTCGCGGCGGCCGTCGTGGCCGATCCGGCTGACGGCCCGGCCCCGGTGCTCGCAGCTGACGATGCGGCCCTCGAGGTCCAGGCAGTGGCCGTTCTGGTTCAGCGCGGGTTGCTGGAAGGTGTGGACCTCCCCCGACAGCTCGTCGTAGCGCAGGGTCCGGTCGTTGGGGATGTCGGAGAAGACGAGGTAGCGGCCGGCCGGCACATAGACCGGACCCTCGGTCCAGCGGGCACCGGTCCACAGGTGGTCGATGTGGGCGTTGTGAATCACCAGGCGGTGAAATCTCTTGTCGAGTACTTCGATTGCCGGGTCCAGGGCCATGGCCGTTTTCTAGCAGACCCCGACGCCGGGAACGGCTTCTCAGGGGCCGGTCAGGGCGATTCCCGATGGGCCGGAACCGGTGGCCGGGGCGACAATGAGATCATGAACAGGAACCACGTCATGTTGGGTCTCGCGGTGATCGCCGCCTTCGGGACCACCGCCTGCAACGCCGAGCTCTCGATCGGCGAGCAAGGCTCGGGACTGGCCGAGACCGTGAGCTTCGATGTCGAGTCGTTCGACGAGCTGAACGTCTCCGACTCGTTCGACGTCGAGGTGACCATCGGCGACGGACCGACAACGGTCGAAGTGACCGTCGATGACAACCTGGTCGACGATCTGGACGTCGAACGAGACGGCGATCGGTTGGAGATCGGTTGGGATCGAGGTCGGCGGACACCGAAGGTCTCGCCGACCGCGGTCATCACCGTGTCCAGGCTCGAGGCGCTCGATGCGTCGGGGGCGGCTCAAGTATCGGTGCAGGGACTGGACGCGTCTCGGTTCTCGGTCGACACCTCCGGTGCCGCCGAGGTCGACCTCGTCGGCACGATCGAGCAGTTGACCGTCGATGGCAGCGGGGCGTCCCAGGTACGGGTGACGGCTGCGGTCGACGAGGCGACCTTCGATCTCAGCGGAGCGACATCGGCCGACATGACCGGGGCCGAGCTCGGGACCGCCGACGTCGATCTGAGCGGCGGGTCGAGGATCGAGTTCGGACCGGTGGGGCGGGTCGACGGTCAGCTCAGCGGGGGCTCGGTGATGTCGGTTCCCGACGGTGTCGACGCATCGGTGAGGACGAGCGGCGGGGCCCGGATCGAGAGGAGCTGACCGCCCGGCGGATTCAGCCCCCGATTGCCGGAGGCGGGCCGATGGCGCCGGAAGCCGTCAGGGCGTCGAGTCCGGCATCGTCGAGACCGGCCAACTCGGCCAGAACCGCTCGATTGTCGGCCCCCAGGGCGGGGCTGGGATCGAGTTCGATCAGCGGCGAACCATGCCACCGGATCGGACTGTTCGGCAAGGGCAACCGACCGAGCTCGGGGTGGTCGACCCACTGCATCGATCCCTGCTCGAAGCGGACCGGATCGTTGACCACCTCGTCGATGACCCGAACCGCAGCAGCCGGGACGTGGGCCTGCTGCAACGCCGCAGCCACATCGGCCTTGGGTCGAGACGACGACCACGACGTGACGATCTCGTCGATCTCATCCATGTGTCGTGCCCGATCGCCGAAGTCCTTCAGCCGGGCCTCGTTCACCAGATCGGGTCGACCGACCACGGCCAGCACCGAGCGCCAGTGCCGATTGCTGGCGGCGATCAGGGCGACATAGCCGTCGGCGCAGGGGTACACGTTGTACGGCGCAAGCCCCAGGCCGGGATGACGGTTGCCCTGCCTGCTGACGTGACCGGTGGTGTGCCACGGACCGAGGGCGGTGGTGAGCGGGAAGTAGGCGGCATCGGCCATGCGGATCTCCAGCGAGCGCCCGAGCCCGGTTCGTTCCCGCTCGAACAGGGCGGTGGTGATGGCTCCGTACAGATGGGTGCCGCCGAGGAAGTCGATGTTGGCCGCTCCGGACTTGACCGGCGGCTGGTCCGGGAAGCCGGTGATCTCCATGTGCCCGGAGTGGGCCTGGATGGTGATGTCCATGGCCGGGATCGACGTTTCGACCAGGGAGCCGTCGAGCTCCCGCACCCCGAAGCCCGAGCCATGGGCGTAGATCAGGCCGGGGTTGGTCCCTGCCAGTTGTTCGTAGCCGATCCCGAGCCGCTCGGGGACCCCGGGGGCGAAGTTGCAGACGATGACATCGACCTCCGCCGCCAGTCTGCGAAACACGTCGAGCCCGTCGGGGTGCTTGAGATCGATGGTGACCGACTCCTTGCAGGAGTTGAGCATGGCGAATGGCAGGTTGGCGCCCCGAACCCGCAGCCCCTCACCGCTGAGCGGCTCGATCTTGATGACCCTGGCCCCGCCGGTGGCGAGGAGGAAACCGGCGTAGGGACCCTGATAGATGTGACCCAGGTCGAGCACGGTGATGCCGGTCAGCGGCAGAGGGCGGTCAGCCTCGGCCACGGGGCCCACCGGGTGGTGCGGAACCCGTCACCGCGGGGACCGTCATTTGAAGCTTCCCCCGAGGATCTCCCGGGCCATGATCAAGCCGCTGGACCTCGCTCGGCCCCTCGCCGACCCGACGGATCCGCAGCTCCCGGTACCATCGTTCCAACGGCAGGTCCTTCGTCATGCCGAGCCCGCCGTGGATCTGCATCGACCGGTCCACCACCCGACCGGACGCCTCGCTGGCCACCAGCTTCGCCATGGCCGCCTCGGTTCGGAACCGATCGTCGCGGTCGGCCTTCTGGGCCGCTTCCAATATGCAGTATCGGGCGTGACGGATGTCGATCTCGTTGTCGACGATCATCCACTGGATGGCCTGCTTCTCGGCCAGCAGACTTCCGAAGGTCTCTCGGCTCTTGGCCCAATCGATCGCCATCTCCTGGGCCTTGATCGCCACCCCGAGGCAACCGGCGGCGTAGGGGATGCGCTGGCGGGACAGGCGGTCGTTTGCGATGGCGAAGCCCCGGTTCAGCTCGCCGAGGATCTGGGTGTTGTCGACCCGCATCTCGTCGAAGTCGATCTCGGTCGCGTAGTGGGTCGATCGCAGGGTGTGGACCACCCGGCGGACCTTGAAGCCGGGGGTGTCGGTGTCGACGATGAAGGCGGTGACACCGTTGCGACCGGGGTCATCGGAGGTCCTGGCGAACACCAGGGCGAAGTCGGCCTTGTCGGCCCCGGAGATGTAGAGCTTCGAGCCGTTGATCACCCACTGGTCCCCATCGGGGTGGGCCCGGGTCTGGATGGCCCGGGCGGGATCGCTGCCCCCCGATGGTTCCGTCAGTGCGAAGCAGCCCCGCTTCTCGCCCCGCAACGCCGGGAACAGGTACTTCTCCTTCTGCTCCTCGGTCGCCTCGTAGAGCTGGGCCAGGCCGGCGCCGCCGAAGGTGCCGTAGCACGGGTTGTACAGCCCGGCCCGATGCTGGCTCATCTCGATGGCCATCAGGGCCCTGGTCGTGACGTCGAGCCCGGGCCCGCCGAACTCGGCCGGGATGTCCAGCCCGTAGAACCCCATCTCCTTGGTCTTGGCCACCAGCCGCTCGTGGTCGGCAGGGTCGAGGGCCCCGGCGTCGGGATCGAGGTCGGCTTCCAACGGCACGATCTCGGTTTGCACGAAGCGGCGGACGGTGTCGACGATCAACTGCTGCTCGTCGGAGAGCGTGAAGTCCATCACTAGTTTCTACTGGCTCCGGCGGCAGGACGTCCAAGGCGCCGACCGCAGCCGTGTCCTGCTAGGTGATCGTGAGGCGACCGAGAGGGTGGGGATGATCGGCGTTGCCCGGAGGCAGGATGCCGTGCATGGCCTGATGGACCATCAACAGCTCCTCCCACCGGGTCAGGTAGCCGTGGGTCGTCTCGAAGCGGAACACCTCGTCCCCATCGGCCGACCGATCAGTCGCAGCCTCGAGCGCCCGCTCCAGGGCACTGCGGAGGCCGAACGGCTCCCGACCACCGGCATAGCCGATGTGGAGCACGGTGTGTTTTGCGCTCGCCACCTGGAACACGCCGAGCTGGCCCGGCACCGCGGCAACGTTCGTTGCGGTCAGCGGCTGCCACGGTTTCGTCATCGCCAGTCCGCTCATCGCCTCCAATCTACCGACGGGCGACCCGGGGCCGAAATCCACCACCCCGACCGGCCGACGGTCTCGGTGAATCGATGGCGTCCGGTCCTGCCGGTAGACTGGTGTCGTGGCAGTTCCCACAGAACCGGCGGCGCCGTCGGTCGAACCCGATACGACGGCGGTCGAACCGGAACCGGCGGCCGACGAGTTCATTCTCGATCCCGGTCTCGGCGGCATGGTGCCACCGGACTCCGCACTCCCCACCGGCGTATTGCCAACCGATCGCCTGCTGGCGAACGGCAAGCCGGTGCCGGCCATCCGGGCCGAACTGCGCCGGATCCCCAACCTGCGGGCCGGGTTCGCGGTCGGCTGGCTCTGGGTGGAGACCATCGGCATCATCGCACTGGCGGTCTGGCTGGCCAATCCGCTGGCCTACATCGCCGCCTTCTTCCTGATGGGCCGGGCCCTGGTCAAGTTCAACATCCTGGGCCACGAAGCGGTGCACCGCACGCTGTTCTCCAACACCAAGCTGAACGATTTCGTCGGCAAGTGGCTGCTGTCGTACCACGCCTGGGTTCCCTTCGAGCTGTATCGCCGGGGTCACATGAACCATCACCGGGACGAGATGGGCCCGGCCGAGCCGGACACCGCCCTCTACACCGGCTATCCCATCACCCGGGCCTCGATGCGTCGCAAGCTCATCCGCGACGCCACCGGCCAGTCGGGTTGGAAGATCCTCAAGGGGCTGGTTCGGGGCACCAGGAATCCCCGCACCCGCCCGGTGGCTCTGCGGATCCTCGGCTTCCAGGTGGTGCTGTTGGCCGTTGCCACCGCCTTCGGTCGCCCGGAGTTGTGGCTGTTGCTGTGGTTCGCCCCGTGGATGACGGTCTGGCGGGTCACCAATCGGCTGCGGGCCATCGCCGAGCACGGCGGCATGACCCGCTCCAAGGACCGTCGCAAGACCACCCATCACGTGGAGCAGGGCCTGCTGGCCCGTTTCTGGATGGTGCCGTACCGGGTCGGCTGGCATCTGTCGCATCACGTCGACATGGGGGTGCCGTGCTGGAATCTGCCGAAGCTCCACCGGGAGTTGGTCGACTCGGGATGGGTCACCAAGGAGTACGTCTGGCCGAACTACCGGTCGCTGTGGAAGGCCCTCAGCTCGGGCTGAGAAGCGTGAGTCTCATCGTGGCGGCGGTTCCCCGACCCCGCTCGGCAGCCGGAACGCGGCCAGTGCCCCGGTGACCGCCACGCACGACGAGAGCACGAACACCGGGCCGAAGGAGCCGCTGAGGTCGGCGATCAGCCCGCCGACCTGGGGTGACAGCATCTGGGCCACCCCGAAGGCCAGGGTGGCGGCGGCAAAGCTCGGCCCGTACTGCTCGAGCGAGGTGTTCTCGACGACATACAAGGTGATCATCCCCGGGATGCCGCCGAACAGCAGCCCCAGGACCACCGACGCAGCCAGCCCCGGGACCAGCCAACCGGGCAGCACGACAATCACCAGGACACTCCACAACACGAAAGCCAGGGTGAGGCTGTAGCGGGGTCCGACGACCCTGGCCAGCGAGATGAACAGCGGCCCGCCGAAGATCACCGAGAACCCGAGCAGGGTGAACGCCAACGACGCCTGGGCGCCGGTCCAGCCGCTGTCATCCTCCAGGCGGGTGGTGAGGAAGGCCAGGACCAGCAGGTACATGAATCCGAATGACGTGTAGGCCATGGTCAACGGCAGCCAGCCCCGCATCCGTCGCAGCACCGAGAACCCGGCGAGCCCGGCCCGGCCCGAGCGGGGCCGGGTCTGGCTGTGTCCGATGAAGGCCAACGGTGGCCACCAGGACCACCACCGCGATGGCGGCCTGCACCGCATAGACCGTTCGCCACGATTCGTCTCCCAATACAGATCGCACGTAGGCGCTCAGCTGGCCGGAGAAGACGATGCCGAGCCCGATGCCGGAGCCCATCAGGCCGACCGCCAAGCCCCGCCGGCTCGGAGCCAGGGCGTCGGCGGCGATGACCGGGGCCGGAATCCAGATGCAGGCGCCACCGAATCCGGCCAGGAACATGGCGGCGCCCAGCACCACCGGCCCGGGCGCGACGGCGGCCAGGATCAGGCCGGTGGTGGAGAACACGAAGCCGACCCGCATCACGACCAGCAGGCGATACCGACTGGTGGCCAGGGCGACGGCGATGGTGCCGAGCAGGTAGGCCCCCACGTTGACCGTGGCGATCGACCCGGCCACCGTGTTGGAGATGCCGAGATCGTCACGAATCGCCGGGAGCAGGACACCGTAGGTGAAGCGTCCGAAGGCCTGGGCCACCGCGGCCCCGACGGCAACCAGTGCCACCGCCACAAAACCTCTCACCTTCACGGGCTTTCTGACATCATGCAACGATGCCGTACGTTACCGGCGACGCCGAACGACGGGCGATCGAGATTCGAATCGGAGGGCTTCGTCGCCTCCACCAGCCGGGCCGAGTCGTGGTGGGTGTCATGGAGCCGCTGACACTGGCCGATTTCCGGGCCGCGGCCGAGATGATCGCCGATCGAGCCGTTCGCACGCCGGTGGTCGCCAGCAATGAACTCGACGAGCTGGTGGGGGCATCGGTGTTGTGCAAGGTCGAGGGCATGCAGCGGGCCGGCTCCTTCAAGTTCCGGGGGGCCTTCCATCGGCTCTCCAAGATCCCGGCCGCGGAGCGGTCGGCCGGGGTGGTTGCGGTGTCGTCGGGAAACCACGGGGCGGCGGTGGCGACCGCGGCCGAGATGCTGGCCATGCCGGCCGTGGTGTTCATTCCCCGGGACGCTCCGGCCGCCAAGCGGCGGCTCATCGAAGCCGCAGGCGCCGAGGTGGTCACCTTCGATCGCTCGATCGCCGATCGAGAGGCGCCGGCCCTGGAACGGGTCGGGGCCACCGGGGCGACCTTCGTCCACCCCTTCGAGGACCGCGACATCATGTTGGGTCAGGGCACCACGGCGCTGGAGCTCCACGAGCAGGTCGGCGATCTCGATCTGCTGCTGGTGCCGATGAGCGGCGGTGGGCTGATGGCCGGTTGTGCGTCGGCCATGGCCGAGCTGTCGCCGCAATGCCGGATGATCGGTGTCGAGCCGGCACTCGGTGACGACACCCGTCGATCGTTCGAGGCCGGTCGGCCCGTCACCATCGAACAGCCGGCCACCATGGCAGACGGGTTGGCCGTGACCAGCCCCGGTGCCAACACCTTCGCCATCAACCATCGGCTGGTGGAGCGGATCGTGACGGTCACCGAAAGAGCAGATCGCCGCCGCCATGGTGACACTGCGGGACACGACCGACCTGATCGTCGAGCCGAGCGGCGCGGTTGGCATCGCCGCCCTGTTGGCCGGATTGCCACAGCCGGACGCCGCCGGCCGGGGCCGAACACCGCCGACGGCTGCGGATCGGGGTCATTCTCTCCGGCGGCAACATCGACGACCAACGGTTCGACGAGCTCACCGCCATGGCCGACCGGGGCTCGGCCTGAGCGAAGCGAACCCGGGCCGGGACGTCAGGGCCGCATCGAGACCAGTTCGACCATGCGATCGACCACCCGCTGCCGTTGCTCGGGCCGAATACTGCTTGGCACGGTCGAGCACGTAGTGCTGGCCCTGGCCGGGCTGGAACCTGGTCCGCCCGGTGCCGTCGACCTGGACCTTGCCGGTGGTCGAGGTCAAGAAGTAGTCGGCGTCCGGTTCGACCGCCTCGATGACCGAGGTGAGATCCCAGCTGCGCATGTCGTAGAACGGTGGGGCATCGACGTGCCAGTCGAGGTCGTTGAACTCATAGGCTTCCCGCACCGGATGGCGGGCCACCCAGTTGAGCTCGTCCCGTATGGCCCGGTAGGGGTAGGTGATGGCGTTGCCCAGCTCGAACGGCGACATGGCAAGGCGCCCCGGCCATTTGGCGAACACGTTCCTGGCCGGGCCGATCTCCTTCTCGATGTTGAACTCGGCGATGCCGAGCTCGATCGATCCGGCCATGATCGAGAACAGCGGGACGGTTGCCCGGACCAGGTCGATGCCGTTCAGGGGCGAGATCTCGTCGCCGGGGCTGTCGAGCAGCTGGGAGACGTTGCCGGAGAAGCCGGTCTGGATCAGCAGCACCGACCGCCCGGCCGCCTTGGCATCGGCCAGCACCCGGCGCTGCAGCTTGTACGCGTCTTCGATCGGTTGGGTTGCGACGTCGTTCGGCCAGCTGTTGGCCAGCGCGGGGTAGAAGACGCGATCGTCGTAGTACGGAGGGTTCTTCCTGTTGATGCCGATCGGGATGTCCGGCCGACCGTAGAAGGTGTTGACCGCATCGCTGTAGCGGGCACCGTCGACGGAGTTCCGTGACACGGTGACCGCGGCCAGCTCGACCATGCCCAACTTCTGATAGCTGTGCAGCATCGCCAGGGCCAGGGCGTCGTCGATGTCTGGGCCCATGTCGGTGTCGAAGATGACGAGCGGCACACCGCCGCCGGTTTCCGTGGCATTGCCGTCGACCCCGCCGTCGACCCCGCCGTTGGCCGTGGCATTGCCGTCGACACCGCCGTTGGCCGGGGCGGTACCGCCACCGTCCGCCGGGTCGGCGTTGGTGGCCGACCCGGATTGGCCCTGGCCGTCGATCCCGTCCCCGCCGCCGGACGACGTCTCGCCATCGCCTGCGGCCGCGGTTGCCACCTGGCCGGTTGCCGCCTCGCCCATCGCCGCCTCGCCGGGGGCCTGGCGGTTCAGATCGTCGGCGACGCCCTCGGGGCCGACCACCAGGGTGACCTTGGCCTCGTCGGTCTCCCCGGTCTCCGTCGCCTCCTCGCCGGTGGCCACCAGCTGCGGGTCGGCGCCGGAGCCACAGGCAACGAGAGCCATCGACAACACAACGAGAAACGGCGATATCCTCGAATCGGGCACCGGTCGATACTAGCGGTTGTTGTTGCAGAATATTGTCGAATTAGTGACGAATTAGCGTGTGATTTCGTAACGTTGCATAAAACTGACATGGTTTTGCCTCAGGAGGCGGCGACTGGTGATGAGACTGAGGTCATGCATCTGTTGACCGACGAGCAATTGCGGGCCCTGCGGGCACTCGACACACCGACGGTGTGCAATGCGCTGGAGGTGGTGAGCCCGAAGCGGCGAGGCCACGGCTACACGGTCCGGCCGTTCTTCT
This sequence comes from uncultured Acidimicrobiales bacterium, assembly GCA_963715325.1. GTDB lineage: Bacteria > Actinomycetota > Acidimicrobiia > Acidimicrobiales > SZUA-35 > JAHELU01. Next base: position 207,540 of record CAVQRR010000008.1, read on the forward strand.
GCCCCCGGCCGGAGTTGGGCTCGATCGTCGGCTACGCCAGAACGGCGACCATCCGATCCATGCAGGCCCCGGAATCGTCGGCGGCGGAGGCCACCGAGGCCCGGCTCCGCTACTACGAACACATTGGCGAGGGCCCCGGCCCGACGATCACCGTGATCGAGGACCTCGACGCCATCCCCGGCTACGGCGCCTGGTGGGGCGAGGTCAACACCAACATCCACAAAGGACTCGGCTCGGTCGGCGTGATCACCAACGGCAGCATCCGCGATCTCGACGACGCCGCCGAGGGCTTCGCGATGCTGGCCGGGATGAGCGGGCCGTCGCACGCCTGGGTACGGGTCGAGGAACACGCCGTGACCGTGACCGTGCACGGGATGACCGTGAACCCCGGAGACCTGATCCACGCCGACCAACACGGGGCGGTCGTCGTCCCGGTCGAGGTGGCCGATCAGGTCCCGGCCGCGGCGGCGAAGATCGCCGCCGCCGAGCGAGTCCTGATCGAAGCCAGCGGCAAACCAGACTTCTCCCCGGCCAAGCTTCGGGAGCTGCTCGGCGGCGGCTCCGGCCACTGATAGCAGGCCGCCGGAGAGCGACCGGCGGCAACCGGAGCGAGTGCCGGACGCGAAACACCCCCGGCCCGACAACGGCTCGGGCGGGGGCGTTTCGATCAGGACCGCCCTCCATTCTATGGTTCCGACCGCGGCTGCCATCGGTCGAAGCGCCCATTTTCGTCGCAGGTCAACGGCTCGGCGGCCACCACGGCCGCCAGTTCCACCGCCCCGTAGCTGTGGGGGAAAGCGACACCGGAACCGGAGAGGTCTTCCCACACCAGCTCGGCCGACAGCAGCGTCGAGTCGACGGTCAACAGGATCAGATCCCGGCGTCGCGGATAGTGCCGATGGAGGGTGGCCACCAGCTGCTCGGCCGAGGAGAGGTGGACGAACCCCTCGTCTTGGAGGCCGGCTGGTTGATAGTGGGTTGCCGTCCGACGGCCCCAGTCGTGCTCGGTGGCGACGTGGTAGAGCAGATCGACGTCGGCCATCGACGCACTGTAGATCGGGTCGGGGTATCGATTCGACGCCGACGGCAGCGGCCGGCCCGGCGTATTCGGGTTCGCCCCACCGGCAAACCCCCGGTTACTTCACGATTCGAACCATTCTCGGTCCGGCCGGTAGCGTTGCCTCCATGTCGTTGATCGATCTGCTGCAAGGTGACCCCCGCAAAGAGCTGGGCTTCGACCCCGATGAGCTGAAAGCCAGATACCTCGCGGAGCGGGACAAGCGGATTCGCGAGGACGGAAACGAGCAGTACACCGAGATCGCAGCCGAGTTCGCCCGCTACGACGAGGACCCCTACACCCCCTACATCGAGCGGGAACCGGTGGACGACGAGGTGCAGATCGTCGTTGTCGGCGGCGGCTTCGGCGGCCTGCTGATGGGGGGTCGGCTGAAGGAGGCCGGCTTCGATGATGTTCGGGTCATCGAAAAGGGCGGAGACTTCGGCGGGACGTGGTACTGGAACCGCTATCCGGGGGCGATGTGCGACGTCGAATCGTACTGCTACCTGCCGATGCTCGAGGAGCTCGACTACATCCCGAAGCACAAATATTCGTTCGCCCCGGAGATCATGGCTCACACCCAGGCCATCGCCCGGCACTTCGATCTCTACGACAACGCCCTGCTGCAGACCGGCGTGACCGGCATGCGCTGGGATGACGACGCCAAGCGGTGGATCATCTCCACCGACCGGGGCGACAGCATTCGATGCCAGTACGTTGCGATGGCCAACGGTCCCCTCAGTCGCCCGAAGCTGCCCGGCATCCCCGGCATCACCGACTACCAGGGCCACACCTTCCATACCAGCCGCTGGGACTACGACTACACCGGCGGCGACAACGAGGGCGGCATGACCGGGCTGGCCGACAAGAAGGTGGCGATCATCGGCACCGGAGCCACCGCCGTGCAGTGTGTCCCCCACCTCGGAGCGTCGGCCGAGCACCTCTACGTGTTCCAGCGGACACCGTCGTCGGTGGACGTGCGGAACAACCGCCAGACCGATCTGGCCGAGCTGGGCGATCTCTCCCCCGGGTGGCAGCAACGGCGGATGGAGAACTTCAACGTGCTGGTCTCCGGTGGCGATCAGGACGAGGATCTGGTGTCCGACGGCTGGACCGACATCTTCCGCAACCTCACCGGCATCGCGGCCAAGACCGCGGCCCGGGAGCTCGGACGGCGGCTGACGTCGCGGGAAAAGGGCAAGCTGATGGAGCTGTCCGACTACAGGAAGATGAACACGGTTCGTCACCGGGTCGACGAGATCGTGGACGACGGGGCAACCGCAGACGCCCTGAAACCGTGGTACCGCCAGTTCTGCAAGCGGCCCTGCTTCCACGACGACTATCTGCCGACCTTCAACCGGCCGAACGTGACGTTGGTCGACACCGAGGGCCGCGGGGTGGAGCGCATCACCGAGACCGGCATCGTGGTGTCGGAGGCCGACGGACACGGTGGCTTCACCGAGACCGAGTACGACGTCGATTGCATCATCTTCGCCACCGGTTTCGAGGTCGGCACCAGCTACACCCGCCGGGCCGGCTACGACATCGTCGGTCGCAACGGTGAGACGATCAGCGACAAGTGGGCCGACGGCATGCGGACCCTGCACGGGCTGACCGTGCACGGCTTCCCGAACTGCTTCTTCCTCGGCTTCACCCAGACCGGGGTGACGGTGAACGTGCCCCACGCCCTGAACGAGCAGGCAAAGCACGTCCGCTACATCCTGAACGAGGCCAGCCGGCAGGGGGCCGAGGTCGTGGAGGCCACCGCGGAAGGAGAGCAGGCCTGGGTCGACGAGATGAAGGACAAGGCCCGGCTCGGCCAGCGCTTCTACGCCGAGTGCACGCCCGGCTACTACAACAACGAGGGCAAGCCGGGCGAGAACCCGATCGGCCTGTTCAGCTCGACCTACGGCGGTGGACCGATCAAGTTCTTCCGCATTCTCGACGAGTGGCGGGGAAACGGTCGCCTGGAGGGACTCGACCTCTCCTAGCCGTGCGGAGGCGATCGGTGTCGGGTCGGTGACCCGGCCTACGAAGAGCACAGCGCCGGCGTCTCGTCGACGGGGGCTGGGATCGACGGGTGTTTTGGCGCGGTGACTCGGGGGTCCCGTCATGGGGATTGTTCGACATCGAGTGACAGGCTTCAGTCGAGCGGTTATTGTCCGGCCCCTAGCAGCTGATGAAGGGGAACTCGGATGCGTTCACTCATAATCGCGGTGATTGCCGTTGCTGTTGTCATGTCGTTCGCGTCACCGGTTGACGCCCACAGGGGCGGACCGGTGACCCCTGAGGCGGGGAAGCCGATCGGTCGGAGTTCGGTGTTGAACGGGCCGAATGGTGTCTACGTCGGCCCGGACGGGAACGTCTATGTCGCTAGTGTGCTTGGCGACGAGATCACGGTTCACGACCCCCTCAGCGGAAAGGTGCTTGACCGTATAGGGCCAGAGCGCGGTGTTCATGGTCCAGATGACCTGGTGATCGCTCCTGATGGCACGATCTACTGGACGGAGATTCTGGGTGGCAACGTCGGGATGCTCCGCCCGGACGGTACGTTCCGAACGCAGTTCGTCGGTCCAGGGGTCAATCCGATCACTCTGTCTGACGATGGCCGGCTCTTCGTCGCTCTCGACTTCTTGGGTGATGGTCTGTATGAGCTGGACCCCGACCTGATCGATCCTCCTCGGGTGATCATCGCCGATCTGGTCGGCTTCAACGGCATGGATTTCGGTCCCGATGGTCTTCTCTACGGTCCACTGTTTTTCGGGGGTGCGATCGCCAGGATCGACGTCGACGCTGCCAGCCCGACACCGGAGATTGTCGCCACCGGCTTTCGGGTCCCGGGTGCTGTGGCTTTCAACCCGGCCGGCGAGCTCCATGCGGTCGACTTCGCCGAGGGTCAGGTGATCAAGGTCGATGTCGTCAGCGGTGAGCTCGAGATCCTGGCCGACATCGAGGGCGTACTCGACAATCTGGCCTTCGACGCCCAGGGCCGCCTGTTCACCACCGCCTTTGGGGACGGGCAGCTCTTGAAGTTGACACCGGGCGGTCATCTTCTGGCCCTGACCAAGGCTGGGCTGATCGCTCCCGGTGGGGTGGCTGTCGATGGTGACGGGAAGCTGTGGGTCGGTGACTTCTTCTCGCTCCGCGGTTTCGGCCCGAGCCGGAATCCCGAGACGTCCTACTACGACCGTTTCGACGCCCCCGGCACCGGAACGGCCACGGCCAACACGGTCTCGGTCGACGGTGATGTGTTGATCACCACAGGCTGGTTCACCAACTCGGTCCAGGTCGTCGACCCCGACAGCGGCGCCATCATCACCGACATTCGCACGCTGTTGACGCCGACGAACGCCATCCGTCATCGAGGCGTGCTGGCGGTGGCACAGGGCGGCGGGGGTAATGTCATCGACGCCGACACGGGTGCGGAGTTGCTCGGCGGGCTCGGATTCCCGCTCGGTCTTGCGTCCGATGGCGAAACCATGTACGTGTCGGACTACGCCACCGGTACTGTCTGGGCTGTCCCTGCCGGTGGCCCGGCCGTGGCCCTGGCCGAGGGTCTCTCGTCACCAGAGGGGCTGGCGATCGATGGGGGCCGCCTACTTGTTGTCGAGGAGGGCCACGACCAGGTGTCGGCCATTGATCTGGGGACCGGTGAGGTCACGGCCGTCGTCACCGATCTCGACCTCGGTTCACGGGTCGTCCCTGGCGCCCTGCCCAATGGGATCTTCAACGGCGTCGCCGTCGGCCCCGACGGGTCGATCTATGTCTCCGACGACGGAGCCAACGCCGTGTACGAGTTCCGCCACAACGATCGCCACCGCCACCTGACGCTGCCGAGATCCAGATCCGTGAGTGGTTGAGGGCATTCGCCAGGCAACGATCGTGGTCGGGCTGGCGGCGAGAACCGCACGTCGAGTCCGGGCCGACCGGTTGCCGGCCCTGTCGATGGCCACACCGGAATCGACCGGATCGGGGCCGTCCGGTAGCGTTGGCCCATGGTTACCTTCGTCGATCCCCGCGGCCTTCCGGGGGCCGCCGCACTGCCATACACCCTGGAGAACCCACTGGAGGACGGGGCCACCATCGGCCTGATGGCCAACGGCTTCCCCGACTCCGACACCTTTCTCGACCACATCGCCGATGCGATCTCGGCCCGGCTACCCGCCGTCCGCTTCAATCGGTACAACAAGGGCAACGCCTCCCGGTTGGCCGACGACGCCATGCTCAGCGACGTCGCCGAGAACTGTGATGCGGTCATCGCCGCCTACGGCCATTGAGGCAGTTGTACCTCCGGCACCGTGCGTGACGGAATAGAGATGGCGAAGCGGGGCCGGCCGACGGTGGCCCTCGTGACCGACCAGTTCTGGTCGCAGGGCGACTTCGTGGCCGGGGCGGCCGGCATGCCGGATCTGCCCCGTCACCGCCTCCCCCACCCGGTTGCGGGGTCCGGCAAGGACAACATGTCGGCCCTGGCCGACGGCATCGCCGACCGGTTGATCGCCACCCTGCGCAACGTCCCGGCCCCGGCATGACCACCATCGACCAGGGGGTCGACCGGGCGACCGGCGCGACCGGCGGCGACCAAGCCGGCGCCACCCTCGACGCGGCGGACGAGACCGAGGCGCTGGAGTGGCTCCACGCCAACCGCTGCACCGACGGCCTGCCGGTGATCATCCCAACGCCGGAACGGGTCGACCGCCTGGTGTTGGCGTCGGGGCTCGACGGCCCGCTGTCACTTGGCACCATGGGCCCCGGTGGTGGTGATGCGACGGTCGAGAAGGTGGCGGCCAATGCGGTCATGGCCGGCTGCCTGCCCGATCACATGCCGGTGGTGCTCGCCGCGGTTCAGGCGGTGCTGCAGCCGGCCTTCGATCTGGGCGAGATGCAGGGCACGACCCACTGCACCGCGCCGCTGGTCATCGTCAACGGTCCCGCCCGGCGCTCGGCGCAGGTTGCGGACGGCTTCGGCGCCCTGGGCCCCGGCCATCGGGCCAACGCGGCCATCGGCCGTGCGCTCCGGTTGTCGATGATCAACATCGGCATGGCCCGGCCCGGCCAGTCCGACATGGCCCTGCTCGGCCATCCCGGCAAGTTCACCTACTGCCTCGCCGAATCGGAGGACGTCTCACCCTGGGAGCCGCTCCATACCGACTGGGGCTATCGGCCGGACCAGTCCGCGGTCACCGTCGTCGGAGCCGAGGCCCCGCACTCGGTCATCTTCACCAACGATGCGGACGACCCGACCTCACCGGAGCGGTTGCTGGCCACCATCGCCAGGGTGCTGGCGAACCTGGGTTCGAACAACGCCCACTTCCGGTGCGGGTCCCAGACGGTGATCCTGAACCCCGAGCATGCCGAGGTGCTGGCCAAGGCCGGGCTCGGCCGGGGCGACGTCAAACGGCGTCTGGCCGAGCTGGCGGTCAACCCGGCCGAACTGCTGGTCGAGCTGAATCCGGCGTTCGCCGGGCGTCACCACAGCGGTGACGTCGTCGGCGCCGTACGGGACCCCGACGACATCGTGTTGCTGGTGGCCGGCGGGGCCGGGCTGTATTCGGCGGTCATGCCCTCGTGGGCCGCCGGAGCCCACGCCAACCCGATCGTGCATGCCGAAATCGTGATCGATCAGTTCTGCGAGATCCCCGCCCGCTGATCGGTGCCCCAACCTGCCAGAACGCTGTTGCGCCATGAGTCATCTACATCATTGATCGCCAAGAAACCTTCCCTTGCTGTCGTCACGGATTGGTAACAGGCGTACTATCGAGTTGCTGGGGTAGCCGACGGAGCTATCCCCGGGAAAGCAGAGGGTGAACCTGGTGGGTGCGCTCGACAACATACGAGTGATCGACTTCGGTCACTTTGTTGCGGGTCCGGTGACCGGCATGCTGCTGGCCGACCACGGCGCGGACGTCATCAAGATCGATCCTCCCGGGGGACCGCGCTTTCAGAGCGATGCCAACGCCACCTGGAACCGGGGAAAACGCAGCATCACACTCGATCTCAAGGACCCGGACGACCAGGCCATCGCCAGGGCCCTGGTCGATGGCGCCGACGTGCTGATCGAGAACTTCCGACCCGGGGTCATGGATCGCCTCGGCCTCGGTGAGGCCGAGGTCCGCCCCGGCAATCGGCGGCTGGTCTACGCCTCGATGCCGGCCTTCGGCCCCGAGGACGCCAGGGCGGCCAACCCCGGCTGGGAAGGCACGATCCTGGCCGCCATCGATTGTTTCCGCCCCGCCACCCCCTACCGGGACATGGTGCAGCAGCTCCATCGCAAGCCCGAGGCCCGCGAAGGCGACCCGACCTTCACCGCCGAGCCGATGGCTTCGATGTTCGCCGCATTGATCAGCTCGGTTGCCATCGCATCGGCTCTCAGCCTGCGAGACCAGACCGGCGAGGGGCAGCGGGTGGTGGTGCCGCTGTTCGACGCCGCCATCCAGTCCACCGGCGTCTATGCCATGGCCCAGCTGCCGTTCAAGGCGGCGTTCGGCTCGGCCATGAACCCGTGGGACCACCAGTACCGCTGCGCTGACGGCGGCTGGCTCCAGATCGTCTGCAACGATCCAGACGATGCCGAAGCACTGGCCGAACTGCTCGGCAGACCCGAGTTCATCGCACGGCGCATGACCGAGCGGCGGATGCCGGACACGGCGAGCGAACACGAGCTGATCCTGGCACTGGACGAGATCTTCGCTTCGAAGTCGGCCGACGAGTGGGAGCGCCTGCTCACCGACGAGGGGTTGCCTGCGGCGAGGTGCCGAACGGCCGAGGAGTGGCTGGATCACCCCCAGGCCAAGGAGGACGAGCTGTTCGTCGAGATCGACGACCCCACGCTCGGCTGGACCACGCAACCGGCCCCCGTGGTGCAACTCTCCCGGTCGTTCGACGCCGTCCCGGAATCGGCGCCGCTGCCGGACCAACAGCGAATCGACATCCTCGACGAGCTGGCAGGAGAGGCGGTTGCCGAGCGGCGGCTGACGACGCCGAACTCCCCGGTTCTGGGTCCGCTGCACGGCATCCGGGTCCTCGACCTCGGAACGTCGTTGTCCGGGCCGGCCTGCGGGCGGACACTGGCCGAACTGGGGGCCGAGGTGATCAAGATCGACGACCCGAACCGCGGCGGCGTGCTCTACCATCACGACGTCAACCGGGGCAAGCGAAGCATCCTGATCGATCTGGAGAACGACGAAGGTCACGAGCTGTTCTGGGATCTGCTCGGAACCGCAGACGTCGTCATCGAGAGTTTCCCGGCCGGGGAGGCCAGGGAGCTGGCCGTCGACTACGACACCATCCGGGCCGAACGACCGGACGTCATCTACGCCTCGTTGTCGGCCTACGGCGACAAGGGTCCGTGGCACGACCTGGTGGGTTACGCCGAGACCGTGCAGGCCGTCACCGGCATGCAGAGTCGCCTTGGCGGTGCCGACCAGCCGGCGATCTGGCCATATGGCATGGCCGTCGACTACGCCACCGGGTACGCCGCGGCGTTCGGCATCGTCCTGGCCGTGCTCGACCGGGATCGCAACGGTGAAGGCCAGCGGGTCGCCACGTCGCTGGCCAGGACCGCAGGGCTGCTGCAATCGATGTTCCTGATCGACCACGAGACCAAGGAGTGGTCCGAGCCGTCCGGCCCGGACGCCAGGGGCTTCGGTCCCACCCAGAGCCTGTACCTTTGCAGCGACGGCTGGATCTACGTCGGCGCCGCCGACCCGGACCAGCTGGAACCGGTGCTTGGTGAGATCGGTCCGGACCTGGAGTCCGATATCGCCCAGTGGTGCGAGCAACGGTCGGCCGTCGACGCGGTGGAGCACCTCGTCAAGCACGGTATGGGCGCCCACGAGCTGACCTGGCTCAACGAGGCGATGATGGACCCGGTCGTGGTCCGCCGAGGGTTGAGCGTGATCCGGGAACACGGCAAGATCGGTCTGTTGCGGACCACCGGCCCCGGTCCGTGGTTCTCCCGCTCGATGGTCACCGCCGGTGCCCCGGCCTCGAAACCGGGCAGTGATGCGGCGTCGATCCTGGCCGAGATCAACCGGGCGGACCAGCTCGACAGCCTGGCCGGCTCGGGCATCATCGAGCTCCCGGACCGGTAGCACCAACTCAAGACCTCCGGCGGAATTGACCCCAGGGGCACCCCGGTTCAGCCGACGATGTTCGCCCCGAACCCGAAGGGGCTCCGGCGAACTCGCAGAGAACCTGCTCCGCAGGTTCGACTCAAGTCGGGCGCAGATCCTCGAACCGATCGACCCGGCGAAGTGCCGGGAAGGCCAGCAACGAGATCCCGACCACCGCCAGGGTGCCGACGCCACCGAGTACCACCGCGGTGACCAGCCCGAGCCACGCCGCGGTGAGACCGGACTCCAGCCCGCCCAACTCGTTCGAGCCGCCGATGAAGACGTTCTCCACCGCGAGGACCCGGCCCCGCATGTCCTCGGGACTGGCCAGCGGCACGATGGTGGCCCGGATGAACACGCTGACCGCATCGGCCGCGCTCAACACCAGCAGCGCCAGTAGGGCGACGACATAGGACTGGGTGAGGCCGAGCACGATGGTGGCCAGCCCGAAGATCGACACCACCGCGAACAGCACTCTGCCGACGTGACGGCGGATCGGCTTGACGGACAGGATGGCGGCGGTGATCAGGGCACCGACCCCGATGGCCGAATACAGGAACCCGACGGCTGCCTCGTCGACCCCGAGCCGCTTCTCGCCGATGGCCGGCAGCAGGGCAACGGCCCCGCCGAAGAGCACCGCGAACAGGTCGAGGCTGATGGCACCGAACAGCACCGGGGTGCTGCGGATGAACCGCAGGCCCTCGACGGCATCGCGCAGCGCCTGGGCCGGTCCCTTGCCGTTGTTCAGCCGTTTCACCCCGGTCGACGGCACGAAACGCAGGAGCACGATGGCGGCCGCGAATCCCGAAAGCGACAGCACGAACGGCAGCGATCGATCGACGCTGAACAGCAGCCCGGCGATCATCGGACCGATGATTCCCGCCGACTGGAACGACACCGAGCGCAACGCCACCACCCGTTCGACCAACCCGGGCGGGGCCAGGTCGATCGGCAGTGCCCGGCTGGCCGGAGCGGTCAGCGATCGGGCCACGCCGAACACGACGACCAGTGCCAGGATCGGAGTGATCGAGGTCAGGTCGCTGCGGGCCAGGAGGAAGAAGCCGACGCCGGCCGCCATCTCGATGGCGAGGCCGACGGCGTAGATGATCCTGCGGTCGTAGCGGTCGGCGACCGTGCCGGTCAACGGCGACAACAAGAAGATGGGAAGGAACTCCGCCAGCCCCAACAGGCCGAGATCGAGCTCCTCGCCGGTGACGTCGAACACCAGCAGACCGAGTGCCACCAACTGCGCCCGATTGGCCATCGAGGTTGCGAACAGTGCTGCGATGAGCACCCGGACACCACGGGGAATGCCGGTTCCCGGGGTCGGGGTGGGGCTGGGGACGGGAGGCGGGGCCGAGGGCGGGGTCGAAGGCGCCGTCGAGGGAGGCATCGAGGGCGAGGTGTCGCCCGATCTGGGGGGAGGGGTGTCGTCGGTGGTTGACATGGACTGGCGCAACCGTAGATCGGGCCGGCTGCCGCATCGCAATCCGTTTTGCGGAGCGGCGCCGTCTCAGCCCGCGGCGGCGTCGAGTCGTCTTGTGCCCTGAATGGCCGGTTTCGCAGGGTCGATCACGAACCTCGGGGCCGCCAGCTCCATATCGGCCCGGCAGGCCACCGCCACAACGGCATAGACCGGCTCGATGCCCTCGATGCCCAGCAGCTCCGCTTCGAAGTGTCGCAGGTCGGCGTCGCCCCGGTCGGCCGAGTGGTACTGGTACCCGGGGTCGACCTGCACGATGAGCGGATCGCCGTCGGCCACATTTGTCAAATGGAGGTTGTCGAACAGTTCGATGTCGGCGCCGGCCATCGGTTCTGGGTCGAGGAGGCGGGCGTCGAGCGCGGTCCGACCATCGATGGTGACGGTGCCCTGCAACTGGTTGTGGCGGCGGGAGAACGTGACCGCGGCCGGCGCGATGCGATAGCCCCATCCGGTCCGCAGCTGCTCGGCCGCCGCCTCGGAGTCGGTGTAGGCCCCCATCAACAGGCCCCGGGGGCGGATACCGGCCCGGACGATGAGGCGAACCATGGCCAGGTTGAACTCGCCGACCGGGCTCTCGGGAAAGTGGCAGACGCTGAACGTGGCGTACGGGGGAATGCTGGGATGCAGCGCAGGCGGGGTGACGGCCAGGGCCGGGTCCTCGCGCACCTCGTAGCTCACCTGGAGCGTCTCGGCACCGGGCAGGTGCCAGGTGTCCGGTGCCAGGCCGGACACGGTCGGGGCCGAGGCCAGTGCGGTTGGCAGGTCGAGTGTTCCGAACAGCGGCACGCTAGGCACCGCCTGCCGCAGCACTGCCGACTTCGGCCAGGGCGTCGGCGGTGGCCTCCCGACGAGATCGCTCGGCCGCCTCGTCGTCTTTGAAGTGGGGCATGACCTCTGTTGCGAAGAGCCGCAGGCTGTCCAGCACCTGCTGCTGGGGGATCGTTTCGGCCGCATTCAACAGGAACTGCACCCGGTCGACGCCGGTGGCCTCCCACTTCTTCAGCTCCCGGATGATCTGGTCCGGGCTGCCGACCGCGATGCCCTCCGGCGGCTCCTTGAGGTCCCCCGGGCTGGCCGCCCGCTTGCGGGCCCCCGACAGCAGGCCGGCGGTGAGGTAGGCCCTGGTCGGGAAGACCTCCTTGGCCATGTCGAGCTGACCTGCCATGTACTGGAACTGGCCCATCATCTTGCGACCTGTCGACACGCCGACCTCGGAGTCGTCGTGGCAGAACAGGAAGTTGATGGTGTTGAGCTGATCGTTCACGAACTCGCCCACCGGGTCGCAGTGCTGGATCCGGTGGCGATAGGCCTTCACCTTTCGCTCCTGCTCGGCGAAGCTGGTGAAGTTGACCCCCAGGCAACCCATGCCGCGATCGGCGGCGTCGTCCTCGGTACCCGGTGAGGAGACGGCGACCCACATCGGGGGGTGCGGCTTCTGCACCGGCTTCGGCAGCACCGCCCGCGACGGCATGGAGAAGAAGTGGCCGTCGTGGCTGTACCGCTCCTGGGTCCACATCTTGGGCAGGGCGTGGACGAACTCGTCCCAGCTCTTCTTCGTGTCGTCCGGGTTGGCCTCGAAGCCACCGAGCTCGGTCCAGGTCGCCGAGCGGCCGGTGCCCATCTCCAGGCGGCCACCGGACAGGATGTCGAGCACCGCAGCCCGCTCGGCGATCCTGATCGGATGGTTGAACTCCGGCACGCAGGTGACGATGCCGTGTCCGACGCGGATGTTCCGGGTCTGCATGGCGCAGGCGGTGAGGAACAGCTCCGGGGCCGAGCAGTGGGAGTACTCCTCCAGGAAGTGGTGTTCGACGGCCCATACCTGATCGAAGCCGAGCTCGTCCGCCAGGCGGACCTGCTCCAGCGATCGCTCGTAGACCAGCCGCTCGTTCTCCTCGAACGGACGCGGTACCGACAACTCGTAGAAAATGCCGAACTTCATGACGGATCCCCTTTTCGACCTGATCCCGGCCGGTGTTCCGGGCCTGGGATCCCTTCGATCATGCTAGGGCATGACGCTCGGGGCTCGAAATCTCCGGTGTCGGGCTCGCCTCGGGCCACGTGTCCTGTCAGGTTGGGGACTGCAGTTGGGCGTGGAGATCGACCACGGCCTGGCTGGGTTCGACGCAGGTCATCGGCTGGTGCCAACGCCGACCGTTGGCGAACAGGCGCCCATCGGGGGCGATCATCGTCAGCACGTAGCAGCCGCCGGGGATCACGAACCGGTACATGCCGGCACTGTTGGTCCTCGTGGTGTTGAGGAACTCCGACCGGGAGCCATCGGCCGACGCCACGAACAGATCGACCTGAATGCCTGCTGCGGCTCGACCGTCGGTGGTTGTCAGCTTGCCGCCGAGCGTCGAGGTCGACCAGGTTTCGCGGTCGTGCAGAGGATCGGCGGAAGTCGTCTGCGATTCGGCAGCATCAGGGACCGTGCGAACGCTGCGTCGCCGTCGGCCGTTTCGGCCCTGAGAATACTCTTCACCGTTCCGGACCCTGCTTTCGACCGCGAAGATACCTATGCCAAGTCGCATCGTGCCCGCCGCAAGATACTGCCCGGCCCGGAGTTTTTCCCCAACCGTCAAGGTGCGCTCCGTGTCCGGGCGTCGGTGGTCCTAGACTCTGACGGTGTCGGCGAAGACCTCCCAGTCAGAAGCGGCCATCGACCCGGCAAGACCCCTCCCCCGTCGGGTGTGGTGGCACCGCCGTCTCGAACCGGAGGAACGGCGTCGGGTCATGGCCGACCTGGCGGTCACCAGGGTCGACCACTGGGCGGTCCGGTTCACCATCATGCTCACCCTGTCGGTGGTGGTGGCGGTGATGGGCCTCAGCCTCAACTCGGCGGCGGTGGTGATCGGGGCCATGCTGCTGGCGCCGTTGATGCAGCCGGTACTGGCGGCCGGGGCCTGCCTGTCGATGGCACTGTTCTCCAAGTCACTGATCGCACTGGCCAAGGTGGTCGCCGCCACCGCATGGTGTATCGCCATCGCCTACCTGATCTCGCTGATCCTGCCCGAGACCGATCTGACTCCGGAGGTGCTGGCCAGGACCCAACCGGACATCAAGGATCTGGTGGTGGCCCTCGCCGCCGGCGCCGCCGGGGCCTACGCCACGGTGCGGGAGGACGTCTCGGCGTCTTTGCCGGGTGTTGCGGTTGCCGTGGCGCTCGTGCCGCCGCTGGGCTCGGTCGGCATCGCCCTGGAGGCCGGTCAGAACAGCTTGGCCTTCGGCGCCCTGTTGCTCTACATCACCAACCTCAATGCCATCGTGTTCGCCAGCATCGGCGTGTTCGTGTTCACCGGGTTCGTGCCGCCCCGGCGGCTCTCCGACAATCTGCTACGGCTGACCCTGGCCGGGGTGACCATGGTGGCGGCGGTGATCGTGGTGGCGGTGCCGCTGTACCGGGCCTCGGTCGAATCGATCGACAGGAACCAACAACAACGCTTGGCCGAGGAGATCGTGACCACCTGGCTCGGCGATCTCGACGACAAGCTGGAGAAGACCGTCACCATCCGGCGGGACAGCCTCCAGGTCGTGGTCGACCTCCGTGGCTTCGACGCCCCGCCGGACCAGGGGCCGCTGGTGACCGCGATGCAAGGCGAGTTCCCCGGCTACGACGTACCGGTCCAGTGGATCAGGACCGAGGCCGCGACAACCACCACCCAGCCCCCACCGGAGCCGACCGACCAGCTGCTGGCCGAGATCTGGCTGGCGGTCGAGGCCTGGCTGGACGAGGGTGGCCTCGACTACCAGGTGGACGACATCATCCTCGATGGCAGCCTCGTCCGAATCGATGCCGCAGGCACCGATGAGCCGCCGGACATCGACCTGCTGGTGCCCCGCCTGGCCGAGATCGACCCCAGCCTGTCGCCCGGCTTGAACTGGGCCAAGCTGGCCACCATCACCGAGGAGACCCCACCCTCACCGATCGAGTTGACCGGGCAGGGCATGGGCGTGGTCATCGATCAGTGGGCACAGGAGTGGGACCTGGTGATCCGATCGTTCGACTATGACGGCGAGCGGGTGGAGGTCGATGTCGCCGGGGCCCGCCAACCGGATGTCGCCCGGTTGGAACTCGAGTTGCGGCGCCTGGCCGGGGCCGACATTCCGGTCGACGTGTTCTTCACCGAACGGCAGCTGGTGACGACCACCGTGCCGTCGACGGTCACCCTCGAAACCCGGTAGCGCTCGAACCTGCGAAGAGGCGGCTCCGCCCGCCCCAGCTCGCCTCGGCTATTGCCTTGGCCACGAACGTTCGCTCGGGTTTGGGCGAGTCAATGGCGTCTCTGGCAAGGATGCGGAGTCCCGCTCACTTGTGAGCGTGACAGGGACGACGAGGACGCAGTCCAGAGGCGCCAGGGGCCGACCAAACACCGCAAAGGTTT
The DNA here is from genome assembly GCA_963715325.1 of uncultured Acidimicrobiales bacterium. Lineage (GTDB taxonomy): Bacteria > Actinomycetota > Acidimicrobiia > Acidimicrobiales > SZUA-35 > JAHELU01. The sequence continues at coordinate 222,579 of CAVQRR010000008.1, forward strand.
GTGGTCACGGCACTAGATGGCGATGACGAGGGCCATCAGCAACAGGAGAGCGGAGGTTGCGATGCGCCAGTTCATGGAACTCATCGTATGGGCCGGGGCCGTGTAGGTGAATAGGGCCGGGCCCCTACACCTCGGGGTCGTAAACCCCGGCGTCGGGCTCGTCGGTGTCTATTCCGTGACAATCGACGGCTCTTGGTGGTGATTGTCGCCAGTAGACGTTGCCCCGACCTTACATCGACCGGCGCAGCCAACGTAGAATCGCAACGGTGGATCTGGGAATCGGCGGGCTAGGCCACGCCACGAAGATCGGAACGGGCGCATCGGCGATCGTCTACCGAGCACGCCAACTCGATCTCGACCGCGAGGTCGCGGTCAAGGTCCTCACCGCCACAGACGAGGCGTTCATCCGCCGGTTCGCCCGCGAGGCCAAGACACTCGGCAAGCTGAGCCAGAACCCCGGCATCGTCACCGTCTACGACACCGGCGTGACCGCAGCCGGTGAGCCGTACCTGATCCTCGAACTGTGCCGTTCGTCGGTGCTCGATCGCCTGCAGGGACCGGAGGGCCGGTTCGAACCGGTGGCTGCCTGCCAGGCCGCGGCCCAGGTGGCCGATGCGGTAAGCGACGCCCACGAAAAGGGGTGGTCCACCGAGACATCAAGCCCGGGAACGTGCTCATGTCGCAGACCGGCCGCCACCTGGTGACGGATTTCGGGATCAGCACCGTGACCGGAACGACCCTCGGTCAGACGAGCTCGGTCGGTTTCACCGCCGGCTACGTCGCCCCGGAGATCCTCACCGACCAGTCGGCCGGGCCACCGTCGGACGTGTACGCCATCGGCGCCACCCTGTTCCACATGCTCGCCGGGCGCGCACCGTTCGTCGATCCTGGCGACCACACCAACCTGATGGCGCTCGGCAGGCGGGTGATCAACGATCCGGTCCCCGATCTGCGACCGGAGGGGATTCCCGACGAGGTGTGCGCGGTCATCGAGGCGGCGATGGCCAAGCGGCCCGAGGATCGTCCCACCGCGGCCGAGCTTCGGGATCGCCTACTGGAGGTCTCGGGACCGGACGCGGTGCAAACCGGCGACCTGCCGGCCACAGTCCCGTCGACGCCTGTATCGTCACCGGCTCCGCCGCAACGACCAACGGACGCGGCGTCAGCTCCATCGGGACCCGGACCGGCCCCGGTGGCGGCATCGACAGCGGCGTCGACGGTGGCCACCGCAGCGGCAGCGGCTCCCGCAGCGGCAGCGGCCACGGCGATGGCCATGGCCACCTCGACGTCTCCCGATCCGGCCATGGCCCCGGCCCGGTTCGCACCGCCAGGACCGGCGCCGGCCCCGGAGCCGGCCACCGGACCGGCGACCTCGCTGTGGACCGACAACCCGACACCGACGAGCAGGGTTCTCGAGGACACGCCGTCGACCTATCCGTCGCCCGGCGGCGCCGGGCCGCCAGGTCCGACCTTCGTCCACATCGACGACGAACCATCGATGATCGTGCCGTTGCTGATCGCCGCCGCCGTCGGGCTCCTCCTGCTCGTCGGCGTCGGCGGGTACCTGATCAGCCGCTCGGGGGGCGACGACGGCGACGGCAGACTGAACATCGAGTCGGTGGAGGGTCCAACCACCTCGGTCGATCGATCCGGAAACGAGTCGACCGGCCAGGGCGTCGGAGGCGGGCGGGGCACCCTCAAGCCCAGGGTCAGCGTCACCACCGGCGACGCGACCACCGAGACCACCGGCGGAACCGGGACGACTCGTGGCTCGGTGGTGAACAACGTCGTCGTGCCGACCCTCGTCGGCAAGACCCGAGGCGAGGCCGAACGCACGCTGGCCGGGCTGGGGTTGCTGACGGCGGCCGAGGTCAGCCGTGCCTTCCACCCCTCTTTGCCGTCGGGTGCGGTCATCGGCTCCACCCCGACGGCCGGCTCGACGGTCGCCGCCCGGTCGACCGTGTTGCTGGTGTTGTCCGACGGTCCGGCCCCACCGCAGTGTTCGGACGTGATCGGTCTGACCGAGACCCAGGCCAGGGCCACGCTGGAGGGGGGCGGGCTGGCCGTCACCTCCGCCCCCCGGTCGAGTGACACCGTCGAGGTCGGCCGCGTGGTCTCGTGCGACCGGTCCGACTCCTCGGCCGCCTTGTCGGTTTCCAGCGGCACCGATGTCTGTGCCGAGGTCGTGGGTACCGACCGGGCGTCGGCCGGCACGCTCCTCGAGAGCCGTGGCTATTCGGTGACCGAAACCGGCACGCCGAGTGCCACCGTCGAGGCCGGGCAGGTCTTGGCGTGCCGGACGTCCGGATCGACCGCCATCATCGAGTTCGCGACCACACCACTGCCGGACCGCTGCGCTGCCGCCGAAGGTCGCAGTGAGGCCGACGCCAGGGCTGTACTGGCCGACCTCGGCTTCACCGACATCGAGGTCGCCTCGCAGCCTTCCGAGAACGTGGCCGCAGGCAACGTCATCTCCTGTTCGGTCTCGCAATCGACGGCGACGCTGGTCGTGTCGACAGGCCCGGCCGACACGATCGTTCCAGACGTCGTCGGGCTCCGCCGGGCGGCGGGGAACAAGCAACTGCGAAACGCCGGTCTCCGACCGGGCGGGGTCGAAGAGGTCACCTCGCCGGAGCCGGCGGGCGACATCATCGCCACCCGACCAGCCGTGGGATCGGCGGTTCGACCCGACACCGAGGTGGTTCTCATCATCTCCACCGGCACGGCCGACACCGTCGAGGTCCCGAGGGTGGTCGGGTTGCCTCGCCAGGCCGCCACGTTGGCGGTCAACGCCGCTGGTTTGTCAGCGGTCTACGACACCAAGCAGTACCCGGCGGGGAACGACAACATCGGGACGGTGGTGGCGCTCGATCCCGAGCCCGGGACCGAGGTCCAAGTCGGGTCGAGGGTCATTTTGACGATCGGCGTTGCCCGCCAAGACGAAGGTTGAGCGCAATCGGCTGAGTCGAGGCGGGCGGACCAGCAAACACCGCACACCGCACCCCCTCACCGCACGCCGCTCACCACACGCCGTCAACCCTGATTGGACGCCGACGTCCGTTCCAGGGGCGGGTCGCCGGGCTCGGCGGCCGGTTGCCGCGGCGGCCAGTCCTTCACCGTGGCGAACCGTACGACGTTGCCACCGATCAGTGCCGAGCCGGGCGGTGATGGCCGGTCGTCGAGCCCGACGCCGAGGTGGAGCCACCGGCCGATGCGATCGGCCAAGGATGCCGCAACGAGACTCCGGTCGGCAGCGGCCACCACCAGGTGCACGCCGAGGGGGCCACCGTCTTTGGCCAACCGATCGAGGATGGCCTCGGCCCGGCCGGGATGGGCACCGTCGGACACGTCGATGAAACGGTCGACCTCATCGACCAGGATCAGTGCTCGACGCAACAGACGATCCGGAGCCACCCGCCGGTGTTCCTCGATGGTGGTGACACCGAGTTGCTCGAAGGCGGCGGCCCGATCGGTGAGCAACCGCTCGATGTCCGACAGCACCGCACCGTACCTGTCGACGTCGTGACCAGTGGCGCCGTTGCAGCCGGCAAGGACATCGAGTCCGACCAGTCCGCCACCGACGTCGAAGTGGTAGAGCATCGGCAACATCCCGGGCTCGACCTGGAGGCTCATGGCGGCGGCGGCCACCGTTCGTAGGGCGCAGGTCTTGCCGGAGCCCGGCCCGCCGACGAGGCCCAGGCTGCCGTCGCGACCGAGATTGCAGGCGAACACAGCGGAGATGGCCTGGCGGCGGACCTGGGCGGTGCCCAACACCAGCCGCCCGTCGTCGTCGCCGTGCGGGAGCGATGCCAGATCTCTCGGTGGCGGGACCGATGCTCCATCTGCCGAGACGACCGCCCCCGCCACCGAGTCGGAAGACATGCCGAGCCGGAACGGCCCGACGATCGTTCGGCGGTCGTCGTCGATCGAGACCGGGACCTTCCCGACCAGAGCCCCGCCGTCGGTCCCCGGGTACGAGCCGGGCCTGCGCAGGCGGAGCGGTGTGAGACGACGGGCCATGGCGGCCGCCGTCGCCAACTCGATCGATTCGGCGGCGACCGGCCCCACCGGCGGTTCGAGACCACGGGCGATGTGGGCCGATCCTGATTCGACGGTGATGACCGCTCCCGAGGAAACGGCCGAACCGGTGGCCGTTTCGCTCCGCCCGGCCCGGCCACCGACCTGGAGCGAGTAGATGCCGAGGGCCGGTCCGTCCTCGAACAGGCGGGCCTGGAGCGCGGTCGGCAGCGCCCCGTCGCCATCGAGGACGACGACAATGGCCGCCGGCCGCGCGGAAACGGCCTGTTGATCGCCGCCGGGGCGGGCGGTTCGCGATGGGGGTGGCTGGTCGAGCAACCTCGAGATCCAAGCGACGAATTCGGGTTCCGGCACACCATTGTGCGAGCCGACGAAGTCCACGTGGGGCAGCCACTTCAGCCAGTCCCAGGCGTCGGCCCGCTCCCCGGGCCGATGGACGAGACCGAGCTCGTCCGGACCGTGCAGCCAGGCCAACTGGGTCACGATCGAGTAGGCCAACCGGTCGACCGGCTCGGCAGGGCCGGACAGCGCGATGGTGCCGACCCGGCGTAGATCGAGCACCGCCGGGGTCTGGCCGACCGAGGCGTAGCGCCCGGGGATCGACGTGATCATCTCCCGCAGCTCCGGCGGGCCACCGTCGGGGATCCGGATCTCGGTTCTCGACGGCATCTCGGCCAGTCCGATCCGCACTTCGAGCCCGCACGGGTCGAGCGCCCGCCGTTCCCAGAGCCGGGCCCGGGCATCGGCACCGAGCAACAGCTCGTGGATCGACGGCGCTTCGCCAAGGCGGGCCGCCGATTCTCGCCGGAGACCCTCGGCGATACGTGCCTCCACCGCTTGGACCTCGAGGCAGAATTGCTCGACCGCCTGACGATGCTGAACTCGCCCGGAGGTGAGGATTTCGGTCCGCCGCCGCTTGAGGTTCGGATCGGGCGGGGCAGGAAGGACGATCGTCTGCTCCTCGTAGCGGGCCACGGGCCGGCTCGGCGGCGCGACCACGAGGTCCTGGAACGGCTCGGCGTCGTCGAGCGGCCGGTGGTGGACGATCGAGGCCTCGTTGCGACCGAGGAGCAGCCGTTGCCCAGACGGTACGTCCGTCGGGGCGGTGATGCGGTTGCCGTCGACGGTGATGCCGTTGGTGGAGCCCTTGTCGTTCAGCGTGATCGAGTCGTGGTCGACGGTGATCAAACCGTGATGGCGGGAGACCGACGGCTCGATGAGCACGATGTCGTTGTCCGAAGCCCGGCCAACGGAGTTCACGCCCGGCCCGAGGGGGAATCGCCGACCGCTCAACGGGCCGGACAGGATCCGCATGGTTGCGGTGGCCTGCGCCCGGTCGTGACGGTCCGGCAGAATCCCGTCCGCCAACTCGACGAGTCGGATGACGTCGCCGGAACGGATGTCGGCCGCCGAGCCGGCCAGCTCCGGAGGCAGCAGTCTTCCGGTTCGATCCACCTCGAGAGCAGTGGGTGTGGCCGGTGGCGAGCCTCGGAGCGCGACAACCAGATCGGCCACCAGGGCCTCCCCGTCCCACCGTATGAATCTGTCACCAAGATCTTCGACAACGACGAAGATCGTGCCAAACGTCCGCCCGTCAGCCATCACCACTCCGCTCTTGGACCGAGCGTAGCCGATCTACAATGCCGTGCCCCGGTGGCGGGCCGGGCACCCACGTCGCTCAGCGGACGGCTCGCCTTGCGAGCCGGAAACGGCAGTCACCAGCCCTGGCGTTGTTCCGCCTTGCCTTTGTCGAGATCGGCCCTGGCATCGGTCACCGACTGGAGCTCGCTGACCTCGGGTACGCCGACCTCCCAGAAGCTGCCGCCCTCGGTCCACGAGTAGGCGTCGACCTTCATGGTGATCACGTAGGTCCGGTCCGAGGCCCGGGCCCGGACCAGGGCCGCCCGTAGCTCGACGATGGAAGACACGTTCTCGGAGCCGGCTCCCATCGCTGCGGCGTGGGCCGCGAAGTCGACCTCGACCACCTCGCCGTCGTGGATCCCACCCAGCCGACAGTCGGCCAACAGGTTGTTGAACGGCCGACCGCCCTGCCCGGTCTGGAGCCGATTGATCACCGCGAACCCACCGTTGTCGCACACCAACACGATCATCTTGTGGCCGGAGAGCACCGAGCTGTAGAGGTCGGAGTTCATCATCAGATAGGAGCCGTCACCGACGAACACGAACACCTCGCCGTCGCGTTGTGCGCCGCCGCCGGAACCGTATGCCATGGCGGCACCCCAGCCCCCGGCGATCTCGTAGCCCATGCAGGAGTAGCCGTATTCGCAGTCGAAGGTGGAGATGCCCTTGGCCCACCAGCCGTTGTTGACCTCGCCGGGGAACCCGCCGGCGGCGGCCAGGCAGACGTCGCCCTCGTCGGCCTGATCGTTCACCGCCCGGACCACCTGGGCGTAGGTCATCGTCTCGTCCGATGGCTCTCCGTCGACCGGAGGCGAACCGGCCGAGGCCGGCAGGGTTCCCCCGATGGCGTCGAGGTAGTTGCGGAAACCGACCTTCTCGTCGCCGGCCTGGGCCACCCAGCCGTCGGGGGCCCGCCAGTCGCCGACCAGTTCCATCAGCTCCCGAAGGGTTTCCCTGGCATCGCCGACGACCGGCAGCGACCGGTGCTTGACCGCGTCGAACCGGGTGGTGTTGACACCGATCAGGGTCGTGTCCTCGTTCTTGAAGATCGTCCACGAGCCGGTGGTGAAGTCGAGTAGCCGGGAGCCGACGACGATCACGACGTCGGCCTCGGCCGCCAGGTTGTTCGCCGCCTCGCAGCCGGTCACCCCGACCGGACCGATGTACATGCGATCGTCGCCCAGCATCGAGGACTTGCCGGCCACGGTCTCCACCACCGGGATGTTGTGGCCGTGGGCGAACTCGGCCAGGGTGGCCTCTGCGGCGGAGTAGTGGACGCCGCCACCGGCGATGATCAACGGCTTCCGTGCTCCCTTGATCGCCTCGGCCGCGGCCACCAGCTCGCTCTTGTCGGCCCGGGGCCTCGGCACCTCGTTGACCGTCGGCTCGAAGAAACGAACCGGGTAGTCGTAGGCCATGGCCTGCACATCCTGGGGCAGGCCGATGAAAGCCGGACCCCTGGTGGCCGGGTCGAGCATGGTGGCCAGCGCCGCCGGTAGGGACTGCACGATCTGGGCCGGGTGGGTGATGCGGTCCCAGAACCTGGTCACCGGTTTGAAGGCGTCGTTGACCGTTGTCGACGGTTCGCCGAAGTTCTCGACCTGCTGCAGCACCGGATCGGGAATCCGGGAGGTGAAGGTGTCGCCGCCGAACAGCAGCAGCGGCAGGCGGTTCGACGACGCCACGCCGGCCGCGGTGACCATGTTGGTGGCACCGGGGCCGATCGAGGACGTGGCGACCATGATCTGGCGGGCCTTGACCGCCTTGGCGTACGCCACTGCGGCCAGCGCCATACCCTGCTCGTTCTGCCCTCGCCAGGTCGGCAGCACGTCGTCGACCTCTTCCAGCGAGTGTCCGAGGCAGGTGACGTTGCCGTGACCGAAGATGGCGAAGACGCCGGGGAACAGCAGCGGCTCCCGGCCGGTGTCCGCCCCCTCGTCGAGCACGGTTCGCTGGGCGGTCAGCCAGCGCACGATGGCCCCGGCGGTTGTCAATCTGATGGTGTCCATGGCTGCGTTCCTGTTCCTTGCGTTCAATCGAATTCGTTGGTCGGGACCGCCCGCTCCTCCCGAACCGAGCGCCAAGCCGCCAGGGCGATCACAAGCGGCGCCCGGCCGTCGGCCCCGGTGACCACCGGCTCCGTGCCGCCATCGACCGCGGCGATGAACGACGCCCACTGGGCCAGGTAGGAGGGGATGTAGCGATCGAGGAAGAAGTGGGGAACCCTGGCGCTGCGGCCACCGTCTGCGGTGCGGTTCGTGGTGTAGTGGTCGAGCAGGTTGTCCGAGGTGCTCATGCCGAGCGATCCGAAGGCCTCGACCCGCTGGTCGTAGCCGTAGGCCGACTGTCGGCAGTTGTCGATGGTGGTGATCGTCCCGTCGACGTGGGTGAGGACCGCCACCACCGTGTCGAGGTCGCCGGCGGCGCCGATCGCCGGGTCGACCCGGCAGTCGCCCTTGGCCCACACCTCGATCACATTCGAGCCGGTGATGAACCTCGCCATGTCGAAGTCGTGGATGGTCATGTCGTTGAAGATGCCGCCGCTGACCTCGATGTAGGACAGGGGCGGCGGTTCCGGATCCCGACTGGTGATCCGGAGCTGGCGGACCTCACCGATCGTGCCGTCGACCACCGCCTGACGAACCGCGGCATGGCCGGGATCGAACCGGCGGTTGAAGCCGATCTGCAGCGGCACCCCGGCCCGGTCGACCGCGACCAGCGCCTGATCGACCTGTTCAAGGTCGAGGGAGATCGGCTTCTCGCAGAAGATGGCCTTGCCGGCCACGGCGGCGGCCATGATCATCTCGACGTGGGTGTCGGTACTGGTGGCGATGGCCACCGCGTCGACATCGGATGCGGTGATCAGCTCGTCTGCGGAGTCGAACACGGTGGCCCCGACCGCCTCGCCGACCCGTTTCGCCGATTCGGCCATGACATCGAAGACGCCGACCAGTTCGGCGTCGGGCACCCGGTTGTGGATCAGCTCGGCATGCATCGAGCCGATACGACCGGCCCCCAGCAATCCAATCCTCAGTCGGCTCATGATCGTGCTCCTCGGTTCGTGTGTGGGTGTCGGACTCGGTCTCGGCGTCGTCGCGGTTCTCGGGGTCGTCGCTGGCGTCGCTCGGTCACGCCGGCTCGCCCCATACCGGCTCGAGCCCCGGTTTCGGGGCCCCGCCTGCCCCTCGGACCGACTGATCGAAGTCGATGATGGCCCCGGTCATCAGGCCGGACTCGTCGGAGGCGAGGTGGCAGATCGATCTGGCCAGCTCCGCCGGGTCTATCAGGCGGCCGAACGGCTGGGCCGCTTCGGCACCGGTCAGCCAGTCGTCGGGGGCGTCGTGGAACCGCTTCTGGATGGCGTCCTCGCCGTCGGTCTTCATCCAGCCGGGCTGCAGGAGATTGACCCTGATCCGATGCCGCATCAGGGCGTAGGCGGCGTTTCGGGTGACGGCCTGCAGGGCCGCCTTGGACGCGGCGTAGGGGTAGAGGAAGTCCTGGCCGCCGTAGGCGGCGATACTGCCGATGTTGACCACCGTGCCCTCGATGCGATCCCGTTTCATGAGCTTGGCCGCCTCGGTGATCAGCAGCGCCGGGGCCCGGGTGTTGACGGCCAGCATCCGATCCCACAGCTCGGCCGTGCTGTCCCACACCGATCCCCGAACGGTGAGCCCGGCGGCGTTGATCAAGCAGTCGACCCGACCGAAGAGCCGGTCGGTGGTGGCGATGACCTCGGCCGGCGCCTCGGGCCGGCCCAGATCGGCGGCGACGAACTCGGCACGGCACGGCAGCGAGCCGGCCACCGCCTGCTCCCCGCTCGCGGTTGCGGGCCACCAGCACCACCCCGGCCGCGCCCCGGTCGGCCACCATCGTCGCCGTGACCGCCCCGAGACCCTGGGATCCACCGGTGACGACGACGACCTTGCCCGCGAACTGGGTCGGCTGGGGCGACCCAACGACTCCGGCCATCAGTCGATCCTCACCGACTGGACCTTCTCCCAGCCCCCGCTCGACCACGAGCGGATCAGCGCCGCCTGGACACTCACGTAGTCGAGGGCCTCGGCGAAGCCGGGCTGATGTTGGTGGCCGCTGACCACCGCTTGGAGGTAGTTCAGGTCCTCGATGACCTTGAGGTCCTCGTAGCCGATGGCATTGGCGTCGCCGGGAACGAACGCCCCGTGGTACGGGTATCGGTCGCCGGCGTACACCGTCGTGTAGCCGTCGTGGATGTGCTCGGTGGCGTCGATGAGGAAGATCTTCATCTCGTTCATCGTCTCCAGGTTCCACATGACCGAACCCCTCGTGCCGTAGATCTCGAACGCCATCTGACTCTGGGGACCGACGATCGAGCGGGACGACTCGAAGTTGCCGATCGAGCCGTTCTCGAATCGGGCGAAGCAGCCGGCGTAGTCCTCGTTGGTGACCGGCCCGGTGGGATCGTCGGGCCGGCCCCGGTCGTAGTGGGTGCCTTCGCCCGCTCTCGGGAGCGGCCGCTGCTCGATGAACGTCTCGGCCAGTCCGGTCACCTCGACGATCGGGCCGTTGAGCATCATGGCCAGATCCATGGCGTGGCTCAGGATGTCGGAGCTGACCCCGTAGCCGGCACCGTCGTGCTCGAAGCGCCATGACAGCAGGCCGAGCGGATCGGAGCCGTACATCGAGAAGAACCGACCCCGGTAGTTGGTGATCTCTCCCAACGCGCCGGTCTCGATCAGTTGCCGGGCGTAGATCACCAGCGGCGCCCACCGGTAGTTGTAGCCGACCCCGGTGATCACCCCTGCGTCCCTGGCCGCCTTCTCGATCCTGGCGGTCTGTTCGGGGGTGCCACCGACCGGCTTCTCGCAGAACACGTGCTTGCCCGCCGCGGCGGCGGCGACGCACAGTTCCTCGTGCAACATGTTCGGGGCGGCGACAACCACGACGTCGACGTCCGGGTGCTCGATGGCCCGGGCCGGGTCGGTGGTCGACTCGGCGAACCCGAACGACCGCACCGCTTCGTTTCCCCTGGCCTCGACGTTGTCGGCGCAGATCACCAACCGGGGATCGGCCGGGCGCTCGGGAAACAGCATGGGGATCCTGGCGTAGGAGCGGCTGTGGGCTTGGCCCATCCACCCGAATCCGATGACGGCGATGCCGACCGACTCTTCTGTGCTCAACGGTTCACGACGCTTTCCTCCGCTTTGGGACGTTGCTGACTCTTTCGGTCCCCTGTTCCGGCGGGACCGGAGCCGAGGTCCCGACCCGATCGAACCACGGGGTGCCGGTGCGGGCGATGGCCGCCAATCGGGAAAACCGTTTGGCCAGGATCGAGCGGTTGAACTCGGCCCGTCACCGCAGGGTCGACCGCCTCCCGCCACAGGGCTCGGCCGGCGGTGAAGCCGGAGCAGCCGTTGTGGCAGGCGTCGGCCAACTGCTCGGTGTACCGATCGTATGGCACGCCCCATGACAACAGGGCCCAGGGCCGGTCGCCGCAGGCCTCGGTGAGGGCGGCGCATGACCCGTCGCCGGGGTACGGCAACTTGAGCAGCATCGGGCCGAACCGATGGAGCCGCTCGGCCGAGGCCAGGATCACCGCCCGACGATCAGCGTCGTCGACGACGTCGACCGGCACCGGCTCGATCAGGATCGGGACGGCGGCTTCGGCCGCCGACACCACCACATCGGCCACCAGCCGCTCCTGGGACCGGGTGAACCGGCCCCGGTCGTGTCGGTACAGCACCAGCAGCTTTGCCGCGTCGGCGCCGACTTCCGCGACCCGGGCCGGGGTCCAGCCCGGAAGCAACGCATTGCCGGCATGGGGGTCGGCGAAGTAGCCCTGGGCTTCCAGGGCACAGGTCACGCCGATGCCGTCTGCCACCACATCTGTGAGGGCGGGCAAGGAGAACTCCGGTTCCAGCATCACCGCCGATGGCCGCTCGCTCAAGGCCCCGAGGGCAACCAGCATGTCCCGCTTGAAGTCGAGCAACGGACGATGCCCGGCCTCGATCGTTGCGCCGTTGGCCGATGGGGCACGCAGCTTGTCGAGCTCCACTTGCAGGGTGTCGCGGTGGTCGAGGGCGGCGATGGTGAAGTGCCCGGCCTCGGTTGCCAGCACCGAGTAGTCGGTGTTCGGCCGTCGTCGATCCCGGGCGCCGGCTCGGCCACCGCCAACATCCCCCGACACCGGCTCGGTCATTGTTTGGCAATCGGGATCGGCAGCGACCAGGCGCCCTGACCCCAATCGGATTCGATCCAGGTGTGCTGGGAGTCGAAGCACGGTGGGGTTGCCCGCTCGTCGCCGACCAGCTCCCCGGCCAGGTAGTTCAGGAAGTACATGTTGGAACCGGGACAGGCTACCGACGAGTGATAGCCGCCCGGCACCAGGGCGAAGTCGCCGTCGCCACCACGATAGATCTCCTCCCATGGTTGCTCGGGATCGTCGTCGTGCCAATTGCGGTGCAGCCAGAAACCTTCCGGGCGGTCGAGCCGGAAGTAGTACACCTCTTCGAGATAGGGCGAACCTTCGACCCCGTCGTGGCGGTGGGGAGCCCAGCCCGACCAGGTCCCCCGGGGCACGTACACCTCGTAGAGGATCAGCCGCTCGGCCTCGATCGGCATGGCCAGGGTGTGGTTGACCTGCCGGTGGGCGGCGCCGCCACCACGGACCTCGGTGCGGATGGTCGACGGTTCGATGAGCCGGGCAGGATAACGGCCCTCGGCCGGAGCCGAGCCGATGGCGAAACTGAAGGGCCCATCGGCGGTGACCGTGATCGGCGTGCCGGGCGGGGCGTAGCCGATCGGCGCCAGCTGCTCGAACACCGAGGTCCGGGAAACCTCGTACCGCTCGTCGCCGATGGTCAGCGTTGCCCGACCGGACAGGGGGGTGACCGCCGTTTCCTGATCGGTCAGCAGGTGGTTATGAGACTGGCCGCCGTCCAATTCGATGTAGTCGAACGACAGGAAACGCCAGCCTGCGCTCTCGGGCGTGACGGGCACGGTTGGCAGGGTCATGCTCATGATCATCTCTCTCTTTCTGGCACTGTCGACCGGTGGCGGCCGGGGCGGGCCGGCCGACCGGGTGGATCGGTGATCCCCGCAGGCCGCTCGGTCAGGCTCGGGCCGCCAGGAACTCGTCTATCTCATTGGTAGAGGGCATGTCGTCGGCGCACATCAGTCGGCCGGCCACGATCGCCCCCGCGGCGTTGCCGTAGCGCACGCTCTCGGCCACCGACCACCCCGACAGCAGCCCGTGGCAGAAGGCGCCGCCGAAGGCGTCACCGGCACCGAGCCCACAGACCACCTCCACCGGGAACGGGGCCACCTGTTCCCGTGAACCGTTGCGCTCGGCCACCAACACACCGTCGCCCCCCAGCTTGATCACCGCCGCCTCGACACCGATCTCCAGCAACCGGTCGGCCGCGGTCTCCGGATCCTCGGTGTCGACCGCGACCCGGCATTCGTCGCGGTTGCCGATGACGATGGAGAAGTACCGGAGCATCGGTCGGATCTCGGCCGCACCGGCGGCTTCCGAGGCCCAGAAGTGTGGTCGCCAGTCGAGGTCGAAGATCGTGTGTGTGGCGTCGTTGCGGCCCCGGCTCGCCGCTCCAGCAAACCGGCCACGGTGGAACGGGACGGCTCATCGGAGAACCGTGAGGCCGGGATCCACAGGATCTCGACGGTCTCGATCGGTGCGTCGGCGAAGTCCTCGGGCATCAGTTCGATGTCGGGGGCCCGCGGTTGGCGGTAGAAGATGATGTTCGGTTCCTCCACCGGGTTCAGTTCGGCGAAGGCCAGCGGGGTCGCCAGGGTCGGGTGGGTGGTCACGTAGGTGGTGTCGACCCCGAATCGGGACCCGAGGGCGTGGCGGACATCGTCGCCGAAGGCATCGTCACCGACCTTGGTGCCGAGCCCGACCCGATGGCCGAGCCGGGCCGCCGCCACCGCCACATTGGTGGCGGTTCCGCCGATCGACTTGGCCAGGGTCCGGACGTCGCGCATCGGCCCGGTCTGCTGGGGATACAGGTCGACGCTGACCCGGCCGATGGCCAACAGCTCGAGTTCCACGCCCGTCAGTCGCCCCGCCCGGCGATCGCCACTTCGAGTTCGTGCTGCAGTTGCTCGAGCTCGGCCCCGCCGGCCATGAGTTGGGTCAGCTCCCCCTGGGTGATCTCCTCCTTGGCGAAGTTCCCCATCGAGTGACCGCGGTTGAGGATCAGGAACCGATCGCCGACCGGGTAGGCGTGGGCCGGGTTGTGGGTGATGAAGATCACGCCGAGCCCCCGTTTGGCCGCCTCAACGATGTAGCGCAGCACAACCCCGGACTGTTTGACCCCGAGGGCCGATGTCGGCTCGTCGAGGATCAGGATCTTGGCCCCGAAGTACACCGCCCGGGCGATGGCCACCGACTGGCGCTCACCGCCCGACAGCGTGCCGACCGGTTGTTCGGTGTCGCGGATGTCGATGCCCATCTTGGCCATCTCGTCCTTGGCGATGTGCTTGGCCTCCGGTTTGTCGATCCATTGCAGCGGCCAGACCCCCTTCGTCGGTTCCGAGCCGAGGAAGAAGTTCCGCCAGACCGACATCAGTGGCACCAAGGCCAGATCCTGGTAGACCGCGGCGATCCCGTTGTCGAGGGCTTCCCGTGGCGATTCGAACCGGACCGGCTTGCCCTCCAGCAGGAACTCGCCTTCGTCGTGCTGATGGACCCCGGCCAGGATCTTGATCAGGGTCGACTTGCCGGCACCGTTGTCGCCGAGCACGCAGGTGACCTTGCCGGCCAACACCTCGGTGGTCACCCCCTTGAGGGCGATGATGTTGCCGTAGAACTTGCCGATGTTGTCGAGTTGCAGGAGTTCGCTCATCGTTGGCCTCCGCCGGTCACCTTGTCGCTTCCGCTCTGGATCGGATGAAGTTGTTGGCGATCACCGCCGTCAGCAGGATCGCTCCCAGGAACACGAATCGCCAGTCGGAGTTCCATCTGGCGGAGGGGATGCCCTGGACCGACATTGCCATGATCAGCGCACCGATGGCCGCCCCGAACGTCGAGCCATAGCCCCCGGTGAGGGCGGTGCCCCCGACGACGGCGGCGATGATGTACTCGAACTCCTCACCGTCGCCGGTGCTGGCCTGGATGGTGTTGAGCCGGAAGGCCAGCAGAGTGCCGACCAGCCATGCTGCGAAGCTGACCACCATGAACAGCTGGATCTTGGTTCTGGCCGCCGGCACACCGATCTGGCGGGAAGCTACCTTGTTGCCGCCGACGGCGAAGGTCCAACTGCCGAACTTGGTCCTGCCGAGGACCCACGAGGCCGCCCCGGCGAAGAGCAGGAACCACAGCGTCCGGACACTGAAGATCGTCCGGCTGATGCCGGCGTCGATCTCGGACTGGACGGTGAACAGCAACCGGGTCGCGACGCCGACCATGAACGTGGCGGCCCCGCCGAGAACCAGCCGATGCCCCAACCTGTCTGCCGATGGATCGGGGTGGCGCCGCTCGGCGAAGGCGGCGGTGACGACGGACCATGTTGCCATCAGGCCGCGATGACCAGCATCACCGTGAACACCTGGGTCCGGAATTTGGGGGTCACCGATTCGGAGCGAATGAAGAACGCCGTGAGGCCAACGGCGATCGCCGTTGCCAGCAGCACCGCGGAGCCCATCAGCTGCGAGGTCGCTCCGGCCCGATTGGCGGCCATGAGCAGCAGCACCGCGCCGGCCATGGCCAGCATGACGAACAGGATGGCCCGCAGGCCCTGCTCGGTCACCAGGAAGAAGACGTTCTCGCCGTTCTGCGCATCGAGTACCGAGGCGAACAGCACCGCCGCCGCCAGCGCAACGACGCCGAGACCCAACCTCACCAGCGCCGGGCGGGAGAGCTCAACGGTGCCACGGTCGGCCAGCGGCTGGTAGCGCCAGGTGGCCAGACCGAAGAATCCGACCAGGATCGAGGCGCCGATGATGAGCGCGCCCACCGTGTTGCCGCCGGTGCCGTCGGTCCCGTGGAGGTACAGCACCCCGCCGATGCCACCCACGATGCCGAGCAGGAACAGGCCGAGACCGGCCGGGTTCATGGTCTGCTTGCGGGCGAACCGCAGTTCATAGACCGCCAGCGCCACCACGGTCAGCCCACCGATGCAGGCGATCGTGTAGACCGTGTCCCGACCGTCCCAGACATGGGCGTTGCGCTCCCACTCGGCGGCGAAGATCCGCTGGAAGAAGCCGTAGCCCCGGTCGCCGCCACGCTCGTCGGCGAAGATCTCGAGATCGTCCATCTTGCCGACCTGGATCTGGTCGACGATCAGCTTGGCGAAGCCGAGCTTGGCCCCCTTGAGTATGAAGAACGTGCCGAGCGTGACGATGAAGCTGGGCAGGGCCGTGCGGTTGACCATGGTGCCGTTGAACCAGCCGATGCCGAGGGCGAGGACCAACGAGATCGGCAGGGCCAGCCACAGGCTCAGCCCGGCGCCGCCCATGTCCCCCGTCACGTCCCGGACCAACAACATGATGATGATGCCGAGCGCTCCGGTGGCCGCCCCGGAAGACAGATCGAACTCACCGCCGATCATCAGCAACGAGACCGCCACCGCCATGATGCCGAGCGGCGACGACGCAACGTCGAGGATGGAGGCCGCACCGTTCGCCAGGCCGAACGGCACCGACACCGCCCAGAAGAACACCCAGACCGCGATGGCGGCGATCGCCGCCCCGATCTCGGGCGTACCAGCAGCCGGGCGAAGACCCCCCGGTAGGACAACCGCTCGTCGCCCCCCGCCGCCGATGCCGCGGTGGCGGCCGCGACCCGTGCCGAGCCACTTCGTGCCACCTCGCGGCCGTCACCGGCGGTGCCGAACTCAGCGCCGGCTGTACCCTCACCCGCCGTTCCGGCGGTACCCTCACCCGCCGTTCCGGCTGCACCCTCGGCCGCCGTTCCGGCTGCACCCTCGGCCGCCGTTTCCGTTGAGTCACTCATGTGACGAACACTCCCCCTTCGTTACCCATGCGTGCGCCCCCTGCGCCCCGATTCGCCTTCCCGTCGGGAAGGCACCGGGGTGAGCCTGACCGGCTCACCCCGGTGCAACACTTCACCAGGTTTGTCGAGGCCCGCGCCAGCGCACCGTTCAAACCCGGCTTGCAGGACCCGACCCGATTGGAACCCTTCGGGTTCGGCCAAGGCCCGGCCCCGGAAACTAGCGGGTGCCCTCGGCCACCAGGGCCTTCACCTCGGCCGCGTTCTCCGGCGTGATGAAGCCCGGACCGGTGAGAATCGGCAGACCGCCGCCGGCGGTGTTCTGGTTGGTGACCTGGAGGTACATCAACACGATCGGCAGGTACCCCTGCAGGTACTGCTGCTGGTCGACGGTGAAGGCGATGTCGTCCGCTTCGATGGCGTCGATGATCTCGGGCGTCACGTCGAAGCCGCCGACCACCAGCTCGCGACCGAGGTCTTCGACCTGCGGTCAGGCCGGAGACGGCGATCACCGGACCGGTTCCGAGGAAGCCGTCGATGTCGGGGTTGGCCTCGAGCACGGCCTTGATGCCGTTGATCTGCTCGGTCTGGTCGGTGTCGAGGCCGACGAACTCATCGGTGACCGTGCCGCCGAAGGTGTCCTTGAGGCCGTCGCAACGCTCGGTCAGACCGACGTTGGACTGCTCCTGGCGAGCACACAGCACGTGGGTTGCACCCAGGTCGTTGAACCGGTTGCCCGCACCCTGACCGGCGATGAACTCGGTCTGGCCGATGTGGGTGGTGGCGCCGATGGTCTCGTAGTCGTTCACACCGGAGTTGATGGTGTAGACCGGGATACCGGCGGCCACCGCGCCCTGGAGCGGACCGATCAGCTGATCAGGGCTCGGCAACGAGGCGGCGATGCCGTCGGAGCCTTCACCGATGGCGGTTTCGATGTCGGTGACCATCTGGCCCGGATCGTTGTTGCCCGGCATCCAGACCACCGTCACCCCGAGATCAGCGGCCGCGGCGTCCGCACCGCGCTTGACGACCGACCAGAACGGCCCGTCATCGGAGTGGGTGATCATGTGGAAGGTCAGATCCGAACCCTGGGTCAGGTCGACTGCGTCGCCATCACCCTCGGTGTCCGTCGCTGCTTCATCCTGGCCGGCATCGGTCGACCCGTCGGTGGTCTCTGCGGTGTCACCACCGGATGAGTCCTCCGCATTGTCGTCGCTGCCGCACGCGGCGGTGATCATGACGAGTGCCAGCAACATGGCCAGCCAACGCATCTTCTTCATTCGTTAACCTCTCTCCAATAGGTATTGCAGTTGATTCTTCGGGGCTCTCCAGGACGCAACGATGCCCGACCCGATTCGGGTCAGGCGTTCAATCGTTGTTCCAGTCCCCTCAGATAGTCGACGCTTCGACGAACGCCTTTGATTGGACCAGAGCCTATCTCTGGTTCCGGTCCGGCGATCGCAACGTCCTGCTCCAGGACGTACCAGCCCTGGTAGCCACGCTCTTCCAAGCCCCCGATCACGCCGTCGATGTCGAGATCACCGTCGCCGAGCGGGGGGAAGATCCCTGACTGGACCGCCGCCATCAGCGACAGCTCACCGTCATTGAGCTGTTTCGCCACCGCCAGGTCGGTGTCCTTGAGGTGCACCAGACCGACCCGGTGGGCTGCATCGGCCACGAAGTCCACCGGATCGTAGCCACCGACCGCCAGGTGGGCGGTGTCGAGGACGAAGCCGACCTCACAACCCTCGAGCACCCGGTTGACCTCGTCGCGGGTTTCGACGATGGTGCCGACATGGGGGTGGAGCACCTGTTCCAGCCCGTGGGATGCGGTGATCTCCTCGATGCGATCGAACATCGACATCGTGTGATCCCACTGCTCGGCGCTCAGCTCGGTTCTTTCCGCCCAATCCATCGAGGTGACGGGGGCGGTGTTGAAGTAGCTCGCCCCGGACTCGGCCAGCAGAACCGCCGAGTGCTTGGCCAGCCGGAGGGTCTCCTCGGCTTGGTGGGGCTCGTGCAGCACCAGTGGGATGAAGGCGGCCAGCAGGCTGAGCCGGTGGGCCTCCAGGACCTCGACGAGTTGGGCCGGATCTGTTGGCAGGTAGCCGGCCGATCCCAGCTCGGTGGCGGTGAAACCGAGTTCCGCCATCTCCCCCAGTACCCGCTCTGCGGGAAGCTGCACGCCCCAGCCAGGCACTTCACAGATGCCCCACGAGATCGGCGCCGCGGCCAACCGCTGCAGAAAGCTCACCTTGTCTCTCCCCCGTGGACTGCCGAGTGGCCCGAACGGCCAAGCCGTTGGAGCGCTCTACTCATCGATGACGCCGAATGTAGGGGAGGTGGATCGGCGACGTCAACGGTAGGTTTCGTTACTTTTTCCAGCACGTGTCGGATTCCTTTCAGCCGGATGAGGGCGGATCTTGCTTCGTTGGAGCGCTCTACCCTACTGTCCGGGAGGTGGGCCAGCCGACGATGGAAGACGTGGCGGCCAGGGCCGGGGTCTCCCGGGCACTGGTGTCGCTCGTCATGCGTGATTCGCCGCGGGTCAGCGATCGCAGCCGGGCCAAGGTGCTGGCGGCGGCAGGCGACCTCGGGTACCGACCAAACCTCCTGGCCCGGAATCTGGCCAGCGGCCGGACCCACACCGTCGGCGTGATGCTGGACGATCTCCACAACCCCTTCTTCACCGAGATGGCCGAAGGCGTTGCCGCCGCAGCCGGCGACGCCGGGTTGCAGGTGTTGATCAACTCGGGATGGCAACGACAGGCAGGGCAGATCGAAGCCATCGAGTCGTTGCTCGATCTACGGACCGACGGGATCGTGCTCGGCGCCCCCCGGCTGTCGCTCGAGGTGCTCGCCGAGTTCGCCGCCCAGGCCCCGACGGTCGGGGTGAGCATCTACGGCCGGCCGACGTCGTTCGACACCGTGAGCAACGATGAGGTCCACGGCGCCGAGCTGGTGGTCGAGCACCTGGTCGATCTCGGCCATGAACGTATCGCCCACATCGACGCCGGCGAGGCAGCGGGAGGCCCGGAACGGCGCTCCGGTTTCGTCGATGCCATGGTTCGCCACGGTCTGGCACCGATCGCCGTCGACGGTGACTTTCGGGAGGAAGCGGGGTTCGAGGCCGCGGCCCGGTTGATGGCGCTGCGGACGCCACCGACAGCGATCTTCGCCGGCAACGATCTTGCGGCCATCGGCGTGTTGGCCCAGCTGCGGAGCCTGGGGGTTCGGGTCCCCGATGACGTGTCGGTGGTCGGCTACGACGACACGGTCCTGGCCGGGATCGGAACCGTTTCACTGACAACCGTCCACCAACCTCGTCAACAGCTCGGGCGACGAGCCATGGAACTGCTGTTGGAACGGATGGCGGGGCGGAGCGAGGCCCGCCACGAACTGATACAGCCGACTTTGGTCATCCGCTCGTCCACCGCGGCACCGGGGGGCTGAAGCCCCATTCGGCTCGGCCGGCGGTCTCACGATGGGCCCGGCAGCCCCCGCAGCCGAACCGCGCAGCCGGACCACTCAGCCGGACCGCTCAGCCGGTCGGCCCGGTGGCGAACAATCGGTTTGCGTCCTCGAAGTCGACCAACCAGGTCCGGCCACCGCCGTGGGAGTGGTAGGAGCTCCAGCCGAGCAGGTCACGGGCCCGAGGCGGCAGCGCGGCCGCACGGTCCCGGTCGACCATCAGTGGGCTGGCCTCTTCGGGCCGGAGCCACCCGACCACGAAGCTCACATGCATGCCGTAACGCACATCGTCTGTCGTGTTGGCCCCCGCACCATGGACCACCTTGCCGGTGTAGATCATGCCGCTCCCGGCCGGCATCTCGGCGAAGGCCTTGTCGAAGTCGGCATCGGACTCGGCATCGCCCCTGCGAACCCCGGCCGGCAACCGCTGCGAGCCGGGCAGGACGACGGTGGCGCCGTTGTCCCTGGTGAAGTCTCCGAGGGCGAACATGGCGCTCACGGTCAGCTCCCGGCCGTCGGTGACCGCCTCCGGCCAGTTGTTCTCGTCACGATGGAGATACTGCGCAGGCTCGCCGGGACCGACCGCCATCACCTGACCGGTGTTGAGCCAGTAGTCTGCGGCGTTCGGCAACAGCAGCGCATCGGCCACCGCGGTCAACAGCGGGTTCAGCAACCCGTGGTGGACGAAGGCGTCGCTGCGGGCCGCCAAACCGGTGAAGCGGATGGTCCTTGGCCCGTGGAAGGTCTGCCAGACGTCGAGGCTGCTCTTCGAGCCGGGCTCCCAGCGGTCGTAGTCGGCGGCAAGTTCCTCGTTGATCCGCCGAGCCCCGTCCCCGCCCAACATGTTCTCCACGATCACCCCGCCGTCGCGTTCGAGCGCTTCGAGCACCTCGGGCAGCACCGCCAGCGGATCGGCGCCGACGACGAGTTTGGTGAGTCCAGCCATGGGACCCAGTCTGCTACAGCCGGCGCTCGGCTGACCAACGTCCGTGCTCGTCGACCCCGCATCGGGAGCGGACCGGAGCGGAGGAGCGGGCCGGAGCGGAGGAGCGGGCCGGAGCGTCCACGGTGTCTCGCCCGGTGTGCGCAACCACTAGATTCGCAGCGACGAGCCGGTCTTTCCACCGCGGGACGGAGCGAAGATGCAGCAACGGGCACGAACCGAACCGAGGCAGCCGGGACCATCGGTGTCGGTACTGACCGAGCCGTGGCCTGGTCCGTACGGCGGGGTACCGCCGTGGGACCGGATCGACCCCGACGACTTCGGTCCGGCGTTCGACGAGGCGATCGCAGCGGCCAGACGGGAGATCCAGGCCATCGCCGACAATCCCGAGCCGCCGACGGTGGACAACACCGTCGTCGCCCTGGAGGATGCAGGCCGGGCCCTGCGGCGGCTGCGCTCGATGTTCGGGGTCCACACCAGCAACCTCAACGTCGGACCCATCCCTGCGCTCCAGCGGGAAATCGGGCCCAAGTTGGCGGCCCATGCCGACTGGACGATCCAGAACCCCCGGCTGTTCGCCAGGATCAGGGCGGTCCACGGCGCACTCGACGACACCTCAGACGTCGAGCGCTCGGACGTCGAGCGCTCAGACGTCGAGGGCACAGACGTCGATGACACCAACCGCCACGACACCAACGGCGACGACACCAACGGTCTCGGCAGGCCCGTTGTCGACGGACCGACCAGGAGGCTGGTCGAGGATCGCCACCGCCAGTTCGTCCGCCAGGGTGCCGAGCTGGCGCAGGAGGAGAAGGCCAGACTGTCGGCCATCAACGGCCGGCTGGCCGAGTTGTACACCGAGTTCGCCCAGAACGTGCTCCACGACGAAGCCAACCAGGTGACCTGGATCGAGGGCGAGGCCGGGCTCGACGGGCTCCCGGCCGCAGTGGTCAACAGCCTGGCCGCGGCGGCCGCCGATCGTGGCCGGCCGGACGCCTGGGCGGTGCTCAACACCCGCTCATCGATGGATCCGGTGCTGACCAACGCCACCGACCGGGCCGTGCGGGAGCAGGTGTGGCGGAACTACTACAGCCGAGGTGATCGGTCCGGGCCGAACGACAACAAGCCGATCATCACCGAAATCCTGCAGCTTCGGGCCGAGCGGGCCACCCTGCTCGGCTACGAGAGCCACGCCCACTGGCGGCTGGAGGCGGCGATGGCGAAGACCCCGGCCCAGGCGATGGCGCTCATGATGGACATCTGGCCGAAGGCCAGGGCCCGGGCCGTCGAGGAGGTGGCGGACATGCAACGGCTGGCCGACACCGACGCCGATGCCGCAGGCCGGGTCCCGGCGCCGATCGAGCCGTGGGACTACCGGTTCTATGCGGAGCGGGTTCGCAAGGACCGCTTCGATCTGGACTTCAACGAGGTGAAGCCGTACCTGCAACTGGAGAAGCTGATCGAGGCCATGCTCTGGTGCTCCACCGAGCTCTACGGCCTCCACTACACCCCGGTGGAGGATCTGGACGACGGGCCGGTGCCGGTCTTCCATCCAGACGTACGGGTGTGGCGGGTCGCCGATCGCAACGGCGAGCTCGTCGGCCTGTGGTATCTCGACCCCTTCGCCAGGGAGGGCAAGCTGAGCGGGGCCTGGATGACCGCCTACCGCAGCCAGGAGAACCTCGACCGGCCGGTCACGACCCTGGTGTCGAACAACTCCAACTTCATCCCGTCCGGCGACGGCACCCCGGTGCTGATCTCCTGGGACGACGCGAGAACGCTGTTCCACGAGTTCGGCCATGCCCTCCACGGGTTGCTGTCCGATGTGGTCTACCCGTCGCAGTCCGGTACCTCGGTGACCAGCGATTACGTGGAGTTCCCGTCGCAGATCAACGAGCACTGGTTGTCGACCGACGAGGTGCTGCAGCGTTTCTGCATCCACCATGAAACCGGCGAGCCCATGCCCGCCGAACTGATCGAGCGGATCAAGCGGGCCGAGACGTTCAACCAGGGCTTCGACACCGTCGAGTACCTGGCCAGCGCCCTGGTCGACATGAAACTCCACCTCGCCGGCGGGGATCCGATCGATCCCGACTCGTTCGAGCGGGCGACCCTCGCCGAACTGGGCATGCCGCCCCAGATCGTGATGCGGCACCGGACACCGCAGTTCGCCCACGTTTTCTCCGGTGAGGGCTACGCCGCCGGCTACTACAGCTACCTGTGGGCCGATGCGTTGACCGCCGATGCCGCCGAGGCGTTCGAGCAGGCCGGCGGGTACTTCGACCCCGAGGTGGCCAGACGGCTGGCCGAACACGTGTTCTCCGTCGGTGACACCGTCGACCCGGTCGACGGCTTCCGGGCCTTCCGGGGTCGCGATGTCGACACCAACGCGCTGCTGCGAAAGCGGGGATTCCCCGTTGCTTGACGCGGTTCGTCACCCCGCCCCGAGATGGGGCACGCTGAAGTGGTGAGCAACGAGCCCTACGACCTGATCGTGATCGGAGCGGGCCCGGCCGGCGCTGCGGCCGCCATCGCCGGGGCCCGAGGTGGCGCCTCGGTTCTGGTGTTCGACAAGGCGCCGTACGGTCGGGACAAGGTGTGCGGTGACGGCCTGACCCCGCGGGCGGTCGGGGCGCTCAACGAGCTGAAGATCGATCTCGAGGACGCCCACCGGATCGACGGCCTGCGGATGATCGCAGGCAAGAAGACCAGGGAGCTGGACTGGCCGAAGACCGCCCGCTTCCCGGCCCATGGCGCGGTCTGGCCCCGCCGGCGTCTCGATGCGGCCCTGATCGACGCCGCGACCGAGGCCGGGGCCGACGTGATCTGGGAGACCGAAGCACTGCCCATCATCGACGGCGGCCGGGTGACCGGCGTGACCGCCGGCGGCCGCCAGTACCGGGCCGACATGGTGGTGGTGGCGGCCGGGGCCCCGGGCCAGGTGGCTCGGATGTTGGGGGCCGAACGGGACAGGGACGAGCCGTTCGGCATCGCCATCCGCACCTACGCCGAAACCCCCCGCCACGCCGACCGCCACCTCGAGGCCTGCCTGACCCTGCGGGACGAGCACGGCACCGCGGTCCCGGGCTACGGCTGGATGTTCCCCGCCGGTGACGGCACGGTCAACATCGGCGTCGGCGCCCTGTCGACCATGAAGAACTTCAAGAAGCTCAACCTCAACAACCTGCTGGCCTCCTACCGCACCCTGGTCGAACCGACGTGGCATATCGGGCCCAACCTGGAACGGCCCCGAGCCTGGCGCCTGCCGATGAGCGCCCAGAAGCGGCACGGACCGGGATGGGTGGCGATCGGTGATGCCGCGGGGTTGGTCAACCCGATGAACGGAGAGGGCATCGACTACGGGCTGGAGTCGGGGATCCTCGCCTCGGAACTTTTTCTGCAGAACCCGGCGACCGCACCGGATCGCTACGACACCCAGATCGGCCTCCGTTTTGACAGCTTTTTGCGGACCGGCCGACGTTTCTCGTTCCTGATCGGCCACCCCCTGATCCTTCGAAACGGGTTGCGTCTTGCGGTTGGGACCGATGCGATAGCTAATATCACTCTCGGAGTGATGGGTAACCTCGTCGACTCCGATACACCCGGAGCTGCCGGGAAGGTCCTCACGATCGCCGACAAGGTGCTCGCCGTTGCCGATCCGGTCCTGAGACGGACCCGTGCCGCCTCCTGACGCTCGAACCCTCTCAATCGAATCCGCCTTTGAGCCACAACATCTACGAACTCTTCGCCACGAAGTTTGCCGCCGCCCTCGACTCCCCGTTTCTGACGATTCCGGGAACGCTCAGTCACACCTATGGAGAGGTGGACCGACGAAGCGCGGCCATCGCGGCCGCACTGGCCGAGGGAGGAGCCAGGCCGGGCGACCGGGTCGTTGTCCAGGTCGACAAGTCCGCGGACGCGGTGGCCCTCTATCTGGCCTGCCTGCGAAGCGGCTTCGTCTACGTGCCGTTGAACACCGCATACACACCGGAGGAGGTCGGCTTTTTCCTCGGTGACGCAGACCCGGCGGTGTTCGTGTTCAAGCCGGGACGGACCGCGAAACTGAAGCCGGTGGCCGACATCGCCGGCGTGCCGAAGTCGTTCACCCTCAACAGCAAGGGTGGCGGCAGTCTTGCCGACGCGGCCTCGGAGATCACCGGCATCGGGGCGATCATGGAACGCGGACCAGACGACGTGGCCTGCATGGTCTACACCTCCGGTACGACCGGTCGATCGAAGGGGGCGATGCTCACCCATCGGGGCATCGCCACCAACGCTCGGGCCCTGCACGCCATCTGGCGGTTCCGCCCCGGCGACGTGCTGTTGCACTGCCTGCCGATCTTCCACATCCACGGGCTGTTCGTGGCCCTGCACTGCGCCATGCTCAACGCTTCGGAGGTGCTGTTCCTGCCCAAATTCGACGTCGACGAGATCCGGAGCTCGCTGACCCGGTCAACGGTCATGATGGGGGTGCCGACCCACTACACCCGGCTGCTGGCCGAACCGGACTTCGGCCCCGCCGATTGCCAGACGATCCGGTTGTTCACCAGCGGTTCGGCGCCGCTGCCGGAGCCGGTCTTCCACCAGTTCATCGCCAGGACCGGGCACACGATCTGCGAACGGTACGGGATGACCGAGGCCGGCATCATCGCCTCGAACCCGCCGGAGGGGCAGCGCATCGCCGGAACGGTCGGCTACGCCCTCCCCGACATGGACCTGCGGGTGGCCGACGAGAAGGACGAGCCGTTGGAGCCGGGCGAGATCGGCGAGGTCCAGGTCCGGGGGCCCCACGTGTTCCCCGGGTATTGGGGCCTTGAGGACAAGACCGCCGAGGCCCACACCGGCGACGGCTACTTCCGAACCGGCGACATCGGCTCCATGGCCCCAGACGGTCGGCTGACCCTGGCCGGCCGATCGACAGACATGATCATCTCCGGCGGCTACAACGTCTATCCCAAGGAGATCGAGCTCCTGTTGGACCAGCAGCCGGGGGTGGTCGAATCGGCCGTGGTCGGACTCCCCCACCCGGACTTCGGGGAGGCGGTGGCGGCGTTCGTGGTGGCCGACGATGCGGTCACCGAGGACGAGCTCGGGGCCGCGGTCGAGGACAGCCTGGCCAACTTCAAGCGGCCGAAGCAGTACGTGTTCCTCAGTGCCCTGCCCCGCAACACCATGGGCAAGGTGCAGAAGGCCCAGTTGCGGGACAGCTACGCCGATCTGTTCGGGACGATGGACCTCTGAACAAACGCCGGTGGTTCCTCCAACTGGGGCTGCCGGTTGACGGTGCCACAGGCACCGCAGGTTCACGGTGCGCACAGGCACCGCAGGTTCACGGTGCCCAGGCACCGCAGGTTCACGGTGCGGCAGGCACCGCCGGTTCCGGGCGGTAGAAGACCGCCAGCTGGGCGACACCGCCGCCGACACCGAGCACGGCGGCGATGGCCAGGCCGACCCAGCCGTTGAGGTCGTCTGCGATCCCGAGCGCCCAGTCGATCGACCACCGGCCGGGACCGAGACCGGCGACGGCAAGGGCGATCACCCCGATGATGAAGGTGTACTCCCAACCCTCGCTCACGATGAAGAAACCCTTGTTGCGGTGGACGACCCAGCCGGCCACCACCATCACCCCGATCATCCCCGCGGCGGCGAACGAGGTCAACAGACCGAGGGCCAACATGGTGCCGGTCGCCATCTCGGTGGTCGACGCCAGTCTGGCGTGGAGCCGACCCGGCTTCATACCGATCGAATCGAACCAACCTGCAGTGCCGTCGAGCCCACCGCCGGAGAACCGTTTAGCCCAGCCGTGGGCAGCGAAGGTCAACCCGACCAGGATCCGTAGCCCGGCCAGGACCGCGTCGAACGCCGCCGGTTCGAGGCCCTCCACGTCAGCCGGCCTTCCCGTAGTCGGCGGAATACCAGGTCTCGGGCCGCATCGAGACCAAGATCATGGTCGAATCATCCCCGTCCTCCACATACTGATCTCCCAGGTTCTTGCCAAGATAGCGCCGGGCCAGCGGCCGTGCATCGGCTTCGACGTCACACTGCCGGGTCTCAACGATCGGACCCTCAACCGAAACATACTTGTACGGCGGTTTCTCGATCTGCACGCAGAGGCTGAACCGGCCGGCTGCGGCCAGCACCTTGGCCTTGAGGGAATCCGGGCCGATCAGGATGCTCACCATGCCCGCCGGCTCGTAGCGATACCAGATCGGCACCGCCAGCGGGGCTCGACTCTTTCGTTCGATGGCCAACACGCCGACGTGGACCTGGGCCAGGAACTCCTGCCGCTCGGCTTCGGTCATCGACAGCGATCCCATTGGTCCTGATTCCCCTGCTGTATGGCTGGCCGGTTGGCGACGGTCGACGTTCACGAGCCCGGTACCGGCGAGCCCGTCGACCGCCTCTCGAACCAATAATGCTGCCAAACCGGGGGCATCTCCAAAACGGATCAGACCCCGGGGCTCGAATCTCCCGACACCCTCGCCAATCGGCGGTTCTCGGCCTGGTGGCTAGCCGGCCCCGACCAGCCGGAACTCGATCCGCCGGTTCCGCTCGCGGTCCGCGGGGGTGTCGTTCGACACCAACGGATTCGACTCACCCTCGCCGATGGCGGTGAGGCGGGCGCCGTCGACGCCGAGCTCGCTGAGACGGGCGATCACCGCCTCGGCCCGCTGCTGGGACAGGACCTGATTGTCCTGCTCCGAGCCGGCACTGTCGGTGTGACCGACAACCTCCACCTGGACCTCGGGGACCGAGTTGAGGGTCTCCACCACCACCGCGAGGATGGCCTCGCTCTCCGGTGCGATGTCCACGCTCTGGGGGGCGAATCGGATCGGATCGGCCAATACCTGGGCTGCCAGCTCCTCCTGCAGTGCAGCCAGTGCTTCCTGGGTGAGGTTCGAGGTGACCCCGGAGACGTCGACCACGACCAGCGCCCCCAGTCGTGCCTGAACCTCGGCCGGGAAGTCGGCCACCCTGGCGTCGCCGACCGTGGTGCTGCCGGTGACCTGCACGGTGCCGTTGGTCCACGTGGACTCGGCGATGGTGAGACCGGTGACGTCAACCGAGCCCGGGCCCCACACCGCTTCGCCGGCGGCGATCAGCTCGGCGATCGACTCCTCGTCGGGACCGACCCGCTGAGCGCGATCGTTTCGCCGCTCACCACGGCCTGGACGACCACCGCATCGACCGAGCCCTCCCCACGATCGATGACGAACTCACCCTCGGACAATCCGAGCCCGGAGGCGATGGCCTGCCGCAGCGCCTCGGGCCGGTTGTCCTCGAACGTTGTTGTGCCGGTGAGCGAGAACGCACCGCGCTCCAGGGTGAAGGCCTCGTCGACGGTCAGTTCGTCGATGACGTTCGCCGGGCCGTAGAGCTCCCGGGTGACGACCAGGATCTGCTGGCGAGCCGCTTCGTCGGGAACCGAGCCGGAGACCGTGACCACGTCACCATCGACCACGATCGCGAGCCGCACCGACGTACCGGAGCTGACCGTCAGCGAGTCCTCGGTCGCCGGCTCACCGGGGCTGTCGGAGCGATCGTTGCAGGCCCAGGAGAAGAACACCAGCAACACGAACAGCGCCGCCAGGACGCCGAGATAGATCCAGCTGGTGCGACCTTCGATGTCGACCGGGCGCTTCTCCTCGACCTGGACCTCGACGTGCTCGTGCGGGAGATGGGGGTAGTCGCCGCCCTCGTCGAAGGCGTCCTCCTCGTACTCCTCGTCGACGTAGTAGTCGGTCATCTCGGATTCGATCACACCTTTGATGCGGCTTCCCGATCGGGATTCGGGCCGGGGAGGCGCCGGACCGGGCTCTTACCTCAGATCCTGGGGCAGCCGGGTCAACGCATCCCGAACCCGCTCCTCAGGGTAGTCGTAGTCGACCATATCCCCTGCGAAGTACCGATCGTATGCCGCCATGTCGAGCAGCCCGTGGCCGCAAAGTGCGGTGAGGATCACCGTTTCGGCGCCGGACTCCTTGGCCTTCATCGCCTCCCGAACCGTGGCCGCCAGCGCGTGGTTCGGCTCGGGGGCGGGAATGATGCCCTCGGTCCTGGCGAACTGCACGCCGGCCTCGAAGCACTCGATCTGATGGATCGACTCGGCCTCGATGAGCCCGAGCTCGTAGATGTGTGACAGCAGCGGCGACATGCCGTGGTAGCGCAGCCCGCCGGCGTGGATCGGGTCCGGAATGAAGTCGTGGCCCAACGTGTGCATCTTCATCAGCGGCGTCAGGCCCGCGGTGTCGCCGAAGTCGTAGGCGTAGGTGCCCTTGGTCAGCGACGGGCAGGCCGCCGGCTCGACGGCCCTGATGGTGGGCGAGATCTTTCCCGCCAACTTCTCCCGGAGGAACGGGAACGTGAGGCCGGCGAAGTTGGAGCCGCCGCCGGTGCAGCCGATGATGACATCGGGGGTGTCGTCGACCTTGGCCAGCTGCAGCATGGCCTCCTCGCCGATGATCGTCTGGTGCATCAGCACGTGGTTGAGCACGCTGCCCAGAGCGTAGCGGGCCTCGGGATCCTGGGCCGCGACCTCGACCGCCTCGGAGATGGCGATGCCCAGACTGCCCGGGGTTTCCGAATCGTTGGCCAGCACCTTGCGACCGGCCTCGGTCAACACCGACGGGCTGGCGTGGATCGTGGCCCCGAACGTCTCGATCATGGCCTTGCGGTACGGCTTCTGATCGTACGACGAGCGCACCTGCCAGATCTCGCAGTCGATGTCGAACAGGGCGCAGGCGAAGGCCAGGGCGGTGCCCCACTGGCCGGCCCCGGTTTCGGTGGTGAGCCGCTTTATCCCCTCCTGGGCGTTGTAGAACGCCTGTGGTACCGCGGTGTTCGGCTTGTGGGACCCGGCGGGACTGACCCCCTCGTACTTGTAGTAGATCCGAGCCGGGGTTTCCAGGGCGGCCTCGAGCCGATGGGCTCGGTACAGCGGCGAGGGACGCCACAGCCGGTACACATCGAGCACTTCCTCGGGGATGTCGATGTAGGAGTCGGTGCTGACCTCCTGCATGATGAGCGCCATCGGGAACAGTGGCGCCAGGTCTTCCGGGCCGACCGGCTCCCGGGTACCGGGATGCAGCGGGGGAGGTGGTGGGCTCGGGAGGTCCGGGACGATGTTGTACCACCGGGTCGGCATCTCCGACTCTTCGAGCAGAATCTTGGTCTGCTTGGTGTCTCGCTGAGCAGGATCATTGGCCATGGGTGTGACCATAGTGGTTTCCGATGCCCGTCGTGGTCGGTCCTGACGGCGGGCCGGCATGGCCCGCCGTTCGGTCACTCCTTGTCGGACAGCTCGGTGAACTCGATGAAGATGCACTCGCCGGGGCAGTCGGCGGCGGCATCGATCACGTCCACTTCGGCCGAGCGGGGCACCACCGCCAGTTCCGCCGAACCGCCGGGATCGTTGAACAGCTTGTCGCCCTCCCGGCAGTAGGCGATCCCGTCCTCCAGAATGGTGAACACCGACGGGGCATGATCGGTGCAGATCCCATCGCCGGTGCACAGATCCTGGTCGATCCAGACCCGCAGTTCGGCCTGGTGAACCGCAGTGGGAGCATCGGAAACGGGCGTCACGGACGAATCGGTCATCGCCTACAAGAATACCGCCCGACGTGTCCCCGCCCGCTATCGGGCGGTGCCGGACCGGCGCCGGATCGAGCACGGCGCAAACCTCGGTTCCCACTACGCTGGTCCGCAGTGACCAGTACCTTTGGCCGCCAGTTCCGGCTCAGCACGTTCGGTGAATCCCACGGCCCTGCGGTGGGGGTTGTCGTCGACGGCTGTCCTCCCCGGCTGGAGTTGTCGGTGGAGGAGGTCCAGCACGACCTGGACCGTCGCCGCCCCGGCCAGAGCCGCCTCGTCACCCAGCGCGACGAGGCCGACAGGGTGGAGATCCTCTCCGGGTTGTACGACGGTCGGACCACCGGCACCCCGATCGCCATGATGGTGGCGAACAGCGACCACCGCCCCGGGGCCTACGACCACCTCGAGGACCTCTACCGGCCGAGCCACGCCGACTACACCTACCAGGCCAAGTACGGCTTCCGCGATCATCGGGGTGGCGGCAG
Source organism: uncultured Acidimicrobiales bacterium (assembly GCA_963715325.1). Lineage (GTDB taxonomy): Bacteria > Actinomycetota > Acidimicrobiia > Acidimicrobiales > SZUA-35 > JAHELU01. The sequence goes on from CAVQRR010000008.1 coordinate 253,693, forward strand.
GTCGTCGGCCAGGGAGACCATCGGCCGGGTGGCGGCGGCGGCGGTGGCCCGCAAGCTGCTGGCGGTGGGAGCCGGCGTCGAGGTCGTCGGCTGGGTCAGCTCGGTCCACGACATCGACGCCGAGATCGATGCGGACGTGGTCGGCCAGCAAGACGTCGAGGCCGACCCCACCCGCTGCCCGGACCCGGTTGCCGCCGAGCGCATCACGGCGGCCATCGAGGCCGCCAGGCGGGACGGGGACTCGTTGGGCGGGATCGTCACCGTGGTCGCCCGGTCGGTCCCGGCGGGCCTCGGCGAGCCGGTCTTCGATCGCCTCGAGGCCGATCTGGCCAAGGGCATGCTGTCGCTGCCTGCGTCCAAGGGCTTCGAGGTCGGCAGCGGGTTCGCCGGCACCAGGATGACCGGCCGGGCCCACAACGACGCCTTCGAGCCTGGACCGGACGGGCCGACGACCACCACCAACAACTCCGGGGGTGTCCAGGGCGGCATCAGCAACGGCGCCGACGTGCTGTGCCGGGTGGCGTTCAAGCCGACGGCCACGATCTCCTCGGAGCAGAAGACGGTCACCACCGACGGCCGGCCAACCGTTCTGGCCGCCAAGGGCCGCCACGACCCATGCGTCCTGCCCCGGGCGGTCCCCCTGGTCGAAGCCATGATGTTGTTGGTGCTCGCCGACCACTGGCTCCGCCAGCAGGCAAACGAGGTACTCCCCCGATGACCGACCGCAGTCACCACGACCACAGGCACCACGACCACGAGCACGAGCACGACGACCACGAGCACGACGACCACCAACACGGTCACGGCCACGAGCACGGTCACGGCCACGAGCACGGTCACGGCCACCAGACACGGTCACGGCCACGCCAGCGATCAGGGCCTGGCGGCCCTCGTGCGATACCTGCGGTTGGCGCCCCGGATGTGGCGGTCGGAGATCAACGCCGCGGTGGTGGACCTGGTCGCCCCCATCGCCGGGGAGCGGGTGCTCGACATCGGGGCCGGGATGGGACCGGGCGTGGTTCTGGCCGCCAAGGCCGGCGCCACCGTCACCGCGGTCGAGCCGACACCGTTCATGCGGCGGGTGCTCCGGGTCCGCCGCTGGTTCCAGCGGGCCAGGAGCCGCATCACCGTCAGCGACGGGGCGGCCGAGCTGTTGCCGCTACCGGACGGCTCCATCGATGCCGCCTGGTCGGTCAACGCCATGCATCACTGGGTCGACCCGGCGGTGGCCGCAACCGAGATCGCTCGGGTGCTCCGGCCCGGCGGACGGGTGATCCTCGTCGATGAGGACTTCGAAGACCCACAACACCCGGACCACGAACGGTTCAAGGCCCGCCACCGTGCCAAGCCGGGTGACGATGGGATCGACAGCGATGTCGACACCGGAGGCTCCGAGTCGACGCTGAACCGGCACGGCTTCACCACGGTCGACGCTGCGGCGATGGGCCGGCTGCTGGCCTCCGCCGGGCTGGTGGAGATCGAGGCCACGAAACGTGAGCTGCGAGACCGGCCGGTCATCTCGGTCACCGCCCGACGCTGAGCCCACAACACCGACAGACACCCGCGCCACACCCCCGACAAGCCGACGGTCCCCGGCGAGGCAGCGGTACGGGCTGGCGCTGTCGGCGGCCGCAGGGGCGGTCAGTCTCCGGCGTCGGCGCTGGAATCGGGGTCGGCATCATCCGATTTGCCGTCGGCAACGCCCCGGCCGTCACCGCCGTCACCGCCGTCACCGCCGTCATCGTCGCCGTCGACGTCATCGTCCTCGCCTTCGCCGTCCGGGGCCGATGCCGAGTCGCTTGGATCGTCGTCCGACGTGTGCTGATCACGCAGAAAGGCCTCGAGCTCGGCCGCCAGGTCGTCGCCGGTCGGCAGCATCTCCTCGTCGGAGTCGACCTGGCGCTCCAGCCGTTCGACGTAGTCCCTGCTCTCCTCGTCAGACGAGACCGCCTGGTCAACCCTGGTCATCCATTCCGCGACGTCGGAGTCGAGCTCCTCGTAGCCGGTGGTGACCCCGGTGGTCTGCTGCAACCGGCGGAGCAGGGCCTGGGTGGCCTTCGGGTTGGGCGGCCCCGGCACGTAGTGGGGAACCTCGACCCGAAGCGAGATCACCGGCACGTTCGAGTGCTCCAGCCGGGAGTTGATCACCCCGGCGATGCCGGTGGGACCCTGGTAGGTCGGCCGTGACAGGTTGAGCCGCCGGGCCAGATCGGGGTGGACCGCACTCCCGGTGACCGAGAACGGGCGGGTGTGGGGCACCATGCTGATCAGCGCCCCGACGGTGACCACCATCTCACAACCGCTGCGGCGGGCCACCTCGAGCACATGGTCGGCGAAGCTGGGCCAACGGAGGTGGGGCTCGACCCCGGTCATCACCACCAGGTCCCGGGCCGAGTCGGTGATCACCGAGTAGATCTCGGTGGTCGGCCAATCGATCACCCGGCTGCCGTCGCCGTCGATGCGGACCGTCGGCCGCGTCTCCTGGAAGTTGAAGAAGGTCTCGGGGTCGATCATGGCCACTGCGGAGGACTCGGTTCTGGTCCGGATCCAATCGAGAGCCGCGGTTGCCGCCTCGGCGGCGTCGAACAGGCCCTCGAACGCCACCAGGAGCAGGGGTCGACGAAGGTCCGGCATCTCGTACCAGGTCAGCTCGGTGCCAGAGTTCGACATCGCATCAGTTTCTCACGTCGACGGCAAAACCGGCCATCGAGCTGCCGAAACCCGAAGGGCGGCTCGACGTCGGGGGGGCGATTTCGGTGGGTGGGGCCGCAGCGGGTACCGTTTCTCGACGTGAACGGGCCACGAATCGTCAACTGGGGCGAGCAACAGATTCGGCTGACCCCGTCGGTCAGCGTGCTGCAGGGGGAGGACAACGGTGCCTACCCCTCTGGCAACTCGGTGCTGGTCGAGGGATCGGCGGAAACCGTTATCATCGACCCGTCGGTCACCGTGGTGGCCCGAGGTGGGGCCCCGGTCCAGGTCGATGCGGTGATCAACTCCCACGGCCACGAGGACCACCTGGCGGGCAACTCGCTGTTCAGCGGGGCCCGGATCCACATCCACGACCTGGATCGGCCCGCCGCGGCCTCGCTCGACGGTCTGCTCGACGTATACGGCCTCGACGGCCCGGGCCGGGTTGCGTTCGGCAACCAGATACTCGACGAGTTCTCCTACAAGGCCCGGCCAGACGCCCAGGGCTTCGAGGAGGGCCACGTGTTCGATCTCGGTGGCGGCGTCACGATCGAGGCGATGCACCTTCCCGGTCACACCCGCGGCCACTCCGGCCTCATCATCGACAACGTCTTCTTCCTCTCCGACATCGACCTCACCGGCTTCGGCCCCTACTACGGCGACGCCTGGTCCGACCTCGACCAGTTCGACGAGAGCCTCCGCCGGGCCAGGGAGGTGGAGGCCGACTGGTACGTCACCTTCCATCACAAGGGGATCATCGAGGGCCGCCGGAGGTACCTGGAGATGATCGACGGCTTCCACGCCGTGATCGATACCAGGCACCGGGCGATGCTCGACTACCTGGTGGAGCCCCGCACCATCGACGACATGATGCGCCACCGGTTCATCTACCGCCCCCACGTCGACCACATCTTCGCCGACTCGGCCGAGAAACGGACCGCCGAGTTGCACCTGGCCCGGATGCTCGATCGAGGCGAGGCCACCGAGGTGGAGCCGGGTCGGTATCAGCGAGCCTGAGCCGGCACCACCAATCTCGGCCGTTGGCAACCCCGGCCGAGGGCTGTTGGGGGAGAGCCCTCCCTCCTCGCGGGGCGGGAAGAGCGGTCGACCGGCCGGATGAGCCGGGCCGGACGGCTCCAGGATCGACCGGACGGCTATACGTAGGTCGAGCCCTTCACTCCCTCGACGTCCTGGCGCATCTCGACGTTGACCAGCGCCGGCTTCCCGGAGGCGAACGCCCGCTCCAGCGCGCCGGCGATGTCGTCCGGCTTGGTCACGTGCTCGCCGTGCCCGCCGAGCGCCTCCACCACCTTGTCGTATCGGGTGTAGTTCAACTCGGTGGCCACCAACCGATCCGATCCGTACAGCATGGCCTGGGGCCGCATCATCTGCCCCCACGCCGCGTCGTTGCCGACCACACCGACGATCGGCAGACCGAATCGAACCGCGGTGTCGAATTCGAAGCCGTTCAGCCCGAACGAGCCGTCACCGTAGATGATCAGCACCCGCTTCTCGGGGTTTGCCAGCTGGGCCGCCAGGGCAAACGGCATGCCGACGCCGAGGGTGCCGAGCGGTCCGGGATCCATCCAGGTGCCCCGGGACGGGACCTTGAGCACCTTGGATGCCTGGGCCACGATGTCGCCGCCGTCACCGATCACGATCATTCGGTTGTCGGTGGCGACGTAGTCGGCGATCTCCTTGCAGAGCCGCAGCGGATCGATCGGGATCTCATCGGAGCTGAGCTGGGATGCCAGCGCCTCCTCGGCCTGATCCTCGATGACCCGGAGCTGATCCGACCACTCCGAGAAGTCCATCACCGAGCCACCGGCCTTGTTCAAGGCGTCGAGGTTGACCCCCACGTTGCCGACCAGGCCAACGTCGCTGGCCCGGTTCTGGCCGATGAGCGTCTCGTCGAGGTCGAGCTGGATGATCTTGGCGTCGGCCGGGATCGACTTGCCGAACTTCATGCGGAAATCCAGCGGCGTACCGGCGAGGAGGACCACGTCGGCCTGGCTGAGCGCCTCCTTGCGGCTGCGGTTGAAGAACTGGGGATGGTCCATCGGCAGCTGGCCTCGGCCCATCCCGTTGGTGTAGACGGGGATCTTCGTGGCCTCGGCGAATTGGCGGAGCGCCAGCGCCCCTTCCGACCATTTCAGGGCGGTCCCGGCCATCAACATCGGGCGGTTGGCCCGGGACATGATCTGGATCGCCCGTGTCAGCAGCACCGGCGGGGCGGCAGACAACACCCGATAGTCCCGAAACCTCGGCATGGTGATCGAGTCGAGATCGACCGGGCCGTGCAGTACGTCCATCGGTATCTCCAGGAACGCCGGGCCGGGCACGCCGCTCATGGCGGTGCGGATCGCCGATTCGATGTATTCGCCGATCCGCTCGGTCTGGTAGCAGGCGTCGGCCCACTTCGTGATCGGCTTCATGACAGACACGTGGTCCATCTCCTGCAGCGAACCACGACGCAGGTTGTTGAACGGGCCCTGGCCTCCGATCACCAGGATCGGCGAGTTGGCCCGCCAGGCGTTCGCCACGCCGGTGACGCCGTCGGTCACCCCCGGTCCCGCGGTGAGGATGGCGACCCCGACCTTGCCGGGGTTCAGCCTGGCCCAGGCATCGGCGGCGTGCACCGCGGCCTGCTCGTGGCGGACGTCCACCACCTTGATGTCCTCATCGAGGCAGCCGTCGTAGATGCCCATGACGTGGCCACCCGACAGGGTGAACACACACTCCACCCCGGCGGCTTTCAGGACTTTGGCGGCGAGCTTTCCCCCATGAGACATGGCCACTATCTTGGCACGCCGTCCGGCGGCTGTCGCACCCGACCGACGGCGGGTGATCGGCTGCCGGAACCCTCCAGGGTGGCCTCGGCCGGGACCTCGGTTCAGCTCGGGGCCGGCGATCGCCTCCCGGCCCCTTCGAACGACAGCGGCTGGTGGAGCAACAGCTCGATATCCTCGGGGGCGGCCGGTCTGGCCATGTAGAAGCCCTGGCCGACGTGGCAGCCTCGACGCAACAGCTCGCCGATCTGCTCCGGTTTCTCGATGCCCTCGGCCACGGTCTTGAGCCCGAACGCATCGGCCAAGGTGATCGCGGCGTCGACGATCGCCGAGTCGTATTCGGAGACGCCGAGACCGGCAACGAACGTCATGTCGATCTTGAGGGTGGTGATCGGCAGGTTCTTCAGCTGCTTCATCGACGAGTAGCCGGTACCGAAATCGTCGAGCGCCAGCTTGACCCCGCTGTTGCGCAGCGTCTCCAGGCTGCCCCTGGTGAACTCGATGTCGTCGAGCACGCTGTGCTCGGTCACCTCGAGGCAGATGCGGTGGGCGTCGACCCCGTGGGTGTTGAGCAACCCGCCGACCTGGCTGACCAGATCCCGGCTCATCAGCTGGGCGGGCGAGATGTTGATCCACATCTCCAGGTTCGGGTGGTCGTGCTGCCACAGGGCGATCTGCTTGATGGCCTGCTCCAGCACGAAATCTCCGATCTCGACCACCAGACCGCTCTGCTCGGCGGTTTCGATGAACACGCCGGCCGACAACAGACCCCGCTCCGGATGATGCCACCGCAACAGGGCCTCGGTTGCCACGATCTCGCCGGTGTTCAGATCGACCTCGGGCTGGTAGTGGAGAACGAATTCGTCGTTGTCGAGGGCCCGGCGGAGCTCCAGCTCCATCTCGAAGCGCTGCAGCACCCTGGAGCGCATTGTGGTGTCGAAGGTGACCGCCCGCTTCTTGCCACGGGCCTTGGCCTCGTGCAGCGCGGCGTCGGCCTCGTTCATCAGTTCCTGGTTCGACTCGCTGACGGCGTTGTGGGCCACGCCGATGCTCACCGAGCGGGCGATGCTCAGATCCGCCACGTCGACCGCGACCGCAAGCTCGGTTGCCAGTCGCCGGGCGATCACGTCGACGACCGCCGGATCGAGATCGGTGATCAGCACCGCGAACTGATCGCCCTGCAACCGGGCCACCACGTCTGTGGCCCGGACTTTCTGGGTCAGGCGTTCGCCGACGCTGCGGATGAACAGGTTGCCGGCCTCGAAGTCCAGGCCGTCGTTGATGACCTTCATGTTGTCGATGTCGAGGACGAGCAGCGAAACCCGCCGATCGTCGGGGACGGCGTCGATCAGATCGGTCAGGCGCCTCCGGTTCGGCAGTCCGGTCAGCCCGTCGTAGTACGCCTGGTGGACCACCTCGGCCTCGGCCTCCAGCCGGCCCCACAGTTGGGCGAACAAGGTGGCGATGGCGGTCAGGCAGCGGATCTCCCTGGTGCTCCAGCGGCGCATCCCGTAGTGGACCAGTCCGAGAACACCGACGGTGTCCACGCCTCGAATCAACGGCACGCTGGCCACGGTGACCTGCGCCTGCCCCGAGGCAGCCTCCAACCGCTTGTCCAGCTCGTCCGACTCCTCGGGGTAGACGATCATCGTCTCCTTCATGTGCTCGCTGGCGGCGAACACCGGATCGCTGTCGAACGGCACCTCGTACAGCGGATCGGGGTCGGGGATGACCTCCCGGGGCGGTTCGTCGCCGACGAGTACCGAGACCCGGCGCTCCAGGTCGTTGCGACGGAGAAACACGTGGGTCACTTCGAAGAATCCGCGAAGCCGGGCCAGCGCCTCGTCGGTCGCCTTCTGGGCTTCGTTGACCCCGACACCCATCAACGTGGTCGCCAGCTCGGTGATCAGTTGATCGAGACCGCTGGTCGCGTCGTCGTCGTCGATCAGTTCATTGCCGTCGGTCTGGGACATCGATCGCCTCGGTTGTCAGCTGATCTGGGTGGGTTCGGGTATCACTTCCCCGTTTCAAGAACATCGGCACACCGGGGCCCGGGCTTAACGCCGAACCGCGCTCGGAAGGGTCACATGGCGGTCTCCTTGTCACGACGATCCGGCAGGGGTCCAAGCGATCGAAACAACCGCCCGGCCTCCTCGAAATCGAGCTGATCGACATCACGGATGGATCTGGCCAACCGACTGACGATCCGACCCTGCCGACAGGAGCGTTCGAGGACGGCGGCAAAGGGCATGGTGGTGAATGTGACCATGTCGTAGCGGGTGGCGAAGTAGCGTGGCCAACGTCGCTCGAATTCGAGACCAAGCCGCCGCTCCAGGAGATACTCCGACTCGATGACCCCCGACCGGAGCTCGACGTAGTTGGCCAACGCCATATCGGCGATCGCATCGGCGTTTGGCTTTGCTCCCGTTCGTAGGCCTTGAAGGCCAGGGCCCTATCGCAAACCGGATTGCGCAGATGCCGAACCAGGGCCTGGACGGACTCCAGCGCCAGGTTCATGCCCTGACCGTGGAACGGCACCAGGGTATGGGCTGCATCGCCGACCAGGCAGACCCGGTCGCCGACGCTCCAGCCGTCGGCCCGGATCGTCAGCAGCCGGCCGAGCGGGTTGGAAATGAACTGGGCTCCGAGGTCGGGGACGAGGGTAGCGAAGGCCGGAAATTCCCGGGCGAAGAACCGCTCGACCTCTTCCACCGAGGTCACCGCCGCGAAACTGGCCGCGAGCCCGCTTCCGGCATGAACAGGGTGACGGTGAAGCTCCCATCGGGGTTGGCGAACGCGAGCAACACGAACTCGCGGCGGGGCCAGACATGCAGCGCGTTCGGCTCTAGCCGGTGGGCGCCAGCCGGGTCGGCGTGAAGCCGCAGTTCTTTGTAGCCGTGATCGAGAGGCTGAATGTCGACTGTGGTATGTCCCGCTTCAACCATGGCCGATCGTACAGCCGAGTTGGACCCGTCCGCCCCGAACAACAGCTCGTAGTGGACTTCGCGAGTCGACGTCGACCCCGAGCCGTGGCCATCGGAGACCGCGAACTCCAGCCGGCGATCGTCGAAGTCGACAGAAAGCAGCCGATGACCGAACTCGAATCGAACCCGACCGGTCCGCTCGGCTCGATCGAGCATGATGCCATTGAGGCCGTTCCTGGAGATCGAGTGGATGACGTCATCGGCGCGCCTGCCGTAGCGATGGAGCAGGCTGGCACCGTCGGCGTGAACCATCCGCCCGGCTAGCGGCATGGCGATCCTGTCGACGTCATCCATCACGCCGATATCTTGCAGGGCAACGATGCCCCGCTTGGCCAGCGTCAGGTTTATCGATCGACCACCATCGACCGTCCCCCGTCGCAGGTCGGCTCTGCTCTCGTACAACACGACGTCGGCCCCGTCTTCGGCCAGCAGGGTGGCCAGCAGGGCACCGGCCGGCCCACCTCCGAGGATGGCGACACTGTTGGGTCCGGCGACGCGGTTCGAGTTCATATGAGTGGGATTGGCACGGTGGTCAGCGAACCTCGAGGTGCGGCCCGGCGGCGGGAGACTGTTCGGCTCAGGCTCGCCCCTGGTCAGGACCGAGCTGTGGCACTTCGGTCACAGGCGGCTCCGTAGAGCTGCCGGAGAACCGGCCGTCCGGGGTCGCGGCACCCGGAACGACCATTTCGGAGTTCGAGACGCGGCCACTGATGGCGCTGGGGGCCGGGCCATAGTGAGCGCGCAGGGCAAGTACGAACAACTCGTCGGATTCGATTCCGAGGGTCGACAGGGCCGTCGCCCGGATCCGGTCGAGGGCCGCACCCCGCTCAGAGCCGACGAGCTCCACCAGTTCCTCGACGGTCTTGGCGTAGCCGAAGATCGGGCTGACCGGCTGGAGTCCGACCCCGAGCCGGGTGGCCTCGAGCCACAGCCGTTGGACCACCATGCCGCCCCGGACGTAGTCCTGTCGGCCGGTTCCGGTGCCGGTGACGCTGACCACCACCAGCCCTGCCGACTGTCGGAGCCGTTTGTCACGTCCTCGCCTATCCGATGCCCGGCATCCCATTCGCTCAGCCGGGCCACAACGTCCGGTCGGCGGATGATGGCCATCTTGGCCCGGTCGGCGATCCCGACATCTCCAAGGTCCGTTCATCGAGCCCCTGGTCGAGCGGGTCGATTCCCGGTCGTCGGATCTCGTCGAACAGCTCCCGATGGAGTCGCCGGTCGAGGAATCGAATCCGGTCCGATTCGGCCCAAAGTTGTGGCAGCTCACCGAGATCGGCGGACGCGACGATCAGCGCGCCATGCCCCCGGCCGACTCCGCAGCCCGAGCAGCGCCTGCACCACCGCAGGGGCAACGGGGTGGCGGCCGGATCGAGCTGTCGATTGGTGGTCCGGCCGGCGATGAACCCGACGAGCTCGGCCAACTCTCCGTCGCCCGCCGTCCCAGCGGCAACACCGCCAGCACGGACGGATCATCGAGGTCGATGGCCAGGTCGGGTTCACCGAACTCGGACCCGAGTCGGTGGTGAGCGGCGGCAACGCAGATGGCGTTGAACAACGCAGCCCCGCACGCCACCGCCGTACCCCGACCGCCGATGTCCATGCCGACCTGTTCGCCGAAGGAGCGGACGACAAACCGGTCCTCGTTCAACTCGAACCGCCACGGCTGCATGTTTCCCCCCGACGGTGCCAAACCTGCGGCCTCGACGATGGCCGACTCGAATCCCTTCGGAACGGGTGTCGGGTTCGAATCGCCGCCGGGACCCCACCGTTCGAGGCCCACCGTTGACACCGCTGGCCGATCGGACCGGGCGGCTGTCTTGCAGTCCGTTGGTACCAGCTCGTCGAGATCGACCCGCGATCGTCCGGACCGGGACGACCGGCCCAACAGGATATCTCGGGCCGACGTGACCGCCACCGCAGCCCCCAGCGCGACGTCCGAGGCCAGTTGTGGCCACGACGAGATCGTGCGGTCGATCTCCACCAGCGACGCGGCGAATCGGGTGGCGCCCTCTCGGCGTCGATGATGCCGCAGCACGAACGGGACCTTCTCGTCGGTGGTCAGCCCGGCGACCTCGCAGCCGATCGAGATCGCCCAGCAGCCCGTGGAACGGCGGCCGATCGGGTTCGAGGTCGAACCGCTCGACATCGAGCAGACCGCCGTCGTTGGTCTCCATGACCACCGGTATGCCCCGCTCGGCCGCCACCTGCCGCACCATGACCTTCACATCGAGCGAGTCGCATTCCTCGATCACCAGGTCGAGCCCGTCGAGAAAGCGATGGAGGTTGTCCCGTCGATCCCCTCGTCGAACAGCCTGACATCGAGGAAGGGATCGAGTTCGGCGATGCGACGGGCGGCGATGGTGGTCTTCGGCAGCCGAGGTCGAGCAGCGAACCGGACAGCCGATTCAGATTCGACAACTCCAGCGTGTCGAAGTCGGCCAGCCGCAAGGTGACCGCACAGACCTTCCTGGGCCAGGCCGAAGGCGATCGAGTTGCCGACGCTCAGACCGATGACCCCGACCTTCTTTCGCCGCAGTGTTCGCAACTCGTCGGAGGTCAGCTTGTGCCGGTTCCGATCGGTGCGCACCGCATGGAACTCGGCGGACCGAGCACCCGGACCGCGCGTCCGCCGCCACGGGTAGTGGACCCAGGGCGCGGCCTCATCCGATCCTCGGGCGTCCGGATCGATGGACGGCACCGCTGCGCCTCGTCCCGAAGCTCGGGGAGGCGATCGACGACCTCGACCCGGCTTGCCGGAGTCGCCCGACTCGATCGAGCGACGATGATCTCGACACCTGAGCCGCCCGGCCCCGGGCCCGGTTCCGGGCCGGGTGGAGGTAGGACCATTCGTCGATGCAGGCGGTTCTGGACCCGGCAGCTCGTCGAAACGCTCGGCCGCCAGCAGGAGGGGGATGGTGTGATGGTCCGGCAGCCGGAAAGTCGGCCGCCGGCTCGACACCGGGAATGGGGCGCCCACCGGCGGCCTGCCACTTCTCGATGTTCTGCTCGACGCCGGAGGTGGCGACGGTCGTTGCGGCGGAGAACCACCACGAGCAGTGCCACAGGAACCGACCGAAGAGTGGGCCGAGCCCCTTCAGCCCCCGGAGCGCTCCACGCCCCCTTCCCCTCGACGAGGCCGCCCGGTAGGAGCTCCGCCAGGCTGGAGCGAAGCAACCCATGGGACGGACTGCCGGACAACTCGGTCACCACCGGGACGTCGTCGATGTTGTCGGTACCGAGAAACGGGCCGACGGCGCGGGCGCCGCCGACAACCCGACCATCGGTACCGGTGATCAGCCAGAACATCGAGCACGGCCCGCGGTCGAGATCCTCCCGCTCGACGATGTGGCCGGCGCCGAAGCCCCGGTAGCACTCCTGGAGCCCGGAGACGTAGATCTCCCACGCATCGGGACTGGTCGAGCGGTCGAGAACCGAAACGAAGACCTGTTCCGGCTCGGACCAGAATGCGGCGTCTGGCGCGACAAAACGCAATGAATACCCTCTCGGCAGCGGCGGCGTGCCGTCTTGTCGGCCGACGGTACTACAGGCGTTTCGTCGTTGTTCTGATCACCACCACATAAGAAATCTCCGACCCTGCCGGTGGGGTCCGGGGCGGCCCGGACAGGATCGGTCGGCCGATCTATTCAAGACCTGCATCGGAATTGGCCCGAGATGCGGTCGCAGGTCCGGCTCAGGCGTACAGCGATTCGATCTCTTCGGCATAGTGGGCGTGGATACCCCGCCGCTTGAGCTTGGAGGTCGGGGTGAGCAACTCGGTGTCGGGCATCCATTCCTCGCCGAGCACCTTGACCTTCTTGACCCGCTCGGCGTTGTTGAAGCCGGCCATCACCTCGGTCAACCCGGATTCGATCTCGGCGATGACCTGGGGATGCTCGGCCAGCTCCGACAGGCTGCCGTATTCGATGCCGTGCTTGGCCGCCCACCCGGGGGCGACGTCGGGGTCCAGCACCACCAGGGCCGAGACGAACGGGCGCTGGTCGCCGATGGCGATGGCCTGGCCGACCAGCGGCATCGTCTTCAGGGCCGCTTCGAGGTTGGACGGCGAGAGGTTCTTGCCGCCGGCGGTGATGATGAGCTCCTTCTTGCGATCGACGATCTTGAGGTAGCCGTCCTCATCGAACTCGCCGATGTCCCCGCTGTGGAACCAACCGTCCTCGTCGAGGACCTCGGCCGTCTTCTCCTCCTGGTTCAGGTAGCCCCGGAACACGTTGCCACCCCGGCACAGCACCTCGCCGTCGGTATCGAGCTTGACCTCGATCCCGGGACAGGCGTGGCCCACGTAGCCCGGCTTCACCTTGTACGGCGCCCAGGTCATCGGGCCCGACGTTTCCGACAGGCCGTAGATCTCCGACAGCGGCACGCCGATGGTCCGGAACCATTGCAGCAGTTCGGCCGGGATGGGGGCGGCGCCGGTGACGGCGGCATCGAGCTGGTCCAGCCCGACCAGGCCCCTGATGGTGGAGAAGGCCACGGCGTCGAGGAACTCGTAGGTCTCGATCTCCTCCTTGGTGGCGGTACCCCAGGTCATCTTCTCCCTGATCGGAGCGGCGGCCGCCACCCCGTCCACGACCGCCTTCTCCTTCTCCGGATCGGCTGCCAGCGCAGCCTGGACACCGCTGTAGATCTTCTCCCACACCCGGGGAACCCCGAACATGATGTTGGGATGGACCTCGCCCGCATAGGCGGCGAACTGGGTGGGGTCGGGGCAGCAGGTCACCTCGTAGCCGAGGAACAGCGTCTGGTAGTGGCTCATCATCCGTTCGGCGATGTGGGCCATCGGAAGGTAGCTGACGATCCGCTTACCTGCGTAGTTGTCGAGATCGAAGGCCTGTTTCAGGCACTCGACGGTCCAGCAGACGTTGTAGTGGTCGATCATCACGCCCTTGGACGGACCGGTGGTGCCCGAGGTGTAGATCAGGGTGGCCAGATCATCGGGCCTCGTACCTTTCGCCGCCTCGGCGAGATCGAGCGGCTCGGCCGCCAGGAGCTCCTCGTAGGTGAAGTCGGCGGCGAGGTCGGACGAATCGTCTCCAGGGCGGATGACCCCCAGCGATTCCAGCGTCGGCATCGATTGGCGGACCTTGCTGAAGGCTTCGTAGAAACCTCGGTCCTCGACGATGGCCATCTTGGCTCCGGCGTCGTTCACCAGGTACTCGATCTGGTCCGGCGACGAGCTGTTGTAGATGGAGACGGGCGTGGCACCGACGAACAGCGCCGCGGTGTCGAGGACGTGGAACTCCGGCATGTTCCGGATCATCAGCATCAGCCGATCGCCCTTGCCGAGGCCCTGCGCCGCCAGGCCGGCCGCGGCCCTGGCCACCTGGTCCGCGAATTCGGTGTAGGTCGTCTCGTGCCAACCGTCGGCGTCGTCCTTCCACCGCAGCGCCACCAGGTCGCCGTGGACGGCCACCGTTTTCAGGAACTCGGTCGGGACGGTCTGTCCTTCAACAACGGCGTCGATTTCGGCCTTGTCTGTCACTGTGGTTGTCTCCTGGACCGTTCGGGTTCGGCCTGCGTCGCAGCGACTGCAGGAGCCCTTCACCGTATCGGCTCACCGTGACTGGGGACACACCGGGCGGGCGGGCCGCAGGTCCCGCCGGGTCGGCCGGGTGACGACGGGTGACGGTGCGACCCTTCGGTTCCACCCGGTTGGCAGTAGCCTTGACCTGTGAGCGATTTCGAGCCGACCACTGATCTGCCGGGGCGGATCGACGAGGACGACACGCCGGTACGGTCGTCGGCCCAGGCCCGCGATGAACGGGTCCAGCTCCGCCGCAGACGGGTGCTGCAGCTCGCGCTGATCTTGTTGACGCTCGGCCTCCTGGCCGCCGGCTTCACCGTGTGGCGGGTCGTGCTCGCCGTCGGCCTGATGTACGTTCTGCTCCGGGTCGGTTTCGCGGTGATCGGGGCCTTCGCCAGGCCGGTGCCCGAGCCGCCACCTCCTGGCGAGTTGCGGCGGGTCAAGCTGACCTACCGCTGTGGCGAGTGCGGAGCCGAGCTGCGGATGACCCTGGCCAACGACGAAGTGCCGGCCCCGCCTCGTCACTGCACCGAGGAAATGGATCTGATCGCCACCCGTGAAGACGGCCTCTGAGCGCTTCAGCGGGTAGCTCCGTGCTTCGCGCCGACACGGGTGGGTGGCAACCATGCGGGTGTGTCGGGCCTTGTGGAATGAGATCCACAGCCTGTGGGTAACGTTGTGTCGAGTTACCTCCCGGACACCTTCGCGACACCTGGTCCGCGCACGTTGCCAGCACGTTCAGCGGATGTCCTTGTTGCATCAACAATCTGGGGACGAACGCTGTGGATTGGCTGGGGACGTCGGGGCGTTCCAGCCCCCCGATCGACCGGTAGCCGGGTTGCGGCCGCCGATGACCGGCGAGGGCTCCCGGGACAGAACCGCCCGGCTGCGGTCAGCGATACTGGGTGGCGGTGACGATACCGACGAGGACGAAGCCGAGGCCGCCGAGCAGGTACCAGTTGCTGGGGGTTCCGAGAATGTCCTCGGTCAGGTAGTTGAACAGGATGATCAACGTGCCGAGGATCAGCGAGGCGAACATGGCGATCGGCACCAGCCGAGACGACGGACGGTCGAGCTTGATCGGCGTTCGACCGACACCGCTGGCGCCGACGGTATCGGCACTCGGCGTGGATGTCGTTCCCTTGGGCGTCACGCGTCCGGGCTTTGACTTGTCTTGGCGAACCACGCCGACAGCCTACTGGTGTTTCCTGGTCGCTCCGGTCGCCCGGCGGGTTTCGGCCCCCGCCAGGCTCGGCCGGCTCGGCCACGGCGGCCAACGGAAATCCGACGACCGGCACCGCGGTCGGGCGGTACCCTCGTCACGGTGAGCCAACGCGTGCTGGTCATCGACAACTTCGATTCGTTCGTCTACATCCTGGTGCAGTACCTCGGCGAGCTGGGAGCCGAACCGATCGTCGTCCGCAACGATGCGGCGACCATCGAAGAGCTCGAAGCCCACGAGCCCGACGCCATCCTCATCTCCCCCGGCCCCGGCCGACCGGAGTCGGCGGGCATCTCGAACGACGTCATCCGACACTTCGCAGGCACCCGACCGGTGCTTGGGGTCTGTCTCGGCCACCAGTGCATCGGCGAGGTCTACGGTGGCTCGGTGATCCGGGCGCCCGAGCTGATGCACGGTAAGACGTCGATTCTCCGCCACACCGGGGTGGGGGTGTTCACCGATCTCCCGTCGCCGCTGGAGGCAACCCGGTACCACTCGTTGATCGTCGAGCGGGAGACGCTGCCGGCCGAACTGGAGATCACCGCCGAAACCGATCAGGGGCTCATCATGGGTCTCCGGCATCGGGAGCTCGACGTGGAAGGTGTGCAGTTCCACCCCGAATCGGTGCTCACCGTCGGCGGCAAGCAGCTGCTGACCAACTGGCTGGCCGGCAGGGCCGCCAACGCCCAGCGCTGATCGTCGCCCATCGGCGGACGAACACGCCACATCCGGCGGCGGAAGTGCGGGCTATCCGTCCGGTCTGGGTGGTGGAGGTGGGTTGGGTACTGGTCGGTGCCGGGGTCGTCGGAGGTGCGGTGGTGGTGGTTTCCGGGGCCTGGACCCCGATCCCGACCTGCACCCTGGAGCCCTGCGACACGGTGGAGCCGATGCCGGGGTTGGTGTTGACCACCAGCCCGATCCGTCCGTCTCCCGCACCGAGGGGTACATCGAAGAATTCGGGCACCAACTGGAGTGCCTCGTCGGTGAGCGCGGCGGTTGCCGCCTCCCGGGACAGGTTCTGGATCTGCGGCACCTGGACCTGGCCGGGGCCGGTCGACACCACGATCACGACCGCACCGTCGATCGATTCCTTCTGACCGGCCGGGGGTTCGGAGCGGATGACCTGGCCGCCGGGCACGGTGGCCGAGCTCTGATTGATGAAGGAGAAGTTGATGAAGCCGGCGTCGCTCATCAACCGGCTGGCGGTTGCGGCGTCGGCACCGGTCAGGTTGGGGATCTGGACCTGATCGGGGCCATTGGAGATGAAGAGGATCACCTGGTCACCCTTGTTGACCTCGGCGTTCTCCGGCGGTTCGGTGCGGAACACCAGACCCTCCTCGAACTGGTCGTTGAACTCTCGCTGGATGTCGTTGGTGAGACCCAGCTCGGTGAGCCGTTGCTGGGCCTGCTCCTCGGTCAATCCTTCCAGGCGGGGCACCCGTTCGGTCTCGGCCGCCTTGCTGACGAAGATGATCACCGTCGATTCCGCCTCGACCTCCTCGCCCCCGGCCGGCTGCTGATCGAAGACCACATTCGGTTCGAACTCGGCGTTCTCCTCCAGCCTCCGCTCGACCACGAAACCGGCCAGCCGGAGATCGACCTCGGCGTCGGTGACGGGAAGGTTGACGACGTCTGGCACGACGGCCGTTTCCACCAGGGGCGCGTCGTCTCCGTTCTGGCTGTTCTGGATGGTGGCGGAGATGTAGAGGATCAAGCCGACCAGGGCCGCCAGCAGCACCGCCAACATGATCACGAAGATGCCGGTGCGGCTCGGGGGTTCGTAGTACTCCTCGACCGGCTCGTCCTGACGGACCGCAGCCGACGCCGGCACCGCCCTCGACGTATCGATCACCGCCCGGGATGAGCCGGTGTCCGGGCCCCGAGTCGACATGGCGGCGGTGGCCGGGCCGACCGGCATGGCCAGCGTGGCATCTGCGGTCTCGGCCGCCATGGCGGCCATGGTGGCCGCAGTGGCGACCCGACCGGCAGGAGCGGCTTGGGACACGCCGACCAGCGGTTGGCCCTCACGGAAGCGACGTAGATCGGCCCTCACTTCTTCGGCCGCCGGATACCTCTCGGCCGGATCCTTACGGAGTAGGCGCTCGACGACCGCGTCGAGCGGGGCCGGGACGTTCGGATTGCGGGAGATGACCCGTGGGGCCGGCTCCTGGACCTGCTTGTAGGCGATGGCGACCTGAGACTTCCCGGTGAACGGCGGCTCGCCGACCAGCATCTCGAACAGCACCACCCCGAGGGAGTACAGGTCGCTGCGGGGATCGACCGCCTTGCCCTGGGCCTGCTCCGGCGAGAAGTAGCTGGCGGTGCCCATGACGGAGCCGGTCTGGGTCAGCTCGTCGTCACCGCCGCCAAAGGCTCGGGCGATGCCGAAGTCGGCCACCTTCACCTGGCCGGCGTTGTTGATCATGATGTTGCCCGGCTTGACGTCGCGGTGCACGGTGCCGTTGCGGTGGGCGAACCCGAGGGCGGCGGCGACGTCGATCACGATTGCCGCCGCACGATCGGGGGCGAGGTGGCCCTCGCTGGCGATCAACTCGGCCAGCGTCTGGCCTTCGACGTACTCCATGACGATGAAGTAGGTGTCCTCGTGCTCGCCCCAGTCATAGACGGCGACGATGCTGGGGTGATTCAGGTTGGCCGCGGCCTGGGCCTCCCGACGAAACCGGGCAACGAAACTGGGCTCGGCGGCGAACTGCGGGAACAGCACCTTGACCGCCACCGGCCGATCCAGCAGCTGATCCTTTGCCAGGAAGACGTCGGCCATGCCGCCTCGGGCGATTCGCCGATGCAGTTCATACCGTCCGTTGAGGACGGGGCGAGCAGTTGATGCGTTCGTCACAATGGGTTTCATGTTACTGAAACCGCCGACCCAAACGGCGGCGGGGTGTGTTTAGAGGAAGAATCGCTCAAACATAGCGCGGGCGATGGGCGCCGCCGCCCCCCCGCCGGTTTGATCCACGGAGCCCTCGACCCCCTCCACCAGCACCGCCACCGCCAGCTGGGCCCGCTCGTTTGGCCGGCCGCCGAAGGCGATGATCCAGGCATGCGACGCCGGCGGGTCGGTGCCGAGCTGCGCGGTCCCGGTCTTGGCGCCGATCACCAACCCGTCGATGGCGATGCCACGGCCGGTGCCCCGCTCCACCACCTGCACCATGGCGTCGGTCAGATCGGCGGCGGTGCCCGGCGACATGGCCCGTAGCCAGGTTCCGTTGCGAAACGAGCTGGTCCGATTCGAGGTTTGGGCGTCTTCCACCGCCGACATGACGTGGGGCACGGGCACCTGCCCTGCGTTCACCACCGCCGCTGCCACCAGGGCCATCTGCAACGGCGTTGCCGACACGTTGTTCTGGCCGATCGACGATTGGGCCAGCGCCGGTGTGTCCTCGAACACCCCGGCCGGGATCTCCTCGGTCGGGGCTTGGACCCTCGACCCGAAATCGGTGGGGAACTCGCTGGCCACCGGCAACGGCAGGTCGAGCGGCGGGACCTGGTTGAACCCGAACCGCTCGGCGCCGTCGACCATCCCCGACGGTCCGACCAGCTCGGCTCCCAACTCCGCGAAGACACTGTTGCACGACACCACCAGCGCTTCCACCAGATTGCCGCCACAACTGTTGCCGCCGAAATTGGCGATCGCCCGCTCCGTCAGGGGCGGCAGGTAGCTGTCTGCGACCTGGAATTCGGGGGAGGTGGTGGTGGCTACCCCGGCCTCCAGGGCGGCGGCGGCCGTGACGACCTTGAAGGTGGAACCGGGGAAGTAGATGTCCCGGTACGGCTTTGCCCGCAGCGGATTCCCGTCGGCGTTCACCAGGTCGGTCCAAGCCGAGCTGGCCAGGCCGCCGTCGTTGACCGCAATCCGGTTCGGGTCGAACGAGGGGTAGCTCCACAGGGCGAAGATCTCCCCGGTGACCGGGTCGAGGGCGACCACCGAGCCCTTCCGCTCTCCCAGCCCGGCCTTGGCCTGACGCTGCAGATCATCCCGCATCGTGAGGCGCACGTCGCCGATCGGATTGGTACCACCGAGGATGTCGGTCAGACCGGAGAGCTCCTGGGCCGCGGTCCGGCCGATCAGGGCGTCGTTGTAGGACCGCTCCACACCCTCGGCCCCGAACGTGAACGATGTGTAGCCGACGGAATGGGCGTAGAGATCACCCTCGGGGTAGATCCGCTGCTCCTTGAAGAACTCGCCGGGCCGGGGCTCAGATCGGGCCACGACCACATTGTCGCTGGTGATGATCTGGCCCCGGGGGCGGTTGAAGTCCCGTTGGATGGTGCGGGTGTTGGCCGGATTGCTCACCAGCTCGTCCGCACCATAGAACTGGACCCGATTGAGCTGGACGAAGAGGATCGTGAAACAACCGAGCAGCACCGCCACCAGATGCTTGATCGGCCGATTCAAGCCGAGACGGCCTTCCACTTGGCCCGGGTATCGGCACCGACGCCGGGGCGACCGTCGTCGTTGCGGTTGAGTGCCTCGAGCTCCTCCGCGGCCTGGACCGTCGAGTTGTGGGAGATCCGGACCAGGATGGCGAGAATGATGTAGTTCGAGATCAGCGACGAACCGCCGTAGGACACGAAGGGCAGGGTGACACCGGTCAACGGCAACACCCGCAGGATGCCACCGATGATGATGAAGGCCTGGAAGCCGAGCAGGGCCGTGAGGCCGGTGGCCAGGAGGGTTTCGAACGGCGATCTGGCGTTGGTGGCGACCCTGAGGCCGGAA
This sequence comes from uncultured Acidimicrobiales bacterium, assembly GCA_963715325.1. Classification (GTDB taxonomy): domain Bacteria; phylum Actinomycetota; class Acidimicrobiia; order Acidimicrobiales; family SZUA-35; genus JAHELU01. The sequence continues at coordinate 273,668 of CAVQRR010000008.1, forward strand.
CCGACGAAGAACAGGAAGGCGGCCAGGATGCCGGTGGCCCCCAGCAGACCCATCTCCTCGCCGAAGGCGGCGAAGATCATGTCGGTTGCGGCGAAGGGGATCTTCTTCGGGGTGCCCTGCCCGAGGCCGGTCCCGGTGAGCCCGCCGTCGGCCATGGCGAAGGCGCCCTCGGCGATCTGGAACCCGGCCCCTTTGGCATCGGCGAATGGATCGAGCCAGATGTCGACCCTGGTCTGGACGTGGGAGAACAGCCGCCAGGAAACATAGGCCCCGGCCGAGAACATCGTCAGCCCCGTCAGCACGTAGGCGATCCGGGAGGTAGCCACATAGAACATGGCGACGAAAAGGGTGAACAGGAGCAGCGACGAACCGAGGTCCCGCTGGGCGGTCATCACCATCAGTGCCATGCCCCAGGCCAGCAGCAGCGGCCCGAAGTGCTTTGCGTCCGGGATGTTGAGCGGCCCCAGCCTGCGGGTCGACATCGTGAGCAACTCCCGTTTGTCGGCGAGGTAACCGGCCAGGAAACCGGCCAGCACGACCTTGGCGAATTCGCCGGGTTGAATCGAGAACGGGCCGACCCGGAGCCAGATCTGGGCGCCGTTGATCCTGACGCCGAGCCCTGGCACGAGGGGCAGCAACAACAGTCCGACGCCGATCAGCGCCAGGGTGTATCGGTAGGGGGCCAGCCGCTTCGGATCCCGGAGCACCAACAGGGTGAGGCTGAAGGCGCCCAACCCGATGAACGTCCATGCCGACTGGCTGGCGGCCAGCCCGTCGTCGAGCCTGGAGATCATCACGTAGCCCAGCCCGTTGAGCAGCGCCGCCACCGGGAGGAGCAGCGGATCGGCGAGCGGCGCCAGCAGGCGGACCACCACATGGGCGGCCAGCAACAGGGCGATCACGACGGCCATGAACCCGCCGACTTCGGCCTGCACATCGAGATTGATGTCGCTGGCGGTATCACCCTGCTTGGACAGGATCACGAACACGTAGCCGACGCAGGTGATCAGGGTGGCCAGGATCAGCAGGCCGAGTTCCACCGTCCGCGTTCGCACGGTCAGCTCAGCCTTCGGACGATGAGGATGACCCGCTTGTGGTCGAGCGGCCCACCGAGGTCGACGACGGGTTCGACTGCGAGTTGCCGACCTGGGAGGAATCGGTGCTCTGGGACGAATCAGACGCTGCCGTCGAGCCCTCCCCTTCATCGAGGAGCGCCTGGGCCGCCGCTTCTGCATGGCGCATCTCGATCTTCTCGATCACCGCCTCGGCTTCGGCCCGGGACGAGAAGTCCTCGGCAACCATGGCCTGCTCGGTTTCATCGAGGGCGTCCACCGCCAGTTCGGTGCCCGCAACGTCGACCGGCTCGAATCCCAGGAAGCCGCCCCGCCGGCCCTCGTAGATCGCCAGGTTGCCGGACGACGCCTCGGCGATGAAGTAGCCGGAGGAGGCGTAGGCTCGGGCGCCGAAGAACCCGACGGCGGCCAGCCCGGCCACCACCACCAGCGCGCCGATGGCCAGCAACAGCCTGCTGCGGGGGCGAACCGACATCGGTTCGATGTCGTCGACGACCTTCATCTCGGTGGTCTCGAGATAGAGCTCGGGATCTTCGACGACATCGACATCGTCGGTTCCGCTCCGACCGGCAGCCTCTTCGGCCACGAGGAGCGTGCCGGAGCTGGCCGCTGCGGCGGCGGGACCGGAGCCGTTCGAGCCGGTCGTGTTCGAGGTCCGACCCTCGCCATCGCCTCGGGAACCGGGGCCACTCGCAACGCCGTCCGGCGGCGGATCGTGCAGCACCGACTTCGAAACCACGGGAACGGGGGCGGTGACGACCTGGTCCGATCTCGGTGATTCCTGGGCTCGTCGATCGTCGTCCTGGGTGGCGAGGCGGGGATCGTCGTCTGCCACCACCTCGACGACGGCGACGGTCACGTTGTCTCGGCACGGGGTTTGCAGCGTCGCTTCGACCAGGGCCGTCGCGGTGTCGGCGGGGTCGCCCGCCCCCATCAGGATCTCCAGGATGTCGTCCTCGGTGAGCTCGTTGAACAGCCCATCGCTGCACAGCAGGAAGCGGTCACCGATCTCGGGCTCGGGAATCGGGAACCGATCGACCTCGACCTCGGCGCCGATGCCGACCGCCCTGGTGAGGATGTTGCGCTGCGGGTGGTTTGCCGCCTCCTGGGGGGTGAGACGGCCCTGTCGGACCAGATCCTCGACGAAGCTGTGGTCCTCGGTGACCTGGCCCATGTAGTCGCCCCGGAGCCAGTAGGCCCGGCTGTCGCCGACGTTGGCCACGGTGATCGTATTGTCCTCGTGGAGGGTCATGGCGACAACCGTCGTGCCCATCCCGGGCAGCCCGTTGTCTGCGGCGTGGCCGTGCACCTGGCGGTTGGCCTGCAGCACCACCTCGACGAGGTCGCCCTCGGACAGCTCCTGACCCGCTTCCCGGAACTCGGCGATGGCCAGCTCGGCGGCCCGCTCACCACCCTGGTGGCCTCCCATGCCGTCGGCCAGAGCCGCCACCTGACCGCGGAAGAAGACCCGATCCTGGTTGGCCTCACGTACGTTGCCGACGTGCGACGCGGTCGCCCCCAGGAGCTTCACTGGCGAAGCTCCATCACGATGCCGCCGACCTGGATCTGATCTCCGGGGCCTGCCAGTACCGGCGTCGTCACCTGCTGGCGGTTGAGGTAGGTGCCGTTCGTGGATCCGAGGTCTTCGATGACGACGCCGGCCTCGGCGTTGGAGACCCTGGCGTGAAGCTGGGAAATGTAGGTGTCATCCAATGTGATCTGACACCCTGCGGCCCGTCCTATCGTCATTTCACCCATCACTTCGAAGTGCCTGCCGGCGTCGGCAGGTGGTTCGAGAATAACCAGACTAATCGGTGCAACCGAGGGCCCGTGCCCCCCACTGCGTTTTCCGCCCCCGGCCCGGGCCCCGGCGCCTGCCCGCACCTTGCCTCTGGACTTCGAGCTGGTCACCCTCTTGACCGCCACATTGGTGGTCGATCCGAACCACGTCGCCTGCAGGACCCGGAAGAAGAAGAGGTACACCAGACCGAGGAGGCACCATTTGAGAAGGGTGAGCAGAGCGTCATTCACTGGATCGAAGACTACAGAGGTTCTGCAACATCGTCACGGGGGACCGAAGTGGCCGGGTTCAGGCGTCCTCAGGGCCTGCGATAGCGGAGCCGGATCGGACCGAGGGTGATCTCGTCACCGTCGACCAGCACATGGCGGTCGATGCGGTGCCCGTTCACCTTGCAGCCGTTGGTCGAGCCGAGATCGATCAGCTGATGGGCGTCGCCGATCGGATGGAGCTCCGCGTGTTGACGGGAGACGTTCTGGTCGTCGATCACGATGTCGGAGGTGGACAAGCGGCCGATCGTCATCACCCCGTCCTTCAGCTTGTAGTGGGCGCCGCTCGGATCTTCCAGCCAGCTGTCGGCCTCGGAGCCGGGAATGCGCTCGTCATAGGAGGGATGAAGGCGGAAGACCCCGACCCGAAGCGCCGGGTCGGCCTGGAACTCGATCGACACCCGACCGAGGAAGCTCAGGTTCTCCTGGGCCGCATAGCCCCGCACGGTCGCCGTCAGCTCGGCGAGCAGCGACTCCTGGACCTGGGCGAAACGCTGGAAATCCTCGACCGCGACCCGGATGACGAATCGGTTCGGGGCAAGTGGGCGACCGGCGACATCGATGGTGCGACTGGATTCCATCTCCCGGACGAGTCGCCGGCCGACCTCGACCGGCTGAAGCCCACTCTTGAAGGCGCGGGAGAACACGCCCTCCACCAGCCGTTCCAGACGGTCCTCGAAACTCCTCAGAACCATGCGTATACACGGTACTCGCACCATGGCCGGATTGACTTGGCGCGCCGGTCGGTTGTCGGCGAGGTACCATGTCGTCGACCACTCGCGCGAGTGGCGGAATTGGCAGACGCGCAGGATTCAGGTTCCTGTGTCCGAAAGGACGTGAGGGTTCAAGTCCCTCCTCGCGCACACAACAAACGCTCCCGCCCCCGGGGATGGCGGGTCGCCGCTATGGCAGGGTGAGCGGTTGCTCGCAATTGCGGATCCGGACCCCGAGTGTGTCGGAGTCCACCACCAACGGCCGGGGACCGGCTGCGGATTCCTCCACGTCGGCCAGGACGGCACCACGGAATCCCACCACCTTCTCCCACACGCAGCCGACCGGCACCGACCAACTTCCCCGTGCCAGATCGCCGATCCAGTAGTCGCCGTTGCCGGCCACGATGAGCGGCTCGATCAACGGAGACCAGCTCGCCCATTGGCCGCACTGGGGCATGGACACGAACACATCGGGCTCGATCTCGTTCAGGGTCACCAGCATCCGACCCCGGCTGAGGCGGTCCTCGCCGATCACCTTCTCGACCTTGTCGGTGGAAACCCGCCGGATCTCGTAACTGCAGTCGGACACACCGAACGCCGTGGCATACAGACCCGGCGCCACCAGACCGAGATCGGCCAGGCTGTGATGGGGCACCAGGTCGGTCTCCGGCGGGTAGTCGCCGGTGCTCGCCGCGGCGGTGACGTCGCGGTCCCCGCTGCCGGGCAGGTCGGCCACTCGGTACCGCCCGGATCGCAGGCCGTCGGTGAAGCTGAGGTACCGGGGCGGCATCGAATCCCTGTCCAGGGCGGCGTTCGGACCGGACGGTGTCGCCCCCGCCGATCGATCGAGTCCGGCCGCCGATGCGGCGGCAAGCTGGTCCCGGTCTGTCGGCTCGACGACGATCGCCGAAACGGTGCGCTGGTAGAAGCCGATCGAGACGATGGCGAAGGCCGCCACCAGCGCGATTCCGATCAGTCGTGTGAGCCGCTCCATCGTCTACTCATCGGCCGACCGGGCCTGCCGTTGAGCCGACTACAGTCCTGTCGGTGCGTCACGATCGCTCCCCGTCCGACGAGTCGCCGGCCCCGGTTTTCCGAGGCCCGGCGGAGCTCCACCCCTCTGCGCAGCGGGTGGCGGCCTGGGCCGCCGAGCGATCGCTGACCCTGGAGATCCGGGAGTACGCCCAGGACGGCGCCCGCACGGCAGAGGATGCGGCCAACGCGGTCGGTTGTCAGGTCGACCAGATCGTCAAGTCCATGGTCTTCAACCTGTCGACCGAGACGGGGGACGAACTGGTGCTGGCGCTGACCGCGGGATCGAACCGGGTGGATCCCGACGGGCTGGCGGCGCTGGCTGGAGCGGTGAGATGTGGTCGGGCCGACCCGGAACAGGTCCGCTCGATCACCGGCTACGCCATCGGCGGCGTGCCACCGTTCGGTCATGCCAACCAACTGCGAACCTGGATCGATCCCCACCTGTTGGACTTCGACCTGGTGTGGGCCGCGGCCGGAACACCCCGCCACGTGTTCGCCATCGCGCCGGGCACGCTGCTGGAACTGACCGGGGCCGTCGAGGCTCGGTTCACCGCCGGCTGATGGCCGATGGGGCGGACCGGGAGGTCGGCCACCCCCCGAAGACCGGCCGAACCGACCAGCCACGGATCGGCGTCGGACCCCACCCCGAGCCGTGGCCGGACGATGAGCGCCTCGACCCCGAGCTCCTCGCCGCCGGCGACCGGCGAAACGTGGTCGACCGCTACCGCTACTGGACCGTCGAGGCCATCGTCGCCGACCTCGACACTCGCCGCCACCGGTTCCATGTGGCAATCGAGAACTGGCAACACGACCTGAACATCGGCACCGTGGTGCGGACCGCCAACGCCTTCCTGGCGGCCGAGATCCACATCGTCGGCCGGAAGCGCTGGAACCGTCGGGGAGCGATGGTCACCGACCGCTACCAGCACATCCGCCACCATCCCGAGCCCGGCGACCTGGCGGCATGGGCCGAGGCCGCGACCTGCCGTTGATCGGTGTCGACAACCTGCCAGGCTCAACGCCTCTTGGCGATGCACCGCTCCCGGAGGCCTGCGTGCTGGTGTTCGGTCAGGAGGGTCCGGGGCTGTCGGCCGCGATTCGACCAGCGCTCCGGGAGTGCCGGTCGATCCCGCAGTTCGGGTCGACCAGATCGATCAACGCCGGCGTGGCGGCCGGGATCGCCATGCACACCTGGATCGCCCAGCACGCCGGTGGCGCCGTCGATCCGACCGATCCGTGAGTCGGAACCCTCTCGGTGGGTGGACCTTCGAGAACGGTTCGTGATCCGGGGACTCGATCAGTTGGTGATCCGGAACTCGATTCGCCGGTTCGTCTGTTGGGCCTCCGCGTCGTTGTCGTCCGGCTCGACCTTGAGCCGTCGCTCGCCGAAGCCGACGGCGGTCAGTTCGTTGGTGACGCCCCGAGCCTGCAACGCGGCCAGCACGGTTTCGGCCCTGGCCTGGCTCAGCGTCTGATTCGAGTCTTCGCCGCCTACCGAATCGGTGTGCCCACCGATCTCCAACGCCACATCGGGATTGGCGATCAGGAGCTCAGCCGCCTCGTCGAGGATGGCCTCGGAGGCCGGTTCGACCAGGGCGCTCCCGGATGCGAACTGGATGGGCTCCAGGGCATTGAGCGACGACTCGACCTCGTTCGACTCCTCGAGGGTGATCGTCGCCTCACCGACCTCGACCCCGTCGATGCCTTCGAACGCGGTGGTGATCTGCGCGAACAGCACCGGATCGGTCATCGAGCCGGCCACGGTCACCACCACCGGCGGCTGAGCCCCGGCATCGACCACCAGTTGGTTGTCGACCTGGGCCTCGGAGTAGACCTCGATCGCCCGCTCGACCAGAGCCTGCTCGGTCGCCTCGTCCGGCACCGTACCCTCCAGCACGATCGAGACCTGAGCGGCGGTGGCGGTGACGCCGGCGACGGCTTCGCTCGGCGCCTCGATCGTCAATCCGTCGACCACGCTGTCCACGCCCGGCTGACCGGAGAGATAATCGAGCACCTGGGTCCTGGTCGCCTCGTCCGGCACAACGCCCTCGGCGGTGACAACGGCGCCGGCAGCGGTCAGCGAGATACCGGGGATCCCCAGCCCGGCCAGTTCGGACTCGAACAGGGCGAGGTCGAGGTCGGCCCCGACTTCTGTCTCCCTTCCGTCCTCTCCGCTCGCTTCGTCCTCGCCGTCCGGCGGGCGGTGCGGCTTCGTCTGCTTCTTCCTCGGCCGGCGCGGCCACTGTCGCTGGCGGTGGTCAGCGACGCCGTGCCCTGATCTCGAATGGCGGGCCAGACGATGGTGATGGCCAGAATGGCCACGCCGACTGCGATGGCAAGCAACGCCGGAAGCTCATCTGGGGTTTCGTCGGCGAGTGCCACACCCCGATGGTGGGGATGCTCGGCGGCCGCCCTGCGCTCGATATCGTCCGTGTTCGCCTCTGCCATGGCCAGCAGTCTGCCAGGAAACCGGCCGGTTCAAACTGCGTTTGTGGTCGTTCAGCGAGCGGCCGTCGTGGTGTCGGGCTTCTTCAATCTGGCCACCCCCTGCTCGATCGCAACCACGACACCGATGACCAGTGCCATCAACACCAGGGCCCGCATGATCTGATCGACGATCGGCGGGGTGCCGGTCTCCCTGGTCGACCCCAGCTCGGTGGCAAAGGCTTGGACGGCTCGGGCCGGGTCGCTGAACTCCCGGGCGGCCTCGGTCGCCCTGATCCGCGTGGTCGACAGATCCTCGATGACATAGGTTTCCAGCTGTCCGTCCTCGGGAAGGATGATCGCTGCGTCCGCCTCGGTCTGCTCCTGGATCCGTCTGGCGAACGCCGCCGCGGTCGGCTGCGGATCGCGAGGGGCCACCGCCACCAACCGGAGACCGTCGAACCTGGCGTCCTCGACGGCGGCGATCAGCGCCGCCTCGTCGATGTCATCCCGACCGAACCCGACGAAGACCCCGTCGTCGGCCACCTCCTCCGCCACCGCCGAGGGAGCCTCGGCGCTTGCCGGGGTGGCCAGCAGGAGGCCCAGCGTCACCGCTGCGGCCACAACTGCAACCGCTGCTGCAACCCCTGCGACCGCCGACCTGGCCGACCTGGCCGCCGGCGTGGCGGATCTGACGCCGGCGTGGCGATGGCCGTGATGAGCGAGGGGGACGCCGGTCGGACCGGGCCGGGCTCGGAACCGGGGCTGGTTGAACCGTTCACTCCCACAGTGTCTCACGGTTCACACCGAATCGGTCGCGCCCGAGGGAGAAGATCACCGCTGACGACGTTCGCCAGGAACCCGGAGGTTCCTGCGAACCTCGAAGACACCCGAGATGCTGCTCAGCAGCATCGACGCAAGGAGGGGAATCAGTCCAGCAGGAAGCCCCGCACCTTGTCGAGGTGGGGATCGTGGGCTCCGAAGAACTCGTCGAATGCGACCCGGGACGCGTCCTCGTCGTCGAAGACGTAGACGTTTCCCCGCTCGTCGATGCCGTCGATGCCGTCGATGCCGCCGGGCCCGGCCGCAGCCCGGGCCAAGGCCATCTCCGGCCCATCGAGGGCCAGCAGACGCTCCGCCTGTTCGGGATCGGCCAGTTCGAGCGCACGGGCCCGGGCCGCGGCGTACCCAACCGCCCGCTCCAGCAGGCGTCGGTGGGTGCGCTCGTCCTCCAGCCGAGCCGACAGCTCCCGAACCTGGTTGCGGAGGCGTTCGATCTCGGCCACGAGTTCCCGATGGCGGTTTTCGGTGTCAGACTGCGCTTTGCTCTTCGTCCTGGCGATCACAAGGACCCTTCGGCCCTCCGGTCACGGACTTGAGGCGATCAGTGTCCGAACATCATCAGCCACTGCTCCACCGACTTCGGTTTGAACACGACGTTCAGGTCCCTCGTCTCCCCCATCGATCGGGACGGCTCCGGCGAGTAGAGGTGGCCGGGAAACAACACCGCATCGTCTGGCACCTTGGCCAGCCGATCGGTCAGGGAGTGATACAGCGCTTCGGGGTCGCCCCCGGGCAGATCCGTGCGGCCGCAGCCGTCGAGGAACAGCGTGTCCCCCGCCACCAGATGGTTCTCGACCAGGAAGCACTGGCTTCCCGGGGTGTGGCCGGGGGTATGGATCAGCTCGATCTCGATCTGCCCGACGGTCACGGTGTCACCCGAGGCGTGGCCGACCAGCTGACCGGGGCCGAGGCCTGTGGTCTTGGTCACGAACTCCAGCTCCGGGGCCTGGACGTGGACCGGCACGTCGGTGTGCTCCAGCAACCCGGCGATGCCGTCGATGTCGTAGCCCATCATGTTCCCGCCGATGTGGTCGGCGTGATAGTGGGTGCCGAGCACACCGACCACCCGCATCCCGTCGGCTTCGAGAATCGACACCAAACCCGCCACGTCGTAGGCCGGATCGACGATGACCGCCTCCTTCGTCTCGTTGTCACCGATCAGGTAGGCGAAGTTCACCATCTGCTTGGCGATCATGTCGTTCGTTGCGAAGTCGCGCCCGCTGAGCAGCTGTTTGAAGTAGAGACGATCATCCATACCGATGAACTGTAGTGGCGGGTGCCGTGATGGCTGCCAACGGCGGACTGTCGAACCCGGCGACCCGACCAAGCGCACCGGCCGCCACACTCGGCAACGCCGGGCGACGCTTGGTCGAAACCGACGGAGCGCTGCGGGCCGACGCCGTTAGGATCGTGAGGTGAGCAAACCCAACCTTCGCATCGCCTACCTCGGGCCGGCAGGCACCTTCACCGAGCAGGCGCTGATGAGTCAGTCCGATCTGTCGGGCTGCGAGCTCGTCCCGATGTCGAGATTCGTCGATGTGCTGGATGCGGCGTCAGACGGCGATGTCGACCTCGGCTTCGTCGCCATCGAGAACGCCATCGAGGGAACGGTCAACGTCACCCTCGATGCGCTGGCCTTCGACCACGACCTGCTCATTCAGCGGGAGGTCGTGCTCGACATCGAGCTGAACCTGATGGCGGCACCGGGTATCGACCTGGTCGACATCGCCGGTGTCTACTCCCATCCGGTGGCAAACGCCCAGTGCCGGCAGTTCCTCCACAAGGAGTTGCCCGACGTGCCGGTCAAGGCGGCCAACTCCACCTCCGAAGCCGCGGTCATGGCCGCCGAGCAACCAGGTCTGGCCGCGGTCGGTCCGGCCCTGGCGGCCGAGAAGCACGGCCTCGACATCCTGGCCGCCGACATCGCGGACCATCCCGGCAACCAGACCAGGTTCGTGCTGGTCGGTCCTTCCGGCGTCCCGGCGGCGACCGGCCACGACAAGACAACCGTTGTGCTGACCCAGCGGGAGGACAAGCCCGGCTCCCTGGTCGCCATCCTGCAGGAGTTCGCGGCCAGGAGCATCAACCTGTCGAGGTTGTCGTCCCGCCCGGTCAAGACGGCGCTCGGGAGCTACTGCTTCATCGTCGATCTCGATGGCCACATCGCGGACGAGTTGATCGCCGATTGCCTGCGCAACGTTCGGGCCAAATATGCCGACGTCAAGTTCCTCGGCAGCTACCCGGCGGCCGGGAACGGTTCGACCGAGACCCGGCGGGAGGTCACCACGGCGTGGACCGAGGCCGATCGGTGGATGCAATCGCTGCGGGCCCAGATCGGCTGATCGACCGGGCCTTCTCACCTCAGTCGAAGGCTGTCAACCGGGCCTTCTCACCTCAGTCGAAGGCGATGCGATGTGAGGTCCACCAGGTGGCGGTGGCGAAGAGCAGGCTGAGGAAGATCAGCACCACCGCCGGATCGTCGATGGCCCGGGCCGGCGTCGGCGTTGTGACGAACGGCAACATGAACAGCGTGGTGATCCCGGCTGCGATCGCCACCCCCTTCGCCAGCCGCCGGCTCGTCGACAGCGACACCGTTCCCTCCATGCGCCACAACACCACGACCAGGGCGATGACCAGGTAGAACGCCGACGGGTTGACCACACCGGCCAGCATGAACTGGAGGTTGAGGAAGGTGCCGACAGCGATTGCGGCCAGCGGTTTGATGTTCAGCCCCAACATGAGCGCGACCAGCAGCTCGAGGGCCAGGACGACCACTGCGGTCAGCGCAGGCAGTTGCCGGACCACGTTGGCCAGGAACGGCTCGTATATCTCGATCGCCGCCGAGGTGTCCCGGTCGACGAAGGTGAGGATCTCCTCACCGGACCACCAGGTGCCGCTTGTCCCGTGCGCCACCGCAGCCCGCAGCCAGCCGAACGCCAGGAAGAGCTGGGGCAAAAGCACGGCGGCGGGAATCCCGCGGTACCTGTCCCCGAATAGGCGCGCACAAAAGCGCGGAAGTTCCGCCACTGAATCATTCCTCCGCAAGGAGTCGCCCGCCCGGCAACGGAATCGTAACAGCAACAAGCAGCGACAGTCGATGGATAGCCCCAACATAAATCTGTTACGGGACGGTTCAGGACGGTTCGGCGTTCGAGAACACGACACAGCCGCTGGCGCCGAACATGCCACCGACACCGAGGCAGACCGACACCTCCGCCCCCTCCACCTGGGCCGGTGCGGTCCCTCGCAGCTGGCGCACGCTCTCCTGGAGGGCGTACATGCCGTACATCCCGGAGTGCATGTAGGAGAGCCCGCCGCCGTTGGTGTTCAGGGGCAACGAGCCACCGGGCCGGGTGTTGCCGTCCTCGATGAATCCCGCCGCCTCCCCCGGCTTGCAGAAGCCAAGGTCCTCGAGGCCGTAGAGCGGAAGATGGGCAAAGGCGTCGTACACCATCAGGTGGTCGACGTCACCGTGGGCGATCCCCGAGCTGGAGAAGGCGTCGGCCCCGGCCACCCGGAAGGCCCGAGAGCTCGTGAAGTCCGCCATCTGCGACACCATCGGTGTCTCGACGCTCTCGCCGTGACCGAGGACGTAGACCGGCCGGTTGGGAAAATCCTTCGCTCGGTCTGCAGCGGTGACGATGAGGGCCCCTCCCCCGTCGGTCACCAGGCAGCACTCCAGCAGATGGAAGGGATAGGCGATCATCTTGGAGGCCAGCACGTCCTCGACGGTGATCGGGTCCCGGAACGAGGCCCGGGGATTCATCGATGCCCACTCCCGCTGCACCACCGCCACCATCGCCAGCTGCTCATGGGAGACGCCCCGCTCCTTCATGAAGCGCAGAACCGGGATGGTGAACATCGTCGGCGGCCCGGCAACGCCGTACGGCGCCTCGAACTGGGCGCCGAGACCGCTCGGCTGCTGCCTGCCCCCGACGCCGACCCCGGAGCGGCCGCTCTCGGCGTGGGTTATCAACACCGTTGTGCAGAGGCCGGCCTCGATGGCCGCCGCGGCGTGGCGAACGTGGATCATGAACGAGCAGCCGCCGACCGATGTGCCGTCCACCCAGTGAGGGGTCAACCCGAGGTAGTGGGCCACATCGGTCGGCCGTTCGCCTGCGGTGGCGAAGCCGTCGATGTCGGCCATGGTCAGCCCGGCATCGTCGAGGGCGTTGAACGCCGCATCGGCATGGAGTTGGAGCTGGCTGATGCCGGGCAGCTTGCCGAGTTCGGTGGTCTCGGCCGCACCGACCACGGCGACGCCGCTCATGATCCGCCCCCGCGGCGGTGACCGGTCGGAACAGTGGCAGGGTGATGTCGTCGGTGATGGGCTCGAAGGCGACCTCGACCGCCATGTCGAGCTCGAGGGCTTCGGGCGTCTGGGGGCAGTCGACGATGTTCGTCATCATCCTCGGACCCTCGTCGAGCTCGACGACGGCGATGGCGTACGGTCCGTCGAACGCCGGGTGGGGCCGGTGGTTGATCACGTAGCTGTACAGCAGGCCCCGGCCAGAGGCCTGTTCGACCACCACATCGCGACCGGAGCACCGGGGACAGAACGGGCGAGGCGGAAAGTACGCCTCGTCACAATCGGCACACCGTTGCAGCAGCAACCTGCCGGCCTTGGTCCCGTTCCAGAAGTGTTCGGTCTCCGGTGTCGGAATCGGCACCGACCGGTTGGTCTTCTCACTCATCGCCCCATCTTGGTTGGGCCGGGCCGAAGGCACCAACTGCCCCGGACTCGGACCCGGGAGATGGCCCGAAACAGCCATGAAGACGGCTCTGGAGGTATCGGCGGCGACCCACTATGGTGCCCCCATGACCGAGAGCGTCTACAACGTCGTCGAACTGATCGGTACCAGCGCCGAGTCGTGGGAAAAGGCCACCGCGAACGCGGTCGCCGAAGCGGCCAAGACCCTCAACGACCTCCGGGTCGCCAGGGTGATCGAGCAGGACGTGATGATCGACGACGGCCAGGTCTCGTTGTTTCGCTCCAAGGTCCGGCTGTCGTTCAAACACGACACCGACGCCGACTGACGATGACCGACAGCACCGTCAGGTCCACCAGCACCGTCGGCTCGACCGGACCCGTCAGGTCGACCAGCACCGACAGGCCCCGACGATGACCGACGGCGGGGTACAGGAACCGGTGTTCCGGGTGGTCAGGCTGGTCTCGACGTCGTCGGTTTCGTGGGAGGATGCCGCTCGCCGAGGGGTGATCGAAGCGGCGAAGACCAACCCCAGGCTCCGAAACGCCAGGGTCAGCGAGATGGACACGCTACTGGTCGAAGAGGCCATCGTCCGCTACCGCCTGAAGCTGGAGCTGGCGGTTCAGGTCGATCGGGAGCGGCCGAACCCGGTGCCGGGCGAAGCGCCGGTGGTGGTCAAGCGGTACCTGATCGTCGCCAATCAGACCCTGGCCGGCGACATGATCCCGAGGTTGGTTGCGGAGCGGGCGGCGGCAGCGCCATCGGAGTTCCACCTGCTGGTTCCGGCCACCCGATCCAGGGAGACCCAACGGCTGATGACCGGTGTGGCCGATCCGATGTCGGGCTACACGGTGGTGGCGCCGGAGGATCTGGCGGTGGCCCGCTCCCGGGACAGGGCCCAGGCCGAGGAACGGCTCTCGGGGTTCCTGGTGAGGCTCGCCGACCATCGAGATGCGTTGACCAGCGAGGTCGGTGGTCACGACCCCTTTGCCGCCATCGCCAGGGTCATGGAGCGGTCGAGCTTCGACGAGATCATCATCTCCACCCTGCCGAACTCGGTCTCACGTTGGTTGAAGATGGACCTGCCGAGTCGGGTGGAGCGGGCCTTCTCCATTCCGGTGGTCGTGATCAACCCGCCGAATCAGTAGTCCGGCCATCACGCGGCGTTCATGGCCGGTCGCGATCCGTCGACCGGTCGCGACCGGTCGCGATCGGTCGTGATCAGCCGTCTTCGACGTCCAACTCGATCTTCTTGAACAGCGGGGTCGGCTTGTCGATGGTTCGGCCGACCTCCAGTGGTACTCGCCGCCAGCCGGCAACCGACCCGAGCACCTCGTCGAGCACGGCGGCGGAGAACGGCAGGTAGGGGGCCAACATGACCCGGCAGCCGTTGATGGCGCTGAGGGCGACGAACAGCACGGTGTTGCCACGCTCGGGATCGCTCTTCGCCAGTTTCCACGGCTCGGTGGCGGTGAGGTACTGATTCACCGATTGGGCCGCCTCCATCCCGGTCCGCAGTGCGGCCCGGAGCTCGACGTTGTCGAACTGCTGTGCGGAGCGCTCCAGGTACCGATCGATGCCGGCCAGCAGTTCCTCGTCCTCGGGTTGGAACGGCTGGGGCTCGGGGATGGCCCCGTGGCAGTTCTTGTGGACCATCGACAGCACCCGGTTCACCAGGTTGCCCCAGTTCGCCACCAGCTCCTCGTTGATCCTGGCCCCGATCTGTTCGACCGAGATCTCGGTGTCGGCCTGTTCGGGGAACGCCGCGGCCAACGCGTAGCGAAGGGCATCCGGCTCGAACAGGGCCAGCCCCTCGTCGATCGTCAGCCCGATGCCCCGGCTGGCCGATGCCTTGCCCCCCTTGAAGGTGACGTACTGGTTGGCCGGGATGTCGTCCGGCAGTCGCAGCTCCCCACCGTCGAGCCGGTCGCCGACGCCGAGCAACTGGGCCGGCCAGAACAGTGCATGGAACGGGATGTTGTCCTTGCCGATGAAGTACACGTGGCGGGCATCGCCGTTCTGCCACCAGTGCTTCCACCGCTGCGGATCGCCGGATGAGGTTGCCCATTCCTTGGAGGCCGAGAGGTACCCGATGACGGCGTCGTACCACACGTAGATCCGCTTGCCGGGACCGAGATCGTCGACCGGGAGCTCGATGCCCCATTCGATGTCGCGGCTGATGGCCCGGTCGAGCAGGCCCTCGTCCAGCCATCCCATTGCGAAGTTGAGCACGTGGGGCCGCCAGCCCCGTCGCGACTCGAGGTAGGTCCGGAGACGGTCCTGGAAATCGGAGTAGCGGTAGTAGAAGTGCTCGGTCTCCCGCAGCACCGGGGTGGCTCCGGAGAGCTTGGACCGGGGGTTGATGAGATCGGTGGGGTCGAGGGTGCGGCCGCAGTTGTCGCACTGATCACCGCGGGCGTCCGGATAGTCGCAATGGGGGCAGGTGCCCTCGACGAACCGGTCCGGCAGGAACCGTTCCTTCTCCGGGTCGAACAGCTGCTCGCTGACCCGTCGATCGATGTGGCCGTTCTCCAGTTGGGCCAGGAACATCTCCTGGGTGGTGGTGGCGTGGTTCTTGGTCCCGGTGGTGGTGAACAGATCCCAGCTCATCCCCAGCTGGTCCCACTGGCGGCAGAACTCGCCGTGGTACCGCTCGACGATGTCGGACGGCGACACGCCCTCGGCCTCGGCCCGGACGGTGATCGGCGTGCCGTGGACATCGGAGCCGCTGACCATCAACACCTCGTTGCCGACGGCCCGCTGTTGGCGGGCGAAGATGTCGGCCGGCAGGTAGGCCCCGGCCAGATGGCCGAGGTGGCGCGGGCCCGATGCGTAGGGCCAGGCGACAGCGACGAGCACAGGGGTCGGTACTCCGGTTTCTCGTGCCATACACAGAACTCCAGCGGTCGACGTTTCGCAGCGGGGGAAACACTCCTGCAACCGATCCGGTTGCCGTCATCGCAAGCCAGAGTACCTCCGCCGGTGCGGTTGCTGGCCGGCATTGGCCGAATACGACCCGGCCGCGCTCGGACTCATTCGGTGGCGATGGCGTCGAGGATGTTGAGCCGGCTGGCCCGGATCGACGGGACGACCGATGACAACAACCCGACCGCGGCGGCCAGCACGACGACCACGACCAACGAGACGATCGGAACGTCGAAGCTCGACACACCTTGATCCCGCAGGGCGTAGATGATCGCATAGCCGAAGAACAGCCCCAGGATCACCCCCAGTACCGCACCGAAGAGTGCGGTGATGACGGCCTCCCACCGGATGGTCGACTGCACCTGGGCGCGGGTCATCCCCACCGCCCGAAGCAGACCGATCTCGCGGGTCCGCTCGATGGTCGAAAGCCGGAGGGTGTTTGCGATACCGAAGGCGGCCACGATGATGGCCAGCCCGAGCAGGCCGTAGATCAGGCCCAGCAGCTGGTCGAGGCTGGCCGACTGATTGTCGATGTATTCCTGGCGATCCTGGACCACCACGTTGGGATAGGCGTCGGTGACCTCGCTGATGGCGGCCCTGGCCTCTTCGATGGTGACGCCTTCCGCCAGGAGCACGTAGGTGGCGAAGTCGAGCTGTTCGACACCGGTGGACTCGTACAGACCGGTGCTGATCGACTGGTTGCCGGCCAGGGCCGGCTCCGAGTACAGCCCTGCCACCGTCAGCTGCCGCTCCACGCCGTCGGGGAATCGGACAGACACCTGGTCCCCCAACCCGACCCCCAGGCTGTCTGCCCGGTCGTCGAGCAGGAAGATGGCGTCGTCGGTGAGGTCGCCGGGGCCCCCTTCGAGCAGGCCGATGTCGAACAGCTCGAAGGCGGTGTCCGGATCGACCACGGAGACGAAGTCGCCGTCTCCTTCGATCTCGGCGATCCCCAGCCGGATGCCGGTGGCCGCCGTTACCTCGGGCAGCGCCTGGAGCTCGGCGGTCAGCTGGGGGCTGAAACCGCCACCCGGGCCGCCGGCCCCTCCGGCATCGACGGCGAAATCGCCGGTGAACTGCTCGGCGATGGTGTCCT
This sequence comes from uncultured Acidimicrobiales bacterium, assembly GCA_963715325.1. GTDB lineage: Bacteria > Actinomycetota > Acidimicrobiia > Acidimicrobiales > SZUA-35 > JAHELU01. The sequence continues at coordinate 290,553 of CAVQRR010000008.1, forward strand.
CGATCGAGGCCGCCAGCGAAGAGGCCAGCACGGTCACGCCGGCCACCAGGGCCACCCCGATGGTCAACGCGGCCGCGGTGCGGGCGGTGCGCTTGGGGTTGCGCATCGAGTTGTCCCTTGCCATCTTTCCGGTGACGCCGCGGAGTGCGGCGATCGGCGTGCCAAGGACACGGGCCACCGGGCGGGCGATGGAGGGGCCGAGAACGAACACCCCGATGAACATCACGCCGGCGCCGAGGCCGGCGAAGGCGATTTCCGGTGCCAGCAGACCGTAGAGGATGGCGGCGCCACCGAGCGCCAGTACCGCCAAACCGATGGCGAATCGCAGGTTGTTGCGGTGCCAGGTCTCGGCCGCCGACTCCCGTAGCGCTTCGACCGGGGCGATCCGCGATGCTCGGATGGCGGGGAACAGGGCCGCCACCACGGTGACCAGGACGCCGACGAAGAGGCTCAGGATGATGGTCCGGGGCTGGAGCACCAGGCCACCGGACGGCAGTTCGAGGCCGAAACCGTTGAGCAGGGCCCGCAGCCCGTAGGACAGCGCGATGCCGAGGCCGACACCGAGCGCCGAGCCGGCCAGCCCGACGATGATGGCTTCGACGAAGACCGAGCCGAGGATCTGACTCCGCGCCGCCCCCAGCGCCCGGAACAGGGCGAACTCCCGAGTCCGTTGGGCGATGAGGATGGAGAACGTGTTCCAGATGACGAAGACCGATACGAACAGGGCGATCACCGCGAAGGCGATCAGGAAGATGTTGAAGAAACCGAGCGCATCGGCGATGGAGCTCTGGGTCTCTTCGGTGGCCTGGGTGCCGGTGATGACCTCGACGTCGCTGCCGAGCACCGCCGCCACCCGGTCGACCACGTCCTGCTCGCTCAGGCCATCGTCGGCCCGAACGGCGATGCCGTCCAGGCGGCCCTCGGCGCCGAGCAGCCGCTGGGCCTCGTGGAGCTGGAACATGGCGGTGGTCGCCCCGGCCAGCGAGCCGGAGGTCCCGAATCGGGCGACGCCGACCAGCTCGAAGGTCTGTGAACCGGTGGTGGTGAGAATCTGCACCTGATCGCCGACCGACAGGTCGCCGCTGGCGGCCGTCGTCTCGTCCAGGGCCACCTCACCGGGTCCGGTCGGGGCCCGGCCGGAGGAGAGCGTGAACTGGTTGAGCTCGTCGTCTTCGGTCCAGGAGAAGCCGAGTGTCGGCGGACCGTTGCTCGGGTTGCCGATCGGTTCCCCGTCGGCCCCGATCACCGTTGCGCTGCCCTGGACGAAGGGATCGATGGCGGCGACGCCATCGACGGCCGCCACCGTGTCGGCGACCGACTCGTCGATCCTGGCCCGGATCTCGATACCGAAGCCGGCGTCGATGGTCTCGGTCGAGCGGATCTGGGCGTCGGTCGTCTCGAACACGGTCGAGAACAGATCGTCAAAGGCCCGCTGGACCGAATCGGTGAAGATCAGGGTGCCGGCGAGGAAGGAGATGCCGAGGATCACCGCCGCCGCGGTGGCCACCGTGCGGCCGAAATGGCCCCGGATCGATTTGAGGGTCGCTTTCAGCATGGCGTCAGTCCCCCAGCTGGCGCATGGTGTCGAACACGCTGTCGGCCGTGGGGTCGAGGATCTCGTGCACGATGCGACCGTCGGTCAGGAACAGCACCCGATCGCTGTACGCAGCGGAGACCGGATCATGGGTGACCATCACGACGGTCTGGGACAGCTGATCGACCGCTCGGCGCAAGAAGTCCAGGATCTCGGCGCCGTTCTTCGAGTCCAGGTTGCCGGTCGGTTCATCGCCGAAGATGATGTCGGGGCGGGTGGCCAGCGCCCTGGCCACCGCCACCCGTTGTTGCTGGCCGCCGGACAGCTCGGTCGGCCGGTGGTGCTCGCGGTCGGCCAGACCCAGGGTGTCGATGACCTCGTCGACCCACGCCCGGTCGCCCTTCGATCCCGCCAGGTCCAACGGCAGCGTGATGTTCTCCCTGGCGGTGAGGGTCGGGATGAGGTTGTAGGCCTGGAACACGAACCCGATGTGCTCCCGCCGAAGCATGGTCAACGCCTTGTCGCTCAACGTCGACAGGGCCTGGGAGCCGATGTACGCCTCGCCGGAGGTGAGCCGATCCAGTCCGGCCATGCATTGCATCAGGGTGGACTTGCCGGAACCGGACGGTCCCATGATGGCGGTGAATCGACCGGTCTCGAACTCGACGCTGACGTTGCGCAGGGCGTGGACCTCGGTGTCACCCATGCCGTAGACCTTGGAGGCGTCCACCGCGCTGGCGGCGGCCGTGCCCCGAGGTGGTGATAGGGGCCCGCCGCCGCTCGGGTTCGTCGGCTGCCGACTCGTATCAGTCATTTGAATACTCCCTCACAGAACGAACAGTGGAACCCATGCCGATTCCGCATAGGGCCGTCACCGGGAACGATAGTGATCCTGCGGCGGTTCCCGCCCCCGGATTTGCAGGTCGGCGAGGCCCGAAGGGGCGGGCAACGACGTTCGAGCGATGAACGAGTGGTGAATTCCCGCGGCTTGATGGCGGCAACGGTGCACCGTCCTGCGACAATCGCCACATGCATCGTTCTTCGGTCGCCGCCGTTGCCGCCGGGCTGTCGTTGTTCGCCGCCGCCTGCGGGGGTAGCGACGTCGTCGACGATGCCGCAGCCCAACCGGACGCCGCGGTCGCCGCAGCCGACTCCGGGACCGTGCTGGACGCCTCGGTGCTGAGCGGCCAGGCCACCACCGCGACCGGCGAATCGTTCGACCTCGGCGGGCTGGCCGACAAGGACCTCGTCGTCTGGTTCTGGGCGCCGTGGTGAACCTCCTGTGTGGCAGAGGGCCCTGCGGTCGCAGCGGTCGAAGCGCAATACGGTGACCAGGTCGAGTTCGTCGGGATCGGCGGGCAGGCCCAACCGGGTTCGGATTACACCGGATTCATCGAGGGAACCGGCACCACCGACTTCACCCAGCTGATCGACGATTCCGGCGAGCTGTGGGAACGGTTCGGCACCGGGGGTCGCTCCACGTTCATGTTCATCAACCAGGACGGCTCATTCCGCCTCACGTCCTACGGCGTGGTCGACCAGGACGAGCTCGTCACCCAGGTCGAGCGGCTGATCGACACCTGATCGGCGGTCGATCGACCGCCGACCCCGGTGAACATCCTCGTCGTTTCCGCCGCCAACGGAGGACTTGGGCTCCGATGCTCATAGCGTGACTGTCAGGGCCGGCCAAAAAGGTCTGCCCACAGCGAAAAGGTTTTCATATGCAAGGCACAGTAAAGTTCTTCAACAGCGAAAAAGGCTTCGGCTTCATCTCCCGTGAGGGTGGCGACGACGTGTTCGTTCACTACTCCAACATTGCGGGCGATGGCTACAAGTCGCTCGACGAGGGTCAGACCGTCGAGTTCGATGTCGCTCCCGGTCGCAAGGGCGAGGAAGCTCAGAACGTTCGAGCCATCTGAGTCGTAACACCAGAAGTTGAGAGGAGCTGTCGGCCATCCGGTCGGCGGCTCCTCTCGGTTTTGCTCCCGTTTCCGGCTCGAGAGGCCGTTCCGCCCGCCTCGACTCAGACCTGCGGCGGAATCGACCCCAGGGGCACCCCGTTCAGCGGGTGACGTTCGCCCGCCTCGACTCAGAGCTGGGCGTACCAGTCGTAGCCCCGCTCGTACCAGTAGTCGGTCGGCTGCTCGTCGGTGAACTGGATCGTGCCGATGCGCTTGATGCACTTGATCCCGTACTTGTTCGGTGTGGCCAGCCGCAGCGGGGCGCCGTGGTCCGATGTGAGCGGCTCGCCCTGGAGCTCGTAGGCCAGCAGCATCTGGGAGTTCAACATCGACGCCATGTCGATGCCGACGTAGTACCGGCCGTCCGGTGTCTCCAGGCTCACGAACCCGGTGGCGTTGTCGCCGGACACCTCGGGGTAGAGGGCGGCGAAGTCGCTGAACCGGGCGCCGCCCCAGGTCACGATGTGGCTCCAACCCTCGACACACTTGTGTTCGACGGTCAGCTCGACCTTGGGCAGCGCCACGATGTCGTCCATGGTGTTGGTGCCGAGTGCTGCACCGTCCGGGCCGAGCACGTTCAGCTCCCAGCCGGCAACGTCGATCTCATCGTCCAGCCCGTGGCGACCGTTGACCCGGATCATCGACGATCGGCTGCGGTCGAAGGTCGGCGCCGTTGCCCGTTGGCGGCTCAGCGCCCGCCACAACGACTCGTTGAACTCGTGGCCGGCCCGCAACACGTCGATGGCCCGATTGTCCTCGGGGCGGCCCCCCAGCCATCGCCAGCCTGCCACCCCGGCGAGGGCGGCCACGCCGCCGGTCAGGAACGAACGACGGGTCCGGCGCCGGTATTCCCCGGCGTCGATGGTCGGCGCCTCGGCCTCCAGGGCGGCGTAGCGCCTGGCCCGCTCCTCGTCGCGGTCGACGGCCGCCGGCGTGGACGACTTCGATTCCTCAGGCATCGGCCCGGACCTCCTCCGCCTCGGTGGCCGTCACATCGGGCTGCTTCAGCTCGTAGCCACCGACCATCGAGGCGAAGTTGGCCCATCCAGCCCGAACCACCTGCAGGATGTGGACGACGAAGAACACCAGGAAGCCGATCGTCACGAAGAAGTGGATGGTCCTGGCCGACTCGTAGCCGCCGAACAGGGTGGTCAACTGGTTGAGCTGGGTCGGTTTGTAGATCGCCAACCCGGTCAGCACCGCCAGCGCCCCCATGGCGACGATCACGGAGTACGACCAGCGCTGGGCGCCGTTGTATCGGCCCTGGGGCGGCAGCGGCTCGTTGCGGATGAACAGGTCGTGCTTCACCACCGCAACCGCGTCCTTTGCCGAGAAGCGGTCGGGGAGGAGGTGCCGCCACTCGCCGGTCCGCCACGTGTAGAGCCCGTAGGCGATGCCGTTGATGGCGAACAACCAGCCGAAGGTGAAGTGGAAAGCCATCCCCCGGGCCAGTTTCCGTTCCAGACCGAAGGTCTCGTTCACGAAATCGGGGAGGAAGTCGAACCAGTGCCAGCCGACCAAACCGACGCCGAACCCGAATGGGTCCCGCACATCGGCCCAGTAGATCCGCAGCCCGCTCCAGATCATGATCGTGAGCAGCGGGAAGTTGATCCAGTGCATCCACCGTGAACCCCGGCGGTGTTTGAGCACCGCCACCGGTTGTGGAGCCGGTGGCCCCTCGGTCGTCTCGGTGTCGGTTCTGTGGGTGCCCTGGACCATGACGAGTCAACCTTCCCGGTGGAACCGGTCATTCACCACCCGGCATTTGTTTCCCGGTTGTTCACCATCCGGGCGAAACGAGCGTAGACCGCCGAAACGTCCGGTAGCGGCTCTTCGACCGGTCGGGGCACGACACCACCAACGGCGATGAACCGAGGATGTGGCGGCCACGGCTATGGTGCGGGGCGATGGCTGCACAGGCGGATCGAACCGCACCCGCCCCCGTTGCGATGGCAACGGACGAGACCGGCCCCTTGACCTACGCCCGCTTCGGCGCCTGGTACGACAGCCACCGCCGATCGGTGCTCGAGCCGGCGCTGGAAGCGGGGCTGGAGGCGCTCGGCGCGGCCATCGATGACGGGCTCTCGGATCGCGACCGGTCCCGGATCCGCAACCTGGCGGGCCGGGTGAAGTCGAAACGCCGGACCTGGCGCAAGATCCGCCAGTCACAGTACGCCGAAACGATCGGCACCACCGGCGACATCCCGGCCCAGATCAACGATCTTGTCGGGCTGCGAATCACCTGCACCAACCTCCGCGACATCGAGACCGTTCAAACCATGCTCGATGCCCTGCCGGACGGTCGGGGCAGGGGCGGCGGCCTGTGGGTCGAGATGGACGCGGAGCGGGACTACGTCCGGGCGCCGAAGGAGTCCGGCTACCGGGGCTGGCACGTGCCGCTGGGGATCGAGATCGACCAGGGCGGCCGGCGGGTGCCGGTGATCTGTGAGCTCCAGGTCAGAACCCTGCTCCAGGACTCTTGGGGGGAGCTCACCCACGAGGACACCTACAGCAAGGACGGTGAGCTGCCGCCCCTGGTCGAGGTTTTGAGCAAGCGGATTGCCGACCTGTTCGCCACCCTCGACGACATCGCCGAGGATCTCAGGACGGAGCTGGACCGCCTCGACGAGGTGGCGATCGCCGAGGTCGACGAGGCCGCTCCGGTGGCGGCTCCGGTCGACGGCGGTGGCCAGGCGGCCGATGCGGCGTCGATGCTGCTGGACCGTTGGCATCGGATGGATCGGCCGATCGATCTGGCATCGTTGGCCTGGGCGCTCCAGACCGAGTTCGGGGCCGAGGTCAGCGATGACTGGTTCGGCCACCGGAGCTTCAAGCGGTTCCTCACCGCGGCGGTGCCAGACGGCGAGATCAGCACCGGCGACCAGGCATACCTGCTCCCCCCGCAGACCCCGACCGACGACGATCGGGACAGCGCCGCCACCCGGGCCGGTCCTGCTCCCCAGGCCGAGGGTGGCGTCAACGGTGGGTTGGGGCGGCGACGGATTCCCGACGAGGCCGGCCGACTCCGGGCGATCGACCGGGCCTTCCCCATGCTGGAGACCGACGGTTGGCTGGCGATCTACCGGGGGCTGGCCGAGGCATGGCGGCGGCTGGGGCCGGTGGCGGCCAGCCCCCGGGTACTCAACCGGCTGACCAGATCGGCCCGTGACCGTTCCGAGGCCGCAGGCTCGACGCTGTCTCGCCGCCACCTCGACTATGTGGCAAAGGCGGTGGTGCCCGGCAACGAGGCCCAGCCGCTCGACGCGGCGGCGATCGCCGCGTCGTTCGGCGCCTTGACGGTACAGCGCATGGTCGACTTCCGGATCATCGAGAAGCGGCGACCGGACGACGAAGGCCGGGATCCTCCGATGGCTCGGCGCAAGCTGAAGCCAACCGTGGACGCACCGACGCCGGCGGTACGGCCGGTCCGGCGGCTCGTGGCGGTACGGCCGGTCCGGCGGCTCGTGGCGGGGTCGCTGTCGGTGGTGATGCTGGCCGCCGCCTGCTCGGACGGCGGCGGGCGGTCGCTCGACGCCGCACCGGTGACCGCCGACACGACCACGACCGAGGACACCACGGCATCGAGCACCCCTGGCACCGATGACACGACCACCGCTGACGGGACGACGGCTGACGACACCGCCGGCGGCGATGACACCGCGGGAGGCGATGACACCGCGGGAGGCGATGACACCGCGGGAGGCGATGACACCGCCGGTGCCGGAGCGGTCGAGCCGCCGGCCGGGGTCGACGGTCTCGATTGCCGGCCGATCGAGGAGACCTCCACCGGAAGGGTCCGGGACCCGGCCCTGATCGAGGCCTCGGGGGTCGTCGCCAGCAGGCGTCACGACGGCGTGTTGTGGGCCCACAACGACTCCGGCGGCGCCGGCGGCATCCACGGCTTCAACCTGGCAGGCGACGACCTCGGCTTCTTCGGGCTCGGTCCGGCCGACGCCCGTATCCCGGTGACCGACGTCGAGGACATCGCCCTGTTCGAGGACAGGATCTATCTGGCGGACATCGGCGACAACCTCCGGCAACGCTCGTCGGTGGCGATCCACGTCTTCGACGAGCCGGCCCCCGGTGGCGGCGGGAATCTCACCGACGTGACCACGATCCAGGCCCGCTATCCCGACGGGCCGAGCGACGCCGAGGCGCTGCTCGTCGACCCGGTGACCGGTGGGCTGCTGATCATGAGCAAGGACCTCGACGACCGGGACGCACCGACCCGGCTCTACGCCCTGCCACCCCAACCGGCCACCGCCACCGCCGGAGGTGAGCCGGTGACGATGGAACTGGTCGGCTCGCTCGACGTTGCGGCCCTGAGCAGGCGATCGTCGGCATTCTCGGTCAACGGTCTGCTGTTTCCCGGATCGGTCACCGCAGCCGATGTCTTCGACGACGGCTCGCTGATCGCCGTGCGGACCTACGGGTCGGTCTGGCTCTTCGCCCGCCCACCGGGTCAGACACTGGCCCAGGCGCTGGCCTCCGAGCCATGCGAAGGGGGAGCCGCAGCCGAGACCCAGGGTGAGGCCGTCGGCTTCCTCCCCGACGACGGGAGCGACGCGTCGCCGCGCTCGATTCGCTACGTCACCGTCAGCGAGGGGCCCAACCCTCCGATCAACGTGGTGACGGTGGAGATCGGCGCCGCGTCGGACTGAACCGGTTGGCCGACGAGGGACACGGGTGTTGCTCGGTCTAGGGTCGGGTCGATGCCCAAGGTGTACCTCGACGAGATCGAAGCCGTCACCGCCCGTGCCCTGGTTCGCCACGGCGCCCGGGACGAGGTGGCCGGGCTCGTGGCCCATGCGGTGCGAACCGCGGAGGCGAACGGCAACAACATCTGCGGTTTGTCCTATGTTGAGAGTTACTGCCGCCAACTGACCACCGGGCGGATCGACGGCAGGGTCGAACCGGCGGTCACCGTCGAGCGGCCGGGGGCGGTCCAGGTCGACGGCAGGCTCGGGTTCGCCCAACCGGCCTTCGCCGCAGGTTTCCATACCGCGGTGGAAGCCGCTCGTTCCAACGGCGTCTGTGGGTATGCGGTGGCCCATACCCACACCTCGACATCGCTGGGGTACTTCACCGAGCAGTTCACCGAGATGGGGTTGTTGGCCATCGGCGCCGCCAATGCCAGCCCCCGGCTGGCCCCTCCCGGAGGTTCGGTGCCGGTCCTGGGGGCCAACCCCATCGCCATGGCGGTGCCCGACGGTCGGGGCGGTGTGGCCTTTCAGTTCGATTTCAGCACCAGCGTGGTGGCCGTCGAACGGATCGCCATGGCCCAGGCCGCCGGTGAGTCGATCCCCCTCGGCTGGGCCGTCGATGGCAACGGCGAACCGACGACCGACCCGGCGGCGGCGTTGGACGGCTCGTTGCTGTGGGCCGGCGACCACAAGGGCTACGGACTGGGTCTGCTGGTGGAGCTGCTGGCGTCTGCGCTGACCGGCTCACGGCTGAGCGCCGACGTCCCGCCACTCAAATCCCCGTACGGCCCGCCCCACGATCTCGGCCAGTTCTATCTGGTCATCGACCCGTCGGCGTTCAGCGGCCGGCTGTTCTACAGCCACCTCGAGGAGCTGACGGCCTCGATCGCCGAACAGGAGGGGGCCAGGTTGCCGGGAACCGGCCGGGTGAACCCCTATTTCGTGAAGGTCGACGACGACCTCTGGGCCACCATCGTCGGCCTGGCCTGACCCACCTCGATCCGGGCCCACCGTCGTCGGCCAGGCCCGACGGGCTCGTTCCCGCCCCGGCCAAGCCGGATCGCTACCTGGCCTGCCAGACCGGCTTCTCGCCGGAGGCGGCAGCGGCCCGGAAGGCCTTTGCGTCCTCGGTTGCCGCCGCGACCTTGCGCATCGTCTCCCCGAATCGGATCGCCTCGACGAACCCCATCTCCTGGCCTCGTTTCGCGATCTCCTTGGTGGCCCGAACCGCCAGCGGTGCCGAGTTCTCGATCAGGCGGGTTGCCAGGGCTCGGGCCTCGTCCATCAGATCCTCGTGGAGCACCACCTCCATCACCAAACCCATCTCCTTGGCCCGTTCGGCGTTGATCCGATCGCCGAACAGCAGCAGCTCCATGGCGTTCTGCCAGCCGACCATTCTCGGCATCCTGACCGCGCCCTGCACCGTCGGCACACCGAGCTGCACCTCGGGAAAGCCGAACTCGGCCCGTTCACTGGCGATGACGATGTCGCACGATGCCACCATCGTCAGCCCGAACCCGATGGCGTAGCCGTTGACCGCGGCGATCACCGGTTTCCAGATCTCCTTGCCGCTCTCCAACGAGGTGAACGACGGCACCTCCCAGAACGAGTGGTCGTCGTTGCCCACCGCGGAACCGGGATCCTTCAGGTCGGCGCCGGCGCAGAATGCCCGACCGGCGCCGGTGACGATGGCCACCCAGGCCTCGTCGTCGGTCCGCAATCGTTCCCAGGCCGCATTGAGGTCCCGTCGGAGCTCACCGTTCACCGCGTTGAGCGCGTCCGGGCGGTTGTAGGTGATGGTTGCGATGTGGCCGTCGCGTTCGTAGGTCACGGTGTTTGTCATGGCCAAGAGTCAATCATGACCGTCGGACGTGGACCCACTTCGCCAGGGCCCCTGGAGGTGTCCGGGAGTGGTAGGTATGCTTTACTTTGGCCCTCAAGGGCCGTGAGTGCCCCGTTCACGGCCACCGAGTCACCGGGGGTTCGGAATGAAGGAGGCGCCTCGCATGACCTATGAACCGAGTGAGCACCACCCCGCGTTCGAGGAGTACAGCGAAACCATCTTCGAACTCGAAGAAGACGGCATCGAGGTCATCCAGGCCCGCATCGCCGAGCGTCTCGAGGTCTCCCGCCCCGCGGTGTCGGAGATGGTCAAGAGGATGACCGGAGAAGGTCTGGTCGAGATAGACGACAACGCCAACGTCCGTCTCACCAAGCAGGGTCGATCACTGGCCAGGACGGTGGTCCGGCGGCATCGGATCGCCGAGCGCTTCATGACCGATGTCCTCAAACTCGGCTGGGCCGAGGCCCATCACGAGGCGGGGAAGTGGGAGCACATCATCTCACCGTTGGTCGAGGATGCCATGATGCGGCTGCTCGATGATCCCACAACCTGCCCCCACGGGAATCCGATCCCGGGAACCGACTACGCCCGACCGGAATCGGCCCGTCCCCTCGGCGACCTGTCGACCGAGGACGAATTCATCGTCGAGCGCATCCCCGAGGAACTCGAGTTCCAAGAGGGCCAGTTGACCTACCTCGAGCAGGCCGGGCTGCTGCCCGGTCGGCGCGGCCAGGTTCTGTCGGTGGCCCCCGACGGCACGACCACCGTGTCGGTCGACGGCAACCCTGTCGGCATCAGCAGTTTCGCCTCGCTCCGCATCATCGTGCGGGATGTGGCGACCACATCGGCATAGTGGGCCGGTGGCAGCGATGAACACCGCCCAGTCGATCGACGTCGGCCCGGACCGCAACCAGGAACCGGGCCGCAGCGACGGCCAGGGAGACGGGCTGGCGGTCGGCGAGGTTCGAGTGGCAAACCTGTATCACCGCTATCCTTCCGGCAGGAATGCCGGACCAGACGTGCTGCTCGACGTGTCGCTCGACATCCCGGCCGGAAGCTCGCTGGCCCTGCTCGGGCCGTCGGGGTGCGGCAAGACCACACTGCTCCGCTCGATCGCCGGTTTGGAACGCCCGCGGTCGGGCACGATCACCATCGACGGTGACGTGGTGGCCGGCCCATCGGCCTGGGTTCCGCCCGAGCGGCGGCAGGTCGGCATGGTGTTCCAGGACTGGGCCCTGTTCCCCCATCTGTCGGTGGCCAAGAACGTGGCGTACGGCCTCGAGCGGGCCGGCCGCCAGGAGCGGGTGGCGGCCGGTCTGGCGCTGGTCGGCCTGTCGGACCTCGGTGACCGTATGCCTGCGACGCTGTCCGGTGGTCAGCAGCAGCGGGTCGCCCTGGCCAGGGCCCTCGCTCCCCGACCCCGGGTGCTGCTGCTCGATGAGCCGTTCTCCAACCTCGACACCGGCCTACGGGCCGAGGTCAGAGCGGAGGTCCATCAGCTCCTGCTCGACGTCGGTATCACCGCCGTCTTCGTGACCCACGATCAGGAAGAGGCCTTCGTGCTGGGGGATCGGGTGGCGGTGATGAACCAGGGCCGGATCGTCCAGGTCGACACGCCCCACAACCTCTACGCCGCCCCGTCGAGCCGCTGGGTGGCCGAATTCGTCGGCGAGGCGTCGCTGTTCAGCTGCGTCGCCACCGGCGACCAGGCCACGACCCCGTTCGGGCCCCTGACGTTGGAGCAACCCCACAACGGACCGGTCGATGTGCTGTTGCGGCCGGAGCAGCTGGCACTGGCCAGCGGCGACGGTGCCACGGTCGAGCTGGTCGAGTTCTACGGCCACGACGCCATGGTGTATCTGACCATCGACGGCCAGTCGATCCGGGTCCGGACCGGACCGAACCCCGGCGTGCGGCGAGGTGATCGGGTGGCCATGACCTTCACCGGCGACCGGGTCAGGGCCTTCGCAGAAGACCACCGCTGATCGACACCCCGAGCAAGGCGCCCAAGCCCCGACGAGGACCGCCGGGGCGGGCCGACGGCCTGTGCGGCGGGCGTGCCGGGCCTCTACTGCAGCACCCCGATGTCCTGGTCGCTGATGCCGAGGCCGTCCCAGGCCGGCTGGAGGGCGGCTCGAACCTCATCGCCGAAACCGTTGGCCCCCGGATCCGCTGCCAGGTCGAAGACGGCGTTGACCGTGTCGACATCTGCCCCCTCGCCGGCAACGTAGGCCTCGATGACCCGCCAGAACGCCAGCCCTTCGGCCTGGTGTTGCTCGGCCGCCGCATCGTCGCCTTCGGCCAGGTCGTCCTCGATGAGGGCGGCGTAGCGAATGGCGGCCTGCGAGTAGGTGATGACGACAGCGCGGACGACGTCGTCCACCGCGGCCGCGGCCCCATCGAGGTCTCTCGCCAAGCAAGGCCTCTCGGCCGTCGATCATGGCCGCCAGGATCGCCTCGTTTGCCGCTGCGGTGACGCCGTCGGAAGCGACCGTCCCGAAGTTCTGGGCCCGGCTGTTGCCGGTGGCGAACGGGGCGCAGTCCGGTGCGCTGCCGTGGAAGTAGGCCCAACCCTCGTCCCAGTTGTGGACCGCCCCCTCGGCAACGTCGAAGTCGCCGTCGCTGGCCTTGGCAAGCGCCGAGTTCAGTTCGTGCACCACCCAGGCCACCATGGCCTGGTTCCGCATGCCCTTCTCCACCGCCTGGGCCCGAACGGCCTCACTCTCCTCGGCGAAGGGTCCGGTGCCATCCAGCGCCGCGCGGACGAAGTCGTCGATCGGGTTCGGGGTGCCGTAGTAGTCGGCCAAACCGTCGTTGCGGTCCTCGGCCGTGGTGAACCCGGCGATGCTGCGGATCGTCCCGTCGCTGTTGATCGAGTTCACACCGTCCCGGTAGACGGTGGCCACCGCATCGAAGTCGCCCTCGGCCAGCAACTCGGCGATGGGGCACAGATCGGCCACCACCAGCCGGTGGGCGTCGACGTTCGAGGCGTACTCGTAGCCGCCGTCGCCGACCCCGCTCTCGCCTGCGTCGGCGACCGGCGCTGATGCCGATGCCGATGCGGAACCTGCGTCACCGTCGACGGCGCCGAGGTCGCGAACACCGGCCCCGTCGTCATCGCTGCCGCAGGCGGCAACGACCAGGGCAAGGGCGGCGAGCAGGCTGCACGCTATGGATCGACTGGGGTATGTCATGAGACGGTCCTTTGTTTGCGAGTGGCGGGCGGCGTGTTGGTGTTGAGCTCCCGGTAGACGGCCGGGATCACGTGACGCAGGTACCGGCCCGGTCGGATGAAGCTCTGGCCTGCGGTCCGGAAGTGGTAGCTGATCGGCACCTCTCGATACCGGTAGCCCTTGGCCAGCAGGTCGAGCGTGAGAACCTGAGCGTAGTTGAAGTCGTGGATGACCTCGGCCGATGCGGCCGCCCGGGGGGAGAAGGCACGGTAGCCGGTCTGGCCGTCGGTGATCCGCCGCCTGGCGACGACCGACAACAGCGCGGTCAACACGAGGTTGCCGATCCGCCGGTGGATCCGCATGTGGTCGATGCGGCCGAGGAACCGGCTGCCGGTCACGTAGTCGGCCTCACCGCCGAGGATGGGCTCGACCAGGTTGGCCAACTCCTCCGGCGGGTACTCCCCGTCGGCGTCGCAGAACACCACCGCCGCCGCGCCCCGAGCCACCCCCTCGGCCAGGCCTACCCGGACCGCAGCGCCAAGACCCCGATTGCGGTCGAACGAGACCACCTCGGCCCCGGCGGCCCGAGCCGATGTTGCGGTGTCGTCGGTCGAGCCGTCGTCGACCACCAACACCTCGACCCGGCGACCGCAGACCTCGGTCGGAGCTCTTCGAACACAGGCCCCGACCGTCGCCGCTTCGTTGTGGGCCGGCATGAACAGCAACACCGGCGACCGATCGGAATCGCAGGTGGTCCCTGTTTCGTCGGTGCCCGTCGTCGACGCCGGGGGCGGTGCCATCGACGGTGCCATCGACGGTGACGGCGGCAGTGCCGGCGGCAGGGGTGCCCGCGGCAGGGGGGCCAGCGGTGCCAGGCGGAACCGGCCGAAGAAGCTGGGGGCGGGAACCACGACGGCAACGGCACCGGCCAGCAGTGCGTAGGCGGTTTTGAGCCCGTGGGCCCCGAGGGTGGCCACCAGCGCCGGCTCGGCGCCGAACCCCAGGCTCATGTAGGCCGCCACCGACGCCGCCTCGTAGGTGCCGAAGCCGCCGGGGGCGATGGCCGCGATCTGGGCCGCCACCGCCACGGTGGTGACCAACACCGCCTGTGACCAGGTGAGATCGAGGTCGGCCCATCGAGCAGCCTGCCGGACCAGGACCGACTCGGCCAGCCAGGCTGCGCTGGACAGCCCGAGGGCCACCGGCCCCGGCATGGCCACATCGGCCCGTCTGGCCACCACCGACCGGAGCCAGCGCCACCCGATGATCGCCACCACGATCACCGCCACCATCACCGCCAGAACCGCCGGACCGAGCAGACCGAAGAAGGCGGCGGGGCCGACCACCGCCCCGAGGGCGACCACGGCCATCATGTCCGCCGACCGTAGGGTGATCGTCGACGCGGTCGCAGCCTCCAGCGGGATGTCGGTCCGCCGGGCCACGCTCACCACCCGGAACGGCTCACCGAGCCGGAGCGGCAGGAGGTGGTTGGCCCCGAGGGCCAGATGGATGGCGCTCAACGCCTGCCAGAACGACAGGGTCGGCAGTACCCGCCGCCAGGCCGCCGCCCGCAGGCCGAACGCCAGCGCGAACGCGGCAACGGCCAGGACGACACGGTGCGGTTCGCCGGCCGCTCGATCGAACGCCGAAACCAACAACCCGGTGTCGACCGCACCGGTGACGGCCACGACCGCAGCGACGGTGATCGCCGCCACCAGCACCGGGCCGAACCGACCGAACCGACCGAACCGGCGGCTCCAACCGGCCGGGGCAGCGGTGCCGCCGGTGCCGGTGCCGGCGCCGGCGGTGACCGAAGCGGGCCGGCTGGGCGGGTCGAAACGTGGCCGTCGGAGGCGGGCCGATCCGAAGTTCATCGAGCGCACTGTAGTTGGTTAGGGTTGCTTTACAAAACGCGGAAAAGGCCGATACCCTCGGCCTCCATGCCCCGACAACCATTCCTGGTCATCGCTGCGGTGATGTTGGCCGCGACCGCCTGCGGCGGTGGTACCGATCGCACGCTCACCGGCGCCGCGGCCGAGATCTACGACGGCCAGTGCGCCGCCGCCTCCGGAGGCTCGGTCACCATCTATTCCGGTCGGACCGAGAACCTGATGAGACCGGTGCTCGATGCCTTCGCCTGCGAAACCGGTATCGAGGTCGCGGTCCGTTGGGGCTCGTCCACCGACCTGGCGCTGCTGTTGGCCGAGGAGGGTGAGCGGACCGACGCCGACGTGTTCCTGTCGCGCTCCCCCGGCCCGGTCGGTTTCCTCCAGAGCAAGCAGCTGCTGGGCACGATCGACCAGTCGGTCCTGGACCTCGTGTCCGAGGAGAACCGGTCGGCGGACGGCAACTGGGTCGGCTTCTCGGGCCGGAAGCGGGTCCTGGTCTACAACATCGATGAGGTGCCGGCCGACCGGCTGCCGACATCGGTGTTCGATCTGACCGATGAGCAGTACCGGGGCCAGGTCGCCATCCCGGCCACCAACGACTCGTTCGTCGACTGGTTCACGGTGTTCCGCGACCAGCTCGGTACCGACGTCGCCACGAAATGGCTGGACGACATGGTGGCAAACGACGCCCGCTTCTATCCCAACAACCGGGCCATCGTGGAAGCCACCGGCCGGGGGGAGATCCAGATGGGCCTGGTCAACCACTACTACAACTATCAGGAACAGGCCGCCCTGGGCGACGAGCACCGGGCCGCCAATCACGATTTGGCCGGAGACGACATCGGCTCGTTGTTGATCATCACCGCGGCCTCCATCGTCGGCTCGACCGATCACGCCGACGAGTCCAACCAGCTGCTCGGGTACCTGCTGACCGCACCGGTCCAGGAGTACTTCAGCTCCGAGACGTTCGAGTATCCGCTGGCCGCCGGCGTCGAGCCGGCGGCTGTCCTCCCGCCCCTGTCTGCGCTGGAGATCGGCACGGTCGACTTCGACGGCCTCGGCGGCGGGTTCGAGGAGACGACGGCCATCATCGAGGCCAGCGGTATCTTGAACCAGTGACGGTGACGCTGGAACACCAGGTCGACTCGGCGCCCCCCGACCCCGGGTCGAGTACCGCCTCCGGCCGGCCGGCTGCGCCGTGGTGGCTTCGGGTCACCGGGCTGGTGCTGGCGCTGGCCTTCGCCTTTCCCGGCGCCTACCTGGTGTGGCGCAACTTCACCGAGGACGCAGACCCGGCGGGTCTGCTGTTGTCCCGGCGGACCATGGAACCACTGGGGCGAACGCTGCGGTTGGCGGTTGCGGTTTCCGCCTCGGCCATGGTTTCGGGAACGGCGCTGGCCTGGTTGACCACCAGAACCGACGTTCCCCTGGCCCGGCTGTGGCGGGTCCTGCTGCCTCTGCCGCTGGTGTTCCCGACCTTCATCGGCGCCGCAGCCCTGATCAGGACCTTCAATCCCGGTGGCCTGGCCAACGATCTGCTGGCAGGCGTCGGGGTCGATCGCACCCCGGAGCTGCGCGGCTTCGTCGGCGCCTGGTACGTGCTGACCCTTTTCACCTACCCCTACGTGTACCTCCCGGTGGCGGCCGGCTTCCGCCAACTCTCCGGGTCGTTGGAGGACAGCGCCCGGGTGCTCGGCGACGGACCGTGGCGGATCTTTCGCCGGGTCTGCCTGCCCCAGGTCTCGTCGGCCATCGGAGCCGGAACGCTGCTGGTGTTCCTCTACTCGGTCAGCGATTTCGGGGCGGTCGAGCTGCTCCGCTACGACACGCTGACCCGGGCCATCAACACCAACTACCTGGCGAACCCACCGGTGGCGCTGGCCCTCAGTTTCATCCTGCTGGTCCTGGCGGTGGCGGTGGTGATCATGGAGCGGATCGTGTCCCGCCGGCTGCCTCAGGCCGGTCGCCACCGGACCTCGCAACCGGTGGTCTATCCGCTCGGCCGGTGGCGGCTTCCCACCACCGCTGTCCTGGCGGTGGCGGTGGCCGCCTCGGTCGGCGGTCCGATGGCGGCCCTCATCGACTGGTCGGCCGAGGGCCTGATCCGCACCCGGGGAGGGGGTCGGGGCCTGACCATCGATCGCTCCGACGTGGTCGGCTCCACTCTCGGCACCCTCCAGGTGAGCGTGATCGCCGCGGTGGTGGCGGTCGTGGCCGTGTTGCCGATCGCCTACCTGGTCGGGCGGTACCGGTCCCGGGCCGGCAACTTCGCCAACGCAGTGGTGATAAGCACCTTTGCCATACCGGGCCTGGTGATCGCCCTGTCGATCCGGTTCTGGACCCTCCAGCCGGGGTCGTTGCTGGATCTCGTCGACGGCACCCTTGCGCTGTTGATCTTCGCCTACGTCGTCCGCTTCGGCTCGTTGGCCATGGGCACCACGCTGGTGGCGGTCCGGGCGGTGCCGGAGCGATTGCTCGACGCCGCCGCCACCCTGGGGGCCGGCCGACTGCGAAGGCTGCTGACCATCGACCTACCGATCATGGCCCCCGGCCTGGCCGCGGCCGGAGGGCTGGTGCTGCTCTCGGTCATGAAGGAGCTGCCGATCACCCTGTTGCTCTCACCGTTGGGGTTCTCCAGCCTGTCGACCCGGATGTTCCTGTCGTTCCAGGACGCCTTCGTTGCCGAGGCCGGGATCCTGGCCGTGGTGCTCGTCGCCCTCTCGTTCGTGCTGTCATGGTTCCTGGTCATCAGACGAGCCGACCATCTCTGACCGCCGGGGCGCTCATCGCCGCCGGCTTCACCTTCGTCTTGGCGATGGCCGCCATCAACGTGCGGGCCACCTACGGGGCCAGGGTCACCGCCGATGAGCCCCAGTACCTGCTGACCGCCATCAGCCTCGGCGAGGACCTCGACCTGGACATCGCAGACGAGTTGGCCGACCAACGATTCCTCGACTTCCACGAGCTGCCGCTCGATCCCCAGACCATCGCCCTCGACGAATCCGGCCGACGGTTGAGCCCTCACGATCCGCTGCTGCCGGCGATCCTGGCGGTGCCGATGCGGCTCGGTGGTTGGCCGCTGGCCCGGGCCACGATGGCCCTGCTGGCGGCCGCCACGGCCGGGGCGACGGTCTGGCTGGCGGTCCGCCGCTTCGGCGTCGGGGTTCGAACCGCCACGGTGGTGTCGGCGGTGCTGTTCAGCGCTCGCCCCGCTGGTGAGCTACGGGAACCAGATCTATCCCGAGATGGCGGCCGCCCTCGCCGTGGTGCTGGGCATCGCCGCCGTGACCGCTCCGGGCGTTGGCCGACCCACGTCCAGGACGGCCGAGCCGGGACAGACGGCGGTGGCGGTTGCGCCGACGGCGGTAGCGGTTGCGGTTGCGCCGACAGCGGTTGCGGTTGCAGCCATCATCGCTCTGCCGTGGCTGTCGGTGAAGTACGTCCCGCTGGCCGCCGTCCTCGTCGCCGGGCTGGCGATCCGCCACGCCGGCGCCAACGGCTCCCCAGCTCCGGCCCACTCGGGCCCCTCCCGGCAACGCCCACCGAGCGCCGGCCGGCCGACGGTGGCGACCACCGCTGCGGTCTGGCTGGTCGCAGCGGTGCTGGCCGGCGCCGCTGTGGTCTACGTCGTGTTCCACCAACGGGTCTACGGCGGCTGGACGGTCTACGCCGCCGGTGACCACTTCGTCGACGGTGAGCTCCAGGTGGTCGGCCGGAACCCGGATTATCCTGGCCGGTCCCGCCGGTTGATCGGGCTGCTGGTCGATCGGGAATTCGGCCTCGTCGCCTGGACGCCGGCCTACCTGCTGCTCGTCCCGGCCGTGGCGGCGATGATCCGGCGTCGACCGACCGGCTGGCAGGTCCTGGTGGCGACCCTGGCCGTCGGCTGGGCCGTCGCCACCTGGGTGGCGCTGACGATGCACGGCTGGTGGTGGCCGGGGCGGCAGGTGGTGGCGGTGCTCCCGGCGGCCGTGGTCCTGCTGGCGGCACTGGTCGACGGTCGACCGAGGCTGCGGCGAGCGCTGGTGGCGGCGACGCTGCTCGGAACGCTCAGCTGGTTGTGGTTGGTGGTCGAGGCATCGACCGGGAGACGAACCCTGGTGGTCGACTTCTTCGAGACCGCCAACCCGTGGTACCGGTTGTGGTCCAAGGTGCTGCCGGATCATCGGGCGTTCGAGGCTTCCGACGTGGCGCTGACCGTGATGTGGCTGGTGGTGCTGGGAGGCGGCGCTGCGCTGGCCTGGCGGTCCCCGTCCGAGCCTGGCGCCGAAACCGCGAGCGGAACCGGCGGGCGGCCGGGAGCGAGCCGGCGGTCGGCCACGAGACCGCAACGAGTGAGCGATGACCGATGTGCTGGTTCTGGGGGCCGGCCCGGCCGGGCTGGTGGCCGCCCTCGACGCAGCGACGGCCGGGCACCACTGCACCGTGTTGGAGGCCGGGTCGCAGGTCGGGGGCATGGCCGGCAGCTTCGAGATCGCAGGCCAGCGGGTGGACTACGGCTCCCACCGGCTCCACCCCGCAACCCCGCCGGCGCTGCTCGACCTCCTCGGTCGGCTGCTCGGCCAGGACCTCCAGGTCCGGCAACGGCAGGGACGGCTGCACATCGGCGGGCGCTGGATCGGCTTCCCGCTCCGGGCCGCCAACCTGTTCACTGCGCTGCCACCGAGGCTGACCGCCGGCCTGACCGCCGACGCCGCCCGGGCCGGGGTCGACGGCGGCCTGAGGGCGCTGCGCCGGGGCGACGGGGCCACCGCGGCCGCAAGCGGCGAGCTTCGAGCAGGCCATCATCGACCGGTTCGGACCGACGGTGGCCCGGGAGCTCTACGGTCCATACGCCACCAAGCTCTACGGCCTCGACCCTGCGGCGTTGCATGCCGAACTGGCCGACCGGCGGGTCTCGGCCGGCGGTCCGGTCGACATCGTGCGGCGCCTGGTGACGGCGGGGCGATCGACCGGACGGACCTTCCTCTACCCCCGCCGGGGCTATGGCCAGATCGTCGAGCGGTTGGCCGAGGCCGCGGTCGATGCCGGGGCGTCGGTCCGTCTCGGGTCGGCCATCACCGGCGTCCGGGTCGACGACGACGGCGTGACCGTGAGCGCCGGCTCCGGCGGCGACGAGTATCGAGGTGCGGTCTGCCTCTCGACCATCCCCCTCGCCGCCCTGGCCGGGATGGTCGATCCTGCACCGCCCGAGACGGTCACCGAAGCACTGGCCAAGGTGCGGACCCGGGCCATGATCCTGGTGTACCTGGTCCTTGAGCGGCCCCGATACACCCCGTTCGACGCCCACTACCTGCCCTGGCCCCGACACCGCCGTGGCCCGACTGTCGGAACCGAAGAACTACCGTGACGGCGAGGATCCGGACGATCGAACCGTGTTGTGCGCCGAGATCCCGTGCTGGCCGTCTGACGATCGCTGGACCTGGCCCGCCGACCGGTTGTCCGAGCTGGTGACGGCCGACCTCGGCCGGGTCGGCCTGCCCGCGGTCCGACCGAGCCGGGTCGAGGTCCGACGCCTCCCCTCGGTGTACCCGGTCTATGACCTGGCCGGGGTCGGGGCCCGTGCGACGATCGACCGGTGGGTTCGATCATCGGATCGGCTGCTGACGCTTGGCAGGCAGGGCCTGCGGGTCATCGACAACCTCCATCACGTCATGGACATGGGCCGGGAGGCGGTGGCGGCCATCGACCCTGACGGTGTGGTCGACCTCGAAGCGTGGCACCGCAGCCTCGATCGGTTCGGAGCCAACACCGTCGAGGACTGAGCCGATGCTGCGGAGCAGCATCTCTGCGAGTTCGCCAGAACCCTTCGGGTTCCTTCGAGGTTCGCCGCGAGCGGGCCGGACCCGTCCGAGCTCTCCAGCCGGTTGGCGGGTGTCGGTTCGATCTGATCCACTGAGAGCATGCCCCTTCATCCTCAGATCGTTGCACTCGTCGCCGCCATGGACCGACCGGATCGGCCGAAGCTCCAGGAGCTCTCGATCGACGACGCCCGCAAGGTCTACGGCGCCATGGCCGGCTTCATGGGTGACCTCGGGTTCGCGGTGCCGACCGAGGACCGTTCGATTCCCGGGCCGGCCGGCGAGATCCCGATCCGCATCTACACCCCAGACGGCGAGGGCACCGGATCGATCACCGTGTTCTATCATGGCGGCGGTTTCTGCATCGGCGACCTCGACACCCACGACCGGGAGTGCCACGCCATCAGCCGGCAGTCCGGCTCGGTGGTCGTTGCCGTCGACTATCGCATGGGCCCCGAGCACGCATACACCGCATCGCTCGATCAGCCGCCGTGGATCGCCGACTCGTGGGCCGCACTGAACTGGGTCCGCGACCATGGGGAAGAACTGGGCGGCGACCCGCAGCGGTTGGCGGTGTGTGGCGACTCGGCCGGGGCCAACATCTCGGCCGTCATGGCCCAGATGAGCCGGGACGCCGGGTTGGACCTGGCGTTGCAGGTGCTGATCTACCCGGCAACCGACGCCCGGGACGAGGCCTACGAGATCTACCCCTCCTATGCCGAGCACGCCGAGGCGCCGATCCTGGAACGGCCGGTGCTCGACTATTTCCGGGAACAGTCCAGACCCGACGGCGACCCGACCGCGGTCTCGATGTCTCCGGGGCTGTCCGAGGATCTTTCGGGGCTGGCCCCGGCGTTCATCATCACCGCCGAATACGACCCGCTGCGCGACGACGGCGAAGCCTATGCGGCCAAGCTGGCCGACGCCGGGGTGGAGGTCGCGCTGACGCGGTACGACGGTATGCCCCACGGCTTCTTCAACCTCGGCCCCCACGTCGATGCGGCGACCGAAGCGGTCGGCGCCGTGGCCGCGGCCATCGCCAAGGTCTGATCCGCCACCGGATCAGACCGAGGGGCCATCACCATCGGCCATGTCGGGGTCCGCATCATCGGCGGGTCGGCCAGGCCAAGGGCCGTCGGCGTCCCGGTCGACGGCCGCATCCGCATCATCGGCCATGAGGGCCAGCAGCGCTTCTTTGATCATGGCCGCGGCCAGGGCCTCGCGGGTCGCCGACGAGCCGCCGCCGGCCCCGGATTCGTCGGCCAACCAATCGAGTGACGGCGGGTGGCCGGTCGACGCCGCCGCCTCGTCCCGCAACACGGCCATCGTCACGGCCCGTTCCTCGACGACGGTGACGGCCGGCAGATCGGCGGCAATCCGTTTGCCGATCTCCCGATGGGCCTCCTCGGTGATGGAGACGATCGCCATCCTGGGCCCCGCCCGCACCCCCATGCGATCGCCGTAGGCCACGAACAGCTCCAGCTCACCCGGATCGACGTCGGGAGAGGTGATCGAGCCGGCTCGGTCACCGGACATCATCGGCTGCGGCGGCTGGACCGTGTTGTCGGCCAGCCACCGATCGATGGCCTCCGTCGAGCTCTCGTAGCAGCCGACACAGACGAGCTTGGTCTCCGCCGGATCCTGGTGGAGGTGTGCGAACTCGATGTACCGGCGGGCCGTTGCCTCTGCAGATCGCTGCGGTGCGTTCGCCAGTTCAAGGGCTGTGTCGAGCTGGGCATCGGCGACCGGTAGCGAACCGCCGAACAACCGATGGCGTTTGTCGTCGACCGGCAGCAGGCGGGCCAGCACCAGCTGACCCTCGAGCAACGACCGGGCCGGTTTGCGGCCCTCGAGCTCGACCGGCGCTCCCGGCGGATCACCGACCGGTTCCAACCTGACCCGGTCCGCGGCCGGATCGATCTCCAGCACCCGCCAGACCCGGCGTCGAACCTCCGCCCAGGCTCGGAGAGTCGCCACCTCATCGGCCGGCAGGACCGAGGCCCGACGCTCGATGAACTCGGTCATCCCGCCCCCTTCGGTCAACAGGATGTCGGTGAGGATGCCGAGGTGGTCCAGCCGGTCGAGGCCGTATCGCCAGTCCGCCGATTCCCCCGGCCAGGTGACGGGCCAGCGCCACCACTCGGGGATGCCCTCGATCTCGACGATCGGTCGGGCCGCCTTGTTGTAGAGGGCGGCGATCCGATCGGCGAACGGCTGGACCGGGCCTCCGTGGCATCGCTTGTACTTCTTCCCCGAACCGCAGGGGCAA
This sequence comes from uncultured Acidimicrobiales bacterium, assembly GCA_963715325.1. Lineage (GTDB taxonomy): Bacteria > Actinomycetota > Acidimicrobiia > Acidimicrobiales > SZUA-35 > JAHELU01. The sequence goes on from CAVQRR010000008.1 coordinate 313,726, forward strand.
GGATCGTTGCGGCCGGAACGGTCCCTGGCCGGCATCGTGAGCTCGGCCAGGAGATCGAGGATCTCACTGTCGACCTCGGCCGAGGACAGCCGACGGTATGCCTCGACGAAGTCGCTCCGCTCGAACAGCAGCCAACCGAGGTCGGCGTTGGCCGGGTCGAAGTCGGGGTCGATCGCCAGGGCCTCCCTGAGCAGGCGCTCCTGGGTCGCGGTGTCGTCGGCGGCCGCAGCCCTCGACCGCACCCAGCGGCATCCGGCCCGATAGTCGAGGTCGACCTCCTCGCCGACCTCTCTCGCATAGCGGGCAACGTCGTCGATGGCCTCATCGCCGTACTCGGTCAACGCCAGTACGAAGGCCTCGGCAACACCGGGGTCCGAAAGCAACACCGCGGCCGGTATCGCACCCAATTTCGGAGCCCGGGTCCCCTTGTCGTCACGTCGGCGGCGGTAGTCCTCGACCACGGTGGCCAGTTCGGACCGTTGCTCGCCAACCAGCCCGACCCGAACCGCAGCACCGCGGGTCGGCGCCGAGGATCGCCACTGCTCCCAGTCGAAGGATGGAGCCGCGACTTGGGACCGCCAGACCTGAAGACCCGCAGCAGCGGCCAACTCGCCGAGCGGGGGAATCGTCTCCGGCCACCGGCTCCGGTCGTCGGCCAGGCCGATCCGAACGATGTCGACGGGATCGAGCGGGGCCGGGTCGACCGTCCGACAGCTGCTCGAAGGCGCTCCGGAACGCATCGAGCAGATCGTCGGCCGGTTCGAGCTCCTCGATGTGGGGCAGGAACTCCAGACCGGAACCGGTCGCGGCGAGACCGCACAGCGAACCGGGGGCGCAGTCGGCCAGGACCGGTGCCAGGCCGGTGAGCAGGATGGCGCTGTCGGCCTCGGAGTAGACCGAGGCGACCTCGAACGAGCGCTCCCCGACCTCGACCAGACCGAAGAAGTCGGCGAGCGTCGACCAGTGGTCGCGATCGAACAGGACACCCCGTTCGATCTCCTCGGCGGTCAACCGGTGGGCCAGGGTCAGTCCATCGTGGAAGGCGTCGACGCGGCAGAACCGGCCATCGGGGATCCACAGCAGGCTCCGGTCGTCGCCGAGCAGCCAATCGAGTGTGGCGTCGGGATCGTTCGACGGCAGGCTGGAGCCGAGTTCATCGACCAGCTCTTCGATGGACATCGGCCGATGCAGCAGTTGGAGGGCCTGGATCTGAACGGCCTCGAAGGGCTGGCGACGAACGCGCACACCGGCATCCTAGTCCCTGGCACCAGGTCGGGAGGCTGACGATCGGGAGGGGCGGGCCGCCCTCGGTCATGGCGATTCGGGGCAGTCGGCGAACGACACATCGACCCGGCGGGCGTTGGGATCGGCCAACTCGTCGCCGGGGGCGAACGCCTCGCCGTAGCCGACCGTGACCAGTTCGTTGCCGACGCCGTAGCGGACCAGAACCTCGGCCACCGCTTCGGCTCTGGCCCTGGACAGCGACAGGTTGTAGGCCTCGTCGCCGACGGAGTCGGCGTAGCCGGCGACGCAGATGGGGGACGACGGGTCGAAGGCCAGGATCTCCTGTGTCGCCTTGAACAGGATGTCCAGCGCCTGCTGTCGACGGTTCTGCGGAGTCGGTCTCGAAGCCGATGTCGGCATCGAGCTCGCCCCGCAACGCCCCGTCCGCCCCGAGCTCGAAGAACGTCGGCTGGTTCTCGCCGAGCGGGGTTGCCACCGTTATCTCCCCCAGCGGGGAACCGTCGGCGTCGAGCCGAACGAAGACCTGGTCCAGGACTCCGCTCGGATCGCCGTCCCCCCTGGGGAAGGTGTAGACGACGTCGGCTGTCGCTCCGGCTGCGATCTCGACCTCGTCGCCGACACCGTCTTCGACCGCTCCCTGTCGGAATCCGCTCGTCTCGACCAGCGATGACCGCAGCAGCGCCGAGCGAACGGCCGAGTCCGAGCCGTTGCGGACCGAGATGACGACGATCCTGTTCACGCCGAACGACGTGAAGGAGAAGCCGCCGAGCATCTCCAACCCCGATTCGTGCTCGATCGGTCGAGTGAGGACCGAGACGACGGCGCTCATCGGTCGACCGTCCATGGCGAGGTCGGAGATGCCGAGCTCCGACAGCTCGAACCGGTCGTAGGTGACGTCGGGGCGACCCCGACCCTGGACGAGGACGAAGCCGTTGTCGGTGAGGGCCGACACGTCTCCGGTCGACGAGCCGGTGATGTCCGCCATCGCCGCCAGGTAGCCGAGGTAGGTGGCGGCGGGAGAGCCGGCGATCGCCGCATCCGACATGGTCGAGGTGGCGACGGCGTCGGCGTAACGACCGATCGGCGAGTCCTGGAGCGGATCGGCCTCGGTCTCGGGTTGATCCTGTTGCGGTGCCGGGTCGGTGTCGCCGGTGGTTGCGGTCGTATCGGCCGCGGCCGTGGTGGCCGACGTCGAGCTGTTGTCGGCTCGATCATCGGTCGCCGAGGTGCAGCCGGCCGACCACAGGAGGCCGACCGACACGATCAGCCACACCGCCACGGTTCTCGACGGCGGCACCGTTCGCCACCGACGGGCCGCCGAGGTCGGTGTCGTCACTCCCGGTCTGAGCCGATGAGGGCGTCGAGCAGGTCGTAGGTGGTGATCACACCGACCGGCTCCAGGCCCGTCGGTGACCACCAGGTGGTGGACCAGCCGGGCCTTCATCAGCTCTGCCGCTTCACCGAGACCGGCCCGGATGTCGATCGTGAGCACATCGCCGCTCATGATGTTGCGGACCGGCTCGGTGGGCGGCCAATCGTCGACCAGATCGTGGGACGTGACGATGCCGAGCAGCCGACCGTCGTCGATGACGGGAATCCCGTGGATGCCGAAGGCCAACATGAGGTCCCGGGCCCGGTCCACCGGATCGGACGGCTTCAAGCTCAAGGGCTCGTAGGTCATGAGATCTTCGACCTTCGAGGGTCGATCGTTGCTGTTCCTCGTGCTCTTCATCATAACGAGATCCGACCATGGGATTGTTGCGCCGACCAGGGTCGTACGTCGGTTCCGTTCGGGACAGGCCGCAGGATCGAGCCCCAGGGGCACCCCACCGCTCAGAGGACGACGCCCAGGAACCGGGCCACGGCATCGTTGAACGCCGACGGGCGCTCCTGATTGGCCAGATGACCGGCGGCGGGAATGGTCACCAGCTCGGCTCCGGGGATCCCATCGGCCAGCCTGGCGGCGGCGGCCGGGCCGGTCACGGCGTCCTCGTCGCCGACGATCACCAGCGTCGGGCAGGTGATCGACGCCAGGTCGGGGCGATGGTCGGCCTCGGCCATCGAGTTGGCGGCCCACTGGTAGCTCGGCATGCGGACCGAGTCGCTCATCATCTTTGCCACCTCGGCCACCAGCTCCTCGGAGGCCGCGGCGTTGACCAGCTTGGGCGCCCGATCGATCGAGAACGCCTCGATGCCCATGGTGGCCATGTCGGCGCCCCTGGCCCGCATCGCCGTTGCCTGTTCGGGGTTGGTGCCGGCGCCGACCGAGGAGTCGGCCAGGATCAGCGACCGGACCAGATCGGGGCGCCGGATGGCCAGCCTGGTGGCGGTGACCCCACCCCACGAGACGCCGAGCACGTCGGCCTCGGAGCAGCCGAGCCGACCGATCAGCTCCGCCGCGGCGTCGGCCCAACCGTCGAGGCCCGGCTCACGGTCCGGGTCCGGGGAGTGGCGATACCCCGGGGCGTCCCAGGCCACCAGCCGCCGATGGCAGCGCTCGGCCAGCGGCTGCTGGGCCACGAACGCGTCGGCACAGGAACCGATGCCGTGCAGGCACAGCAGGAGCGGTGCGTCGGCCGGACCGTGCTCCCAGTGGAACGGTTGGCCGGGCGATGGCGACTCGGACGGTGCAGGGTTCACCACCACGAGTGTAGTTCCAGCGAGATCATCGCTTCCCCGCTCCGAGCACCCGGGCCATGCGGGGTTCATCGGCCAGGGCCTCGACCGGCACCGGCAGGCGGTGCGACCAATTGGTGTCGGCGACGACGCCCGGCACGTTGTGGGGCGTGGTGCCGCCGAGCACGTCGTCGATGTCGACCACCACCTCGTAGGCGTCGCTGCGACGGAGCCGGGTCATCATCGAGACGGCCAGCTCGTCCGGGGCCGGAGCGTGCGCAAGGCCGAGCGATGCGCCGAGGGCTCGGCGGTAGGTACCGGTGTCGAGCTCGTCGACGACGGTGGCCAACGGTGCCATGTCATGGGTTCGGATGCCGGCCCAGCTCCGGCCGACGACGGGCGGCAGCTTCGCCGCCACATCGGGATCGTCGCCGGCCAACCCGTGGAGCACGAAGCCCTCCTCGTGCATGCCGACCATGCCCCAGTCGTCGAGCAGTCGCCGCACCTCGGGCGGAACGGTCCCAAGGTCCTCGCCGACCATGGTGGTACCGGTGGCCTCGGCAACCACCGCCGCCACCGCCAGCAGCTCGTCTGCCGGATAGCGAACGTAGACGCCGTCATCTGCGGGGTGCCCGGCCGGAACCCACCACAGCCGAAAGACCTGCATCACGTGATCGATCCGCAGGACCCGGGCGTAGCGGCACGCCTGCACCAGGAGGTCGTACCACACCCGATGGCCGCTCCGCCTCGATGCGGCCGGGTTCAGCGGCGGCAGGCCCCAGTTCTGGCCCTCGGCGAAGAAGGTGTCCGGCGGGGCCCCGATGGTGGCACCGGCGGCGAAGAGCTCCGGCCACTCGGCGGTCTCCCAGCTGTCGGTCCGGGCCCCGACCGGCAGGTCGAGGGCCAGGGTCTGACCCCGACCGTCCAGCAGCGCCGATACCTCGGCCAGGGACTCCTCGGCCAACCATTGGCCGAGCTCGTGGCGGCGGATCGTGGCCGGATCGCCCGCACCGGCCCAGCGGGCGAAGGAGACGACGTCCGGTCGGCCGGCGAGGAAGCCCTCCAGGGACGCCCGGCGGCGGTTGTCGAGATCGGCGGCGGTGGCGTCGAGCCGTCGGCTGCAGATCCGCTCGGTGGTGATCCAGTCCATCGGGGCCGCCGGTTCGAGCGCGGCGTGGTCGTTGTCGATGTTCTGGTCGTGGCCGTGGTTGTGGCCGGCGTTGCCGGCGCCATTCTGTCGGGCCGACGCCCTGCAGCCGGCGAGCGGGAATGAACAGCTCGTTCCAGTGGAATCGGCTGATCGGTGCATAGGGACTGCGGTCGAAGCGGGGACCGAACCCTGGCGAGTACAGCGGCAGGGTGGCGATGGTGTCGACCCCGAGGCCTGCCACCTCCCGGCCAAGTCGATCGAGGCCGTCGTAGGACGGGAGAAGGTCGTCGTCGGACCAGATGGCGTAGGTCGGCGTGAACACGGCCAGTCCCGGCTGCTGCCGAGGCTCGACCGGGAACCGAGCCGGGGCCGCGATCAGCGTCGATCTGCGGGGTGGGCCTCCGGCCTCCCAGTGCAGGGTGTGGATTCCCCGGGGAAGCTCACCGGCCGGGAGACGACGCTCGAGGTCGGCCGGGCCGGTGACGGCGGGCACGGCGATGGTCGAGCCGTCCTCGAGGACAACGGTGAGGTTGGCCGCGGTTTCGAAGGTCGGGGCGACGCCGCGTCCGCCACCGCGTTCCCCGGACCAGCACCACCTCGTCGAAGGTCCCGACGTCGGCCGGCCCGGCGGTGCCGCCGGCGGTCAGGATCTCCACCGCGGCCGCCAGCGCCTGGCGGGAGGCCTGCCGCCGTCGATCGTCGACGTCGACATAGGAGGTGAGAATCCCGAGTCGTTCGGCGAGCGCCTGCAGCTCTCGGTGGTTCACGACGGCACCGCCGCCGACGGCCCGTCCATCCCTTCGACGGGGCTCCTCCCGATCGGTCACCAAGATCCGACGCCGACCGACGACGCTGTCGTCGGCACGCTCGGTTCCGATGCGGAGGTCACGCTCGGTTCCGATGCGGCGGCCGGACTCGGTTCCGATGCGGAGGTCATGCTCGGTTCCGATGCGGAGGGCACAGTGAGTTTCGATGCGCCGAGTATCGTCTCTGGGCGGGGGAAAGGGGTCGATGCGGTCACTGGTGGCGACGGGAACGGGGGTGATCTGCGACCAGCTGCCAATCGGCCGGTGGCTGCTCGAGGCCCAGCTCGGCCAGCAGCTGGTGGCTGTAGGCGATCCGCCCGGTCAGATCATCGGCGACCAGGGCCAGTGCGGCCCGGGCCATCATCGATTCGTCCTCCACCCACTGCTCCCGCTCCGGGGTGATCAGCTGATGGTGGACAACGCCGGGCGTGGCCACCACCGATGTCGGCGACAAGGCGTTGACGGTGATCCCGTCGGCCGCAAGCTCCGCGGCCAGGCCGGTCGAGAACCGTTCGAGCGCCGCCTTGACCATGCCGTAGACGGTGCCACCGAGAGTGGCGTCCGGCCCGGGATCGGGATGCAGCGCGGCCTTGGACGAGATGTTCAGGATGGAGCCCGAGCCCCGCTCCCTCATCGACGGGATCACCATCTGGGCCAACTCGAACGGTGCTCGGACCTGCACCTCGAACATCAGCCGCCAGTGCTTCTCGGAGAAGTCGACCACCGGCTCGAAGTAGGTGACCGCTCCGTTGTTGACCACGATGTCGATCGGCCCGAGCTCCGCCACCGTCTCATCGACCAGACGGACCCGATCGGCCGGGCGGGACAGATCGGCGGCGACCGGGTGGGCGATGCCGCCGCCGGTTCGGATCCGCTCGACGGTGGTGGCCAACGAACCCTCGAAGCGGCTGTCGCCCTCATCGACGGTGCGAGCCGTTGCGGCGACCGCTGCACCCTCGGCGGCAAACAGTTCGGCAATGGCCGCACCGATGCCCCGACTCGCTCCGGTGACCAACGCGATCCGACCCTCCAACTGACCCATGGCCCCACTTCAGCACAGCGCCCGTCCCTCAGCCAGCCAACGGGGCCATGGCTCGCTGTCGGGCCACAGTGATGTGGCGGTGGATTCGATGGGTGCAAGCGCGGTCGATGAACAGGACCTTCGGCTCTGCACCGGACCGGCCCCCGGCTCGACAATCGAAGACGTGGAAGAACTCATCGCTCATCGCTGGAAGCTCAGTTTCGAAACCCGTGAGGACGAAGACCACTGCGAAATGGTGGTCCACCTCGATGCGGGTGACCGATCGCTGTCCGGTTGCGGCCAGTCCCGCCGCAACCCCGAAGACCCGTCGGTGCCCCAGGTCGGCGAGGAACTCGCCGCGGCGCGAGCCCTGCACGATCTGGCCAACCACCTGACCGAGGACGCCTGGCGCACCATCGAGTCTTTCTCGAACGGCAACGGCTGAGCGACCGCCGCTGAGCGGCCCCGCTCGACTCAGTGCTGGCCGAAGGTGTCCCAGTGGGTCAGCTCGGCCGCGGGGAGGCGCTTGGCCGGCTTGAAGTCGGTGCCCTTGGTGTAGGCAACCGGGAACAGACCGGCCTGGGTGTAGCGATCGAACGGAATACCGAGCAGCTCGGCGACCTGCTCCTCGTCCGGGAGATGGAGGGTGGTCCACGCCGAGCCGAGGCCACGCTCTCGAAGGGCCAGCATGAAGCTCCACACCGCGGGCAGGATCGATCCCCATTGGCTGGCCTGGGCGAAGGTGGGCAGTCCCTCGGCGAGTCGTCCCTCGATCAGCGGGATGACCAGGAACGGGGCCCGGTGGAAGTTCTCGGCCAGGTAGGTGGCAGACGAGCGGACCAGCTCCTGACGGTCGGCTCGGGTGTCTCCCTCGGCGTACTCACGTCCCGGCTGCGACGCATACCAGTTGAAGTTCTTGGCATAGGCGTCGGCCACCGCCTTCTTCTTCGTTGCGTCCTCGATGACCATCCACTGCCACCCCTGGGAGTTCGATCCCGTCGGGGCCTGGAGCGCGATGTCGATGCACTCCAACACAACCGACCGCTCGACCGGGCGATCGAAGTCGAGCCGTTTGCGGACCGACCGGGTGGTGGTCAGTACCTCATCAGCGGATAGTCCAAGGTGCATGTCTGGCTCCTGGTCGGTCGGTGGGGCTCGGGTCGGGGAGGAGATGAGTATCCTCCACCCGGCGAGGCCGTGTCGAGGAGAGAGAGGGTGGCGACGTGTCAGACGAACCGAGCTCAGAGCCGGCGGTCGACGATTCGACGATCGACGACGAACCGGTCCAGGCCCTCCTGGACCAACTCGACCTCGAAGAGCTCGACGTCAACCTGTACCGGGGCGACAATCCCGCCGAGCGCCACAACCAACGGGTCTTCGGTGGCCTCGTCGCGGCCCAGGCCCTGCGAGCGGCCACCCTGACCGTGGAATCGGAGCACCACCCCCACTCCCTGCACGGCTACTTCCTGCGGGGCGGCAAACCCGGCCGGCCCATCGTGTTCCACGTCGACCGGATCCGCGACGGCCGGTCGTTCACCACCCGCCGGGTGGTGGCGGTGCAGTACGGCGAGGCCATCTTCAACATGACCGCCAGCTTCCAGCGACGGGAGGAAGATCAGACCGACTACCAGTTCGGTCTCCCGGTCGATCTGCCCGGGCCGGACGAGGTCCCGGATCGCCAGCCCCGGGATGAGGTCCACGCCCACTGGATGAAGCGCTCGCCGTTCCTGACCAAGGAGCTGGGGCCGGGGGAGACCGACGACCACGGTGTGTACAGCTCGACCCGGCGGGTGTGGTTCCGGGCCAAGTCGGCCCTGCCGGACGACCCGCTGCTGCAAGCCTGCGCCCTGACCTACGCCACCGACATGGGGGCGGTGACCGCGGCCGTGGTCCCGATCCTCGGTGCTGAATGGATGGAGGCGTTCGGCAAGACGATGTCGGCCAGCCTCGATCATGCGGTGTGGTTCCACCGACCGGTCCGGGTCGACCGGTGGAACTACTACGACCTTCACGCCGTCAGCAGCCAGAACTCCCGGGGCCTGGTGCGGGGCACCATCCACAGCCGAGATGGGACGCTGGTGGCCTCGATGACCCAGGAGGCGCTCATCCGCAGGCTCCGGCCATCGGCGATCGGGCCCGAGCTTGCCTGAGCCGCCGGTGCCGGCAACCCCGGTCGCCGACCTCGGCGCTGTCCTGGGGTCCTGAACGGCCACACCATCACGCTGGCCGCCCTGCTGGTCCCGGCCGGCAAACTCGCAGACCGGCTCGGCCACCGGCCGCCGTGTCGGGGGCGACCTCAGAACCGGAATCGGGTGACGTCGGCCGGGAACTCGAACCAGGCCATCGCCTTGACGGGCGTGAGTACCCGCAGGCCGCCTGCGCCCGGTCCCTCCCAGCTCGTCGGTTCCGGCGAATAGCCATGGGCCGAATACTTGGCGACGAACACCGCGGCCAGACGACCCCCGAGCTCCAACCCCGGCGGTTCGCAGGCGTCCGACCGGCCCTCGACGATCACCGCCTGCTGACCGTCTTCGAGATGGAGAACGCAGGCCGGGTTCCGAACCAGGTTCCGCACATGGATCGTGTCCGGGGCGCCGTCGTACCAGAACCGGCCATCCATCCACACGCCCCATCGGGGAACGACGTGAGGGGTACCGTCGGCACGGGTCGTGGCCATCCAGTAGTGGGATGATGCTTTCAGCCGCTCCTCGACCGACGACCATTCCAGTACCCCGTCATCGGTCTCGGGCACGCCGTAGCCATCTGGCATCTCGGGACGATCTCTCGAAGGTTCGACCATCTGCCGACGTTACTCCCGGCAATACACAATGGCCGGGCCATCGAACGGATCGGTGCAAGCTGGACCGGGCGGGCCGGTACGGCTGACGGTCGTGGAGACCGATCTCGCTGCGCCCGGTGGCGGGGCCAGGTTGGAACGGCGATCGGTGGTCCGGGTACCGTGGCTCGGTGATGGCCGACATCCCAAACCGGACCGACGACAACAGCGAGCATCACGAGGTGGTGGTGGTCGGTGCCGGCGTGTCCGGCATCTACCAGATCAAGCGCCTCGTGGACCTCGGAGTCGACGCGATCGTGCTCGAAGGCGACGAGGATCTCGGTGGCACCTGGTATCGCAACCGCTACCCGGGGGCGCGCTTCGATTCCGAGAGCTACACCTATGGCTACTCCTTCTCCAAGGAGTTGCTCGACGAGTGGCACTGGACCGAGCGCTTCTCGTCGCAGCCCGAGAACCTCCGGTACCTGAATCACGTGGCCGACAAGTTCGATCTGCGACGCCACATGCGTTTCAACGCCAGGGTGGAGACGATGGGCTGGGACGAGGACCAACGGCTGTGGCACCTGGGGCTCGGCAACGGCGAGACCTTCACCGCCCGGTTCGTCATAACCAGCCTCGGCCCGCTGTCGATACCGACGCTGCCCAGCTACGAAGGCATGGACGACTTCACCGGCGACGCCTTCCACACCTACTGGTGGCCAAAGGAGCCGGTCCCACTCGATGGGCGCCGGGTCGGCGTCATCGGGACGGGCGCGACCGGTATCCAGGTCATCAGCGAGATCGCAGACAAGGTCGGCCAGCTGACCGTCTTTCAGCGTCGACCCAACTGGAGCACACCGCTGAACAACTCGCCCATCTCCGAAACCGAGATGGCGGAGATCCGCAGCCGCTATGACGAGATCTTCGCCAACTGCGCCAGCTCTCCCGGTGGTTTCGAGCACGTACCGGACCGGCGGGGCTTCTGGAACCTGACCGCCGAGGAACGTCGAGCGTTCTGGGACGAACTCTACGACCAGCCCGGGTTCGCCATTCTCGCCGGCAACTTCATGGAGATCTTCTTCGACGAGGCGGCGAATCAGGAGATCTCGGACTACATCGCCGACCGTATCCGCCGGCGGGTCGACGATCCCGTGATCGCCGAGAAGCTGATCCCCAAGGACCACGGGTTCGGCATGCAGCGACTGCCGCTGGAGACCCACTACTTCGAGGCCTACAACCGCGACAACGTCCACCTGGTGGACATATCGGAGGCGCCGATCGTGCGCATCACCGCCGACGGGATCCAAACCACGGCATCCCACTACGATCTCGACCTCATCGTGTACGCCACCGGCTTCGACGCCATCACCGGCGGCTACGACCGCATCGAGATTCGAGGGGTCGACGGCGAGACCCTGGGCGACAAGTGGCAGGACGGCCCGAGCTCCTACCTCGGCGTCCTGACCAACGGCTTCCCCAACCTGTTCATGGTCGCCGGCCCCCAGAGCGTCTCGGGCTCGACGAACTTCCCCCGGGCCATCGAGACCGGCGTCGACTGGGTGACGGGCCTGCTCACACATGTGCTCGACAACGGCCACACCCGCGTCGACGCCCGGGCCGAGGCGGAGCAGGAATGGGTGAAGGAGGTCGTGCGGGCCCATGAGAGGATGCTCTTCCGCCGCAGCAAGGGCTGGTTCACCGGCTACAACGCAAACGTGGCCGGGCACGAGGAGGGCAAGATCCGCTACCAGGCGTACTTCGGCGGTGCGCCCCGGTACACCGAGGTGATCGACCAGGCGGTGGCCGACGGTTATCGCCGCATCGACCTGCGTTGACGCCTCGAGACATCGGAGCAGCATTGGCCCACGGGACGCAGGCGACGTCACACTCCGGCGAGATCGAACCGGACGGTGGCGGGATGGCGGGTCGTGCGTCCGGCCGAGACGCCCTGGGTCGTCACCAGCTGAAGCCACGCCGGGTAGCCATCGGCCAGATCGAACCGTGAGCCGAGATCCCGGGGCCGGCCCACCTCGGCGACGACCTGCTCCCAGGCGGTGATCGCCGCCCTGCCCCGTTGCGCTTGCGGGCCGAACGCCTCGAGCCCAAAGGTCCATGCCTCCAGCCCGCCGATCGTGATCGCCGCCAGTTCGACATCGCATCCCGCCACCATGGCGGCCGCAACGTCGTCACCACCGTGTCCGGAGTCGCTGGCCGTACCGCCGTTACCGGCGTATCCCGAGTCGCTGGCCGCACCGTCGTCACCGGCGTATCCGCAGCGGTGTCGGCAATGGTCCGGGTCAACACCGTCTTGTCGACCGCACCCACCGGGCCTGGCGAGTTGGCCAGATGGCATCGCCCTGCGACGGTCTCCACTTCCGCCACTGGTCGAACGTGGCCTCGAGTCCGTCGCCGATGGCCATTCGCGGGCCGACCGCCATCCGGATCTTGGCTTCGACGGTTCGGCCGGAGCGCCGCTTCACACCGACATCGGACAGACCGGTCAGCTGGTAGAGGTCGCGGCGATGCTCCCGGGTCCCGACGAAGTCCGCACCGGTGAACCAGTCCTCCACCTCGGGAGGAAGCGGGCCGGAGGCGAACCAGCGAAGCTCGCAGGTGTCGACGTGGCCGTCTGAGCGCCCCTGGCCGGCCTCGACGGCACACCGAAGGAACGACTCGAGGTCTGGCGCCAGTGGGGGCGACTCGTCGTTCGCGGCCACCGGAAGACAGTATTCCGCTTCGAGACCGAACGCCTGACCGGATGAGGAATCGATCAGATCACCGGGGTTGCCGACCGGTCAGTTGCGGTCGAGTGGACCGAGGCCGGCGACCGGTTCGGGGGTGATCAGCCTCCGGCCCCTGGCGTCGTCGATGGACCACTCCTGGCCGCTCGGCAGGCTGCCGACCCGCAAGCCCATCGATCCGGAGGCCAGGTCTGCCCCCTGGGCGGTCCAGCCGGTCACCTCAACGCCGTCGACAAACACCCTGCTGTCACCGAGTTGGTCGGTGCGGATCTCGACCTTCACCCAGGTGCCCGGCGATGGTGTGCCCGCCGCGGCGGCGTCGATGATCTCGGTACCGGCGAGTCGGCGGCGGAGCTCCCACCCCGACGGGGACGTCAGGGCGGCCTCGTACTGATCGGTTGGAACCGAACCGGCCCTGGTTCCCGAGCTCAGGTCGATCCCGGTGTCGGTTGCGGCCCACCACCAGGACTCGAAGGCCACCCCCGGTTCGTCGATCCCGGTCGCCACCGCCCAGGCCGCGGCACCGGGGCCGGATGTCTCGGGGGCCTGCAGTGAGAAACCACCCGATCGGCTCCTGACACCGCTGACCGTCCAGGCTCCGGCGGGAGACGTCTGCTCCGCCCCGACCGAGACCAGACCGGCCGAGCCATCGACGTTGAGGTGGCGCACCGCAACCGCCGAAGCGGTCGTGGCCCGATGGGAGACCCGAACATCGTCGACCAGACCGTGCAGCGGCTGCGCAGCGGCACCGTCGGCGCCGATCGCCACGTCGGTCGTCACATCGACGGCCAGCGCACCGACCGCCGGCACCCGATCCACCTCGGCGCCGTCGACGAACAGGATCAGCTCCGTTCCATCCCAGGTCGCGCTCAGGTGGTGCCAGGTTGCGGTCGAGAGCACCCCGCCCCGTGCGGTTGCCCCGGCCCCTCCGACCCGTATCGAGGCGACCGCTTCCCCGGTCCCGCCGTCGACGAACAGCTCGTAGATCGGGGTTGAGGCGGCGTTCGATTTCGAAACCACCCGGGGCGCCCCGGAGAGGCTGTCGAGCCGGATGAGGGCCTCCATCGTCAGCTCGCCGGAGGCGATGTCGAGGGCCGGACCCTGGAGCCGCTCGGCCATCCCGTCGAGGGCGATGGCCCGACCGGCCAGGCCCGCCACTTCGGCGCCGCCGGGATCCAGTCCACCCTCGGCCCGCAGATCGGATCGGCGGATCGATCGATCCTCGACCGAAGCCAGGACTGCGATGCTGGCGACGACAACCGCCGAGAACTCCGACGTCGAGCCGTAGAATCCCCCGCCGAGGTCCTCGGTGGTGGTTGCCGACAGCACCGTTCCAACGGCGGCGGCGAAGATCGCTGTACCGGACTGCGGCCCGGAACCACCGTGAACCAACGATGCCGTTCCGAGCAGTGTGCCACCCTCCCCGAAGCCGCTGGGATCGCCGCCTGCGGGGTTGCCGTAGAACTCCAGCCGATAGGTGCCGGCCGGCGCGTCGAGACTGTAGTCGACCGCCACCAGCGAGCCCCAGACGTCTGCGGCGACGAGCACCGGGCTGTTGAGCAGACCGTTTGCACCGCTGTCACCGTCACCGGCATCGTTGGTTGTGACGCCGTCCCCGGCCAGGTCGATGCCGAGATCGCCGTTGTTCGACATGCTGTTGCCCAGCACCGAAACCATGCTGCCGGCGCCGGTGATCGTGATGCCGTCCCCGCCGTTGCGGGCGATGGTGTTTCCGTCGCCGGCCAGCGAACCGCCGATCGTGACGCCGGTGGCAGATGAGACCGCCACCCCGGCGTTGAAGTTGCCGAGGGCGGCGGTGGCGGCGGCGTCGAGGCCGACGATGGAGCCGAGGACGGCCGCATTCGAGGCGGTGGCGAGGATCTCGATCCCGTGGCCGCCGTTGCCCGACACGAGCATCCGGTCCGCCGGTCCACTGGACCCGATGACGGCGTCGACACCGGCAACCGTGATCCCGTTGCCGGTGTTGGGGTTCGCCACCGACCCGGCAGCCCCGGTGCCGACGTAGGCGGCCTGGACCGTGGCCCGGGCACCGGTCACCACCACGCCATCGCCGTCGAAACCACCGATGACGAGTCCCCGAACCGTGATGTCGTCGCCGGCCAACCGCAGACCGTCGGCCACCGTGCCGGCCCCGTCGATCACCACCACCTGGGTGCCGTCGAGTCCGGCCGGGGCCGCCGTGGTCGACGCCGTCCAGCCCGGTTGGGTGGTGCCGTCGACGATCACACCATCGGTGATCGTCGGGAGACCGGTGGTGGGGTTGATGGTCCACACCCCGCCGCTGTGGCCGGCTTCGGTGGCCGGGATGGCGAATTGGATCGTGTCGATGCTGGGCGAGGCATTGGCCTCGTCGATGGCCGCCCGCAGCGAGCACTCGGGATCACCGTCGCTGTTCGTCCCACCGGTGTCGCACAGGTTGTCGCCGGGATTGCTGTCACCGCCGTCACCGGTCGAATTCACGACCACCACCGTGGGGCCCATCAGGTCCAGCACGTGGACTGCGCCCCGGTCCGAGCCGCCATCGTCATCTGCCGGAGCACCGACGAGCAGGTTGGCGATCCCATCGCGGTCGAGGTCACCGAGGCCAGTGACCGAGCCACCGAAATTGTCGCCGTCGTCCAGCGTGGCCGCCAACCCTCCAACGGTGTCGCTGATCTTCTGCTCAGCCTTCACCGTCCCATTGGCGTTGAGGAACAGCACGTAGACCGCACCCTTCCCCGAGCCACCGTCGTCATCGGCGGGAGCGCCGACAACGATGTCGAGGTTGCCGTCGCCGTCGACGTCACCGAGCCCGGCGACCGAGCCACCGAAATTGTCGCCGTCGTCCAGCGTGGCCGCCAATCCTCCAACGGTGTCGCTGATCTTCTGCTCAGCCTTCACCGTCCCATTGGCGTTGAGGAACAGGACGAAGACCGCGCCGCGGCCGAGTCCACCATCGTCACCGAGGGGGGCACCGACGGCGAGATCGGGGAGGCCGTCACCGTCGAGGTCGGCCAGGCCGGCGACCGAAGCACCGAGGAAGTCGCTGATGCTCAGCGCGGCCGCGAACCCTCCAACGGTGTCGCTGATCTTCTGCTCAGCCTTCACCGTGCCGTCCGAGTTCAGGAACAGGATGTAGACCGCGCCCTTCCCCGAGCCACCGTCGTCATCGGCGGGGGCACCGACGGCGAGATCGGGGAGGCCGTCACCGTCGAGATCGCCGATGCCGGTCGCCGAGTAGCCGAAGTTGTCGGTGTCGTCAAGAGTCGCGACGAGCCCACCAACGGTGTCGCTGATCTTCTGCTCGGCCTTGACCGTGCCGCCGGGGTTCAGGAAGAGGATGTAGATCGCGCCACGGTCGGTCCCTCCATCGTCGTCGAAGAGCGCGCCGACGGCGACGTCGTTGACGCCATCGCCGTCGACATCGCCGATACCGGCAACCGAGCCACCGAAGTTGTCGCCGCTGTCCAGAGTCGCGGTGAGCCCGCCGGCGGTGTCGCTGATCTTCTGCTCGGCCTTGACCGTGCCGTCGAGGTTCAGGAAGAGGATGTAGATCGCGCCACGGCCGAGTCCACCATCGTCATCGAGGGGGGCACCGACGGCAACGTCGTCGATGCCGTCCCCGTCGAGGTCACCGATGCTCACCGCTGAGCCACCGAAGTCGTCGGCGTCGTCCAAGGGGCCCGCCATACCGCCGGTGGTCGAGGAGATCTTCTGTTCATCGGCGACGGTGCCATTCGACGCGACGGTGATCGGGGGGTCCAGCCAGTCGGGCTGGCCGTCGCGGTCCGAGTCGAGGGCGTCCCGGGGGTCGCCGTCGGCGTTGGGGTCGGCGTTCTCCGACGCCGTCGGGGTGCCGTCACCGTCGTCGTCGGCATCCAGGTAGTTCGGGAGTGTGTCGCCATCGGTGTCCGGACCCGCATTGGTCGCCGGATCATCATCGGCGTCGGTGTTGGCATCCTCCTCACAGTCCCACAGACCGTCGCCGTCGGAATCGGCGCCGCACCCAGCAGCAGCGAGCTCGAGGATGTAGATGGCGCCCCGATTGGCACCTCCATCGTCGTCGAGGGGAGCGGCGACGACAATGCTGGGAGCTCCGTCGCCGTCGAGGTCGCCCAGCGACGACAGCCCGTCGCCGAAGTACTCGTCGTCGCCGAGGGGTCCGGTGAAACCGCCCTGGGTCGAGCTGATCTTCTGCTCGGCCTTGACGGTGCCGTCGGGGTCGAGGAACAGGATGTACAGCGCGCCGGGGCTGGTGCCACCGTCGTCGTCCCTCGGCGCGGCGACACCGAGGTCGGGCGTACCGTCGCCATCGAGGTCCCCGAGCCCGGCGACCGCGCTGCCGAACTCGTCGAAGTCGTCCAGTGATCCGGTGAGTCCGCCCTGGGTGTCGCTGATCTTCTGCTCATCCTTGACGGTGCCGTCGGCGTTGAGGAACAGGATGTAGACCGCGCCGCGGCCGGCGCCGCCGTCGTCGTCGCCCCGGGCGCCGACGGCGATGTCGGTGATGCCATCACCGTCGAGGTCCCCGATGTCGGTGACGGCAATCCCGAAGTAGTCCTCGTCTCCGAGACTGGCGATCAGTCCACCGGCGGTGTCGGAGATCTTCTGTTCGTTCTTGACGGTTCCATCGGGGTTGAGGAACAGGATGTAGACCGCACCGCGGTCGGTGCCGCCGTCATCGTCCTTGTTGGAACCGACCGCGATGTCGTTGACGCCGTCGCCGTCGAAGTCGCCGATGCCGGCCGGGCGGTCGCCGAAGCCATCGCCGTCGTCGAGAGGTGCGCTGAATCCGCCCTGGGTGTCACTGATCTTCTGCTCCGCCCTCACCGTGCCGTCGGGGTTGAGGAACAGGATCACGAGCGCACCACGGTCGGTGCCACCATCGTCGTCATTGCGAATCGACGCCGCGATCTCGTTGATGCCGTCGCCGTCGAGATCACCGATGCTGGCCACACGGTCACCGAATCCGTCGCCGTTGTCGAGGGTTGCGCCGAGGCCGCCCTGGGTGTCGCTGAGCTTCTGCTCGCCCTTGACGGTGCCATCGGCGTTGAGGAACAGGACGTAGACCGCGCCGCGATCGGTACCGCCGTCATCATCGTTTCGAACCCCGACGGCGACGTCGGTGATGCCATCGCCGTCGAGGTCGCCGATGGCGCTCACGTCGGTACCCCACAGATCGTTGTCATCGAGGGGACCGGTGAGCCCTCCACCGGTCGAGCTGATCTTGAGCTCGATGTCGACGAGACCGTCGCTCGGTCCCGAGGGGGGGTCGAGCCAGTCTGGCTGGCCGTCGCGGTCCGAGTCGAGGGCGTCCCGGGGGTCGCCGTCGACGTTGGGGTCGGCGTTCTCCGACGCCGTCGGGGTCCCGTCGCCGTCGTCATCGGCATCGAGGTAGTTCGGGAACGTGTCGCCATCGGTGTCGGGACCGGAATTGGTGGCCGGGTCACCGTCGAGATCGGGGTTGTCGTCCTCCTCGAAATCCCAGAGGCCGTCTCCGTCGGAATCGAGCAGGGTCGCGAGGTCGAGGATGTACATCGCTCCCCGACCCGAGCCACCGTCATCATCGCTCACCGCCCCGACGGCCAGGCCGATCGTGCCGTCGCCATCGAGATCGCCGAGACCGGCCACCGACACACCGAAGTAGTCGCCGTTATCCAGCGGGCCAACGAAGTCGCCTCGGACGGCGCTCAACTTGAATTCCGCCTTGACCGTGCCGTCCCCGTTGAGCAGCAACAGGTAGGCCGAACCTCGACCGCTGCCTCCATCGTCGTCGAAGTAGGCACCGACGGCCAGATCCTGAGCCCCGTCGCCGTCGAGGTCACCGACACCGCTCACGGCGTAGCCGAACCAATCCCCGTCTTCCAGCTTGGCGGTGAGGCCGCCCTGAGTGTCGCTGATCTTCTGCTCGGCCCGGACCGTGCCGTCGGTGTTCAGGAACAAGACGTAGACCGCGCCCCGGGTGGTTCCGCCGTCCCCGTCGAAGTAGGCACCGACGGCGATGTCCTCGACGCCGTCGCCATCGAGATCGCCGAGACCGGCCACCGCCGTTCCGAAGTAGTCGGTGTCATCCAGCGGGCCGGTCAGGCCACCCTGGGTCGATGAGATCTTCTGCTCGGCCCGAACGGTGCCGTCCGCATTCAGGAACAACACGTGGACCGCACCACGATTTGAACCCCCGTCGTCATCGTTCACCGAACCGACGGCAAGATCTCGGATGCCGTCACCGTCCAGGTCGCCGATGCCACCGAGTCCGCCGCCGAAACGATCGCCATCGTCGAGGCTGGCGGTGAGGCCACCCTGGGTACTGCTGATCTTCTGCTCGGCCCGGACGGTGCCATCGGCGTTCAGGAACAACACGTGGACCGCACCACGATCTGAGCCTCCGTCGTCGTCGTACCAAGCGCCCACCGCCAGATCGTTGATCCCGTCGCCGTCGATGTCGCCGGGACCGGCCACCGCCCACCCGAAATAGTCGGTGTCGTCGAGCGGGCCGGTCAGGCCACCCTGGGTCGATGAGATCTTCTGCTCGGCCCGAACGGTGCCATCCGCATTGAGGAACAACACGTGGACCGCACCACGACCGGCGCCTCCGTCGTCGTCGTATGGCGCGCCGACGGCCAGATCGGCGATCCCGTCGCCGTCGATGTCGCCGAGGGAGGCGACGGCCCGGCCGAACTGATCGCTGTTGGCCAACGGGCCGACCAGGCCGCCCTGGGTCGAACTGATCTTCTGCTGAGCGACGGCAATGCCCGTGGTGGCCATCGTCGGGGGGTCCGGTAGTCGGGCTGGCCGTCGTGGTCGGAGTCGAGGGCGTCGCGGGGGTCGCCGTCGCCGTTGGGGTCGGCGTTCTCCGACGCGGTCGGCGCCCCGTCACCGTCGTCGTCGGCGTCGAGGTAGTCGGCGATGGTGTCACCGTCGGTATCCGGACCCGGATTGGTCGACGGATCGTCGTCGGCGTCGGTGTTGGCATCCTCCTCGCAGTCCCACAGCCCGTCGCTGTCGGTGTCGGTACAGGACGCGATCACCACCGTCACCGCCGAGGCGAACTCCGATGTCGAACCGTAGGACCCGCCGCCCAGCGAACGGGTTGCGGTGGCGGTGATCACATCCCCCGCAGCGCCGGACACGTCGAAGGTCAGGCCGGTCCCAGCGGCGAAATCGGTGCCGTCGAGGTAGACCTCCCCCTCACCGTTGCCACTCCCGTCGGCGCCGGACGGATTGGCGAAGAACTCGACCCGATGGGCGCCGGTCGGCACGTCGAGGTCGAAGGTCACCGTGACCGTCCCCCCGGTCTCCTCGGCGGACGTGATCGCCGGGAAGTTGAGCAGGTCGTTCGCCCCCGAGTCTCCGTCTCCCCCGTCGTTGGCGGTCACGCCGTCGTTCCCGAGATCGATGCCCTCCTGGCCGTTGCCAGCGATGGCGTTGCCCAGGATCGGGTTGGCCGTCGCCGATGCGTTCTGCAGCATCACACCGTCTGCGGTGTTGCTGGCGATGACGTTGCCCGCTCCTGGCGAGGTTCCCCCGATTCGATGACCGGATTCGGTGGTGATGCGAACACCGTTGGTGCCGTTGCCCAGCGCCGTCGTGCCGTCGGCGCCGACCCCGATCTTGTTGCCTTCGATGACGGTGCCGGAGGTACCGGTGCCGGGGATGGCCCCGTCGCTGATGATGATGCCGTCGTTGCCGTTGGCCGAGATCACGTTGCCCTCACCGGCGCCCGTGCCGCCCACGATGGTGTTGTCGGCACCGGATTCGATCTGCACGCCACGGTCGCCGTTCGGCATCGGGGCGTTGCCGGTGCCGTCGACACCGATGTGGTTGCCTCGGATGATGGTCCCGGTGGTCCCCACACTCTGCAGGTAGATGCCATCGGTTCCGTTGCCGGAGATGATGTTGCGTTGACCGGCGGTGGCCCCGCCGATGACTGTGGCGTTGACACCGTTGTAGAGGTAGAGGCCGGCGCCGCCGTTGCCACGATCGAGCAGGCCCGTCGAGTCGGTTCCGATGAGGTTGCCGGCGAAGCTGTTGGCGGTGGTGGCGGCGTTGGCGTTGCCGTCGAGCATCACGCCGTGGTTGACGTTTCCGGAGATGACGTTGCCGTCACCGGCTCCGGATCCACCGATGGCGGTGTTGTTGGCCCCGTTGTAGAGCACAACGCCGTAGCGTCCGTTGGCCACGACGGTCGAGCCGTCGGCCCCGAGGCCGATGATGTTGGCTCGAACGGTGTTGGCGGCACCGGTGGCGTCGTTCTCGAAGCCATCGTTTCCGTTGCCGGACAGCACGTTGCCGGCACCGGGCTGGCCGATGGTGTTCCCGGCGCTGCCGCTCCCGAGGGCGATGCCGTCCTGGGTGTTGGGCAGCGGGGCGTTGCCGGTGACGTCGGTGCCGAGGTAGTTGCCGATGATCACGTTGTTGTCGGAGTCCCAGACGATGATCCCGTCGTTCCCGTTGCCGGAGATCAGGTTCCGATCTGCGGCGGACGTCCCCCCGACGGTGGTGGGGCCGGAGCCGGCCTGCAGGTCGATACCGCGGGCGCCGTTGCCTCGATCGATCAGGCCCGACGCGTCGAGCCCGATGTGGTTGCCGGCGATCAACCCGTTGGCCGCGGTCGAGTTGACCTCGATGCCGTCGGCACCGAAGCGGTTGATGGCCAGACCACGAATCGAGACGTCGTCCGCCAGAACTGCTGAATCCGTCGGTGCTTCCACCGGCCGACGTGCCGTTGATCTCGACCACGGGGGTCGAGGTGTAGCCGGTCTGGGTGGTGCCGTCGATGCTGATCGTGGTCGAGATAGCCGGCAGTGCCGAACCGGGGCTGATCGTCCAGACGCCACCGGCGTGGCCGGGCTCGGTGGCCGGCATCGAGAAGACGATCGTGCCGTCGCCGGCCAGTGCGTTCGCCTCCTGGATGGCGGCTCGCAGGGTACAGGCCGGGTCGCCGGCGCTGTTGGTCCCGCCGGTGTCGCAGGAGCCGTTCCCCGGGTTGGCATCGGAGGCGTCGCCGGTCGAGTTGACCACGAGGCCGGCGAGGGGAACCGCCAGGTCCAACACGTAGACGGCTCCCCGGTCGGCCGGGCCGCCGTCGTCGTCGCCGTAGACGCCGACGACGAGGCCGATGGTGCCATCACCGTCGAGATCGCCGATTCCCGAAACCCCGAAGCCGAACTGGTCGCTGCCAACGAGCGGAGCGGCGGCCCAGCCGTCGAGGTTGCTGATCTTCTGCTCCGCCTTGACGGTGCCGTTCGCGTTCAGGAACAGGACGTAGGCGGCACCGGCCAGCGAGGCGCCGTCGTCATCCTTCGGAGCCCCGACCACCAGGTCCGGGACCCCGTCGAGGTCGAGGTCACCGACACCGCCGACGGCGAGCCCGAACTCGTCGTTGGAGTCCAGCGTTGCGCCGAAGCCTCCCTGGGTGTCGCTGATCTTCTGTTGGGCCTTGATCGTGCCATCGGTGTCGAGGCGGAGGATGTGGACCGCGCCCCGGTTGGTGCCGCCGTCGTCGTCCCAGTAGGCGCCGACCGCGATGTCACCGGCGCCGTCACCGTCGATGTCGCCGAGGCCGGCCACGCCGATTCCGAATCCGTCAGAGGTGTCCAGGACGGGACCGAGCCCGCCGCTGGACTCGCTGATCTTCTGCTGGGCCTTGACGGTGCCGTCGGCGTTGAGGAACAGCACGTAGACCGCGCCCTGATCGACGCCACCGTCATCGTCGTCCTTGGCCCCGACCACGATGTCGTTGAGCCCGTCGCCGTCGAGGTCACCGATTCCGGCGATGGCGCTGCCGAAGCGGTCGTTCGTGCCGAGGACCCCGCCGAGCCCGCCTTGGGTGGCGCTGATCTTCTGCTCGGCCTTCACCGTGCCGTCTGCGTTGAGGAACAGCACGTAGACCGCGCCGAAGTTGCCGCCACCGTCGTCGTCCTGGTGGGCGCCGACCGCGATGTCGCCGATGAGGTCACCGTCGAGGTCGCCGATCCCCGCCACGGCTATGCCGAACTCGTCGCTGTTGTCGAGCAGGGCGGCGAAGCCACCGGCGGTGTCGCTGATCTTCTGCTCGGCCTTCACCGTGCCGTCTGCGTTGAGGAACAGCACGTGGATGGCACCACGATCGCTGCTGCCGTCGTCGTCCCACGGCGCGCCGACGGCGATGTCGGCGATGCCGTCACCATCGATGTCGCCGATTCCGGCGACCGACCGGCCGAAGTGATCGTTGGTCGTCAAGCCGCCGCCGAAGCCGCCGGACGTCTCGCTTATCTTCTGCTCGGTGGCGACGGTACCGTCCGACGCCGTTGTCGGGTCGTCGAGGTAGTCGGGCTGACCGTCGCGGTCGGCGTCGAGGGCGTCGCGGGGGTCGCCGTCGCCGTTGGGATCGGCGTTCTCCGAGGCGGTGGGGGTGCCGTCGCCGTCATCGTCGGCGTCGAGATGGTTCGGCGTGGTGTCGCCGTCGGTGTCGGGACCGGGGTTGGTTGCCGGGTCGCCGTCGGCGTCGAGGTTGGCGTCCTCCTCGAGATCGCACAAGCCGTCACCGTCGGAATCGGCGCACGGCCCGGAGGTCGCAACGGCGATGGCCGAGATCTCCGATGTCGATGAGAAGCCGGTGGTTGCGCCCGTGTCGATGCGAGTTGCGGTGGCGGTGATCACGTCTCCGGCCGAACCGGCGAAGGCATGGGTCAGACCAGAGCCCGGCCCGGTGGTGACTGCACCGGCGAAGATCTCGGCTTCGCCGTAGCCGGAGGCATCGACGCCGGAGGGGTTGGTGAAGAATTCGATTCGATACTGGTCGGGATTGGCGGGGACGTCGAGATCGAAGGTCACCGTCACCGTTCCCCCGGACTCGTCGGCGGATGTGATCACCGGGTAGTTGAGCAGACCGTTCACGCCGCTGTCGCCATCGCCGGCGTCGTTTGCGGTGACGGCGTCGTTCTTCAGGTCGATACCGAGCCCCGGGTCTTCGCTGGCGAAGATGCTGTTGCCGAGCACGGAGTTGCCGCTACCGGCGGCGGAGAACAGCCGAACGCCATCGCCCTTGTTGAACCCGATGACGTTGCCCTCGCCGGCCGCGGTGCCACCGATCAGGTTGTCGGCCGCCGAGCCGGTGAGCGCCACGCCGGGCCCGTTGTTCTCCAGGTTCGCCGTCCCGGCCACGTCGGTGCCGATTCGATTGCCCTGGATCACGTTGCCGGAGCTCAGGACGTAGATCCCGGCCGATGCGGCGGTGTTGGTGGCGTTGTTGCCGGAGATCAGGTTTCCTTCTCCGGCCCCGGGACCGCCGATCGTGTTGTTGCCGCTCGTCCCGTCGATCCAGATGCCCTGGCCGGCGTTCGGGATGGCGCCGGTCCCGGCGGCGTCGGTGCCGATGTGGTTGCCGAGGACGACGTTGTTGGTGGCGCCATCACGTAGTCCGAGACCCAACTGGGTGTTGCCCGAGATGATGTTGCGGTCGGCGGCAGACGGGCCGCCGATGGTGTTGCCGTCGGTCTTGATCGAGATACCTCCGACCGGCGCCACGTCCATCGTGCCGTTGGGCCTGGCGACGGTGCCGGTCACGTCGGTACCGATGTAGTTGCCGGCGATGAGGTTGTTCCCGTTGACGTCGACTTCGATCCCGTCCTCGCCGAAGTTCTGGATCACCAGCCCCCGAATGGTCGAGTTGCCGGCGTCGAGGCTGAGACCGTTGGGGTCGCCGCTCATCGGTGCAGCTGGCCCCGTCGAGCACGATCACCGGACGGCCGGCAGCGACGAATTCGGGCTGCGTGCTCCCGTCGATCACCACCGGATCGGTGATGTTTGGCAGGACCGAGCCAGACGGTTGAATCCGAAACGCCAGCGGCGACGGCTCGTAGCCGGCTTCGGTCGTCGGCACGTCGAAGTCGATTCGATTGATGGTGGCGCTGGCGTTTGCCTCTTGGATCGCGGCCCGAAGCGTGCACCGGGGGTCGCCCTCGGAGTTGGTGCCACCGGTGTCGCACACGCCGTCGCCCGGGGTGGCGTCGCTATTGTCGGCGGTGGAGTTGACGACGACTGGCAAGGCCGGGGTCAGGGCCACCAGCTGGCCGATGCTGACGCTGGACGAACCGGTGGCGGTCCGGTTCCCGGTCGAGCCGGCCCCGCCCAGGATCTCGTCCGCGACCTCGACCGCGGCGGTGGCCGACGGCTGGTCGGCCCGTTCGGTCATCCCCGCCGGGGGTGTCGTGGCCGCCCCGGCGACGCTGCCGAAGAATCCGACCAGCGTGGTACCGGCCGCCGTGGTGGTGATCGACGGGGCCCCGTAGCCGGTCGAGGTGGTGTTGCCCTGACCACCGTGGGCGTCGATCGGGTTCACGAAGTCGACCCCGCTGTAGGCCACGATGGCGCCGGCCGACTGACCGCCGGCGGCGGTGGTGAACACGTACGAGCTGGGCTCGGACACGGTGGCGACCTTGTAGAACAGGTCCTGTCTGACCGCCGCTCCCTGGACGTCGGAGCGGATGGCGGTCCAGCCGGCCGGCGGGGTGACCCCGACATTCTGGGCCTGGGTGACCGCAGCCAGCAGCAGGTCGCCGGAAACCACCCCGGCCGGGCGGGTGATGGTGATGGTGGTGCCGCCGCCGCTGGTCCCGGCCACGACGGCCTTGAAGGTCGGGTCGATGATGAGCGGCAACGACGGATCGTAGGAGCCGACGATGAAGCCGACGGTGCCGTCGGCCCGAAGGTCGAAGGCACTGTCCACCGCGGTCTGCGAGTCGCCGGACCCCTGAAAGGCGATCGGCGCGGTCATCACCAGGCCGTTCCCCGACGCCGAGGTGAAGCGGATCGAGCCGTCGTCCTGGAGTTGCAGGTCGGTCGCCCCCTCGAAGTCGAGGGACACCGCTGCCGGATCGGCCCCCGGATCGACGATCAGCGAATACTCCACCTCCTGACCGTTCGCCCCGTAGACCACGTCGATACCGGGGTACACGTCCCGGTAGGTCACCTCGGCCGCCCCGGATTCGTCGGCCGAGCCCGAGGCATCGACCACTGCATCGGGGCTCGCCCCCACCAGATCCATCCGGATGGCCGATGCGGCCACTTCGCCGTCGATGGCAACGATCACGTCGCCGTCGGCCAGCACCGCATCGTAGTCCTGCCCGCCGGCCACGAAGTCCAGTCCCCCGTCGGCCACGCCGTCGTTGCCGGCAAACCGGAGCTCCCGGCCCGGTTTCGGCCCGCCGACCCGTCGCCGCCACTGGTCGGCGTCGAGTCTGGTCGCCGGGCGATTTCCTGTGCGCTGGCCCACCACCACCCGATGGTCGGCGGTGAAGCCGAACAGTTGCGGTCCGGGCGGTCCGGGCCGCTCGATACCGGCCGGCAACAGCGAGCCGTCGGTGGGATCGAACCGTTCGATACCGTTCGTCCGGTAGTCGGCGACCCACACCATGCCGTCTGGGCCGAGGGCGACACCGCGGGGATCTTCGAGCTGCCCGGCGCCGAACCGATCGACCACCTCGCCGGTTCCGGTTCAGGCGCCCGTTGCGGTCGGCGATGTCGGCGGTATCGACCACCGCCACCACGCCGGCGCCGGACAACGCGACGTAGAGCACGCCGTCGGGCCCCCGGGCCAGACCGGAGGGACGGGCCCCGCCGTCGAAGGTGATGAGGGTGCCGACGTGGTCGCCGCTCTCGGCGTCGTATCGCTCGATGTCGTCGTCGTCACGATCGACGACCAGCAGCCGACCGTCCGGCCCGAACCCCAGTGCCACCGGCCTGACGAGCAGACCGGCATCCGGGTCCTGGCCGGCCGGGCCGACACCCGACCCGGTGCCGGCCGAGTCGACGAACACGTCGATGAAACCACCGCTCGTCCCGTCGAACCGCAGGACCTGACCGGTCCCGCTGCTGGCGACGTAGAGGTTGCCGTCGGGGCCGAACGCCAGGCCCCGGGGCTGGCGGAGCCCGCCGGCGGCGGCTGACACGAAGCTGTCGACGTGGCTGTTGTCCGCCGGATCGAACCGTTCGATGGTGTTGGAGGCACCGCCGGCCACATAGACCAGCCCATCGGGACCGATGATGGCCGCGGCCGCCGACCGCAGCGAGCCGCCGGTGGAGGCGAGCTCGCCGACACGGGTTCCGGTCCCGCTGTGGTAGCGGGCCACCGTTTCGGCGGCATCGTAGGACGGCACGACGACGTCGGCCGAGGTCCAGGTGGTGGCCCCGTCGCTGACGCTGACCGTCACGCCGTGTGTCAGCCCGGCGGTCGAGTACACATGGCCGATCGGACCCGGCTCGCCCCGACGCCGGTCGATCGTGCCGTCTCCCCAGTTGACCGTCCACTGGGAGATCCGGTTCGGGTCGAGGCCGTCGACGGCGACATCGATCTGGTAGCGACGGCCGACGGTGGCCGTACCGGAGCCGGTCACGGTGATGGTCGGCTCGACGGCGGCAACCGTTCGCAGCGAGGTGATCGGCTCGGTGGTGGCCGTCAGCGACGCCACGAGCGCGAGCACGACCGCCACCGCAAAGCCGGTGACGGTCGTTCGGCCCGTCTCGAACGAGGTCGCCTTCATCGAGCCCCGGTCAAGGGCCTACGGGTTGTTGGCCGTCTGCTCGGCGTCGAACGTGAAGGTTGCGGTGGTCGACAGACCCTGTGATGCATCGGTGGCGGAGAGGGGCAGTGTCACGTTGAAACACAGCACCTCGTTGGCGCCGGCCGCCAGCACGCGATCGCCGGCCTGTGCGCCCTGGGCGTTCGAGCCCAGTACCGCGGTGGTGGCGGTCGAGCCCAGGATCCCGGTGTAGAGCACGGTTCCGTCCGCCGCCCAGTTGGCGTTGTCGCAGGTGGTCACCCCCGACTTGATGGTGAGGTCCAGCTCGGCCGCCAACACGTTTTCGGTGGTGGCAGACACCATCGAGTAGCGGAACTCGAGGGTGCCGCTGTTGTCGACGGTGAGGGGGGCGGTCACCTGGTCGCCCGGCGCCATGGCCGGCATGGTCACCACCGCGCTGGCCGGGGCGGCGGCGAGATCGATCGTGCCGGTGGTGAAGGCGTTCCCGCTCACGTTCTCCTGGTCGGTGAACAGGGCCAGCGAGGCGATGCTGAACACCGCGCCGGCCATGGCCAGCACGGCAAGGGAGGCCAGCAGCTTGGTGCCGTTGTTCCGGCGCCGTCGGGTGGGGCTCGCCGCCCCTTCGGTTGCTGCGGTCATCGCGATGACCTCCTCGTTTCCTTGTTCCGGCCGACGCCCGTCGGGCGGACGGCATATCTCGGATTCGTATCGACCGAATCGGGCTCGAGACTGAGCTATTGGACGTATTGGAGGCTCTCGGCCCAGCTGGAGGGGGCCGTCAGGCTCACGAGGTGCCGAGCAGGGTCAGATCGGCGTCGGGACCGAACACCGCCATCGGGTCCTGCTGGTCGACCGCCGAAGGATTCCCGTAGTAGAGGAACAGCCTGGTGTCGGTCAGCGACGAGACGGTGGGTACCGAGACCCAGGCGCTGAGTGCACCGGTCGAACTGTTGTAGGACTCGATCACGTGGTCGAGCCGGGTCGTTCCGTCCGCCGCGGTGAACACCAGGTCCGCACCGTCTGGTGACGCCGCGGCCTGGAGTTGGCTGTCGGTGAACTGGATCAGCAGGTCGAAGTCGCTCAGATCGACCGTGACCCGCTCCGCGTCGATGATGATCGGCTTGCGGGCGGCCCAGGTGCCCTGGGCGAACCAGGTCCCGACCTCGACACCACCGATAGTGGTGAAGCCGGCCGGGTTGCGCTGGTTGGCCTCGGCGGCGGCGAGCCAGCCGGCGGAACGGGCCACCGTCTCCAGCCGGACCTCGTCGAGCCGACCGTCGATCGGCCGGTCGGCGGTGACCAGGTTGCCGACGGTGACCGGCATCGAGGCGTCGGCGTCGATGAACCCGGAGGCGGCCGCCGAGCCCCGTTCGACACCGTCGACGAAGACCCGCATCGTGGCCCCGTCCCAGGTGGCGGCCACGTGGTGCCAGGCGCCGAGGGTGACCGTGCCGGCCCCGGCCTCCAGCTCGACGATCGAACCGCTCAACGACAGGCGGGCTCTGGCTGCGCCACCGCTGGTCACCGCCAGCTCGAAGATCCGGGTCAGCGCATCGTCGGCCTTGGTGACGATGCGGGCGTTGCCGGTGGAGGTGTCGAGATCGACCCAGGCCGAGATCGTGACCTCGGTGGCACCAACCAGATCGAAGGAGTCGACCTGGAACCGGTCGTCGACACCGTCGAAGTCGATGGCCCCACCGATCAGGCCCGGTGCCAGATCACCGGCCGTCATCCCGCCGCTGCTCAGCCCATCGTGGTTCCGAGCCGACGAGTCGTCGATCTGGGGGGCGGTTCCGGCCGGATCGCGATCGAGATGCCAGACCGCCTCCATCGGGTCCGGCCAGGTGGCACGGATGTCCTCGTGGGCCGGGGCGTCAGCGGCGCCGTAGTAGAGGTGGATCGTGGTACTCGATCCTGCGGTCACCGTCGGGACCCTGACCCAGGCTTCGAGGGTGCCGCTCCCGGGGTCCCAGCTCTCGATCTCGTGGACCAGCCGGGTGATCCCATCGGCGGCGGTGAATCGGATGTCGGAGCCGTCGACCTGGGCGTTTGCCGCCAGGTCCGGCACGGTCAGCGAGACCAGCAGCGGGAAGTCGTCGAGGTCGGTGGTCACGGTGCCCGCAGGCACCGTGATGGGGATCCGGCGGGTCCAGGGGGCCGCAACGTACCAGCCGGTGCCCCCGGTCCGGTCCTCGAAGTCGCCAAGGGTGCCGGACTCGAAGTCCTCGGTCAGCAGGTACACCGCCTCGGGGTCGTCGGCCACCGCGGCCGGCGAATCGTTGCCGAAGTACAACCAGTAGGTGCCGGTGCTGTTGGCGTCGATCGGGGTGACGGTCCGGAACCAGATGGTGGTCGCCACCTGATTCCAGGTTGCGTTGTCGTCGAGCACCCGGTCGAGCTCGGTCCAGGTGGCCCCGTCCCAGCGGGCGATCCGGACATCGGAGCCGTCCGGCTTCGACAGATCGGATGCCACCAGCGCCGCGTGGTCGAACGTGAGGGGCACGGTGTAGCCCCCGGGGGCGGGCACCGCCGCGGTGTCGACGTCGATCCGTTGCCGGAAGCCGTAGCCGGGGTCCCACCAGCGGGGGCCGGCCCATTCGATGACCTGCCAGCCGAACGATGCGTTGGAGGCGACGGCCTCCCGTTGGATGCTGAGCGTTTCGCCGTCCGTCAGCGTGAAGGTGGCGGCTGGCCTCGCCGACGACGTCGTCTGCGGCGTGGTCGGTCAGACCGCCGGCCGGCACACCGGGAATGGCGACGGTGGCCACGGCCGTGGCGCGGCTGGTGTCGATCGGTTCGATCGTCACCGTGCGGGCCGCCTGGGCCGAGGCGAAGTCGATGGTGCCGTGCTGCACCGTCGACCCGTCCTTGAGCGTGACCACCTGAACCTGGACCTCGACGGGGTCGCCGTTGACGCCGCGATCGATGGCCACCGTGTTGGCGTCGACCAGGTGGGCCCGGATCAGACGCTCACCGATGTCGGGCCCGGAACCGGCCGATGCGGCGGTGCTGATCAGGAACGTCGAGTCGAGGTCGGCCGGAGCGGGGAGGGTCAAGGTGTCGGAGCCGATACCGGAGCCCAGGGTGCCGGAAACGGTCTGTACGGTTGCGTCGCCGGGGTCGGCGAACGACACGACCTGCCAGACGAACGATCGCTGGGCGTCGAAGCCGGCGCCGACGCTTCGGATCGTCAGCGTGGTCGGCGAGCTCAGCTCGGAGATGAACAGATCATCCGGCCCGAAGTCACCATCGGTCGGTGCGGCCGCCGAGCTGACGAGCACGAAGCTGGCAGCTGGATCGACGGCACCGATCGGGACGTCGAGTTGCGTGGTGCCGTCGCCGCTGACCGTGCCTCGCTGGACGCTGACGCCGCAGCCGTACTCGACGATCGACCAGGCGACGGTGACCGGCCCCGGTCCCGCCGGCGTCGGTGGCTCTGACCAGCTCCAGCGACGTCCCACCACCGGTCAGGGCGGCTCGAACGGTGCTGTCGGCCGGCTCGTTCGACGAGCTGCGAATCGAAGCGAGGACGAAGGCCCCGGTCGGGTCGACGGCGGTGATCGGCACCGCCACCGTGCCGTCGACGGCGTGGATGGTCTCGCCGGACTGGACCGAGGTCAGCTGGGGGTCGAAGCACTCCGCGGTGGAGAAGTCGTTGGTCGACACCGCCTCGGCGGAGCGGAACAGGGCCGCGGCAACACCGGCGGTCAGAACGCCGGCCAGGGGTGCGGCGATGAGTACCCACCACCGGATGCGGCCCGGCCCTGGCCGTCGCCGGTGGCCCAGCCACGCTCGGCTCGGCGTCGACGAGCACCTCCTCGGAGGCCCAGATCCATCGCAGGGTCTTGACCACCACCGACACCGTGGCCAGGGCCAGGATGACGAGCACGATCCCCGGCTGGAAGATCGACTGGATGTGGCCGCCGAGCCCGGGGCACGATCCAGCGGCCGACCAGCTGATCGCCCTCCAGCGGGTACGGGGCGGCGTCCGGCGCCTCGTTGGCATCACCCTGGGTGATGGCGAACCGCTTGGACCCCTGGGCCTCGATCTCGATCACCCGGTGGGTGACCGGGGTCGCCCCGGGCCGGCGCATCACGACGATGTCGCCGGTCGTGATGGCCTCGGCGTTGACCGGGGCGGCGATGATCAAGGATCGGGGCGGGGCGGTTTCGCCCATGCTGCCGGTCTGGATCACCACCGGCCGGTAGCCGACCGCCAGCCCGGCGAGGATCACGCCGACCGCCACGATGACGGTGAGGGCCAGGATCGGCAGCGCTCGGGACCACCACAACGTCACCAGACGTCGAAGCGCTCGACGACCGGCCGGGCGACCGGTGCCGTCGGAGCGAGGAGCCGTCGGAGCGGCGGGCCGCTCGTCGATCTCGGGGTGGGCGGCTGGTGATGGCTTCATCGTTCGACGTCCAGATCGTGCTCGGCTTGAATCACCAGCTCCACATCGAGCCGTTGACCCTGGATCTCGTTTGGGGCTTCGAGGGGGAGGCGGGCACCGAGACAGACGATGACGGCGCCGCCGGGAGCCAGGCGGAGCTCTTCATCCGACCCCGATGCCCGGTCGGTGGCAACCCCGGGCAGGGCGCCGACCAGCACCGTCGGGGCGGCCGACAGCCTGACCCCGGAAGCCAGCAACAGCTCCGCCGCCCCCGGTCGGCAGACCTCGGTCGTGGTCCAGACATCGAACCGCAGCCAGTCGCCGAGCGGGCCACCGTCGGTGACCGCACCGACCTGGTACCGCAACGGCAGCGTGCCGACGTTCGTCCACTTCGAGCTGGCCGGAGACACGATCCCCCGGGGCCAGGTTCTCGGCCCGGAAGCCGGCGGTTCGCCGGCCGACCTCGATATCGAGCGTCGCCGCTCCCAGCCGGTTGCCGTCCAGGATCTCGCTGTCGCCGAAGGCGGCCGAGCTGCGGGACGCCGACCACCAGAGCCACAGTGGCAGTGCGATCACGGCGGCAGAAACGAACAGCAGCACCGCTACCGCACCCGGACCAACCCGTCGACCGGTCCTCGCTCATGACGGGGTGGCCTCCCACAGGAAGTCGGCGGTGGCGGTGAGTCCCAGGGCGTCCTGTTCGTCGGCCAGCTCCACCGTGATCCGGAACGTCCGGGCGGTACCGGTGTTGACGATTCGACCGAGGTCGAGCCAGCCGGAGCCGGTGAAGTCGGCCAGCGTGCCCCGGTAGAGCCGGCTGCCGGTGGTGAAGCCGCGGCAACTGTCGAATCCGCCGCCGGTTCCCTCCTCGACCACGATGTCGAGGAAGGAAGCGAGCGCACCGGTGGTCTCGGCGGTCATGGCCAGGTCGACCGGCAGGATCGTAGCCGTCGTAGATCACCTCGATGCAGCGCGACACGGGCCGCCCCGGCGCCATGTCCGACAGGTCGAACAGGGCCCGACCGGTGTCGTCGTCGTTGAGCGAGATCGTGCCGGACGAGACCGCGCTGGGGGCCGAGGCGCCGTCGGCGGTGAGGGCGTCGCTCGATCGGTTGATCACCAGGGTTGCGATCAACAGAACCGACAGGGCCGCGGCGAAGGCCCTGGCCGCGTTCCTGGACAGGCTGTTCTCCTGCTGCTTGACCGGTTCCTGCGCGCCGGCGTCCTGGAGCTCGACGAGTGGGCGTGGCATCAGCTGGTCGCCTCCTGGTGGACGGCGACCGGGTTGACGGCCGGGAGCACGGTTGTGGTCAGCCCGTCACGAACGAGGAGGGGCCGGAGCCGTTCGATCGGCATCGGCCGGTCGATGGCGTAACCCTGGAGGAGATCGGCGCCGGCGGCGGTGACCGCCGCCCGGTGCCGAGCGTCCTCGACACCCTCGGCAACGACGGTGAACCGCAGGTCGTGGGCCAGGGCGACGACCGACTCGAGGATGATCCGATCCGCCTCGGCGGTGCATGCCTGCTGGACGAGGAGGCGATCGAGCTTGAGTTGGCTGATGGGCAGGCCGCGCAGGTGGGCCAGCGAGGTTCGGCCCTCGCCGAAGTCGTCGAGGGCCAGCATGACGCCCATGTCGATCAACCGTTGCACGTTCGGGATGGCGTCGCCCCGGGTGGCCACGATCCGCTCGCTCAGCTCGATGATCACTCGGGAGACGGGCACGCCGGTGAGCAGGAGTGCATCGCTGCACGTTGCTCGACGAGGGCGTCGGAGTCGAGCTCGACCGGCGAGACGTTCACCGCAACGAAGAAGCTGGCGTCCGGTCGGATGTTGCAGCCGGCCACCGCCTGCAACGCGGTCTGGAAGATCCAGGCGTTGAGGTCGTCGACCCGATTGCTGACCTCGGCGAGATCGAGGATGTCGGCGGTGTTGACCGGTCCGAGCTCGCGGTGGGTCCACCGCAGCAGCGCCTCGACTCCTTCGATCCGTCCGGTCCTGGCCGAGACGAGCGGCTGGAAGTGCAGCGCCAGCTCGTCCTGGTCGAGCGCCTTCTTGAACTCGGCGGCAAGCCGACCCCGCCGCCGCTCGGCTTCGTCGAGACCGGGATGGTAGAGCGCGACCCGCAGCGAGTCGGTCGACTGTTTTGCGGCATACATCGCGGCGTCGGCCCGGCGGAGGATCTCGCTGTCGCTCAGGCCGGTCTCGGCGAACGCGATGCCGATGCTGGCACCGACCTTGACGATCCCGTTCTCCAGCCTCAGCG
Source organism: uncultured Acidimicrobiales bacterium (assembly GCA_963715325.1). GTDB lineage: Bacteria > Actinomycetota > Acidimicrobiia > Acidimicrobiales > SZUA-35 > JAHELU01. The sequence continues at coordinate 347,257 of CAVQRR010000008.1, forward strand.
GCTCCAGCAGGGCCCGGTGGATGCTGCTTGCGAGATCGACCGCCTCCTTCGGACTGGCCACCGGTTCGAGGAGCACGGTGAACTCGTCGCCGCCGAGGCGAGCGACGAGGCCGGCCTGGGCCACCGCTCCGGTGAGTCTGGCGCCGACGGTCTGCAGCAGGGCGTCGCCGGCCTCGTGACCGAGGGTGTCGTTGATGCCCTTGAACCCGTTGAGATCCAGGAACAGCACCGCATGACGACGTGACGGGTCGGTGGCGGCGGCCAGGCCCTGACCGAGGCGGCGCAGGAACTGGGCCCGGTTCGGTAGACCGGTCAGCGGGTCGTGGAGGGCCTGGTGTTGCAGTTCGCTGTGGACGTCGCGCAGCTCGGTGATCAGCTGGCGGTTCTGCAGGGCGACCGTGGCCTGGGCACACAGCAACCTGAGGGCCTCGATGCCACCGGTCGGGGGCGGCGCCGAGGCGTCCTTGGCCGCCCGGAGCACGATGGTCGTGCCGTCGACCTGGGTGATGGTGAAGCGGACCAGGAGCGTCAGTCCCCGGGCCGACAACGCCTGGTACTGGGCAGGGTCGGGATCGAGGTGATCGATCACGACCTCGGAGTCCTCGAGGTCGATGTCGCCGAGCGCGCTGCCCGGCTCGTCCGGCGGTGGCAGGATCGGGCCATCGTCGATGGCGGCCGATGCAGGGATGCGCCACTGCGTGCCGCTCAACCGGACACAGACATCGGCGGCGTCGAATCCCAGCGTCAACGTCGACGAGGTGAGGATGTCGAACAACTCGCCGCTGAGCGTGTTGACCTGGTAGCCGACGGCGGCAACGTGCTCCAGCAGCTCGCCCCGCCTGCGAGCTTCCTCGGTCGCCTGTTGCTGCAGCACGACGTCGGCCAGCAGCTGTTCGGCCAGGTAGGCGCCGGGGATCACCACCAACAGCAGCACGCCGAGCTGATCGAGCAACTGTTCCAGCTCGTCGATCATGCCGGAGACCGCGGCGTCTGAGTGGGTCAACACCCACAGCCGAGTGGTGAGGATGATGCCGGTCATCGCCATCCAGTGGATCAGGGCTCCAGCCAGGCGGAATCGAACCGCGGCCTCCACGATCGGCAGGGCGATCAGCACCCAGCCGATGCCCGATCCCCCGGTGGCGGTGGTCATAATGACGACGATCAGCGTGTCTCCGCACAGCTCGAAGATGGCGTACCTGGTGGGCAGCCCGGAGGAGAACCGCTTGGAGGCGTTGATCGAGATGCCGTTGACCAGCGCCAGCGAGATGATGGCCAGACCGAGCAGCTGGACCCTGGCCAGACCGAGCACCTCGATGTCGAAGCGATCGTCGGCCATGAAGAACTGACCGAAGATCATCAGACCGGCCAGGAGGCGAACCCGTCTGATGGCGCGATCGGCCATGCCGGTCAGCCCGTCGGAGCCGAGGTGGCGTTCCCGGCCGCCCGACCGCAGGCCGCTCCCGGTCACGACCAGCGATGCCAGCGACAGGATGGCGGTGGCGACCAGTGCGACGTGGTTCTGTTGCTGGATCCAGACGACGGGCAGACCGATGAGGGGCACGACCAGCCGGCCCAACCCGACCACCTGATCCCGGGACACCCGATCGACGTCGACGCTGGGATTGGCATCGCCCTTGGTGACGTACTCGTTCGAATCGACCAGCACCTCGAAGACCCGGTGGGTGATCAGCTCCGGTTCGTCGGAGCCGCCGGGATCACGGGTGCTGTTGAAGGTGATGACCGAGCGTTGCCCCACCAGCTCCCCGGGGTGGTTCTCCACCATCAGCACATCGCCCGGTCGCAACGTCGGCGACATCGAACCGCTGGTCACCACCACCGGCTGCCATCCGGTGGTGACCATCACCACCGCGATCCAGACCCCGAGCAGCCCGAGCAGGTAGATGTGAACCCAGGCCACGAGACCGACCGCCGGACGGAGCGCCGACTGCAGATTGCCCCAGCGGGGCCTGGCGGCAGCTGCGGCGATCATGGTCGGGCCTCGACGACGAAGGAGAAGTCGGTGGTCAGGCCCTGGGCCCGATTGTCGTCGAGCAACGACGCCGAGGCCCGCAGGATGACCCGGTCCCCGGCCACCATCCGGGGGACGAGGATCAGACCGGTGGCGAAGTCCTGGTGGGTGGTGGCGAACCGGTCGAGGCCCCCGGAGAAGGTCTGGCGGCCGACGTCTCCGTCATCGTCGAGGCTCGGGCTGTCGGCGCAGCTCTCGCCGTCGGCGACGGCGACCGTCAGGTTGGTGAACTCCTCGAGGCCGGTCCCACCTCGCAGCGAGCCGTGAAGACGGACCGACGCCGGGATGGAGCCCCGGTACTCGACCTCCAGGCAAGCGGACAGCTCCCGACCCGGATAGAGCTGCTCGTCGTCGAACAGGAACTCCACCGCCGTCCCCGGTTGGACCAGGTCGACGACGCCGGCCGAGAAGAACGTGGTGCCCTCGGTGGTGGCGCTGACCCGGGCCGAGCTGGTGACGAAGGCGTTGACCACCAGTACCCCGGCCGACAACAGCACGACCAGCCCTGCCGCCAACTGGATCAATGATCGACGATCGGTCATGGCACCGGGGTCGGCGGTGTCACGATGGCCACCGCCGCGGTCGACGGAGCAGCGGTCGACGACAGGGCGGTGGTCGACGACGTAGCGGTCGACGAAGATGCGATCGACGACGATGTCGTGCTGGTCGACAACAGAGCGGTCGACGACGGAGCGGTCGACCGCTCTGTGCTGGTCGACGACCGAATGGTCGACGACGACGATGAGGATGCGGTGGTGCCGGACGGAGCGGTGGTCGACGAGGATGTGGTGGTCGCAGCATCGATGAGATCGTCGGCGACGGTGACTCGAAGGTCGGTCAGGCGGCCGGTGGCCACGGTGAACACATGGCCGGGCAGGACCTCGGCCTTGATCGTCGTTCCGTCGGCCAGCCGCAGGGCGAAGCGGCCCGGGAGCAGGTCGGCGCCGTCGACGAACGGCTCCCAGCCAGCGCCGCGATCGATGTCGGTCACCAGCCTGTCGCCGCCGACGGCAGGGCCCGGATCGCCGACATCGATCCGGCCCATGACCACCGTGGTGGCGAGACCGTCCGGCCGGTGCACATATCGGCGATCCTGCCACGTGAGTTCGATGCTGGTGTCCGGGCCGAGGGCCTCGAACCGGGCCCGACCCGAATCGTCGGTGGTTGCGGCCCGATACCAGCGTTCGGTGAAGTAGCGAACGCCGGCACCGGGCACCGCACGGCCGGTCGTGTCGATGAGGCGGACGCAGTAGGAGACCATGGCGAAGACCGCCCGGCCGTCGGCGATGGTCGGGCGGCCGTTGTTGCGGACCGACTGGTGGCTGGCCGACAGCTCGGCGGTGACCGGCACACCGTCGAGCGGCGACGCAACCGTCCGGCGCCGGTGTCGCCGAGGCTTCGGCCGCCGCTTTCGGTCAGGTGTTCGATGGTGGCACCGGCCACCGGTTCCCCCGAGGCGGTGAGCACGCAGACCTCGTCGAGCGATTCGACCTCGTCGGCCGAGGCGGCAACCGCGGCCGGGCCGAGCAGCAGGGTCACCAACGGTCGACAGGGCGGCCGTTGCGGTCAGCAACTGCAGCGAACGATGATGGCGACCACGACGGTCGACCTCGAGCTGGTGGGGATGGGCGACGGCCAGATCGGGCCGTTCCGGCTCCCCGCCGGCCGCAGCGTGGCCGATCATGCAGAAGCCGATCAGCGCATGCCGGGACGGATCGTCGAGGTCACCGAACTCCAGCCCCACCCGGACGAGACCGCCATGATGCAGGGAGGCGCTGCGGGCGACGGCGGATCCTTCGATCCAACGATGACCACCACCGAGCACCGGCAGCCGGAGTCGAACCGGCACCACGGTGCCGATCGGCGGTGCTTGGCCCATCACCAGCCCGACGCCGACCGGGGTGAGGTCCAGCGTTGTGGCTCTGGTCGAGGCAACTTCGATGTCCAGCCCGACCTCCAGCCGGAACTGACGGCGGCGTTGCCGACGGAGCACGACGACCTGCAAAACGTCGACCATGGGGACCAGGAGCAAGACGCCGACGCCCATCACCAGCACCCGCTCGCTGGTCGAGAACGCGGGGAGAAGATCGTGGTCGAACAGGGTGATCGCCCGGACCAGCAGTGCGAGATCGAGGACGACGACGGCCCCGGTCAGCAGCCGGAGCCGGCCGAGGGCCCGAACCCCGGAGGTTCGGGTCTGCCGGGACGACGGGCTGTCGCCACATCGGCCCCTGGCCACGGCCCAGGCCGCACCGAGATCGACGCCGAGGGTCCGCCAGCCGTGACGGGTCCAGTCGCCGACGGCCATCGTGCCTCGGCTCAGCGCCCGTCTGGCTGCGGTTGCGCTGCCGGTGGCCAGAGCCCAGAAGCCGAGCATCGGCCAGATCGGGGCGTCGAACGGGAGGTCCCCGGTGAGCAGCGTGCCAACCAGCACGGTCACCGCGATGAGCTGGCGGACCCCGGTACCGAACGACAGCGCCCCCGCCAACGACATCAGGGCCTTTCGCTCTCCCGGCCCGCGAACCGTCAGCGGGTTCTGTGGCGTCCGGAACACCCGGAGCGCTCTGACGACCCGCAGTCTCCGCTGCTCGAGATAGTCGTCGAGCGTGTCCGGGGCGAGGCCGCGGACCAACTGCTCGGCCTCGAAGGCGCTGGTCCAGCCCCGCCCGTGGAGCAGTGTCTTGGCCCGCTCGACCGCGGCGGGGTCGGCCTCGACGAAGCCGCCGATGGCATCGACGGCCGCTCGCCTGATGATCGACGCCGGGCCGAACCAGGGTGCGGCCCCGAGGCGGTTCAACCCGGGGCCGACCACCTCTCGCAGCAGCGCGTCCTCATCCCGCCCGGCCCGGAGATGGACCAGCGAGTCGGCGTTGAGCAGACCGACCGCGAACTGGCAGACCGCCAGGTTCGGATCGGCGAAGCGGGCCGGGATCCGCTCCAGCATGGCCGGCATCGGTACCTGCCCCGCTTCGAGCCAGACGTAGAACGCCGACCGGGCCTGGCGGTGCATCGCCGCCGCCGGGCCGACCTCGACCGTCTCGTCGACCACGTAGTCGACGCCGAACATGCGGGCCACCGACCCGACGGCCTCCCGATCGGAACCGTCGACCACCCGGACATCGCCTCGACCGGCCAGCGCCGCCGCACCGACCAACGAGCGCTCGAGCGCCGCCGGGTCGGCGTCGTTGGCGTTGATGATGACGTCGACCGGTGGCATCGGGGCGACGTCCTGGCGGTCGCTCGGCAGGACGGGATCACAAATGCGCCACGCCTGCAGGCAGAACAGGCCGAGCTGGCCGAACGACCAGAGCTCGGTGACGTACAGCGGGACCGACCACCACAGCCGGTGGCCATCACCGAGTGTCGTCGTACGCCACAGGAGGTAGCTCGAGCCGAGGATGAGGGCAACGAGGGCCACCGTTTCGGGGCGCGACGGTACACCAAGGCGCCTCTCCCCAGGCTCTTGCTGCACCTTCATTCGACGTGGCCCTCCAGGCGAGGCGTACTCCGCCATCGGTCCGGTGGGGCCGGATATTGAGTTGTTGGTTGCTCCCGACGGCCGGTTCCGGTCGCCGTCAACCGCTGATTTCAGGCGATTTGGCGGCTGATCGGTACCCCATCCCCCGGATCGTGATCCGGTCCGGCGGCCACCCCGAGGGTTGCCTGCCTACCGCTTCGGCTCCTCAGCCGCCCCCGAGATCCACCTCGTAGCCCTCGTAGACCAGGTCGGCGCCGGCCTGACGATGGCGGGCGATGGCGGACAACAGGTCCAGGACGTCGGCACGGATCACGTCGACCTTGGCCTCGTCGTCGAGCGAGTCGATCACCTTGGTCGCCTGGTGGCAGAGCTGGGGGTGCTCGTCTCGGACCTCCTCGATCCGGCGTGACAGCCGGGGCGCCTTCGTCATCAATTCGGCCAGGAGCCCCTCGCTGCCCTCGACCTCCTCGACGTGACGCAGCAGTGCCTCGTTGAGGTCGCCGAGCGCGGCGGCCAACCTCGGCCGCCAATCGGGTCGGGCCGATGCCGACGCGGTTGCGGTCTCGACCTCGGAGATGGCTTGTTTGAGCTCGATCCGCTTCTGAGCCGCCGCTCGTAGCGCATCCGATCGATCGTCGTCAGCCACGGTGTTCACCCCTGTTCACAACTCGGCCATTGGTTCGGCGGGACCGGCGGAGGATGGCCGACCACGACAACCAACATCCCAGATCGGGCGGCACTGCGCCAGAGAAGCTCACCTTTTTTGTCGAAGCGCCGGAGGTGACCCCTATGTTGGCGTTCATGAGCGAAAAAGCGCTGGTCGACACCATCCGTTCGTCCATCATCGGACAGGATCAGGCGGTCGTCGGCCCATTCGGACCGAGACCGGTCATCTATGCCGACTACACCGCCTCCGGGACGGGCCCTGACGTTCATCGAGGACTACATCTCCGAGGTGGTCCTGCCGCTCTACGCCAACACCCACACCGAGTCCTCGGGAACCGGCCTGCAGACGTCGCGGCTTCGGGAGGAGGCCCGGGCCATCATCGCCCGCTGCGTCGGGGCAGGCGACGAGCACGCCGTGTTGTTCTGCGGTACCGGCGCCACCGGCGCCATCGCCAAGCTGGTGGCGGTGCTGGGGCTGCGAATCCCCTCCGTGCTGGAGGACCGTCACCGGCTGTCCCGCCACATCCCGGCCGACCAGCGGCCGGTGGTCTTCGTCGGGCCGTTCGAACACCACTCGAACGAGCTCCCGTGGCGGGAGTCCATCGCCGACGTCGTCGCCATCGGCGAGGACGCCGACGGTCATATCGATCTGGCCGACCTCGAGGCCAACCTGCAGCGGTTCGCCGATCGGCCGCTGCTCATCGGCTCGTTCTCGGCCGCATCGAACGTGACCGGGATCCTGAGCGACACCGCTGCGGTGTCGACGCTGCTGCATCGTCACGGGGCGCTGTCGTTCTGGGACTATGCGGCGGCAGGGCCATACGTCGAGATCGACATGGGTCGCTCGACGGCCGGACCCGAATATCTCGACGCCATCTTCCTGTCGCCCCACAAGTTCATCGGCGGCCCCGGAACGCCGGGCCTCCTGGTGGCGAGGCGGGAGCTGTTCACCAATCGGGTCCCTGCGGTGCCGGGGGGCGGCACGGTCAGCTACGTGAACCAGACCGACCACGACTACGCGACCGCCATCGAGACCAGGGAGGAGGGTGGCACCCCGGACATCATCGGATCGATCAGAGCCGGCCTGGTGTTCCAGCTCAAGGCGGCCGTCGGATCCTCCGAGATCGAGCGGCGGGAGCGGCTGTTGCTTCGCCGAGCCATCCGATCGTGGCGGGAGGTTCCCAACATCGAGATCCTCGGCAACCTCGAAGCCGATCGGCTGTCCATCCTGTCGTTCGTCATCGGTGACCCGAGCGACACCGGCGGGGTCGGGCAGGGCTCGCCGCGACGGTACCTCCACCACAACTTCGTGGTCGCGGTGCTGAACGACGTGTTCGGGATCCAGGCTCGGGGCGGCTGCTCCTGCGCCGGACCGTACGGCCATCGCCTGCTCGGGATCGAAATCGAGCGGTCCCATCGATTCCAGGAGGCGGTCGGGCGGGGTTGCGAGGGCATCAAGCCGGGCTGGGTCCGGGTGAACTTCAACTACTTCATCGACGACGAAACCGCGGACTACATCATCGGTGCGGTCGAGCTGGTGGCCAGGCACGGACTGTCCGTCCTGCCGTACTACCGCTTCGAGCCATCGACCGGACTGTGGACCCACCGCGACGGCGCCGTCCAGCCGCCGTTCTCGCTCGACAACGTTCGCTACGTGGATGGCGTCATGGTCCATGAAACACCCCACGACGCGCCGACCAGCGCACCCCCACTGCCCGGCTACCTGGCGTCGACCGGCCAATGGCTCGAACAACTGGCAAGGGAACGACCGCTCCCCATCGGCCCGCCGGACCCCGGTGACGACTTCGAAGCGCTGCGGTGGTTCCCCTACCCCGCCGACGTCAAGACGGGAAAAGCCACCTCGTAGCGCCGTGACCACCAGCCTTGGCGGTGTCCGGGTCCGCCCCTGGCACCTCCGGCCGGGCTGAAAGCCGCGAACTGCGAAACCCAGGTGACCGGCACGAGGGGCCGCTCAGCGACCGAGCAACCCCATCCGCCGGGCCTCCCGGGTCAGCCAGTCCCGGTGATGCGGGGCGGCAACCCCGATCAGCGCCTCTGCCCGCTCGTCGAGGGTCCGCCCCTGCAACTCGGCAACACCATGCTCGGTCACCACGTTGTCGACGGTGTTCTTCATGGTGGTCACCACCGCCCCGGTCCGCAGGGTCGGGGCGATACGGGTGAACCGGCCGCCGCCGGTTGTGGAGCGCAGCACCACGAAGGCATCGCCACCGTCGGAGTACTGGGCTCCCCTGGCGAAGTCGGCCTGGCCGCCACTGCCGGACCAGTACGTCGTGCCAAGGGTCTCGGAGGCACACTGGCCGAACAGGTCGACCTCCAGGGTGGCGTTGATCGACACGAAGTTCGGTTCCCGACCGATGTTGCGGGGATCGTTGACCTCGTCGACGGGGAGGAACTGCACCGCGTCATTGTGGTCGCAGAAGTCGTAGAGTCGCCGGGAGCCGAGGGCGAAGGTGGTGACGATCCGACCCCGGTTCGCCACCTTGCGGATCCCGGTCACCACACCGGCCTCGACCAGGTCGATGACGGGATCCGAGAGCAGTTCGGTGTGCACGCCGATGTCCCGGTGGTCCTTCAACAGCCGGGCCACCTCGGAGGGAATCGACCCGATGCCGAGCTGGATGGTGGCCCCGTCGACCACCCGCTCGGCCACCAGTTCGGCGATGGCCCGATCCTCGGGCCGCACCGTCGGCGGCGCGGTCTCGATCAGGTCGTAGTCGACCTCGCACCAGCCGGCGACCTCGCTGACGTGGATCCGGTTTGCCCCGTGGGTCCGGGGCATCCTGGCGTTGACCTCGAGCAGGAACGGCACCCGGCCGATCATCGCCGCCACGTAGTCGGCGCTGACCCCGAGGCTGAAGTAGCCGAGCGAGTCCGGTGTGCTGGCCGCCGCCAACACCGCAGCCGGTCGCTTCGCCAGCAGGAACTGGGGGATCTCGCTGAAGTTGGCGGGGGCGAACTGGCAGCCACCGGCCTGGAACGCGGGCCGGGTCACATGCGACAGGAACCACGAGACGTGTTCCAGCCGGCCCCGGTAGGCGCCGTGGAGGTAGGGCCGATCCCGCAACGCATGCATCTGATGGACCCGCACACCGGTGAGGCGCTCGGCGTTGGCCTCCAGTTCGTCGAGCAGTTCGACCGGCTCGCCGTTTGCGATGGGAACCACGATGTTGGCGTCCGGTTCCAGGCCGCTCGATGAGCTCGTCGACCAACTCGGACACCGGTCGGGGGCCTTTCGAGACACTCATCCTCGGAAGGCTACTGGGTGAGGTCGGGGGCGGTTCGAACCGGGCTCATGGGCCGACCCTGCGCTGCACCCTGGGTCGCGGCGGGATCGGGTCCGGACCGATCCGGGCCGCATCGATCAGCGCCTCGGCCGCCGAGTCGAACCGGGCCGGGTCGTCGGCGTGGAGCTCGAACAGGGGCTGACCGGCCACCACCTCGTCACCGACGTCGGCCAGGCACAGCACGCCGGCGGCGGGGCTGACATCGTCTGTCTTCCTGGTTCTCCCGGCCCCAAGGCGCCAGGCCGCAACCCCCACCGCTCGGGCCTCGATGCCCTGGAGGTGGCCGTCGACCGTGGACACGATCGTTCGTCGATGCGGCGCCTGCGGCAACCCGGCCGCCAGGTCTCCGCCCTGGGCGGCGATCATGCGGTTGAACACCTCCGACGCCTCACCGGAGGCCAACACCGCAGCCGGGTCGGCGTCGAGGCCGACGAGGCCAAGCATCTCATCGGCCAGCGCCAATGTCAGCTCGACCACGTCCGGCGGGCCGCCGCCGGCCAGCACCTCGAGCGCCTCGACCACTTCGAGGGCGTTGCCGGCGGCCCGGCCGAGCACGTCGTCCATACCGGTGATCAGGGCCGAGGTGGTGACGCCGTGATCGCGCCCGAGGCCCACCATCGTGGTCGCCAACGCCTCGGCGTCGGCCATCGACCGCATGAAGGCGCCGGAGCCGACCTTCACATCGAGCACCAGGGCCCCGGTGCCTTCGGCGATCTTCTTCGACATGATCGAGCTGGCGATCAACGGGATCGACTCGACGGTGCCGGTGATGTCCCGGAGGGCGTAGAGCTTGCGATCGGCCGGGGCCAGGTCGGCCGAGGCGCCGGCGATCACCCCGCCGATGGTGTTCAACTGCTCGATCATCTGCTCCGGGGTCAGTTCGGCCCTCCAGCCAGGGATCGCCTCCAGCTTGTCCAGCGTCCCCCCGGTGTGGCCGAGGCCCCGACCGGAGAGCTGGGGCACGGCGGCGCCACAGGCCGCGACCAGCGGCACCAGGATCAGCGAGATCTTGTCGCCGACCCCGCCGGTCGAGTGCTTGTCAACCGCCGGTCGATCGAGGCCGGACAGGTCCAGGGTGGTGCCGGAGTCGATCATGGCCGAGGTCCAGTGGGACAGCTCCTCTGGCGACATGCCGTTGAAGAAGATGGCCATGGCCAGGGCCGCGGCCTGCTCGTCCGCCACGCCGTCACCGGCGGCGTAGCCGGAGATGAACCAGTCGATCTGTTCGGCGGTGAGCGACCCGCCGTCACGTTTGGTGACGATGACGTCCAGCGGGGTCACAGCTGTCGCCTGGGTCACGAGATCGCGGTGACCAGCACCGGCTGCTCGGCGTTGGAGACCAGGCCCATGGCGATGCTGCTCATCGATCGGCGGCTGGTGTCGGTCCGGCTGCGGCTGCCGACCACGATGAAGCCGGCCTGCCGCCGGTCGGCGAACGACGAGATGGCATCGACCGGACTGTTGCTCTGCACCACCTCCCAGCGGGCGCCGACCTCGGCATCGAGTTGTTCCGCCAGCTCCTGGAGCGGTCGGGTCGTGCTCTCGTGGAGGTCGTCGCCGGCAAGGGGTTCGGGCACCACCCGAACCATCCACAGCCGATGGCCCGTGGCTCGGGCCAGGCTCACCGCCGAGTCCAGGGCGATCCTGGCCGAGGCCGAGCCGTCGTACCCGACCACGATCTCACCGTCCGGCTTACGTCTGGGGACCTTCGGCCCGACCAGCAGCACCGGCACCTCCGCCAGGTGGACCAGCTCCTCGGCCACCGAGTTCTTGAAGCTCCAGGCATCGGCGTTGTCGGTCGACAGCACGGCCAGCGATCGGGGATCGAGGTACCGGGCGATGGCCGCACCGGGGCGGTCACCGTGCAGCGTCTCGCCGGTCACGGTCAACGACGGGTGCCAGGACTGCATGTCGGCCACGACGGACTGGGGCATGCCGACCGTCGATTCGCCGGTCGATGCACCGGTTGGATCGCCACTCGATCGGTGGTCCGGGTCACCGTCGGAGCCGCCGATGCCGACGCGGTATCGGCCGGGCCGGCGACGTGGACGACCCGGATGGGGAGGTTCCACCGCTCGGCCAGCCACACCACAAGCGGCATGGCCCGGTCGTGGTACGAACCGGCGGCCACCGGTAGCACCAGTTGCTCGATCGGCTGCCCCGGTCGGAATGCGGGGGCTGCGACCGTCGGTTCCTGCGCCATCGTCCAAACTCCTTCGCACAGCCGGATCGGGCTGCATCATTCATACAAAACAGTGCACCAGCCGGCCGCCAGAGGCCAAGGTCCCCGGGAGCCATCGGCCGTGACGGTCGACGAGGCAACGAGTACGGTCGGCTCGGGTGAACCTATCGGCCCCGGCCGGTCGGTGCCACCACCGGCCACCGAGCGCCGCAACGAGCAGACGAACGCCCAGGAGATGTGATGACCAGAACCTCGATCGAGTGCGACAGCTTCGCCCATGAGAACCCGATCCCCTGCGCCACCCGGGTGGGGCCGTTGATCGAGTCGAGCATCATCCCGCCGTACAACGACGGCGTGCGGGAGCTCCCCGGGACCGTCGAGGAACAGATCGACAACCTGTTCCTCCATATGGGGAACATGCTCCGCCAGGCCGGTGCCACCTGGGATGACATGGCCAAGATCACGTTCTTCGTCGGCGATCCGGCCGAGGCCCGCACCGCGCTCAATGGTCCATGGCTGGAACGATTCCCCGACCCGGCATCGAGACCGTCGCGCCACACGATGCAGGTCCCGGCCGGCGGCAAGGTCAAGATCTCCTGCGTGTTCACCGCCTACGTCGACCGATAGGACGAACCACCACTTGTGAAGCGGCGGCCGTTCTATGGCATGCTCGACCGGTGCCGATGACCGAAGAGCAACGTCGCCGAGCCGCAGCGGACCTCGTCGAGGCCGAACTGACCAGGCGCTGGATCGAGCCGATCACCCTGACCTACGACGGTGCGGACATCGAGGACGCCTACGCCATCGGCCAGTATGTGACCGAGGCCAAGGTCGCGGCCGGCCGGGTGGTCAAGGGCCACAAGGTCGGCCTGACCTCGAAGGCCATGCGCTCCACCACCGGAGCGACCGAGCCGGACTACGGCACCCTGTTCGACAACTGGTTCCTCGACGAGGGGACCAGGGTGTCGATGAGCATGATGAACCGGCCACTGGTGGAGATCGAGCTGGTGTTCGTGTTGGGCGACGACCTCGGCGGTCCCGACGTCAACGCCGTCGATGTGCTCAACGCGACCGACTACGTGCTGCCGGCCATCGAGGTGGTCGACAGCCGGTTCTCGAAATCGGGCAAGGCCGGCGTCGTCGACAGCATCGCCGATGCCGCATCGTGCGGTTTCATCATGGTCGGCGGCAGCCCGAGGAAGCCTCGCCGACATCGACCCACGCCATGTGGCGGGCGCCCTGTACAAGAACGGTGAGGTCGAGGAGTCCGGAACCGCGGCCGCGGTGATGGGCAACCCGGTCAACTCGGTGGCCTGGCTGGCCCGCAAGCTCGAGCGAGTTCGGCGTTGAGATGCAGGCCGGCCACACCGTGCTGTCCGGCTCGTTCATCCGAGCCCATCCGGTACAGGTCGGAGACTCCTTCGTCGCCGACTACGGCGAGCTGGGCCAGATCAGCTTCGGCGTCATCGACTAGTTCACGACCCAAGGAAAGCGAGCACCCGGCCATGGCCGACGACACAACCCGACCATTCGAGTTGACCGACGAGATCAGACGGAAGTTCAACGCCGTCTCCACCGCGACCCTCGCCGGTCAGATGCAGCGCCGGGGCATGCGGAACTCGTTCCTCAACGGGCTCAAGCCGCTCAAGCCCAACCAACGCATGCTCGGCTACGCCCACACCCTCCGCTACGTCCCCCGGCGGGAGGACTTCGAGAAGCGCAGCTCGGGCCCCAACGCCCAGCGGCGGGCGGTCGAGTCGATCGAGCCGGAAGAGGTTCTCATCGTCGAGGCCCGGGGCGAACCGGACGCGGGGACGATCGGCGACATCTTCACCATGCGGCTGCTCAAGCGGGGCGGCACCGGCTTCATCACCGACGGCGCACTGCGCGACACCCCGGCCATCGCCGACATCGACGTGCCGGTGTACCACCTGTCATCGCATGCCGCCACGTTGGGCCGGCTCCACACCCCACTCGACCACCAGATCCCCATCGTCTGCGCCGGGGTGACCGTGTTCCCCGGCGACATCATCGTCGGCGACGGCGAAGGTGCGGTGGTGATCCCGGCCCTGCTGGCCGAGGAGGTGGCGAACGACGGCTACGCCCAGGAGCTCGAGGAGGAGTGGGCCATCGAGCGGGTGGCCGACGGCGAGTCCAGCATCGGGGTGTTCCCCATCGCCAAGGAGCGTCGCCCCGAATTCGAGGCCTGGCTGGCCGAACGTCAGGGCTGAGCGCCGACTACGCGTCGCTCGGGGCCGGGCCCTACGATGAGATCACCGGCCTGCAACTGCACGACCGGCCGCAACCGAATCCAAGCCAGGGGGCGTCGACATGTCGGACACCACGAAGAGGCGGACCGCTGCCGTCACCCCGCAGGGGCTGAACCATCTGGTCCTGAACGTGCGGGACATGGAGGAGTCGCACCACTTCTGGTCGGATCTGCTCGGCTTCCAGATGGTGGGAAAGCTCAAGCCGGGGCGGAACGACACGCCGATGAACATGCAGTTCTACAGCGGCGTGATCGACGACGTCAGCCACCACGATCTGGCCCTCGTCGAGCGGGAGGGACTGCCGGAACCTCCGGACCAGTGGAGCATGTTCAAGGGATCGTCGGCGATCAATCACATCGCCGTCACCTATCCCGACCGGGAGTCGTGGATGGAACAGGTCCAGTTCCTCAAGGACAACGGGGTGAAGATCAACATCCGGATCGATCACGGGATGACCCACAGCGTCTACATCAACGATCCCAACGGCTACGGGGTCGAGGTGTTGTACGACCTGCCGGAAGAGGTGTGGCGGCACGACATCGACGGTGCGCTCAACTACGCAGTCGTCTTCCCCGAGGACCAGCACCTGCCGGACTCCATCGACTACGCCACCGACTTCAGCTGAGGGCCGGAACCAGGATCATGAACCTCTCGTGAGCATTCTCGGAAACAGCGTCGTTCGCCGGGAGGATCCGGCGTTCCTCACCATTGGCGGCAGCTACGTCGAAGACCTCACCATCGACGACGCGGCCCACCTGGTCTACGTCAGATCGATCATGGCCCACGGCCGGATCACCGCCATCGACACCGACGAGGCCCGCTCGGCCCCCGGGGTGCTCGGCGTCTTCACCGCAACCGACATGGCGGATCTCGGAACCGCCCCGAATGTGCTGCCGGTGTTCCCCGAGGAGATGCGTCGGCCGTTCGTGGCCGACGGCGTGGTCCGCTACGTCGGCCAGCCGATCGTGGCCGTGGTGGCCGAAACCAGCGAACAGGCCACCGACGCCGCCGAGCTGGTGATCGTCGACTACGACCAGCTGCCGGTGGTGGTCGATGTCGAGCAGGCCGCAACCGACGAGGTGGTGCTGTTCCCCGACGTCGGCACAAACGTGTTGAGCCGAGTCTCATCGGACTCACCAGGCCGACTTCTCCGACTGCGAAGTGGTGGTGTCGGAGCGCATCGTCAACCAGCGTCTGACCGCAGCCCCGATCGAGCCTCGGGCCGGGGCGGCGTGGTGGACCGAGGACGGTCGGCTGGTCCACTACTCGGCCTGCCAGGGAGCCCACCCGACCCGGGATCTGCTGGCCACGATCTACGATCTCGACACCGACCGGGTCCGGGTGGTGGTGCCAGACGTGGGCGGGGGGTTCGGGGCCAAGTCCCGGACCTACCCCGAGGAGCTGGCCATCGGCTGGTACGCCAGGGCGATTGGCCGACCGGTCCGCTGGACCGAGACCCGGTCCGAGAACCTGATGGCCATGCCCCATGGCCGCAGCCAGGTCCAATACGCAACCATCGGCGGCACCAGGGACGGCACGATCACCGCCTACCAGGTCGACGTGTTCCAGGACGCCGGGGCCTACCCGATCATCGGGGCGGTGCTGGCCAACCTGACCCACCGGATGCTGACCGGCACCTACGAGATCCGCAACGTCGGATTCAATGCCACCACTGCGGTGACCAACACCGTTTCCACCACCGCCTACCGGGGGGCGGGACGGCCCGAGGCCACGGTGGCCATCGAGCGGATGATCGATCGGTTCGCAGACGAGATCGGGCTCGATGCGGCCGAGGTCCGACGCAGGAACCTGGTGCCCAAGTTCCTCGAGCCGTACACCACCGGCGTCGGCACTGTCTACGACGTCGGCGACTACCCCGAGGCTCTGGAGCGGGTGCTGGCCGCCGCCGGCTACGACGAGCTGCTGGCCGAGCAGGCCGCCCGCCGCGACCGGGACGACCGGCAGCTGCTCGGCGTCGGCATCAGCTGCTATGTCGAGGTCACCGCCGGCGCCGCCGGCAGCGAATTCGGCTCCGTCGAACTGCAACCGGATGGTCGGATTCGGGTGATCAGCGGTTCGACGCCCTACGGGCAGGGTCACGAAACCACCTGGGCCATGATCGTCTCCGATCGCACCGGCATCCCGATGGACCGGATCGACGTGGTCCACGGCGACACCGACCTGGTGGCCCGGGGCGGGCTGACCGTCGGCAGCCGATCGGTGCAGCTCGGTGGCTCGGCCATCGCCGCTGCCACCGCCCAACTGATCGAGAAGGCCCGCGACACCGCGGCCGACCTGCTGGAAGCGGCGGTCGACGACATCGTGCTCGACGCCGAGACCGGCGCCTTCCACGTCGTCGGCAGCCCCGCGGTCGGCGTCGACTGGTCGAAGGTGGCCTCCTCAACCGGGGAACCGCTCTACGAGTTCCACGATTTCACCGCCGAGATGCCCACCTATCCCAGCGGGGCCCACGTCGCGGTTGTCGAGGTCGATCGCGACACCGGCGCAACCAGACTGATCAGGTTGGTGGCCGCCGATGACGCCGGCCGGCTGCTCAATCCCCTGCTGGCCGAGGGCCAGATCCACGGTGGCGTCGCCCAGGGTGTCGCCCAGGCGCTGCTGGAGGAGATCGTCTACGACGACGACGGCAACCTGCTGACCGGCAACTTCATGGACTACCCGGTGATCTCGGCCGCCGAGCTGCCGTCGTTCGAGGTGGTCCACATCGAAACCCCGACCTGGGTCAACGAACTGGGGGCCAAGGGGGTCGGCGAATCGGGGACGATCGGGTCGATCCCGGCCGCATACAACGCGGTGATCGACGCGGTGTCACACCTCGGGATCCGTCATCTGGAGACCCCGCTCAAGCCCGAGAAGCTGTGGCGGGCGATCCAGGACGCCACCGGCGGGTGACCGTGACCACGACCGGCGCCGCATCGTACCGCCAGGACCCCCGGACGACGGGCTAGAGCCGATCACGACCCACCGGCCAGCTGCCGGCCCAACGGTTTCCGACGATGGCGCACAACGGGCGGTGGGGGTACTCTGGCCGCCAATTCGATCGACGCCGACACGACTGGTGAGGTGAGAGTCCGTGGTGAAGCGCTTCTTTCCCTTCAACGACGGTGCCGCCCCACCGGGGGACATGACGACGCCCGAGCTCACCGCCCTGCTGGGGGGCAAGGGGGCCGGCCTGGCCACGATGACGGCGCTCGGTCTACCGGTGCCACCGGGCTTCACCATCCCCACCACCGAATGCATGGCCTACCTCGAGGGCAACGGCCTGGACCTGACCGGGGTCGTTGCCGAGGGTGTGGCCGGGATCGAGCGGGCCGTCGGCCGTCGCCTCGGCGATCGTTCCGCCCCACTGCTGCTCAGCGTACGATCGGGAGCGGCGGTGTCGATGCCGGGCATGATGGACACGGTGCTCAACGTCGGCATGTCGGCCGAGGTGGCCCGGGCGATGGCCGCGCTCACCGGAGACCAGCGGTTCGCCTGGAACACCTTCCGCCGAGCGGTGACCAGCTTCGCCCTGGTGGTCCTCGGCGCCGACGCCGACGAGCTGGCTGCGCTCTCCGGCCCGCTCCGCCGACCCGGGCGAGGCCGGGGCGTTGGCCTTCGCCGCCGCGGTCGACCAGGCAGGGTGGACGATCCCGGCCGACCCGCAGCGGCAGGTCGTCGCCGCGGTGGAGGCGGTGTTCCGATCCTGGCGATCGGATCGGGCCCGAACCTACCGGGAGCTGGAAGGCATCGACCACGAGGCCGGCACCGCGGCGACGGTCCAGGCCATGGTGTTCGGCAACATGGGCCCCCAATCCGGAACCGGGGTGGCGTTCAGCCGCGACCCGTCCACCGGTGAGCGGGCCCTGATGGGGGACTTCCTGGTGGACGCCCAGGGCGAGGACGTGGTGGCCGGCACCCACGCAACGATGTCGTTGACCGAGATGGCCGATCGTTGGCCGGCGCTGTGGGATGAGCTGGTCGAGTTGTCGGATCGCCTGGAGCACCACTCGGCCGACATGGTGGACATCGAGTTCACCGTCGAGGACGGCAAGCTGTGGTTGCTCCAGTGGCGCCAGGCCAAACGAAGCCCGGTCGCGGTGTTCCGCACCGCCATCGCCATGGCCGATGACCCGGACTTCCCGGTCGATCGGGCCGAGGCGGTCCGCCGCTGCCTGCCATACCTCGACGATCCGCCGGTGACGCGCCAGCCTGCGGCCGACAACGCCGATCGGGCCGACAATGGAGCTGACGGCGGGCCGCGGGACGAGGGGATCGAGGGGATCGAGGGGATCGAAGGGATCGAGGGGATCGAGGGGATCGTGCTGGCCACCGGCCTGGCCGCCTCCCCCGGCCTGGTCAGCGGTGTGTTGTCGCTCGACCCTGACGATGCGCTGGCCCGCTCCGAGACCGGCGATCGGGTGATTCTGATCAGGGAGGAGACGTCACCGGCCGACGTGCACGGAATCGGCGCCGCCGTTGGGCTGGTGACCACCCTGGGCGGCATGGTCAGCCATGCCGCAGTGGTGGCCAGGGCCTGGGGGCTGGCGGCGGTGGTTGGCGCCAAGGGGATCGTGCTGTCCGAGGAGGCGCTGACCAGCGGCGACCGGGTGGTCACCCCCGGTGAGGTGGTGACCGTCGACGGCGACAACGGTCGGCTGCTGCTCGGCGATCGAACCTCGGCCGGCGACGTCATTCCCGAGGTGGAGACGATCCGGCGCTGGGCTCGCACCGTTGACGACGGCCACTCCGCTGGCGGTGCGGTGCCGGCCGACGACACCGCGTCGACCGCGACCCACGACGCCCGGTCGGCTGCGGTGTCGGCCGATGACTGCCTGCGGGTGATCGCCCTCAAGGGCATGGGCTCGGCCGAGAGCATCGCCGGCGCGCTGGGGGTGGACGAGGGGACGGTCGGCGACGTCCTGGCCGGCCTGACGGAGCGGGGCATGGTGCTGGAGATGCCCGGTGGCCGGGTGCGGCCGTCGCCGGAGGCGACCGCCAGGGCCGAGGAGCTGTGGGGCGAGGAGCGGGAAGGTCTGACCAACGCCTTCTCGGCGGTTCTCGACCGTTTCCACGGCCCCAACATGGGCCTCAAGGAGGTCGTCACCGCCTGGCAGGTCCGGACCGTCGACGGCACCGAAACCCCCAACGACCACGACGACCCGGCCTATGACCAGTCGGTCCTCGCTCGGCTCCGGACCGAGATCCACCCCGAGGCCATGCCCCTGATCGCCGAGGTTGCGAACCTGGTGTCCCGGCTCGGCCGCTACGGCGACCGACTGGCGGCGGCCCTGGCCCAGCTGGACGACGGGGATCACCGCTATGTTGCCCATCCCCTGCTCGACAGCTACCACACGGTGTGGTTCGAGTTGCACGAGGAACTGATCAGGCTGGCCGGCCGCAATCGGCGGGACGAAACCGAAGCGGGTCGGGCCTGACCGCTCGATCGGCGAGACGCCGTCCGTTCGATGAGCCCAACGTCCTGAGTCCTTTGCCATGACCCTCTTCCTGCAGCGGCTCTTCGATGCGCTGGCCAACGGGGCGGTCTACGCCGCGCTGGCGCTGGCCCTGACGATGGTCTTTCGTTCCACCGGCGTGCTCAACCTGGCCCAGGGCGAGATGGCGATGTTCACCAGCTATGTCGCCGCTCTGCTCCGCAGCCCGGCCGACCCCCGGTTCGCCGGTTCGACGCTCCTGGCCGAGCTCGGCACCCCGTGGCCGGTGTGGGCCGCCATCGGCGGCGCCATGGTGGCCGGGCTGGTCCTGGGCGCCGCGGTGCAGCGGTTGGTGATGCAACCGCTGGCCGACGACGGGCCGCTGCCGCCGGTCGGCGCCGCATTGGGCTTGTTCCTGTTGTTGCACGGGCTGGCCGTCATGTGGTGGGGATCGGGGCTCCGCCAGGTCGGCTCACCGTTCCCCACCGCCCCCGACGCCCGGATCGAGCTGCTGGGGGCGAGGCTGCGGTATCAGACGATCGGGATCGTCGCCACCCTGACCGTGGCCCTCGGCCTGCTGGCCCTGCTCCAGCAGCGGACCAAGCTCGGCCTGGCGTTCCGGGCGGTCGTGTCGAACCGCAGCGGCGCGGCCCTGGTCGGCATCCGGGTCGGCTCGGTGCTGATGATCGGTTGGGCGCTGGCCGCCGCACTCGGGGCCCTGGGGGGTGGACTGATCGCAGGGCAGCTGTTCGTCGGGCCCAACATGATGAGCCGCCTCATCGTGTTCGCCCTGGCCGCCGCCACCCTGGGTGGGCTCGGCAACCCCACCGGTGCGGTCATCGGCGGTTTCGTGTTCGCCCTGCTGGAGACGATGCTGGTCGGCTATGTGCCGTTCGTCAGCGCCGACGTTGCCCTGATCTACACTCTCGCCACGTTGATCCTGGTGCTGGTGATCCGACCGGGCGGCCTGTTCGGTACCGCCCTCACCGTGGACACCGGACCGTGATCGAACGCCACATCGACCATCAGGATCAGCTGTTCCCCCGCAGGGGGGTCGGCGTCTCCCGCCGCCGGTTGCTGATCGCGGCAACGATCGGGCTGCTGGCGGTGCCGATCTTCGGCTCGACCCTGACCATCCTGTTGGCCACCGAGATGATCGTCTTCGTGGTGGCGTTCTCCGGGCTCCACATCCTGTCCGGACGGTTGGGACTGATCTCGGTCGGCCACGGGGCCTTCATCGGGATCGGGGCGCTGGCCGCCGCCCACGGCATCGACGATCTGTCGATCCCCTACCTCCTGGCACCGCTGCTGGGGGCGGTCGGGGCAGCGGCTGTCGGCCTGGTCATCGGCGTGCCGAGTCTGCGGTTGCCGGGGACCTACCTGGCGCTGTTGACCCTGGCCGTCGCCATGGTCCTGCCCATCACGCTGCGCTGGATCGACGGCCCGCTCGGCTACAGGGTCGACGGCAACATCGGGGCCCCGGCCTGGACCGGGATGTCTGCCGATCGGGACGACGCCTGGCAGTACCTGCTGGTGCTGCTCGGAGGAGCCGTCATCATGGTGGCGGTCCAACGGGCCACACGGGGACGTTTCACCAGGGCCATGCTGGCGGTTCGCGACGAACCGACGGCGGCCGCCGCCTTCGGTATCGATGTCCGCCGAACCCACCTCACCGGTGTTGCCCTGAGCGCCGGCCTGGCCGGGGCGGCGGGAGGCCTCTCGCTCTACGCCACGCCGTTCGTCTCCGGCGATCAGTACCCGTTCTCGCTGTCGGTGGCCATGTTCGCCCTGATGCTGGCCATCGGGGCGTCGCATCTCTGGACGTCGATCCCCGCCGCCATCATCCTGGTCGCCCTGCCGGAGATCCTGACCCGTTCCGGCCGGTCGATCTGGGAGCCGATCGTCTACGCCGCCGTCCTGCTGGTGATGACCAGGTTGTCGCGAGGCCGGGGTCTGCTGTCACTGTGGCCGACCCGGGGCTCGAAGCGTCGACCGGCCGGGATCTGAACCACCGGCGGTTCCGTGACACCGGACGGCGGCCGGGCGGGGCCCTGACCGCGGCCGTACGGGTATCGGGAGGCTCCGCCTACCGGCGGCCTGGCCGACGACCGACCCGGGCTCTGGCCGATGCCGGCGACTCGGCGGCCGCCCCCCGGGCCAGCGCCTCCTTGCGGACGAGCTTGACCGGCACGCCGATGGCGTCGCCCGGCGGCAACATGTCGGGGGTGTAGTGGGCGATCTTCTGGGTGCCGGCCACCCGGCCCCCGTCGAGGTCGAGGTCGCGGGCGTTCGTTCCCTTTCGGGGCTCGACGGTGCGACCGTCGACGAACTCCAGATCCCACCACCACTTCTTGATCGGGTTGATCGACCCGTTGCCGACCCGGTCGTCGAGCTGGGCGATCCAGCGCCGGGTGAACGGCAACTTGATGGCAGACCACAGGAACAGCCGCTCGGACAACACCCCCTCGATGTTGAACGGGCAGGTCTTCATGCAACGACCGCAGGCCGAGCCCTTCTGATTGCCGAGCCGGTACTTGGTGCACTTCTCGACATCGGGCTTCCAGGTCTCGTAGCCGTTGAACATCACCTTGTCGCCGAAGGGGATCGCCGCACAGGGGCACTCCCTGGCGCATTTTGTGCACTTGCCGCAGAAATCCTGGAGGCCGAAGTCGATCGGCCGGTCCGGGGTCAGCGGCATGTCGGTCGTCAACACCACCGACTTGAACCGGGGCCCGACGAACGGGTTCAACACCAGCTCGCCGATCCGGCTCATCTCCCCCAGCCCGGCCTGCAGCACCAGCGGGATGTGGAGCACGTCGGAGTCCCGATTGGTCTGACTGCGGGCCCCATAGCCGAGCGACCGCACGTGCTCGCCCATGATCCCGGCGATCTGCGCCCCCCGCATGTAGGCCCGCATCGACTGGGCCCCGGAGATCCAGTCGTCGCCGCTCGCTCCCTCCATCGTCTCGTAGCCCTGGTCGAGCAGGATCACCACCGCATTACGGTGGTATGGCTCGATCGGGGTGCCGTCGCCCCGGTGGCTGTACCAGGCGTAGGTCGGGATCCGGCACACCCCGACCATGTCGCCACCGAGGTGGTAGGCCAGGGCTTTGAGCGCGTCGGCGTTGGCGTCCGGGTCGTCGGTACCGGCAGCGGGCGACGGCGCAACCGGTCCGTCCTGATGGGGGACCATCACCCCGATCTGTTTGATGTAGGCCTGGGCCGACGGGGTCTTGAAGGCGAAGACCTTCACGTCCTCTTTGAACTTGGGGCCCATGTCGCCGTTGGCCGCCCGGGGGAAACCGCCGGCCCTGACCGGAACCCGCTGCACCTCGTCGTCGATGATGAGGGTCGTCGGCTCGTCGACCCGGCGGATGCGTTCCATCGGATACCGACCGAGGTGCAGCGGGCGATGATCGCCGTTGAGCCGGCCGATCCTGGCCCTGGTTCCACCCCGGCCGAGAAGCCAACCGGGGCCGGCGGTCGACCGCCACCGAGCGACGACGCCTCGTCGGGCCAACGGTCGATCGGGGGCCAACGCCATCGAGGTGGTGACGACCGCCAAGGCGTAGCCGCCGCCGAGGTACGGGGCCCGCAGCCGCCGGCGGCGGACCTCGAGCAGCCCGGCCTGGAGCCCGAGGAGCTCGGCGTCGACCTCGCTGGCGGTCGGCGTGTGGGCAACGGCGTCGAAGCCGAGATTGCGGATGTAGGAGGCGGTGATCACCGCCAGCTCGGCCGCCCGGAGGTCGGCGTTGACCTGGCGGGTGCCGTCGATCCAGTCGTCGCCGGGGTGATGGCCCCGGACCCGGCGGGAGTGGGCGATGAGGATGACGACGGCGAACGGCAGCGGCTCGGGCCTGGCCAGCCAGGCGTGATCGGGAACACCGGTGCAGGCCGCCATGTCGGCGTCGAGGAAGTAGAGCCCTGCCTTCAGGTTCTCCGATCGAGCCACCGGATCGTCGGTGATCGGGGCCGCGGCGGCGGCGTCGCCCCGCCGCTGGGCGTCGAACATGTCGAGATAGGGGCGGTAGGCGTGACCGGCCGACGCGGACCGGCGGTGGTCGCCTCTGCCGGCCGGCGGAGGTTCGCCGCCGACTTGCCCCGGACGCCGATCGGGGCGGCATCGGGGTCGCCAAGGCGGGGAAGTCGCTCCAGGGGATATGGCCCGAGATGAACCGGCCGTCGCCGGTGGGAGAACAGCTTCATCGGTTCACCTCCGGTCTCGGTGCCCGACGACCGGGCTCCGGGGTTGCACCGGCCACCGAATGCCGGCAGCCTCAACGTACCAGTCGGGCTCGCCTGCTTCGAGGCGGTGGCGCCGGCGGCGCAGATGCTGCGGTCAGGAATCGGGCTCGAGCAACTCGATCCTGTTGCCGAAGGGGTCGTCGACGTAGACCCGGTCGAACCCGGGCAGTGGTTCGTCGTCGCGGATCGCAACACCGTTGGCCGCCAGATGGGCCACGAGGTCACGCAGTCCGGAGACGGCCAGGGCGGGATGGGCCTTGCGGGCCGGCGTGAAGTCGGCCTCGACGCCGAGATGGACCTTCAGCCCGCCCCGCTCGAACCAGCAGCCACCCCGCGTGGCGAGATGTGGCGGCTTCGGCGTTTCGGGGATGCCGAGCAGCTGGCCGTAGAATCGCCGGGCCGCTTCCTCACCTCCGGGCGGCATCGCCAACTGCACGTGGTCGATCGACTCGATTCGCGACCGCTCCGGGTCCCCGTCGTAGGCCATGATCCAAGCGTAGTTCGCACCGCAGGACGTAGGCCCCTACCGCAACCCGGGTACCGGATGAACACTGGGACAGCGCGAGAGCGCCTGAAACACGCGAGAGCGCCTGAACACAGCGGGAGCGCTGCCACAACACGTGACCTCGAGGAGGTAGTAGTCGATGAGCAAAGAGAAGAAGGCGACGACGGAGTCGACCACCCCGGTGCCCACCGGTTCGACGACCGTGCTCGATCCGTTCGACCGGTTCGGAATCGGTGACCTCATGCAATGGCCCGCCTGGTTCGGCCGTCATTGGCCGGAGCGCCGGTTCGGTGATTTCGACAGCATCAAGATCGAGCGGTTCGTCGACGACGACACGCTGGTGATCCGGGGCGAGATCCCCGGCGTCGACCCGGAAGACATCGAGCTGTCGATCGACAACAATCAGTTGACGATCCAGGCCGAGCGCCGGTCGAAGACCGAGACCGACGACGACAACGGCTACCGTTCGGAGTTCCACTACGGATCGTTCGCCCGGGTCCTGCCACTGCCCGAGGGAGTGAACGAGGACGACGTCAAGGCGTCCTACGTCGACGGCATTCTCGAGGTTCGGATCCCGGTGGACGAGGATTCGCCCCGGCAAAGAAGTCGATCGAGATCAGCCGAGGCGACCGCACCTGAGGATCGGGTCCGAGGACGTTCGACTCTTGCAACCCCATGATCGGGCCCCGACAATCGGGGTATGACCCGCAATACCGCGAACGAAAACGACCAGGATGCATCGCAGAGGGATTCGCTGAGCGACGCGGCTTCGCGGCCGACCGAGCGAGGGCTGTTGGTCGGGCTCGACGGTTCGGCCGGCTCCCGCCACGCTCTTCACTGGGCAGTCGGCCGAACCGCTGAATTCGGGCCGATCCAACCGCTGATCACCTGGCAGTACCCGTGGTGGGCCTACACCGGCCCGGTCCCGTTGGCCGAGAACGAGTTCGAGCAGCAGGCCACCCGAGAGGTGAAGGCGGTACTGGAGCAGATCACGCGCGATCGGTACCTGCCACCGATCGTCTGTCGGGGCCGCCCGGGGCAGACCCTGGTCGAGACCGGCGCCGACCATGCGCTGACCGTGGTCGGCACCCGAGGCCGGAGCGGCATGGAGGATGCCCTGCTGGGCTCGGTCAGCTCCTATGTGGTGGCCCATGCAAAGGCCCCGGTCGCAGTGATACCGCCGACCGCCCCGACAGAAGGGCCACAGGATCGACTGGTCGTCGGCATCGACGGGTCTGCCAACTCCGTCGCCGCGCTGGAGTGGGCCCTGACCCACGCGTCGCCGCAGGCGACGATCGAGGCGGTCCACAGCTGGGTGTACCCGGCCAGCGCGATGCCCGACCTGGCGGTCATGAGCTACGACGACTACGAGATCGCCGCCAAACGGGTGCTGGACGAGACGGTGGCGGCCGCGGTCGAGTCGGTGAAGACCGACGAGCCGGACGCAGCCCCGGGCGGAGGTGGTGAAGCGGTTGGAGTACGGCGACCCCCGGGCGGTGCTGCACGAGTGCGAGTCGGACTGCGACTTGCTGATCCTGGGTCGGCGGGGCCGGGGCGGCCTGGCCCACCTGCTGCTCGGCTCGGTCACCACGGCGCTGGTGCATCAGCCGGCAACCGCGGTCGTGGTGGTCCCCGCCGCCGGCTGACCGCGGCGGAGGACCCTCGACCTGAGATGCCCATGCTGCTGAGGTAGTTGCTGACGTCGTTCACGGCGCTGGTCAGGACGGGGTGGTTGGTCTCGAACTTGTACAGTGCCTCCCGGAGCCGGTGACCGGGGCGGGTGTCGATGGCGTTCGGCAGCCGATCCTGCAGCTCCGACAGCGCCGCTCGGCGCAGCTCGTAGACGTCCTCATCGCCGTCGTGGTTGTCGAGCGCTTCGACCAGGCGTTGCACCGAACCCCGATAGCCGGTGGCATAGCCGGCGGCCATCGAACGTTCGGCTTCGGCGACCACCCCGATCGTCTTGATGACCACGTCGGGGGTGACGCTGATCGAGTCGATCCCCTGCTCGACCAGGAACTCGGTGAACTCCGGGTAGTCCGAGGGGGCCTGCCCGCAGATGCCGATCTTGCGGCCGTGCTGCCTCGCCGATTCGATCACCATGGCACAGGCCCGTTCGACCGCGGGGTCGCGCTCGTCGAACAACGCCGCCACACGATCCGAATCACGGTCGACCCCCAGGGTCAACTGGGTCAGATCGTTGGAGCCGATCGAGAAACCGTCGAAGACCTGGGCGAACTCGTCGGCCCGGAACACGTTGACCGGGATCTCCGCCATCACGTAGACCTCGAGCCCGTCCAGGCCCTGGATCAGACCGTTCGACTCCATCACCTCGATCACCTTGCGACCCTCGTCCGGCGTCCGGCAGAACGGGACCATCACCTTCAGGTTTGTCAGCCCGAACTCCTGGCGGACCCGGCGGATGGCCGCCAGCTCCAGCTCGAAGCCACGACGGTATTCCGGGTGGTAGTAGCGGCTGGCGCCTCGCCAGCCGATCATCGGGTTCTCCTCGTGCGGCTCGAACACCTCGCCGCCGAGCAGCCCTGCGTACTCGTTGGTCTTGAAGTCGCTGAAGCGCACGATCACCGGCCGCGGCCAGAATGCGGCGGCCAGGGTGCCCACCCCCAACGACACCCGGTCGACCAGGAAGTTCGTGGGGTCGTCATAGCCGGCGGTGGCCCTCGCCACCTCCGCCTTGTTCTCGGGGCTGAGCGCCTCGGGCCGGATCAGGGCCATCGGGTGGATGCCGACATGGCTGGCGAAGATGAACTCCATTCTGGCCAGACCGATGCCGGCGGTCGGCAACATCGAGGTCCGGTAGGCGGACGCCGGGTCGCCCAGGTTGACCATCACCTCGGTCCTGATGGTCGGCACGTCCTCCATGTTGACCTCGTCGACGGCGAAGGCCAGTGCCCCGTCGTAGACCAGGCCGGTCTCCCCCTCGGCGCAGTTCACCGTGACCTCACGACCCGAGCCGAGCACCGACCTGGCGTTCTCGGCCCCGACGATGGCCGGGATGCCCAGTTCGCGGGACACGATGGCGGCGTGGGAGGTTCGCCCACCCCGCTCGGTGATCAGGGCCGAGGCCCGTTTCAGGATCGGTTCCCAGTCCGGATCGGTGATCTCGGTAACCAGCACGTCGCCGGGCTGAAGGGCGTTCATGTCCTTCGGGTCCGCCACCACCCTCGTGGTTCCGGCCGCGATGCGATCGCCGATGGCGAAACCGCGGCACAACACCTCGCCACGCTCCTCCATCCGATGGATCTGCATGACGTTCGATTGTTCGCGCTGGCTGTGGACCGTCTCCGGCCTGGCCTGGACGATGAACAACTCGTCGGTGCGGCCGTCCTTGGCCCATTCGATGTCCATCGGAGTGGCGATCCCGCGGACCGATGAGTAGTGGTCCTCGATGGCCACCGCCCACCGGGCCAGCTGCAACACCTCGGCATCGGAGATGCACAGCATCGCACGCTCCTTTTCGGTGGTGCGCTCGTTCGCCACCCGATCGGCCGCCACGTCGAAGTACATCCGCAGTTCCTTGGCCCCGACCTGCTTGCCGACCAGCGGGGTGAAGCCGTCCTTGAGGCGCTGCTTGTGGACGTGGAAACCGTCTGGCACGATCCGACCCTGCACGATGTTCTCCCCGAGCCCCCAGGCGGCGGTGATGTACACCACGTCCCGACAGCCCGATTCGGTGTCCAGGGTGAAGATGACACCGCTGGCGGCCTGGTCGGCTCGGACCATGCGCTGGATGCCGGCCGATAGGGCGATGTCGGTTTCGTGGATGTCGAAGTCACGGCGGTAACTGACGGCCCTGGCGTTGTAGAGGCTGGCGAAACACCGTTTGACCGAATCGAGGACCGCGGCCTCGCCGTGGATCATCAGGAACGACTCCTGCTGGCCGGCGAACGACGCTTCGGGCAGATCCTCGGCGGTTGCACTGGAGCGGACCGCGACCTCGACCTCGCCGACACCGGCCTCGGCCGACAGGCGACGATACCCCTCGACGATTCCCTCCATCAGGTCGTCCGGCAGGTCGGCGGCCATGATCATCGCCCTGATGCTGCGGGTCCTGGCCGCCAGGTCATCGACATCGGATCCGTCCCAGCCACCGAGAACCGTGGCGATGGTCTCCTTCAGGCCGTTCTCGTCGAGGAACCGGCGGTACGCCTCGGAGGTGGTGGCGAAGCCATTCGGCACCCGAACACCGCTTTGGTTCAGGGCCTGGTACATCTCGCCAAGTGAGGCGTTCTTGCCACCGACGTCACCGACGTCGTCTATCGTCACCTCGTCGAACCAGCGAACCGTCGGGTTGGGGGCTGGGTTGTCTGTCGGGGCTGGTGACTTCGATGTCTGACTCATGTGGTCACCCTGATTTTGGTCGGCCCCGATCCGGAAGGGCCCAATGTCCCTTTCCTCGATCGGCGACCGCGGTCGGCCGCCACAAACACTACAGGTCGGTCTTGCGGCCGAGGAGGCGCCAGTGGTCGGCGTAGTCGTCTTGACGCTGCGGCAGCTCGACGGCCCACCGGGTGGGGATCCAGGCGTAGCGGGACTCGAACATGAAGGCCAGCAGCGGCTCCATACGGGTCGGTTCCAGGTCAATGGTGGAGGCTCGTTCGAACGCCTCGTTGTCTGGTCCGTGAGGCAGGAACGCGTTGTGGATGCTGAGGCCGCCCGGCACGAAGCCGTGCAGCTTGGCGTCGTAGACCCCCTCGATCAGGCCCATCAGCTCGCTCATGATGTTGCTGTGGAACCACGGAGGGCGGAACGTGTCCTCCTGGACCAACCACCGCTCCCGGAACAACACGAAGTCGACGTTGGCCATCCCCGCGGTGTCCGACACCGAGGTCAGCAGCGTCCACAGCGACGGGGCGGGATGATCGAACAGGACCGGCCCGATCGGGCAGTAGTTCCGGAGGTCGTACTTGTAGGGGGCGAGGTTCCCGTGCCACGCCACCACGTCGAGCGGGCTGTGCTCGAGGTGGGTCTCCAACAGCCGCCCGTCGTATTTGAACACCAGCCGGGTCGGCCGATCCTCGGGCTCGTACGCGGCAACCGGGTAGAGGAAGTCGCGGGGCATGGCAAGGGCGTCCGGCCCGATCAAGCCCGGCTCCGGCAGGGTGAACGGCGCCCCGTAGTTCTCGCAGACGTAGCCCCGAGCCGACCCGTCGATCAACTCGACCCGGAACTTGACACCCCGTGGGATCACCGCGATCTCGGTCGGGGCGGCGGTCAGCACCCCCATCTCGGTCACCAGCCGGATCGCCCCGTCCTGGGGCACGATCAGCAGCTCCCCGTCGGCGTCGACGAACACCTCATCGACCATCGATTCGGTAGCCAGGTACAGGTGGGTCGCCGCACCCCGCTGGAGATGGGCGTCGCCGTTGACCGCCACCGTGTGCAGGCCGGTGAGCCAGGTGGCCGGGGCGGCCTCGTCGACCGGCACCGGATCCCATCGCAGCTGGGCCACCGGGGCGGCCACGTCCCGACACGGTGCGGTCCGCAGCGGACCTCGATCGATGTCCACCAGGTCGGTCACATGGCGGACCGAGGGGCGGACCCGGTAGAGCCAGGTCCGGAGGTTGGCCGCCCGGGCCATGGTGAAGGCGGTCCCGGTCAGCTGCTCGGTATAGAGATCGTGGGCCACCCGTTGGGGCGAGTTCCGGCCGTGGGGCAGCACCCCCGGCTCGGCCTCGCTGGCGTGCTCGTTGCCGAAGCCGCTCTGGTAGTCGATGTCGGCATCTGTTGCAGCTGTCATGTCCGGTCCTTTCACCTGCCCTGGCCGAACCTTAACCCCGGGCCGGCCCCCGAGTCCGGCCCGGATCCCTTCTGGCCCGGTCGAGTTTCCCGGGCCTGGCGAACTCGAGACGAGGTGACGGGACCACGAGTCGCAGGCCTCGGGTAGCGTGCGGTGATGCCGGGGGCCGGGGTGACATCGATGACCGCACCGCTGCGTCGGGTCGCCATGCGACGACCGGGTGCCATCCTGAACGCCGACCACCGGCGCTGGCACTACACCAAGCCGATCGACGCCGAGGCCCTCCAGCGTCAGTACCAGCGCTTCGTCGAACTGCTCGAGGCCGACGGCGTGGAGATCGCCTGGTTCCCGCAAGACCCAGCCGATGATCTGGCCGACTCGGTGTTCACCTACGACCCGTCGTTCGTCATCGGCTCCGGCGCCGTCATCCTCCGGCCCGGCAAGCCACTGCGGCGAGGCGAAGCAGAACTCCACCGCCGCTTCTACCGGGATCGCGTGGCCATCATCGGCACCGTCGAAGCCCCGGGTCTGATCGAGGGCGGGGACTGCCTCTGGCTGGACCCGACCACCCTTGCCGTCGGGCGGGGCTTTCGGACGAACCAGGCCGGGATCGACCAGTTCCGAGCCATCGCAGAGCCGGAGGGTGTTTCGGTCGAGGTCTACGACCTGCCGTACGGCGATGGTCCCGACGCCTGTCTCCACCTGCTGTCGGTGGTCAGCCCACTCGACGACGATCTGGCGCTGGTCCACGCCCCGCTGCTCCCCACTGCGTTGCACCAGCGCATGGTCGACCTGGGCTACGAGTTGCTCCACGCCCCCGCCGCCGAGTTCGAGTCCAGCCTCGGGCTGAACCTCAACGTGCTGGCCACCGGCCCCCGCCGGTGTATCGCCATCGAGGGCTTCCCCGGGACGCTGGCCATGCTCCGCGACGCCGGCTGTCGGGTCGCCACCTTCGTGGCCGACGAATTGTGCATTCCCTGTGAGGGCGGCCCGACCTGCCTGACGAGGCCACTGCAACGGGGCTAACGTCTCGATCAGCGGAGTGCTCACGATCGGCCGGCATCCGTCACCCGGAGGGGCGCCACCAATACGCTCTCGTGTCGGCCCCATGAGGCCGCGGAGGGATCATGGGTCGGAACAGAGGACAGGGTTGATCGGGGCATCGGCCGTCCGGCCGCTGTTGTTGGCCGTCGTCGGGATGGTGGTGGCGGCCGCAGCCCACCAACCGCTCGACCCGTCGCCGGCCGTCGCACTCTCGGCGACGCCCGAGTCGACCACCACCACCACACCCGTGCGGCCATCGCCACCGACGACACCGCAGACCGAGACCCCACCGACAACGGAACCGCCGTCGACGACTCCGCAGACCGAGACACCGCAGACGACGACACCGCAGACGGAGACCCCACCGACAACCGAACCGGGCCGGCAACCGCTGGTGGTCAACGCGGTCGGCGACTTCAACGTCGACCCCGGCTACATCCCGGCCCTGGCCACCAACGGGTACGAACATGCCCTGGCCGGTATGGACGGGCTGTTCCTCGACGACGACATCACCGTGATCAACCTCGAGTGCCCGGCCTCCGATCTTGGCACCCCGGAGGACAAGGCCTTCACCTTCCGTTGCGACTCAGCGGCGCTGCCGATCATCGCCCGTATGGGGGTCGATGTGGCGAACCAGGCCAACAACCACTCCCTGGACTTCGGCACCGAAGCCCTGCTCGACTCGCTGGCCAACATCGAGGCGGCCGGCATCGCTCCGGTGGGGGCGGGGCGAAATGCGGCCGAGGCCGCAAAACCGGCGGTACTGGAACGTCGAGGCTGGACGGTCGCCGTCGTCGGCTTCGGCGGGGTCGTACCGACCGCCAAGTGGTTGGCGACCGATACCAGCCCCGGCATGGCAGACGGCGACACCGTCGAGACCATGGCCGCCACCGTTGCCGCCGCGGCAGACATCGCCGACCTGGTCGTGGTCACCATCCACTGGGGCAAGGAGCTCCAGACCGGTCCGCCCGACGACGACGTGACCAGGGCCAGAGCCATGATCGATGCCGGGGCAGACATGGTGTTCGGCCATCACCCCCACCGGCTCAACGCCATGGAGTGGTACCAGGGCCGCCCCATCTTCTGGAGCCTCGGGAACTTCGTCTGGCCCGCCCTGTCGGCGGCCGGAGCCGACACCGCGGTGGCTCAGGTCGTGGTCGACGCCGACGGCTCGATCGACTCCTGCCTGCTCGACGTCACCATCGTCAGCCACGGCCACCCCGAATTGGACGACCCGAGCGTTCGCAGCTGCGGCAGTTTCCCGTCTGAGTCCCCCCAAAAGTAGGGTGGGGCGATGAGCGCTCCAACCTCCGATGAGATCGAGACCGAGGTCCTCGACTGGTTCAACGGTGCCTGGGACCCCGACCTGCCGTTGGTGGAGTGGCGCAAGCTGCTGCTGGCCTCGGGCTGGGCGGTGCCGTCGTGGCCGACCGAGTGGCACGGCAAGGGCCTGCCGGTGTGGGCGGACAAGGTGGCCCACGACACGATCCGGAACGCCGGCGGCGTCGTCACCCCCCTGGGCGGCGGCATGGGCCTGGCCGCCCCGACCATCCTGGAGCACGGCTCCGACGACGTGAAGCAGCGGCTGCTGGCCCCAACCGTCACCGGTGAACTGCTGTGGTGTCAGCTGTTCAGCGAACCCGGTGCCGGCTCCGATCTCGCCGGTCTGACCACCAACGCCGTCCGGGACGGGGACGACTGGATCATCAACGGGCAGAAGGTGTGGAACACCAGCGCCCACCACGCCGACATGGGCATCCTGGTGGCCCGCACCTCCTGGGATGTGCCAAAGCACGCCGGCATCACCTATTTCGCCCTCCCGATGCATCAGGACGGGGTCGAGGTTCGGCCGATCAAGCAGATGAACTACCGGGCCTCGTTCAACGAGGTGTTCCTCAGCGACTGCCGGATCCCCCACGCCAACGTCATCGGCCAGGTGAACGACGGCTGGCGGGTGGCCAGGGCCACCTTGGCCCACGAGCGGTCGTTCGCAACGCTCCGCAAGTCGAAGATGCCGCCGAAACCGTGGGGCCGGACCGTCACCGAAGCGAACGACGAGGCCACCGAGTATCTCAAGACCTACCTGTGGTACCCGCAGCGGGCGGGCCGGGTCGACCTGCTGATGGACCGGGCTCGGGTCGCCGGTGTTGCCGGTGACCCGATCGTCCGCCAGGAGATCATGCGGGCCATCAGCTTCCAGCGGGCGAACGAATGGACCGCGGCCAGGGCCAAGCGGGCCCGGGAGCTCGGCCACCCGCCGGGGCCGGAAGGCTCCCTCGGCAAGCTGGCGGCGTCCGAGTTGGCGCGGTTGTGCCACCGGGCCCACACCACGATCGCCGGATCGCAGGGCATGCTCCGCTCCAGCGACGACCCCGTCCACGAGACGGTGGCCGAGGTGCTGGTGTCGACCATGGCCCAGTCGATCGCCGGGGGCACAGACGAGATCCAGCGCAATATCATCGGCGACAACATCCTCGGGCTCCCCCGGGAGCCGGCACCGGACCGGGGTCAGCCGTTCCGCGACGTGGCCCGCAACACCTGAGCCTGCTCGGCTGAGGCTCACGAAATGCGGCGGAATCGGCCCCAGGGGCAACCCCGCTCAGCCGACGACGTTCGTCAGGAACCCGAAGGGTTCCCGCGAACTCGCAGAGAAACTGCTCCGCAGGTCGGCTCAGTCGTCGACCTGCACCGGCGGCGTGGTCACGCTGGCTCGCTCCCACATGACATCGTCGGGAACGGCCATCGTCTGCTCCCACACCTCGGGCGGGTACATGTGGAACGGCGAGGCGTCGAACGGGGGTTGGGCCACGCCGGACGCACCGTCGTAGGAGGCCGGGTTCTTGAGCTTCTCCAGTTCGGCCTCTGTGATGCCGCACAGCCCGGTGACCTCGGGATCGATCCAGGCCCGCTCGTCGATGTCGGATCCGGTGCACACCTCGAGGCTGAGACCCTCGGGTCCCGCGAAATAGATCGACTGGATCATGCCGTGATCGATCGGCCCCATGACCTGGATGCCCCGGCTCCGGATCCGATCCCGCATGGCGTGGACGTCCTCGATCGAGTCGACGTGGAAGGCGACGTGCTGCATGGTGCCACCGGTGACCGCCCCGCCGGGACTGCCGGCATGGGACACCCCGATCTCGATCTCCTTGCCGTTCTCCGGATGCTGGACGAACGCCACGTAGCTGTCGGGGGAAAGCTCGACGAAGCCGTGGTAGCAGCCGTCGACGCCGTGCATCCAGTACAGGGCCTTCAGCGGGCAGCCCAGCACGTCGCACCAGAATTCGAGCTGGGCCTTCATGTCGGTGGTGGACAGGGCGAGGTGGTTGACGCCTCGGGGGTGGAGCGCGGTCAT
The DNA here is from genome assembly GCA_963715325.1 of uncultured Acidimicrobiales bacterium. GTDB lineage: Bacteria > Actinomycetota > Acidimicrobiia > Acidimicrobiales > SZUA-35 > JAHELU01. Next base: position 381,532 of record CAVQRR010000008.1, read on the forward strand.
CGTGATCCTCCTTGGAACGGCCTGTCCGAAGCCTAAACCCGAGGGTCGTGAGCGGGCGAAACGGGGCGGAACGGCGCTGGGACTCGCACCGGGCGGCGGCGGCCGCAAGACTGGGGCGATGACAGAACCAGCCACCGAGACCGAGCGGAACCGGCGTCTCGTGACCGAGGCGTTCCAGCGATTCGTTGCCGGCGATCAGCGGCCGTTCTGGGACCTCGTGGCAGACGACGTTCGCTGGACGGTGATCGGGTCGACCGACATCTCGGGAACGTTCCAATCAAAGCAGGCGTTCTTCGACAACGCGACGTCCAAGCTGGTGAGCGGACTCGACGGTCCCCTGCTCGGTTCGGTCCGAAACGTCCTGGCCGACGGCGATCATGTCGTCGTGCAGTGGGAGAGCTCGGCACCGACCAAAAACGGTGGCCGATACGAGCAGACCTATTGCTGGGTACTGGGGCTGGAAGACGGCCGGGTGGTGGACACGGTGGCCTATCTCGACACCGAGATGGTCAGCTCGGTCTTCGCGTGACCCGGAGGCCATGACCGTCGACGTGCCGGCAGGGCCGGCCGCCATCACCGCATCCTGGGTCGATGCGGCGCTCCGCCAGGGCGGGGTGTTGGACGTCGAGGTGCAACAGGTCGACGTCGAGCCGCTGGGGGCCTCGGTGGGGCTGCTCGGCGACCTGGCCCGGCTGTCGGTTCGGTATCGGCGAGGCCAGGGGCCGCCGACCATGATCGCCAAGTTCCCGACCACCGATGCCGGCGGCCGCCAGGTCGGTTCGATGCTGCGGGCCTGGGCTCGGGAGGTCGCGTTCTATCGGGAGGTGGCACCGGCGTCGCCGGGAGCCAGGATCCCCCGCTGCTACCACACCGGTGCCGACCCGGCGGCCGAGCGGTGGGTGGTGGTGCTCGAGGACTGCCCCTGCGAACCGATCGACGCCACGGCCGGGGCACGGCTGAGCCAGGCCCGGGCGTCGGTGGAGGCGCTGGCCGACTTCCACGCCACCTGGTGGCAGTCGCAACGGCGTTTCGACTGGATGCCGGGATTCGACACCACCGGCGTCGGCGGTCTGCAGCCGCTGTGGCTCGACGCCATCCCAACGTTCATCGAGCGCTACGGCCATCTCATCCCGGACCGGACCGCCGACTGGTTGCGGCGTTTCGCTCCGGTGCTCGGCCGCTGGTCGGACCGGGCGGCGACCGAGCCACTGACCATCGTCCACGCCGACTACCGGCTGGACAATCTGTTGCTGTTCGAGGGTCGGGTGACGATGATCGACTGGCAGACCGCCCTCCGGGGCCCCGGCGCCATGGACGTGAGCTGCTTCGTCGCCACCGCCCTCACGGTCGACGATCGTCGACGTCACGAGGACGAGCTGCTGGAGCTGTATCTGACCGGGCTCTCGGCCGCCGGGGTGGCGGTCGACCGGGACTGGTTCCAGCGGAGCTACGACGAGAACCTGCTGTGGTGGATGGGCCAGTTCGCCAACAACCTGGCCCGGCTCCATCCCGAGGACGCTGCCACCCAGCGGGCGCTCGACACCATGATCGAGCGGACCTACACCGCGGCCCTCGACCGCAACGCCGGCCGGTTGCTCGAGGCGAGGTGACCTTTTCCTCTGGTCATCTGGCGGCCGGGGTGCCAGGATCGGGCCAAGCGAAGTGAGCGGTCGCACCGGCTCGCTGAGCCTCTAACGAGCAACGGGTAGGAGGATCGTCATGCGGGTACTGGTGATACCGGCCAGCAAGTACGGCGGGACGGCGGAGATCGGGCGGGCCATCGCCAAGACGTTGCGGGAGCACCGCATCGACGTCGACGTCAGCCAGCCGGAGCACATGTTCGACCTCGAACCGTACGCCGGCCACGTCATCGGCAGCGCGCTCTACCTCGGCAACTGGCTGCCCCAGGCCAGATCCTTCGTCGAGGAATACTCCGAGGCGCTGCGCCGCAAGCCGACCTGGCTGTTCAGCAGCGGTCCGCTGGGCCCGGCTCGGCCCGAGGAGCCGATGTCGGACGAGGTGTTGGCCCAGCTGCTGGCCCAGACCGGTGCCACCGAGCATCGCCTGTTCAGCGGCAAGCTGGCACTTGACCACCTCAGCCGGACCGACCGGTTCGTCGCCCGCTGGGTCGGAGCGACCGATGGCGACTACCGGGAATGGGACGACATCGAGCAGTGGGCCAATGACATCGCCAAGTCGCTGACCCCGCCGAGCGACCGCCTGATCGACGGCATCGGCGGCCGGGCAAAACGCTGAGCTCGTGACCTAGCCGAGGGCGGCGAGCACGTCGTCCAGCAGTGAACTGGCGCCGAAACGGAAGGTGGCCTTCTCCGCCCACCCGGGGCCCATGAACCGGTCGGCGAGGGCCAGGTAGGCCGCAGCCTGCTCGGTGGTTCGCACCCCGCCGGAGATCTTCAGCCCGACCGGTCTCCCGGCATCGGCCAGCACCTCCAGCAGCACGGTGGCCGCCTCGGGAGTCGCCGAGTGGGCGGTCTTGCCCGTCGATGTCTTGAGGAAGTCGGCACCGGCCTCGATCGAATGGTTTGCCGCGATCCGGATGAGCTCCGGGTCGACCAGCTCGCCGGTTTCGAGGATGACCTTGAGCGCAACGTCGGGGCCGATGGCCGCCCGGGTGGCCGCCACCAGCGCCGGGCCGACGTCCCGGTCGCCCCCGGCCAGGGACCGCCACGGGTAGACCACGTCGACCTCGGTCCCCCCTGCGGCCACGATCGCTTCAGCGTCGGCCACCGCCGGCCCCGGGTCGGGATCGCCGGCCGGAAAGTTGGCCACCGCAGCGACATCGATCGAGGTCCCGGCCAGCCTCTCGGCGGCCTGGGCCACGAACCGGGGCCAGACGCAGACCGCGGCGACCGGCCCGAACGCGGTCGGGGCGGCGGCGCACAGTGCCTCGATGTCCTCGGTCGTGTCGGCGTCGCCGAGGCTGGTCAGGTCGATCAACGGCAGGACCCGTTCGGCGGCCGCACGCCTGTCGCTGCGGTCGGCCCGATCGGTCCTCGGCTGGTTGTTCTGGCTCATGGTGACGTCCCGTCCCGTTCGAGTTCCCGTGTGCCCGGCGTCGGCCGGCCGGCCCACGCCGGCGCTGCCCGAAGGCGCCCCCGACCCTAGTTGGTCTGCTCCCGGACGAGAAGGGACCATCGACTCTGCCGGGGCCGGCCGGGCCCGGCAACAGTCCAGAGAGACACCCGGCGAGCGACGCAGCCCGTACCCTACAGCCTGCACCCGTTTCCAGCCCCACCCCCGGCCCGCACCCTCCCCGAGCCGCCCAGCCCGTATCCTCCAGCCCGTATCCCCTCCCCGAGCCCGCACCCTTTCCCAGGAGCACCATGCCGGACGGCAGAATCCAACGCATCGACGACAAACGAAACCTGGCCTACGTGGTCCGGCGAGGCCGGACCTACACCGCCCCGCTCGATCAGGTCGAGTCGAGGGCCAGAGTGCCGAGCGCCAGGGTGCACTTCACCCTGGTCCGCCGTGATGGCTCGGAGCACGCCGAGAAGGTGCGGCTGCGTACCGGCACCAGGACCAACCGACGGCAGCGTCGCTTCGGCGACCTGACCGGGGCCGCCAGGCCGGGAGCCAAGGTCGAGACCATCGCCAGCAAGTCCTACGGGGTCGACGTGACCACCCAGCCGTTCCGGGTCGCCCAGGCCTGGATCGACGCCATGACGGCGCAGGATCTCGATGGGGCCACGTCGCTCTATCTGCCGGGGGCCTCGATTCACACCGCCACCGGCCAGATCACCGGTCGACGGCGAATTCGAGCCGAACTGGAGCAACTCCCGACATTGGTGGGAGCGGGGGGTCGAAGCGAGCTCAACGGCGTCGATCGTTACGTGAGGGTCGACTGTTCATACCGCGGCGACCAGCACTCGATGTACCTGGTGATCGAACGGGGCCTCATCAGCGAACACTGGATCGACCTCGCCCCGAGCCTGCCCGATCCGGACGCCGACATTCAGTCGGTGGACATTGCCACCATCGGCGACATCAGCGACCAGGAGCAGGCGTACGGGGCCGACAAGCTCAGCCATCTCATCGAGGGTCTCGGCCGGCCGGTCCAGCACGCCGAACTGAAGCTGGTTCGACCAACCACCGCATCGACCGGCTCCGGTGGAGGCCAACCGCCGTCGGCCGAGGCCAGCGTCGAGTTCGAAGGGGTGCTGATCCGGGCCCACAGCTCCGGTGCCACGCCGGCCGAGGCCACCGACCTGGTGATCGATCGTCTCGCTCGGCGGATCGAGGAGCAGCGGGGTCGCCGGCTGGACCGCGACCACGGCCGCCAGGCCGTCCCCGACAGCTGGCGTCACGGTGACCGGGGACGGCCCAGCATGCCGTACTTCGACCGGCCGCCCGATGAGCGGGAGATCGTTCGCCACAAGTCGTTCACCGCAGAGGAGATGACGGTCGACGAGGCGGCGTGGGACATGTCCGCCCTCGACTACGACTTCTACCTCTTCGTCGAACTGACCACCGGACAGGACTCGCTGCTCGAAACCTCCGACGACGGCGCCTGGATGCTCCGGCAACTCGACCCCCGGCCAGACGATCTCGGCCCGCTGGCCAACCCGGTGGTCCGCAGCGACGTCGTACCACCGGAGCTGGAGGTCAGCGGGGCCCTCGATCTCCTCAATGCGACCGGCGACCGGCTCCTGTTCTTCCGCAACCGGGCTACCGGCCGGGGCAACGTCATCTACCGTCGATACGACGGTCACTACGGTCTCGTCACACCGCGACTCGATGAACCCGATGATCTCGGTGATCTGGATGACGGGGACGATCTCGGATGAGCACGAGACAGATGACGAAACAGAACACGGAGAACGACAATGACCCAAGCTGAGCCGGGGCACCGGGTGGTGGTGGCCGTCGACGACTCGCCGCAGGCCATGGTGGCGCTCCGCTGGGCCGAGGCCCACCTGACCAGGAGGCGGGCCGATGGCCAGAAGGTGCAGGCGGTGATGATGACCGTGTGGACCCCACCGGCGATCGATGTCCAGGCTCTGTTCGACAACAAGGCGCTGGAACGGGCCGCCACGGAGCTGTTGGATCGCTGTGCCGCCGGTCTGGACCACCCCGAGCTGTTCGAGCCGGTGGCCAGACGAGGATCCACCGCGGCGGCGATCCTGTCGGAGGCGACCGAGCGCAATGCCGATCTGATCGTGGTCGGCTCCCGGGGCCGCAGCGCCATCGCCCAGCTGCTGCTCGGCAGCGTCAGCCGCCATGTGGCGGGCCGAGCCCGCACAGCCCGTCGCCATCATCCCCGAAACCACGGTCGTCGACCCCGGCGGTGACCGGTTCACCGCCGTGGTGGCCTACGACGACTCGCCGGGATCGAGGGCGGCCCTGCGGTGGGCGCTCGACAACTGCCCCGGCCCGATCAAGGCGGTGGCGGCCTGGTCGCTGCCGACCACCGTCGTCTACGACGCCACCAACCCCCAGACCCTGGCGTTCGAGGAGCAGACCAGGGCAACCATCGTCGACGGCCTCGACGAGGTCTGCGGTGGCACCATCGATCCCCGGGTCGAGCCGATCGTCGTCCACGACGATCCCCGCATCGCCCTCCTCGATCCGCAGCTCGGCGGAGCCATGATCGTCATGGGGGCCCGGGGCCACGGCGGTTTCAAGGGCCTCCTCCTCGGCTCCACCGTCAACTACATCGCCGGGCACTCCCCCCGACCGGTGATCGTGGTCCCGCCGGTCGAAGCCGATTGACCGGCCGACGTCCTGGGACGTTCGGCCCTTGCGGTGCGACCCAACCTGGGGCGAAGATAGGCCAGGCTGATACCAAAGACCGGCGCAGCAGCGCCCGGTGACAGAAAGGCAGAGATCCGCAATGTCGCTTCTCCATCACGATGACCCCAAGATCGCCCGGCTCAGGACCGTTGCGCTCTTCGCCGACGCCAGCACCACCGCCCTCCGTCACCTCGCGTCGGCCGCAGACGAGATCAGTGTGAAGACCGGCTCCAATCTCATCGTCCAGGGTCGCCAGCACAACGAGGCGTACGTGATCACGTCCGGCACCGTCAAGGTGACGGTCGACGGTGAAGAGGTGGCCGAGATCGGCGACAACGAATTGGTCGGCGAACTGAGCCTCTTCGGCCACGGCCCGGCCAGCGCCACCGTCACCGCGTCGAGCGACGTGACGGCGCTCACCATCCCGAACAACCGGTTCGATCAGATCATGGACGACAACCCGGCGTTGACCAAGACCATCGCCAAGCACCTGGCCGGCCGGCTCTACGCCATGGATGCCCGGTTCCGCCGAGAAGGACGAGTAGCCGGCCGCCGGCCCGCGGTCACGATTCGCCGGCCAGGCGCAGTTCGTCGCGCACGGTGCAAACCCCGGGCAGGTGACCAACCGCACCGAGGATCGCCCGCTTCTCCATCGGCGACTGGATGATGCCGTTCAACGTCACCGTTGTGCCGGCCACGACCACGCCGATCTGCGCCGCCTGGTGGGCCGCCCGCCTGGTCAATGCCTCGGCGATGACGCTGCGCACGTCGCCGGTCGACAGCTCGGGCTCCACCACATCGATCCGGTTGAGCACCCCTCGAACCCCGCCGATGTGACTGGCCGCCCGCTCGGCCTCCCTGGCCTGAGCGGCGGTGCTGCAGCTGCCGGTCAGCGCCACCAGCCCGTCGCTGACCAGCACCACCAGATCCTGCTCCGGGACGAGGGCATCCCACGACAGCACCTGCTCGACGATCCGTTTGAGCTCGTCGTCGCTCGGGTTCATCGACCCGGCGGGCTTCACCGTTATCACGTTGACCAGGTCCCGGACCCCCTCCACCGATCGGACCGTGTTCTGGGCGACGATCTTCTCGGCGAAGCTCCCGACGGTGCCGACCAGGGTGACCACCCCGCCGTTCACCTCGATCGCGATCTGGGACTCATCGACCAGGAAGTCCCGGGCCAGCCGTTCCTCGACCCGGTGCCGCAACCTGTCCTGTTCCTCCATGGGATTCATCCTCCAATGCTGAAACACCGCGGTCGGGGCCACTAGGGGCTTAGGTCGGCTCCTGGTGGCTGCATCGACCACCATTTGCTCACGATCGACGCCAGGTCGAGGTCGTGATTGATCAGGCAACAGTGGCCGTACCCGTCCAGCTTGACCACCTCGGCGTCGGGTACCCGTTCGCCCATGTAGTCGGCCCACCGGGCCGACGGCACCAGCCGGTCGTCGGTGCCGGCGACGAACAGCGTCGGCATTGCGATGTCCTGCAGCCGGTGCCGGATGTCGTACTCGGCGACCAGCTCGAGTCGGCGGATGTAGCCCTCGTCGGCCGATCCCCAGCATTGCTCGTATGGAACTCCCGGAGGTCCTCGTCGAGGGCGTGAGCGCTGTGCAGGCGGTGCTCGGTGAACCGCCGGACGAAGGGCATCGCGGCCCACGGCACCAGCTTGATGATCCACGGGGCCAACGCCAGCTCGATGCGATTCTCCAGGTAGGGAAACGAGTTGACGATCACCAGACCCCTCCACCAGGTGGGGATGCCGCAGGGCCAGGCTCATGCTCAGGGCACCGCCGAACGACTCGCCGATCAGGATGACCGGCCGCAGGCTGACCTCGTCGATGAGCACCACCAGATCGGCGATGAGGTCCTCCATCGACGCCTCCCGCCTGTCGGGAAGGGGGAAGGCGATCACGTTGAAGTAGCGGGCCAGGAGCGGGGTCTGTCGATAGAACAGCTCGGCGGTGCCGTCGAGGCCCGGCACCAGGATGACGGTGTGGGTGTCGGGATCGATCAGGTCACGGAGATGATGGGACTCCTCGGTCGGCCACGGCTCGAGGCGGGGATCGTCGCTGCTCATGTTCCGGGAATCTCATGATCGATCGTCGTACCCCGGTCGCGATCGACGGGTCTGGCGGGGATGCCGGCGTAGGTCCGGCCCGCCTCGAGGACGGCGTGCTTCGGCACCACCGACATCGAGCCGATCTGGGTTCCGGCCCCGGTGGTGACCCCGATCCCGACGTGGGCCCCGACCCCGACGTTGGTTCCGGGCCCAAGGGTGACCGGGGCCAGACGGACCATCCCGTGCTCGACCGTGTGGCCGGACAGGTGGACCCCGGCCCCGATCACCACCTCATCACCGAAGTCGAGCAGGCATTCGTCGCCGACCTGGAGGCTGTTGATCCAGACGTGCTTGCCGATCTTGGCTCCGTTGCGTCGCATGTACCAGACCCAGACCGGGGTCGACCGGAAGATCGGGCCGGCAACGACCCGCACCAGGTGGCTCATGATGGCGTACCGGGCCCAGCGGCGGACATCGATGGGGAGCCGGGCGATCGGGAGGTCAGCCCGCAACGGCGGTCGCCACCGTAGCAGCGCCGTCGCCTCGGCCGACAGCCACATGAACAGCAGGGCGAACAGCATGTAGGCCGGTATCAGGGCCGCCGCCAGCAGGAACAGCCTGACCGGGGTCGGTTCGATCTCCAGAGCCAGGTGCCAGCGGTAGAAGTAGGCGGCGGGAAGCGCGGCCAAGCCGAAGACGACGCTCTCCACCACGAAGCAGGTCAGCACCGTCCATGCGAACCTCACCGCCAGCAACGGTGGGCTCGGCTCATCCGGCGGGCTGCTCGATGGGGCCGGCAACGGCGAAAACGACCCCTGCCGGATCGACCCGATCGTCGGTCTCGGCCGGGACCGGCGCGGTCTGCTCGATCGGCGCGGCCTGCTCGGTCTGCTCGACCGGCGCGGCGTGCTCGGCGTGCTCGGCCTGCGGGGCGGCATCGGGTTCGAGCCATCGTTCGAGCGTTCTGCCGGTGATCGCCCCGAACACGAAACCCATCCCCGCCGCGGCCAGCACCGCCACCACGATGTGGGCGACCGGCGGCCATTCGTTGGGGATCACCGACAGCGCCACCACCGGAACGGCGACGCCGACCAGCCACGCCACGGCGGTGACCGGCACCCAGCGCGAGGACCCCGGCACGAACCGGCGCAGCACCCGCCACTGCAGGTAGCCCATCGACAGCAACGCCAGGATCGCCCCCGGAACGAACAGGGCGACCGCCAACGGTGTCGGGAACCGATCCCAGCCGACCAGTGCGCTTCCTCCCATGCCGACGAACCAGGCGAAGCCGGCCGCGGTCATCGTGGGGACGACCCAGTCCTCGGGATGCAGCGCGGGCCAGCGGCGACGCAACACACCGACCTGGGCCACACCGATGGCAAGCCCCTCGAGCAGTCCGGCGATGGTCAGCCCGACGACCAGCATCAGATCGGTGGCGCCGAGCCACACCAACGTCGCCCCGGTCAGCGCCGGCGGCACGAACCCGATCAGTTCCCCGACGATCATCGCCCCGACCCACTCCCGGAGGATGCCGCGGCGATGGCGCTGGCTGTGCTGCATGGATCTCCTCGAATCCGACCCCGGAACGACTCTCGTCACGTTCATCGAATCCCCGGTCCCGTCCGGGCCGGTAGAGGCCAAGGTCCGTTCTTCGGCGATCAAGCGGGCCCGAGATGCTGCTCCGCTCCGGACTCAGGTGGCGTAGCCCGGTGGGGGCCGGTAGCCGCCCAGCTCCCGCTCCATCATCTTGGCGAAGGTGATCGATTCCCGGTCCCGGAGGTGACCGGCCACGATCTGCAGGCCGCATGGCAGCCCGGACGCGGTCAGCCCGGCCGGTGCGACGGTTCCGGGCAGCAGCACCCCGCACGACCAACCGGCCCAGAACAGCTGGTCCAGGGTCGACTCCCGGCCGCCGTTGACGGGAATGGTCCGGTCGACCCGCTCACCCTCCTGATCGTGGGGGTAGGCGGCCGAGGCTGCGGTTGGGCACAGCAGCAGGTCGTAGTCCTCGAAGAAGGCGGCCCAGGCCAGCCGCTGATGCTCCCGCTCCCGGTGATGGGCGGCCCACTCCCAGTGGGTCATCGTGATCGCCTTGCCGGCCAGCGCCCGGTAGTCCCGGGCACCGTCGTCATAGCGGGCGGCGTGTTCCCGCTGCTGCGTCGAAGGCGTCAGCGCTGTACTCGGTGCCGGTGGCGGCCCGCAGCAGCATCAGGTACACCTGATGGCTGCGTTCGACGTCGAGGTCGGGCCTGGCATCGTGGTCGACGGTCACCCCCAGATCGACCAGCCGGTCGACGGTGGCCGCCAACTGATCGGTCAACTCCGAGTCCTGAACCACGCAGGGGCTCTCCAGCATCACCGCGACCTTGAACTCGTCCGGTCGGGTCTTGCGGGGGGCCGGCAGATCGAGCCGCCAGCCCACCCCGTCGAGCCCGCCCGCCCCGGCCACCACCGACAGGGCCAGTTCCAGATCGTCGCCGTAGCGGGCCAGCGGCCCCCCGACGCCGATGTCCAGCGCCGCCGGATTGCCGGGACTGCCGTGGCCGGCGATCGGCACCAGACCGTAGGTCGGTTTGTGGCCGAAGATCCCGCAGTAGTGGGCCGGGTTGCGGATCGACGCTCCGATGTCGCTGCCCAGTTCGACGGCGGCCATGCCCGCCGCCACCGCGGCGGCGGCCCCGCCGGACGATCCGCCGGGGATCAGCTCGGGATTCCACGGATTGGAGGTGGTGCCGTACACCGGGTTGAAGGTCTGCCAGTCGGCCATCGAGACCGGGAGGTTGGTCTTGCCGTAGATGATGGCACCGGCGTCGAGGAGCCGATCGACGGCCTCACAGTTCGTGTCGGGACGCCAGTCGATCAGCTCAGGGTGGCCGGACGTCGACGGTGACCCGACCCAGTCCCACGCCTCCTTGATGGTGATCGGCACGCCGTGCAACGGGCCGGTCGGGAAGCCGGAGGCCAGCATCCGGTCCGCGGTGGCGGCCCGCTCCCTGGCCTGCTCGATCTGGGTGAAGATCACCGCATTGATGGTCGGGTTGTGACGATCGTGGCGCTCCAGGACCGCGTCGAGCAACTCGACGGCCGAGAGCTCGCCGGCGGCCACCGCCGCGGCCTGGTCGCCGGCACTGCGCAACGTGATGTCCATGGCCGGCAAGTTACTCGACCGTCACCGGACCGGTCGAGACCTCTTCGCCACCTGACAGATCGAGGGCGGGGTTCTACTATCGCCACCATCCGGCCGCTTCCCTGCGGCCGAACGCGACCCAGGAGTTTCGATATGGCAACTGCGCAACTTCCCTACGACTCGCTCCCCGAGGTGCCGTCCTTCGAGCTCACCAGCTCGGACGTGGCCGATGGTGCGATGCTCCCCATGGCGCAGGTCAGCGGCATCTTCGGGGCCGGCGGTGAGGACATCTCGCCGCATCTGTCGTGGTCCGGTTTCCCGGCCGAGACCAAGAGCTTCGTCGTCACCTGCTTCGATCCCGATGCCCCCACCGGGAGCGGCTTCTGGCACTGGAACGTGGTCGACATTCCGGCCTCGGTCACCGAGTTGGCGGCGAACGCCGGATCGCAGGACGGCGCAAACCTGCCCGCCGGGGCCTTCCAGATCAACAATGACGCCGGACTTCCCGGCTACCTCGGCTCGGCCCCACCGGCGGGCCACGGTCCTCACCGGTACGTGTTCGCCGTCCATGCCATGGATTGTGAGTCCCTCGGCATCGACGCATCGGTCAGCAACGCCATCGCCGGGTTCAACATGTTCGGCAAGGTCCTGGCCCGGGCCACCATCACCCCGATCTACGAGCAGACCTGATCCTCGGCCGGAGCCGGCGTCTGCAACCCGGCCGGTATCAGTCCGCCGCCTCGTCGGCGTCGTCGACGGCGGCCATCACGTCGAGGCCGGCGTAGTTGCCATCGAGATCCGGCACCTCGACCACACGGTCGTCGACATCGTCGTACTCCAACCGCAGGGCCCTGGTCATCGTGGCGTGCATGGCGTAGGTACAGGTGATGTAGGTGAACTCCAGGATCTCCTCGTCGGAGAGGTGGCGTTTCAGTTCGTCGAACAAAGCCTCAGGCACCCGACCGTGTTGCAGGGTCAGGCAGTCGGTGTAGGCCAAGACCGCCCGCTCCACCGGGCTCCAGCAATCGGCGACGGACCACGAGGGGATCGCCGCCACCTGCTCGTCGCTGAAGCCGACATCGCGGCAGGCCTTGCAGTGCTGGCTGAACACGAACTGGCTGCCGACCGTCCACCCGGCCCTGATCTGGCCGAGCTCCCGGAGCTTCGGGTCGAGCACCCGATCCGGTGATCGGTAGAACTGGAAGCCGGCGGTGGTGTGATCGAAGGCGTCGGGCACCAGGGCGAACACCGTCCACCAGTTGCCAGGGGTTCCGCTGGCGGTTCCCGGTTCCGCCACCGGATCACGGTCGCCGAACAGGAACTTGTACATGCCCTTGGCGAAGTCGTGGGCCTGGTCCTTTGGCACCTGTCGTAGTCTCGGCATGTCGGAAAGCCTCTCCTCGGGGATCGGCGACGAGGAGCCGACCTCGGTGACGAGGCTATTGGAGCCCTCGGTCCTGCCGCCACTCGCTCCGGCGGGATCCGGGAGCGGCGACGGCGACGGCCCTGCGCCGTCAGGCCAGCACCCCTCGGCCGAGCCAGTCGAGGTAGGCCCGATGGGCCTCACCCATCGCTCGGCCGAACGGTAACGGCACCGGGTGAGGTACGACGATCTCGATCTGGCGGACCTCGGCCACGACGGTTCGGATCTGGTCGGCCACATCGGCCGGGGTGCCGAAGAACGAGAACGAGGCCGCAACCTCGTCCGGCAGGAAGTCGACCAGGGTGCCTGCGGCCACCAGGTCGGCTGCGTGGTGGAAGTCCGGCCACAGCTGCTTCTTGAGCTCCTCGATGGGGCTGCCGTTCCACTCGAAGCCGGCCTGGCTGAACAGGGCAGGGGCGTACTCGTAGAAACCGGCCGCCATGGCCCGGCTGATGGCCCGGATGTCGGCCGGGTCCTGGCTGTGGCAGGTGTGCACGATCAGCCCGATCGAAACGTCGGCCGGGTCCCGACCGGCTTCGGTGGCGCCGGCGGCGATCGACTCGACCGCGGCCCGCAGGTTCGCCGGATTGGTGCCGACCCGGAGGAACACCCCGTCTGCGACCCTGCCTGCGGCCCGCAGCGACCTTGGGCCCACTGGCGGCGATCCAGACCGGGACCGGGCGAGCATGCCGCAGGTGCGCCGGCTGGGCCGCACCGACCTCCAGCCGCTCACCGGCCAGCAGCGCCCGCGCCTGTGCGGTGGCCGCTTCCATCTCGGCGATCCTGGCCGGTCGCATCCCGAGCCAGCGGACCGCGGTGTCGCCGATGCCGTAGATCAGCATCGCCCGACCGCCGGACACCTGGTCGACGGTGGCGATCGAACCGGCGGCGACCGCCGGCCCCCGGAGCTGCGGGGTCTCCAGCATCGGGCCGAAGCGCATCGTGGTGGTGGCCGCCGCCCCGAGGGTCATCAACACATAGGGATCCCAGATGCCGAGCGGGTTGACCGGCACGAAGGCGTACTCGAGGCCGATGTCCTCACCCCGCCGCACGCTGTCGGCGAAGTCCGCAGGCGTTCGCCAGTCCCACCGGTTCAACCCGATCGAAACACTCAACCCGCCACCGCCCGGTTCACAGCCGATCGCCAAAGAACGGCCCGGTTCACAGCCGATCGCCAAAGAACGGCCCGAGTTCACAGCCGATCGCCAAAGAACGGCCCGAGTCACAGCCGATCGCCAAAGAACGGCCCGAGTCACAGCCGGTCGCCAAAGAACGGCCCGAGTCACAGCCGGTCGACCCATTCGACGCCGAGTTCTTCCAACTTGGCTCGCAGGCCGTAGAAATCGAGACCGAGTTCCCCCGCTTCCAGCCTCGCCCTGGTCGAAGCCTCGTTTGCGATCCTGGCCAGCGACTTCTCGAGCGCCCAGTCGGCTTCGAGCCGGGGAACGGCGACGACACCGTCGTCGTCGGCACAGATCACATCGCCGGGTTTGATGACCACCCCGCCGATGGCCACCGGCACGTTGACCGACCCGGGGGTGGCCTTCACCGTTCCCTGGCACGACACATGCCGGCTCCACACCGGGAAGCCCATCTCGTTCAGGTCGGCCAGGTCGCGCACCCCGGCGTCGATCACCAGACCCCGTACCCCCCTGACCTGCAGTGAGGTTGCCAGCAGGTCGCCGAACATGCCGTGGGTCGATGGTGCGGTGTTGGCCACCACCAGAACGTCGCCATCGCCGCAGACCTCGACCGCGGCGTGGATCATCAGGTTGTCGCCGGGGTGGGACAGCACGGTGACCGCGGTGCCCCCGATCCGGACGCCGGGCAGCCGGGCCACGATGTCGGCACCGAGATAGCCCCGGCGGCCGATGGCCTCGTGAACCGTGGCCGAGCCGGTGACCCCGATGGCGGTTGCGATCTCCAGATCGGCCCGATCGATCGAGCGGACCACCACATGTCGGTTGTTCGGAGCGCCGATCACGAGCCCTCTCCCTCCTCGTCCCCGCTCTCTTTGCGGTCTTCGGTCCCGGTCCCGTCGGCAGGCCCGGCGGTCGCGACGCTCTCCGTCTCGGATCGGCTCTCGGTCCCGCTCCGTTGCTCGACCAGGCGATCGAGCAGCGGGACCAGCCGGGGATAGACCCGGCGGGCGTTGGCCTCGAAGATCTTGTGCCGATCAACGTCGCTCAGCGCCGCGTCGTCGATGTAGCGCCGGGTGTCGTCATAGAACCGGCCGTTGTCGGGGTCGCGGCCCCGGACCGCGCCGACCATCTCCGATGCGAACAGGATGTTGTCGACCGGGACCACCGAGGTCAACAGGTCGATCCCCGGCTGGTGGTAGACGCAGGTGTCGAACCAGATGTTGTCGAGCAGCCGGTCGACGGTGGTGTAGCTCGACTCGGCCCCGGCTGCCACCGAATCCTCGGCCATTCCCTTGAACCGCCCCCAGTGGTACGGCACCGCGCCACCGCCGTGGGGGATGATCCAGCGCATGGCGGGGAACCGTTCGAACAGGCCGGAGGTCATGGCCTGCATGAAGGCGGTGGTGTCGGCCCCCAGGTAATGGGAGCCGGTGGCGTGGAAGTTGTCGTTGCAGCTGGCACTGACATGGATCATGGCCGGCACGTCCAGCTCGACCATCGCCTCGTAGATCGGGTACCAGGTCGGGTCATCCAGCGGCCGACCGGTCCACCAGCCCCCGGACGGATCGGGGTTGAGGTTGCAGCCGACGAATCCCAGCTCCTCCACGCAGCGCCGCAGCTCGCTGACGGTGTTGGCCACCGCGACCTCGGCCGACGCCCTCGGCGACTGGGGCAGGGCGCAGACCGGAGCGAAGTTCTCCGGGTACAGGTCACAGACCCTGCGGATCAGGTCGTTGGTGTGTTGGGTCCAGAATTTCGAGGTGTGCTCGTTGCCGATGTGGTGGCCCATCCAGGACGCCCGGGGAGAGAAGATGGTCAGGTCGGTGCCCCGGTCCCGCTGCAGTTTGAGCTGCGCCCCCTCGAGGCTGTCACGGATCTCGTCGTCGGACACCACGATCTCGCCCTTGTCACCGATGTGGTCCGGATCCTCCATCAGAGCCGCCTTCTGGGCCTCCCGGTAGGCCCCGACCTGGGGTGGGGTCGTTGTGTAGTGGCCGTGGCAGTCGACGATCAGGTTCACAGCGTTCTCTCCAGGGTCACAGCGGCAGCTCCGGGGTTCACAGCGTCTGCTCCAGGCGATCGAGGGTGACCATGGCGTCGAGGCACTGGGCGGCCGAGGCGTTCGGCTCCCGGCCCTCGTCGACGGCGGCGAAGAACTCCCGATCCTGCAACTCGATACCGTCCATCGACACGTCGACCTGCGACACGTCGATCGGATTCTCCGACCCGTCGACCAGGTCGTCGTAGCGGGCGATGTAGGTGCCGTTGTCGCAGATGTAGCGGAAGAAGGTGCCGAGCGGGCCGTCGTTGTTGAACGACAGGGCCAACGAGCACACCGCCCCCGACGGTGTGGTCATACCGATCGACATATCCATGGCGATACCCAACTCCGGATGCATCGGTCCCTGGAGGGCACTGACCCGATCCGCCACCTCGCCGGTCTGGTACTGGAACAGGTCGACGGTGTGGCAGGCATGGTGCCACAGCAGGTGATCGGTCCAGGACCGGGGCTTGCCGAGGGCGTTCTTGTTCTCCCGGCGGAAGAAGAACGTCTCGACCACGAGGTGCTGCAGCGTCAGCTCGCCGGAGGCGATCCGATGCCGGACCCACTGATGGCTGGGGTTGAACCGTCTGGTGTGGCAGACCATGGCGGTCAACCCGGTCTCGTCTGCCACCCGGACCAGCTCCCGGGAGTCGGCCAGGTTGTCGGCCATGGGGATCTCCACCAGCACATGCTTGCCGGCCCGCAGCACCTGGATGGCCTGGGCGGCGTGCAACTGGGTCGGCGTTGTCAGTACCGCGGCGTCGACCCCCGGTCTGGCCAGGCACTCGGCCAGGTCGAGCGACCAGTGGCCGATGCCGTGCTCGGTGGCCAGCTCCTCGGTGTCGGCCGGGTTGCCGCCGGCCAGCGACACCACCTCGATCCCGTCGATCCTGGCGATGCCGTCGAGATGCCTGCGGGCGATGGCACCCTCGCCGGCCATCACGATCTTCATCGGGTTCTCACCAGCTCTGACCCCATCTCAGACCCCATCTCGGTACCCATGTTTGCCCCCGTCTCTGCCACCCTGCTTGCGACCATCTCTGCCACGCTGTCCGTCCCGATGCTGGCCCCATGTTGCCACCCCGTTCCCCGGCCGACGATTGTCGACAGTGTTACGGACAGGCTGCAATACTAACCCGGACGGTCATCGCGCTCGACCGGGCCGGCCGCCTGCGGGCCGAATCGAGCAGGGGTCAGGGGGCACCGTGCAGACCAGGGTGGCGATCATCGGAGCCGGGCCGGCGGGGATGCTGCTCTCGCAAATGCTGTCCATGGCCGAGATCGACCATGTGGTGGTCGAGCGGCAGAGCCGGGCCTACGTGCTCGATCGGGTCCGGGCCGGGGTGCTCGAATGGGGAACGGTCGAGACCCTGCGGGAGGCCGGGGTCGGCCGGCGGATGGACGCCGAGGGCCACGTCCACGAGACGATCAACATCGCCTGGCGGGGCTCCGAGCTGCTGTCGATCGACACCGACGAGCGGATCGGCCGCAAGATGATGGCCTACGGCCAGACCGAGATCCAAAAGGACCTGTACGACGCCGCCGATGAGCGATCGGCGGAGGTGATCTTCGAAGCCGAGAACGTGGAGCTGCACGACGTCACGTCGGCACGACCCTGGGTTTCCTACCGGGCCAACGGCCAGACCGAGCGGATCGACTGCGACTTCATCGCCGGCTGCGACGGCTTCCACGGCCCGAGCCGCCAGGCCATCCCGGCCGACGTGCGAACCGAGTACGAGAAGGTCTACCCCTTCGGTTGGCTGGGGATCCTGTCGGAGACGCCGCCACTGCCGATCCTGATGTACGCCAACCACCAGCGAGGCTTCGCCCTCTGCTCGATGCGCAATCCGATGCTCAGCCGGTACTACGTGCAGTGCCCACTGACCGACACCATCGAGGACTGGCCAGACGATCGGTTCTGGAGCGAGCTCTACGCCCGCATCCCCCCTGACCAGGCGGCCAGGATCGAGACCGGCCCCTCGGTCGAGAAGTCGATCGCCCCGCTGCGAAGCTTCGTCGCCGAACCGATGCGCCACGGCAACCTGTTCCTGGCCGGGGACGCGGCCCACATCGTTCCCCCCACCGGAGCCAAGGGACTGAACCTGGCGGTGTCGGACGTTCGCTATCTGGCCCGGGCCCTGCGGGAGCACTACAACGGCGACGACCGGTACCTCGACGGCTACTCCGACCTGGCGTTGCGGCGGGTGTGGGGTGCGGTTCGGTTCTCGTGGTGGCTGACGTCGCTGCTGCACCGCTTCCCCGATCAGACCGACTTCGATCAACGGACCCAGGAGCAGGAGTTGGTCCATCTCGCGTCGTCGGCGCTGGCCCAGGCGGCCATGGCCGAACAATACGTGGGGCTCCCGTTCGAGTAGCTTGGCCAGTACAGGACCGACGGCGTGACAAGGATGGTCGTTCGATGAACGCAAGGGAAGTCCGGGACTACGACGACATCCCCGGCACCTACGTGTTCGACGGTGCCCACAGCCGCATGGGCTATTCGCTCAACATGTTCTGCATGTCGCTCAACGAGGAAGCCAACCGGGAGGCGTTCCGCCAGGATCCGAGCGGCTATCTCGATCGCCATCACCTCACCGCCGAACAACGCCGAGCGGTCGAGGAGCGGGATTGGCTTGCCATGCTCCGCCTCGGCGGCAACATCTACTACACCTTCAAGCTGGCCATCTTCGACGGCCTCACCATGCAGGACGTCGGCGGTGCGATGTCGGGCATCACCGCCGAGGAGTTCTCGCAGATGATGGTCGACGGCGGCCGCCCCATCGAAGGCAACCGATCGAAGGCCGAGCGGGCGCCGAGCCGGAACGACACCGCTGGAGGATCCAACTGATGGCCGAGATCATCGCCGGCATCGGCACGTCCCATGTTCCCGCGGTGGGCGCCGCCATCGACAACGGAAAGCAGGACGACCCCTACTGGGCCCCGTACTTCGAAAAGATCGAGCCGGCCCGGCGGTGGATGGCCGAGACCGAACCCGACGTGTGCATCGTGGTCTACAACGACCATGCCTCGGCGTTCTCGCTGGAGCTGATCCCCACCTTCGCCCTCGGCGTCGCGGCCCGGTTCGACCCGGCAGACGAGGGATACGGCCCCCGAGCCGTGCCGGCGGCGGAGGGCCACCCGGAGTTGGCATGGCACCTCGCCGAGTCGCTGATCATCGACGAGTTCGACATCACCATCGCCAACAAGCTGCCGATCGACCACGGCTGCACGGTGCCGCTGTCTGTGCTCTACGGCCAACCGGACCAGTGGCCGTGCCGGGTGATCCCGCTGTGCGTCAACGTGATCCAGTACCCGGCACCGTCGGGGAAGCGGTGCTTCGAGCTCGGCAAGGCGATCCGCCGGGCGGTCGAGGCCTTCCCCGGCAACGAGCGGGTGGTCGTCTTCGGAACCGGCGGGATGTCCCACCAGCTCCAGGGCGAGCGGGCCGGGCTGGTCAACACCGAGTTCGACCTGGCGTTCCTCGACCGGCTGGTGACCGACCCCGAGACCCAGGCCCGGGTCGGCCATACCGAGTACCTCCGGGAGGCGGGCTCGGAGGGCATCGAACTGGTGATGTGGCTGGTGATGCGAGGGGCGCTCAGCCCCCGGGTCGCCGAGGTCTACCGATCCCATCACGTGCCGACCTCGAACACCAGCAACGGACTCATCATCCTGGAGAACGCCGCCTCCTGATCGCCGCCGACCGGACGGCGACGATCATCCGGACCGGACCGGACGGCGGTGCTGCGGACGGCGACGGCGACGAGTTCCACGGGCTCCGATCAGGAGGCCAGTATGAGCGCGGTCCAGGTCGCCAACCCGACCACCCCGTCGACCTCGAGGCTGCGAGAGGCCTGGTACCTCTCGACCGCGGCCAGGGTCCGAGGGCCGAACACACCATCGTCTTCGCCGGGGGCGAAGCCGATGGCGATCAGTCGTCGCTGCAGATCGACGACGTCGAGCCCGGTGTCGCCAGTGGTCAGCCTCGGCCTGGTGGAGGGGTGGGAGTCCGGCGACCGGGTCCCGAGCTTGACCGGCGACGCATCGGGATCCACCGCCGGCTGGCCGGTCAGCAGCGCGGTCCAGGTCTGGAGCCCGACGATCCCGTCGACGTCGAGCCCTCGGGAAAGCTGGTAGTCGACCACCGCCCGTTCGGTGAGCGGGCCGAAGTCGCCGTCGATCTCGGCCGGGAAGCCGGCGTCGGTCAGTCGCCGCTGCAACTCCTCGACGGTCGGCCCCCGGCTCGGTTTCTGCAACACCGGCCACGAGCCGGGATCGTCGGGGTCGGGTCGGCCCAGTCGCACGGTGGACCAGTCGATGCCGGTGGCGATCTCGGTCCGCGACGCCACAACCTCGAAATGCATGGCGTCCTTCACCGACCGGTAGTCGCCGCCCCACCCGAACACCGGGGCGCCGTTGCCGGTACGGATGGCCTTGATGGCGGCCACCATCTCCGGCGACATGTCGGTGACCAGGACGTTGTCCCTGCGGTAGGGATTCGAGTTCCAGTTGATGTCGGCGGCGATGCCGTAGGCGTGGAGGCTGAACGACGTCCCGCCGGTGATCTGCCTGCAGTTGAAGGCCCCGGTGTCGGCCGGCCGGGGACGGTAGCCGAAGGCCTGCATCACGCTGTCGAGGGCCTGGAACGCCTCGACCACCTCGACCGCGACCGACACCTTGGCCCCGGAATGGAGCGTGACGACCCGGAGCGTCCGCTTGCAGGCCGGGGCCCAGATCCTGCGGAGTTGACTGGTGGTGCGCATCTCGATCTCCCTCCGACCGATCCGTCGACACCATCAGTTTCCCACTCCGAGGGCCGTCCCGTCTCCCCCATGTCACCAACCAGCAACAACAGGGCCCGTCCTGCCCGGGTCTCCGGCCGTCCGGATCTCGCAGGTCCCAGCTCTGCGATGCTGGACGAAGCGTGATTGACTGTGGCCATGGCCGAACCAGAGCAGCGAGCGAACCGCCGAGATGACAGCGCAGCCGACGGCGAACCGGCCGACGGTTCCCGGGCCGCCCCAGCCGGGCCGTCAGCGCCGACCCGGGCCGCCACCAGCCAGGCCGCCGTCACCCAGGCCCTGTTCCGATCGTTGAACCGATTCGTCCGGCCGTTGGTCAAGGCCGGTCTCGGCTCGCCGTTGCCGATCGGCCTCGGTGCGGTGGTGCTGGAGAGCACCGGACGGATCAGCGGCGAACCGAGAGAGGTGCCGGTGCTCGGCCTCCGGCTTGGAGACCGGGTGGTGGTGTCGACCGTGCGGGACAACTCACAGTGGGTCAAGAATCTCGAGGCCGACGACGAGGCGGCGGTGTGGTTCTGCGGCCGGCGGCGACCGGCAACGGCCACGGTCCGCCGGGGGCCGCTCAACGTGGTCAGCCTCGACAGCTCCCGCTGAACCGGCGAGTTCGGCCACAGGTACCCTCGGCCGCCGGTCGGGCCGACGGCTCGGCCCCACCGTCGTGGGGCGCGCTCAGGCCAGGCAGCGCAGTGGGCGACCACCGTTGTAGGTGATCATGTCGCCGATGGCCGCCGCCAGATCGATCTGAGCGCCCGGTTCCCCGCCCCCGGCCTCGAAGATCGCCCGATGGAGGTTGCCGACGATGCGCTCGGAATCGGTGAGCTCGGCGAAGTCACCGAGATCGGTTTCCCTTGCCGCATCGAGCGGTGCCACATCGGAGCGATGGGCGTCGGCCGCCACCTCCTGCACGAACCGGTAGTAGGCGGCCAACCGGTCGAGCACGGCCATGTCGCAGACCGGCCCGTGACCGGGCACGATCACCTCGGCATCGAAGGTCCGCAGCCGTTCGATGGCGGTGAGCGCACCGGACACCGAACCCATCAGCACGAACGGGGTGCCGCCGTTGAACACCAGGTCACCGCTGAACATCACCCGCTGCTCCGGTAGCCAGGCCACGATGTCGTTTGTGGTGTGGGCCGGGCCGCCGATGTAGTGCAGCTCGATGCCCATCTCACCGGTGTGCACGTGCATGTGATCGGAGAAGGTCAGCATCGGCGGTGCCAGCTCCAGGTCACCCCAGTCCGGCGTCGGGTCGCCGAAGATGCCCTCGTAGGTGTGGATGCCGCCGGCGATCATCTCCTCCCGGCATCGGTCATGACCGATGATGGCCGCGGGGTGGGTCAGGTAGTTGCCGTGGGTGTGATCGCCGTGGTGGTGGGTGTTGACGACGACCCGAAGCGGTTCTGGCGTGATGGCGGTGACGTTGTCGAGGAACCGTCTGGTCCGGCGCTCGGTGGCGCAGGTGTCGATCGCCACCACACCCTCTTCGCCGACGACGAAGCCGGTGTTGTTGATCCACCATGTGCCGTCCGGTTGCACGTAGGCGAAGACGTGGTCTGCGACCTCCTCGACCCGGGGCGGATCGAGCTCGTCGTGGTGGTCATGACCGTTGTGGCTGCTCATCGTCGACCGGCTCCCTGCTGGCACCGCCCCCTCGGGCGTCCGTCGTCTCTGCGGTCCACCACTATTGCTGGCCGGCCAACCGGCGGTCAACCAACCGGCGGGAGCCGCCCACAAAGGCCATCGCCGAATCCGGGACTGGTGCTCGCGAGCGGGCCGTTCGCCGGGCCGGGGAAGGAATCCGGGTCAGGTGCTCACGAGCGGCCGGGACCGGCCGAACGAGATGGTGATGTTCCGCCACGTCGCCCGCAAGCCCCGCTCAACGATCACCGCCGCCCTCGTCGCCGCCTGCACCCTGCTCGCCGCCATCGCCGGCCCGGCATCGCCGGCCGCCGCAGAATCGGCCAATGCCCGATTCGTGGTCGACGGCTACCAGGAGTTGCTGGGACGAACCGCAGACACCGGCGGCCTCGACTACCACGTGAGTCGCCTCGCCGCCGGCGGCGACCGCACCCGCCTGGCCTTCGCCTACAGCATGCTGTTCAGCGTCGAGGGTTCCCGGCGCGAGGTGCGACGGGCCTACACCGGCCTCCTGGGCCGGGCCGTCGACGGGGCCGGCGACACCTACTGGACCAACCACCTCCAGGGCCATGGCGTGCTCGACCTTCGGGTCCTGCTGATGTCGAGCAACGAGTACTGGAACGGCTCGGGCGACTCCGACGCCGACTGGCTCGAGGCGCTCTACCAGGACAACCTCGGTCGACCGTCGGACCCCGGCGGCCGGGCCTACTGGCTCGGGTTGATCGAGGCCGGGATTCCCCGCCCGCTGATCGTGGCCGGACTGTATCTGAGCGACGAGGCCCTCGGCCGCCGGGTCAACGCCTACTACGACGAGATCCTCGACCGGGCACCGTCGACAACCGAGCGAAGCGCCGGCATCACGACCATCCGCAGCCGAGGTGAACGGGAGCTGCGAGCCAGGCTGTTCGCCTCAGACGAACGGTTCGAGCGGTACCTCCAGGCGGCCCTGTCGTGACCGGCACCGAGGTGACCTGGTTCGTCCCGACCGGGGTGGCATCGACCATGGCCATGGTGCTGGCGGCGATCTTCCTGCTGGCCGCAGCCACCAAAGCCCGCAACCCCGCCGCCACCGCCGCCGAGTTCCGCCAATTGGGCCTGCCCGCATCCTCGCTGCTGGCCAGGCTGGTCCCGCCGGTCGAGCTGGCGACCGGCCTGGCGCTGCTGGCCAGGCCTCGCCTCGGAGCGGAGCTGGCCACCGTTCTGCTCCTCATCTTCACCGCCATCATGGTGGCCACCGTGCGATCCGGTCGGACCGTTTCCTGCGGCTGCCTCGGCGGCGTTGAGCAGCCAACCGGTTTCGAACCTGACCATCGTCCGCAACGTCGGTTTCCTGGCCATGGCGGTGATGGCATCGACCACCACCTCGCTGACCAGGCCCGACGGGCCCTCCGCGATGGCCGCCATCTCGGCGTTGCTGCTGAGCGCGGTGGGGTTCCAACTGCTCGGCCTGCGCCGGGAGATCGGCCGGATCTGGTCGGTCGAGCTGGCGGGCGAAGGTGGCCGAACGTTGCATCCGAGCACACCCGACAGGAAGGCGATACCCGCATGACCGGTATCTGGATGATCTCGTACGCACTGCTGTGGGCCACGGTCCTGGCTCTCGGCTTCGCCGTGCTGGCGCTGTTGCGCCAGATCGGCGTGCTCCACACCCGGATCGCCCCCATGGGGGTGCATTTCGCCGGCGAGGGACCCGAGCTCGATGCGCCGGCCCCGGCCATCGCCGATGTGGACTACGCCGCCTCGCCCTACACCCTGCTGGCCTTCACCTCGCCGACCTGCGAGATCTGCGCCTCGCTGAAGCCCGCCCTTCGCCGGCTCAGCCGCTCCTACGACGAGATCGACCTGCGGATCGTCGACCACGAATCGCAGGCCGACACGTTCGCCGACTTCCGGGTCCGCTCGACGCCGTACCTGATCGCCGTCGACGCCGAGGGGCTGGTCCGCAGCCGCGGCGTGGCCAACACCCTCGACCAGGTGGAGGAGATGCTGGCCGAGGTGCTGGCCGGACCACCGATCGATCTCAACCAACCGGCCGAGGCGTCGGAGCTCACCGGATCATGAGCGGACCGGCAGCGAAACGACCCGGCAGCCGCCCGGTGGCCGGGGCCGACAACCGCCTCGACGGCACGGTGGAACGACTCGGACGGTGGACCGCGGCCCGAACGACCCGCAGGTCATTCCTCAATCGGCTCGGCCAGCTGGCGGTCTTCGTGGCCGCCGGGCCGACCATCGCCGGGCTGCTGATCCGGGAGGCGCAGGCCAGGGTCTGCGGCCAGAGCGGGGTGACCCCCAAGTGCGACACCTTCGACTGCAACGGGCCCGGTGACGTGTGGGGTTGGTGCTGGTACGCCAGCGACGGTTGCTGCCGCAACGACGGGCTGAAGAAGATCTGCGACTGCTGCACCGTCGACTATCCCAACGTGCACGGCTACTGCCCGAGCGGCACCAACGTCCGCTGCATCGTCGAGAGCTGCGGCAACGACCCCCGGGTGCTGAGCGTCGCCCTGACGCCGATCGTCTGGGCCGGAGCCACCGGCTACCACCACGCCGCCATCCGAGCATCGATGGCGGCGGGCGACACCAGCGCAAAGCGGGCCGTCGTCGCCGACGACGCCAACCGCTGGATGCAGTACATCGCAGCGCCGCTGGCAGGGACGCTGGGGGTTCCCCTGCTGGGCATCGGAGCAGGCGGTCCGACGAACGAGGACCTGGCGCTGCTCGGCGAACTCGGCGTCGACGAGGTGCTGGTCGTCGGCCCTGTGGCCGGCACCGGGAGCTTCGCCTCGGCATCGATCGCCGTCGACCAGGTGACGACCGGCAGCGATCTGGCGACCGCCAGTCGACAGGTGGCGACCCGGATCACCAAGATCAACGACATCAACCGCACGGTCACCGTCGAGACCACCGGTCTGTCGGCCGAAGCGGCGCCCGCCGCGGCGGCGTTCGCCGCCCTCGGCGGATTCCCGTTCCTGGTGGGATCGGCGGCCGCCGCCGCGGTCGGCTACCCGACCCTCTACGTCGGCCCCGAACCGGCCGACGTCTCGCTGATCAGCGACCGGACCGCGGCGACGACCGTGGTCGACCTGTCGATCGAGTTGGCCGACCTGGCCGCCGCCCTGCCGAACGTGTCGCCACGGCGGATCGCCATCGTGCCGGCCGGGAGCTCCGACGCCATCGGCCTGGTCAACCTGTCGGTCCCGATCGTGGCCCACCCCACCGACCGGCTCGGTGCGCTCGAAGGTTGGATCCAGGACCACTCGGTGCGCTACGGCGAGCTGGCCGAGATCTACTACACGAGAGGCCCCGGCCAGCTGCGAACCGACGAGTACTGGAAGCTCCAGGGAGCGGCCAACGGTTTCCGGGTCGACCAGCTCCAGGGTGTTGCCGGGCAGGGCCTGCCGGTGCACCGCCAGCCATTGGCCGAACGCCCGATCGGCAAGGCCAGAACCGACGGTGCGCTCAGCTGGGGCAGCCAGAGTCCTCCGAACTACTGGACCACCCAGGGCCAGACGTTCCGCAGGTGATGGCCATGGATCGGGGGACGCGGACATGACATCGCAACTGGTTCTGTTGCTCGGCGTTGCCAGCCTGGCCGCGATCCACACGCTGTGGTCGCCCTGAGGCCTGTCGGTCGCCGAGACCCTGCTGCCCTCGGTCCGAGGGTCCCAACAACGAAGCGTCGCCACCGTCCTGGTCGCCGCCGGAACAGCCAGCGGCGCCCTGGCGGGGCTGCTGGCGGCGATCGTCCTCTCACCGTTCGGCCACTTCTCGGCCGGTGCGGTGTTGGCAACGGTGGCCGTCGGCGTGATGCTCGACGCCTGCAACCTGACCTTCGGTCGACCCAGCCCGCCGACGAGCGGGCGCCAGGTACCGCAAGAATGGGGCAAGCTGTTCGACGCCAGGATCGTGGCCCTGCTGTACGGTGCCCGCCTCGGCGTCGGCCCGCTGACCATCCTGTCGACCTGGACCTGGTGGTCGTTCACCATCGCCGCGGCGCTGATCGGCCCGGGCACCGGCGCCCTGGCCGGCGCCGTGTTCGGCTTCGTCAGGCTCATGGTGACCATCGCCGTCTCCGGGATCTCGGCGCTGGTCCCGCCCGACGTCAGACCCGACCATCACAGCCGACTGTTCCGCAGTCTCCGGGCCCGGCGCCGATCGAACTGGATCGCCATCAACGGCGTCGGTTTCGCCGCCGTCGTGGCCATGGTGTTGAGCGGTTGTGGTGGCTCCGTCGACGAGCCGTCGGCGTCGAACCCGGCCCCGACATCGACATCGATGTCCTCGGAGCGCTCCGGTGGGCCGGACCGGTCGATCACCGGTGAACAACCGATCGCCGGAGGGATCGCCGGAGACGCCTCGGCGTCCGATCCGGAATCGAGAACCATCGTCACCGTCGAACTGGAGGACGTCGTGCGAACCGCTTCAATGAACCAGGACTACGCCGGACCAGCGGCACCAGCCGGTTCGGCCGCTGTCGATCGCCAACCGGCCGCCCCGCCGAGCAGCGCACCGCAGGCCCTGGCCCAGTCGTTGTTGGCCACCGTCGAGGGGTTCACCCCGGTCGACGATCCGGGCGGCGACCGCCATCTCGACCTGGAGGCGGCCGCAGGCCTGCAACCCGATCCCACCGAAGAGGTGGCCCTGCTGGAGACCAGAGGGTTCGAGGGGGGCTGGACCCGGGCCTTCCGCAACCGGCACAACGACGTCGCTGTCCTGTCGGTGTATCAGTTCCGGGACGCGGCCGAGGCCGAGTTCTACCTCGAGGACGGCCTGATCACCATCGGCGGCTACGGCGGCAAGTTCTTCGACATTCAAGGTCAGCCCGGTGTTCGGGGCTTCGTGCAGTCCTTCACCGAGACCGACGAGGACGGGCCCGAGGAGCTGGTGTCGCTCGGGGCGTCGTTCCAGATCGGACCCCGGTGGTACCTGGTGTACTTCGTCGGCTCGGCCGACACCGTCACCCCCGAGGTGCTGATCCCCGTCGTCGCCGCTCAGCGACAGGCCGCGGTCACCGCCCAGTAGCGCGGGACCGGGCGGTCAGGGCTGGACCCCGCCGTCGACGGTGAAGGCCTGACCGGTGCAGTAGCTCGACCGGTCCGAGGCCAGGAACAGGGCCATCTCGGCGATGTCGGTGGCGGTCCCCAGGCGCTTGAGCGGCTGGCGGGAGGTGATCTTGTCCTCGTTGCCCGGCACGAACCCGTCGACCATGTCGGTCAGGATGACGCCGGGGTGGATCGAGTTGACCCGGATCCCGTGCTTGCCCAGCTCCTTGGCCGCGGTCTTGGTCATGCCGGTGACCGCCCACTTGGTTGCGCCGTATGCGGTGGCGCCGAACACCCCCTGGAGTCCGGCCACCGACGAGGTGTTGATGATCGAACCGCCGTTTCCGGCATCGATCATCGCCGCCGCCGCGGTCCGCATGCCGAGGAACACCCCGGTCTGGTTGACCGCCAGCATCTTGTTCCACAGCTCGGTCGAGGTGTTGAGCAGCCGGGCCGACTCGAAGATCCCTGCGTTGTTCATCAGCACATCGAGGCGGCCGTGGCGCTCGACCGTCTCGGCCACCACCGCCTGCCACTCCGACTCCGACGAGACGTCGAGGTGACGGTAGTCGGCCCCCAGCTCCCCGGCTGTCTTCTCCCCCTGCTCGTCGAGCACATCGGTGATCACCACCGTCGCCCCGGCGTCGCTGAACAGCCGGGCTTCGGCTGCACCCTGGCCTCGCGCCCCGCCGGTGACCAGCGCGACCCGACCATCGAGTTCTCCCATTGCGTTCCCTTCGTTGGTTCGTTTCTCTCCTGCCGGCGAGGCCGGTCCCTCAGCGGGCCAGCGGTCCTCGAAGCAGCTGCCCCGGGGTCGACCCGGTCGGCTCGCCATTGTCGACCAGCACCGCGCCGTTGACGATGGTCGCCTTGAAACCGCTTGCGGTCTGGCGCAGCCTGCGAGCACCACCGGGCAGGTCGTGGACCAGCTCCGGCAGGTCCGGGGTCACGGTCTCGAGATCGAAGATGTTGATGTCGGCCGCCATGCCCTCGGCCAGCAGCCCCCGGTCGGCGAAGCCCCAGGCCGTGGCCGGCTTGCGGGTCATGGCGTGAACCGCGGCCTCGATGGTGAACTCGGCCCGGTCGCGGACCCAGTGGCCGAGCATGTGGGTCTGCAACGACGAGTCCATGATCTGGCTGACGTGGGCCCCGCTGTCGCTGAAGGTCGGGATGGCGTTGGGCTGGCGCATCAGCTCCAACACGATGTCCTGATCCTGATTGGCCGCGGCCTGGATGAAGAACAGCCCGAGGTCGGATGCCACCGCCTCGTCGAGGAACACCTCCATCGGTGACCCACCCCGCTCGGCGGCCAGCTCCTCGATCGACCGGTAGGGCGGCAACCCGGCGGTCAGGG
This sequence comes from uncultured Acidimicrobiales bacterium, assembly GCA_963715325.1. Lineage (GTDB taxonomy): Bacteria > Actinomycetota > Acidimicrobiia > Acidimicrobiales > SZUA-35 > JAHELU01. Next base: position 409,920 of record CAVQRR010000008.1, read on the forward strand.
GGTAGATCCACTGCCATTCCGGCTTTCGGGCCTCGGCCCCGATGGCCCGGCCGTAGTCGCCGTTCTCCGCTTCGTCGATCAGCTTCTCCCTGGTCGACGGGTCGGCCAGGGCCCGCCGCTGCTCGTCGAGCGACTGGCGGCGAACCTCGGACCACAGCGGCAACCGATCGAACGGCAGGGTGGTCTGGAACGAGAGCAGCACCCCGAACTGCCGGGTGTGGACCTGGGCCCAGGAGCGGCCCCGGGGCGTGGCGTTGATCCGATCCAGCAATTCGATCACCGGCCGCCACTGGTGATCCTCGGAGCCGAAGGCCAACATCCCGTAGGTGATCGGCACCCCGGTCGAGTTCGACAGCTCGACCAGCCACGAGATGTAGCTCTCCCGCTTCTGGGGATCCCGTGACCGCAGGTGGGGGTGGTTCGCCAGCTCGAAGATCCCGCCCCCCAGCTCGCCCATGGCCCCGACCAGGGCGTTGATCTCGGCCCGGGTCGACAGCCGGCTGGCCACCGGGCGGTCGTCGGAGGTCTCGTGGTTGCCGGAGATCGACGTGGTGAACCCAACCGCCCCGGCCCGCATCGAATCCTTGACCTGGCCCACCATCTTGGCCAGATCCTCGTCGCTGGCGTCCTCGGTGAAGGCCCGCTCCCCCATGGCCCAGGTCCGCAGTGCGGAGTGGCCGACGTAGCCGGCGTAGTTGATGCCCTTCGGCGTGCGCTCCACGAAGTCGAGATACTCGGGGTAGGTCTCCCAGCTCCAGTCGATGCCTGCCGCCATGGCCTCGGCCGCGATGTCCTCGGCCCGTTCCAGGTTCCGGACCACCAGATGTCTGGCGTCGGAATGGACCGGGGCCAAGGTGAAGCCGCAGTTGCCCATCACCGCGGTGGTGACGCCGTGGAAACAGGAGCACTCGCCGAGTGGGTCCCAGGCGAGCTGGGCGTCCATGTGGGTGTGGACGTCGACGAAGCCGGGACTGACGATATGGCCTTCGGCGTCGATCGTCCGCTGGGCCTGCTCGCCGTCGAGCCGTCCGACCGCGGTGACGATGCCGTCGTCAACCGCCACGTCGGCCACCCGGGCATCGGCCCCGGAGCCGTCGACGACCGTCCCATTCTTGATCACGAGATCGTGCATGGTCAGCACCTCCTGGTGTAGCAACGACGCTACGACATCACGGCCGCCGGCAACAGTTGAGCGGACCGTTCCCGGCCGAAGGCTCGGTCACCCGCCCCCCACCAGATCGGGGTCGACGGTCGGGTCCGGCAGGCGCGCTCGGTCGGTTCCGGCGACCGGTCGGCGGCGATGGCGACCACTACTGGCGGGCCGCGGCCGCGCTCGGGACGAGCAGGAAGCGCCAGGCCACCAGGGCCGCCAGGCCGTACACCGCGGCGCCGATCACCAGGCCGAGGGTTCGCTCCTCGAACAACCCGAGGGCTATCCAGCCGATCATCGGCCCGCTTGCCGAACCGAGATCACCGGCCGTCACGTAGCTGGCCAGCGCACGGGAACCCTGGGCCCCGGCCAAACCGGACAGGGCGGCCCCGAGCGTGGTGCCGGCAACGAAGAACACGACCACCGACACGATCAGCGCCACCATCCCCGGCGTCACACCGGCCACCACCAGAGCGGCAGCACCGACGGCGAAGCCCGCACTGGAGGTGCTACCGACGCCGTGGCGGTCCGAAAGCGCACCGAGGCGACCGGCCGCCCCGCTCTCGACGACGAACCGAAGGGCAAGCACCGAGCCGGTCAGGGTTGCAGCAGACAGCCACCCGTCGCCGTCGAGCCGTTGATCGAAGACCGCGCCGAGGGTGGCCATCACCAGGCCGGGCCCGACCATGCCATGGGCCAACCCCAACACCGCGACCACCACATTTCGGTCCCCCGACGAGACAACGCCGGACGGTCGATCGGCGATCGGGGCGAAGCCGAACCAGGCGAAGGGCACGGCCCCGGCCGACAGCACCGCCAGCAACAACAACGCTGGACCGAAGCCCAGCCGCTCCACCAGCAACGCGCCGCCCAGCAGGCCGGCCACTGAGCCGAGTCTCGCGATACCGCTCAGTCGACCGGCCGACTGCCCGGCCCGATCGACTCCGACCGATTCCATCACGCTGAGCAGCCCCAGGTGCCGGATGAACGACCAGCACAGGCCCCAGCCGAGCCGGGCCAGGACGAACAGCCAGAAGCCGGGGGTGGCGGCGTAGACCGCAGTGGTCAACGCCCCGAGCGCCACCGCGGCGACGAACATCCAACGCTGACGGCCGAGCCCGGTCATGCGATGGGCCAATTCGTTGGTGGCCATCCTGACCCATCGGTTGGCGGACAGGATGATCCCGACCTCGATCGGTCGAAGGCCGAGGCCCCCGAAGAACACCGGCAGCGTGGCGTAGAGTGTCTGGTCGCCAAGCAACGAGAAGGCGGTTGCGGCGCCGATGAACCAGACGGTGGTCCGGCGGCGCCGCCCATCACCCACCGGGGTCGTACAGGGCGGCGGCCCGGCGGAGACGGTCACCGATCTCCCGGCGAAGCTCGGGAGGGGTCAGCACCTCGACGTTGTGGCCCAGCGAGAGCAGGTCGACCACCGCCCCGTCGATCGATTCCAGCCGGAAGGTCGCCTCCAGCCAGCCGTCGGCATCGGGCGGGACCCCACGACGGACCCGGAGCGGTTGCAGCCGCCCCAGCACCGCAGCCAGCCGTCGCCCCTCGGGAGTGATCCGGACCGCGGCCCGCCGGGGGCGGCCGGGGCGGCGCCCCGATGGCTGCCAGTGGGCAGGCCCCCGCAACTCCGGCTGGTAGCCCTCCAGCAACTGGAAGCCACCACCGGGCCCTCTGGTGGCGTAGACCGGGACGCCGGCTCCCGAGAGCTCATCGAGATCGCGCAGCACGGTACGAACGCTGACCTCCAATTCGCCTGCGATCTCGGCCGCGGTCATCCGACCCCGCCGCTGCAACAGGAGCATGAGTGCCACCAGCCGTCCGGCCCGCATGGCGCCAGTGTGGCAGGAATTGAAGATTCATGACAAGAGATGGCAGTTATCATCCAATAGGGTCTGCGGTGACAATCTGAGATGACCAGGCACGGTTCGAGCCCGATCCCCGACGATCGGCTCGAACCAGAAGGGAGACATGATGAGCACGGTTGATGTGGAGGGCAGCGGCACGCTGGAGGACCCCTGGATCCTCACCACCCCACCTGGCAAATCCGAGTTCGAGGCCTACCGGGACCCGAAGGCCGAGCCGCCGGCGCTGGTGGTGCAGGTCGGCGCCACCGAGCTGCGGTACCGGCTTCGCTGCATCGACGATCTCCACGCCATGCTCGCCGAGCACGGTGACTGGATGCCGCTCGGCAACGCCGACGAGCAGAAGGAGGCGAAACCGGACACGGTCGAGGCGTGGGGTCGATCGGCGGACAACCCGGTTGGCGGCTGGTACGGAATGAAGAAGGGTTTGCGGGGACGATTCGGCAACTACGTGCCACCGGTGCTGGAGGCGCTCGGCCTGGCCGAGGTCGAACACAACGCCCGCAACAACCGAATGCGAGCGATCCGAAGCTAACCCCCGGAGGTGAGGTCGGGCACGTTGCCCATCAGCACGACCTGGTCGCTGCGGACCCCGTCGTCGCCCCGGACCTGGCGGGTCACCATGAACCGGCTGTACGCCGGATCGTCGACCCCGCTCCACAGGACGATCGGGACACCACCGGCTCGCCAGTGGAATGAGCCGAGCGGCACCGCATCGCCATCGTCTCCGACGAGCCAGGCCGCGTAGTAGTCGTCTCCATCGGTGTTGGCCAGGCCCCTGAGGGTCAGCTCGAACTCCACACCGGCCACGGTGGGCTTCACGTCGACCGAGGCGACGGTGTCGGGATCCAGTTCGGTGGCGCTGAGCTCGTCGGTGGCGACGGCCACCTCGGTCTCGTCGACCCCGGTGCCGCCGTCGGCGTCGAGGTCACCGAGGCGACCGGTTGCCGCCAGGGCGACGATGGCGGCCGCGGCGGTGATCAGGGCCCCGGCTCCGAACCAGACCGCCCGCTGCCGCCCGGCACGACGACGTTCCAGCAGCTGCAGCACGTCGCCGTCGTCATCGTCATCGTCGTGGTCATCGTCATCGCCGTGGCCATCGTCATCGCCATCGTCATCGGTCATCGTCATCGTCATGGTCATCGGGGCCGAGGTCGTGATTGCGACCCCGCTCGAAGATGTTCCGGCGGTCGTCGCCCATGTGCGGGCGGTCATCGCCGATCGCTTGGCCCCGGTCCTGGTTCGAGCGGCCGTCGTCGCCATCCAGCGGCGTGGGGCGACCGCCTCGGCGGGGCGCCGGCACAGCATCGACCGGTCGGATCGGACCCGGCGCGGTTCGAGCATTGTTGTCGGTTTGCCCCTTGGCCCGCTCGGCGGCTTCGGCCGACGCCGCCGCCAGCAACCGGAACTGCCCGTCCGGCGACGGCGACTCCCACAACGAATCGTCGCCGAGGTGATCGACGATTCGATCCAACGCCGGCCGCTCGGCGGCGTCGAGGTCGGCTCCTGCGCTCTCGCCGGCCAGGTACTCGGCCCAATCGTCTCGATCAGACATCGGTCACCTCCTCGTACCCGCTGTCGACGAGGTGTTTCAGGAGGCCTGACAATCGGCGGTGGGCCCGGTGGGACCTCGATCTCACCGTGCCGGTCGGAATGTCGAGCCGTTCGGCGATCTCGGGATGGGTCAGGCCCTGGAAGTGTGACAGCAGCAGCACCGTTCGTTCGTCCTCGGGGAGCCGCTCCAAGGCGACCCTGATCTCCCAACGCTCCCAGGCCTCCTCCATTCCCGGCAGATCGATACTGACATCGTCGGTCAACTCGTCGTGATCGGATCGGGTCGGCCGTGTCTCCCTGCGGATCACCTCGATCGATGTCCGTCTGGCGATCGTGAACAGCCACGGCCCCATCGGACGCTCGGCGTCGAACGAGGCCGCTCCTCGCCATGCCCGCATGAACGTTTCCTGCACCGCATCGTGGGCCTGGCCACCAGCGCCGAGAATGCCCCGAACCACCGTGTGCACCGGGCCGGTGTATGCGCTGTAGACCTCACCGAGCGCGTCGAGGTCGCCGGTCTTGAAACGTCGGCGCTGAGCCGGGGTCAGGAGATCCCCGGCGGTGAGCGGCGGCTGGTCAGTCATCTCAATGGTGGCAATCAGAGTAGGCACGACATCGGCCTCGATCGGCTTGCAGCAGGGGTGCCATGACGGCAGGTTCCCGTCACCCCCCTGTACGTCGCCGCGGTAGCCGATGGTTCGCGATCTTCCGCGATTTCCTGCGAGCCGGCGATTCGACCCGCCACATCAAAGTAGCAAGTGCCGATGGTCAGGAGAAATGGCTGGGCCGATCAAGCCCCCGCAGCGCCGGCCCCAACGGGACCTTGCGGGCCCTAACGGATGGTGGCGAAGAAGCGTCGCACGTCGTCGACGAAGGCCTCGGGCTGTTCGTAGGCTCCGAAGTGACCGCCCTTGTCCATCTTGGTCCAGTGGGTGATGTTGTAGCCGTCCTCGCACCAGCTCCGAGGGGCCCGCACGATCTCCTTGGGGAACGAGGCAACCCCGGTCGGCACCTCGACCCGGCCCCGGCCCGCCATGTTGGAGAAGCTCTCCCAGTACAACCGGGCCGACGAGGCCCCGGCCGCATTGAGCCAGTACAGCATGATGTTGTCGAGCAGTTCGTCCTTGGTCAGGGCATTCTCCGGGTGCCCGTCGCAGTCGGTCCAGGCCCAGAACTTCTCGACGATCCACGCCATCTGCCCCACCGGGGAATCGACCAGGCCGTAGCCGAGGGTCTGGGGCCTCGTGCTCTGCTGCTTGGAGTAGCCGGAGTCCCAGTCGTTGTAGAACTTGCCGCCGGCGAAGGCCGCACGGTCCTCCTCGGTCGGGTCGGCCTTGGCCTCGGCGGTCGGCCGCCCCAGCGGCATGTTGGTGTGGATCGCCACACACCGGCCGCCGTTGCGGCCCAGTTGGGTCGTGACCGCAGCACCCCAGTCGCCGCCCTGGGCACCGTAGGTCTCGTAGCCGAGGCGGGCCATCAGTTCGTCCCATGCCGCGGCGATCCGCTCCACCCCCCACCCGGTTTGCGAAGGGTGGGCGGAGAACCCGTAGCCGGGCAGTGACGGACAGATCACGTGGAACGCATCCTCGGCCCGCCCGCCATGGGCCACCGGGTCGACCAACGGCTCGATGATCTTGTCGAACTCGACCACCGAACCGGGCCAGCCGTGGGTGATCAGCAGCGGGAAGGCGGTGTCGTGGGGCGAGCGCTGGTGGATGAAGTGGATGTCGAGGCCCTGGATCTCGGTCAGGAAATGGTCGAACCGGTTGAGGTGGGCCTGCCTTGCGGCCCAGTCGTAGCCGTCGCCCCAGTAGGAGGCGAGCTCTTTGGCGTAGGAGAGCGGCACCCCCTGCGACCAGTCGTCGACCGGTTCCGCTTCCGGCCAACGGGTCTCGGCCAGCCGGTCGGCCAGGTCGTCCAGTACCGACCGATCGACGTCGATGGAGAAGGGGCGGATCTCGGGGTCACGGGGAGCCATGGAGGAAAAGGTAGCGGCCACGACCCGAACGGGGAAAAGGGCGGGTCGTCCGACCCTGCGCCGCCCCAAGCTCGCACGACGCGCCGCAGCGCCGCTACGGCTCGTCGACCAGCACACCGTCGCGGAGGCGGAAGACCTGGTCGCAGCGGTCGAGCACCCGAGGATCGTGGGTGGCGACGAACACGCACCCGCCCCCGCGCCGCCAGCTCGGCCAGCGCATCGATCACCCGGTTGGTGTTGGCCTCGATCCTGGTGACTGGTCGGCTCGTCTGCCACGAGCAGTGCGGGGCCGGTCAGCAGCGCCCGAGCAACGGCGGCCCGCTGCTGCTCACCGAGCGACGCCTCCTGCGGCGGTCTGTCGGCGAGGGAGCCGATGCCGAGCGACTCCATCACGTCGTCGACCGTGCGGGCCGCGGCCGCGCCCAGCCGTACCGGGAGACCGACGTTCTCGCCGAGCGAGAGCTCCGGCAACAACCCGAGCGTCTGGGGCACGATCGCCAGCTGCGCCCAGTCCGGCCGTGCCGGTATGCCGACGACCTCGCCTTCGTCCGGTTCGTCGCCGCCGACGATGAGGTTGATCAACGTCGTCTTGCCCGATCCCGACGGTCCGACCAGGGCGATCATCGAGCCCGGCGACAACTCGAGCGACACACGGTCGACCGCGGTGACCACCTCCCGGCCGCGGTGATGACGCTTGGTCAGATTGGTGAGACGGACAACGGTCATGGTTCCTCCACGGTGAAGGCCCGCCGTCCAGGGTCCCACGAGATGCGGGCCCGCCGGTCGGGGAAGTGCGCTCGCACCTCTGGCGGGAGCTGGATCCGACCTGCGTGATCGATCACCGCCAACTCGGTCCCGGCGTAGGTCACCGAGGCGATCGATCCGTCTCGCAGGGTCACGACCTCGTCGACCCGACCGAGAACCCGCTCGTCGTGGGTCGCCACCAGCACCGTGATCCCCCGGCCCGACAGCCCCTCGATGGCATCGAGCACCCGATCGGTGCTCACCGTGTCGAGCTCGGCGGTCGGCTCGTCTGCGATGATGACCGCCGGTCCCCCGACCGCCCCTCGGGCGAACGCCAACCGCTGCTGCTCCCCGCCGGACAACTGGTCGGGGAGATGGTCTGCCCGGTCGGCCAGGCCGAGCATGTCGAGCATCTCCCGAGCCTCCTGCGGCCCGACCCCGCGACGGGCGGCGACCCGGCTGACCTGATCGAGGGCGGTGAGGTGGCCGAGCAGGTTGTCCATCGGGCGTTGGTGGACGTGCCCGAGGAGTCGGGCTCGCATCTTGCGGCGGGCCCCGGGCGACAGTCGGACGAGGTTCACGCCGTCGATCGACACGTCGCCGGCCGTCGGTTCGTCGATGCCGCCGATCATCCTCAGCAGCGACGACTTGCCGCTTCCCGACGGGCCGACCACCGCCACCGAACGACCGGAGTCGATCGTCAGGTCGACGCCTCGCACCGCCTGCACCCGACCGGTGGCGGACTCGTAGACCCGCAGCAGGCTGACGCACTCGATCACCGGACGGCGGACCTCAGGCTCCACGCAGCACCTCCCCGAACGACTTGCGCCCTGCCGCCCGGTGGTTGACGAGCGCGGCGAGCACCACCAGGATCGTCGCCCCGACCGCGATGGCGCCCACCAGCTCCCAAGCCGGTTCGAACCCGACGTCGGGTGGACGCCGGGGATCGGGCTCGAACCGATCGAACAGGCGATCCGCCACCACCAGGCCGACCGAGGCACCGGCGACGAAGGCGAGCAGGACCAGCCCGACGATCTCGGCCACCGCGGCGCCCGCTGCCGTCCCGCGGCGCAAGCCCATCCGCTCGGCCATCACCGTCGACAGCTGCCGATCGGAGCGCTGCTCGGACAGGTAGAAGAACAGCGTCCCGATCGCCGCCAATCCTGAGACGGTTGCCAGGAGCCCCACGTAGTCGAAGGTCCAGCGAGCGGCGCGGTTCCCGACGAGATCCCGCCGGTCGGACAGGGTGGTCAGCTCGCGGACCTCGATCTCGTTCGTTTCCAGGTACCGGCTGAGCCGAGCCTCGTCGAGTTGTGACAGCAGGACCGGACGGACCAGCGCCAGTGGCGAACGAAACTCACCGTCCCAGGTGTCGGGATCGACATCGGGGGGTCGCCGGCTCTCGTGGTCTCGGCGGGCGGCGGCCTCCACCTGATCGGCATCGACCACCAGGGTCGGGGACACCGCCGATGCCAGCGGCACCGCGTCGAAGGTTTCGACGACCTCGTACGACGTGACAACCGACGTGCCGAAACCGCCGGACATCGCCACGTCGAAGCCGGCGACGGCCACCGCTGCAACGTCGGCATCGACGGGTGTCGCCAAGGCCTCGACCACCGCGGCAGCCGACGAGCCGAAGGCGGCATCCCAGGAGACACCTTCGGCATAGGTGTCCGGGTCGATCGCCAGGACGGTGACGGTACCGGCCCCTGTCGTCAGACGGGTCGTCTGGGCCAATACCACCGTCGTCGCCTCCGGAGGGGTCGCGTCGAACCGTCCGGTGAGCCGGGCCTGGGTCGTGCCCCCCACCGCGCTGGCGGCCTTGGCGTCGGTTGCGACCTCCAGCGATCGGACGAAGCCGGTGGAGAACACCACGAGGCCGAGAGCGATGCCCATGGCGGTCGAGAGCAGGACCGCACCGGCGTCGGCCGAAGTGATTCGCCGCCATGCCAGGAACAGCATCGGCGGCAGCGAGCCTCCGGTTCGGTTGGCCCGGCCCATCACCCATCTGGCAGCGGCGACGACCAGCCCCACGCCGGCGATCAGACCGACGAGAGGGAAGGCGATCACGAGCGGATCGACGACCGCCGGGTCGCCTTCGGCGCCGACCTGGATCCAGGCGGCAACGGCCAGGCCGATCACCGGCAGGAACCAGCCGATGCTGACCGCCCCGATCCCCGACCGCCTCGCGTACAGCACCCGACCGGCGGCCAACGAGGTGACCGCCGTGGCCACGGCGAGACCGACCACGACCGTGGCCAGGATCGTCGTTGCGTCCACCGCGTCCACCGCGTCCAGCGGCCCCGGGCCAGAGCCGCCCGGTGACCAGACCGCCAGCGTTGCGGCCGCGACCCCGAGCACTGCGCCGATGGCAGCCGGAGCGATGAACTGGACCAGCGCCCTCGCTCCGAAACGCCATGCCGCGTCACCGTCGGCCCGCAGCAGTCGAACCTCGGTCTCCCGCTTGCCGAGGGCGAAGGCCGCCCCGGCCCCGGTCACGATCAGCCCGATGACGATGCCTCCGATGGCGGTGGTGGCGATCGGCTGGTCGAGGCCGGCGACGATCGCCCGCGCCTCGAAGCGAAGGTCGAACACGTCACCTGCCAGCACCGGAACCGGGGCGCCCGGTCCCGAGAAGGCGGCCAGGGCCGCGACCATGTCCGGTGATTCGGTGTAGGAGCGCTCCAGCCTTCTCGTTCGCTCCGCCTGGGATTCGAGCCCCTGGTAGGACTCCGGCGGCGCGCTCGCCGCACCATCCCAGCGGACGCTTCCGTCGACTCCGAGGTCGAGCAGCACCGACTGGGGAACGACGATGATCTCGAACAGGGGTCCGGACAGGACCCGGGAGAAGCTCGGCACGAACACCGGGGGCACGTCGTCCCAGTATCGATCGCGCCGTCCTTCCCAGAGGTTGGCGAACACACCGGCGATCGGCAGCGGCGAACCGTCGTTGACCGAGACCAGCGATCCGACCCGCAGGTCGAGACGGTCCGACTGTCGTTCGGAGATCCACAGACCCGAAAGGGCCGGATCTGCGTCGACCACCTCGAGGGCGTCGATGGCTCCGTTGCGAGCGATGAACCGCGCTCCCGACCCGATGAGCGGCTCCGGATCGGCCCCGTCGACGCCGGCCGGGATCTGGAGCGAGAGGTCGGCGTAGATCGTCCGCACCGGCTCTGCCATGCGACCGACCCGATCGAATTGGGTCCGCATCGCGCCGTCGAGCTCGGCCACCGCGTCCCGATCGAGACCGCCGTTGGCGGTGACGGTGATGTCGAGACCGTGTGGGTTCTCGTCGAGCAACTGGCGGGTGATCGAATCGGATGCGGAGACGAGGAAGATGTCGGCGCTGGCCGACATGAACGCCGGAACGGCGAACGAGGCGACCAATGCGGTGATCAAAGCGACCGAGCGCCACGGCCGCACGATCCAACGCCACCAGACCACCACCCTCCTCCCCACCCGTTCAGTGTGGCAGGTCGGTCGACACCCGGCTCAACCTCTTTTCCCGGAGCAGGCGTTCGCGACGCAGCGAGCGAGCGGACCCACCCGCTGAACCCTTAGGCTGCGGTTCATGACCGGACGCCCGTGGCCTGCCGACTGTGGACCATCGAGGCGTTGGCCGATCTACACCAGGGGAAACATCGGCGAGGTCTATCCCGATGTGGTGCTGCCCCTCGAATGGGACATCGGCGGCCACCCGAGCGAGATGGGTTGGCGGCGGGGCGCCGAGGCGATCGGCTTCGCCACCGCGGATGACATCGGCGACGAGGAGTTCGTGGTCATCGGGATCTTCGGCGGCTACGCCTACTTCAACGTCAGCCTGATGCGCCTCCTCGGGGTTCGTACCCCGGGTCTGGGCCCAGACGTGATCGACACCCAGTTCCTGGGAGACGCCGACGTGCCGCGCTACACCCCGAGGCCGGGCGACCGCAATCGTCGGGCCACGGCCCGGGTGATCCTGGCCGCGGTTCGAACCATGCTGGCCAGATCGGTGCCCCTGGTCGACGAGATGCGGACCAGGGTCGACGCCTACCGGGCCGCAGCGCCACCGCTCGACGCCGAGGACGAGGTGCTGTGGAACTACCTGAAGGCCGGCATGGCCGACCTGTGGGATTACCTGATCGGCAGCCACGTCGTCGTCACCATGCAGGCCACGATCGCCGCCGGTGGCCTCACCGATCTGTGTGAGAAACGCCTCGGCGACCCCAACCTGGCGGTGGCCCTGACCACCGGTATCGGCGACGTGGTGTCGGCGGAGCCGGCCCGGGTCATGTGGAAGCTGGCCAACGAGACGGCGCCGGAGGACTACGACGCCGCATTCGCCGCCTTCCTTCGCCATCACGGCCATCGCGGGCCGAACGAGTTCTCGCTGATGGGTCGGGACTGGGCCGCCTTCCCCGAGCTGGCCACCGCGGCGATCGACACCATGCGCGGTGTCGATCCCGATCGGTCCCCCCGGGCCCAGGAACGGCGGATGGCCGCCGAGCGGGGCCGGGCGGTGGCGGCGGCCAAGGCCACGTTGGGGTGGCGGGGGCGACGACTCGACGCCGCCATCCGCAGCACCGCGCTGTGGTCCCGAGCTCGGGAGGAATCGAAGAACCAGGTCATCCGGGGCAACCAGCTGGCAAGACACGCCTTCCTGGAGCTGCTGCGCCGAGCCAGGGAGTCGGGCGGTGTCGAGGATCGCATCGGGCCGCTGCTGCTGCGGGAGGCGGAGTTCCTCGCCTACCTTGCCGACCCGCCGTCCCTGGTCGACACGATCGAGCAGCGGCGGGCCGACTACCACCATCTCAAGAGCCTGGAGCCGCCGTTCGCCTTCGACACCTCGGCCCACGGCGGCGGTCCCCCGCCGATCGAGACCTGGCCTGTCCGGCGCACCGAAGGTCAACGGGCCGAACCGGGCTCGGTGCTGCGTGGTGCGGCCGGGTCGCCGGGGGTTGCCACCGGACGGGCCAGGGTGGTGCTCGATCCGGCCGACCCCAAGGGCCTCGAACCGGGGGAGGTGCTCATCGCGCCGCTGACCGACCCGTCGTGGACGCCGTTGTTCGTCTCGGCGGCCGGGGTCGTCGTCGAGGTGGGGGCGGCGATGAGCCACTCGATGATCGTGTCCCGGGAACTGGGTATCCCCTGCGTGGTCGGGGTCGACGATGCAACGCTGCGGATCCCGAACGGCGCCGAGGTGGAGATCGACGGTCAGGCCGGAACGGTCAGGGTGCTGTAGCACCCCCGGCAGTGGAGGACGCGCCGCTCAGAAACGATCGGTCAGGGCCAGCACCGCCATGGTGCGCTCGTAGCCGATGTCGATGGCCGGCCGGGCCGAGCCGAAGTCGAACAGTCCGATCCCGTCGAGCACGTGCTCGATGTGCACGTCACCCCGGGACTGGCTGACCGCACCGCCGCCGAGGGCGGTCAGCCGATACAACAACTTGACCATGCTGGTGGTGTCGCGCCGACGACCGATCCGATCCCAGGTCGTCTGCCAGCCGCCGACGATCCCGCCCGGGGGGAGATCGACGTTGAGCGGTTCGTGACGGCGACCCACGTCGGAGCTGATGATGGTGGCGCCGGGATGGAGCAACCTGGCCCGATCGACCGGCAGGTTGTCGATGACGCCCCCGTCGACCAGTACCGCATCGCCGACCAGCAGCGGTGGGAAGACGCCGGGGACCGACACCGACGCCCGGACCGCCATCCACAGCGGGCCCCGCTGGTCGAGCCTGACCGACAGCGACGTCAGGTCAGCCGAGACGCAGGTCAGCGGTCGCCACAGATCCTCCAGGTCGACATGCTCGCCGAGGCTGCGGCGAAGCCCCTCGGTCATCCGACGGCCGGAGCTCAACGCAACCATCGGCACGGTGAAATCGATGATCCGACCACCCTCGATCAGGGTCTGCTCGCTCCACTCGATCGACCGGGCCGGAGTCCAGTCCATGGCCATCCCGGCACCGAGCATGGCACCGGCGGAGACACCGACGATGGCGTCGAAGTCGATGCCGGATTCCACGAGGGCCCGGTAGGTGCCGACATGGGCCAGGCCTCTGGCTCCGCCGCCGCCGAGCACCAGGACACGCTCCCGATGCAGCAACCGCCGAGCCAGCCGCTCGACCTCCACATCGCCGCCGGCACCGCTGTTGTGCCCCCGGTCCCGGTTCCGGCCTCGGTCCTTGCGGACGTGATGATGCCGCTTCGGTGCCAGCGCATCCAACCATCGGCTGGTCCCGGTGGGGGTTTCGACATGGTCGGGTTGTTGCAGCACCAGATCATCGAGTCGGCCCTCCGCCAGGGCCGGCACGGGCCCCTCGGCGTCGACGACCAGCAGGGTGCGGTCGAACCGCTGGCTCGGTCCGACCAGTCGATCGATCGAGGTGACTGCCAGCACCACGTCGTTGTGGGTCTCCAGCTCGTAGATCTCGTGTCCGATGCCGGCCCCGACGAGCGGTCCTCCCTCGCCGTGGTCGGTGCCGGTGCCGCCGACCGGGTCGATGGTGGCCACCCGGCCGCCCTGACCGACGAGCGCCCGCTCCAGCCGGCGGGCGAACCGCCCGGCTTCGAGCGGATCTGCAGCGGCCAAGCCGACCACGGTTGCATGGCCGACCCAGCTCGGTCGGCCGATCAGCGTGCCCCGCAGCCGCTCGACCAGGAGCGCGGTGAGCCGTCGGTAGACCTCGGGGTGGGCGGCAACCACCCCGGCGAAGTCCTCTGCGCCGAGCCGCAGCGTCCTGGTCCATCGGCGGGCGGTGATGGTTGCCGAACGCGCTTCGCCGGTGATCAACGCCATCTCGCCAACGGTCTCGCCCCGGCCGACCATCCCCATGTCGCGACCGTCGACGGTGGCGACCAACCGACCGGCGATGACCAGGTAGGCGGCGTCGCCCGGATCGCCCTGGCGGACCAGCACCTCCCCCGATTCCAGATCGACCACTTCGGCCAGCGACGACAGGGTGCGTCTGGCGGCGTCATCGAGCGGCTCGGTCAGCGGGTGGGCGGCCAACATCGACGCGATCTCCGCCGTGTCGGACCCGGTCCGATCATCACTCATGGGGCGATCCTACGCTCGCCGAGGTCTGCGGGTCCGGGGCGCCCGCTCATTTGCCCGCGGCCATCCCGGCCACCAGACTGCGGGTCGGATCGAGCGATTGGAGCCGCCGGATGACGGTCGAAGGCATGTATCACGAGGAGACGGTGGCCATCGAGGCGTCGGCCGAGGCGGTGTACGCCCTGGTCTCGGACCTGGCCAGGATGGGTGAGTGGAGCCCGGAGAACCGGGGTGGGCGGTGGCTCGACGGCGGCGCGGGCCGGGTCGGCGACCGCTTCGAAGGGCACAACAAGATCGGCGACCGGGAGTGGTCGGTGGTCTGCCAGGTCACGAAGGCCGAGCCGGCCTCGGAGTTCCAGTTCGTCACCGGCGATCCGGCCGATCCCTTCGTCCGCTGGAGCTACCGGCTGAGCGGTTCGAACCCGACGACCCTGACCGAGGTGTGGGACGTCGAGCAGCTGCCGCCGACCCTGGCCGCAGCACCGCCGGACAGACTGGCCGGCCGAGCCGAACAGGTTCGTGCCGCCATGGGCCAGACGCTGGCCGGGATCAAGCAGAGCGCCGAGATCGAGGCCGGAGGCGCCGGCTGAGCCACCGGCTGGGCGGCGGCAGCGGCGAGGTCGCAGCGAGGCCGGGCACGGAGCACACTGTTGGCCATGGCCGACCTGCTCAGATCCCGTTCCGACGGTCCCGCCCGTTTTCGCAGACTCCTGGAAGGCGACGGCCCGGTGCTCCTGCCAGGATGCTACGACGCGCTCGGGGCGCGGCTCATCGAACAGGCCGGGTTCGACGCCGTCTACATGACCGGATTCGGTACCTCGGCCTCGCTGCTCGGTCGACCCGACGTTGGTCTGCTCGGCATGTCGGAGATGGTCGACAACGCCCGCCGCATCGTTGCCGCCACCGACCTGCCGGTCATCGCCGATGCCGACACAGGCTATGGCAACCAGGTGAACGTGATCCGCACCGTGCAGGCATACGAGCAGGCCGGCGTGGCCGGTATCCACATCGAGGACCAGGTGTTGCCGAAGCGCTGTGGCCACATGGAGGGCAAGGAGGTGGTCTCCGAAGCGGAGTTCGCGGCCAAGATCGCCGCCGCCGTCGAGGCCCGATCGAACCCCGACTTCGTGGTGATCGCCAGAACCGACGCCCGGGCGCCCCACGGTCTCGACGCCGCCCTGGCCAGGGCCAGATCGGCTCGAACCGCCGGCGCCGATGTGTTGTTCGTCGAGGCGCTGGTCGACAACGCCGAGCTGGCCACGGTGGCGACCGAGCTCGGGGACATGCCGCTGCTGTTCAACTGGGTCGAGGGGGGCAAGACGCCGCCGCTCACCCTCCAGGAGATCACCGAGCTGGGTTTCGCCATGGTGATCATGCCGCTCTCGACACTGCTGGCGGCGACCAGGGCGATGGAGGCGGTCCTGCGTCGGATCAAGATCGACGGCACCCCGGTCAACGCCGTTGCCGACCTGCCGAGCTTCTCGACCTTCACCGACACGATCGGCCTGCCGGAGATCGCCGAACTCGAACGACGCTTCGGCGCCTGACGATCGGCGCTTCGCCGACGGCGTCGCCACCGCCGCCGTGGGCCGGGCCCGGCTCGGGTCGCTCCGGTCCGATCCGGATCGGGTCGGGTCGGCGTTGTTCGGCCATTCGCCTCGGCCCCGGATTCGGTGGCATGGTGGATCCATGACGGACGCCGTTTCCACCGAGACCTCGGGAGCACCGGACGAGCCTGAGGCGACCGGGCCCGCCGGTGCCGCCGGGATCGACGCGCCGGAAACCGGTTCGACGAGCATGCCCCCGGCCAAGGTCTCGCCGGCGGGGGCGCTGCGGCTGCCGGACTTCCGGCGCCTCTGGGGCAACAACGTCGCCTACTTCATCGCCTTCAACGCCCTCCGGTTCGTTTTCAGCTGGTATGTGCTCGACGGGTTGCTGCTCGCCGAGCGGGAGCAGGGTTACATCGTCTTCGCCCTGGGAATCCCGGCCATCTTCCTCGTCCTCCAGGCCGGGGCGTGGGCCGACCGGCTGAACCCGAGAAGGCTGCTGGCGGCGACCCAGGTCGCATCGATCCTGGTGTTCATCGGCACCGCCCTGTTGATCGCCGCCGATCGGGCCACGCTGGGATGGCTGATGGTGGCGGCCGTGCTGGCCGGGGCGACGTCGTCGGTGGGGCAACCGGTCCGGGCTTCGCTGGTGCCGGCCATCGTGGGCCGGGAGCACCTCTTCGGGGCGATCGCCCTCAACGCCCTGGCCATGACCACCTCGATGATCCTGGGACCGGTTCTGGTTCAGCTCGTCGGCAACCGGTTCGGATTCGACGGGGCGTTCTGGTTCCTGGCCATCCTCCTCACCGTCGGCCTGTTGTTCCTTCGCTCGCTACGGGTCCCGGAGCGGGTGGAGCCGGTGGGGCCGAGACGCTCGGTGCGGGCCGACACGGTGGAAGCGTTTCGCCACGTGGCCGCCGACCGCTCGTTGCGCAGTCTGTTCTTGTTGCTGGCCATGGCCGGGGTCACGGTCAACCCGGCGGTCATGATCACGATCCAGGCTTTCGTCAAGGAGGACCTGGGGCGGAACTCGGGCGACGCCGCCCCACTGTTCGCGGTGATGGGAATCGGCCTGGCCATCAGTTCGTTCGTGGTCATGCGTAAGGGCGACATGCCGAACAAGGGTGCTGCGTTCCAGCGGGCCATGATGCTCGGCGCCACGATGACCATGCTGATGGGGCAAGCCACCACCTACATCATGCTGTTCCCGCTCATGTTCGTCATGGGCCTGGCCGGCGGGTTCTACATCAACATGAATCAGGGCCTGATCCAGGCCAACACCCCCCAGCCGCTCATGGGCCGGGTCATGGGGTTGTACACGCTGATCCAGGTCGGGTTCATGCCCATCGGTGCCCTCATCCTCGGTCTGATCGCAAACGTGGCGGGGATCGGGAACACCATCTCCGGTGCGGCCGCCGCCGCCCTGATCACGGTGGTCGTCACCTACGTCACCGGGCGGGACCTGCGAGCCCTGAGCTGACCGACCACGACGCTCGACGCCCGTTGGTCGCGTTCGGTCGCCCGTCGGCGTTTGGATCGGCCGGTTGCGGCGATGTTACGTTGCTTCAAGACCCCAACGGTTGCCTTCTCGAGGAGACAGTCATGCCAGACGCTTTCATCATCGATGCCTGCCGCACCCCCCGCGGCATCGGCAAGCAGGGGAAGGGAGCGCTGGCCCACCTGCATCCCCAGCACCTCGGTTCGACCGTCCTCAAGGCGCTGGCCGAGCGCAACGGTATCGACACCGCCGACGTCGACGACATCGTGTGGGGTACCAGCTCGCAGGTGTCGGAGCAGAGCGGGGACCTCGGCCGCATGGCCGCCCTCGACGCCGGCTACGACGTCAAGGCCAGCGGCGTGACCCTCGACCGGTTCTGCGGGTCGGGCATCACCGCAACCAACATCGCCGCCAATGCGGTGATGGCCGGGATGGAGGATCTGGTGATCTCCGGCGGCACGGAGATGATGTCGCTGCCGAAGAAGGGGCTGCTCCCGATGGGAGCGGGCAACCTGCATCTGCAGGAACTCCACCCCCAACCCCACCAGGGTGTCTGCGCCGACGCCATCGCCACCCTGGAGGGCATCCCCCGGACCGCGCTCGACGAGCACGCGGCCGAGTCCCAGGCCCGGGCCGAGGTGGCGATCAAGGAAGGCCGCTTCGACAGGAGCCTCATCCCGGTGATGAACCTCGACGGGACGGTGGCGCTCGACCACGAGGAGTTCCCCCGGCCCGGCACCACCGCGGAGGGCTTGGCCGCCCTGAAGCCGAGCTTCCCGGCGGTTGCCGACTATCGCCACGACGAGAACACCCCGACGTTCCGGGAGCTGATGGCACAGAAGTTCCCCGATCTCGAGATCGAGCACGTGCACCATGCAGGCAATTCCTCGGGGGTCGTCGACGGTGCAGCGGCCATCCTGGTGGCCAGCGAGCACTACGCCAGGGCCCACGGCCTGAAGCCCCGGGCCCGCATCGTGGCAACCGCCAACATGGGCGACGATCCGACGCTGATGCTGAACGCACCGGTTCCCGCCGCCCGCAAGGTGCTGGAGCGGGCCGGCATGACGCTGAACGACATCGACCTGTTCGAGATCAACGAAGCGTTCGCCGTGGTATCTGAGAAGTTCCAGCGAGACCTCGACCTCGACCGAACCAAGGTGAACGTCAACGGTGGTGCGATGGCGCTGGGGCACCCCATCGGGGCGACCGGGGCGATCCTGATCGGCACGGTGCTCGATGAGCTCGAGCGCCAGGACAAGCAGATCGGCCTGATCACCATGTGTGCCGGTGGCGGCATGGCCCCGGCCATCATCATCGAACGGGTGTAGCAGGGTGTGAACCCACGGCCGAGCCTGGCGGCGATCCGGGCAGGCCAGCGGCTCGGCGCCTACTGTGGTTCCGGCTGGAGGCCACCCGAGCTCGTCACCGGCAGGCCGACCAGCAGCAGCCGAGCGACCGCGGCCAGGGCGGAACAGACCAGGATGGGAACCGTGTAGCCACCGGTTCTGTCGATCAACCAGCCGGCCGACGGTGGGCCGATCAAGCCGCCGAGACCCTGCGAGGTGTAGAACAGGCCGAGCACCGAGCCCAGCCCGACGACACCGAACCGCTCGGCGAGCACGATCGTGCTCAGCGCCACGAACCCGCCGTAGCCGACCCCGAGAACCAGCACGAACGCCAACAGCATCGGATAGGAGTCGCCGGCGGCCAGCCACACCAGGAAGCTGCCGGCCAGCAGGACGAAGCACGATCGGTACAGGGCAACCGACCCGAACCGTCGTACCGCGGTGCCGAAGCCGATCCTGGCCAACACGCTGGCCCCGCCCAGCACCCCGACGAGCACCGCTGCGGCCACCGAATCCACGCCTCGATCCTTGGCGTACTGGCCGACGAACACGAACGGGACGAACAACGCCAAACCGGAGCACAGGGCTGACAGCTGCAGCCGCCGGAAGACCCCGGATCGGGCCGCGTCAGCGAACCGGGCCGGTTGCGGACCCCCCTGACCGGGTGGCCGGCGGACCAGCAGCGTGCAGGCCAGCAGCACCGCCGACCCACAGATGCCGAGGATGACGAACGTGTCCCGCCAGCCGTATCGCTCGATGAGGGCGGCCGACACCGGAGACACGACCAGCGTGCCGGCTCCGATGCCGGCCACCGCCAAGCCGACCGCGGTCGCCCGATGGCGATCGAACCAGCCGCCGACCGTCGCCACCATCGGGATGTAGCCACAGGCCGCGGCGATGCCGACGCCGGCTCCGTAGGTCACGTAGCCGAGCGCCAGCGAATCCACCCGACTCGTCGCCAGCAGACCGACCAGCAGGGCAACCGCTCCGGTCGCCAGGACCGGCCGGGGACCCCAGAGGTCGGCCGCTCGACCGGTGATCAAGCTGAGCCAGAAGAAGGCGAAGGTGGTGATGCCGAACACCACCGCGGTTTCGCCCCTGGTGGTGTCGAACTCGTCCGCCATGTCGGCGAAGAAGGCACCGAAACTGTAGGCGATGCCGAGGCTGACGAACGACGACAGGAAGGTGGCGACGACGATGAGCCACGCCTGGCGGGAGTCGATTCCCTGGGACGGCACCGAACCGGGTGGATCGATGGTCGGAAGCTGCTCCCCGCTCGCCACTCGCCGCTCGCCGCTCGCCGTCAGCCGGCTCCGACCAGGGCGGCCAGCGCCCGGTCGATCTCGACGTCGATGTTCAACAGGGCGTGGCTGTAGGTCTTGCCCTGGGCGTCGATGTGCAGGCTGAGGGTCCCGCCGCCACCGAGGCACTGGTGCAGCAGGAAGTTCAGCGCCGCGATGTTCGGCACTTCGAAGCGCTCGACGTCACCGAAGGCGATCCCGGTGAAGGCCTCCTTGACCCTGGCGGCGGTGATGTTTTCGACCAGCCACCGGTACAGCGCCGGATGGCGGGCGATGACCCCGATATTGCAGGTGTCACCCTTGTCCCCGGACCGACCATGGGCCAGCGACGAGAGCTTCACCGTGACCGTCTCCCCGCTCGGCGCCGGCACGGCACCGGCATCGGAATCGGCATCGGAACCGTTCGACGGGGCGCCGGCCGACTCGACCCGACCAGGCCCGGTCGGCCCCTCGAATCCAACGCTCGCCTCCACCCGATCGCCTCCGCCCATCACCACCACCTCGGACCGGCAGAGGTGGCGGGGGATCAGGCACGGCCAGTAGGCGACGACGTCCTGGACCGGCGGCCGGCCACCGATCACCCCAACGCCGGGAGGGCCGGACAGGACCATGGCGGGGAGCATCTTGGCGAATTCCCGAACCTTGGCCTGATCGTGGTCTCGGACCCCGAACCTGGCCATCACCTCCGTGGACTCCACGCTCGGTGAGAGCGGGCCCCAGGTCGCGTCTGCGCCGACCGCTTCGCTCAAGGTGTCCTCGAACTCGGGCAGGCGACCCCAGAGGATCTCGCCGAACATGTCGGCCTTTCCCTTGGCGTCCGGCCCGCAGACGATCACCCCGCCCGAGGCCTTGTAGCCGTCGCTGTAGCTCATCGACACCTTGAGCAGATCGGTGGGGGCCGCACCGCGAACGCCGGACACCCGGACCCGGTCCTGGCCGACGTCCTCCAGCCGGATGCTGCCGAAATCGACGACCACATCAGGCGTCAGGTAGGCGGCGGGGTCGCCCATCTCGTAGACCAGTTGCTCCTTGATCGTCGCCACGTTGATCAGCCCGCCGGTGCCGGGGTGCTTGGTCACCACGAACGAGCCGTCGTCCTCGACCTCCACGATCGGGTAGCCGACGTTGTGGAACGACGGCACCTGGCGCCAATCGGTGAAGTTGCCGCCGGTGCTCTGGGCCCCGCACTCCAGGATGTGGCCGGCGATGATGCCGGCGGCCAGGCGGTCCCAATCGTCGGAGGCCCAACCGAAGTGGTGGATCATCGGTGCCAGCGTGATGCCGGTGTCTGTCACCCGGCCGGTCACGATGAACTCGGCTCCCTCCTGCAGGGCCCGGACCACCGGGGCGGCACCAAAATAGGCGTTGGCGCTCGACACCCGTTCGATCACCTCACCGAATCGTCGACCGTCGTCCATGTTGGACATGTCGACCCCGTCGTCGTGCCAGCCACCGATACGATCCATCAGATCGTCGCCGGCCACCACCCCGACCCGCGGGTCGAGACCGCGGGCGGCGGCCCGGGCGGCGATCGCCTCGCCACAGGCCAGCGGTCGCACGCCCCCGGCGTTGGAGATGATGGTGATGTCCTTTTCGAGCGCTTCGGCCATCACCTCATCGAGCTGATCGACGAAGTCGACGGCATAGCCGGTGTCGGGGTTGCGTTGCACCTGCTTCTGCAGAATCGACATCGTGATCTCGGCCAGGAAATCCATGGTGATCACATCCACCGGACCACCCTCGATCTGTCGCCGGAGCGCGGTGAGGTCGTCGCCCCAATAGCCGCTGGCGTTGGCAATTCGTAGTGGCTCTGCCATCTCTTTCCCCTGTCCTCGAACCCGACCGGTCGGCCGGTCGCGACCGGTGCCCACCGCCGCCACGACCGGCGCGAAGCGGACGGGGCGATCTCGGTCGAGAGTAGCGTCTGGTGTCGCTGCAGGACGATTGCGTACCATCGATCCATGCTGGAACGGAGCCGTCAATGAAGGTCGAGACATCGCTGCCGAACGCCGACTTGCGAACCGTCGGCGCGGCCGCGGCCCGGCTGGAGGCGGCCGGGTACGACACCATCACAACCCAGGAGAACCGTCACGATCCGTTCCTGCCCCTGGCGGTCGCCGCCGTCAACACGACAACGATCGGGCTGGCCACCAGCGTCGCCATCGCCTTCCCCCGCAGTCCGATGGTGGCGGCCAACGTCGGCTGGGATCTCCAGCAGGCGTCCGGCGGACGGTTCGAACTGGGCCTCGGGACCCAGGTTCGAGGCCACAACGAACGCAGGTTCAGTGTGCCGTGGTCGGCTCCGGCGCCGCGGTTGGAAGAATACGTGTCGGCGGTGAAGGCGATCTGGAACAGCTGGGTCACCGGAGACGGGCTCGATTTCCAGGGCGATCACTACCAGTTCTCGCTCATGACGCCGAACTTCACGCCCGAGCCGCTGGAGACGCCGCCGCCCCGCATCACCGTTGCCGCCGTCGGCCCGGGCATGCTCCGGGTGGCAGGCCGGGTGGCCGATGGGGTTCGGCTCCATCCGTTCTGCACCAGGGACTACCTCGAGGCGGCGGTGCTCCCGCAACTGGGGGCGGGGTTGGCCCGCAGCGGCCGTGATCGAGCGGCGCTCGATGTTCATGGCGGAGGGTTCGTCTGCACCGGACCCGATGACGCGGCGGTGGCCGCAGCCATGGATTGGGTCCGGTACCGAATCGGGTTCTATGGCTCGACCAGGGCCTACTGGCCGGTGCTGGAGCAACACGACCTGCTGGACCTTGGCGAGCGACTCAACCACCTGTCGAAGAACGACGGTTGGGACCAGATGGCCGGTCTGATCTCCGACGAGGTGGTGGGGTTGTTCGCCGCGGTTGGGCGACATGACCAGCTGGTGGCGGCGATCGAGGAGCGGTTCGGCGGGATAAGCCAGGCGGTCGGCCTCGGTGCCGGTGCCGAATCGGACGTGCCGCCGGATCTCCTCGAGGAGATCAAGGCTCTCGGGTGACCGAGTCCTCGTACGCCGGTTGGTCCGAATCCTCGGGCCCGGATCTCCATCCGGCCTCGGCAACGACCAGCAGCAGGCTGCACAGACCGATGGCGCAGCTGCTCGACAGCCCGATGACCGTCCATCCGGTTCGCATGGTCAGGTACGCCATCAGGGGGTTTGCCACCACTGCGAACAACAGAGACCGGGCGGGGAAGTTCCTGCCCGTCGACGGGGCCGACGATCGGCCCTTCGGGCGGGTCATCGGCCGGATCCGTCCCCTCCCGACCCGGTGCCGGTCGTGCGGCGGTTCGACCTCGCCTCCGATCGACCCTCCACGACCGACGAACACCGACCGCTGATCATCGGATCCTTGCCGCCCGGACCGCCGATCCTTCCGCTGCCACCTCATATCGACCTCCTCTCGGTGTCGGTGCCGTCTCCACTCAGGGCGTGGAGCGTCAGATTCAAAGTCCACTTTCGAGCCGTCGCGTTCCGGTCCACCGATCGGACCTGGTCCGCTGTCGTTTCGCCCCTTCCGGTCGAGGCCCGTTCCCACGATCGGGTCCGCTCCGACCCGGCGGAGGTACGGATGCCGTGAAAAGGCCAGCAACACCCTTTCGTGCATGGCCGAAATCTCGTTGCAGGTCGCTGCGGATACCTCCGGTCTGCTGATCTCGGCTTGACATCTCATCCCTCCTCAGGTCTGGGTGGTTCTGCCCAATAGACGCCACGAAGAGTCACCGCCGATACCGCGAAGTCGATGAACTTTGACATTTTGTCAGTGAGGCTGTGGTGCCGACCATGGCCGATCGTCGGCCGGAGAGATGTCAGCCAGGCCTTTGACCTGGACGTCTGGGCCGTTTCCAGGGCGGTCAGCGGCGGACCTCTTCGATTTGGTTACCCTAAGCGTTTAGAACTACAAACGCTCACACTCCGTGGTCAATATCTGGAACGGCGATGGGCGCATCATTGGGTTTGTGCACATACCCGTCGAGCGTCCCAACCGAAAAAACTTTCCGATCGGTTTTGTTTCAGCCTGAGATTTGGTAATAGCGTTTGGCCAACATCAGTAGTTGCCTGAACCATTTACAGTAACCAATCACACTCGGAGGATCGGGGCTATGGGGAAGCCACGTCAGAGCGGAGACCGCCCGGAACAGGAGCTGAGGAGAATCCTCGACATCGCCCGGGCCACCGCCCTGGCGGTCGGCGCCAACGATCACGAAGCCGACGAGGTGGCCCAGACCACCGCCGTCAAGTTGTGGGAGAAGTGGCAGACCGACCACATTCGCCGAGCCAGGCAGCGAGGCCGGGAACGGTGGGAGGGCTATGTCCGGCGGGCGGCCAGGAACGTGCACTACGACCTGGTTCGCGGCCACCGGCGTCGAATCGACCGCCAGCATCGAGCGGCCGCTCCGGCATGGGCATCGATCGAGAACCCGCGGGCGGGCTCGACGGTACCGACCTCCCCGGAGCAGATCGAGGCCCACCTCGCTCGAAGCCTCATTGCGGAGGAGATCCTGAAGCTCCCCACCCGGCAGCGTCAGGTCGCAGCCCGTATCTACCTGGAGGAAATGACGGTCTCGGAGGTGGCCGTCGATCTCGACATCCAGGCGCAGTCGGTCAGAAAGCACCTTCGACGAGCCAGGGCGACACTGCAGGGGCGACTCATCGAGCTCGACGACCCTTGATCTGGTCTACGGCGCAGACAATCGTCGGCCCAGCCCGACCGGCGCTACCTGACCGGGCCCGACAGCTGCACACCGAGAGCCGGCAGCGGTTCTATACGACAGTCGTCGTCATCGATGTTGAGGGTGTCGAGTTGCCGAAGGGCTTCCAGGCGGATGCGGCGGTCGACTGCCTCCGGTACGGAACGGACTTCATCGTCTTCGTTTCCATGGAGCGGTTCAATCATCTGTTCCCTGTCGTTGTCGATCCCTGCGTTTGCCGCGCCTCGTCGTGCCGAGACTGCCAGATCCGCCGGCGGCATCGCCACCGGGGGAGCTGTCGGATTGCCGAGGTGTTCGCCACCCGACCAGGACGAACATCGATCTCACAGCTTTGAGACGCCGCCGCCGTCGTCGATCGTTACCGCCTTCGACCGAAATTTTGGCCGCTGTTCGGGCCAGCCGTACCCGGGCCCGGAATTCGGCCAGACTCCAACCTGCACCAGGCCCGCTACCGATCGAGTCTGGGGTCGACCACGAGCAACAGGGCGTCGGCGAACAGGTTGATGACGCCCAGGATGAGGGCGATGACGAACAGCGAGCCGACGACGGCCAGATCGTCCCGCCGCCCGATCGCCACCAGGACGTAGTCGCCGAAGCCGGGGAGGATGAAGATCCGTTCGATGATCACCAGGTTGCCGAACAGCAGACTGGTCTGGGCGGCGATCGCCGCCACGACGCTCGGGGCCGCCGGTCGAAGCGCATGGACTCGAATGATCCGGCCGGGCCGGACCCCCTTGGACCGGGCCAGGAGCACGTGCTCCAGCGGCAGCTGCTGGATGATCTCCGAACGCAGCAGCACCAGGTAGATGGCGGCGGTGGTCACCCCCAAGGTCAGCGATGGCAGGGCCATCGATCGGAAGTGCTCGATCGGGTTCTCACCGAACGCGATGTACCGGCCGACCGGGAGCACCTGTGCCCCGAACGACATGCCGAAGAGGTCGAAGTCGCCGACCCCGAGGGTGTACTGGAAGATCGGCCCGACGACGAAGATCGGCAGCGCCAGACCGAGCAGCGCAACGGCCCGGAAGCCGACATCGACGGCACGACCTCGAAAGCGGGCACCGACCAGGGCCCCGGGAACGGCCAGCAGCACCGCCAGCATCTGGCTGTAGACCAACAACTGGGTCGAGATCGGGATGGTCCGACTCACCCCCTCCCCGACCGTCTCGCTGTAGCTCGAATCGCCGAACTCGCCGAACAGCGCATCGGCCAGCCATGTCACGTAGCGTTCCATGGCCGGGATCACGCCGGTCGGGGTGCTGCGGGATGCGTCGGGGTAGTTGTGGACGAGCAGCCAGATGATGGCCATGGCCCCGAACACCGTCGCCGCCACCCGAGCGATCCGTCGAAGCAGATACCGCCTGGCCCCGGGCGGCAGGATGAACACACCGGCCAGCAGCACCAACCCCAGCCCCAGGACGAGGGGGACGCCACCGAGGACGGCCGCGGCCAAGGTCACCGCAGATGCCACGGTGGTGGCCACGACGACCCGGCCCCCTGCGGTGATGGTCCAACCCCCTGGTTTCGTCGGCGCCGGAATCGACGGTCAGCCGGCCGACACGAGGTCGGCCATGAACCGCACTCCATCGGCAACCGAGGCCGGTTGCTTGGCGTGGACCATGTGCCCGGCCCCGGCGACCTGGACCCGCTGTTTCACATCGAGGTGCTTGTCGAACACATCGGCCGACGCCTGGAATCGTTCGTCCCGCTCACCGACGATGGTGTAGGCCGGGGCGGTGATCTCGGACATGCGATCCATGACCATCGAATCGACGTGCATCGAGATCTCCTCCATCCCCTCCGGAAGGTTCTCGGCCTCGGCCGCCATGACCCGGACCGAATCGTTCCACTGCTCCCGGCTGGCCGGGCTGCGAAAACCGGGCCCGGCGGCAACGAGGACCAGACCGGCCACGTCCTGGGGTCGAAGGATGGCCTGGGCCAGCGACAGGTAGCCGCCGAGCGAATGACCGACGAGGATGGCCGGGCGGCCGGCGATGTCGAGGATTCGGCCGAGATCGGCCAGGGCGTGTTCCCTGGTGTAGAGCCCCGGGGCCGCAGCCTCGGATCGGCCGTGGCCCCGCAGGTCCCAGGTGACGCTGCGGACCGCACCGTGTAGCTCGGCGACCGCCCCGGCCCAGATCTCGCCGGTGTTGAGCCAGCCATGGGTGTAGACGACCGGGACACCCTCACCGGTGACCTCGGAGTGCAACGCCGGCTCCGCGCCGAGCGCCCCGCCGGCCGGGTTTTCGGGCTTGGCCTTCGACAGGGGTTCACTGAACATCGGATCGACGCTAGCCGCGACATCGCCGTCAACGCCCGCCGAGATGCTTCGCCGGCCGGAGAAATCTAGGCTGCAGCATGGTCGAGATCCGCTCCGACGATGTCACCACAACGGTGTACGCCACCGACAACTCGATCTACCAGCTGCCACCTTCGGCGGTGGCGCTGCCAACCTCGGCCGACGAGATCGCCGAACTGCTGGCCGACAACCACCGGGCCGCCTCGCCGCAGCCGATCGTGGCCCGGGGCGGAGGAACCGGCACGAACGGCCAGAGCCTGACGACGGGCTTGGTGATCGACCTCAAGCGCAGGCTCAACCGGATCGTCTCCATCGACCCCGACCGGCTGGAAGCGGTGGTCGAACCGGGGGTCGTGACCGCAGCGCTCAATGCCGAACTGGCAGGCCACGGCTTGTTCTGGGCCCCCCACACCTCGACCCTCAACCGGGCGACCGTCGGTGGCATGATCTCCACCGACGCCGCGGGAAAGGGTTCGCTGGTTCACGGCAGGACCCACCGCCACGTGCGATCGCTCGACGTGACGCTGGCCGACGGCACCCCGTGGACGGCGGAACCGATCACCGTGGCCGAGGCCGAACGGCGGGCCGAAGGTGAAGCAACCGGCGCCCGGCTGTGGCGAGCACTGCTCGATCTTCCGATCGGCGAAAACGCGGCGTTCGATCTGCCGGAGCTGGCTCGGGGCTTCAGCGGCTACGGCATCGATCGGTTCCGACGCGACGGCATGATCGACCCCCTGGCCCTGCTGTGCGGCGCCGAGGGCACCCTGGCCGTGATAACCAGGGCCACGATCGGGTTGACGAGGCTCCCGTCGAACACCGCGCTGCTGGTGGCCAGCTACGAGTCGTTCGGCCGGGCCCTGGAAGATGCGGTCGAGCTGCGAGACACCGGGCCGAGCGCCATCGAGTCGTTCGACGAAACCACCCTGGAGCGGGGGCGCTCGTCGCCGGCCTGGCCCGCATTGGGGGCGGTGGTCGGCGACCACCATGGTGCCGTGCTGTTGCTGGAGTACAGCGGCGAGGAGGCCATCGACATCGCGGCAGCCGAGGTCGCGGTGGCGGCCACCGGACGCAGCCGGGCCGTGAAGGCACTGACCGGGGCCGCTGAGCAGGCCGCGGCGTGGAAGGTCAGAGCGGATGCGGTCGGGTTGCTGGCCAAGGTGGCGACCGGCGGCCCCCAGCGCTCGGCTCGCCCCACCGCCTTCGTCGAGGACTGCGCCGTCCCGGTCGAATCGATGAGCGAGTTCATCGCCGGCTTCAGGACCATCCTCGACCGGGCCGGGGTCAGCTACGGGATGTTCGGCCACGCCGACGTCGGTTGTGTCCACGTCAGACCGGCGCTGGACCTCACCGATCCCGAACACGAACAGCTCATCCGATCGATCACCGATGCGGTGGTCGAGTTGGTCGCCGACCACGGCGGTGTACTGTGGGGTGAGCACGGCAGGGGCTTCCGTGGCGACTCGGTGGCGTCGTTCCTCACCCCGGAGACCATCGAGGTCATGCGGCTGGTCAAGCGAGCCTTCGACCCGGATGATCTGCTCAACCCCGGCAAGCTGTACCGGCCGGCAGGCTCGGATCGCCCCATTCGTCGCGGTCGACGAACCACCGCTGCGGGGCCAGCGCGACCGGCTGGTACCGGTGGCGATCCGGCACCGCTACGACTCGGCGTTCGCCTGCAACGGCAACGGGCTCTGCCATCACCATGGCAGCACCGAGGTGATGTGCCCCTCATACAAGGCGACCGGCGATCCGGCCCTCTCGCCGAAGGCCAGGACCGACCTGCTGCGGGCCTGGCTGTCACGCCGGGCCGAGCCGACGGTACCGGACGAGAAAGCTCGTGCCGACCTGGAAGCGTTCGAGGACGCCATCGCAGCCAACCTCCACCAGTGCCTCTCCTGCTCGGCCTGCACCGGCCACTGTCCGGTCGAGGTCGACATACCGGAGCTGAAGTCGAAGTTCCTCAACAGCTACTACGAGCACCGTCGCCGACCGGCCGCCCACCACCTGCTCGGCCGGTTCGAGCGGGTGGCGGTGACGGGCTCGAAGCTGGCCGGGTGGGCACCCCGGCTGACGCCCTCGGGGCCGAGACCGGCGGGACGGTTGCTGGGCCTGGTCGATCTGCCGGTGCCGAAACCGCCGTCGACGCCCGGTTCGCCGCCGCCCCGATTCGAGCCGGGGCTGTCGCAGGTCGATCTGGTGATCATGCCCGAAGTGTTCACCACCGCCCTCGAGCCGGACACGCTGCGGCGAGCCGTCGAGCTGCTGCAATCGATGGATCTGTCGGTGGCGGTGGCCCGCCTCGTCCCGTCCGGCAAGTTCGATCACGTCAAGGGTCGGAGACGGGCGTTCGAGAAATCGGTTCGGGCCCAGGAGCGCCTGGTGCGAAGCATCGTCGACAGCGGGGCCCAGCCGGTGGTGATCGAACCGGCCGTCGCCCTGCTCCACCGGGCCGAATACGTCCACACGGTTGCCGGGTACCCCGGGGATGCGGTCCGCCACCTCGTCGAGATCCTCGACCGGCATCGAGATCGGATCGCCCGATCTCCGGCTCCGGCGGCCATCACCCTGTTGGCCCACTGCACCGAGCAGGCCACCGCCCCGGAGTCGGTGGCGGCATGGAAGCGGGTCCTGGAGGCTGCCGGACACACCGTGACCGTTCCCGGTGTCGGATGCTGCGGCATGGCGGGCATCTTCGGCCACGAGGTCGAGAACCAGTCGATGTCCCGGGCCCTGTGGGACCTGACCTGGGCGACCAGGATCGATGCCGACGGCACGGTGCCGGTTGCCACCGGCTACTCCTGTCGATCACAGGCCGCTCGCTTCGCCGATCGCCCGGTCGGCCATCCGCTGGAACACCTCATCGATTGAGCCTCGCCGTGGTCCGGTGACCGGTCCCGGGCCGTGCCTCGACCCGGGTTCGGCCTCGACCGGGCCGGGCTGGGCGGGCGGGCCTACGTTGCGACGTCGTTCAGCGCCAGGCCTGCCCGCCGCCGTGGACGTTGATCTTCTCGCCGGTGACGTAGCTGGCCCTGTCCGAGACGAAGAACCGGACCGCGTTCGCGATGTCCTCGGGCTGGCAGACCCGACCGAAAGGCATCTGCTCGCTGAGCGAAGTGATGTCGTCGATGCCGGCCGCCCCCTTGACAAGGCGCCGCCCCATCTCGGTCTCCACCAGACCGGGGGCGACGATATTGACCCGGATCCCGTTGGCCCGCTCCTCCTTGGCCAGGGTCATGGCCAGCGACTCGACCGCGGCCTTGCCCATGCTGTACGGGGCGCCGTTGGCGCCGTGGCTGATCGTGGCCACCGACGAGATGCAGACGATGTCGGACCGTTCATGGGTCCGCAGATGGGGCACCGCCACCGAGAACAGATGATGGGGGCCGAGGGCGTGGGTGGCCATCACCCGCAGCAGCTCCTCGGGGTCGGTGTCGGCCACCGAACGACCCCGGCTGGCGATCCCACCGTTGTTGACCACGATGTGGAAACCACCGAAGCGGTCGATCACCTCGGCCACGTTGCGGGTGTTGTCCTCCGGCTGGGAAACGTCACCCTGGTACGCGGCCGCGGCTCGGCCCATGGCTTCGATCTCGGCCACTGTCTCGGCCGCGGCGGCGCCGTCCTTACGGTAGGTGATGGCAACGTCGATCCCGTCGGCGGCCAGGCCGAGGGCGATGCCCCTGCCGATACCCCGGCCACCACCGGTCACGATTGCTACACGATCAGCCATGCCAATTCCCCTGTCGACGTCGGTCGGTCAGGCAACCGTGCTAGCACAATCGTCGACCGATGCCCAGATGACCTCCGGCCGGCGAGCCCGCAACGGCTCGTCCGATCGATGGTTGTGTACCATCGCGGTCGGCCGGGGGTGACCGACTCGCTGGATCAGCGATTCGAGCGTGCCGAACGACCACCACATGCCGGCGGCGGTGACCAGCAGGGAGAGCCCGATCAGCGACAGGCCGCCCGGCGGCCGGGGTTTTGGTGGCCGGGCTCGGCGGCGGTACGTTCTGGCTATGCGACCGAACCCGGTGAAGACCCTGCTGGCCGATGGTGAAACGGTCTACGGCACCATGGTGTTCGAGTTTCTCAGCCCCGGCCTGCCCCAGGTGCTGCAGAACGCCGGCGCCCAGTTCGTGTTCTACGACATGGAGCACAGCGGCTTCTCGGTCGACGAGATCAAGTACCAGCTGGCACTGTGCCGGGGGCTGGACATCGTGCCGTTGGTCCGACCCCCGGACACCAGCTACCACGACACCGCTCGCCTGCTCGACCTCGGTGCGATGGGGCTGCTGTTCCAGATGTGCGAGACGGCGGAACAGGCCGAGGAGTTCGTTCGCTGGACCAGGTACCCGCCCGAAGGTCGGCGGGGGGCCATGTTCGGCGGCGCCCACGACGACTACCGGCCCGAGGCGGTGCCGGACGTGATCGCCGGCGCCCACGACAGAACCATGGTCTGCGTGCTGATCGAATCGGCGCGGGGGCTGGCAAACGCCGAGGAGATCATGTCGGTGCCGGGGGTCGACGTCGCCCATCTCGGCCACGGTGACCTTTCGCTTTCCCTGGAGGTGCCGGGTCGAACCGATCACCCGGACATGGTGGCCGGCATCGACACGATCCTCGCCGCCTGCGAGCAACACGGAAAGCCGGCCGCCTGCCTCGCCGGGTCGGTGGCGACCGGTCAGGACTGGCTGCGCCGAGGCTTCCGGATGATCAGCTACAGCTACGACATCGGCCTGCTGAGCTCGGCCTTGGCCGACGGCATCGATCGGCTGCGAGGACAGGAGTGAACATGTCGAACCCGTCTGCGCCGAACGCGCCTTCGAACGCCGCGGCGAGATCGACCGATCACCGCTTGACCGAGGAGCAGGTTGCGATCTACCGGGATCGGGGCTGGATCGTGGTGCCGGGGGTCTTCGACAGCACCGAGGTGGGCGTACTGGCCCGGGCAGCCGGCGTTGTCCTGGAACGGCCCGGCCCCGAGGTGGGCCGGGAAGCCGATGGCGCACCCTCGATCTGTTGGGGCATGCACCTGTTCGACGAGCGGCTGGCGGCGCTGACCCGCCACCCTGCGTTGCTCCAGCCGGCCCGCCAGCTCCTCGACAACGAGGTGTTCGTTCACCAATCCAGGATCAATATGAAGCAGCCGAACGGCTCGATCGTGGCCTGGCATCAGGACTTCGGCACCTACCATCGAATCGACGGCGTACCCGAACCTCGGGGGATCATGATCGCGGTGTTCGTCGACGATGTGAGCATCGTCAACGCCCCGTTGCTGGCGGTGCCGAGGTCCCATCGGGAGGGTCTGGTCTCGACCGCCGGCATCGACCCCGACGCACCGGACCACGAGCGGGTCTCGAAATACCGCTACGACATCACGGACGAGACGATGGCCGATCTGGTCGACCGCTACGGGCTGGAGGCCATCACCGGCGATGCCGGTTCGGTGCTGTTGATGGACATGACGGTGGTCCACGGTTCGTCGATCAACATCAGCCCCCTACGGAGGCTGGTGCTGTACGTGAACGTCTGCCCGGTCGACAATCGTGGACAGAGCTTCGAGCGGCCAGACTACTACGCGGCCCGCGACTTCGAGGCCCTGCAACCGCTGCCGGCGGATTGTCTGGCCCGCTACGCCGAGCCGTAGCCATGATCGGAGCGGCCGACGGCTCGTGCCGTTGCCACCAACGTTCGCTCGATGAAGGCCTCGGGGCCACCGTCGAGTTCTACAGAGGGGTTTGACCGGCAAGTAGCCTTGGCGGCGATGCTCCCCCTGAAGGACGAGAACCCGACGACCCGGACACCGGTGATGACGCTGGTCATCATCGTCGCCTGCGTCGCCGCCTACTTCGGGCCACAGCAAGGGCTGGCCGACCAAACCGATGCCATCTTGTTCAACCTGGAGTACGCCGCCATCCCCTGCGAGCTCAACACCGGTGAGCCGCTGAGCGAGGCCGAGATCGACGCTCACCTTCAACCGGGGCATCGAGGACGCCTGCATCGTCGGCGACACCGGAACCCCGCTGTTTCCCGACAAACCGGTCTACCTCGGCCTGCTGACCTCGATGTTCCTCCACGGCGGCCTGCTCCACCTCGGCGGCAACATGTGGTTCCTGTGGATCTTCGGCAACAACATCGAGGACCGCCTTGGCTCGCTGTTCTTCACCGGGTTCTATCTGATGGGCGGCGTGGTCGGTACCCTGGCCCACTACCTGGTCCAGCCGTTGAGCACCGTGCCGGTGGTCGGTGCCTCGGGGGCCATCGCCGCCATCATGGGGGCATACGCGGTGTGGTTCCCCAATGCGCCGATCCGGACGCTGGTGTTCTATTTCCTCCGTGACATCAGCGCCAAGTGGTTCCTCGGCATCTGGCTCATCACCCAGTTCTTCACCGGCACCGACAGCGGGGTGGCGTGGATGGCCCATGTCGGCGGGTTCGTCTTCGGCGCGGTGATCGCCCTGGTGGTCAGACTGTCCGATTTCGGGGAGCGGAAACTGAACCGCTCACCGGACCCGCTGGAGTGGGATGACACCGGCGGCATCGGACGGGGACCACTGCCCCATCCCTTCGACCACCGCCGGGGCAACATCTCCGACTTCTGAACGCCGCGCTCGGAGCCAAACGGGGTCGGGTTGATCGCATCGACCAGGCTCGCCGGCCGCCGCCGACGAAACCGGTGTCCGACCGGGCCCCGAGTAGCGTGGGGCGATCAGCTCCAGACCGAACCAGGCCCTCGCCGTCGCCGCCACCGCAATGCTGTTGGCCGCCTTCGTCGGCACCGCCACCAACATCGCGGTGCCGGTTCTGGAGCAGGAGTTCCCCGACGCCGGCCTGGCCACGATCTCCTGGGTGGTGTCGGCGTTCAACGTCGCCCAGGTGACGTTCATGTTGCTCGGCGGCCGGCTGGCCGACCGGCTCGGTCGCAAGAAGATCTTCCTCCGAGGGCTGGCGGTGTTCGCAGTGGGGGCCGCCCTGTCCGGCATCGCCCCGTCGATCGAGCTGGTGATCGCGGCCCGTATCGGCCAGGCCATCGGTGTCGCCATGATGCTGCCGTCGTCGCTGGCCGCGGTGCTCCCGGAGTTCCCGACCGAACGCCACGGTTCGGTGGTGTCGCTGTGGTCGTCGATGGGGGTCCTGGGGGCGGCGGTGGCCCCGACCGTGGCGGCCGGCATCCTCCAGGTCTCGAGTTGGCGGGTGGTGTTCCTGGCCGCGGTGCCGGTGGCCCTGCTGGCCATCGTGGTAGGTCGCCGGGTGCTGCAGGCGGGGCTGGTCGCCGAGCGACCGCCACCGCTCGACCTCGTGGGGGCGATCACCGGCACCGCCGCCGTCGGCGGGTTGACCTTCGCCATCGTCCAGGGACGGATCTGGGGTTGGACCGATCCCCGGATCCTGTCGATCGCCGCCGCCACCGTGATCGGCGGTGCGGTGTTCGTTCGCAGCTCACGACGCCATCCCGAGCCGCTGCTCGACCTGAACCTGTTCACCGTCCCCACCTTCAACGTGGCAACCGCGGCCAGCGCCCTGCTCGCCACCTCGACGAGCGCCACCTGGTTCCTCTATCCACTGTTCGTCACCGAGGTGTGGGACTACAGCATCCTCCAGGTCGGCCTGGCCATGACCCCGGGGCCGGTGGTGCTGGTGGTGTTCGCCCCGTTGGCCGGCAGGTTGGCCGACCGTCACGGCTACCGGAACCTGCTGCTGTTCGGCGCCACCCTGGCCACGCTCGGCACCGCCTGGATGGCGTGGCGGCTCCAGCCCGGTGAAACCTACGTCCGGGCCTTCCTGCCGGGGACGGTCGGCATCGGCTTCGGGATGGCATTCATGTTGGGACCGGCAAATGCCGCCGCGCTGCGCGACGTGGCGGGCCATCAGCTCGGCGCGGCGAACGCCACCTACAACATGGCCCGGATGACCTGCAGTGCCCTCGGGGTGGCCATCACCGCCGCCATCATCGGCGACACCGAAGTCGGGCAGCGGCTCGATGCCTTCCGCCTCAGTTGGTGGGTCATGGTGGCGGTGATGGCGACGGCCCCACTGTTGCTGCTGCTCAGGTTCCCGGCCGGGGAACCGAGCCGGCAAACCGAAGAGGTGCCGGCCCCGGTTTGAACCGGCCGACCCGGCCCGGAAGAATTGGCCGAGTCCGGTCCCGACGGCCCGGAACCGACAGGAGCGAACCGTGCCCCACAATCGAGTACTGATATGCAACCGGGGTGAGATCGCCATCCGGATCGCCAAGGCGGCCTCGGCGATGGGTCTGGAATCGGTCAGCGTGTACCCAGCGGCCGACCGGTTCTCCCTCCACACGACGGTGACCACCTCGACCGAGGAACTGGATGCCGGCCCGGCCGGCCAGGTCGCCGACCCGGTTGCCGCCTACCTCGACATCGAGGCGATGATCGACGTTGCCAGGCGAACCGGCTGCGACTGCGTGCACCCCGGCTACGGCTTCCTGGCCGAGAATCCCCAGTTCGCCCGGCGCTGCGCCGAGGAGGGTCTGACGTTCGTCGGCCCCCCGCCCGAGGCGTTGGCGCTGTTCGGGGACAAGGTCCGGGCCAGAGCGCTCGCCACCTCGCTCGCCATACCGGTGATCGGCGGCAGCGCCGAGGCGTTGGCTTCGGCCGCCGACGCGGCGTTCGAAGCCGAACGGGTGGGCTACCCGGTGATGCTGAAGGCCGCGGCCGGAGGCGGTGGCCGAGGGATGCGGGTGGTGGAAGCGGCGGCGGAGATGGACGAGGCGTTCGCCCGCTGCGCCAGCGAGGCCGAAGCCGGGTTCGGCGACGGCACCCTGTTCCTGGAGAGGTTGCTACGGCGGCCCCGCCACATCGAGGTGCAGATCCTGGCCGACGGCGCCGGTAACGTCGTCCACCTCCACGAGCGGGACTGCTCGGTCCAGCAGCGGAACCAGAAGGTGGTGGAGATCGCACCGGCGGCCGGGCTCGACCCGGCGTTGCGGCACCGAATCCTCGACGATGCGGTGCGGCTGATCGCCGCAACCGAGTTCCTGGCCGCCGGCACGGTGGAGTTCCTGGTGTCGCCGGAGACCGGCGAGCACTTCTTCATCGAGTGCAATCCCCGGATCCAGGTCGAGCACACGATCACCGAGCAGGTCACCGGCATCGACCTGGTGGCGGCCCAGTTCCATCTGGCGGGCGGCGGGTCGCTGGCCGATCTCGGCCTCGCCGACCAGGAGGCCGTCCCCGAGCCCCGGGGCTTCGCCGTGCAGGCCAGGGTGGTGGCCACCGGGCCCGGCACCATCACCGCATACAAGGAGCCGTCCGGTCCCGGGGTTCGGGTCGACGGCAGCGGCTACGCCGGCTACGCACCGCCACCCCAGTTCGATCCGCTGCTGGCCAAGGTCATCGGGTCGTCGGGGTTCGTCGCCACCCTCGACGCCGCATTGCAGCGCACGCTGCACGCCCTCGACGAGTTCCACATCGCCGGGATGCCGACCAACCTGAACCAGCTGCGGGCCATCCTGACCAACGGCGAGGTCCGGGCCGGCAACGCCAGGACCACCCTCCTGGCCGAACACCCGGAGCTGGCCGGAGGGTCGGCGGTGGCCGGCAGCGGCAACGGGAGCGGCCGGACCGCAGTTCGGGCCAACACCATGTTGTCCCTGCTCGACGAACGGGCCGGGGCTCTGGTCGCCGCCGCCGCAGGGCCGACCCCGGGGCCGATCGGATCCGGTACGGCCGGACCCGGTACGGCCGGACCAAGAGGTGGGGCGGTGAACGGCGGACGATCGCTCGAGGTCGCGCCGGGCCGGCACGGGGTGACCTGCCCGATGGCCGCGGCCCTGCTGGAACGGCGGGTCGAGGTCGGTGACGAGGTGGCAGCCGGCGACACGATCGTGATCGTCCACGCCATGAAGATGGAGACCAACGTGACCGCCCCGGTCGGCGGCACCATCACCGACCTGCTCGATGCCGACGTCGGCGACGCGGTCGGTGCCGAGCAGGTGATCGCCGTCATCGCCCCCGGCCCCGGCCGGGGCGACGATGCAGGCAACGGCGCAATCGGTGACGAGCAGGAGATCCGGCCCGAGGACGGCTGGCAGCCGACGCTGGACGACGTCAACACCTTGCACCGGCTGGCCGAGGACCGGCTGGCCCCCGACTCCGAGGAGCCCGGCGTCGTCCGCCAGCGAAGCCGGGGCAAGTTGAACTGCCGGGAGCGCATCGACCTGCTGCTCGACGATGGCACCTTCCGGGAGGTCGGCAGCGTCACCGGCTTCGCCTCCTACGACGAAGACGGCAACATCTCGGCCTTCACGCCCTCCAACCACGTCGGCGGTTGGGGTGAGATCGAGGACCGGACCACCATCGTCTGCGCCGACGACTTCACCTCCCGCGGCGGTCACGCCGACGGGGCCATCGGTGAGAAGAGCCGGTATCTCGATCAGCTGTCGATCGAGCTGGGGGTGCCGTCGGTCCGGCTGCTCGACGGTTCGTCCGGCGGCGGCAGCGTGGCCGCCATGGTGCCCCAGCAGCGCACCGAGGGTGAGAGCACGGCCAAGGAGAGCAGCGGGGCCATCACGGCAGGCCGGCCCCGGGTGGCGGGAGGCGGTGGTTCCTTCCTCCCCGGCCACCTCGGGAGCACGATGTACGCCCAGCAGCTGGCGACGGTGCCGGTGGTGAACATGCTGCTGGGGTCGGTGGTCGGGATCGGGGCGGCCAAGGCGGTGCTCGGGCACTTCTCGGTGATGGTGCGTGACATCGCCCAGCTGTTCGTGGCCGGGCCCCCGGTGGTCAGCCACGCCATGGGCTACGACATCACCAAGGAGGACCTCGGCGGCTGGCACATCCACTGCACGAACGGATCGGTTGACAACCTGGCCGAGACCGAACAGGACGCGGTCGACCAGACGAGGCGGTTCCTGTCCTACCTGCCGGCCAACGTGTTCGAGGCGCCGCCGGTCCTGCCGCCGTCGGCCGCCGATCCGGCCGACCGGCGAGACGAGGAACTGTTCACGCTGGTCCCCCGCAAGCGGACGACGACCTTCGACATGCGACGGGCCATCGAGCTGCTGGCCGACCGGGGTTCGTTCTTCGAGGTCGGCCCGCTGTGGGGCACCGACCAGATCACCGGCTTCGTCCGGTTCAACGGGCACCCGCTGGGAGTGATCGCCTCAGACAGCCGCCACGTCAACGGCGGAGCCCTGACCGCCGACGGTTGCGCCAAGCTGACCCGCCACCTCGACCTGTGCGACCTGTTCCACATTCCGGTGCTGAACCTGGTCGACAACCCCGGCTTCGCCGTCGGTCTCGAACACGAGATCAACGGCACGATCCGCAAGGGCGGCGAATGGATGGTGGCCTTCGCTCAGGTCGAGGTGCCGATCTTCACCGTGCTGATGCGACGCAGCTTCGGGGTTGCGGGCAACAACTACGCCACCCCCCGGGCCTCGGCCTCGGTCCGGGTGACCTGGCCGGCAGCCGACGTCGGCGGGATCCCGCCCGAGGGCGGCATCGAGGCCGCATACAAGCGACAGCTGGCCGAGGCCGAGGATCCCGAAGCGCTCCGAGCGGAGCTGAACGCCCGGATCGAGAGCGTCCGGGGACCGCTCGGGCCACTGTCGAAGTTCCAGATCGAGGAGATGATCGACCCTCGGGACACGCGGCGCTACATCTGCGATTGGGTGCCGAACGCCTACCGTCAGGTGGCCCGCCCGGCAAACCTCAGGTCCCGAGACCTGCAGTTCCGGCCGTGACCCGGGGCCGGGCCTTGCCCGGCCGTGACCCGGGGCCGGGCCCTGCCCGGCCGTGACCCGGGGCCGGGCCTTGCCCGGCCGTGACCCGGGGCCGTGCCCCGCCCGTGACCCGGGGCCGTGCCCGCCCGGCCGTGACCCGGGGCCGCACTTCCGGCCGTGGCCCGGCGGACCCGGGCCGTGCGCGGCAGGAGGTCGCCGACTCGTAGACTCCGGGGGTGGAGCTTCCGCTGTTCGACCAGGTGGCAGACGTCGTCCGGGCCCTGACCCCGGACGAACTGGGCGAGCTTCGGCTCCGGACCCATCGTCGGGGGATCAAGGTGTGGGTCAGCCCGCTCGGGACACGAACCGACAAGCCACCCCGGGAGCACTACGAGGCCCAACTGCTGGCCCGCCGCCATGTCGACGGCAACGACGGCATGGCACTCGAGATCGGGTTCCATGCCGAACACCCCGATGCCGAGGCCAACGTGTCGGCGGTGGAAGGCATCGGGCAAACCGAGAAGCGGTGGCGCAAGATCCTCGGCGACGACGCCGTGGTCGGCGAGTTCTTCGGGGCGCCGAACTGGCGACGGGTCTCCGAGACGTGGATCGAACCGGACCTCGACGACCCCGAGCTTTCGTTCGAGGTGGCCAGCCGTTTGGTCGACTACCTGGAGGCGATCGAACCGGCGCGGCGCCGCTGACCCCCCGGGCGGGTCCGGATATCGACGGATGACGGTGAGGAGGGCCCTACTCGATCGCGCTGCCGCGGCGGCGCCTCCATCTCCATCTCAGATACGGCAGCGCCGTTGCCCTCATGCTCAGTAAGACAGAGGTACTATGTTTTACATGGTATCCAGCGTTGAGGTGCACCATTCGCAGACCCTCAAGGGGGTGCTCGACATGTGTGTGCTGGCGTCGATCTCGGAGAAGCCGAGCTACGGCTACGCCCTGGTCCAGGAGCTGAACCGGCGGGGCCTGGCGGTGGCGAACGAAGGAAGTATCTACCTGGTCCTGAAGCGGCTGGAGACCAACGGCCGCATCGAGGGCCAACTCGAAGCATCCGAGTCCGGTCCGGCCCGGCGGGTCTATCACGCCACCGAAACCGGCCGGGACGTCCTGGCGGCGTGGACCGCCGATTGGCTGGCCGTCCGGGCCGGCGTCGATGCCGTACTCGGCACACCTTGAAAGGGAGCACGACATGATGTGGATGTATCTTGCCGCCACCATCTTCGGCTGCGCCTTCCTGATCCCCATGGTTCTCGGCGGCCTCGATTCCGACATCGACGCCGGCGACGGGTTCGGCGGCGACGTCGGGGACACCGACCTGAGCGGCGGCATCGAGGTCGACACCGAACTCGACGCCAACGCCGGCGGACCGGTCGATGGCGGCTCCGGCGGGCTGTTCGACGGGGCCATCGGTTCGGTGTTCGCCAGCCTGGTTTCCCTGCGGGCGCTGGTCTTCTTCAGTGCGTTCTTCGGCACGTCCGGCCTGGTGTTCAGCGCTCTCGGCTATTCCTGGCCTGCTACCCTGGCAACGGCAATACTGCTGGGGGTCATCGCCGCCGGAACCAATTCGGTGCTGTTCGGCCTGATCCGCAACTCCCAGCCGAACTCACAGATCTCCGACCGCACCATGGAAGGCCGGCCGGCCAAGGTTGTGTTGCCGATGGACGGGAGCACCCGTGGCCGCATCCGGGTCGACCTGAGCGGTCAACCGCACTATCTGGTCGCCCGCCCCATGGATGGCGTTCATGAACGATTCGACGTCGGAGCCTCCGTCGTCGTCGTCAAGATCGAGCAAGGCACGGCGCATGTCGCGTCGCTGGCCGAGCTCGAAACAGGAGAGGAGTCCTGATGGAGTGGTTGGCATTTGTTGCGGTCTTCGTCGTCGTGGCGGTCTTCGCCGCGGTGTTCGCGGTCAAGAGCCTCATCATCATCTGCCCCCCCAACCGGGTGGCGGTTGTTTCCGGTCGATCCCGAGTGCTCAGCGATGGGCGGAAGGTCGGCTACCGGGTGATCAAGGGAGGTCGTACCGTTCGCATCCCGCTGGTCGAGAAGGTCGACTACATGGATCTGAACACGATCCCCATCGAGGTGTCGGTGACCAACGCCTACTCCAAGGGTGCGATCCCCCTCGATGTCCAGGGGGTGGCCAACATCAAGGTGGCCAGCCGGGAGGGTGTGTTGGAGAACTCGGTGGAGCGGTTCCTCGGTCGGCCGCCGGAGTACATCCAGCAGATCGCCAAGGAGAACCTCGAGGCCAACCTCCGCGGTGTGCTGGCAACGCTGACCCCCGAAGAGGTGAACGAGGACCGGCTGAAGTTCGCCCAGACGCTGATCGACGAGGCCGACGACGACATCCGCACCCTCGGGCTCGAGCTCGACGTGTTGAAGATCCAGAACGTGACCGACCAGGTCGGGTACCTGGAGGCGGTCGGGCGGCGGCGGACCGCAGGTGTGCTCCGGGAGGCGAGGGAAACCGAAGCCGACCAGGCCGCCGAGGCGGAGGAGGCCGAGGCCACCGGTCGTCAGCGGGCCGAGCTGGCCAGGGTCCAGGCCGACCTCGTGATCGCCGAGCAGGAGAACAAGCTCCGGGTCCGCAGGGCCGAGCTCGACGCCGAGGCCATGGCGTCGGAGAAGGAGGCAGTGGTGGCCGGCGAAAAGGCCAAGGTCATCGCCGAGCAGGCTCTGGAGGCGGAGAGGATCGAGCTGCAGAAGCGCAAGCTCGAGGCGGACATCGTCGCCCCGGCACGGGCCGAACGAGAGGCCATGGAACTGCAGGCCCGGGGCCATGCGTCGACCATCATCGAGGACGGGAACGCCAACATCGCGGTGTTCAAGAAGATGGCCGCCGAGTTCGACGCCGCAGGCCCGAACGCCCACAACGTGATGGTTCTGAGCATGTTGCCGGAACTGGTCCATCGGATCACCGAAACCGTTGCCAACATCGACATCGACAAGCTGACGCTGATAGACGGCAGCGGCTCCGGTGGGGTGGCCGGTGTGGCCGGACAGATGCCGGGGGCGGTGATCTCGATCGTGGAACAGATCGAGACCGCAACCGGGATCAACATCCTGGAGGCTCTGGCGCCGCGGGGCGGCCAGGGCGGCGGGAACGGATCCCAACCCGGGGCCGATGCACCGGCCGAGCTGATCACCGGCGACCAGGACCCGATCGAGCCATAGGCCAGGGATCCTGCCTGCGGATCGCACCGTCGATCCGTGGGCGCCAACGGCGGGAGCGGCGATCGAATCGAACCGCCGGCCCGGGGAATCTAGGATCGGGCGATGACCAACTCGCCAACGTCGCTCATTCCGACCGAGACCATGAGCCGGGTCGGGCAACTGCTGTCGGAACCGGTGCAGGCCACCATCACCGCCACGGCGCCCAGCGCTACGCCCAAGCGGTCGGTGACCTCAACCCCATCTACTTCGACGAGGCCGCGGCCCGAGCCGCCGGTCACCGCACGCTGGTGGCGCCACCGACCTACGTGCAGTACGCCCTGGTGCAGGGCCGGGCGACGCGGACATCGGGGTCGACGGCCTGTTCGTCGGTGCCGCACCGATCAAGCTGGCGGTGCAGCGCATCATGTTCGGCGGGGAGGAATGGGATTTCCTGCAGCCCGTCCACGTCGGCGATGTGGTCACCGCGGAAACCCGCCTGGCCGCCATTGACGGAAAAGGACGGCAGCAAGGGACCGTTTGTGCGTATCACCCGGGAGACGACCTACCGCATCGACGACGGCACCGCGCACGGTGTGATCGCGGCCCGCACCCGCCAGATCGGCATCGCCCGATGACCCCGGCCGGAGTGCGAGCCCTGGCTGGACGAGCGTCAACGTGGGCGATGAGCTCCCGGTCGTGGTGCGCAACGCCAGCCGGGTGCAGCTGTTCCTCTACAGCGCCGCCACCTGGAACCCCCACCGCATCCACTACGACGTGGACTACGCCCGCTTCGAAGGCCACCCCGACATCATCGTGCACGGCCCGCTGCAGGGGGCGTGGCTGTCTCAATACGTGACGGACTGGGCCGGGCCGGCCGGCCGGATCTGCTCGTTGCGATGGCAGAACCGGGCCAGCGCCCTGCCCGAGATCGACTACGAGTTCCACGGCCGGATCACCGCCATCGACGGCGACCGGGTCGCGCTGGAGGTGTGGGAACAGACGGTCGACGGTCGGGTGTTGATGCCGGGCACCGCAACCGTCAGACTCCCGACCTGACAGACGGGTCGACCAGCTCGCCGGGATCAGCTGCGAGAACGGTGAGGGCCGAACAGCCCCCCGCCATCCCCGCCACCCCAGGCCCGATCAGCTCCGGTGGCCGGTCGGGGTCGAGCGGGCGGCAGGATCGGGTGCCGGCATTGCATCGCCACCACCGCCACCGGCCGAGACAGCCGATGGCGCGACGCCGGCTGTCGGCTGGGGAGGCCCTTCGACCGCGGCCGGCGGTGGCCCGGGGCTGGGGGGCGGTGGGGGTTCCTTGCCTCCCCAGGGACCGCTCGGTGGCGTCGGCTTCGTCGGCCGTCGCCGGAGCAGGGCCCGGACACCCAACCACGCCAGCACCAGCAACGGCACCAGGATCAGCAGTGGGATCAGGAAGCCGACCACCACGATCAGTGCGGTCCACAGGCCGCTGAGGATGCTGACCGCGGTGGAGAACACCATCGCCGAAGCCGGGCGGACGATCGGGCTCGAAGGTCCGGATCTCGTAGCCGACCTGGGTGCTCACCGAGGGTCCTGCCTGCTCGGCGCTGACTCCGTCGGTCGGGATGGCGGTGACCCTGGTCCGCAACCGCAGATCCCGCTCCGGCTCGATCTCGGTGGCCACCAGCGCCGACTGCCCCGGGGCCAACTCGTCGAGCGAGCCGAACACCTCGATCAGCTCGGTCTCGGCGTCGATTCCCAGCACGGTGTCGGTCAGGGTCACCGCGGTCAGGGTCTGGTCGCCCTGGTTGATGACATCGAAGCAGACCGTGATCTTGGTCCCGGCCTCGATCGAATTCTGGTCCTGGCCGGGGCAGGAGGCCCCGCCGTCGTGGCCGTCGTAGGTGGAGATCCGCAGCTCGATGGCATTGTCCACCCGATCCTGGGTCAGCAGCAGGGTGATGGTGGCGAGGTCGACCCGATCCTCGAGGGTTCGCAGTTGGCCCCGCATGACCTCGAGATCGCTCTCACGGTCGAGCAACAGCTGCTCGATCTCGGCGTAGTCCTCCAGCGACGGCGCCGCTTCCAGGGCGGCGCAACTGGGCGACCCCCAGTTCCGCCACCTGGATCCGGCTCTCCAGATCGACGATCCGCTCGGTGACGTCATCGGTGGTCACGGACTGGTTCCGCAGCTCGCCGACTGAGCCGAGCTGTTCGAGCGCCCGGTTGAAGTCCTCGGGGAGCACCTTGAAGGTCAGTTGTGAACTGGCCTCGGGCCCGCCGGTGGTCTCCTGGCCGAAGAGAAAGCCACCCATGGTTTCGATGATCGAGGTGGCCTCGGCGCTGGCCGCGGCAACGTCGTCGACGCCGACGGTCACGAAGGCGGTGAAGATCAGCTTGCGACCGAGGTCGGCCGCGGTCGGGGTCACCCTGGTGCCACCGGCGCCCAGGGGGTTTTCGTCGCTCTCAGCGGCCGGTCGGGGTGCCTCGACATCGGCGCCGCCGTCGGCCACGGCGTCGCCCTCCTCCATGGCCGCCTCGTCGTCTCCATCGGACGCGGCGGTGTCGTCGGCGGCGCTGTCGGCGGCGGCGACGCCGTCACCGGCCAGATCGGCAGACTCGCCGCCTTGGCTGTCCTCGGCTTGTTCGAATGACGCCGCGTCGGTTGCGGTGTCGGAGGTTTCGGCGTCGTCGCTGCTGCAGGCGGCGACCAACGGCAAGTACGCGGCCACCATCACGAGCAGCCGGATCGGAGCCAGACGCCGGTCTCTCGCCGAACGGCCGGAGCCGATCCTGTGCCTTCGTACGCTGTC
This sequence comes from uncultured Acidimicrobiales bacterium, assembly GCA_963715325.1. GTDB lineage: Bacteria > Actinomycetota > Acidimicrobiia > Acidimicrobiales > SZUA-35 > JAHELU01. Next base: position 454,600 of record CAVQRR010000008.1, read on the forward strand.
CATGTCCCTCGTCCCTTCGATCACCAACCACGAAACCATCGGCCGGAACCCCCTACTTGCAAGTGAGACGCTCGAGTTCAGCCCACCGGTTCCGCCGCCATCGGCCACGTAACCCGATCGCAATGGCTGGCCGGAACGATGCGCCGGCACCGGAGCCCAGCCGCTACCGGCCCTCGAGCGGCTCGAGAAGCTCCGGGTCCTGGGGGAGGACCAGGGGCCGCCAGCCGGACCCGATGTGCCCGATCACATCGATTCGGGACCGCACGATGAAGTCGTCGCCGGCGCCGAAGCTGACCGAACGGTACGCACCGCGTCGCCGAAGCAACGCCACGCCACCCACCGGGAGTAGCCGAGAGGGCCGAGCGACGGCAGCGATGCCCGATCGCCGGCGACGACCTGCTCGGCGTAGGTTCGATAGAGGGCCTCGATGAAGTACATGCCGCAGCGCTGCTGTGAACGCTGGAAGAGGCCGAGCGGATTGGCAGACGCAGCGACAACGTCGTGAACGAGTGAATCGTAGACCTGGCGCTCGGTGGCGGCGCCGGCCAGCAGCCGCCGCAGCTGGGGCATGTAGTCGTCGTCGGTCAGCCGATGCTGCATACAGCGGGGCCGCAGCCCGTCATCGCCGGTGTGGCCTTGGCTCTGATGACCCATCCTCATCAGCACTCCCCCTGTCGACGACCCGACCATTTCCGGATCTCGGTGCGAGCACCCCCCGGACCGGCCTTCGCCAACGACAGTATTTCCATCGATCCGAACCGGTCAAGGCGCCATTGCCTCCGGACCGTGGGCTGCTCGGCCCGGATCTCTGGGCGCGACCGGGAGCCGGCCGGTCAGCTTCAGCAGATAGTCCCGGACCTCGTTCCATCGAGCGCTGTGGCCCCGGCCGATGAAGCCGGTGGCGATGATGTCGTCCCGCAGCTTCAGCGCAGCCCGGCGGGGCCCGATGGCGGCCTGGGTGACCCCGGGGCGAACCCGACCGTAGAGGGGGGAGCCCTTGTAGGCGGCCACCGCCCGGTTGGGGTTTGCCCACCGGCCAAGACCCTCCTCCAGGAGCACCCATGGGGCGTGTACGACCGGGCGGTGGCGGTCGCTTGGATGGAACACCGCGTCGACCACATCGGAGGGCCGCTGGAAATCGACCCGCTCGTGAACGAAGTCGGCGCCGCCCCGCCGAAGCCGTTCCGACAACAACGGATCGCGGCGGGTCGGTGTGATGGCGACGATCTGCAGGTCGAGGCCCCAGCGGCGGATCGATTCCATGATCGACACCCCGCTGTACACATCGGTGCCGACCTCCCGCGCCTCCTTGACCTGGTCGTGGACATCGATCACCACGACGTCGAAGCGGCACCAGAACGAGGCATCGAAGGCCAGCGCCTCGTCCAAGGTGTTGGCTCTCCGCCGCCCGACCGACCGGTGGCTGCCCAACAGGTTGAACACCCCCCGCCTGGTCAGCAGATCGTCATCGACGATGATGACATCCAGCTTGTGATCGTCCCTGCTGTGCGACATCCTCCGGCACACGTCCCTTGGGTACACCTGTGTTCGTCTTCCCCTTTCGCTGTTCGCCCGGCCTCGTCTGCTGTGAACGTAAAACCACTATGAAAAGTTCCCGCATTGGGAGAATTGGCCGGTGGCGCCGTGTTGTGATCCGGCCCGGGCACCGCCCGAGGTGGGTCGGGAGGTGAACCGGCGGGTCGTCGCCGATCAGGAAGCCGACGAACCGAGCGGTGTCGAGGTGGCCGGCTCGGCCCGGGTCGGGAGCCGGACAACGGCCGCCACCGAACCGAGGACCACCAGGCCGCCGACGAGCTGCACCGCCGTCACCGGCTCATCGTGCACCGGCCAGGCCAGTGCGACCGCGATCAGGTTCATCGACAGCAGGTACAACGACGAGCGAGCGGCCTGGATGTAGCCGTGAACCCAGCTCATCAGCACATGACCGAACACGCCGGTCAGGTAGGCCAGGACCAGCAACCAGAACACGTCGCGGCGATCGAGGGCCTGGAAGTCATCGCCATCGACGAGGAACACGGCCGGAACCGCAGCCGCCAGCAGCGACCACAGGTTGATACCGGCCATCCACTGGAACGGGTCGACGTCGCTGGTCGATCTGGCCAGCCGGGTCGCCAGGAAGTACACGCTGAAGGTCAGCATCGCAGTCAGTGCCAGGACGAGTCCGAGCGGCGAGGCCCGCAACTCGCCACCGGCGCCGAGGATCACAGCCGCGGCGCCGCCAACCCCGACGATGGTCCACAGCACGTGGGCCATCGTCGGCCGCTCGCCGAACATCGGCCCGGCCAACAGCAGCAGGAGCGCCGGCTGTAGCGTCATCGATACCGACAGCACCGCCACCGTTGCCTCCTGGAGGGTGGCGAACACGAAGATCAGGTTGATGCCGAAGGCGATGCCGGGGAGCGCAGTTCGGCGGATGGTGCCGAGCGATACCCGGCCCCCTCGGATCGCCACCAGTGCGAACAGCAGCGGGACCGACATGGCGAACCGCAACGTGACACCGATCAGTGGCGAAACGGTGATGAGCTTGGTGATGACCGGACCGCAGCCCCACGACAGCACCACGAGACCGAGGGCCACCAGCGGCAGTTGATTCTGGCCCACCGACGTCAGGCGGCGGGATCCGATTGCGGCCAAGGCGCCTCCCGGATCCAACCCTAGTTTCTTCCCGCCCGCGCCATGGAAACGCCGCCCGGGACCGGGATGCGGGCCCCACCGCAGCGACGCCAGACCAGTCCGGTCCGGCCGGCTCGGTGGCATACTCGGCCTCGATGAACACTGAAGAGACCGTGTATGACGCCGTCGGTGGCGAGCCGTTCTTCAACGATCTGGTCGAGCGGTTCTACGCCGGAGTCGCAGCCGATCCGGAGCTGCTGGCGACGTACCCGAACCCCCAGGACCTCACCGACGCCAAGAAGCACCTGGCACAGTTCCTGGTCCAGTACTGGGGAGGACCGACGACCTACAGCGACCAGCGAGGTCACCCTCGGCTTCGGATGCGCCACATGCCGTTCAGGATCGGTCCCGCCGAACGCGACGCGTGGCTACGACACATGTCGGCCGCGGTGGCCGGAGCCGAGAACCTCGACCCGGCGATCGCCGGTCGATTGCGTGAGTACTTCGACATGGCGGCCCAACATCTGGTCAACGCCGAGCCCGGGCAGGGGACCGCCTGAGCCGGCCGATCGGGGCCGGAGTTACAGACCCCGGTCGATCACGAACTCGATGCGTCGGTTCAGCGCCCGACCTTCGGGGGTTTCGTTGTCGCCAACCGGATTGGTGGCGCCGTCGCCCCTGGTCGACAGCTTGTCGGCGTTCACGCCGTTGGCGATCAGCTCGGCCCGGACCGCGTTGGCTCGCCGCAACGACAGTTCGAAGTTGTAGACGTCGGTGCCGGTGGAGTCGGTGTGGCCGACGACGATGGCCTTCCACTCGGGGCGGGCAGTGAGCACGGCGGCCAGGTCGGAGACGGCGGAGTTGCCGCCGATGAGCTGATCGCTGTTCACGTCGAACGACACCGCGTCGTCGATCGTGATCAGACCGCTGGGGAGCGGCGCCCCCTCGACGACGGTCAGTTCGTTCACCAGTTCGAGGCCCGCGTCGCCGACATCTGCGAATTCGGCCAGCAACCGATCGGCGGTGGCCTGATCGGCGACGTCGCCCCGGAGGATGACCCGGCCGGACTCGATGACCGTCGAGGCGCCGCCGCTCTGGGGGTCGAACAACATCTCCTCGGCCGTCGGTTCGCCGGGCGCGCCGCCCGAGTCTTCTGGCATCGCCTCGGACAGCTGGGCCCGGATCGTGAAATCACCGCTCGGATCGTGCATCTCGACGTAATGACGGGAGAGATCGTTGAGGATCGTCTCCAGTTCCAGCGGGGTGACGGAGGTGCAGCCGATATCGGCGTTGTTCAGCGCTCCGAAGTCGACCACGATGCCGCCCTTGACGCCGGCCGGGCCGACGTGGATGTGGCCGTCGTAGGGGGAGCCGATGAGCTCCACGGTGACGTTGTAGCAGATCTCGCCGGTCTCGGGCTGGAATCGCAACTCGGCGACGCCGGTGGATGCCGACCGAGCCTCGGGATCGTACATCATCACGTCGATGGCGATCGGCTCGGACAGCGCAACCGTGGATTCCCCTGCGGCGTCGCCCTGCCCGTCGCCCGCATCGGTGGCGACGTCGACGTCGCCGGACTCGGCCTCGGTGCCCGTGTCGTCTCGAAGCAGCAGGTAGACGGCAACGGCCCCGATGATCAGAAGGGCGAGGAGGCCGAGCAGAGGGAGCAGGCGGTTGCGGCCACGGTCACCGGTTTGCTCGGCCGGACCCAACTGGACCCGCCCGCTGGTGGTGGCCCGTCTGTGGCTGACCGGGCCGGCAACCACCGGGTTGCGACCGTTCGCCTGCTGGGTGCGAGGTCGGGCCAGGGTCGCCCCGTTGTCGCTCGCCTCCCGAGCGCTGCGGGAGACCGGTGGCGGATAGTTGCCGGCCTGTTGGCCCGACTCGCCAAGACCGGCCGCGGTGTCGGCCACGGCGGCGGCGCCGAACTGCTGGGAAGCCACCGTTGCCGACTGCTGGACCGTGGCGGTACTGGTGGCGTCGAGCCAGGGCCCCCAGCCGCCATCGATCAGATCGGCTTCCTCCTTCTTGAGGATGGCGATCAGCGATTGGCGATCGACCCGACTTCCATAGCGGTCGGCGATCGATGCCACGACGGCCCACGCGGTGGGAGCCAGCAACCCGGCTGCGCTGCGCTCGCTGATACCGGCCTCGCCGGAGATCACCGAGGCGACCTTCTGGCGACCGTCGCCGAGCAAGGTGTTGACCAACTGGGTGCCAACCGGATCGTAGAGCCCGGCCTCGACCGCGGCTCCGGGATCCTGCAAGCCGCCGGTCTCGATCGAGCGGAGCGTCTTCAAGATGGCGACCGACCTGCTCGAATCATCGGCCCACTCACAAAGTCGGGACAGGAACACCGGCACGCCGAGAACCGCGCCGTTTCCGGCCGCCTGTTCGGACTCGATACGGAACTGGCCGGCAAGGGCCCGAGTGCAGGACCTGCTCTCCAGTAACGTTACGACCTCTTCGAACAGCTCTGCCATCGATTCTCCGAAACGCCCGGTTGCAACTCTGCCGCACCGCGGCAAAGGACTGCGAGCCCGGCCGCCGCACTCGTCGTAACTGTAGCGCAACACTCCTGCCGTTTCGCCAATGTTGTCCACGTTTGTAGAGTTCCGGCCGCCGATCGCCGTGGCCGGCGGCGGTCGCGAGGCTTCGGTGGATCAACCGGCATCGGTCGGCCACCGACCAACCGGCCGTCCTCTTCCTGCACGCCCCGGTGGCTTGCCACGCCGTGCCCCGTGGTTGCCACACGGCCTGCTGTCAACGCAAATACCTCATCGCGATACCTGACGATCGACGTATCTGCGGTTGATGGAGCGGCTCCCAATCGGTTGACAGCGACTCGGGAGCCCGGTGTAAGGTACACCTTGTTGTAGGACTGTTGTAGGACATGCAGGACATAGTCAGAACCTCAGCCGCCGAACGAGGAGGTCCGGACAGCCGGTCGAGAGGCCGCAGAACCGCTGAAATCGAACGTGTGAGATTCGAACGCTGTGACAGTCAGTGAGCAGCGATCGTTTCATACCACCAACGGCAATCCTCCCCCATTCTCGCAACCGTAAGCGCTCGGGGCGCTACCGAAAGAATGTCGTGAGAGCCGATCGTCGTTGGCGAGTGCATCCGGACCTTCGGGCCCGGGTGCACTTTTTGTTTTCCGCCGCGACACCTGCCCGGTCGACAGCGAGGTTCGACTCAAGACCTGCGGCGGAGTTGGGCCCAGGGGCACCGCTGCGGAGCCGACGATGTTCGTCAGGAACCCGAAGGGTTCTCGCGAACTCGATGAGGGCCTGCTCCGCAGGTCCGACTCAAAGGTGGTCGAGCACCGACCGCCAGCCACCGTCGTCTGGATGGGGAATGACCAGATCCACGGCTTCGAGGACCTCGGCCTGACCGCCGGCAACGCCGATGCTCAGATCGGCGTTCGCCAACATCTCGATGTCGTTTGCGGCGTCACCGATGGCCACGATCCGATCCGGTCGGAGATCGGCATAGCGCAGGTAGGCCTGGATGCCGTTCCATTTCGTTATCGCAGGTGGCTGGATGTGAATCGACCACGCCCGGTACAGATGGTCCTCGTACAGCAGGACGTCGGCTGCCACAGCGGACAGGGCCACCACCGCCGGCTCCAGCACGGCCCGCTCCATGCCGAGCATGCTGAAGCTGAGGATCGACGCCCTGCCGGCGGTCGTCGACGGCGGCTCGGCCCGATGGTCATCGCCGAACCCTCCGAGATGATCGGCGTGGGTCGTCACATCCGGCGCACAGCAAACCAGGCCGTCGTCGGTGTAGATCACCGGCGACAGCCCGACTTCGGCCAACGACTCGATCACCGCTCTGGCGGCCTCCGGGGCGAACGGGTGGGCGTGGAACCTGGTGTCGGTCGGCAGATCGACGCCCAAAGCACCGTTCAGCAGGACAGCGGGGAGTGAGAGGCCGTTTCCCGCCAGCCCCCGCTTCGTCGATCCCTCGCGCCGGCCGGTGGCCACCAGCAACGGAATCCCGGCCGACCGCAGTTCACCGACCGCGGCCAGGGTCGAGGGATGGCATCGCAGGGCGGCACCCCAGAACGATCCGTCGAGGTCGGTGATCACCAGGGTTGCAGACATCGCACAGGAACCTCAGGACCGTACAGGAGGGGAAGCAACCACCGAGGCCGTCGCCGCTCAGTAGCGCAGCACGGCGGCGATACGTCCGTGCCCATCGAGGGCGCCGTTGTCGACGATGGCGGCCTCGCCGTCATGGCGGAGCACCGCCTCGAGTATCTCGTCCACCACGTCGTCTGTGACCTCGCGATCATCGTCGTCGGTGGGATGGACGTGGCCCTGTTCATCGATGCGGGCCGAAAGCGAGAAGCCGTCCTCGACGACCACCAGATCGATACGACCCTCACCGGCCAGCGACCAGATCTCGTCGACACCGGATGCGAACTGCTTCGCCGATCGGGCCCGGTCGAGGCGCTCGAGGGCCCGATCCTGGCGGGTGGCCAGCCAATCGACCACGAGCGGCCAGGCCATCGTATGGAGGTCGGAGGGATTGGTTCGATCATGGTTGCCTGCGATGATCCCGATGATGTTCAGCGCCGTGTCGTCGACCAACCGGGTGGTTGTCCGCTTGACCCCGGCCACGACGATCGGTAAGGAGTACTCGACATCGAGCTCGCTCAGCGCCTCCGCCACCATCTTCGACCACACCGTGATGCTGGTGCCTTCCTCCCGACACAGCGGCCACTCCTCGGAGCGCTCCTCGACGATCCGGACCCGGTCCCCGAGGAACTCCCTGACCATTGATTCGCTGACCGCGATGACCCGGTAGGCGGCGGTGCGGTGCAGATCGGCCACGAGGTCTCGAGTGGCGAACGTCTCATCGATCACCACCCGCTCCTCGACGGCGCCGCCGAGCGAGATCACGGACCGATGCTCCGGCGAGACGCACAGCGCCAGGGCGTGGCCGTTTCGCTGTGTGCCCCGCTCGGCCACCAGCGACTTCAGACGGTCGACGAGTTCGAGCCGCTGGCCATCGTCGACCCGATCCGAGAGGCGCTGGTCGGCGGTGGCGATGAGCCGAGCCGCACCGGCCTCCTCCTCGACCGAGAGCGAGGTGCCGGGATTCGTGTTGAGCAAAACGGTGACGCTGGGATAGCTCCGCATCCGCTGGAGCTGATCGAGGAGCAGTCTGTTCATGAGATGCCTTTCCTGGTGGGAAGCCAGCGGTTGGGTGGGGTCATGTGGATTCGTGGTCGACGGGGCGGAAGTACTCGGGCCGGCTCACGTTGGTCTCGCTGACGAAGACAACACCGTGGTGGCTCTCGAGAAGCCGGCGGATCCCGGCCACGACCGGTTCGGCCCGCTCCAACGGCACAACGCTGATGAGCAGCGACAGGCTGTTGCGATCGTTGAACAGCAGGCGACCCTCGTGTTGGCCGTGATGTCCGAACCCGGACACGCCGTGCAGTGCGGTGTAGCCGGTGGCGCCGGACGCCAGCAGCAGATCGCGGATCGTCGGCACGTGTTCCCCATCGATGACGACCTCGATGCGGGCCATCGGCGTGAAACCGGTCCATGTGGTCATGTCTTCTCCGTTGTTGTGTCGGCCAGGGTGCTGGTGAGGGCCCCGGTGGGGTCGAGTGGTCGGGGGCTGGTGATCCAGGTGCCCTGGGGGGTTCGGATCGACCAGGGTTCGTGAGGGTGTGATCGTCCGGCGATGCGGAGCCAGGAGCCGGCGGTCAGGGTCTGCAGGATCGGGTTGTCTGCGATGATGTTCTCGATACGGGTCAGCTCGGCCTGTATCACCGCCATCAACCGGACCGGTTGGTGGTATCGGCGATCATCGACATGGGTGCTCTGTAGCGGCAGCCCGACCCGCAGGTCGCCGCCTTCGCCGGAGATGACGCCGGTGGTCCCGATCGGATTGTGGATCAGCTTGTTGCCAGAGCCGAACACCTCCGGGTCGACGGTCGAGAAGTAATACTGGGCGGAGATCCAATGGCCGACCACCAGCGGCGCTGTCATGATCGTTTCGAGCACCCGACCGGAAGGGTCGTTGTCGGCATCATAGCTGTGGAGGAAGGCCCGGCCGTCGAGGTCGAGGCCTCCGGTCATCGACCGGGGCCCGATGATGAAGGCGGCGTTGCGGGCCAGGCCCCATTCCGGCCGGACCTGGGCCCAGTCCGAACCGCGGTCACGCACCGCCGCAGCCGGTCCGGGAAGGTGTTCGGCCCGGTCCGCAGCCTGGCGTCGGCCGGCGTCGGCCAACAGCGCCGCCAGATCGTTTATCCGCTGCCGGTGGCCGGCGGGGGCGTCGGCGATGTCGAGCAGCGTGACGTGATCGCTGGCGGTGTCGTGCAGCCCCGCCACGAACCAGGTGTCGTCGGGAATCGTGATACCCCGCTCGATCAGTCCATTGCGAACGTCTGGTGAGTTGAGCAGCGCAGCCACCGCTCTGGCGTTGTCGTCACCGGATGCACCGGCGCAGGCCCCGCATTCCAGCGCGGTCGCATGGGGGTTGTTGGTGGTGTTGCTGGTGTGTCCGCACAGCAGCACGATCGGAGCGAAGCGGCCGGTCAGACCCATCGTGTTGAGGACCGCCTCGGCGAAGAACACCCGTTGTTCGACCAAAACGTCGTCGTCATCGATGAGCATCCGGGTGGCCGGCACGCCAGCGGGCCGGCTGCGCCTGGGCAGGAAGGTCCGGGCCGCAGCGATCGGACCCAGCAACCAGCCGAGCGACTCGGCCAGCACGAACGGCCCACCCGGACCGTTCTTGGCCTGGACATGGGCCCGCTGGAGGCCGGCCAGCGCTCGCTGTCTCGACAGCCCCGTCGCCACCGCGCTGATCTCCTCGCTGCGGACGTGTTCCACCGCATCGATCGCCGGCGCCACCAGGACGGGGCAGCGGGCCTCGGTGTGGTCCCAACCGAGGCGGCGAATGCGCATCGGCACACCGAAGAAGCCGGCGAAGCCCAGGGTCTCGACGTTGCCCGTCGCCTCGAGATGGCGCCGTAGACCCTCCGACCGGACGTCGATGCAGAAGACCGACTGGGCGTCTGGCCGGGCCAGCGTCGGTCCGGGATCGAGGCGATCCAACGTGGTCAACAGCCGCTGACCCAGATTGTGCTCCTGGGCATCGAGCCACAACGACGGCCGGACCTCGGCCGGTACGTCCCCCAGGATCCCCGCCACCGCGGCGTGAGCCCCGTCGGGGTCTCGCGGGGCGAGCACCCGGGCCACGGCACGGACCCGTTCGTCGAGCCGGTCGGCGGCCGCCGAGGGGGTCTTGGCATGGCCCGGTTCTTGCGCCTCTTGGTCTTCTCCCGGCCGTCGGGCCGGCAACGATCCGATCACCGCCGCTTCGAGGATGGCCCGGGCCGCCGCCACGTCGATCGGTGCCAGTGGCGGGTGCTGTTCGTCGGGCTGAGCCCACTCGTTGCGCCACTTGCCGAACCCCGACCAACCGATGAGCCGGGCCAGATGGCCACGGATCTCGTCGACCCGTTGCTCCGAGGTGACGCCGGCGACGGAGAACGCGGCGTTGATCACCGCCGCCGGGTCGTCGTCGAGGCCGGCGATCCAGTCGGCTGCGCCGGGGCCGACGAGGGCGATGACGCGAGGATCGGCGGCAGCCAGCCGGCGACACATCGGGACCAGGTGCTCGCCGCGATGATGACGGGCCAAGGGCGGCGGCGACACGTAGGCGGCGAGCCACTCCGAAACGATGCGGTCGATCGTGTCGCCCATCTCGTCGAAGCCGGGCCCCAGCCGCTCGAGGGCCGTCCGGGGCGGGGGCTCGGGATCGGTGTCGGGGCCGTGGAGCAGATCGGTGACGACCACATCGACCGGGTCGACCAGGCGGCCGTCGATCTCGATCGGCCCCCGGGCGCCGAGCCCGGTGAAGCGCTGATGTATCGCATGGGCCAGGTCGGCGGAACCGGTCAGACCGCGTTCGTGATCCCGCCGATACTCCTGCAACGACAGGTGGGTTCGGCTTCGGAGCCACCGCCGGGCGGCGGCGGTTGCCTGATCGAAACCGGCCGATTCCAGCCCGCCGAGGGGGTTGACCGCAACGAACGACGCCAGTGGCCATTGCGGGGCGATGATGTCACCGGCCCTGGCCACGTCGGCCCGAATGCGAGCCAGGCCGGCCTCGTCACCATCGGCGGGAGGCGTCCCGGCCCAGGGGGTGGTCGCCGCTGCGGTCGAGCCCGGACCGGACCGGCCACCGACGAGCAGGGACGGACCGACGCCAGGGGTGGCCACCGTGACGATGAACGCCTGGGCCCGAGCTCGCAACACGGTCCCGCCAGGACCCGGCCAGAACGCCACCGCGGCGACGACGGCCGCAACAGCGGCCAAGGTGATCAGCAGCGTCACCGGTCCGATGGCGGTGGCTTCCGGCGCGGCGAGCAGGCTCGGTTTCACGAAGTACTCGACCAGCCGGAGGCCTGCAACATAGGCGAAGGCCGAGACGACGGCGGCCGTCGAGCCGACCATGATCGAGGCCGTCGGGCCGAACGGGCCACGAGCCAGCCAGCCGTTGAGCGCGAACGCAACGCTCAGCCAGGCGAACACCACCACCAGGACCCGGCCCCCGTCGGACACGTCCGGCGGCACGACGGCCACCGCCAACCAGACCGCCACCGCGGGGACCAGCACCACCACCAGCCGCCTGATCGCTGCCGAAGCCGGGCCGAGACCGCCCGGCCGGCGCCTGGCCAGGAGCCCGTCGGCGACCGAATCGCCGGCGCCGAGGAACAGAGCCGCCTTGTACATTCCGTGACCGGCGATGTGGAACACGGCGCTGCTGAAGGCCCCGACCGCACACTGCACGACCATGAACGCCATCTGGGCCACCGTCGACCAGGCCAGTCGCCCCTTCACGTCCGAGCGGAGCAGCGATGCCGCCGAGGCCACAACGACGGTGACCACCCCTGCGGCGAAGGCCAAGGTCACCGCTGCCCCCGATGCGGCGAAGGGGGCGGCGAAACGGATGAGCAACAGCCCGGCACCGCTGACGAAGCCGGCGTGGACCAGCGCCGAGACCGGCGTCGGCGCCACCAGGGTGCCGATCAGCCACCGATGGAACGGCACCAGCGCCGATCGGGAGGCGCCGGCCACCACCATCAGGATGGCGAAGACATGGAGCGCGGAAACACCCCCGATCGACGAACCCCGAAGTTGGGCGACGGCCGCCCCAACATCGCCGGTGAACAGCCCGTCGCTGCCAACACCGGCCACGACCACGGCCGCCACCAACGCAACATCGCCGACCAGCAAGGTCCGCAACACCCGGCGCCTGGCCTCCTGCGCCGGCCGCCAACGACCCTCGAAGCCGATCAACGCCACCAACGCCCCGCCGGAGAGGAACCACCCGACCAACAGCACCGGCGCCGAGCCGGGAACGACGACCAGGGCCGAGCCGGTGGCCACGAAACCGATCAGCCCGAAGAAGAGGCCGGCCCGGCCGTCATCGTCGAGGCTGCGCCGCGAGAATCCGGCGACCACGGTCGCGGTGGCCACGGCAACGGCCAGCAGCAGGGCACTGGGGCGATCGAGACGAAGGTCGAGCCACGCAACGTCACCGACATCACCGGTCTCGCTGCGGCCGCTCGCAACCAGCAGCCCACCGGCGGCCAGCGTCGAAAGGCCGCACCCGGCGGTGACCAGCCTCCCGGCCCGATCCAGGGATCGCACCACCACGGCGTACGCCCCGGCGACCAACGGCCCGAAGACCGCAATGACCAACAACCAGGATGACATCAGACCGATGACCGACCGTCGACGCCGGCGACCCGGACCAACCACAGAGTAACACTTTCAGAAAGCATCATTTCAATATATGCATTCTGTTACATAATAAGCAAGCCTTGTTATGAGAACTCGGTAGCCGCGGCAGAACCAACCCCCGAGAACCTGCTCCGCAGGTTCGAGTCAGTCGGCCTTCGGCACGATCACTCAGTCGGCCTTCGGCACGATCACTCAGTCGGCCTTCGGCACGATCACTCAGTCGGCCTTCGGCACGATCACTCAGTCGGCCTTCGGCACGATCACTCAGTCGGCCTTCGGCACGATCACTGTCGGCCTTCGGCACGATCACTCAGTCGGCCTTCGGCACGATCACTCAGTCGGCCTTCGGCACGATCACTCAGTCGGCCTTCGGCACGATCACTCAGTCGGCCTTCGGCACGATCACTCAGTCGGCCTTCGGCACGATCACTCAGTCGGCCTTCGGCACGATGCCCTTGTCGGCCAGCTCGGCGATCTCGTCGGGGCTGTAACCGAGGAGGTCGCCGAGGATCCGCTCGGAGTGCTGGCCAAGGTTCGGGGCAGGGCCCCGGGGGCCGACCTCGTCGTTGTTCGGCATGCGGAAAGGCGCACCCACGGTTTCGAATCGGCCGAGCTCGGGATGGTCCACCGTCTGAAACACCCCGGCCGCCCTGACCTGCGGGTCCTGGGCCGCCGAGGCCGCGTCGTTGATCGGGGCCCAGATGCAGCCCTGCTCGTCGAGCCTGGGGGCCCAGTAGTCCAAGGGCCGCTCACCGACCGTCTCGTCGATCAGCGCGATGAGCGGCGGCATGTTGCGATAACGAAGTCGGCCGGTTGCGTAGTTCTCGTGATCGATGAGATCCTCCCGCTGCAGTGCGGTGCAGAACCGGTTCCAGGCATCGGACCGATCCGGCATGGTGAACTGGATCCACCGGCCATCCGAACACCGGAAGGCCTCCAGCATGACCGAGATCGACTTCTCCCGGGGTCGATCGGGAGTCGGCAGGCCATCGACCACCGCGGTCGACAGGTCGACCCCGATGGTGAAGGCCGCGGTACGGACCAGGGATGTCTCGATGACCTGGCCCTCGCCGGTGAGGTCCCGGCCCCGGAGACCGGCCATCAGCCCACCGAACAGAGCGATCGAGGTGGTGTGGTCGCCCTGACCGGGCCGGGGATGGGGCGGCACGCCGTCGGGCGGGGTCATGCCACCCATGAGTCCGGAGCGGGCGAAGAACGCGGTGAGGTCGTAGCCGGGCCGGTTGATCTCGTCGCCCTGCTCGCCGTAGCCGGAGAGCAGCCCGATGACCAGATCCGGTTTGATCGAGTGGAGTTGATCCACGTCGAGCTGGAAACGTCGACGCCTCTCCGGCAACAGATTGAGAATGACGACGTCGGCCACCGCAACCAGCCGGTGAGCCACCGCCACCCCGGCCGGATCGTCGAGATTCAACTCGATCGACTGCTTGCCCCGGTTGATGAACTGGAACGGGTAGTCGGGGTTGATCTCGCCCTCGGGGACCTTGGCCTGTTTCATCAGGCCCCGGATCGGGTCGCCGCCGACGGCCTCGACCTTGATCACCTCTGCTCCGAGGTCGGCCATGATGGCGGCCGCGGTGGGGGCGGCGGCGAAACTGGCGATCTCCACCACCCGGACCCCGTCCAACGGCGATGTCATGGCGGCCTCCGGGTGGGGTCGGGGCGTCCGTCGAGCGTCGACGTCGAACCAAATCGCTGATCGATCATGGCGCCAAGGTACCTTCCCGACCCGGTTCCCGGGAATTCCATCGGGGCGCCGGTCGGGTGACGGCCGCTCCGCCGGTCAGCGGCGACCGCCGTCGACCAGGAACTGCTGGGCGGTGCACGCCGCACCGTCGTCGGCGGCCAGGAACAGCACCATCTGGGCGAACTCGTCCGGGTAGATCCGGCGTTTGATCGCCTGGTCGGCCAGGGTGCCGGCCTCCCCATCCGGGCTCCACCACTTGGTGAGCTGGCGCTCGGTGGCCACCCAACCCGGCAGCACGGTGTTGACCCGCACGTTGTCGGGGCCGAACGTCCTGGCCAGGGTCCTGGTGATGCCCTCGACCCCCGACTTGGCGATGGCGTAGCCGGGAAAGAAGTCCTCCTGCATCATGTAGCTGCTCGACCCGATGTTGATGATCGAGCCGTTGCCGGCGGCGATCATCTGGGGGGCCACGGCCTGGATGGCGAAGAAGTAGTGGCGGAGGTTGGTGTTCAGCCGGTCATCCCAGTACGTCGCGGTCATCTCCTGCCAGGTGTGGCGATCGTCGTTCGCCGCATTGTTGACCAGCACCGTGATCCCGTCGAGCTCCTCGACGGCCCGGGCCATCACCGCCTGCAGCGCCTCGACGTCGACCAGGTCGACCTCGTAGAACCGAGGCTCGTGGCGGGGATCGGAGGCCAGGCAGCGGGCAACGGTCTCGGCCGCCCTCTCGGCGTTGATGTCGGCGAACCCCACCTTCGATCCCTGGGCGACGAACTGCTCCACCATGGCACGACCGATGCCGTCGGCGCCGCCGGTGACGAACACGGTCCGGTCGACCAGCGACGGATAGCGGGCGTACCGAGGTGTCGGAGCTCGAGGCGCCGGGTCCCCCGGTGTCGGATCTCGAGGCGCCGGGTCCCCCGGTGTCGGAGCTCGAGGCGCCGGGTCCCCCGGTGTCGGATCTCGAGGTGCCGGGTCGGTCATCTCAGGCCGACCAGCGCCGCATGCCGCCCATGCCGTACCGTTCGACCACCAGGGCCCGCGTCGGTCGGATGGCCAGGAACGCTGTGCCCGGCGAGTCGTCCGGGCCTCCGGGAGCGAAGGCGTTGAGGTCGTAGTCGAACACGCCCTCCCACAACCGCCGTTTCGTCTCGACATCGGTGAACAACTCGGCGGTACCCCACAGCTCCACACCGTCGCCGACCTCGGTCACCTGCCAGTGCAGGGCGACCTTGTCGTTCGCCGCCACATTGCGGGCCTTGACCGAGGTGGCGCCGAGCATGGTCCACAACGTGTCGCCTTCCCAGCAGGGGTGGACGGGAACGACGTCCGGTTCACCGTCGGCCCCGACGGTTGCCAGGTGGGCCCAGGTGCTGAGCTTGGAGGCGAAGGCCTTCACCTCGTCGAGTTCGATCGCATCGCTCACATCATCTCCGCTCCGTCGGTCTCACAGTTGGCCGAAGCCATTCAATCACAGACCCGAGCACCGAACCCCTAAGGGGTGGCAGGGGAGACTCGGGGGAACCCCCCAGTGACCGGACCTGCGCCCGGGCGTAGGTTCGAGACATGTTCCGATCGAAGCGTTCATCCGTGCCAGACCAGACCGATCACGGCGGGAGATCCTCGGCGGCCAGACCGCTGATCTCGGCCCGGGGGGTGTGCAAGACCTATCGAACCGGCGACGTGACGGTCGAGGCGTTGCGGGGCGTCGACCTGGACGTCGGGGCCGGCGAGTTCGTCGTCATCATGGGGCCGTCCGGCAACGGCAAGACGACCCTGTTGAACTGCTGCTCCGGCATCGACGACATCGACGCAGGCCGGATCGAGATCGACGGGCTCGACATCCACAGGATGTCGGATCGGGCCCGCACCGCCCACCGAGCAGAGCGAATGGGCTTCGTCTTCCAGAGCTTCAACCTGATACCGGTACTCAATGCGGTGGAGAACTGTGAGCTGCCGTTGCTGGCGGCCGGCGCGAAACCACGGTTGGCCAGGCGCAGGGCCACCGAGCTGCTGGCCAGGGTCGGGCTCCGGGATCGGGCCGGCCACCGACCAGCCGAACTGTCGGGTGGCGAGCAGCAGCGGGTGGCCATCGCCCGTTCATTGGTCTCGGACCCGGCGGTGGTGTGGGCGGACGAGCCGACCGGCAACCTCGATTCCCGGACCGCCGAATCGGTGATCGAACTGTTCGAGGAGGTCAACACCGGTGGCCAGACCCTGGTTGTGGTGACCCACGACGCCTCGATCGGGCAGCGGGCCGACCGGGTCATCACCGTGACCGACGGCATGATCTCCGATCCCGGATCCGAAGCCGAACGACGCCTCGACAGCAGGCCCCGCCCACCGACCCGGTCGCCGGCCAGGAACCAGGGGCCGGCACTTGCGGTCTCCGTGGCCGCCCCCACCGCAGCCACGATGGCCGACGCAGCCACGATGGCCAACGTCGCCGCCGGCACCGTCGTCGAGGGAATGGCACGATGATCACCATCGCGGCGATCGTGGTCCTGGCGGTGCTGTTGCCGTTCGTCCTGTTCGACCTCGTGGCCCGACCGACCATCCGTCGTCTGGCGCTGCGCAACATCGCCCGGCGGCCCGGTGAGGCGGTGCTGGTGGTCGGCGGCTCGTTGCTGGCAACGGCGCTCATCACCGCCTCATTCATCGTCGGCGACAGTTTCGGGTCGTCGATCCGTGACCTGGCCGCCGACCGGTGGGGCCCGACGGACGAGATCGTGTTCGTCTCCGGCCCCGGCGACGTGGCGGCGGCGTTGGCCGCGGCCGAGAGCCTGCCGCCGGATCTGATCGACGGTGCCGTCGGTGTTTCCTTCCTCGATGTCGCCGTCGGCTCACGAGGCCAGGATCGCCGGGTCTCGCCCGAGGTCCGGCTGCTGGAAGTCGAACCGGAAGCTGCGGTGCGGTTCAGCGGCGACCCCGACCTGCTCGGCGGGGCCGTCGACCGCGACGGCAGCGGCGGCGATGGCGGCGATGGCGGCGACGGTGCGCTCGGAACCGATCGGATTATGATCAACCGGGTCGTTGCCGACGACCTCGGGGTCGACGTCGGCGATACGGTCGACGTGTTCATCGACGGTTCACCGGTCACCTTCGAGGTGGCGGCGGTCCGGCCAGCAACCGGCCTCAACGGGTTCGGCCAGTTGATCGTCGCCACCGGGGCCGTCACCGGCCAGGTCCCAGACCCGGCGTCGATCGCCACATCGGCGGTCCTGGTGTCGAACCTCGGCGGTGTGTTCGACGGTGCCGAACGGACCGACGAGGCCATGACGGCCCTGGAGGCGATCCTGGGCGACGGCGCCGACGTGCAACCGGTGAAACAGAACCTGCTGGACGACGCCGACGCCGAATCGGCGGAGATGACCGAGCTGTTCGGCACCGTCGGCGGCTTCAGCGTGGCCGCCGGCATCCTGCTGGTGGTCAACCTGTTCGTGATGCTGGCCGGCGAACGCAAGTCCGAACTGGGAACCCTGCGGGCCATCGGGCTCCGGGGCGGCCATCTGGTTCGGGCCTTCGCCATGGAGGGTGCGGTCTACGGCATCGCCGCCGCCGCGGCCGGGGTGGTGGTCGGCATCGGTGTGGCGGCGGCGGTGATGTCGCTGGCCGGCGACCTGTTCGACGGCTCGGAGCTGACCATCGGTCTCGACGTCCAGCCTGCCAGCCTGCTGTCGGGAGCGGTGATCGGCCTGATGGTCTCCCAGATCACGGTCCTGGCCACGAGCTGGCGGATCACCAGGCTGAACATCGTTCGAGCCATCCGGGAGCTGCCGGAGCCAACCGGCGGCCGACGCTCCCGGCGGCGGCTGGTGGCGGGTGCCGTCGGTGTGGCCCTCGGGGCCGGGCTGTACCTGGCGGCCGGGACGAGCCCGCCGGTCGCCATGGTTGCTCCGGTGATCGCCATGCTGTCGCTGGTGCTGCTCGTCGAGCGTTTCATCCCCCGCCGCCCTGCGGTGGTGGCCACCGCCGGGGCGTCGTTGCTGTGGGTCGCCGCGGTGTTCGGCGTGCTGCCCGAGGTGATGGACGATCCCGAGATCTACCTGTTCCTCCTCCAGGGCCTGCTGCTGGTCGGTTTGGCCACGGTGATCGTCGCCTCGCTCGACAAGCTGTGGCTCGGCCTGGCCCGAATCGTGTCCCGAGGCGGGATCGCCTCCAGACTCGGGCTGGCCGAGCCGCTGTCGCGACCGGTCCGTAGCGGGCTGCTGGTTTCGATGTATTCGCTGGTGATCTTCACCGTGACGTTCATGGCGGTGATGAACTCGGTGTTCCAGGCCCAGGCCCCGGACTTCGCGGTGCAGGCCGGCGGCGGCTACGAGCTCTACGTCGAAGGCAACGCCAGTGGCGGCCTCAGCGCCGAGGACCTCCGCAGCCGGACCGACGTTGCGGGCGTGGCCCCGGTCCGTCGTGGTGCGATCGAGGGTCGGTCGGACGAGACGGTCGACGGGGTGTTCGACTGGTGGGCCACCGGGATCACCGATGCCTTCGTGTCCGTGGACCCACCGCCCCTGACCGACCGCCTCACCGAATTCGCAAACGACACCGAGGCCTGGGCCGCGGTGGCCGCCGGCGATCACTACGTCATCATGGACGGGGACATCGGCTACGAGCCGGGTGACACCTACCAGTACCTCGACCCCGCCGGCCGGTTCGCCACCTTCACCGTGGCCGGCACAACCGAGCAGGGCTGGCTCGTCGACGCAGGGGCGATGCTTGGCGACGCCCGGCTGGCCGAACTGCTCGGCGACGACCGGCCGCCGACCCGCTTCTATGTCGACGTCGAACCTTCGGCGGACGCCGCAACGGTGGCCGACGAACTGACGAACCAGGGGGCGGAGCAAGGCGTGGACGCCAGAACGTTCCTCGCCGCGGCCAAAGCGGAAACCGACGCCCAGGAGGGGTTCCTCACCATGCTCCAGGCCTACCTCGGCCTCGGCCTGCTGATCGGGATCGCCGGGCTCGGCGTCGTCCTGGTGCGGGCGGTTCGTGAACGGCGCCGCCAGTTCGGGGTGATGCGGGCGCTGGGGATCGCGGCGCCGGTGATCCGCCGCTCGTTCATCGTCGAGGCATCGTTCGTCGCCATCCAGGGGGTGCTGCTCGGCATCGGCCTCGGTCTGCTCAGTTCCTGGCAGGTGCTGACCCGATCGTCGGCCTTCGAGGAGAACCTCGATTTCACGGCGCCGGTGGCGATCCTGGTCGGCCTGGGGGCCACCTGCCTGGCGGCGTCGCTGGTGATGGCGGCCATCCCGGCGATCCGGGCCGGCCGGGTGACGCCGGCCGCCGCGCTCCGCCTCACCTGAGTGCCGGCTCGTCGGCCGTCTGGTCGTACGGCCGGGCCCGCTCCTGTGTCGGCTCGTCGTGAAGCGTTGGGGGGCGGGGCGTAGCGTGGTGGCGAGGAGGTGCCGTGAAACCCAAGCACTTTGCCCCCGATGCCGATCCGGCCGAGGTGACCGCCTACCTGGGCGACCACGGATTCGCCATCGTCGACGACCTGGCCGACCCCGGCCTGCTCGACCGGTTGGAGGCCGAAGCCCGTCCCCACATCGACGCATCGGCCACCGGTCGCGACGTCTACGACGGGCGCTTCACCAGACGGACCGGGGCCCTGATCGCCCGCTGCCCGGCGGTCAGGGAGTTGGTGATGAACCCGTTGGTCGTTGCCATCGCGGAGCGATTCCTCCATCGGGCAACCACGATCCAGCTCCACCTGACCCAGATCATCTCCATCGAACCCGGGGAGACGCAACAGAAGCTCCACCGGGACCAGATGGCGTTCGACTTCTTCCCCTTCCCGGCGGACTATCACGTCCAGTGCAACACCATGTGGGCCCTGACCGACTTCACCGCCGACAACGGCGCCACCCACATCCGGCCCGGCACCAGCGCCATGGACGACGACGAGGCGGCGGTGGTCACCACCATCCAAGCCGAGATGGGGCGTGGGAGCGTGCTGTTCTACGACGGCAAGGTGCTGCACGGCGGTGGGGCCAACACCAGCGACCAGGTTCGGCGGGGGGTCAACATCACCTACGCCGTCGGCTGGGTACGCCAGGAGGAGAACCAGTTCCTGGCCTGCCCGCCGGAGATCGCCAGGACCCTCGACGATGATCTGCTGCGGATGATGGGCTACCGGCAGGGGGCGTTCGCCCTCGGCTACGTCGGCGATCAGCAGGACCCTTTGGCCGCCCTCCGGGGCGGCGAGGAGAAGGTGAGGGTGGTGTCGGAGTTCAGCCGGTCGAACGACTCGTTCACGGAGTTCGTCGCCGACATCGACGGTGAGGGCGACGGCGACGGATCGGCCCGTCGATGACCGAACACCGCCACTACACCGGCTGGCCCCTGGTCGAGGGCTATTGCCTGCCGACGAGCCACCAGCCGGGCGAGCGGGTCGAGGTCCACCACCTTTGGCCGAGCGGAGGGAAGAGGCTAAGGTCGCCACCCGTGGAGCCGAACCCGCAGATCGACACCGCTGGAGCGCGACAGACCGCTCGGCCCCCGAGCTGGTTCACCGGCGCCATCGCCAACCGGCCGGAGTTCCATGCGGTCGAGGTCGACGGCTGCCGCATCAACTACCTGTGCTGGGGCGATCCGGAACTCCCGGCCCTGATCCTGCTTCACGGCGGCGCGGCCCACGCCCACTGGTGGTCCTTCATCGCCCCCCAATTCACCCAGCAGTATTTCGTGGTGGCGCCGGACCTGTCGGGCCACGGCGACAGCGGCCGACGACCCGGCGGCTACACGATGGAGCAATGGGCCGACGAGGTGATGGCGGTGGCCCGCCACGCCAGGGCCCAGGAGCGGCCGATCGTGATCGGTCATTCGATGGGCGGCCATGTGGCGATCGTGGTGGCGGCCCGGTACGGCGATGATCTCGGTGGGGCCATGATCCTCGACACCCCGATCCAGCGGCCGGATCCCGAATCCGAGGAGGGCGAGAAGGGCCGCATGTTCCGCAACCCCAAGACCTACCCCGACCTGGAGACGGCGCTCGAGCACTTCCACCTCCAGCCGCCCCAACCGACCACCAACGACTACATCGTCAACTACATCGCCCGCCACTCCCTCAAGGAGGTCGACGGCGGTTGGACCTGGAAGTTCGATGCCGGGGTGTTCGCCAGGGAACCGACCACCACCAACGACTACCTCGACAAGACCCGATGCCGTCTGGCACTGATGCACGGCCAGCTCAGCGATCTGGTCACCCCCGAGGTCCAGTCGTACATGGAGGAGCTCACCGGTCGGAACGCCCCGATGGTGGAGATTCCCCAGGCCTACCATCACATCCCTCTCGATCAGCCCCTGGCCCTGATCGCCGCCATCCGGGCCATCCTGGCCGACTGGCAGCACTCGGTCGACAAGAAGCGGCTCCGGGATCTCACCAGCTGACGCCGCAGCGGCTCCGCCGGCCTCGACTAGACGATACGGCGGCGGGCGGCCCAGTTCTGGAGCTCGTTGCGGCTGGAGAACTGCAGCTTGCGGAGCACGGCCGAGGCGTGGGTCTCCACCGTCTTGACCGAGATGGTGAGCCGACGGGCGATCTCCTTGTAGGCGTAGCCGCGGGCCAGCAACCGCATCACCTCCTTCTCCCGGGGTGACAGCTGATCGAGCTCGGGGTCGACCGGTTCCACGACCGAGGCGGAGAAGGCGTCGATCACGAAACCGGCAAGGCGTGGCGAGAACACCGCGTCGCCGTCGGCCACCCGAAGGATCGACGAGATCAGCTCCGGGCCCTTGATCGACTTGGTGATGTAGCCCCTGGCGCCGGCCCGGATGGTCTCGATGACGTCCTCGGGGGCGTCGGAGACCGACAGGGCCAGGAACTTCGACGTCAGGCCCCGGGCCGCCACCGCGGCGATCACGTCGGCCCCGGTGCCGGACGGGAGGTGGACATCGAGCAGCACGACGTCAGGCGAGGTCTCCATGATCACATCGACCGCATCGGCCACGTCGTTGGCTTCGCCGACCACGTGGACGGTGTCACCCAACTCGGCCCTGACACCGGTCCGGACGAGATCGTGGTCGTCGACCAGGACCACCGTCGGCTGAAAGGTCATGGCGTCATACTGCCACGGGCCGACCGGTCACGGCGACGGTCGCTCCGGTTCGGCGGCCGGGCGGCGGGCGATCGAGATCTCGACCTCGGTCCCGTCGCCGGGATCGGAGGTGATCACCGCACTGCCACCGGCCCGCTCCATGCGACCGATGATCGATTCCTTGACCCCCCGCCGATCACCGTCGATCTCGTTGCGGACGAACCCGCAGCCGGCATCGCGGATGAAGAACTCCACAAGATCGTCGGAGACTTCGGCGTACACGTCGATCCGGTCCGCCCCCGAGTGCTTTGCCGCATTGACCGTGGCCTCCCTGGCGGCGTCGAGGGCGGCGGCGATGCCGTCGTCGACCAGGCAATCACCGGCGGTCACCACCTCGACCGTCACCCCGTGCAGCTCCTCGACGTCGGTCGCCATCTGGTCGAGGCGACCCCGGATCGATTCACCGACCCGCGACGCACGGTCGGGGTCGAGCCAGTTCCGCAGCTCCCGCTCCTGGCGGCGGGCCAGGGTCAACATCTTCTGGGGATCGTCGGCGTTGCGCTGGATGAGCGACAACGTCTGCAGCACCGAATCGTGGAGATGGGCCGCAACCTCGGCCCGCTCCTCGGAGCGGATCCTGGCCTGGCGCTCACGGTCGCGCTCCCGGGCCAGTTTGAGCCACCATGGCGCCGAGGCCGCCACGGCCACGAACACCATCCCGGCCAACAGCAGGATCCCCCTGACGCCGGTCCCGGCCCACAGCGGGGTCGCAACGGCGAACAGGATGACGAGGGAGACGATGACCATGAGGAACCCCGACAACCTGGCAGCGGCCGACGAACCCTTTGCCACCCTGGTCACCGGATCGACCGGGGCCGAGGGGAGCAGGAGCCAGCAACCGAGATAGAGCAGCGCCCCCCAGCCACCGGTGGCCAGCAGAACCACGAACGCGGCCCGAACCAGGGTGGCAGACAACCCGAGCTCTCGGGCCACGGCGGCGGCGACACCCCCGACGAGCCGGTCATCGGCGGCCAGTACCGGCGTCTGCCAGTAGGGGTGCGGTTGTTGGAGCTCGGCAACGTCGGTCATGGCGTCTTCACAGGAATTCCCACCCGATTGTCCCATCCCGGCCGATCGACGGGCCACCGGGGTTTACCCCGACAAAACCCTGACCGGTTGAGGGGTCGATCAAGGCTCCCTCCCATTGCCGGACCGACGCTCGACGGGGACAATGACGCCATGACCCATTGGTTCCCCATCGAGTCGCCAGGTGGCGGCTCCGCACTGCGGCGGTCGGGAGACGCCAGGATCGCCGGTGTCTCCGGTGGGTTGGAGGCCCGGCTGGGGATCGACCGCAACATCATCAGGGTGGCCTTCGTACTGTTGGCCCTGGCCGGGGGAGCCGGATTCGCCGTCTACCTCGGCGCCTGGATCCTGATGCCGGCCGAGGGTACTGCGTCGCCGGCCCGCCCGACCGTCGCAGTGGTGGTCGGCGCCGGGCTGCTGGCCATCGGGGCGATCCTGGCCCTGGTCACCATCGGCGGCATCGAGCCGCTGGGTGTCGTGATCCTCGGTCTGGCGTTCGCCGGTATCACCGTGCTCAACCGGCGACCCCGGCCACAACCGTCGTCACCGATCGGGCCGGATCCGCTGGCCGACCCGGCCCTGGCAGCCGATTCGCCACCGCCCTATCCCTTCGTCCCGCCACCGACCTTGGTCGTGCCGCCACCACCATCACCGACCGCCACCGCCACCACCACCACCGACGTCGCCATCACCACCACCGCCACCGCCACCGACCGAGATCGAAGGGCCAGGATCGCCGACCGTCGTCGGGACCGACCAGACAACCGAGATCGATCTCGGCCCCGAACCCGATCCCACCACCGAAATCGCCGCCGCCCAGCCAGACCGGACAACCGAAATCGATCTCGACCCCGATCCCACCACCGAAATCGATCTCGGCCCCGATCCGGCGACGCCGCCCGACACCACCACCGGTGACGAAGTCGGGCACTGCGGTGCCGACCGATGCGTTTCGGGCCAACGCCACTGGATGGGTCACCCCGGTCGAGGGTGGGCAACGGGCCCACTGGGCGATGACCAGGACCGCCGACGAGACCATCCTCGAACCACCGCCGGGCCGGGCCCCCCGGCGGCCACCGGGACCACCGCTGGCCTCGATCGCCATCGCCGCCCTGGCGGCGATCCTCGGGTTGGCGCTGGTGATGACCACCGTGGCCGGCAGCTCGGTCGGCGCGGTTGCGGTGATCGGCACCGGGTTGGCGGTGGTGGGATTGCTGATGATCATCAGCGCCTTCGTCGGCCGTACCGCCCGCCTCGTCCCGCTGGCCGTGCTGTTGCTCTTGTTGCTCCCGGCGGCCCCGATCATCGATCAAGCGATCTCCGATGGGGTCGGCACCACCGATGTCGCCGTTGTCGAGCGTCGACAACCTGGCATCCTCGTATCGGCAGGGCATCGGCGAGTTGCGACTCGATCTCAGCAGGCTGGAGATCACCGAGGACACCCCGGTCGAGGCGGTGATCGGCACCGGATCGATGGTGATCATCGTGCCGAGCGGAGACCGCGGTCGAGCTCCGGGCTGCGACCACGATCGGCTCCGTGGCCGCCCTCGGCCGGGAACGGGCCGGCATCGGCTCCAGCCTGGACATCCAGCCCCCACCGTCGGTCGACTCCGACGCCCCCCGCCTGATCCTCGACGTGTCCGCAACCATCGGGAGCGTCGAGGTGTACCGGGGTCGAACGATCGTGGCCGACGGTGAATGAGTCGGACCTGCGGAGCAGGTCCTCATCGAGTTCGCGGGAACCCTTCGGGTTCCTGGCGAACATCGTCGGCTCCCGCAGTGCCCCTGGGATCAATTCTGCCGCGGGTCTTGAGTCCAGGCGGCGCAACCCGAGGGCCGCCCCGCTGCTGTTCGGCATCATCCTGCTGGGGATCGGCGGCACCGCCGCCATGGCGGCGCAGACCGGCCTGTCGCTGGTGCAGTCGGCGTCGATCTGGCTGCTGGTCTGTGCTGCGCTGATGCTGGGGTTCCTCATCGACCGGGCTCGATCGGCGCCGTCGAGCGGACGCCGGGGCTCCAACGGCTGATCGGTCCCCGCCGGTGAGCCCGACCCCGTGGGGCGGGCGCCGGGTTGTCATACTGTTGCGGTGACCCTCGAGCCTCCATCAGACGCGGCATCCGCCGTCGACCGCTATCCAGAGGTCTGCCCCCATGTGATCCGAAGGACCCCGATGCGGATGAAGTGGGAGGAGTTGACCATGCTCCATTGGCGCTACCCGGCGGCCGAGGTCCAGGCGCTGCTGCCGGAGGGGCTGACGGTGGAGACGTTCGACGGGTCGGCCTGGGTCGGCCTTGTTCCGTTCCAGATGCGGATCGACGTGCCGTTCGTTCCGGAGTTCCGCCGGATCCTGCACTTCCCGGAGACGAACGTTCGGACCTATGTCTCGGGCCGGTCCGGCGAACCGGGGGTGTACTTCTTCTCGCTGGAGGCCTCGGCGCTGGTTTCGGTCGTCACCGCCAGGGCGACCTACCAGGTGCCGTACTTCTGGGCCGACATGTCGATCGAGCACACCGGCAACCGGCTGCGCTACGAGTCCCGCCGCTACTGGCCGAAACCCCGGGGGGTTCGCTCCCTCGTCGAGGTCAACGTCGCCCATCCATTCGAGCCCGGTGAAGCCGACGACCTCGATCGTTTCCTCACCGCTCGCTGGGCCCTCTACGGCGACCTCGGACCGTGGATCACCTATGCGTCGATGTTCCACGAGCCGTGGCCACTGCATCACGCCGAGGTGACCCGCTGCGACGACGAGCTGGTGGCGGCCGCGGGTCTGACCCAACCGAGCGGGCCACCGCTGGTCCACTACTCCCCCGGCGTGAACGTCCGCTGCGGCTGGCCCGGCCGGGGCTGACCCGCCGGTGCTGGGCGACGGCCTGCTGCTCGGGGCGTGCGGGCTGGCGCTCGCCTCGGCCATCGTGGCGGCCCTGACCGAGGACCGGCCGACGGTGGTGGCCGGCAGGTGGCGGGGCCCGGCCGCCGACACCTGGCTGCTTCGGGCGGCGGCGCTGGTGTTGTGGGCCGCGGTCTGCCGACTGGCGCTGGCCATCATGGCCCTCGACACCAGCTTCACCTACGTCGCAGACCAGACCAGGGCGGACATGTCGGCCGCGCTGCGGTTCAGCGCCCTGTGGTCGGGAGCCGAGGGCTCGCTGCTGCTGTTCGCCGCGCTGTGCACCACCGCGGTGACGATGGGCCATCGGACGGGACCTCGGTGGCAGCGGGTCGGCACCGGTCTGGTCGGTTCCGGTCTGGCCCTGGCGTCTGTCCGGGGCGCGAACCCGTTCCAGCGCCTCGACCTGCCGCCGCTGTCCGGGGCGGGGATGGCGCCGATCCTCGAGCACCCGGCCATGGTGATCCACCCGCCGCTGCTGTACCTGGGTTTGTGTCTGGCCCTGGTGCCGGCGCTGGTGCTCTCGGCCCTGCCCGGCTCGGCCGAGGCCGCCCATCGATGGGCGCTGGCCGCCATGACGGTCCTGACTGCGGCGTTGGCCGTCGGCTCGGCCTGGGCCTACGTGGAGCTGGGCTGGGGCGGCTGGTGGGCCTGGGACCCCATCGAGAACATCGCCCTGATCGTGTGGCTGCTTCTGGCAGCCGGCTTGCACTGGCGGCCTCTCGACCGGGAGCGGGGTGTCGGGGCCGGGCCGCTGAACGGGGTGGTGCTGTGGGCCCTGTGCTGGCCGGCGGTGCTCGGCGGTGCCGCCCTGACCAGAACTTCGCTGCGGACCAGCGTGCACGCCTTCGCCGACGCCGCCCAGCTGGCGGTGTGGCTGTGGCCGCTGGTGGTGCTGGCCGGTGTGGGGGCCGGGCAACGAATCCGCCACGGTCCGGCCCCATCGGCCCTCGGAGACGGCCCTCCGGGGGCGGCCACCACGGCCGGCCGTTCGGTAGCGGGGCTGCGATCGGCGCCGATGGTGGTGCTGGCGGGGGCCGCGCTGTTGGTGGCCGCCGGGACCTACCGGCCCTTCATCGGGGGCGACGGCACCGCCGGCTGGTTCTACAGCCGCTCCCTGTACCCGTTGGTCATCGCCGGCGCACTGCTGATCGGTGTGGTGCCGCTGTTGCGATCCGACGGTCGGGCCATGACACCGCCCGATGGGGGCCTCGGAGGTGGCGCCGGTGGCCGCACCGACATGGGAGCCGACCGGACCGGTGGGCGCCTCGACCGGCTCCCGCTCACCACCATGGGCCGCTGGGGCCTGCCAGGTGCTGCGTTGCTGCTGGCGGCCGCGGCCGCGGCCGGGTGGCGACAGTGGTTTCAGCTGCTGCTGGCGGCCGCCCTCGGTTTCGGGGCGGCGATGGTGGCATCGTCTGGCCGGCAGGGCGCAGCCCGATTGGCCGGTCACCTCGGTGTGCTGTTGGTGCTGTTCGGTGCCCTGGCCGGGACAGGGGCGACCGAATCGGTTGTGCGGTTGAACGTCGGTGAATCGGCCGAGGTCGACGGTCATACCGCGGAGCTGTTGGCCACCGAGATCGTCGGGGAGGCCCCGCTCCGGGTCCGGGCGGTGGTGTTGATCGACGGGGACCGGCGGCTGGAACCGTCGGTGGCGGTCTACCCCGAACGCAATCTCCGGCTGCCCGAGGTGGCGACCAGCACCCGGCCGTGGCTCGACAGCCAGGCGGTGCTTCGCGATGTCGACGCCGAGGCCGGGGCGCTCCTCACCATCTTGTTCCGACCGTTCAACCAACTGGTGTGGTGGGGGGTCGGGCTGTTGCTGG
>CAVQRR010000009.1:0-254041 GCA_963715325.1 uncultured Acidimicrobiales bacterium
GCCGGCACCCGAGCGCGGTGGATCGATGTTTCCGAGCGGAGATACCGAGCGGTTCCGCCAAGGCCACCCTGGCCGGCCCCGCTGATCGTAGGTGCCGGTAGGCGTGATTTGAGGTTCAGTGTGATATCGCCCGGGATCAGGTGTTCGGCGCTGGTCATGAGTTGGCTCGGCCGGTCTGCTTGTTCCATGGGCGGGGAAACCGATCAGCAACGGGCCATTCAATAGGAGGGTACGGGGAACCAGGAACGTCGCTGTCTCGTGCGTTGCCCGGCACCGCAGCCTGATCGTTGGCTCTCTGTCTCAGCCCCCGTGGCCACCCGCAACGCTCCGATCGGGCTGGCCCACCTGGTGTGTCCCACGGGGTCTGTACCCCATCCCTTGGCACACAGAGTCTTCGCTATGCGCGGGTGACCCAGCCCGATGGGGTCTGGAAGGTCCGGCTACGGCCCTTTGGCCCTACCGAGGGTTGCCCTCTTCGGGTACGTTCGACGGAGCGGAGGACGGCAGGTGATGCAAACGCAAGCCACGACCCACAGAGCCGAGGCGATGTCGCCGCAGCATCGGGCCGGCGGGTGGCTTCGGGCACATCCGGTGGTCGGTTCGGTGCTGATCACGGTCCTGGCTGGCGTGTTCCTCAGCATGACGCACATCATCGGCTTCCGAGAACTCATCGGCGACCCGGACGACGTCTCAGTCCGGCTCATCGATGTCGGATTCCGAATGATGATGGGTGCCCTGTTGGTGTTGTTTGTGGTGCCGCTGCTGCTCGGGGACGCACCCCGACCAGGATGGCTGCGGCGCTATCTGGCGCACATGCGGGTGTCGATGGGGCCCTCCCCGGCCAAAACGGTAACGGTCGCGGTTTCCTCCGTCGTTGCCCTTCTCGTGATGCTGATGGTGGGTGCCGTGGCCGCCGGGGAGTTCAACTCAGACGTTGGCGTACTGGTGGTCGGCGATCAGTGGGTCATCCTGTTGCTGGCTCTGGTGCCTGCCATCTGGGAGGAACTGACGTTCCGGGGAGTCGTCCTCAGCAATCTCCAACCGAGGATCCCACCGTTCAAGGCCGTCATCATGAGCTCGGTGCTGTTTGGGCTGTACCACTTCTCCAACCTCGTGGCTTGGGACGACCCGATCGAAGTGGTCTTCGGTGTCATCATGGCCACGATCTTCGGTCTCGGTTGGGGGTACACAGTGATCATGGCCGACAGCGTGCTGCCGGCGGTGTTCCTCCACTACATGTTCAACTCTCTGCTGGCAGCACCCCTGTTCTTCGGCTCGGGCACAAACGACGTCCTGGCCGGTCCGTTCTTCTTGGTCCTCATACTCGGGTTTCCCACCTCGACAATCCTGATCACCTGGCTGGTGTTTGGGAGAAGAGACACCGTCAGCGCGGCGCTTCCTACACGGTTGGCCGGAACAGTTCGGCACACTCCCCGTCGATGACGCTGTCCGACCCGAGCGCCCGTAGTGCCGCTCCTCACCGATAACCCGAATGTGCCGCTCGGCGCCCGTTGGCAGCGTGCTTGTTAGGGCGCGCTCCATCTGTTGATCTGGGCGGGCTGGTGCCCCGACCAACCCCAGAGCGTGCGGTACAGGTCACCGAGCAGCCTGTTGACTGTCACCGCCCACGGTGTTGTTCACCGAGCACAGACCCGTCCTCGAGTGACCCTGATGCTGTCCGGGCGGGCCTCGGTCTCCAATCGATAATCCTCATGGCCGGCCGGCGACGACCACCCGAGGACGGCTCACGATTGCAGTGCTCGGTATCACCAGCCTGCAACTCGTGTGTCGACGCCTGAGGCGTCAACGAGTCGTGAACCATCAACGACCAGACTGCGCTCATCGAGCCCTCGCTCTGGCCAGGCCACGAAGATCGTCATCTCCGAAGTAGGGACAGCGTGTACCCAAAACCGGTACTGCGCCATCACGTCGTCTCCCCCACCGCCTTGTCCCAAGATGGCGAAGTCAGCGTCGCCCTGCACGAGCGGCAGCCCATAGCCTCGTCGGCCATCCGAGAGCTGAATGCCCCAGCGGAACCGCTTCGAGTACGGCATCCGGTCCGGATGCCGCCAAAGAAGGACTCGGCCAGGTCCCGGTCGTGGCTGTCCATTCTTGGTGACCGCTGGAGCACCCGCAGAGTCACGTAGAAGCCGACATCGAACACCAGGTACTGGTCGAAGGCCAACGCAGGCTCGTCGAACACGATCCTGGCCTCGGGGATGCTCACCGGGACACCGAATTCACCCGGGAACTGCCCAACGGAGTCATCTCGTTCGAGCGGTCGATCGTCAACTTCGGGAAGTGCCTGCGGAGGGGGTGCGCCATCATCGCTAGGAAAGAAGCTCACGCCTCGGTCTCGCACGACTGGCACTGCCCGGTATCGGCACTCCTGGCCCGCCCAAGAACACCGGTGCCGGCCACCACTCGCCACCGACTGTGACGACCAGGTGCTCGTCGAGCTGGCAACGCCCGTCGCACCCTGCGTGGTCGCATTCCCGAGCGCGAGATGCAGGCCAGAACGCCGATACCCGCTCGGCTTCGCTGGCCGTGCGAGGGTGGCGCCTTGTTGGCCGATCTTGTCGACCGGAGGGCTCGACTACTCGGCCGGGTGCGGCGGCGCCTCATTGAGCCATTCGACCATCCCGACCGCGGCCAGGGCCTCGCGAACGCCCGCCGCCTGGCCCCCGAGCTCGACAAGTCCTTCCCCGACGCGGCGGGCAAAGCATCCGTGATGACCCAGCCAATCTCAACAGAACCGGGAGAACATCGCGACGCACCCATGCGGAGCTTGTGCTCGTCAACCCACTCGATGTACCAGCCAATCCCATGGCCGGATTCACCGCCGAGGGATGCGGCCGCTGCGCGGGCGGTCTCCGCTACCGCTTGCGCTCAACCTTCACCACTTCGAACTCGACCTCGGGGCTGGGCGGGGTTCCAGCGAACGGCGGGGGCGCGACGTCGAACCGCGCATTCACGGCGTAGAGGGACGATCCGAATCGGTCGGCCGTGGTCGGGATGCGGAAGCCCTCACTGAGGATCGGCTCACCGACGGTCCCGGTGGTGAAGCCCGGGTCGAGGTCGATGACGCCGATCTGGTTGAGGAAGTTCTGTACCACGTAGATCGTTCGTCCTGCGAGCACCAAGCCGTCGCCGTTGGGCACTGCTGCACCGCCGAGATCGATCTCGGTCGCCTCACCGGTTGCGGGGTCGACCCGGTAGAGCGTGCCCAGGGCCGTGTGGGCGATGATCAGCCACTTCCCGTTGGGAGTCGCCACGATGCCGTTGCTGTTGATGTTGAAGTCCGGCAGCGGCGTGACGAACTGGTAGTCACCGGCAAGAGGGATCTCCTCGATCTCGCTCTGATCGGGCAGGGCGCCCCCTCGCCCGAGCGGCAGCTTGTAGAGGACGGGCCGGAAGCTGTCCGTGACATAGGCGGCGTCACGAGTCACGATCACGTCGTTCACAAACGTCACCGGCTCGGTTGTCAGCTGGTAGCTGGCCAGGGTCTCGCCGGTACGGGTGTCGTACACGTAGGCCGCCCCGAACGGCCCGCCGGCGACGAACAGTCGCGAACCCCCGCGGTCGTCGTCCATACCGATGGCGGTCCGAACGTCGTTTGGAGTGACGAGCACCTCGCCCCGACCGGTACGTAGATCGCCTTTCCAGATCGTGCCATCGACCAGCGATCCGACGAAGAACGAGGACCCGGCGCCGACAACGATCCCTTCTGGCTGGAAACCCGTTGGGAGTGGGATCACCTCGGGGTACGAGGACCCGTCGTCGGTCGACGCCGGCGAGGCCACCGCCAGCAACATCAACAGGGCGACGAACGCCAGCGCCGCAGCCCTCCACAACTCACGTCCCGGGATCCGACGGCCATTTCGGTCGGTCTCGATCTCCATGATCTCTCCAGTCCGCCTGGCCCCCACCTGGCGGTGGCGGGCATCAACGGATGATAGTGAGGAGGGCCGCCGCCGCACCAGGCCGGCAATCGAGACACGTTGGCAACGCCGCTGGCTCGAAACCCTGCACCGAGGAGGCTGACTGACCCCGCGTACCAGTACCACGCTGCTCACGCCTTCCAGCGGGATCGGATCAGACCGACCACCGCACGAGTGATTACCCCTCGTCCCACCCGGGAGGCATCTCATAGAACTCTGGGGGGTCACCCTTCCAGCCGAGCTTCGCCAGCGCCTGAAGGTACTCCTCGCCCAAGTCCTCGCGCGAAAACTTCGCATGCTCAAGAGTATCGAAGGTCGCCACAACAACAGTTGTTCCAGCCTGGCGGTCGATTCCCGCCTGGCAGTCGTGGCAGCCGGGCTGGGCCTTGACACCGGCCTCAGCCTGTGAGCCCATCGCATAGACCTCATCGGCCTTGCTGGGGTCAACCCGACCACGAGTCACGCGAAGAAACATCGCACACCTCCCTCAATCTAAACGATCAATGCGTTCGCGTCCGGCCGACACACGTCAGAACCTACATGAATTGAGCTAGGAGTCTCCAGAGTGGAGGGCCACAACGCTGTTCATTTCGAATGTTAAGGGGCGCGCGGCTCGTCCGAATAGGGCAGAAGGTCCTTGGTTCGACAAAGTTCCAAGAGCGGAAGGATTCGTAGGCCGCATATCGCGCCCGAGACCGGACTGACCAAATGCTCATCGAGCCGGCAGTGACCATCGCACGGTCCGTGGTCGCGTTCTCGCCCGCCTGACACAGGCCGCTACGCCGGGAATGTTGCCGCTCGCATGGTGGCCGAATGAGGCAGGCAACCGAGGAACTGAACCGCCCCGGGGCACATCACTCCAGTCTGGCTGTTGGGTGACAACCGTTCGGGTCGTCGGTGTTTGATCGTAGAACTCCACGTCGCTCGTTCGTGTAACTATTCCGGCTTGCGTTGCTCCAACTGACCGACCAGAAGGAACAAGACACCGCTCACGAGCCAGGGCAGCATGAACAGGACTCCGGCACCCACGTTGTTCGGAGTAGATGCCAGGTAGGCGAACAGCCATGCGACAGCCGCCAATCCAATCAGCATCACACCACCGAGTCGTTCCCGGAACCACACCATGACAGCCACCGCCGAGGTCACTATCAGGCCGAGGAAGAGGGCAACGCCTTCGAAGTCCGATGACGGATCGTTGACCACGTTTCCGATCGCGATGAACCAGGCGATGACCAGCGGCACAACCAGGACTAGTCTCGCGACCCACCGAAGGCGGCCAGTCATTGGATGACCGCTGCCTGTCTTCGGACCACTGCGAGTCACATGCACCGAGAACCTCCTCCACTCAGAGGATCATCAGCCGAATTCGTCCCCTCCGGCAGGGCCGAACGTCCCCGAACGGGGAGAACAGCCCGTTCTCCCCGTGCAACCATCACAGCCAAACCGCCGGAGCGAACCGAGAGCGTGACCAAGATCTCTCCCGGAATCGGGTACACCGCTCCCAACGGTCGACTCATGGCAGAACGGAACATTGTCGCTCTCGACGGCGGCGGCTTCCTCTGTCACCCCGCACGCCAGCTGTTCGAGGACGCCTTCGCCGACGACGGAGATCTGACATCCTCCCCATGTACCGAACGATCCAATGTCCGACCCTGGTCATCCGATGCACCCAGTCCGGCGCTCCAGCATTACTCGATCAAGGACTCGATGCGGTCGAGACCGCCAACGATCTCGTTCCACTTCCCCTCACCCGCCATCGCCACCCATCGCCCTCACTCGCCTGAGGATCTTGACCACATGCCGCCAAGATCAAGCAAGACCCTAGGAGTAGGACGAGGAGTGAGCGGCGGGTGGTTCGCATGCGGCCAGATCGTACGCCAGGAAGCATGTCGACCGGGGGAAACGAGCGCCATGCTCATCGTCCCGAGGTGCTCGGGTGGGAGCATTCGACCGCCATATTGGTACCTGGCTGGTACGGGCGGACCGCAGCCGGAAATCCTGATGACCGACGGCCGGGGTGCCGAGGCTTGAAACCGCAGTGGTTGAGCCGGTTTCGGCGGTGGGCGTTGCTGGTACCCCGTACGGGATTTGAACCCGTGCTACTGGCATGAGAAGCCAGCGTCCTAGGCCGCTAGACGAACGGGGCTAGCGAAAACGCAAGTCGCATCTTATCGACACCGCCGGCCATATCACGCCAATTTGCACGACCGAGCTGCGGGGCAAACCCTACCGGCGCGGGGCAGGCGTGGCCGATTTCGAGACGTTGGACCGGGCGTACCTCCTATCGGGTCGCTCCGTCTGGTCCATCAACGAACCCACCGACCCTGCCCGCCAGGTGGCGGGCGAGCCGATCCACCATGACCTCGTAGCGGTATCGGGCACCTTCGATGGGTCGACTCCCGACAACCGAGGCGGTGTGGTCGGTGATGGTGAGCAGCGTGCCAGGCCCGGACGGGACAAGGAACCAGCTGACCAGTGAAATGGCGAGGAGCTGGTCGTTGGCGGCCGTGAGCCGCTCGGTGAATACGATGTGCTCGTCGTCGACGATGTGTTCG
Organism: uncultured Acidimicrobiales bacterium; assembly: GCA_963715325.1. Classification (GTDB taxonomy): domain Bacteria; phylum Actinomycetota; class Acidimicrobiia; order Acidimicrobiales; family SZUA-35; genus JAHELU01. The sequence continues at coordinate 6,497 of CAVQRR010000009.1, forward strand.
TATCGGGTCGTGCCCGAAAAGCTCCGTTTGCCCTGTGACGGGCGAACGAAGTGGTCTGAAGCGCCGGCTCTGAAGTCGTGCGATTCGAACGAGATGAGGTCATCGGGGGGTGCCATCCACTGCGTCCGCTGGTCGATGTCGGCGTAGGCGTCGAAGACCATGCGTGGTCGATGATCGAGACTCCTTTCGACTCGGATCGTGACCGGCACGACTGGCATCGGTGAGGCGCCCATCGTCATTCCACCTCCACATCGAGGGCCGGGGCGATGTCAGCCAGGCGGATGCCATCGCCCATGGCGACGAGCACCTTGCGCGGTCCCTCGAAGGGTTCCCTGCTGTGGGCGGTGCGTATGTTGTCGACAACGAGGAGGTCCCCAGTCTGCAGGGGCTGGCGTGTGGTGTTCATCTCGTATACCTCGTTGATCGTCTGCACGATGTCCTCGCTGATCGGGTCGCCGTCACCGAAGCGGGTGTTGAACGGCAGTCCATCGGGGCCGTAGAGGTCCACCAGGAACTCCCGCACCTCCGGATTCATCGTCCATTCGCTGAGGAAGGCGATCTGGTTGAACCAGCAGCGCTGACCGGTGACCGGGTGATGGACAACGGCTCTACGGCGCTGGCTGGTTCGCAGTCCACCGTCGGGTTGCCATTGGAAGTCGATGGCGTTGGCCCGACAGTAGCTCTCGACCCCGGCATGGTCGTCGGTGCCGAAGGCCTCGGCCACGGACAGCCCGATTTCGTCTGTGTAGGTCCGGGTGAGCATCCAGCCCTCCCGGTCGAACCGCTCGACCAGCTCGGTTGGCAGCGATTCGAGGACGGTCGGCGAGTCGGCCAGGGCGATCGCCCCTCCCCCGGTTGGCGCAACGAGGCACACGAACAGCATCAGGCCGGGAACCTCGAGTCGGTAGCTCAGCTCGTGATGCATACACATCTGCTGGTTCGACGGCCACTCCGACGATGAGTAGATGCCGTTGGGATGGGTCTGCCTGGCTGCAAAGGCTTCCCGATCCACCACCAGATCGGCGGCCAATAACCGGGCAACGGCGCCGACCTCGGCGGCATCGCGCAGCCGGAGCCCACGGACGCGAACCGCACCGTGCTCGGCGACGGCGGCCAGCAAGTCGGCTCGGTGAGCGGCAGCCCAACTCGATCCGTCGCCAGCGGTCTCGACCTGCAGTATGGGAGGCTGGCCCGGCCGCAGCTCCAGCTCAGTCGACACCGTCCGGGATGCCGCTGAGCCGCTACCCGCGGGAGTGTTCGACGACCCGGCGGGCGCCAGCACGACGTCGGCCGCATCCCCGGGACGGGTGTGGAGGAAGTAGTGACCGCCTTCGGTGAGCTCACGAACCTCGACGTGGTCGGCCAGGGCCTCCCAGTCTCGGTATCGGCGGGACCACCCCGCAGTACTCGGGTCGTCGGAAGCAACGACGACGGTGACCGGGACGGCGAGCTTCACCGCCGGTGGCGCACCCAGGACGTCGATGAGGTATCGATGGGCCGCCACGCAGTCGTGCCGGAAGGCTGCGCCGACGTGCTCGACCTGTGGGGCATCGAGCTCGGCGAGTCCGGTGTCACCGCTCCTGGCGATCAGATCGGCGGCGATCTCGGTATTGCTCTGCCGGGAGAGCTGGTCGATGTGGGCCCGCCGGTCGGCTGCATCGCCGAGTAGTTGGGCCGCCAGGTACAGGCGTTCGACGTTCACCCCGAGGTTGCCGAGCCTCCGTGCCGTCTCCACCGCGAAGGCCGTGCCCGACGAGTGACCCCAGACCAGGACACGGGTGAGGTCCAGTCCGGCGATCTCGGCCGCGACCTTGTCGACGATGTCATCCATCGATGCGAACGGCTCGCCATCGACGGCGGGGTCGTGACCCGGGAGTTCGACGGCGTAGACCGCAGGTCCGCTGCGTTGCAGCGCTTTGGCCATCGCCTGGAAGTTGATCGCATTCCCACCGGCGTAGGGAAAGCACACCAGGCCACCGGCGTTGCTGTCGTCCGATTCCGTCAGCTGCTGGAGGAGCTCCGATCCCGACGGGGAAGACTCGTCAACGCATAGGGCCAGATCGGCCAGGACCGGGTGCCGAGTGACATCCTTGAGCGACACTGCGCTCTGCAGTGCGACCACCAGTTCCACTGCGGTGAGCGACGTGCCGCCCATGTCGAAGAAGTTGTCCTTCCGCCCGACCTGGTCAAGCGAGACACCGAGCACGTTGGCCCATGCGTTGGCGAGCTGTTCTTCGGCGATGGTGTTCGGCGCCTCGAAGTCGGCGCCCGCCCCTTCGAGCTCTCCGGCCAGGGCGACGAGGGACTTGCGGTCGATCTTGCCGTTGTCGGTCAGCGGCAGCGTCTCCCGCCGGTGGATGGTCGTGGGGACCATGTAGTCGGGCATGGAACGAGCCAGCCGGTCCCGGACCGTCTCGACATCGAGTTGCTGGCCCGCGACGAACCCGACGAGCTGTTGGTTGTGGTCGGCCTGCCCCGTGATCACGACCGCGCCCTGCCGAACGCCGGGGACTTGCAGCATGGTGTTCTCGATCTCGCCGATCTCGATCCTGAAGCCACGGATCTTGACCTGGGCATCCCGCCGACCGAGGAACTCCAGCTTGCCGTCCGGCCGCCATCGCCCGTAGTCGCCGCTCCGGTAGAGCCGTCGACCCTCCCGCACCGGGTCGGCGAGGTATGCCAGCCGGGTGCGGTCGGGATCGTTGATATAGCCACGGCCGACGCAGACCCCGGAAAACACGATCTCACCAGGAGCACCGAGCGGCACCGGTGACAGGTGCTCGTCCACAACGCGGACCTCGACGTTGTGGATGGCACGTCCGAGCGGGACGCCCCCACTGATCGGCGGATGGTCCATGACCTCGTGGTTGGTGTCGTCAGACGTCTCGGTCAGGCCGTAGGCGTTCGCCAGCTTGATTGTGGGCTTGGTGGCGAACCAACGCTGGGCGAGCTCGAGCGTCAGCGCTTCACCGGTGACCGATACACAGTGCAGTTCCGGCAGGCTGCGGCGCTCCTGTTGGAGATACGACAGGAGGACTTCGAGATACGACGGCACGACCTGCATGACGGCGACCCTGCCGTCGACGATCGTGTCGACGAAACGCCGTGGGTCGAGGATCGTTTCCTGCTCGATCAGCAGGGTTCGCCCACCGACGAGTAGGGCCGAAACGAGTTGCCACAGCGAGATGTCGAAGCATTGGGGCGCGATCTGGGCGACGGTCTCCCCCTCGCCGATCTCCAGGTCGTCGATCTTGGCATAGAGGTGGTTGAGCATGCCTGCGTGCTCGCACATCGCGCCCTTTGGCTCGCCGGTGGATCCGGAAGTGAAATAGATGTAGGCGAGCTGGTCCGGCCCGACCTCGATGCCAAGATCGCCATCGGCATGGCCTTCGTCGTATGCGGTATCGACCAGAAGCACCTCGACGTCCGGTCGCGAGCCTGCGGCCTGGTCGAGCGTGATGGTGCTACCCGGTTCGGTCAATACGAGCCTGCACTCGGCCCGGCTGAGCGTGGCGGCGATGCGATCGGCCGGGAAGTCCGGTTCGATGGGCAGGTACACCCCTCCCGCCTTGAAGATCGCCAAGACGGCGGCCATCCAATCCAGGTTGCGCTCGGTCACCACCGCGACGACGGTTTCGGGCTGCAGCCCTCGGGCCAGCAGGGCCCTTCCCAGCTGGTTGGCCCGGCTGTTGAGCTCCTGGTACGTCCACGGTCGGTGACCGTGCATGGCGGCGACGGCGTTGGGATGTGCCTGGACCCGCTGCTCGAACAGCTCGTGGAACCGGTGATCGGGCAGCTCGCGACGGGGCCCGGCCAGCCCGTCGAGCTGGAAGTCGAGCTCCTCGGGCGACAGCAGGCTCTGCCGACGGTGCTCGGCGTCGGGATCATCTGCGATCAGTGCGAGTGCCTTGCTGTGATAGTCGGCCGTCCGAGCAGCGGCGTCGGCGTCGAGTACGTCTCTCCGATACCGCAACCGCAGCACGGCTTGGTCGCGGTGCTGGAAGACGCCAAGCGCCAAGACGGTGCCCTCGCTGAGATCCCAACCGCCCGTCAAGTCGAGCACCGTCTCGTACGACGGCCCGGTCAGCCCCAGCTCCCGTCTGAGATCGTCGACCGGGACGTCCTGGTTTGACAGGATGTCCGACTCGACGCGGTGGGTGTTCAACAGCAGGTCGCGCCACGAGTCGGGTTCGGTGGTCAGTCGGCACGGCAGTGGTCGGTCGCCTTCACGAGCCACATAGCCGGTCGCCACCTCCCGCTCACCGGCCAGCGCGGCGAGGACCTTGGCGTGTGCTGCCAGCAGGATCGAGCTGAACGAGACGCCCACCTCATGGGCCAGTGTCTTCAGGGCGGACACCACGTCGTCGTCGACCGTCACCTCGTGTTCGTCGATCCCCGGATCGAGAGTCCATCTCGGGATCGTGGTGAACCCCCCGGCCAGGAGCACCCCACGCCAGTAGTCGCGGCCGTTCACTGCTTGTGCGCTCACTTGTTCTTCGCCTCCGTTCGTCGCCTCGGCACTGCTGGTCGCAGGCCGGGGTTGCATCGCGGTCTTCTCCGCCGCCGGCTCGACGGCGCGATCATCCCCGAGCTCCCGAGCCGGGTTCTCTCCCCAGTTGGTTCGTGGCGGGACCTCTGTGCCCTTCATGAGAAACGCGTTTGGCGCCAATGTCGCCCCGTCCCCCATGGTCACGCCGTAGTGCACCAGGGAGCGGACCCCCAGCGTGCAGCCGTCACCGATCGTCACGTGGTCGGACTTGAACGTGCCGTCCTCCTGGGAGTGGGGCTGTACGACGCTGGCGGCGTTGAACGTGCAGTCGTCGCCGACGGTGATCATGGTCTTGTCGATCATGAGCGCGCCGTCGTCGAAGAGACGCCTGCCGACGCGCACACCGAGCATCCGCCACAGCACGGCCTTGAACGGGGTGCCGTTGAGGAACGGCGGCTGCCAACTCAGCTTCCAGAATCGCTCGACCTGCCACGACTGGCGTTCGTAGATCGAGCAGTACTGAGGTTTGAGCGGTTTGAATCCGGTCGAGGCCCGCTCAACCACCACGACGTACAGCGCTCCAAATGCGAGAGCGAGCATCGAAGTGACCAAGACCGCAGGTGCACCGAAGCGGCTCTGGAGGTCGACGGTACCCAGAGCAAACAGGGCGACACTGAACAAGGCTCCCCACCGCGACAGCAACAGTAGGCCCATGGTGACGATGTTGTGCCTGTTCTTGGCCGCGAGTCTACGAGGCAGTTCGTCGCCCCGCTTCATGGCGTCGAACTTGCGGTCACGGAGGACCAGCCGTGGGATCTCGAAGCTCGGTGAGCCCAGGAATCCGACATGCTCCCGTACGTCGCCTTCGACCGGAATCGAGACTTTGGACGCGTACAGGCAGTCCTCTCCGGTCTTGGCCTGGGATGGATAGGCAACCTGGTTCCCGATGTAGCTGTGGGCACCGATTGTGACCGGGGAAACGCAGAATGAGGTGCTCGAGTAGTCGGCGTTGATGATCGAAAGCCCGTCGGCGGCCATCGTTCCGGGGCCGACGGTCACATGATACGGGTTGTCGTGTTTGACGTTCAGGCCGAAATTCGCCCCGGTCTGCTCATCGAACGAGACGTCGTAGCCGAGCAGGTACAGATAGTGGACGATGTAGGAGCTATCCCCGAAAAGATTCGTATAAAACCGAACATTGGTCAGCCTCGTGATCGTGCGATGGGCCCAATAGTGGATGCCATACAGCGGATACGTCCTTGCGGGTTTGACCGCGCCCTTGAGTATTCGGGGGACGGTGACGACGAGCACCAATCTGAGTACCGTCAGGATGAGGAACAGTGCAAGGGAGAAGACCAGCGCTTCGCCGAGGTACGTCCAGCTGGAGAACGGCTGAGATGCGGTGCCGAGCAACCCCGTTTGCGATACCCGCCAGTCGGCGAGCAAGGTCAGAAGCCCAACCGGGAGCGGCAGGGTCACCGCGAACAGGATCAGGAGCTGCGCCATCGAGTAGCCGACCCTCCTCGTCCAGCTGCGGTCGGTCGGCGGTACCGCCCGGTAGTCCGCCTCGGTCCGTTGCCGGGCCGGGGATCCCACCCGGCGTTCGCCGGCGGGGATGGACTGCCCGGCGTACAGCGCCGAAGCGTGACCGAGCTGGGCGCCGTCACCGATCGAGGTGTGGATGTCGAGCACGCTCGCCTCACCGACGAACGCATCGGCTCCCAGCGTGACCGGGCCCGTCTGGATCAAGCCCGCATGGGCTCGGTAGCAGGTGAGGGACGAGTCCTTGCGCACGACCGTGTTGTCGCCGATGGTGAGCAGGTCGGCGCACACGGGCACGCTCCTGGACAGCACCACCACGTTCCGCCCGATCTTTGCCCCCAGCGCCCGGAGGTACAGCACGTAGATCGGTGTGCCGACGAACAACCGCAACGGGTTCGACTGGACCAGGATCTTGACGAACCAGAAGGCAACATAGCGGAAGCTCCAGATGCGGAACTGCCTCGGCTCCCAGCGCCCTATGATCACCCACTTCGCCACGATCCCGAGGATGGACCAGGTCACGAAGACCCCGCCCCCCAACAGGGCCGAACGCACGTAGGTGCCGGGCAGTCCGATCCCGGCCGAGACCCATTCGTGGCCCCGGTCGGCGACAATCGCGGCCAGGGCTGCGAATTCGAACAGGGCCAGCAGCTGCATCACCCCGCACATGACGTATTGCCACCGGCCGACCGGTGCCGCCGCTTCGGTCGAGGGCGACGAGGGAATGGGCGATGGTTCAAGGACAGGGTCGACACAAGAGATTGCCGTCGCCAAATCCTCGATGGTGGGGTGCTGGTAGACCTCCTTGATCGACACTGAAGGCAGGTCCGCTCGCTTGCCGAGTCGTGCGCAGAAGTGGGCCATCACAAGCGAGTCGGCACCGAGGTCATCAAAGAAGTCGCTGGTGACCGACACCCGGTCCACTTCCAATACGTCGGCCAGGACCTCGGCCAGGAGCGGTTCGACGCCGGTCGATGAAGCGCTGGTCGTGTTGCCGGCCGCAGAGGATCCAACTCGCCCCGCGTTGACGGTCACCATTGTGTCGACCAGCGCTCGGGTGCCACCTTCTCAAGGCGACTGTGCCCACTCCCTGCATTGCGACGACGATCGAGGCGGCGCCCGGTCAATATCGGTCCCCTCTTTTGTAGAACTCGTAACTGGCAGGCGCCGCTGATGAGTTGTTTAGAGAGGTGACCAGAGCGCCGACACGAGGTTTATCTGTAGGTAGCGTTGACCGATGGTAAGACAATTGTCAAATGCGAGAGTAAGCGAGGCTGCGGATCCGAGCGAGCCCCAGCGCGCAGGTGCGAGCTGTTGGTCGCCTGCCCGATGTCGATGTGGTCCACATGGTGGTTCCATGCGACGCTGTCCGGCCTAGTTCGGTCCGGCGATACCCGACCTGTACTCAGGGCAGTGACTGAAATGAACAGGCCGTGGTTGCAGGGCCTTGAGACGACGAATCGAGTCGATCGCGACGGCCCGCATCTCCACCGAGGGAACATTGCTCGGCATTGCCTGCTCGGCCACGAACTCGTTGGAGTGCCAGTCCGGAAATACCACCACCGCCAGTTCCAGGCACTCGATCCGGGGCAAACGTCTGAGAGACATCTCCCAATCCTGGCGCGGCTGGAGAGCCGACCGGAACAGCAGGTTCTCGCTCGACTTCCACCGCCATTCCCGGACGCTGCGGCCCAACCCGGATCGCCGCTGTGTCGGCCGGCGACCACGGGAGACCGTTGCTCAGATGGCCCGGAAGATGGTCCTCGACTCCAGCTTCCCCCCGGCGGCCTGGACGTCGGCCACGAACTGGGAGTCCGCCGTGATGGCGGCCAGGATCTCGGGCAGACCGTCGAGGGAGTCCATGTACATGGCCCCGATGACGTGGCCGGTCATGTCCCCACCGGCCAGCACCTGGGAGATCCGCAGCCCGTTGGCCCCGGCTCCGACGGCCAGCCGGCCCGCGTTCTCGAACCCCTGAGGCGGCGCAGCGAACGAATAGCGGCTGGCGTTGACGAACGAACCCGAGTTGTCACCGGCCTCATGCATGGTGTGGGCGATGATCCGCTGGGCAATATGGTAACGCTCTGCCAACTCGGCATGGCCACCGCCGGGAGCCATCCGAGCGTCCATCTCGGCCGATGCCGCTGCCCAGGCGCCGAGCGACTCCCAGCGAGACGACAGGAGGCCCATGCCGGTCATCAGTCCGGTGAGGGCCACCCCGGCCATGACCTCCATGGCCCCCATCGCCTCCAGGGCCGGCCGGACGACCTCGTTCAGATCGCCCTCCAGCTTGCTGGCGTCCGAGATCGTCATCAACGTGCTGCTCTCGATGGTCATGGTCGAAACCTCCTTGTTCCGCGGCGCCGTTCCAGCGCCGTCTCGACCAGTCTCGCGCCGCCGGCCAGGCCATGCCCGCGGACTGGCGAAGAGTCGGATGCCGACGGCTCCGCAACGGCAGCAACGAACGGGACGCCGAGTTCGCCAACGACATCATCGCCGGCCAGGGGATCGGCCCGAGATCGGGCACGCTGGGGGCCTGCGGGACGACGGCGGGGGGCGAACTCTCACTTGGTTGGTGATGGAGCTGATGGTGACCGGCGAACGCTGTTCGGGGAGGAGTTCGCTCGGGGAGGAGTCGCTCGGGGAGGAGGACTTGAACCCCCAATGTCTGGACCAGAACCAGATGTGTTGCCAATTACACCATCCCCGATGGATGACGCCCTACGGGCGCCCGATAAGGCTACCGCTGTGCGGACCCGATCGACCACCGGTTTCCCAACCGAATCTGGATCGACCTCGGGGTGGGGTCAGCGAACCGCCGGCAGGAAGTCGGCGATCGACGACAGCATCGTGACCACCGCTCCGCTCGCAGACCCGACCCGCCCAGGCAACCGGAACCGGCGCCGTGGCGATGCAACGGCGGTGCACTACAGGTCGACGTAGGCGTCGAGCCGACGAAAACTGATCAGCCGCCCGATGGCGGTCGCCCCCGATTCCCGGATCAGCCGGCCGAACGAGGTCGATGAATCGGTTGGCGAGACCTTGGCCTCCAGCCCGACCTCCTCGGCGATCAGCTTCGATCGTTTCGCGTGGTAGGGGTCGGTGACCAGGATCACGTCCCGTATGCCCTCGTCGGCCAGGAAGCGCGATGCCGCGGCCAGCGAAAGGTAGGTCGAGGTACCGTCGACCTCCAGCCGAAGGTCCTCATCGGGAATCGAGGCGGTGTCCCGCAGGTAGTTGTAGCCGGACTTGGCCTCGGTGGTGATGTCGGCCTCCTGGCCGCCGCCGGTGACGACGATCAGCTCCACCCGGTCGTCGCCGTAGAGCGTGGCCGCTCTGTCCAAACGTCCCCGAAAGACGTCTGACGGCTCGCCGTTGTACTGGGCGGCGCCGAGCACAACCGCGGCGGTGGCGGTGCCGTCGTAATCCGAGGCCGATGCGATCCAGACGTCGACGAAGTTGGCCACGAGGTAGAAAACGACAAGCGCCGCGGCGATCTTGGCGATCCGCTTCATCGTCACACCGACCTCGAGTTCATCATCGTCGGCCCTGTCCTGGTCGTCATCGATCGCGTCGGGGCGGCGCTCGTCCCCCGGGTTCACCGAGGGGTCAGAGGCGCTCACGAGCGTCTTTCAGCCGACGCACCACCTCGGCTCGGTCCAGCTCGGCCATCGGCTCGAACAGCGGCAATCCCGACCGTCGACCGGTCAGTGCCATCCGTACCGGCAGCTGTGACTTGACCTCCAGCTCCTCGCCGACGCCGAGCACCGTTTCGGTCAGCGCCTCGGGCGTCCAGGGCACGGTTGCCAGCCGTTCGATGACCACGTCGAGCACCTGTGGCACCCGATCCTTGGCCATGACCTTGCGCCAGTCGCTGTCGTCTGGCTCCGGCGGCGGTCCGACCACCCACTCGATCAGGGCCGGGATCTCGTCGTAGCGTTTGATCCGCTCCTGGACCCACGGTGCCAGCGTGGCATAGAGCCCGGGGGCGACGTCGCCGGCGAAGGGGAGCGACTGCTCGACGAACGAGGCGAGGTCGAGCATCCGGATGTACTCGCCGTTGAAGTGGTCGAGCTTCTTGATGTCGAAGAACGCAGGCGCCTTGTTGATGTCGGCCAGGTCGAACTGCTCGACCAATTGCTCGATCGGCCGGATCTCGATGTCGTCCTTCGGGCCCCAGCCGAGGGTCAAGAGGTAGTTCCGCATGGCCGCCGGGAGATAGCCCCGCTTCGTGTAGTCGCCGACGGACACATCATCGCGTCGCTTCGACAGCTTCTTTCGCTGCTCGTTGACGATCAGGGGCAGATGAGCGTATGTCGGCTGATCGGTGGCGCCCAGGGCCTGGCGCAACAACAGGACCCGAGGCGTGGTGTTGACCAGATCCTCGCCTCTGATCACATGGGTGATGCCCATGTCGAGATCGTCGTATGCGTTCGCCAGATGGAACATCGGCACCCCGGAGGAGCGGACGATGACGAAGTCCTCCAGGGTGGCGTTTTCGAACTCGACCCGGCCTCGCACCACGTCGTCCCAGGCGGTGGTACCGGCATCGGGGGTCTTGAACCGAAGCACGACACCCTCGCCGGGCGCCACGTTTCGATCCCGGCAGTGGCGGTCGTAGCCGACGTTCTCCCCCACCCGGGCCTTGACCGCCTCCTGGGAGCAGTCGCAGCGGTAGGCCAGGCCCCGGGCCACGAAGTCTTCGGCAACCTCGATGTATCGATCGAACCGATCGGACTGGTGGTATTCCTCGTCCCAGTCCACCCCCAGCCATTGCAGGCTGTCCCGGATGGCGTCGATCAACTCCGGCCGGCTGCGATCGGCGTCTGTGTCTTCGATTCGCAGGACGAAGGTGCCACCGGTGCTCCGGGCGTACAGCCAGTTGAACAGCGCCGATCGAGCACCGCCGACGTGCAGATACCCCGTTGGGGCCGGGGAGAAGCGAACGCGAACTGTCACAACGGGAAGACTAGTGCCACATCGGGGCCGGTCTGTGCCGCCGACGCCCGGATCGGCGCTAGTCGCCGGACGACGAGAACAGCTCCCGCCAATCCGAGTCGTACTGGGCGGCGATCGCCGTGTGGGGCTTCATCAACTGGTCCTCGGCCACCCGATCGACCAGCTGCCGCCGTTCGGTGTAGTGGTGGTTGCTCTTCACCTCGGCGAACAGCCACTCCCGTTCGCCTGCCAATTCGGCCGGGGGGCTCTGATCCAGGAAGCCGTAGATGGTGAACGCGGCGGTGAGGTCGTGGACAACGGGGGCCCGACCGAACAACGCCGAGCGCTTCATCGCCAAGGCGACACAGCCGGCGACGGCGTCGTCGCGATCGACACCGCCCAGATGGAGCCGGTCATCGAACAGGTGCACCAGCCGGTAGGCGTAGCCCTGGTCCGGGCCGGCGGTGCCCAACGACGCCCCCTTCGGCTGGAGGCCGGGGAGCTCTCCCGGTCGATCGGCGATCCAGGCGTCGGTCCGGCGAGGTGGCGACGAATAGGCTCGAACTCGCCGGTTCGGATCGGTGGGAACATGGTCGGGTGCAGCCACAGCGTGTAGGTTACTCCGGGATCAGACAGAGGAGGCTCAGACCATGGGTACGGCATCGGTGATCTATCGCATCGTTCTGCTGCTGCACATCGGCGCATCCATCGTCGGCTTCGGTGGGCTGCTGGCAAACGGAATCAACAACGCAAAGGCCTATCGGTCGCCGGTCGACCAGGCCACGACGCTGCTGCGCGGCACCCAGGCGGTGTCCAAGATCGCCTACTACGCCCTCTACGCACTGTTGGCACTCGGGATCGTGCTGATCGCACTCAGCGATTCGGCGTTCAGTTACGGAGCCCCGTGGGTCTCGGCCTCGTTCGTGGTCTGGTTCGCCCTCATCGGCGTCTCCCACGGCCTGGTCCGCCCGGCGGTGGCGGGACTGGTCGACAGGGCCGCGGCGCTGGCGTCGGCGGCCCCCGGCCAGTCGGTGCCGATACTGGAATCCGACGAGGCGGCGGGCGGGCTGGCTCGACGGCTGGCCATCGGCGAGGCCGTCGTTCAGCTGCTGCTGGTCGTCTCGCTGGTCCTCATGATCTGGCAGCCGGGGAACTGAGGCCCCCACCGGTCTCCGACCGGTCGAGGAGGGCGTAGACGATCGAGTCCGACAACGCCTGCCACGACGCTTCGATGATGTTCTCGCTCACCCCGATGGTGCTCCAGCGCCGCTCGCCGTCGGTGGCGTCGATCAGCACCCTGGTGACCGCTCCGGTGCCGGGCCGCTGCCGCGATCCGGCGTCGTCGGTGGGGCCGGAGTCGATGATCCTGACCTTGTAGTCGGTCAGTCGAACGTCGTGCAGCGCCGGGAAACGATCGCCGACGGCCTGACGGAAAGCGGCGTCCAGGGCGTTGACCGGGCCGTTGCCCTCCCCAGTGGCCACGATGCGCTCGACGTCCGGTTCGCGCCCGAAACGCAACTTGATGGTGGCTTCGGTCTCCACGCCGTCGAAGTGGCCGAGCGGGTTCTGGGCCAACGCCATCTTCTCCCCCGGCCGATGCTCCACCATCACCCGGAATGACTCCAGGGCGAAGAACTCGTTTCGCCAACCGGTGGCCCGTCGCATCAGGAGCTCCAGCGAGGCGTCCGCCGCCTCGAAGTGGTAGCCGGCGTATTCCAGTTGCTTGAGCTCGTCGAGCACACTCCGCATCTGGGCGCCGTCGAGTTCGAGGCCGAGTTCTCTCGCCTTCAGTTCGATGGTGGCCCGGCCGGAAAGATCAGAGACCAGGAACCGGGTGCCGTTGCCGACCAGCGACGGCTCGATGTGTTCGTAGGCGTCAGGGCGGCGGGCGATGGCCGAGGTGTGGAGCCCGGCCTTGTGGGCGAAGGCCGATTTCCCGACGTATGGCTGCTGGGGCATCGGCGGCATGTTGGCCAACTCCGCCACGTGATTGCTGATCGCCGTCAGCTGGCTCAGGCGACCCTCCGGCAGGGTGGCGATGCCCATCTTGAGGCTGAGGTTCGGAACGAACGTGGTGAGATCGCAGTTGCCGGTTCGTTCCCCGTACCCGTTGATCGTGCCCTGGACGTGGCGGGCACCGGCCCGAACCCCGGCCAGGGCGTTGGCCACCGCACAGCCGGTGTCGTTCTGGGTGTGCATGCCGACGATCAACTCTGGGAACAGCGAGACGATTTCGGCCGTTGCCCTCTCGACCTCGTTCGGCAGTGAGCCGCCGTTGGTGTCGCACAACACCAGGGTGTCTGCACCGGCCACTGCCGCCGCTTCGACCGCTCGAACGGTGAACTCCGGATTGGCCTTGAACCCGTCGAAGAAGTGCTCGAAGTCGACGAACACCCGCCGGCCCTCGCCGGCCAGGAAACGAACCGAGTCGGAAATCATGGCGATGCCCTCGTCCAGGGTGGTCCGCAGCGCCTCGGTCACGTGGTAGTCCCAGGCCTTGGCCACGATGCAGACGGTCGATGTTCCCGCCGACAGCAGGTCGGCCAGGGTCTTGTCGACGTCCACCTTTCCCTTGGGCCGTCTTGTGGAGCCGAAGGCCACCAGCGTCGAGGTTGTCAGCGGCAATTCACCGGCCCCGGCCCGCCGGAAGAACTCGTCGTCGCGGGGGTTGGCACCGGGCCACCCGCCCTCGATGTAGTGGACCCCGAGGGTGTCGAGCAGGGTGGCGATCCTCAGCTTGTCCTCGGCGGTGAGGGCGATCCCCTCGAACTGGGAGCCGTCGCGCAGCGTTGTGTCGAAGATCTCGACCGATTCCGGCCATGCCGGGTCTCGTAGGCCGTCGGACACGGCTACAGCTTGGCGATCACGGCGTCTGCGATCTCGACCGTCGACCCCTCGATGGAGCCGGCGGCCTCGCATGCCCGTTCGATCCGTTGTGCCGCATCGCCTGCGCCGAGGAAGTCGAGCATCATCGCCCCCGACATGATGGCGGCGATGGGATTGGCCTTGTTCTGACCGGCGATGTCGGGGGCCGAGCCGTGAACCGGTTCAAACATCGATGGACCGGTCCTGGCCGGGTTGAGGTTTGCCGAAGCGGCCAGCCCGATCCCACCGGACACCGCGCCGCCGAGGTCGGTGAGGATGTCGCCGAACAGGTTGTCAGTGACGATCACGTCGTATCGCTGGGGGTCCTGGACGAAGTAGATCGAGGCGGCATCGACGTGGTTGTACGCCGTTTCGACACCTGGGTACTCCTCGGCCACCTCGTCGAAGGTCCGTTGCCACAGGTCGCCGGAGAAGGTCAACACGTTCGTCTTGTGGACGAGGGTCAGGTGGTGCCGGCGGGTTGCGGCCAGATCGAAACCGTAGCGAATGCATCGTTCGGCCCCCATTCTGGTGTTGACCGAGCCCTGGGTGGCGATCTCGTGGGGCGTACCCTTGCGGAGGAAGCCTCCCTCTCCGGCATAGGAGCCCTCGGTGTTCTCCCGGATCACGATGAAGTCGTGGGTGTCGGTGTGAAACGGACGCTGGTTGATGTAGAGGTCGAGCTCGAAGCGCATCTTCAACAACAGGCCACGCTCGATGACCCCCGGCGGGACGCCCGGCGTCCCGACCGCCCCCAGGTAGATGGCATCGAATGTCCGCCACTCGTCGAGCACCGAATCCGGCAGGATGGTCCCGTCCGCCAGATAGCGGCCTCCGCCGAGATCGTAGTGTTCGGTGTCGAGTGTGACCCCGGCGGCGTGGATGACCCGCAGACCCTGGTCGATCACTTCGGGGCCGATGCCGTCTCCCCCGACGACGGCGACCCGCATCGTCGCCTGCCCTGAACCCTCGCTGCCTGCTCGACTCAACGGTTTCTCCTCTGCGCTTCCCGTACCGGAGAGCCCCCGATTCCCTGGCGGCGGACGTCACGGGACTCGACTCCGAGGTTACCCCGCGATTCCGGGGGCCGAGACGGCGCCCTTTCGGGCCGCCGTCGCTCAAGTTCCGGACACCGATCGCCGATGACTCGTTGAAGGAGGCTCGACCCACGATGACCAGGACCGACCAATGAACCGCAGATGGCGGCCGGACGTTGCGGCCTCTGATGACGTCGAGCCGAGTTCCGA
Organism: uncultured Acidimicrobiales bacterium; assembly: GCA_963715325.1. GTDB lineage: Bacteria > Actinomycetota > Acidimicrobiia > Acidimicrobiales > SZUA-35 > JAHELU01. Next base: position 21,578 of record CAVQRR010000009.1, read on the forward strand.
CCGGAAGACGACCGGTCCGGATGCGTTCGATCTGTCGATGGACCACGTACCCGCAGACTGGGTCGAGGCCCAGATCGTTTCCCCCCTCGGTACGGGCGACACCAAGCCGCTGAGCGGCACCGCTCGATTCTCCGCCATCCCGACCTCGAACGAGAGTCCGTTCATCTCGAACGTGACTGCGCTCGGTGCGGCATTCCTGGCCGGGACGGCCTGGTACCTGGTCGAGGCGTTCAGCGTGTCACGAGGGCCCTGGCTCACGGTGGCGGTGGGCGCATTCATCGGCTTCGCGGTTCGGCTGCCGGCCGTCGGCGATCGGTCTTACCGGGCGATGGTGTCGGTTGCCGCCTATCTGCTCACCGTCTTGGCGGTGTTGATCCTGGTGACCCACCGCGACCTGTCGACGATCTACGGGTCGAGCTACAACTTCCAGGAGTACGAGGACACCCTCATCCGGACCCGGTTCCGCAGCGGCCTGCATCTGCTGGCCTATGCGGTCGGCGCGGTGGCGGCGGCCAAAATAGGCTCACTGCCCAAGTCGGCCCGCAAGTAGCCGCAACCCGACAACCGTTCCAAACGCGCCACCGCCGGGACGTGCGAGCGGCTCGGCAGCGGCGGTTCTTCGATCCACCGTGGCAAACGGCGTGCCCGCTCCCCGCGACACGGTCGGTAACATATAGCGGGTGTCCGATACCCATAAATTGTCCCGCGAAGCATACGAGCGGCTGAAGGCTGAGCACGACGACCTCACCACCCGCGGCCGGATCGAGATCGCAAAGAAGATCGAGACCGCCAGGGAACTGGGCGACCTCTCCGAGAACGGCGACTATCACGCCGCCAAGGAGGAGCAGGGAAAGATGGAGGGCCGGATCATCCATCTGGCCAAACTGGTGGAGAACGCCGAGATCGTCGAGGTCTCGGCCGATGGCGGCAACCTCGACGTCCAGGCCGGCTGCGTCGTGTCGATCCGGTACGAGGGAGACGACGACGTCGAGAAGTACCTGATCGGCTCCATCGAGGAACGGCGGGAAGGGCTGACGGTGATGTCACCCGGCTCGCCGCTCGGCCAGGCCCTGATCGGTGCGGCCGAGGGCGACGTCGTCACCTTCGAGGCGCCGAGCGGGGCCCTGAACGTGACCGTCGTCGCCGTCGAGATCTGAGCGGAGTGCCATGAACGAGCAGTCACGATCGTCGACAGGGGCCAGGACACTGGCCGACAAGGTGTGGGACAGCCACCTGGTGCACGTCGGCACCGGCGGCGACCCGGACCTCCTCTACATCGACCTCCACCTCGTCCACGAGGTCACCTCACCCCAAGCCTTCGACGGTCTGCGACTGGCCGGCCGCAAGGTCCGCCGCCCAGACCTCACGGTGGCCACCGAGGACCACAACGTGCCGACCGAGAACATCGATCAGCCGATCGAGGACCCGATCAGCGCAAAGCAGATCGAGACCATGCGAGTCAACGCCGCCGAGTTCGGCATCGTGAACCACGAGATGGGCTCGCCGGGGCAGGGCATCGTGCACGTGATCGGCCCCGAGCAGGGCCTGACCCAGCCGGGGATGACCGTGGTCTGCGGCGACTCCCATACCGCCACCCATGGCGCCTTCGGGGCCATCGCCTTCGGGATCGGCACCAGCGAGGTCGAACACGTGCTGGCAACCCAGACCCTCCCCCAGGTCCGGCCCAAGACGATGGCCATCACCGTCGACGGTACCCTGCGCGATGGTGCAACGGCCAAGGACGTCATCCTGGCCATCATCGGCAGGATCGGGACCGGCGGCGGGATCGGCCACATAATCGAATACCGGGGCGAGGTCTTCCGGAACATGTCGATGGAAGGGCGGATGACCGTCTGCAACATGTCGATCGAGGCCGGCGCCAAGGCGGGCATGATCGCCCCCGACGACACCACCTTCGCCTACCTGGAAGGGCGGGAACATGCACCAACCGGTGCCGCCTGGGAGCAGGCCCTCGACGCCTGGCGCCGGTTGCCGAGCGACGACGCTGCATCGTTCGACGCCGAGGTGACCCTCGACGGCTCGAACATCCGGCCCCAGATCACCTGGGGAACCAACCCGGGGCAGGTCGCACCGATCAGTTCGGTGGTCCCGGACCCCGACAACTTGCCCACCCCCCAGGATCGCGACGCCGCAGCCAGAGCCCTGGCCTACATGGGCCTCACCGCAGGGACCCCGCTCAAGGAGATCAGCGTTGACACCGTGTTCATCGGCTCCTGCACCAACAGCCGGATCGAGGACCTGCGAGCCGCAGCCGACGTGGCCAAGGGCCGCAAGGTCGCCGGATCGGTTCGGACCCTGGTGGTGCCGGGGTCGTACGCGGTCAAACAGCAGGCCGAGGCGGAAGGGCTGCACACGATCTTCACCGACGCCGGGTTCGATTGGCGTGAACCGGGCTGTTCGATGTGCCTGGCGATGAACCCGGACAAGCTGTCGGTCGGCGAGCGCTCGGCGTCGACCAGCAATCGGAACTTCGAGGGCCGCCAGGGTCGAGGTGGCCGGACCCATCTGGTCTCCCCGGCCGTCGCCGCAGCCTCGGCCATCGCCGGCCACTTCGCAGAACCCACCGACCTGGACTGAGGGAGATCGCCATGAAAGCAGTACGAGTCGTCACCGGTCACGCCGTGCCCCTCGATCGCTCCGATGTCGACACCGACCAGATCATCCCCTCGGACTGGCTGAAGCAGGTGGAGCGGACCGGTTTCGAGAAGGGCCTGTTCTCGGAGTGGCGCGACGACCCGGGCTTCGTCATGAACGACGAGCGGTTCGCCGGGGCCAACATCATCATCGCCGGCCCGAATTTCGGTGTCGGCTCGTCGCGGGAACATGCGGTCTGGGCCATCCAGCAATCCGGGTTCGAGGCGGTCATCGCCCCCCGCTTCGGCGACATCTTCCGCAACAACTCGACCAAGAACGGACTCATTCCGGTGGTGGTCTCGGCCGAGTTGGGCCAGCGGCTCCTGGCCGAGGTGGAACGAGACCCGACGCTGGAGTTCACCATCGACATCGAGCGGACCCTGTTGGAGGTGCCGGCCATCGGCATCTCCGTGCCGTTCCCGCTCGACGATGCCACCAAGGAACGGTTCCTCAAGGGCCTCGACGACATCGGCCTCAGCCTCGAGCACGCCGCCGCCATCGACTCGTTCGAGGCCGGTCGACCGGCGTGGATGCCTGCCACCTGAACGCCGGTCAGCGGCCCGGGAGTGACCCCGGGCTCGGCCGCCGGGCCACGCCGTTTCACATCGGCAGGCGGACCCGCATCTCCTCGACGACCTCGGCCTCGGGCATCATCTCGGCCGCTTCGATGGGACCGAGGCCTTCCGCCGGTTTCATCATGGACTCGAACCACGAGCCGTAGCGCTCGGCAATCGGCACCGCGGTGAGCCCGTGGGCCACGATGCTGGCGAACACCGTCCAGGTCACGACATCGAGGATCGTCTCCGAACCGGCGAGCTCCACCTCCTCCACCACGAACAGTCCGAACAGGATCGAGGCCAAGCCCCGAGGCCCGAACCAGCCGAGGTAGCCGATCGTCGGCCGCTCGAGCCCAACGCCTATCATGGCGACGGCCACCGGCACCATCCGGATCACCGTCAGGCTGGCCACGGCGTACACGGCGATGCCAACGCTCAGATGATCGAGGCGGGGGCCGAGCAGCAGCGCACCGTAGAACAGGAAGGTCAGCAGCGCCAGGAGTTGACCCTCGTCCTCGGTGAAGTCGGCGGCCGACTCGCAGGCCTCGCCGGCCAACACCCCGAACGCCATCCCGGCCACGAAGGCGGCGACGAACCCATTACCGCCGGCGGCGGTGGCCGCGGCGAAGGCGCCGGCAGCGACCGCCAGGGTGGCGAGCTGTCGGAGTGCACCCTCGACCCAGCCCCGGCCGGCGCAGTAGTCGAGCGCCACGCCACCGAGGCAGCCGACGACGATGCCGATCACGAGCCCGTAGCCGACCTGCTCTGCGATGAACCGGGCCCAGGAGTTTGAAGACTCGACCCCCTCCTCGGTGGCCGCGATCCCGACCAGGATCGTGATGACCGGCACCATCAGCCCATCGTTGAGCCCGCTCTCGACGTTGAGGGCCTGGCGGATCCGAACCGGCACCCGGGGATTGCTGACCACCGCCTGGCCAAGCGCGGCGTCGGTCGGTGCCAGAATGGCGGCCACCAGTGCCGCCTCCCAGAACGCAAGCCGACCCAACAACGGCAGGGCCGCCACGGCGCCGATGATGACCGTCAACGGCAGGCCGATGCCGAGCAGCCGAATCGGCAACGCACGCTGGGCCCGCAGGGCCCGAAGGTCGATGCGGGTGGCGTCGGCGAACAGGATCAGGACCAGGGTGGCCTCGGCCAGCACCTCCAGCCCACCCTCGTCGAATCGACCGCCGATGAGGTCGAGCCCCCATGGACCGGCCACCGCCCCGACAACGGTGAACACCAGCGGCCCGGACACCGATCTCGTCGTCAACCAGCCGGACACCAGCCCGTAGCCGAATACGATGGCGGCGATGATCGCCACGCTCTGGGTGGTCATATCGACATGCGCCGCTCAGCTCGCATCCACCGACACTAATCTCTCGGTTGACCGGGCCGCCCAGGTCGCGAAACCGTAACGTAGAAATCCGCCGGTTCCGGGAACCGGAGCAGGCGAACCGATCGTCCTAGCCGCCGAGAGATACTCCTGCGCATCCCTACGACCATCCGTCTGACGGCCCCCGGTCCGATGACACTCGCTCGATGAGAAGGATTCCAACCATGTCCTCGCTCCGCTTCGCTTCGGTTCTGTTGGCGGCATCGCTGGCCGCCGCGGCCTGCATCTCCCCAGACGACGACCAGACCACAACGCCGACCACCGATCTGAGTGGCAACGAGATCCTCCTCACGTCGGGGCTGATCACGGTCGACAGCTGTGACGCCCTGCTGGAGCGGCTGAAGGACGACGGGATGGAGCGGGTCGGGCCCTACGGGTTCGGCGGCGGGTTCTACGGCCCGGTTGTCTTCGAGGACTCCGCCGAGGAAGCGGCGTCCGACGATGCCGCATCCTTCGACAGCAGCGCCCCGGCCACCACCACCGTCCAGGCCGACGGCGAGTCGGCCGGCCTGGATCGGGCCGCCGATGGGTCGTTCTCGGAGACGAACAATCAGGAGGAGGGTGTCGATGAGGCTGACCTGGTCAAGACCGACGGTCGCGTCCTCGTCACCGTCGCCGGCGACCGGTTGCAGGTCATCGATGTCACCGGCGCCGAGCCCGAGCTGGTCAACACCATAAAACTGCCCGAGGAGTTCTACGGCGGGGAGTTGTTCCTCAACGGCGCCACCGCACTGCTGATGACCAGCGGCTGGACCGCCGTTCCGTTCCTGGGCCGCGATGTCGCCTCGGACTGGTACCCCGGTTCGCCGACGGGCCGGATCATCGAGATCGACCTCGATCGGGGCTCGATCGAACGGACGTTGGAATTCGAGGGCGCCTACCTGTCGGCCCGGGAGATCGACGGTTCGATCCGGATCGTGATGTCGGCGGCCGAGAATCGATTCAACTTCGTGTTCCCGTCGAACCCCGGGGCGGAGGAGTCGGCCGAGCGGGCGAACCGGCAGCTGATCGAAGACTCGACCATCGACATGTGGATTCCCACCTTCCGGATCACCGACGGCGACGAGACCCTGGAGGAAGGCCCGATCGTCGACTGCGACCGGGTCCATCTGCCCCGTGAGTTCGCAGGCTTCGGCTCCGTCGTGGTGCTGACCGCCGACATCGAAGACGGGCTCAACATCAGCGACGCACTGTCGGTGTTCACCGACGGCCAAACGGTGTACGCATCGCAGGATCGGCTGGCGGTGGCAACACCCCGCTGGCCGGAGTACGACGCCAACGGTGAACCGATCGGCGAAGAGGACTACAGAACCGCCATCCACACCTTCGACATCTCCGACCCGACCACCTCCGAGTACAGCGCATCGGGTTCGGTTCGTGGCTTCCTGCTCAACCAGTACAGCCTGTCGGACTACGACGGCTACCTCCGGGTTGCCACCACCGACGGCACCCCGTGGGACTCGGGCTCCAGCGAGAGCTTCGTGACGGTGCTCGGCGAGGAAGGCGATCGCCTGACCGAGGTCGGCCAGGTCGGTGGACTCGGCGAAGGCGAGCAGATCTTCGCCGTCCGGTTCCTCGGTGACACGGCCTACGTCGTCACCTTCCGCCAGGTCGACCCCCTGTTCTCGATCGACCTCGGCGATCCCCGGAACCCGAGGGTCACCGGCGAGCTGAAGATCCCAGGCGTGTCCGATTATCTCCACCCCTACGGTGACTTCCTGATCGCCGTCGGGCGGGACGGCACCGAGGAAGGCCTGAGCGGCGGGGTGGTGGTTTCGCTGTTCGACGTGAGCGATGGCGAGAACCCGACGATGGTGGCAAAGGAGCCGCTGGGACCCCGCTCGACATCGGACACCCAGGTCGTCGACAGCTACAGCCCGGTTGCCGGCGACGCCCGAGCGTTCACCATCTGGGGTGACACGATCATCGTGCCGATCAGCTGGTGGAGCTACGACGAGAGCCGTGACTCGTTCGAGGAGAACAACGGCTCGGCTGCGGTGCTGGTCAAGGTCGACGATGACAACGGAACCCTGACCACGATCGGTCAGGTCGCCCACCCGAAGATCAGGCAATGCGAGGGCGCTGGGGTGCAGCCGGCCGAGGACACTGCGGTGTCGGTCGAGCTGGCCGAACCGGAGGCCCCGGTCACGACCGACATTCCGGACACCAGCGCGGCACCGGACACCACCGCGGCACCGGACACCACCGAAGCACTGGACACCAGCGAGATACCGGACACCACCGACGGCGCCGTGACGACCGTGCCCCCGACCGACGCCGAGGCCGACTTCGTTCGACCGGACGAGGCGCCGCCGGCAGACGAGATCGTGCCCGCCCCCGGTGACCCCGAGCAGTACTGCTTCGCCTACCAGCCGGAAATCCGGCGGTCGGTGATCATCGGCGACAACCTCTACACGATCTCCGACGCCGGGGTTGCGGTGAACGAGTTCGACGGCCTGGAGACCGTGACCTGGATTCCCTTCGACCGCTGACCCCACCGCAAGTCCGGCGGCCACCGTCGATCAACTGCCCAAGGCCTGTCTCGGCTAGGTTTCCCGTGGTCGAGACACGTTTTTCGAGGGAGTGATCAGCCAGTGGCCGAAGCAACGGGTGGACCCCACCGGGTCGTGATCATCGGGGCCGGGCTTGCCGGCCTGACCGCGGCGACGACGCTGCGGGCGGCCGCCGACGGCCAGCACCCGATCGACGTCCTGGTGGTGGACAAGGGCCGCAGCGTCGGCGGGCGCCTCGCCACCAGGCGGATCGGCGGCGCCACCCTGGATCATGGGGCCCAGTTCTTCACCGTACGGTCCGAGGCCTTCGGCCGGGCGGTCGAGGGTTGGTTGGCCGAGGGGGTGGTCGAGGAGTGGTGTCGGGGATTCGGTGAGGGCGACGGCTACCCCCGCTACCGGGTTGCCGGTGGCATGAATCGCCTGGCGAAGAGGCTGGCCGAAGGGGTCCCGGTTGTGACCAGATGTCGGGCCAACGCCATCATTCCCGGGCCGGACCGGTGGGCGGTGGCCTATGAGGCGGCGGCCCGGGAACCGGACGAGGCCGACAGCATCATCGCCACCCCACCGGTACCCCAGACCCTGGAGCTGCTGGAGGCCGGTGCCACCGTGCTCGGCGGCGATACCGCCGAACGGTTGGCGACGATGACCTACCACAAGGTCATCGCGGTGCTGACGGTACTCGATCGCTCCCCCCAGCTCCCCTTCCCCGGCGCGCTGCAGCGGCCGGACCACCCGGTGTTCAGCTTCGTCGCCGACAACCAGGCAAAGGGCATCAGCGAGGTGCCGGCGGTGACGTTCCACCTCAGTCACGATCTCTCGGCCCGGTTGTGGGAGAGGGACGACGACGCGATTCTGGCCGCCATCGCCGACGAGCTGGCGACGACCCTCGGCCCTGCCAAGGTGATCGAGATGCAAATCCAGCGATGGCGCTATGCCGGGCCGACCCGCCCCGATCGGGAAGCGTCGGTCCTGGCCGCAACCCGGCCCGGTGCCCTGGTCCTGGCCGGTGACGGTTTCGGCGGCTCGAAGCTGGAGGGGGCGTTCCTGTCCGGTCTGTCGGCCGCCGAACGAATTCTGGCCACGGTGACGGGCGGGATCCGGGGCGCCTGAACCCTCTGTCAGTCGGCCCGACCGATCGAGGCCCAGAAACCGGAGCCGGACCGTGCGGTGACCCCCGACCACGACCCCGGCAACGCCTCGATGACGTCGGCCGCCGGCAGATGGATCGGCGTGCGCTCGCCGAGGGTGTTGACCCACAGCAGCCGGCCGTCGGGAGCCAGAACCCGATCGATCTCGGCCGGGAACAGCAGCGCGTTCACCAGCAGAACCCCGTCGAACAGGCCGTCGACGAAGGGGAGGCGACAGGCGTCGGCCCGAACCCTCGGGGCCAGCTCAGCGGGCGCACGGGTCAGCATCTCGGCCGATAGGTCGACCGCTGTCACCCGCTGGGCATCCTGGCGGAGAATCCTGGTCCCGGCACCGGTGCCGGACCCGAGCTCGAGCCAACGGCCCCGCAGATCGAAGCCACCTCGCCGCAACCCGTCGGCCACCGGTGCCAGCCGGACCGGATCACCCCGAGTGGCGGCCCATCCCTCGGCCAGCCCGTCGAACAGCTCGGCGATCTTCCTGGCCCTGCCCGAAGACCAGCCGCTCTCGAACGCAACCTCGCGGGTGACCTTCCGCATCGGATGATCGGGACCGGCCAACTCCTCCGGTTGGACCAGATCGCGGTCGTCGGTCAGTTGCTCCAAGGCCATGATCAAGAACCTACCAGCCCCTTCGCGCAACGGCCGACGGGGCGCCGGCCGGTCAGTACAGGAGGTAGCGGCGTCCGCAGCGTCTCGAATCGGGCCAGGTCGTCGGACCACGACCCCACGATCTCGTTCGCAGGCCGCCCCGCCATCAGGCCCTGCCTGATGGCCGCCGTGCCCGCCAGCAGGTCGAAGAACTCCGGCCGATCGATGACCAGCGGCGGTTCGCCGGCCCCGGTCGACCCGACCAGTTCGGACCGGGCCAGCACCTCGGCCATGAGGTGGACACCAACCGCTGCCGGGTCGAACGGCGCCGATCCGGTCGGCTCCAGCCGAACGCCCGATACCGGCACGCCCTCGTACCGGAGGCCGCCGACAGCCGGGCCGGCGTCGGGCCCGCCATCGGGGCTGCTGCCGGGGGCGGCAAGTGGGGTGAAGGTGACCGCACGGAACCGGATCCCCGGCAGGTTCCTGTCGTTGAGCGCCCGGGCCAGGTCTTCGCCGTCGAGCCATGGTGCGCCGACCTGGCCGAAGGGGTGGTCGGTACCCCGACCGAAGCTGAGTGTGGTGGCCTCGAACAGGACCGTCGCGGGGTAGACCAGTGCGGTGAGGGCGGTCGGCAGGCCCGGGCTCGGTGGCACCCAGGCCAGCCCCGTGTCGGCCCACAAATCGTCCCGGGCCCAGCCGGACATCGCCACCACCCGAAGGTCGAGCCCTTCGAGGCCGTCGAGCCAGCCTTCGCCCCGGATGGCGAGGGCCAGCTCGGCCGCGGTCATCCCGTGCACCGCCGGGATCGGATACTGGCCGACGAACGAGCGGTGGTCGTCGTCCCGCACCGCCCCGCCGAGAGAGGTCCCACCGATCGGGTTCGGGCGATCCATGACAACGAAGGGAATGCCGGCCCGGGCGGCAGCCTGCATGGCCAAACCCATCGTGGCGGTGTAGGTGTAGAAACGGGCGCCGACATCCTGGAGGTCGAACACCAGCACGTCGATGTCGGCCAACATCTCGGCGGTCGGGGACCTGGTCGCTCCGTAGAGACTGTGGACCGCCAGCCCGGTGGCAGGGTCCACCCCGTCGTCGATCGTGGCCCCGGCATCAACGTCGGCCCGGATGCCGTGCTCTGCGGCGAACACCGAAACCAGGTCGACCGAGTCCGACTGGGCGAGGAGGTCGATCACCGTCCGGTCGCCGACCACCGAGGCCCGGCTGGCGATCAATCCGACCCGCTTTCCAGACAAATCCGAAAATCCCCGAGCGGCCGAAACCGCGGCTCCGGGGGCGACCATCGCCTCCGGGCTCGGAGGCACCGACGCGGTCGCCCCGGTCGTTCCCGCAGTTCGATCTCGCTCCCCATCCGTGGCCTGCGACGGCTTCCCGCCACCGGCTGCACCGCCCCCGTCGGAGGGAGACAACATCGTTCGTCCAGGTGAGGAATCAATGGTTCTCGAGGTCGCAGCGTTGCCTTCGCTGGCTGCGGGCTCGGCGGTTCCGGTGGCGCAGGAGGGCACGACGAGGCCAGCGCCGGCCACTAGCAATGTTGCCCACCGGGGGACCCGTCGACCTGAAATCGGCACCACTACGAGGTTAGAGCCGGTCTCTGGGAGGGGGACGGTCCTTTACCAGCCGTGCGGTTTTCACTATGTTCGCAGGGGTCGCAGCCCGATGCGGGTCCGACAAGACCAACACCCCGGTAACGCCGAAACCAAGTGGGCATAGAGAGATGAAGACAATCGACCAGAGGTCGTGGACCAGGTTCGGTCGACGGCAGCGCTCCGCCGAGCCGCGCAGCTGTTCCCTGAGCATCCGGAATCTGACCTTCACCGACGATGACGGTGTACTGCTGCTGGCAGGGGCCGACCTCGATGCCGGCTCGGGTACCAAAACCTGCATCGTCGGCTCGACCGGCACGGACCAGGCTGCGCTGCTGGCCCTCATCCTCGGCCTCTACCGGCCGGAGCGAGGCTCGATCACCGTCGACGGTGTGGATGTGGCGTCACCGGCGCTCGAAACCGATCGGGAGTCGGTCGCGGCGGTGCTGGCGGATCCATGGTTGGTCGACGGCACCGTTGCCGACAACATCGCCTTCGGGCGCCCCGGGGTGAGCCGGACCGAGGTGGAGTCGGTCGGCCAGCAGCTCGGGATCGACGGCTTCGTCGGCCAGCTGCCCGACGGCTACGACACGATCGTCGGCACCGCCGACGATCGGCCGACCACCGAGTTGAGCATCGGTCAGCGGCGGAGGATCGCCCTGGCCAGAGCGCTGATCCGCAACCCCGGGGTCCTGCTGCTGGAGGAACCGACCACCGACCTCGGCATCGAAGAGGAACGGCTGATGATCCGGGCCATCGACGTCGCCTCCCACGGGCGAACCACCCTGATCGCCACCCACCGCCTGAGCCTGGCCCGCCGATCCGATGCCGTGCTGGTCATCGAGAACGGGCGGATCGTGGCATATCAGGGCAGCGGACCGGGGGTTGATCACTCCCGCCTGTGGGACCTGCGGGTACCCCCGGTCGTGGCCACGGCAACCAAGGCCAAATCCCACCTTCGACTGGTCGGCGCCGACGACAGACGGCCGCCGAAGCCGACATCGGCGCCATGGGGCATCACCATCGGCTCCGAACTGGCCCCCGGCTATCTGGCCTCCGGCTTGCTGAGCCGAAACGCCAACACCGAGACCTGGGTTGCGTGGAGCATCGAACGGGAGGAGCCGGTCCGGATCAAGATTCCTCGGGAGAACCCGGTGACCTACCCGGCGTTCAACCAGTTGTTCCGGGAGTACAAGGCGCTCGAGACCTTGAACCACCCCGGCCTGGCCACGACCTACGGCGCAGACCTCGACGCCGAGATGCCGTACGCGGTGTTCGAGTACCTCGACTCGAACTCGCTGGCCAGGCTCATCCAGCGTCGCGCCGAAGGCATGGACCCGCTCGACATCCTCTACACCGGCTTCGAGTTGGCCGGGGCGGTCAACCATCTCCACCAGCGTGGTTTCGTCCACCTCGATCTCCGGTCGCGAAACGTCCGAACCCGCGAGAACACGATCGTCATCACCGACCTCAGGCACTGCCAGCCCATCGGCGCCCCGCTGCCGCCACCGAGCAACCCGGTCAAGGCCCGCAGGCTGGAGCACCGGTACTTCGCCCCCGAGTCGCTCCCGGGCCGAGCCGCAGACCCGAAGATGGACGTGTACGCATTGGGGGCCTTGATGCATCGGGCCACCGCCGGCTCGGTGGTGACCCGGGTCACCAGCGCCGGCGTGGGACTGGTCCCCTACGAGTCGCTGACCGACAACCCGCCGGGGGCGATGGCCGACGTCGTCGACGCCATGCTGGCCAGGGACCCGGCCGATCGACCGGAGGCCGACCAGGTGCTCTCGGAGTTCCGCCGGATCCTGCCGAGATCGATGATCCGGTCACCGGTGTCGACCGTTGCCGCCAGATCGCCCCGGCTGCGGCTGGTCGGCAGCGACAACTGATTCTGCGGAGCAGGTCCTCACCGAGTTCGATCGACAGCCCCACCGGCGGCCAGAACTGACGGCCCGGTCGAGGTCACCGGCCCACTCCCAGCCGGTAACCAAGGCCGGGCCGTCATCACAAACCGCAGGAGCCATCGGCGGCAGGTCGACGCCGACGATCAGTGCGCAGCCATCCATTCCAGCACATCGGCCGCCAACCGGTCCGGGTCCTGCAAAGGACCGAAATGGGTGAGCCCGTCGTAGTGGAACAGTTCGAGATGCTGATACTGCGCCGCCACCTCCACCGCCGTCTGTGCCGGCCGCTGACCGTCACCGCTGGCGCAGAGGGCGAACGGGATCGTCAGTCGCCCGGCGGCCTCCCGGGCACCGGAGTTGTGGTGCTCGAAGACCGAGGCCTCGTCCTCGGGCCGGCACCGTAGCGTCACCGTGCCGTCCGGCAGATCGACGAAGCCGTGCTCGACGTAGGCCCGCAGCGCTCGGTCGTCGAGAGCGCTGAGCGGCGGTCTCGCCCGGTACCGATCCAGAACCTCGTCGCGATCGGAGAACACGGCCCGACGACGGCGGGCTCCGGTGGCGATCTCCGATGGCTCGCCGCCGCCGGCCGGATCGGCTCCGAACAGGATCGGTTCGAAGGTCCACGCCTTGGACAGCGTGCCCGGCACCGTGGTCTCGGCCAGAACCAGCGCCGCCCCGCCCATCGAATGCCCGACTGCGGCCACCGGCCGATCGGCTGAGATGGCGCTCGATCACCGCCAGGACATCCTCGGCGAACCCGGTCCACTTGAGCGGCCCGCCTGGCCGGGTGCTGTGACCGTGGGCCCGGAAGTCCAAGGCGACGCAATGGAACCGGGAGGCCAGCGTGTCGGCCATCGGCTGCCACACCGGGCCACAGAACCCGGTGGCGTGGCACAGCAGCAATGGCGGACCGTCACCGCCGAGGTCGTGGAGCCGGAGCACGACGCCGTCTGTCGACTGGACGGTCTCGGGAAGCTTCATCATCGGAGATGCTGGACGAAATCGGCGCTCACTGCCAACTCGTGGACAGGCGGCGCAGCCGGCTCGTCGGCCTGGTCATGGCCTAGGCGAGGCCGACCGCACCCACCGCAGGTTCGATGGCGTCAGCCGGCTCGAAGCCGAGGATCCGACCGTAGAACCACAACTCGACCTCCAAGGAGCGGACGATGTTCTCGGCCTTGCGAAAACCGTGCTGCTCGCCCTCGAAGGCAACGTAGGCGTGGGGAACCCCCTTGGCCGCCAGGGCGGCCACGATCGCCTCCGACTGGTTCGGCGGCACGATCTCGTCTTCGAGGCCCTGCAGGACAAGCAACGGCGAGGACAGCCGGTCGGTGTGGTTGATCGGCGACCGACTCTCGTACAGATCCCGGCGCTCGGGGTACGGGCCGATCATGCCGTCGAGATAGCGGCTCTCGAACTTGTGGGTGTCTTCAGCCAGCGCCGTCAGATCGGCGACCCCGTACAGGCTGGTGCCGGCGGCGAAGTCGTCCGAGGCGATCAGCGAGGCCAGCACCGTGAAACCGCCGGCCGATCCGCCCCGAATCGCCAGCCGGTTGCCGTCGACCCGGCCGTCGGCGGCCAGATGGCGAGCGGCGCTGATGCAGTCCTCGACGTCGACGATGCCCCAGGAACCCTGCAGCAGATCCCGATAGGCCCGGCCGAAGCCGCTCGAGCCACCGTAGTTCACGTCGACGACGGCGAAGCCCCGACTGGTCCAGTACTGGATCCGCAGGCTCAGGGCGGAGCCGGCATGTGCCGTCGGCCCGCCGTGTCCCATGACGATCAACGGTGGGGCGCTCCCCTCCGGGCCGACGAGGCCGGGACCGGTCGGCGGGTAGAAGAAGGCGTTGGCAAAGCGATCGCCGGACGGGTACCGCATGGCCTGGGCGGTGCTGTACCAGCTCGGGTCGATACCGATGTCGTCCGCCGGTCTGCTGACGTCGAGCGCTCCGGAATCGATGTCGAGCACGACGACCTCGGGCGATGTGGTCGGGCCGGCCGCAACCAGCGCCACACGGCCGGACCCCGCCGTGGTCAGACCGGAGACCACGGTGACCCCTGGGGTGGCGATCGTGGCCGGCTTGGCCGGCGCGGCCCCGCCGGCGTCGGCTTCCAGCACGGCCAGGGAGTCGACCGCGTCGGTGGTGATCGCCACCACCATCCGGCCGTCGTCCAACTCGGTCCACCGCTTGATCCCGAATACCCAGGGCGGGCTGCCGATCTCGGCCCCGGTCAACTCGGTGATGGCAGCGGTGTCGGTTCGGCCAGGACTCCAGCTGTAGAGGTTCCAGTAGGCATTTCGATCGCTGGAGAACACCAACCTGCCGTCGACGGTCCAGTCGGCCCCGTGGATCGACTCGGTACCGTCGGCCGGGTCCGCCCCATCGGCGCCGCAGCCGGCCACCACCTGGACGTTGCCGAGCCGCATGTTGGCGAACACCGGGGCCGCACACAGGGCCGTGCTGTCCCACGGCATGTTGGGGTGATCCCACTGGACCCAGCTCAGCCAACGACCATCCGGTGAGAACCGCGGCGTCGAGACGAAATCGGGTCCGGAAACCAGAACCACCGGCCCCTCCCCGTCGTCATCGAGCGAGATCCCGACGATCTCGTTCGACGCCTCGGACTTGTCGCCGGTGCCGATCCCGTGATGATCCTCCCTGACGCAGACCAACCACTGACCATCGGGGTGCTCGTGCCCGTCGGCGTAACGCCAGCCGGCCGCCACCGCGGGTTCTGCGGTGATCGGTTGCGGTTCGGTGGCGTCACCGTCGGCTCCGCTCTCCCTCCCGGCTTCGCTCTCCCTCCCGGCTCCGCTCTCCCTCCCGGCTCCGCTCTCCCTCGCGGCTCCGCTCTCCCTCCCGGCTTCGCCGTTGCCCGACGGCGATGTCGCCAGCCGGTACAGCCGCTGGTCGGACCAGTTCGTGAAGTAGACGCAGTCGGCGCCGAGCCACCACGCCCCTCCCCCGTATTCGTGAACCCGGGTCCTGGCCGAGAACGGCGCATCGATGCGGTCCACCGGTGGCCCGCCGGCGGTGCGGCTGACCAGCACAACCCTGGCCCCTTCGGCCGGACGTAGCTCGGACCACCAGATCTGTGGACCGTGGACGGCTGGGCCGTTCAGACCGACGCCGCCTGCGGCCACCAGCTCGGCGGAGATCGGAGACGGCCAGGAGCCGTAGGGAACAGCGGAGATCGATTGACTCACCATCGGTGACCGCTACTCGGTGGCCAGGAGATCGGCCAGGCGCTCCAGGCCCTGGCCCAGATCGTCGTCGCCGAGGGCGAACGAGAACCGGGCGTAGCCCGGGCTGCCGAAGGCCTCACCCGGCACGAACGCCACCTTGGCCTGCTCGAGGGCCAGGTCGGCCAGTTGGAGGGTGGAGGCTATCTCCACGCCGGCGACCGTCTTGCCGATCAGCGCCTCGAACGAAGGGAAGGCGTAGAACGCCCCTTCCGGCATCAGGCATTCCACACCCCGCATCCCGGACAGCAGCTTGTGCATGGCCCGGCGGCGACGATCGAAGGCCAGCCGCATCTCGGCGACGGCGCTGAGGTCGCCGCTGACCGCGGCGATGGCCGCGACCTGGCACACCCCGGCCACGTTGGAGGTCTGGTGCGACTGCAGGCTGGTCAGGGCCTTGGCCATGTCCGGCGGCGCAATCAACCAGCCGACACGCCAGCCGGTCATGGCGTAGGTCTTGGCCACGCCGTTCAACACGATGCAGCGATCGGCCAGTTCGGGGACCAGGACCGGCATCGAGTGGAACTCGTTGTCGTCGTAGACGAGGTGCTCGTAGATCTCGTCTGTCAAGACCCACAGCTCATGCTCGACCGCCCACCGACCGATGGCCTCGATCTGCTCCTTGCTGTAGACCGCGCCGGACGGATTGGATGGGCTGACGAAGATCAGCGCCTTCGTCCGATCGGTCCGCGCCGCCTCCAACTGGGCCACCGTCGCCTTGAAGCCATCGGCGATCGTGGTCTCGACCGGCACCGGCACCCCGCCGCCCAGACGAACCGGCTCGGGATAGGTGGTCCAGTACGGGGTTGGAATCAACACCTCGTCGCCGGGATCGATCACCCCGGCCAGGGCGTTGTAGACCGCGTGCTTGCCCCCGTTCGTGACGACGATCTGACCAGGGTCGACGTCATAGCCCGAGTCACGCTTGGTCTTTGCGACCAACGCATCCTTGAGCTCCGGCATGCCACCGGTGGGACCGTACCGATGGTTCTTCGGGTCACGACAGGCCGCAACCGCGGCCTCGACGATGTAGTCCGGTGTCGGGAAATCGGGCTCGCCGGCTCCGAAGCCGACCACCGGCTCCCCCGCCGCTTTCAACGCCTTGGCCTTGTTGGTCACCGCCAGGGTTGCCGATGGGGCGATCGACGCCACTCGTGCAGAAATTCGGCCGTTCGCCATGTTCTCGTCTCCAGGTCGGGTTCGGCTACTGAGGTGGTTCATCCTCGCAGAACCGAGCGCCAACGACTCGCAATTCGACAACAAACCACCCGGGTTCGCCCGCAAAGGCCGGCCGTCGGGCGCCCCGAGGGTTCGACTGGCTGCGACGACAGCCCGTCGACGGCGGCCCGGCGCTCGAGTCTAGGAACCGCCCTCGGCCTTCTCCAGGTTCAGCGAGGCCGAGTTCATGCAGTAGCGGTCACCGGTCGGTTGGGGCCCATCGGGGAACACGTGGCCGAGATGGGCACCGCAGGTGGCGCACACCGCTTCGGTGCGGACCATCCCGTGGCTCGTGTCGGTCCTGGTTTCGACCTTCGACTCGTCGATCGGCTTCCAGAAGCTCGGCCAACCGGAACGGGAATCGTATTTGGTATCGCTGGAGAACAACGGCTCTTCGCAGACGACACATTTGTAGATGCCTTCGTCCTTGCTGTCGTGGTAGACCCCGGTGAAGGCCCGCTCCGTGCCGGCGTTCTGGGTCACCTCGAACTGTTCGGGGGTCAGCCGCCGCCGCAGTTCCTCTTCGCTGAATGTCTTCTCGGGCATTTGTCTGCTCCTTGATGGGAAACGAGTCGGGCATGGAATCGAATGTGTCGGCCGGCTGTTGTGCGATGCCGCATGGGCTAGCCGACCCGGCGTGCATCCTCGACGAGGTTGATGTCGTAAAGGACCTGGTCGAGCAGGTCGCCGGCTTCTATGGCGGCGAACCGTTGTGGATTCTCCGGGCCGATGCAGGAAGGGACCGGAGCCAGGATGGTCCATGGGGTCGGGTGGCAGAATTGGACCACCGAATACCGGTCGCCGTCCTGGTCCGGGTCGGCAACGACCCGGTGGATTCCCTGGGGGATCACCCCGTTCGTGAGGTGCTCCAGCATGATGCCGGTGTTGATGATCACCCCGTCGTCCGGCGGGATGGCGTCGACCCAGCCGTCATCGGTCTTGACCTGCAGTCCTCGGGAGGTGGCCCGCGGCAGGGCGGTGATCAGATTGATATCGCCGTGTTCGGCGGCCCAGACGTGGTCGGTGCCGGGGGCCACGTCCATCGAGGGGTAGTGGATGGCCCTGGTCAAGGTGGTGCCGTCGGTGATCATGCGATCGAAGAAGCTCTCGTGGCAGCCGATACCGATGGCGATGATCCGCAGGAACCGCTGCTGGAGGTCGAGCACCTTGGCGTAGAACTCGATCAACACCTCGGTGATCCCGGGGACCTGCTCCTCCGGCAGCCTGGGGCCGAGGTAGCGATGGGGGAAGCGCTGCCGCAGTGGATGCCCGGCAGGGATATCGGCCCCCCAGTTGAGCATCTCCTTCCAGTCCGGCGTGTCGCTCGTGGCCGCCGTCTCGACCAGCAGACCGGTGTAGCCGGCCTGGCCGTGCGAACCGGGCACGACCGCCTTCTGCTTCTCCTCGGCCGGCAGCGAGAAGAACTCGGTGAGCATGCCGTATGCGGTGTCGAGCAGGTCGGCACTGAGATCGTGGCTGGTGTAGACGAACCCGGTCCGCAGGCTCGATCGCACACCGTCGACCACCGCCGCCCGCTGCCGGGCATCGCCGGCTTCGAAGGCCAGCAGGTCGACGTCGAGGATGCTGCTCATCGGCACATTCTATCGGGGCCACGCTCGTGGCTCCGGACCGGCCCTCCCACCGTTTCGCAGAAGTTCACTGGTCCGGTGGTCCCCTGTCACTGCGCCTCCGCCTGCGTCTCGGGGCGCTGCGTCTACCCGAGGGCGAACAGCGCCGCGATCAGGACCACCAGGGCCACAACGACGATCACCACCGCCAAGCCCACCGGCTCCGACCAGTGCTCCTCCACCTGGGTCCGAAGCCTGGCCAACGCGCTGTCCGGTTCGGGTTCGTACTGCGCGGACAATGGAGCCAGCCGGATCCGGGTCGGGGGCCGCCGGCTCGGCCGCCCGAGAGAGCGATGGTCCAGCGACCCGATACGACCGGGCGATGCGGGAGTCGTCGGCGGAGGCTCGGCCGACAAATCGTCGAACCAACGCCCGGGGCCGGCCTCCGACGCCGCCATGTCGTGGCTCCGATGGTGATCGGGCAACGAATCATCGAGGGGCGGCAGGCCGAACAGGTCGGCGTCGAGGTGGCTCGGATCACCGGCATCATCGCGACAGTCCTCGGCCACTGCCGAGAGCTCCCTCAGCAGGGCATCGAGGTCACCATCGGCGTCAGGCTCGGCCGGGCTCGGCCTGGGGGCCCCGGCCGCGATGTCGGTGGTCACCATGCCGTACAGCTCGTCCGGAAGCCAATCGTGATTCCCGGCGTACTGGCCCGGCTGGGCCTGCTCCGACCCGTCGCCGAACAACGACGCCAGCGCTTCGGGTGGGATCGTGTCGTGTTCCATCACGCCGGCCGGCCATGGAGCGGGCGTGACTGTCTCCTCCATGTGAGCGTCCGTACCATCGATGATCGGATCGACAACGCCCGGTGCGGCATACGATTCGCCGACATCCTCCCTGTCCAGGACCGGCCCGGCGTCGGCAGACGGAAGTGCAGGGTCGATGGGGGCGGGCCGCAGACCGTCGGTCCGGTCGCCGATCGTGGCCGCACCCTGCCATCCGGGGGCCGACTTCGGAGGAAACGTGACCACCGTGCCGCCCGAGGCCCTGGTGGTGACCGGGCCCAGGTCCGGCACATCCCTTCGCAGCGGCCGCAGGCCACGCTTGGCGGCAGGCCGTGGCCGATCGAATTCCGGGACATCGGGCGTTGCCAGTGGCGGCGCCAGTTCGCCGGTCACCGCCGGAACCTCGTGATCGCGGCGGATCGGAGGCGGCGACGGGACGGCACCGCCGCCTCCGGCACCGATCGTCGGCCCGAGCGGCAGCCCAAGTCCGTGCTCATCGCCCGGCCGTCCGGCAAGAGTGGGCTCGTAGGGTTCACGCCTCGTCATTGTTCACCACACCTCCAACACCCTTGTTCATGCTGGATCGGCGGCGGGCGTTCACCTCTGGGTGATCGCTCCCAGCTGGCGGCCCGCTGAGGGGCCGGACCTTGCTCTCAGGCTAGCTCGGGTCACTCTCAGTGATGGTGATCGACTGAATCACCACATCGTCGACCGGCCGGTCCCCGGGCCCGGTCTTCACCTTCTCCATCGCATCGACCACATCGAGGCCGCCGACGACCTTGCCGAACAGGGAATACTGCGGCGGCAGACCCATGCCACTGGAGCCGCTGACGATGAAGAACTGCGAACCGTTGGTGTTCGGCCCGGCGTTGGCCATGGCCAGCGACCCGATCTCGTAGCGGCCGGGCTTCGGCAGCTCATCTTCGAATCGATAGCCGGGATTCCCCCGACCGGAGCCCTCCGGGCATCCGCCCTGGCACATGAAACCCTGGATGATCCGATGGAAGACCAGGCCGTCGTAGTACTTGTAGCGGGCCAGGCACACGAAGTTGTTGACCGTGTTCGGCGCCCCGGCGGCATCGAGCATGATGGTCATCGCTCCCAGGCTGGTCGACATTTCCGCCTGGTAGGACTTCGCAGGGTCGATGCACATCGGGAATGGGCCATCGAAACTGGTCTGGCGGGGGCTGGAACCGTCGACTGCTGGGCATTCTGGCAAGGTGCTGCTCCTGGTACGGGATTGAAAGCGACTGCCAATCCTAGGGGCACATCGCCGTTTCGGCGCCTGACGAGCCACCGGGCACAACCGCGGCAGGCCGCGGCCGGGGCGAAGATGGCGGCACCTGCGGTACCGCCATCGTGCGCCTCGGGTGGTCAGACGGGTGCCGCCTACACCGCACCCTTTGCCGCTCGGAAACCGGTCTCCAGATCGGCCAGGATGTCGTCGAGTGACTCCAGACCGACCGACAGCCGAACCAGGCCCGGCTCGACGCCGGTCGCCGCCTGCTCCTTCTCGCTCAACTGGCTGTGGGTGGTGGAAGCGGGGTGGATGACGAGCGACCGCACATCGCCGATGTTGGCGACGTGGCTGTGCAGCTCCAGCGCTTCGACGAACGCCTGACCGGCCTCCTTGCCGCCCTTGATGACGAACGCCGGCACCGACCCTGCGCCTCGGCCCTGGGCATACTTGGCTGCCGCATCGTGCCACGGCGAAGAAGCGAGACCGGCATAGGCCACCGACTCGACCTCATCTCGAGCCTCCAGCCACTCCGCCACCGCGATGGCGTTCTCAACGTGCCGCTCCATCCGCAACGACAGGGTCTCGATGCCCTGGAGGACCAGAAACGAGTTGAACGGGCTGATGGCCGACCCGAGATCCCGCAGCAACTGCACACGGGCCTTGGCGATGAACGAGCCGGCGCCGAGCATCGGCCAATACTGCAGCCCGTGATAGGACGGATCGGGCTCGTTGAAGTTCGGATAGCGTTCGGCATCGCTGAACTCGAAGGAGCCACCGTCGACGATGGCCCCGGCGATGGCGGTCCCGTGGCCACTGAGGAACTTGGTGGCCGAGTGGACCACGATGTCCGCGCCCCAGTCGAGCGGCCGGATGAGGTACGGGGTTGCCACCGTGTTGTCGATGATCAGCGGGACCCCGGCCTCGTGGGCCGCGGCGGCCACCCCTTCGATGTCGAGGATGTTGTTCTTGGGATTGCCTATCGACTCGCCGTAGAAGGCCTTGGTGTTGGGCCGGACGGCGGCCCGCCAGGCATCGAGGTCATCGGGGTCGTCGACGAAGGTGGTTTCGATGCCCAGCTTCGGCAGCGTGTAGTGGAGCAGGTTGTAGGTCCCGCCGTACAGCGCGGCCGACGCCACCAGATGGGAGCCGGCCTCTGCAACGTTGAGGATGGCCATGGTCTCGGCGGCCTGACCGGACGCCACGAACAACGCCCCCGGCACGCCGGCCGCGGTCTCGGACAAGCCGTTCTCCAGGGCGGCGATCCGGGTCTCGGCAACGCCCTGGGTCGGGTTCATGATCCGGGTGTAGATGTTGCCGGGCTCGCCGAGCGCAAACAGGTTGGCGGCGTGGGCCGCATCGCGGAACTGGTAGGCCGTCGTCTGGTAGATCGGCACCGCCCTTGCCCCGGTGGCGCTGTCGGGTTGTTGCCCGGAATGGATCTGGCGTGTCTCGAAACCCCATGACTCGCTCATGGTTCCTCCTCGGTAGATGGCATCGCGGTGGCGATTGCCGCTGTCGACTGGTGTTCGTCGAATTCCTGATGGATCTTATCGACAATTCGAGGCGGGCGGGCCCGGCCATCGGCCCTCGAGCCGGGCCCGGCCATCAACCCCTGCGGTAGGTGGCGATGTACGGCAGGTTCCGGTAGCGCTGGGCAACATCGAGCCCGTACCCGATCACGAACGACGGCGGGATCCGGAACCCGACGTAGTCGAGGCTGACCTCGCCGACCTCGGCGCTGTCGCGGACGAGCAACGAACAGGTCCGCAATGCCGAAGGGCGCTGGGCGTTGAGGTGCTCCACCAGGAACCGCATGGTCAGACCGGAATCGATGATGTCCTCCACCAGGACCACCGGACGATCGGTGATGTCCTGATCGAGGTCCTTGAGGATCTTGACGACCCCGCTCGACCTGGTTGCCTCGCCGTAGGACGAGACGGCGAGGAAGTCGAGCTCGACCGGACCGGTGATGGCCCGGGCCAGGTCGGCGACGAAGATGGCGCTGCCCTTCAGCACACCGACCAGCAGTGGCGTCTGACCGGCGAAGTCCTCGCAGATCTCCCGACCCAGTTCCGCCACCCGAGCCGATATCTGACTCTTCGGTGAGCAGGATCTGGCCGAGATCCTCCGGCGGTGGGTAGGGCTCGAGGGTCATCGGCCGGTGAACGACGCCTTGCCCGGCCCGACTTCGAGGAAGCTGGTGATCCCGATCACCGCATCCTCGGTCTGGAACGAGGCGATGAACTCTCGTCGCTCGATCGCCACCGCCTCGTCCAGTGGCACGTGCAGGCCATCCATGATCGATCGCTTCACATTGACCAGAGCCGCCGGACCTCCGGCATAGGCCCCGACCAGCTCGACGGCTCGATCGAGCACCTCGTCATCGGGGTGGACCGCAGAAACCAGGCCGATCTCCAGCGCCTCGTCCGCCGGCACCATCCGCCCCGAGTAGCAGATGTCCTTTGCCCTGGTGATCCCCACCAGCCGGGTCAGGCGCTGGGTGCCACCGCCACCGGGAACGATGCCGAGCAGGATCTCCGGCTGACCGAAGGCCGCCGATTGGCCACAGATCCGGAAGTCGGTCGTCATCGACAACTCACAGCCGCCGCCAAGGGCCAAGCCGTTCACCGCCGAGACGGTGATGGCCGGCAGGTTCTCGATCTTGAACAGCGCTTCGTTGAGCACGTCGACCATTGGGCTGGGATCCCGCTCGCCTTCACCGAGGGGGAAAGGCCCCGATGTCGGCTCCGGCGGCGAAGATCTTCGGCCCGCCCCACAGCACGACCCCCCGGACGTCGCTTCGCTGTTCCAGCTCGATCGCCTTCTCCAGCAACTCCTCGACAACCTGCTGGTCGAGGGCATTGACCTTCGGCCGCTCCAGGCGGAGTATCACCACTCCGGGGGTCGACGACTCTTCGATCCGTACGAATTCGGCCACTGCACTGCTCCTTGCCGCTGACTCAGCTCTTGATTCGCTGCTTGATGGATAGCAGATCACGGCCGCCGTTGGGGCGGGGCCCTGGCCGAGGAACGATCAGCCCTGGCCGCCGGAGGTCTCGCGGACCGATGCCTTGCCCTGGGAGATCCACGGCATCATGGCCCGCAGCTCCTTGCCGACCTTCTCGATCGGATGATCGTGACCCGCCTGCTCCAGCTTCAAGAAGTTGGGCCTGCCGGCTCGTGATTCGGCCACCCACTCCTCGGCGAACTGGCCGGACTGGATCTCGCTCAGCATGGTCTTCATCTCGGCCTTCACCGCGTCGTTGACCACCCGCGGCCCCCGGGTGAGGTCGCCGTACTCGGCGGTGTCGGACACCGAGTAGCGCATACCGGCGATGCCCTCCTCGTACATGAGGTCGACGATGAGCTTCAGCTCGTGGAGGCATTCGAAGTACGCCACCTCGGGCTGATAGCCGGCCTCGATCAGGGTCTCGAATCCAGCCTGAACGAGGGCGGTGGTGCCACCGCACAGCACGGCCTGCTCACCGAACAGATCGGTTTCGGTTTCCTCGGTGAAGGTGGTCTCGATCACACCGGCCCGTGCCCCGCCGATGGCATCGGCATAGGCCAGGGCCAGGCCCTTGGCGTTTCCGGTCGGGTCCTGCTCGACGGCGATGAGCGCCGGCACGCCACCACCCTCGAGATAGGTCCGCCTGACCAGATGGCCCGGCCCCTTTGGGGCCACCATGCAGACGTCGATGCCGGGGGCCGGTTTGATCAGGTCGAAGCGGATGTTGAACCCGTGGGCGAAGAAGAGGGCGTCGCCGTCGTTCAGGTTCGGCTCGACGTGCTCGGTGTAGATCGCTCCCATCTCGGTGTCCGGCATCAGCATCATCACCAGGTCGGCTTCGGCGGCCGCTTCGGCGATCGAGCGAACCTCGAGGCCTGCTTCGGCCGCCTTGGCCGCCGACGACGAGCCCTCCCGAAGCCCGACGCGAACGTCGATACCGGACTCCTTGAGGTTGAGGGCATGGGCGTGGCCCTGTGAGCCGTAGCCCAGGACGGCCACCTTGCGGGCTGCGATGAGTGACCGGTCGACGTCGGCTTCGTAGTAGATGTTGGCCATGGTTGTGACCTGCTCCTTCGGAGGTTCTTGGTTGGGTGTTCTTCGTTCGGATACTGGCTATCGAATCGGGACGGCGCAGGCTCGGGGCCACCGGCCGGTCATGGAACAGCTCGGAGCCGAGGGACCTGACGGCCGATCTTCGGTAGGGCGATACGCCCCGACCGCTGCAGATCGACGATTGCGTAGTCCTCGAGGAGTGCTTCGAAATCGTCGAGCTTGCCCGGCCTGCCGTCGAGGCTAACCGTGAGGTGACCGGGTGACACCGCCAGGATCTTGCCCTCGAAGATGTCGACGATCTCCACCAGCTGACCGCGGGTTTCCCTCGGCGCCTCGACGGTGGCGATGAGCAGCTCCCGTTCCACCGCGTTGGCCGGCGCCAGCTCGGCGATCTCGACGACGTTGATCAACTTGAACAGCTGCTTGACGATCTGGTCGAGTGGCGCAGACTCGAGGTCGACCACGATGGTCAGTCTGCTGAACCGCTCGTCGTTCGTCGGGGCGACGGCCAGCGACACGATGTTGTAGCCCCGGCGGGCGAACAGGTCCGCCACCCTGGCCAGGACCCCAGCCTTGTTCTCCACGAGCACGACGATGGTCCGGTGGGCACTCGCCTGGGGGGTGGTCATGCCCGGTCCCCCGCGGTGGCGGCCGCTGCCGGGCCCTCATCGACGATTCCATGGCCCGTCTGGCGGCCGACGTCGACCGTCTGGGAGGGGTCGACGATGATGTCATCATTCGATCCACCGGCCGGGACCATCGGGTAGACCTTCTCCGAACTGATGCAGCGGAACTCGATCACCACCGGCCGGTCGTTGATCTCGTTGGCCTTGGCGATCGTCGGCTCGACCTCATCAGGGTCTTCGACCCGGAACGCAACGCAGCCCATCGCCTCGGCCCACTTCACGTAGTCCGGCATGTCGTGGCTGAGGTAGACCTCGGAGTAGCGCTCCTCGTAGAACAGCTCCTGCCATTGGCGGACCATGCCAAGATAGGCGTTGTTCAGCAACGCCACCTTGATCGGGATCTTCTCCACCGACGCGGTGATCAACTCCTGAGCCGTCATCTGGAAACACCCGTCGCCGTCCACCGACCAGACCATCCGGTCAGGGAAGGCCGCCTTGGCGCCGATGGCGGCCGGGATGGAGAAGCCCATCGTCCCCAGACCCCCGGAGTTGATCCAGGTGTAGGGGTAGTCGAACTTCCAGAACTGGCTGGCCCACATCTGGTGTTGGCCGACCCCGGAGGTGACGATGGTGTCTGCCGGGCAGAGGTCGCGCAGCTTCTCAAGCACGAACTGGGGTTTCAGGTACTCGCCGGGCGCCGATTCGCCATAGACCAGCGGATACTTCTCCTGCCACCCCGACAGCTGTTGGCGCCACCGGGTGTGATCGGCGAAGGCGCCGAAGCCGCCCTTGGCCTCCAGCTTGGCAACCATCGATTCCATGACAACCCGACAGTCGCCGACGATCGACACGTCCGGCGTGCGGACCTTGCCGTGCTCGGCGGGGTCGATGTCGACGTGGATGACCTTGGCGTCGGGGGCGAAGGCTCCCACCTTGCCGGTGACCCGGTCGTCGAACCGGCTGCCCATGGCGATCAACAGGTCGCTCTGCTGGATGGCGGTGACCGCGGTGTAGTTGCCGTGCATGCCGGGCATGCCGAGGCAAAGCTCGTGGCTGTCGGGAAAGGCGCCCCTGGCCATCAAGGTGGTCACGACGGGCAGGTTGCCCAGTTCGGCCAACCGCAACAGCACCTCGGCTCCCCTGGCCTTGAGCACCCCGCCACCGACGTAGAGCACCGGCCGTTCGGCGTCGAGCATCAGCTCGATCGCCTCGTCGACGGCCTTCTCGTCTGCGATCACGATCGGGCTGTAGCCTGGCAGGTCGATCTCGGTCGGGTACACGAAATCGAAGTAGGCGTCGGGGTTGCCGGCATCGACGATGTTCTTCGGGATGTCGACCAGCACCGGCCCCGGCCGGCCGGTGGTGGCGATGTGGAACGCTTCCTTGATGGCCATCGGGATGTCCTCGGCCCTGGTGACCAGGATGTTGTGCTTGGTGATCGACCGGGTGATGCCGGTGGTGTCGCACTCCTGGAACGCATCGGTGCCGATCGCCGCCAGCGCCACCTGACCGGTGATGCAGACCATCGGCACCGAGTCGAGGTAGGCGTCCGCCAGCGGCGTGACCACGTTGGTGGCGGCCGGGCCGCTGGTGACCATACAGACTCCGGCCCGACCGGTGGCATGGGCGTAGCCCTCTGCCATATGGCCTGCGCCCTGCTCGTGGCGGACCAGCACGTGGCGAATCTTGGAGTCGATGATCGGGTCGTACACCGGCAGGATGGCTCCGCCGGGGTAGCCGAAGATGATCTCCACCCCCTCCAGCTCGAGGCTCTTGATCAGTGCTTGACCGCCGTTGAGTCTGATCGGCGTGGTTGACGGGTTCTGGTCCGACATTTTTGGTTGTGCTTTCTGGTCTCGGCTCGGGGCTTCGCTTGGGGGGTAAGGCGGAAAAACAAGAAAGCCTCCCGAGGGGGGAGGCTCAGCGCACGCAACAATACTGCAGCCGCGTGCGCTACATAAGTACGACGTCGATTGCGACCAGGCCGGGGCTGATCTGACGGACGGGGCTCATGAGCATCCATTGAACCACCGGATGGCCCGGGTGGCAACGTCTTTGCGGCCGGGGTCGGCGATCTTGCTGCGCCGGATCGGCTGCCGACAGCCCGCTGCGATGTCCGCCATCGGCGTCTCGGCACGGTCGGCTACCAAATCCGCTGGTTGTGGGCGACAATAGGGGTTCGAACAGTCGAGCCATCGATCGACACCCATCGACGAACAACCGACCTCGGCTGTCCCCCGAACCTCGTCGATGGATCATGCGAGTGGTCGTGCGCCGCGGCCGCCGCAGCACTTCGATATCCGAACAGCGCTTCGAGGCATGGTTATGGGACCCGCAGGGACGTTCCGCCCCCTGACGGTCGCTTCTTTGGACGACCCACCGAGTACGAACCGCAACAGGCCGGCGCGGCCGGGGTTCGTGGTGCTGGTCGGACTCGCCGCCACGCTCGTCGTCATGGCCGGTTTCATCGCCCGGGACGCCGCCCTGGTCGGCCGGGGCACCCCTACGGCGGCTCAGTCTCCCGTGGACGCTGCGGTCGAAGCTCGGGAACGTCCCTCGGGCAACGCGGACGGGCCGGAAGCGACCAACCCCTCCGACGGGGCGGTCATCGCCGGCTCGGTGCAGCACCACGATGGCGCCCCGGCCGAGGGGTTGGTCGTCGAACTGCTCACCACCGGGCCCGACCTTCGACCGGACGAGCCCCTGCGTGCGGCCGTCACCGCCGACGATGGTGGCTACCGCTTCGACGAGTTGCAGGCCGACTGCTACGTGATCCGGTTCGAGGCCCCCGATGGCGCATCGTTCGGCGAGGGTGCGGGCCGATTCGAAGCGCTGAGCTGCGTCGATCCCGGCCAGCGTGATGAATCGGTCGATGCCGAACTCACCGCCGGTCGGCCCGGTCGACCGTTCGAGCTGACGGTCCTCCACATCGCTGACCATCACTCCCACCTGCTCCCGGACCTCCTCACGGTCGAGCTCGACGGTGAGCCGACCGAGATCGAGCTCGGCGGTCTGGCCAGGGTCGCAACCAAGATCGCCGAGCGGACCGCAGCGCTCGGTGACGAGCGCACGGTCGCCATCCACTCCGGGGGCGCCCTGTCCGGCACGTTGCTGTACCCGGTCTTCGGTGGTGCGGCGGATGCCGCGGCGATGAACACGATCTGCTTCGATGTGGTGGGCTTCGGTCGCCAGGACGTCGCCCTTGGCGACGAGGCGATGCGGAACTTCGCCGACTTCCTGGCCGACGGAAACTGCAGGACCGAGGTCGTGACGGCGGAGGAGATGGGCTTCGAGCACGGAATCGTCGCCGGGCCGACCGCGGTCCGCCGGGTCGACGGCGGCGTGGTCGGTTTCGTCGCCGTGCCGAGCGAACCGGATGGTGAGCCGATGGCCGCTGCGACCGGCAACGGCTCGACCCTCGGCGCCGAGACGCTCGACGAGCTGGCGGCCACGGTGCAAACGTCGATAGACGAGCTGGCTCGGCGCGGCGTCACCAACATCGTGGCCATCAGCAACGTCGGCTTGGCCAACGATCTGGCACTGGTGCCCCGTCTGACCGGCGTCGATGCGGTGGTCGGCGGTGGCTCGCACTCCCTGCTCGGCGATTTCTCGACCCTTGGGCTCGACGTCGACGGCCGCTATCCCCAGCAGGTCGAGAACCTCGATGGCCAGCCGGTGTGTATCGGCCACGCCTGGCGGAACGCCATGGTGGTCGGCGAGTTGACGTTGAGCTTCGACGGCCGGGGCGGGGCCGTGGCGTGCGACGGCGAGGCCCACCTGCTGCTGTCGACGGTCGAGCCCGATCCGCTGACCGAGGCGACGATCGACGGCTACATCGCCGCCCTTGGCGAACTGGGCGGGGAGACACTGGGTAGTGTCACCGAGGAGCTGTGCTTCACCCGGGTGCCGAGCCGAGCCGTCGGCCTGCTGTGCAGCGACGACGTGATCGGGGATGCCGGCCGCCGCCCCACCGATGTCCAGCTGCTGATCGCCGAAGCCATCAGGGCGAGGACCGGGGCCGGTCTCGGTGTTGTCGATTCCGGCGTGACCGGCCACGGATTGGCCCCCGGTCCGCTCAGGGTCGAGGACGCCAACGGGCTCGCCGGCAGCGATCACGACATCGTCCACCTCACGATGACCGGGGCCGAGATCGCCGCCGCCCTGGAGGATGCGGTCGAGCTTGCGATCGACGACGAGTCGTCGGCCGATTCCTATCCGTACGTCGCCGGCCTGGATTGGACCTATGACGCGACCGCACCGCCGGGAGCCCGCATCGTCGAGCTCCGGGTTCACGCCCTCGGCCGCGAGGCGGTAGCGGTCGAGCCGAGCGACCTGCTGACGGTGGCAACCCTCGGGTATCTGGTCGACGGGGAGCGCAACGGCTACCCCATCTTTGCCGCGGTGGTGGCCGACGGCCGGGCGATCAGGACCTACGTCGACTTCTCCCAGGCCCTGTTCGACTACATCCGCCACGACCTGGGCGGCATCGTCTCACCGGCCGACCAACGACCGACGACCGACGACGGCGCCGACCCGACCGGCGACGGTGCCGATCCGGTCGACCACGCTAGCCGGTGAACCAGCCACCATCGGGATGGATCAGTTCGCCGGTCACGTAACTGGCCTCGTCGCTGGCCAGGAACAGGGCGACGTTGGCGATCTCGGCCGGTGTACCGCGCCGACCCATCGGCGTGTTGTCCAGCACCCGCTGGTGGTACTCGTCGACGCTGACCATGGCCTCGGTCATGTTGGTCTCGATGAAGCCGGGACCGATCGAGTTGACCCGGATCCCGAGCGGCGCCAGGGTCCGGGCCGCATTCTTGGTCAGCATCCACACCCCGGCCTTCGACACCGGATAGCTGGGGGACCCCCACAGCGGGTCCCGGGCCGCGATCGAGGCGATGGTCACGATCGACCCGGCCCGACCCTGGTCGAGCATGACGGTGGCTGTGGCCTTGATGGACAGCAGCGTCCCGGTCAGGTTGATGTCGAGCACCCGACGCCAGTTGTCGATGTCGAGCTCGACCAGCGGCGCCGCCGGGTTGATCGCCGCCGCCTCCCCGGCCTGCGCCAGACGTTTCAGCTGCGATTCGATGTCGCCGGAGCGGTAGTCGCCGTCGCTGACACCCGCCGCGGTCACCACCACGTCGATGCCACCGAAGTGCTCGACCGCAGCGGCCGCCATGTTCTCGTTCGCCTCCTGGCTCGACACGTCGAACTCGAAGAACCGGGCCGACCCACCGCGCTGATTGATCGCCTCGACCGCGGCGTTGCCCGGTTCGACCAGGAGGTCGGCGATCAAGATGTTGGCCCCTTCTGCCGAGAACCGGTCTGCGCAGGCCTGCCCGATGCCGTTGCCTCCTCCGGTGATGATCGCCGTCTTTCCCTCGAGTCGTCCTGCCATGCATCAGCTCCTGTCCTCTTGCTCGGTCGGGGGTCCGGCCGGGTCCGCTGCGTGGTGAACCTACTACCGGGCCGTCGGTCCGGCCCAGTGCCCCGGGCGAATCATCGGTTCCTCGAGAATGGGATCGACGGCGCTCAACGTTGGAGCCGGTCGATGGCCGCTTCCAATTCGGGTTGACCCATGATGCCTTCGAAGGTTGCGGCCACCAGGCCGTCCGCGTCGACCACGAACACCCACGGTTCGGTGACCAGACCCCATTCGGCCATGGTCGGTACCGGCTCGAACGTGCCCCCCGGCGCCAGCTCCAGGTCGAAGGGTTCGACGTGGACGACGTCGATGTCGGCCCGCCCCTCTGTCGCCGCCTTCACCATTCCCAGGGTCGGGCCGCAGAGCGCGGTCTGACAGAACGCCGGCGTTGCGAACGCCACCACCGTCGGTCGGCCATTGCCGACCGCGTCGGCGATCGTCAGGTCGTACAGTGCCGGATCCGGTTCGGGATCGGTGCTGATGGCGGCGATCTCCTCGGGGGTGGTCCCGGTCGCGGTCAGCGACGGCGGAGCCGGATCGCCGATGTTCGGCACGGTGGAGTCCTCGACCACCTCGACCAGCGCGGTGCCGAGATCCTGACCTTCGGCGACGACGGTGATCTCCCACAGGCCGGGCGAAGCGAAGTCGAAGTACGCCACGTAGAGGCCAAGGGATGAGGCGTTGGTGGTGAGCCAGGTCCCCTCGACCTCCCCCGCACCTTCACCGTCGACCGGGTCGAACCGCACAGACACCGGCTGGGCCGGACTGCCGAGGAAGGCGTTCGGACCGTCGCCGACCAGCGCGGTCATGACCCGTTGCGAGCCGTTCACGCTGAGAGTGCCTGGAGAGTTCGGAACGACAACGGTCAACGGCCCCTCGAACCCCGACGGCGCCGACACCGGATCGTCGTCGACGATCGGGTCCTCGGTTGTGCCGTCGTCCGCCGTCTCGGCGGTGGCCCCGCCGATGGTTGCCTCGATGGATTCGTCGGTCGTCGTCCCGGCGCCGGCCACTTCCACCGGATCACCGTCGTCGCCGCCACCACAGCTCACGGCGATGACGGCCAGCACGACCGCGGCGACCATCGGACCGATCGGCCGCCGGAGTCGGCGGTGTCGGCGGTGTCGGCGGCGCAACGTCATCGGCTCGATCCCGTGCTGCGATTCATACCCCAGGTTGTACCAGACTTCGGCGGGCGAACTTCGGAACCTCGGCATCGAAACCGGCCACCGGACGCAGGGCATCGCACCGGCGAGGGTCAACGACGCCTCGGCCGGAAAGCACCTCGGGGGCCGACACCCCAACCTGCGTCGCCGACGGTCGGTTGCGGTAGTGTCAAGGCCAGAAATCCGACCCGACCGGGCGGATGTCGGCGCCACAGACGAGCCGGGCGAACGATCGAGAGCCTGCCCGGCTGCGGCCGCCATGGCAGAGCCGAGACGCAACGAGGGAGCAGCAATGCCACAAGAAGTACGAGGAGTGATCGCAAGGGCCAAGGGCCAGCCGGTCACCGTCGAGACGATCGTCATCCCGGACCCCGGCCCCGGCGAAGCGGTGGTCGCCATCCAGGCCTGCGGCGTGTGCCACACCGACCTCCACTACCGGGAGGGCGGCATCAACGACGAGTTCCCGTTCCTGTTGGGGCACGAAGCGGCAGGTGTTGTCGAGACCGTCGGCGCGGGCGTCGGCGACGTCGCTCCCGGCGATTTCGTGATCCTGAACTGGCGGGCGGTGTGCGGTTCCTGCCGGTCGTGCCTGAAGGGCAAGCCCCAGTACTGCTTCAGCACCCACAACGCAACCCAGAAGATGACGCTCACCGACGGCACCGAGCTGTCGCCGGCGCTCGGCATCGGCGCCTTCTGCGACAAGACGCTGGTGGCGGCAGGCCAGTGCACCAAGGTCGACCCGAAGGCAAAACCAGAGGTGGCGGGGCTCCTGGGCTGCGGGGTCATGGCCGGTCTCGGCGCGGCGATGAACACCGGCGGGGTGACCCGAGGGGACTCGGTTGCGGTCTTCGGCTGCGGTGGCGTCGGCGACGCCGCTCTGGAGGGAGCCCGGCTGGCGGGGGCCAAGACCATCATCGCGGTCGACATCGACGACACCAAGCTGGAGTGGGCCAGGAACTTCGGCGCCACCCACACCATCAATTCCTCGACCGAAGACCCGGTGGAGAAGATCCGGGAGCTGACGGGCGGCAACGGCGCCGATGTCACCATCGAGGCCATCGGCCTGCCCAAGGCCTACGAGCAGGCGTTCTACGCCAGAGACCTGGCGGGCACCGTCGTCCTGGTCGGCGTGCCGAACCCCGAGATGAAGATCGAGCTGCCGTTCATCGACTTGTTCGGCCGAGGCGGGGCCCTCAAATCGAGCTGGTACGGCGACTGCCTGCCATCCCGGGACTTCCCGATGCTGATCGACCTGTACCTCCAGGGTCGGCTGAACCTCGAGGGTTTCGTCTCCGAAACGATCGACATCGACGAGGTCGAGGAAGCGTTCCACAAGATGGAGCGTGGCGAGGTGCTCCGGTCGGTGGTGGTGCTGTGAGCGGCTCCAGAGGACGGCGTTCATGACCGGGCTGGACCACATCGTCACCTCCGGCATCTTCAGCCTCGACGGCGAGGACTTCGAGGTCGACAACAACGTGTGGATCATCGGCGACGATCGGGAGGCGGTGGTCATCGACGCCGCCCACGACGCGGCGGCCATCAGAGCGGCGATCGGCGACCGCCATCTACGGGCCATCCTCTGCACCCACGGCCACAACGACCACATCAACGCCGCGGTCGAGCTCTCTGAGGAGACCGACGCCCCGATCTTTCTCCACGCCGACGATGCCATGCTGTGGGAAGCCGTCTATCCCGAGCACCGCTTCGACACCGAGCTCCGCAACAGGGACAAGATCAAGGTCGGCGCAACGACCCTGACGGTGATCCACACCCCGGGCCACTCCCCCGGCGGCTGCTGTTTTCACGTGCCGGCCGACGGTCTGCTGTTCAGCGGCGACACGCTGTTCAACGGCGGTCCGGGGGCCACCGGCCGATCGTTCAGCAGCTACGAGGTGATCCTGGAATCGATCCAGAAGCGGCTGTTCCCGCTACCGGCCCAGACCGTGGTCCACACCGGCCACGGCGAGTCCACCACCATCGGTGCCGAGTCGCCGAGCCTCCCGGCATGGTTGGCCAAGCTGGAACAGGGCGACTGATGGCGCCTGGCGGGCCGGCGGCCGAATCCCGGCCACCGATCACCGGGAACGACCACCGATGACCAGATATGTCGCACTGCTGCGGGGGATCAACGTCGGCGGTCACAACAAGATCCCCATGGCCGAGCTGCGGGCGACCTTGGAGAAGGCCGGCTTCGCGCGACGTGACCACCTATATACAGAGCGGCAACGTGGCCCTCACGGCACCGTCATGCAACGGCGAGGAACTGAGCCGGGTCATCACCGAGGATTTCGGCATCACGGTACCGGTGATCGTGCGAACCGGAGAGGAACTGGCGGCCGCCATCGCCGCCAACCCGTTCCCCGATGCCGAGGCCGAGCCGAAGCGGTTGATGGTGCACTTCTGCTCCAGCCCCATCCCCGCCGATGCGCTCGACGGTTTCGACCACACGAAGTACGGACGGGACCGGGCGGCCGTCTCCGGCGGCGAGCTCTACGTCGCATACGACCTCGGCGCCGGCAGCTCCAAGCTGACCGGCGCCGTTCTGGACAGGGTGGTCGGCGCGCCGACCACCGCCCGGAACTGGAACACCGTGTTGAAACTGCACGACATGGCCAGCCGGTAGGTCCTTGCGCTCCACAACTCGTGATCTCGTGTCGAGTCCCGTGACCGGAAGGTCGCGGTGAGCGTCGAGATCTGGAGTGTCCTGGCTGCGGTCGTGATGGTGGTCGGGCTGTGCGGCGTCGTCATCCCGGTGGTGCCGGGGTTGATCCTGATCTGGATCACCGCTGCGGTCTACGGCGTCGCGGTCGGTTTCGACACGGTCGGCATCGCGGTGATGGTGCTGTTGAGCGGACTGCTGGTCGTCAGCGTGATCAAGGGGTTGGTCATCCCCGGCCGGACCGCGGCGCGCTCCGGCGCCTCCGGCTTGGCACAGCTGGCCGGCGTTGCCGGGGCGGTCGCCGGCTTCTTCCTCATCCCGGTGATCGGCATCGTCGTCGGCGCTCTGGTCGGGGTGCTGGCCACCGAGTACCTCGTCAAGGGCGATTGGGGCGAGGCCTGGACCGCCACCAAGGGTTTGGCCAAGGGTTTCGGCATCAGCGCCCTGATCGACTTGGGTCTGGGGCTGATGATGATCACCATCTGGTCGGTCTGGGCCGTCACGGTCGTCGTCTGAACAGCGGAGATGGCGACGCCGTCGGGAAGGGATGCCCGGTCGACGAGGAGGGGTACCCGGTCGGAGGCGAACCTATGCTGAGCCCATGGTTGAACCCGACTTCCTTCGATTCGACACGCTGAGCCTCCACGCCGGCCAGCGGCCGGATCCGACCACCGGTGCTCGTGCGGTGCCCATCTACTACACGACGTCGTACTCCTTTCCCGACACCGACGAGGCGGCGGCCCTGTTCAATCTGGAGGTCCCCGGTCACATCTACAGCCGGATCTCCAACCCCACGGTGGCCGTTCTCGAGGAACGGCTGGCCGCACTGGAGGGCGGGGTCGGCGCCGTGTGCACCGCCAGTGGGCAGGCGGCGCTGCACCTGGCGGTGGCATCGCTGCTCAGCGCCGGCGACCACATCGTCGCCTCCAAGAACATCTACGGCGGCTCCCACAACATGATGAACCTGACCCTGCCCCGTTTCGGGATCACGACCACCTTCGTCGATCCACGGGATCCGGCGGCGTTCGCCGCCGCCATCGAGGACAACACGAAGATCGTCTTCGCCGAAACACTCGGCAACCCCGGCATCGAGGTGCTCGACATCGCCGCGGTGGCAGAGGTCGCCCATGCCAACGGCCTGCCGCTGATGGTCGACGCAACCTTCTCAACCCCGTACCTGATCCGACCCATCGAACACGGGGCCGACATCGTGATGCACTCCGCCACGAAGTTCCTCGGCGGTCACGGCGTTGCCCTCGGTGGCGTGATCGTCGACGGCGGCCGGTTCGACTGGCAGGCCTCCGGCAAGCACCCGACCCTGATCGAACCCTATGCCGGGTACCACGGGTTGACGTTCGCCGAGGAGTACGGTCCGACCGCCCTCGGCATGCGGGCCAGGGCCGAGGGCTTGCGGGATTTCGGGGCCTGCATGAGTCCGCCGAATGCGTTCCAGATTCTCCAGGGCGTCGAGACACTACCGCTGCGGATGGCACGCCACGTCGAGAACACCGATGCGGTGCTCACCATGCTGCAGGCAAACGATGCCGTCGGTTGGGTCCGGCATCCGAGGGTGCCGAGCCACCCCGACCACGAACTGGCGAAACGCCTCTACCCCAAGGGTGCAGGGGCCATCCTCAGCTTCGGGGTGAACGGCGGTCGCGACGCCGGTCGCAAGTTCATCGAGGCCGTGCAACTGTCGTCCCACCTGGCAAACGTCGGCGACGCCAAGACCCTGGTCATCCACCCCGCCAGCACCACGCATCAGCAGATGAGTGCGGCAGACCTGGCGGCGGCCGGTATCGGCGAGGACCTGGTCAGGCTCTCGGTCGGCCTGGAGGACCCGCAAGACATCATCGAGGATCTGGAACGGGCCCTGAAGGCGAGCCAGCGATGATCGTCGAGGTGGACGGCCGACAGGCCCACGGTGCAACCGGCGGCGTGGAGCCGACCGGCGACGACCCGACCATGATCCTGGTCCACGGGGCCGGGATGGATGCAACGGTGTGGCAGCAACAAACCCGGTTCCTGGCTCACCGGAACCTCCGGCCGGTGGCGGTCGACCTGCCGGGCCACGGCCGCAGCGAAGGGCCGCCGCTGACCACCATCGCCGACATGGCCCACTGGGTGGCACGATTCATGGACGCAGCCGGGCTCGCTCCGGCCCACGTCGTCGGTCATTCCATGGGCAGCTTCGTCGCCCTCGAACTGGCCCGCCATCACCCGCACATGGCAACCTCGCTGGTCCTGTTGGGCACCGCGATCGCCATGCCGGTTCATCCCGATCTGCTGCAGGCCTCCATCGATGATCTCGACAAGGCGGCGGCGCTGATGGCCTCCTGGGGTCACGCCAAGCCTGCCCATGTCGGGCACAACCCCACCCCGGGGCTGTGGATGCTCGGCGGCGCTCGGGCCCTGGTCGAGAACGGCGAGCCGGGCGCCCTCCACACCGATTTCACCGCCTGCACCGACTACCGGGATGCGCTGGAGGCGGCGCAGGCCGTCAACTGCCCGGTCCGGGTCGTCGTCGGCCTGGGAGACAAGATGACACCACCGAAGTCCGCCGACCAGCTGATCGCCGCCATGGATCAGGATCTCGTCAACGTCATCAGGCTGGCCGCCGTCGGCCACATGATGATGATCGAGGATCCCCGATCGACCCGTCGGATCCTGTTCGACGCCACGGCCGCGGTCCCGGCGGCGTCCTGAAGCGGTCGCATCGATGCCCCGGCTGCTGGTCGTTCACCACACCCCGTCGCCTGCCATGGACTCGATGCTCGGCAAGGTACTGGAGGGGGCGGCGACCCCCGAGGTCACCGGGGTCGAGGTCGTGAGTCGAGCCGCCCTGTCGGCCTCGGCGGTCGATGTGCTGGCGGCGGACGGCTATGTCCTCGGCTCGCCCGCCAACCTCGGCTACCTCAGCGGTGCGCTCAAGCACTTCTTCGACACGATCTACTATCCGTGCCTGAACGACACCGCCAAGCGGCCATTCGGCCTCTACCTCCACGGCAACGACGACTGCGCCGGCGCACTGGCCGCGGCGGCCAAGATCACCACCGGTCTCCGATGGCGGCAGGTCAGCGAACCGGTTGTGGTCACCGGCGCCCCGTCTGCCGAGGATCTCGAACGCTGTTGGGAGCTCGGCGCGCTCAGCGCTGCAATCATCGAGCGTTGACCGGCCGGGGCCGTGCAATCACCGATCGATCGACCGACGGGCCATCGGCCGTGCCCCCAGGGTCGCCTCGGGGTCGACTCAGGGTAGATCCCGATGCGGATTCGCCCATCGACAAGGCATGATGACCGTATGCAACTCGCGGGCACGATGCCGAACCAGGACGCCGTGGTGGGTTCCGAACTCGCCTCGACCGACGAGCCTGGTCGCCGCCGACTCGTTGATCAAGCGCTACGGATCGTTCACCGTGCTCTCCGGGGCCAGCTTCCGGATCGACCGGGGCATCACCGGCCTCCTGGGGGCGAACGGCACCGGCAAGACCACCCTTCTCGGCATGATGTTGGGTCTCCACGCCACCGACGGCGGCACACTTCGGGTTCTGGGGATCGACCCATACGCCGCCGGGGCCGAGGTCCGAGCCCGACTTGGCTACGCCCCGGAGCATCACACGCTGCCCCCGGACGTCAAGGCCTCCGATTTCGTCCGCCACGTCGCCGAGCTCCATGGCCTGCCGAAAACCGAAGCCACCACCCGAGCCAGCGACGCCCTGTGGCTGGTCGGCCTCGGCGAGGAGCGGTTCCGGCCGCTCGGCACCATGAGCACCGGCCAGCGGCAGCGGGTGAAGCTGGCCCAGGCCATCGCCCACGACCCCAGCCTGGTCCTGCTGGACGAGCCGACGGACGGGCTCGATCCGATGCAGCGCGACGACATGCTGTCGTTGATCCGCAAGATCGCCACCGAGTACGGCATCGACTTCGTGCTCAGCTCCCACCTGCTCGACGAAGTCCAACAGATCTGCGACGGTGCGGTGATCATCGGCGACGGTCGGGTCCTGGCCTCGGGATCGCTGGAACAGCTACGGGGCAGCGGATCGGACATCATCATCGAACTCGACGAGGAAGGACTGATCGAGACGGTCGCCCGGGGTCTGCAGTCGGCCGGCATCACGGTGCGGATCGACGGTCGAACCCTGATCGCCGGTGGTGACGACGACTCGGTGTTCGACGTCGCCCGCGACGTCTGCGCATCGACCGGAGCGGGGATCGCCAGACTGACCAGGCGGCGCCTGTCCCTGGAAGACGTGTTCTTGGAGACGACATCATGAGCGATCCGGGCCACCCGACCGCGGCGCCGATCGCCACGACGACCGAGGCGTCGACCGCCCCGCCGATCGCCACGACGACATCGGCCTCCGTCCGAGGCCGGCCCGGTGGCGGAAGCGCAGATCTACGAGCAGGGCTATCGAAGCTACGACGGCCGCCGGACCGGTGTGGTCGGCGCACTGAAGACCCTCATCACCCACAGCGTCCGGGCGGTGCTGGGGATCGGCCGGGCCGCCCGCCACAAGGTCATGCCGTTCGCCGTGATTCTCCTCGCCTTCACCCCGACGGTGGTGTTCGTCGGCGTCGCCGCCCTCCTGCCCGGCGATCTGGAAGAGGGATTCCTCCCCACCTACGCCGAGTACTACGGGTTCATCTCCGCGGTGCTGGTTCTGTTCGCGGCCCTGGTCGCACCGGAGCTGCTGTGCACCGACCGGCGAACCGGCATGCTGGGGGTCTACCTGGCCTCGCCGCTCGATCGCCGGTCCTACCTGCTCGGCAAGACCCTGGCGATCTCCTCGATTCTGGCCATCGTCACCATCGGCCCGCCGCTGCTGCTGTTGATCGCCCTGTCGTTGGAGGACGCCGGCCCGGACACCTGGTCGGAGGGGATTCGCCTCGGCCTGCGGATCATCGCCTCGGGGGCGGTCATGAGCGCCTTCTACGCCGGTGTCTCGATGGCGGTCAGTGCCACCACGGATCGCAAGGCCGCAGCATCGGCCACCATCCTCGGGCTCCTGATCGGCTCGGCGGCGGTGACCAACGGCCTGGTCGAAGGTGGAAACCTGGACCGCCGGCTCCTGCTCGGCGATCTGTTGACCCTCCCATCGGAATTGGCGTTTCGAATCCACGGCGAGGAGGGCGAATGGGCCACCCGGGATATCCCGACGCCACTCATCTGGCTGACCCTGCTTGCCATCGTGGCGATCTGTGCCGCCTGGATCTGGGACCGCTACCGAAGGATGCTGGTGCGTCGATGACCGCGAACCCACCGAACCCCGCGACCACACCGACATCACCGCCTCCCGGGCCACCTCCCGGGCCAGCCGCTGGGCCGCTTGCCGATCCACCACCGGCCCATCCGCCGCCACCTCAGCATCGCCGGCCGGTGACGGCTCAGGCGTCGCCGGCCGAACCCCCGGCCGACGCGCCGGGTCCTGGGCGATCCCCCCTGCCTCCACCCCCTTCGGCGCCACCGGTCTTCTCGCCGACCGCCACCGTGGTGGTCGACCAGGTGTCGAAGTCGTTCGGGTCGCTGGTGGCGGTGTCCGACGTGTCGTTCAGCGTCGAGCCCGGCGTCACCGCCCTGCTCGGCCCGAACGGGGCAGGCAAGTCGACGCTGTTGCGGGTCCTGTGCGGGCTGACCCCACCGTCGACCGGAGCGGTCACCGTGGCCGGCGGCAACCCCCGGGTCGATGCCGCCTCGCGGGCCCAGATCGGTCTGGTGCCCCAGCAGGATGGTGTCTTCGAGCGGGACAGCCTCTACAACTTCGTCCACCTGGCCGCCGTGCTGACCGGCGTCGCCGACCCGGACCAGGCAGTCCGGCGGGCACTGGCCGCGGTCGAACTGGACCCGACCCTCGACCGGCCGCTCGGGGCCTTTTCGAAAGGCATGCGGCAACGGGCCAAGATCGCCGCCGCCCTGGTCCACAACCCGTCGGTGATGGTGCTCGACGAACCGCTCAACGGCCTCGACCCGAAGCAGCGGCGGCAGATGATCGAGCTGTTCCACCGTCTCGGGGAGGAAGGACGGACCGTTCTGGTCAGCAGCCACGTGCTGGACGAGGTGGAGCGCTTCGGCAGCAGGGTTCTGGTGATCGCCAAGGGACGGCTGGCCGCCCAGGGTGATTTTCGAGCGATCCGAGCGCTGATGAACGATCAGCCGCTGACCTATCGGATCGACTGTTCCGATCCAAGGACTGCGGCGGCCGAGCTCCTCCGGGAGGGGGTGGTCGGCAGCTGCAACGTGACCGGGCCTCGAACGGTCGAGATCACCACCACCGACGCCTCGGCCTTCCGGAGAAGGCTGCCGGCGATCTGCAGCGCCGGCTCGATCCGACTGGAAGAACTCAATCCGCTGGACGCCGACCTCGAGAGCGTCTTCCGCTACCTGGTCGGTCCATGATCATGGCAGGGGCAGGCAGGTGACAGACGCGACGGCCGTGACCGACGGGGCGAACCCCGGCGACGCCGATGCTCGGCTCGCCGGCCGGACACCGGGACGCTCGGTGAGGACGCCCGGCGCCTTCCTGGCGCTCTATCGCCTGGTCCTGCGACATCAGATCACCAGGGGTCGCCTGGCGCTGTTCGCCGTGATCGGCGCCCTGAGCGTGACGCTGGGATGGGTGATCGGTCGTTCGAGCACCGACCGGACACAGGACGCAACCGATTTCGTGAGCCTGTTCGGGCTCGGCCTGATCGTGCCCGTCGTGGCCCTGGTCCTGGGCAGCGCGGCCCTCGGGAACTGGGTCGACGATGAGACCCTGGTCTACGTGTGGCTGCGGCCGGTCAAGCGCTGGGTCGTCGCCGTCGCCGCGACCCTGGCCGCGGCGACGGTGGCCGTACCGGTCATCGTTGGTTCGATGGGTGTCCTCGCCGCGCTGGCCAGCGGCGGCGACGGCGGTGTGATCACCGGTGCGGTCGTCGGCACCGCACTCGGGGGCCTGGCCTATGTCGCCATCTTCGTCACCGCCGGGCTGCTGATCCGGCGGGCCCTGCTGTGGGGGCTCGTCTACGTCTTCATCTGGGAGTTCTTCGTTGCCAGGGCCGGCGCAGGGGCGGCCAGGCTGTCGATCAACAGCTATGCGTCATCGATCCTGGCCGAGCTGAGCGGCATCGAGATCCGCCTTGCCGATCGCGGCCTCACCACCAGCTACATCGTGCTGGCGGCGGCGACCGCGGTTGGATTGCTGCTCACCACCTGGCGACTGAGCCGGGCCAACGTGGCCTAGCGGTGCGAGCGACGTCGCCATCGTGGTCGAAGAACGGAGCAGAACCGGAGCCGAAGAACATGGACGACGCATGGAACGCAACGCCGATATCGATCCCGGCCTCCGGCCGCTCATCGACACGGCGATCGCTGACCTGGCGGCCCGGCTCGACGTCGAGCGGTCGGAAATCATGGTGGAATCGGCCACGCTGTGCACCTGGTCCGATCGAGGTTTCGCCGACCGCAGCGGCCGGCGCCAGGCGCAAGTCCCGGTCGACGGGTCGGAGATCGTCCTGAGCCACCGGGATCGGATCTACCGCTATCGGACCGGCGGCCACAACTACACCCCCACGCTGTACTGAGCGCTGTGTCCTCGATACCGGGGCACCGTCGCAGCGGTCGCTCCGGGGCGCTGCCGATCCGGCGGCCTCTGTCGGGCGCAGACACTCGAGAGCTCGGGCGCGCCGACGGCGGCGTCCCGGCCGCTGTCGACCGGAAACACCGCCATCGCCGCTTGCTACTGCCGGTTGTCGCTCACCGGTTGTCGACGTCCACCAGGGTCAGACCCAGCAGCCCGGCCCCGTCGGCGTGGGAAATCGCACCCTTGTGCCACTCTCCGGCCGTGGCGCCGGTCCACGAGAAGTCGACCGTGCCTTCGGTGGCGGTCACCGCCGATGCCGGTGCGCTGTCGATACCGAGATTGCCTCCCGGCGTGGCCGAAATCAACCAGGTGTAGAGGGTGAAGTCGGCGGACGGACCGGCCGTCTGCCAGCCGTGAACGTAGATCGAGTAGACGCCATCGGCCGGAAGCGGCAGATAGACCGACTCGTCGGTCCCGCCCGACGTCGAGCTGGCAACCAGGTTGCCGTTCTCGTCGTTGACGAAGACGTCGAGATCGATGGCCGGATCGGACACTGCATCCGGGGGCAGGGCGATCAGGAGCGCCGCCGCCCCCGAGGCGGTGACGTCGTATTGCACCGCCCCACCGGCTTCGACATCGGCCAGCTCGAAGTTCTGATCCGGGTCCTGCAGCACATTGCCGGACTCGACCGTTGCCGGCTCCAGACCGTGGGCCGCCGCGGTGTAGTCGCCGGTGTAGCCGAAGCGGACCGGGATCGAGCCGCTGCCGTCGACACCGCTCTCGGTCACATCGCCCGGTGCGGCCAGGCTGGCGCCCTTGACCGAGATCGGACTCCGGACCTTGTAGCCACCGGAACGCCAGGTCAGCGAGCCGTGACGCCATTCGCCGATGGGAGCGCTGACGTTGGTGATGGTGACCGTGTAGGTCGCCCGCTCCCCCGGCTGCAGCTTGATGTTGTCCGGGGAGACCGTGACCTCGTAGCCGTCCGGGGCGTCGACCTGGACCTTGAACCGCCTGGTCCGGTCGCTGACGACACTGGTGACCGTACGGGTGATGGTCTGCGACCCCGCCAGTTCGGCGACACCGATCGACGGGTAGTTCAGGTCGACCGCCTCGGTCGGCACCCCGATCGACTCCAGCGCCGAGCAGGTGCCGGCCGGATCGGCCAGATCGCCCGGATAGGCGTCGCACAGGAAGCCGAGGTAGTCGAGGAAGTCGGCGTCGTAGACGAGTCCGGGCTCGAACGACGACCCTGCGGCCTGGGGCTTACCCGGGTTCATGTGACCGGCGCCCATGGCGAACGGGTCGGCCTGGCTGACCCGATCGTTGTCCTTCACGTCCTGGTAGGCCGTGGTCATGATGGCCGACTTGATCGCCGCCGCACTCCAGTCCGGGTGCTCCTCGTCGAGCAGCGCCATCAGACCGGCCACATGGGGGCTGGACATCGAGGTGCCCTGAATGGCCTGGAACAGCTCACCCGGCGGCGTGGAGTCCGGATCGGGGAACGGCGAGTTGGCCGCCACGATCTGTACCTGGGACCGGTGATGTCGGGCTTGATGATGTCGGGAGAGATCGGGTTCGGACCCCGGGAGGAGAAGACCGCCATCGTCGGCGCGTTCTTCCATGTGGTGCCCTGAACCGTTTCGATCCTGGCCCGAGGGTTGCGGTTGGAGGCGATGTAGGCCTTGACCGCCAGCCCCGGGGTGTTGTCGACGTGGACGCTCGGCACCCAGTGGGTGTCGGTGAGCAGGTTGTCGACGTCGTCGTTGTTGTGGAGGATCATGCCGGCGCCACCGGCCTGGAACACCGCCAGGCTCTTGGCCGCCCTGGCGATGGCCCCCCGACGACACAACACGATCTTGCCGGCGACGATCGCCGGATCGAGGGTGCCGGGAACGCACGGGTCGCCGCCGGCGAACTCGGCATCGACCAGGGGCAACCGCTCGGTGCCCTGGGTGACCGAGGCGCCGGTGACGTTGGGCGCCCCGCTGAGGCGGACCCGGCCCTGGAAAAACCGCTTCTGGGTGCTGGCACCGACCGTGGTCAGCCATGGCACGTGAGCCGGGCCGCCGATGGTGGTTCCGCCAGGACCGGAGTTCCCGGCCGAGGTGGCGACATGCACGCCGGCGTCGGCGGCGAACAGGAAGGCCACGTCATCGGGACCGAGGGCGGCACTGGTGCCACCGCCGACCGAGTAGTTGATCACGTCGACGCCGTCGGCACCGCCTGATCGATGGCCGCCGCCAGGTCGGAGCCGAAGCCGCCGAGATTGCCGAGGGCCTTGTAGGCGATGATGTGGGCTCGGGGGGCAATGCCGCTGATGCTGACCGGGCCGTTGCCGAGCACGGTGGCCATCACGTTGGTGTTGCCGGCTGCGGTGCCCGCGGTATGGGAGCCGTGGCCGTCATCGTCGCGAGCCGAGTCGAACTCGTCGGGATCGGCGCCGATGAGCCTCCGGTAGGTGTTGAGCATCTGCCGAGCGCCAAGGAGCTTGTTGTTGCAGGTGAACGGCTTGTCGTTCTCGTTGTGGGCCGTATTGCCGAAATCGCAGGCCGAGCGCCCGGTCTCGTCGAGGGTGACACCCGGATCGGGGTAGCTGCCGTCGTCGGCGAAGCTCGGGTGCTCGGGCCAGATGCCACTGTCGATCACCCCGACGATGACGCCCTCTCCTCGATGGCCGCTCTGGTACGCCTCGCCGACACCGTCCAGACCCAGGAAGGTGGTGCTCGAGTCGGTCTGGGGATAGCGCATCTGATCCTTGAGGACCATGAGCACACCGTCGGCCCCCTTCATCCGCTCGACCTGGCTGCCGCGCAACTCGATGGCGAAGCCGTTCAGGGCGGTGGTGTAGTTGTAGGAGATGGCACTCTCCCGGAGCCCGGCCGCGGCCGCGGCCCTGACATGGGAATCGTTCAACTCCTCGGCACGGGCCTGGGCGGCCGACCCGTTGACCGCGTCCTGACCGAACTCGGTGACGTTGGGAACCTCCTCCATGATCACCACGTAGCGGTCGGCGGACTCGTCGGCGGTCGGTGGCGGGTCGTCGTCGCTTATGGCCGCG
This sequence comes from uncultured Acidimicrobiales bacterium, assembly GCA_963715325.1. GTDB lineage: Bacteria > Actinomycetota > Acidimicrobiia > Acidimicrobiales > SZUA-35 > JAHELU01. Next base: position 66,569 of record CAVQRR010000009.1, read on the forward strand.
ACTGGCGTGGCGAGCACGCTGGTCATTGCGACGGCAAGCAGGACTGCAACCCATCTCCCGATGGTTTTTGCTGACACGTGGTGGCCTTTCGGTGGATTGACTCGAAATCGCAAAGGTCACGCTAGTCGTATCGTCATGTATGGCCAAGTATCTACACCAGACTCCTCGGCCTGAGGATGTCCCGATGGTGCTCTCCGTGAGAGCCACGCGCTGACCGTGATGTCACCAAAGGCGAACCCTTAAATGGTCACCGTGTCGAGCGATGGCCGGCTCAAAGACGATCGATGATGTCTTCGACGAAGCGGGAGATCCGTCGTTTGGCCCCATCGAGATCGTCGACGAGATCCGGCAGCATCAGTGGGCACATCAGCCGGTCAGCACCAAGGTCCTCGAACCGTTTCGCCGAGTCCAGATCAAAGACGTTTCCGGCCGTTATCTCGATATCGGCAAAGGTTCGACCATGGGAATCAGCTGTTTTCCTGACGATGTCCAGCAGCGGACCGAGATCGTCCGGCGTGGCCCTGGCGGGAAAGAAGCCATCTCCGATCCGCCCTGCCCGCCGGGCCGCGGCCGGGCTGTGACCGCCGATCAGGATGGGGACGACCGGGGTCATCGCCCACCACCTGCACCGGCTTGGGAAACATCAGCGCCCGATCGAAGGAGTGGTAGGTGCCGTGGAAGGTGGCTTCACGCTGGCGCCACAGGGTCCGAAGCACGGCGATGGCTTCGTCGGTTCTGGCCGCCCGCTCGACGAAGGGCACACCGATCGAATCGAATTCCTCCTCCAGCCAACCGACGCCGACACCGAACAACAGACGACCACCGGACATCATGTCGATCGTGGCCAGCTCCTTGGCCAGCACCACGGGATTCCTCTGGGGCAGGATGACGATGGCGGTCCCGAGCTTGATGGTGGCGGTGGCGCCGGCCACCGTTGCCAACCACATCAGCGGGTCCGGGTAGTCGAGATCCTCCGGCCAACCGAAGCGACCGTCGTCGGCGTAGGGATAGGCCGACCGGTAGCCGGCCGGTATCACAACGTGCTCGATGGTCCACAACGACTCGAACCCGGCCTGCTCGGCGAACGCCGCCAGTTCCAGTGCCGGCTCACGGCGTGCGAGCGGACCGATGTTGCAGTAGCGAAGTCCGAAGTTCAAGGGACCTCCCTCCGTTCGGACCGAGGTCGGTGCCGTTCGAACCCCGGGCCACGACAGACTAATCTGCGGTGCCGTGATGTCCAATGCTGCCGGTGACGCCGTCCACCGCGACGCCGTCCACCGCAACGCCGTCCATCGACTGATGTCCCGGACGGTGCTCCGCCACCGCGTGTACGCCATCAAGTATGCGGACCGGCAGGCCCGCCGACCGGAGCACTTCATCGGCGGCGACCCCCACGACGAGCCGATGGACATGGACTACTTCGTGTGGGCCATCGTCGCCGACCCCGACGACCGGGACATCGTCGCCGACCCCGACGACCGGGACATCGTCGCCGACCCAGACGACCGGGACGCCCTCGGGCCGGAACCGGCCGGGGGTTCGGTCTGGGTGGTCGACACCGGTTTCGACCGGCTCGACGCCGAACGGCGGGATCGCCATCTCGTCCGTCCGGTCGACGAGGCGCTGACCGCCGTCGGTGTCGACGCAGCAGCGGTGGAGAACGTGATTCTGACCCATCTCCACTACGACCACATCGGCGGGTTCGCCCGATTCCCCAACGCCCGGTTCCACCTTCAGGACCGGGAGATGAGCTTTGCCACCGGCCGGCACATGACCCACGCCGCGCTCAATCACGCCTACACCGCCGGCCACGTGGCCGATCTGGTGCATCTCGTGTACGACGACCGGGTGGTGTTCCACGACGGTGACGCCGAGCTGGCACCGGGGATCTCGGTCCACCTGGTTGGCGGCCACACCATGGGTCTGCAGGTGGTGCGGGTGGCGACATCGATCGGGTGGCTGGTGCTGGCCTCCGACGCAAGTCACTACTACGAGAACATGTCGACCAGCCGTCCGTTCCCCATCGTCTACAACCTCGGCGACATGCTCGAGGGCTACCGGCGCTGCACCGAGTTGGCGTCGGATCCGGGCTTCGTCATCCCCGGCCACGACCCCCTGGTCTTCGAGCGCTACCCGGTGGCCGGACCCGGCCTGGACGGGATCGCGGTCCGCCTCGATGTCGAACCGTCGAACGCGCACCGGCCCTCGACCTAGTGGAGGTGGGGATCGCCAGACGGCAGCCGCCGCAGCACCGGGAAGTACTCGTGTTCGAACCCGGCACGGCGGGTGGCCTCCAGCAGCTCGCCCACCGTCCGGGCCCCCACCGCGTCGACTCCGACCGCAGCGGCGAGATCGAGGGCGTAACCGAGATCCTTCTGGGCGTAGACGGTGGAGAAGGCCTGGGTCGGGTACTCATCCGGCAGGATCGCCTTCATGCCGTGATTGCGGAGGGCGAAGCTCCCGCCGGAGGCGTCAGCGATGACATCGAACACGGTGGGGACGTCGAGCCCCAGCTCGTCGCCGTGCAGCTCGGCCAATCCCGATGCGATGGCGTGGGCCTCGGCGATGGCCCGAACGTTCTGGAACAGCATCATGTTGTTCAGCAGCTTGGTGATCTGACCGGAGCCGACCCCGCCGCAGTGGGTGATGTCGGTGGCCATCAGCGACAGGACCGGCCTGGCCCGTTCGAATGCGGTACGAGTCCCTCCGACCATGATGCTGAGGGTGCCGTCTGCGGCGGCCTGGCGGGTTCTGGCGATGGGGGCGTCGCAGTAGTCGGCGCCGAGCTCGCCACAACGGGCTGCGAGATCCCTGGTCACGTCCAACGGAGCGGTGGTGTGGTCGACGAGCATCTGCCCCTCGGCCAGCACCGACAGTGCGCCCTCCGGTCCGGCGACCACCCGCTCCAGCTCAGGGCCACCGGGCATGCTGAGCAACGTGATCTCGGCCTGCGACACCACCTCGGCCACCGATCGGGCCGCCACGGCCCCCTCGGCGGCCAACCGATCGACGACGTCCGCCCGGAGGTCGTGGACCACAACCGGCTCCGACGCCCGGCCGAGCAGGTTTCGACACATCGGCTCGCCCATGACCCCGAGACCTATGAATCCGATGGTCATCGCGTCGAGCTCCGTTCTGCCGGCCGCTCCGGCCTGCCCCTTCAGTCAAGCAGCGAGTCCGAGCGAACCCGCATCACCTCGGCCGCCAGGTGCTCCGGCAGCACCCGCCCGAACAGCTGGCGGGTTCGCTCCACCCGGCCGATGACCCCCGGCTGCTCGGTGTAGGCCAGGATCGCCGCATGGCGGGGCCTGGAATCGGAGGCAACCCTCGACACCTGGTGCAGCGAGTACCGGCCACGGAAGATCTGCAGATCGCCGGGCTGCAGGTCGAGGGTGGTCACCCCGGTCCGGTCCCCGCCGAGCACCCGCTGAATGGCCTCGAACCCCTCGTCGTCGGTGGAGCGGATGTTGGCCACGAATTCGAACAACCCGCCCTCGTCTGCCTCCTCGACGAGCACGGTGACGGCGAATTCGTTGGTGTCGAAGTGCCAGGTGAACAGCTGACCGGGATCGAGGATGTTCGACGTCAGCCCGGCCAGCGGATCTGCGTAGGGATGGAGTTCCGGCAACTCCAGGCAATCGGCCAGGAATCGGCACAGGGCCGGATGTTCGAACAGGGTGCGGATGGCGGTGTCGGACCCCCAGGAGTCGCCGGGGATGAAGCCACTCGACCGTTCGAGGAAGGTGTTGACGGGATGCTCGGCCGGGTACCGGTCGTCGGGCGAGGTGTGGAAGTAGGGGTTGATCAGCTCGGTCGAGAAATGGGTGGTCGACTTCCGCGCTGCGATCTCCCGACCGAACAGCCGCAGTGCCTGCGGCCGCACCAGGTCTGTGACCACGGCGCAGCCCCGGGCCCGTAGACCCCGTCTCGCCCCGTCGACCGCGGCGCGATACGCCGGATCGGTCTGGCCGGTGAATCGGATACCGGTCGGTGTCGATCAGTTCGTCCAGCGTCCACGTGTCGGTCATGCTCAGGCCTCCCAGGGCGGCGTCCAGTCGCCCGGCAGCCGGAACGACAGCGGGGCATCGTCCTCGATCCGTTTCGCGACGTGGAGCTCTCCGGCCGCCGGTCCGTATCGTTCGGTCGCTCTGACGAATGTTTCGTGGGCCCGCTCGGTCATCGGCAGATCGGTGTCGACGTTGCGGGCCAACTCGGCGATCAACCCCAGGTCCTTCATGCAGAGATCGAGGGGGAACGACGGGTCGTAATGACCGGCGAAGATCGACGGGGCGTCGTGGCGGGCCACGAAGCTGTCGCCGACCGAATCGGTGATGGCGTCCCACAACACCTCGAGGGCCACCCCGTTGGCCATGCCGAGGGCGAAGCCCTCGCCGATCGCTGCGGCATGGATGAACCACAGCTGGTTCGTCACCAGCTTGGTCACGTTGCCGGTGCCCAGCGGGCCGCAGCGGATCACCCGACCCAGGTGCTCGAGCACGGGGAGCACCCGGTCGAGATCGTCCGCCGCGCCGCCGGCGAAGAGTGTCAGCTTGCCGTTGCGGGCACCGTCGACCGCACCGGTGACCGGCGAGTCGACAACCCCGACCCCGGGCGGGGCACGGCCTGCCAGGTCGAGCACGAGGTCGCTTCGATTGGTGGTCAGATCGACCCACAGGTCTCCGGCCGACAGCGCGGCCAGGGCGCCGTCGGCCACCATCACCGCCTCGACGTGATCGGGCCTGGGCAGCGAGGTCAACAACAGATCGGCCTCCTGGGCGCAGTGGGCCGGGCTCCGGGCTGGGTGGGCCCCGCAGGCCACAACCGCCGCCAGCGCCGCGTCATCGATATCGAAGGCATGAACCCGGTAGCCGGCCGACGTCAACCGTTTGGCCATCGGACCGCCCATGTTTCCCAGACCGATGAATCCGATGACATCAGGCACGTCGTCAACACTACGGATGACTCGACGACGGGTCAATCAACGGGCTGCTACCCGCTCCTCGTGGGAAGACCGCCGGCCACCTCGTCACGGGCCTCGGCCTGCCCAAGCAGCTACCGACGCCGATGCTCGGGATCGTTGGCCAGTTCGATGGGTTGGCCGTGGGGGGTGGCGTCGGCGGCCCGCGACCAGGCGTCGGCCAGCTGTTGCACCGACTCCGGCGAGGTCACGGCCTTCGTGGTGAGCAGGCGTTCAAGGGCGGCGGCCCAATGGTGGTAGTAGTCGGAGCCGTCGTCGGCGGCATCCGGGCGACTGGAGCTCGGCCGACAGCGTCTCGGCCCACTCCGCCCAGGTGAACAATCCCCGCTCGTGCAGGTGGACGGCAAGAGCGAAGACCTGGGCCTGCCACGGCTCGGTGAAGGGTTGCTCGGGCTGCATCGTGGTCGTTCCGGTCCCGGCTATCCGGCGTCGGCCACCGGCAGGAGATAGGGCTCCCAGGCATCCACCGAGACCCACAGCCCCGGCTCGGCCCCCTCGCCCCACAGTTCGGTCCCGTCGAAGCGGACCGTGTAGAGCCACTGCGGATCCTCGCCTTCGCCCCGGGCGTTGGAGTCGGGGAAGACGTGGCACCCGTGCACGGCCTCGATCACCCCCTGCTTGCCCCGAACATAGCGGGGCAGCCGGGTATGACCCGATGGGTTCATCTCCTTGGCCCTGACCCGATCACCGACGCCGAACCGGGCCCCGGTGGCCGGCTCCCGGTCGACGGGCCCGCCCCGGGCCAGGGCCCGAGGCACCCGATCGGCGGTCAGCACCCGAGCCGATTCGGGGCCCGGCCGCTGCGACCGCCCACTTGCCAGTTCCTCCGTGGTCACCACCGCGTGGTCCACCAGCAGCCGTTCCAGCCCCTTGGTCCAGATCTCGTAGTAGCTGGAGGAGTAGTAGTCGGCCGGGTGGCGATTCTCCCGGGCGAACCGGCTCTGGTCCAGGTTCCAGTGACCTAGCGATCCGGCGCACAGCGTGAGCCCGAGGGCGTGCTTCTCCCACTCGGCGTGGAACACCGGCTCGTCGATCTCGGGCTCGACCGGACCGAACCCCATCATGCCTCCGACATCGTGGGGACCGTTCACGGTGAAGCCGCCCGATCCCGGGCGTGGCTTGCTCCGGTGAGGTGGCTTGGCCCGGTGACAGGGCCATCCCGGTGCCGATCATGGAGTCCCGGGTCACCAGCTCGGCCAGCCGTTCGGCCGACCAGCCCTCGGCTCCCTCCGGGCGCTCGGGTACCACCAGGTAGCGCAGCTCGGCGGTCGAATCCCACACTCGGATCGCGGTCGAGGCCGGCAGGTCGACACCGAACTCGGCCAGCACGGCCCGGGGTTCCATCACCACCCGGGACCGGTAGGCCGGCGACTTGTACCACACCGGCGGCAATCCCAGCACCGGCCATGGGTAGCACGAGCACAGGGTGCACACCACCACGTTGTGAACCTCGGGAGTGTCGAACACCGCCTGCATGTGCTCGCCCTGACGGCCGGTGAACCCCATGGAGTCGATGGCGGCGGTGGCGTCATCGGCCAACCATCGGGCGAAGTCGGGGTCGGTCCAGGCCCGGGCCACGACCGCTGCCCCGTTTCGGGGCCCGACCTGATGCTGGTAGGTGTCGACGATGACGTCGATGGCAGCCGGATCGATCAGCCCCTTGTCGGTCAGGATGGTCTCGATGGCCCGGACCCGGGCCTCGATCGGCTCGAAGTGATTGTCGTGTTCATGATCGTGATCGTGCTTGTGACCCACAAGACAACTGTAGTTGACAGCGGCTCAGCCGACCGAGCCCCGAGCGGCGGCCTGCACCGATCGCGCGGGCACCAACTGACCACCTCCCGGCGCACGCCGTAAGAGTGCCGGCCATGGATCCAGCAGACGAACTTCGCTTCGACGGTGAGGTGGCGTTGGTCACCGGCGCCGGTCACGGCCTCGGTCGGGCCCATGCGCTCCTGCTCGCCGAACGAGGGGCGGCGGTGGTCGTCAACGATCTCGGCTCGCCCACCATGGGCGGCCAGGACCGCGATGAGGGGCCGGCCATGGCAGTGGTCGACGAGATCCGGCGATCGGGCGGGACCGCAGTGGCCAACAGCGAGTCGGTCGCCACCAGAGACGGTGCCGAGTCGATGGTGACGTTGGCCATCGAGGAGTTCGGCCGGCTCGACATCGTTGTCAACAACGCGGGGATCATCCGCAACCGCACGTTCCTCAACATCGGCCCCGACGAGCTGGAGCCGGTGCTGGACGTCCACCTCAAGGGGGCGTTCTTCGTCACCAGGCCGGCCTACGAGCACATGAAGCAGCGGGGTTACGGCCGAATCGTCAACACCTCGTCCGGCTCGGGGCTGTTCGGCTCGTTCGGCCAGTCGGCCTACGCCGCGGCCAAAGCGGCCATCGTCGGTTTCACCAAGACCTTGGCCATCGAGGGTCGGCGCCACGGGATCGCGGTCAACGCCATCGCCCCCGGGGCGCTGACCAGGATGACCGGCGACGTCCTGGGCGACGGGAGCCCTGCCGCCGAGCTCTTCGGGCTGTCCGGTGAGGAACTGGAGCGGCGCATGGGCCCGGCCCAGGTGTCGCCGGTGGTGGCCTATCTGGCTCACCGCTCGTGCCAACTCAGCGGGGTCACGCTGTCGGCCTCCGGCGGCCGGGTCGGCCTGGCGTTCATCGGCGTCACTCCGGGCATCCACGCCGAGACCCTCACACCGGAGACGGTGGCGGCCGGCATCGACCAGGTCATGGCCCGGGACGGCTACCTGGTGCCGTCGTCGGTCGACCAGGAGATGCAGCTCCTGGTCGACCATGTCGAACGCTCCGATTGACCGTTCGGCCAGACCGGGCTCGTCGTCCTGCCGCCTTACGCCTTACGGTCTACGATTACCTCCGAGAAGCCGGCACGCATAGGGTTGTCGGCATTCAAGCGAACCCGAGGAGTAGCGAAATGCGTCTTCGAATCGACGAGGAAAAGTGCCAGGGCCACAACCGTTGTTATGCCTTGGCGCCCGAATTGGTCGACGTTGATGACATGGGCACCGCCCACGTGCTCAACGATGGCGTGGTACCGGCGGAGCTGGCGGACAAGGCCCAGCTGATCGTCGACAACTGCCCCGAGTACGCCATCGAATTGATCGACGACTGAGAGCACGCCTCGGCCGGGATCCGGTCGAGACGAACAGGAGCAGGCATGAGCAGCAGCGAAACCGACCACGGGGCCCGGGACGAGGCGCCGATCTACAACACCCCGCCGGTCACCGACTGGACCACCGACTACGACATCTTCGACGCCGAGTACGTCACCGATCCGGTCCCGATCTGGGACGACCTGCGCCAGCAGTGCCCCATCGCCCATACCGGGCGCTGGGGCGGCTCGTGGATGCCGACGAGGCACGCCGACCTTCAGGCGTTGGCCAAGATCGTGCCCCAGTTGTCATCGACCGATCCGCTGGTGGTCAGCATGCCGGACGACGTTGTCGACCCCACCGCCCAGGAGGAGCAGGAGCCCGGTATGGGCGCCCCTCCCATCAGCGCCGATCCGCCGCTGTCGGAGTGGACCCGCCGGATCATCCTGCCAACCTTCGCTCCCAAGGCGGTCGAGAGCTACCGGGACTACACCGAGCAACTGTGCCATCAGCTGATCGACGGTTTCATCGACGAGGGTGCCTGCGACGCGGCCGAGCAGTACGCCCAGCAGATCCCGCCCCGGGTCATCGCCCACCTGCTCGGCATCGACCCGAACAAGGCCGATGATTTCACGATGTGGGTCCGGGGTGTGCTGGAGTTCGGCCTCTACGACCCCAAGCTGCGGATCAAGTACCGCGACATCATCCGCGAGTTCCTGATCGCCGAGGTCTCGGCCAGGGCCGCCGAACCCCGCGACGACAAGATCTCCGAGTACCTGGCGGCCGACATGCCCGAAGGCGTCGACCGGGTCCGGCTGGTTGTCGGGATCGCCAACCTGTTGCTGATCGCCGGCATCGACACCACCTGGAGCTCGATCGGATCGGCGCTGTTCCATTTCGGCACCCACGCCGATGACCGGCAACGACTGGCGACGGACCACTCGCTGTTCCCGACCGCCATCGAGGAGATGCTTCGCTACTACTCACCGGTCACCATGGCCAGGGTTGCATTGGAAGACGTGGAGTACGGCGATGTGACCTTCAAAGAGGGTGACAAGGTGCTGATGAACTTCCCGGCGGCCAACCACGACCCCGAGGTGTTCGACAACCCCGAGCAGATCCTGATCGACCGCGAGCGCAACCGCCACATCGCCTTCGGTTCCGGCATTCACCGCTGCGCCGGCTCCAACCTGGCCCGGCTGGAGATGGACGTTGCGCTGCGGACCTGGTTCGAGCGCATCCCCGATTTCGAGGTGTCGGACCCCGACGGCGTGACCTGGGCCGGCGGCCAGGTTCGGGGACCACGGGTTCTCCCGATGCGTTTTCCCTCGACCTGAGGATTTCGGCAAGTCTTCGGTAGGCCGAACCCCCCAAAGAGGAATGAATTTTTGACTCGGGGCTAAAAAGTACATATTTTTGGGTTCATGCCCCAGCCGGTCCTCGGAAAACGTGTTCGATACCATCGCCGGCAGGCCGGTCTCACCCTCGACGGCTTGAGCGACGCCGTCGGCCGCCCCGCGTCCTACCTGTCACAGTTGGAGAACGGCCTCAACGACCCCCGGGCGTCGCTGATCGAGAGCCTGGCCGAGGCGCTCGATTGCTCCCAGGAAGACCTGACCGATCCGGCACCGCCGACCAGGCGGGACGAATTGGAGATCGCGGTTGAACAGCACCAACAGGAGGTGCGCTACCAGGAACTGAACCTTCCCCATTTCAAGCCGACCACCCGGACCCCGGACGAGGTGCTCGAACACCTGTGTGCGCTGTATCAGTCGCTGCTGGCGGCCGACGAAGCCGCCGCGGTGCGACCCGGCGACGATCAGCGGCAGGCCAACAATCAGCTCCGGCAGGAGATGCGGGACCAGAACAACTACTTCGGCGACATCGAAGCCGAGGCCCAACGGGTCCTGGCACTGACCGGCTACGACGGCGGTCCCATCTCCGAGCGGATCCTCACCGATGTGGTGGCCCACTTCGGCTTCACCATCGAGCGGATCCAGGATCTGCCGGACTCCACCCGCTCGATCACGGACCAGCGAGCCCGCAAGATCTACATCCCACAGCGCAACAAGCTGACCACCAGGGCCGCCCGCTCGGTGGTGCTCCAGACGCTGGGCCATTTCGTGTTGGGTCATCGCGACACCGACGACTTCGCAGACTATGTGCGACAGCGGGTCGAGTCGAACTATTTCGCCGGGGCGCTGCTGGCCCCCGAGCAGGCGGCGGTGAGATTTCTCAGGGCGGCCTACGACCGGAAGGACATCAGCGTCGAAGACCTTCGGGAGGTGTTCTACATCTCCTATGAGATGGCAGCCCACCGGCTGACCAACCTTGCGACCGAGCACTTCGGTATCACCTTGCACTTCATCCGCTCCGACGACGAGGGGGTGATCTGGAAGGCGTACCAGAACGACGACGTACCGATGCCCGCCGACGTGGACGGCACCGTCGAGGGGCAACGATTGTGCCGGATGTGGGGCACCCGTCAGGCCTTCACCTCCAAGGAGGCGTTCGACATGTACTACCAGTGGACCGAGACCAACGAGGGCGACTACTGGTGCGTGACCTACATCGAGCCGGACCGCAGCCCATCCCATGCCGTCACCGTCGGCACCGACGCCGAGCAGGCCCAGTACTTCAGGGGCAGCGACACCGAGCAGCGCCTGGTGTCGCGCTGCCCGAGCCCATCGTGTTGCCGGGAGCCGAGGTCGACCCAGAGCCAGCGGTGGCGGGGCGCGGCCTGGCCATCGGCCAGGGACCGCAGCCATGTGCTGTCCGGCCTGCCGGCCGAGCGACCGGATTTCTCGAAGTTCCCCGGTGTGGACATGGTCGAGGTCTTCGAGTTCCTCGACCGGCACTCGAAATAGCCGCCGGCTCGGCGCCCATTGACGCAACCAATCGATTGCGCGTCCAGGGAACGTCGGGTAGGGTCTCGGCGTGAACGGAAAGACCAAACGCCGAAACCCGATCCGGTTGGCCATCCAGGTCAACCCCGAGCCGGGCGCCATCGATCGCGTCGGGGCCGAGGCCGAAGCGGCGGGATTCGACGTCATCTCGGTTGCCGACCACATCGGTGCGACCCTCGGCTCGCCGATGATCACCCTGGCCAGGCTGGCCGGGGCGACGGCAACCATCAAGCTCGGGACACTGGTCATCAACAACGACATGCGGAATCCGGTCCAGCTCGCATGGGAGGCGGCGACCCTGCAACGGCTCAGCGGCGGCCGATTCGAGCTGGGCCTGGGGGCAGGCCATACACCTCACGAGTACGCCGAGACCGGCATCGGCCTCGACCCACCTGCGGTTCGAAAAGCCAGGCTGGCCGAGGCGGTGGACATCATCGCCGGGCTCTTCCGGGGTGAACGGTCGATCACGACGGCCGGCACTACCGGGTAGCCGGTGCCAGGCTGGCCGAGCTCGAGGCGCCACCCCCGATCCTGGTCGGCGGCAACGGCACGGCGCTGCTGCAACATGCGGCCCGCAACGCCGACATCATCGGGCTCCAGGGTCTTGGCAGGACCCTGGCCGACGGCCACCGGCACTCGGTCCGCTTCGGCATCGATCACCTGGAGCGTCAATTGGCGGTGATCGCCGCGGCCGCCGAGGGCGCAGCCCGGCCCTCGCCGCCGGAACTCAACGCCCTCGTCCAGGTCTGCATCATCACCGACGACCGCCGGCGGGCCCTGGCCGACCTCGTGAAGGAAATCGACGGACTGACAATGGAGGACGCAGCAGCTACGCCCTATGTCGCCGTCGGTTCGGTCGACGAGATCGCGGCACAACTGATCGCCGCCAGGGACCGGTGGGGCATCTCCTATTTCAGCACCCGCAGCATGGACATGGCCCCGGTCATCACCCGGGTCCGGGAACTCGACGACCCCGCCCGTACCGCCACCGGCTGACCCTACTCCTCGGGCACCTCGTGCCAGCGGCCGTCGAGTCCGAGATACTCGGCCCCCTCGACCCCGTCGACCGCCCGGTAGAAGCTCGACGCACCGGCGTCGACCAGCACCTGGAGCATGGTCGGCAGCTCACCGCCGGTGGCCTTGATCTTGTCGATCACCCGATCGGGACCGATGGCGTCGAGCAGCTCGAACGGACCGAGGGCCCAGTTGAAACCCCACCGCATGGCCCGGTCGATGTTCACGATGTCATCGCTGATCTCCGGGACCAGATCGGCGGCGTAGCGGAGACCACCACCGAAGACGTCCCACGCCAGGCGACCCTGGTCGGTCTCGGTGAACAACACCTCCCCCAGGTCACCCGGCACCCCTTCCAGATCCGGCTCGACGGCGGGCCGCCACTGCTCGGCGGTGAGGTCGAAGATCTCCTTGTGCCGGGTGCCGTCCTCCAGCTTCGTGACCTTGGCGAAGCCGCCGCCGGTCTTGCGGCCGAGCTGGCCCCGTTCCAACATGCGCTGCTCGGCCTCGGGGAACGAGGCACAGGCCAGGCCCGGATCGCCGGCCGGCAGGTTGGCCGCCAGGTTCTTGCCGACCAGGTCCATGACATCGAGGCCGATCAGGTCGATGAGGCCGTAGACCCCGGTCGGTGGAAGCCGACCGGGTGGCTGAGCACGGCGTCGATCGTCTCCTGGGTCATACCTTCGGCCAGGTGGGGCTTCGCCTGGTGCAACGCTGACAGCATGAAGTAGCAGCCGATCCGGTTTCCGATGAAGTTCGGCGTGTCCTTGGCGTAGACCACACCCTTGCCAAGCCGGTGGCGGGCAAAGCCGGCCAGCGTCTCGATGACCTCCGGTGCGGTCTGCTGACCCGGTACCAGCTCGAACAGCTTCATCAGCTGGGGCGGATTGAAGAAGTGGGTGATGGCGACATCGCCGGCGAACCGATCTCCCATGCCCTTGGCGATGTCCCGTAGCGGGATGCCCGAGGTGTTGGAGGTGATGATCGAGCCGTCGGCCCTGACGGCCTCGACCTTCTCCAACAGCTGCCGCTTGATGTCGAGATCCTCGACGACGACCTCGACGATCCAGTCGTACCCGGCCAGCCGATCCATGCCGTCGTCGAAGGTTGCGACCTCCACCAGGTCCCGGTGCTCGCCGTCGACCAGCGCCGCACCCTTGCGGGCCGCCTCGATGGTCAGGTCCAGCATCAGGACCTTGCAGCCGGCGGCGGCACTGATGGCGGCGATCCCCGACCCCATCGTTCCACATCCCAGTACAGCAACCGATTCAATCTGACGAGTCATCGCAACAGTGTGCCCGATGGCGTCCTGGTTTCGCGGTGCCCCTACCGATCACCGACGTTTCGCCCTGCAGGGCGAAACTCGTGATGACGCTTCGCGTCACACTCCGTCGGTGATGCAGCCGTGGGAGGCGTCGGAGACGTTCTTGATGTACTTCCACAGCGTGCCGCGGCTGGCCTTGAACGGGGGAGCCGTCCAGGCATCGAGCCTGGCCTGCAGCTCCTCGTCGCCGACGTCGACGGTGATGGTGTGGTCCTCGTCGTCGATCGTGACCCGATCACCGTCCTGGACGACGGCGATGGCGCCACCCTCCTGCGCTTCGGGCACGACGTGGCCGATGATGAACCCATGGCTGCCGCCCGAGAAGCGACCGTCGGTGATCAGCGCAACGTCGTCGAGGAACCCGGCACCGGCCAGGGCGCTGGTGGGGGTCAGCATCTCGGGCATACCGGGACCGCCCTTCGGCCCCTCGTAGCGGATCACGATGACGTCTCCCGACCGGATGCGACCTTGCTCGAGACCTTCCAGCATGTCCTCCTCGGAGTCGAACACCCGGGCCGGCCCGGAGAACCGCAGCCCCTCCTTGCCGGTGATCTTGCCGACCGCGCCGCCGGGAGCGAGGTTGCCCCGGAGGATGCTGATGTGGCCTCGGGCCTTCACCGAGTTCTCCAGTTTCGCCACGATGGTCTGCCCGTCGGCCAGGCCGGGCAGATCCTCGATGTTCTGGCCGATGGTGTTGCCGGTCACCGTCAGCTGGTCGCCGTCGAGCATGCCCTGCTCGAGGAGGTACTTCATCACCCCGGGCACGCCGCCGACGTCGTGCAATTCCTCCATCACGTACTGACCGGAGGGCTTGAGATCGGCCAGCATCGGCACCCTGCTGCTCGTCTTCAGCCAGTCGTCGATCGTCAATTCCATCTCGAATGCCCGAGCCATGGCGATCAGGTGGAGCACCGCGTTGGTGGAGCCACCGAGGGCCATGGTGATGACCATGGCGTTTTCCAGCGAGGCCCTGGTGATGATCTGGCGGGGGGTCAGGTTCCGCTCCAGGAGCGTCCGGATCTGCCGACCGGCGGCGATGCACTCGGCGCTCTTTGCCGGATCGAGGGCCGGGGTGCATGAGGAGTACGGCAGCGACAGGCCCATGACCTCGATGGCGGTCGCCATTGTGTTTGCGGTGTACATGCCACCGCAGGCCCCGGCCCCGGGGCAGGACTCGGCAACGATGGCCAGACGGTCCTCCTCGGTGATGGTGCCGGCCAGTGCCTGACCGTAGCTCTGGAAGGCCGAGACCACGTCTACCTTCTGCTCCACCCCGCCGACCACCGCACAGCCGGGGTGGATGGTGCCGCCGTAGACCATGATGGCCGGACGGTCGAGTCGCCCCATGGCCATGACGACACCCGGCATGTTCTTGTCACAGCCCGGAAGGGTGACGAGCCCGTCGTACCACTGTGCGGCCATGACCGTCTCGATGGAATCGGCGATCAGATCTCGGCTCTGCAGCGAATACGACATGCCGTCGGTGCCCATCGAGATCCCGTCGGAGACACCGATCGTGTTGAACCGCATGCCGATCAGGTCGGCGTCGGTCACCCCGATCTTCACCTGGTCGGCGAGATCGCCGAGGTGCATGTTGCACGGATTGCCCTCGTACCAGCACGAGGCGATGCCGACCTGACCCTTCTGCAGATCCTCTTTTGACAACCCGGTGCCGTAGAGCATGGCCTGCGACGCCCCCTGGCTCGCCGGCTGGGTGATCCGTGACGAATAACGATTCAGCTGGCCATTCGAGTCGGTCATGACCCCTCCGGTTCTCTCGGTTTCGGGCGCAAGGGAAATCTACCGTCTGCGGTTCGCTTCCGCAGCCGGAGCGGCCGGGCCCCAGCGCCGCCGCAACTTCGAGCGGGACCTGACCGGCCCCGTTCTCGGGCACATTTCCCGAGCGGCACCCATGAGCTGCGACCGCTACCCTTGTTGCTTGTTACAGTCGCATCCACGTGCAAGTCTCCTTGTTCGGGTCGACCGGCGAAACCGGTCCGCTCGATGGCGGGGAGGTCGGCGCTGAGAAGCCGATTGACAACCCGGACCCATCCATTGTCGGATGTGGTCGTAGCCCGACGATGCCTGACGTGAGGTGATTGCTGCAATGAACCTCGACCCGACCAACTCCAACCCGGTGGCCAACTGGCCCCGTCCGTTGAGTTTCGTGTTCTCCGGGGGTGGTGCCTACGGGGCGACCCAGGTCGGGATGATACGGGCCCTCATCCAGGCCGGGATCCACCCCGATCTGATCGTCGGCACGTCGGTGGGGGCGATCAACGGGGCGATGTACGCCACCGAGCCGATGCTGGCCGTCGAGCGGCTGACCGAGGTATGGACCTCGATGCGCAAGGCAGGGGTCTTCGGCGGTCGAACGAAGGCCGGCACCGCCTTCTCGGCCCTGAGAAACGGTCTGATGCGCAACAACCCGGGGCTGATGTCGCCGGAACCACTACGGAAGCTGATCGCCGCCCATCTCCCGGCCGAACGGCTCGAAGAGTTGCAGATACCCACCGCGGTGGTGGTCACCGACGCCCTGGTCGGGCAACCGAAGATCCTGGCCCAGGGGCTGATCGGCCCCGCCCTCCAGGCCAGCGCCGCCATCCCCGGCATCTTCCCGCCGGTCAAGATCGAGGGCTGCTTCTACATCGACGGCGGGGTCAGCGCCAACGTGCCGATCCGCCAGGCCATCTCTTTCGGGGCCAGGAGCGTGGTGGTCCTCGACGCCAACCCACCGACGATGCCCGGCACGCTCCCCCAGTCCACGATCGGCTCGGTACTCCATGCCTCGATGATCATGCTGCGAAACCAGCGGGCCGACACCGTCGACCACCTGATCGGGCGGCACCCGATCCTGCACCTTCCGCAGGTCACGCCGACCACCCAGAGCTCCTTCGATTTCGACAACTCCGAGGCGCTGATCGAGGCCGGTTTCACCAACACCCGGGAGTTCCTCAGCAGGCTCCCGGTTCTGACCGACGGCTCCCGCCGCAACGCCGAATCAGCGCTCGGTGTCGATCCGGGCTCCAACGGGGGCGCTGGTTCCCCGAGCGCCCACGCCACTCCGCCACCACCGGCCCCAGCCCCACCGCATGGCGCCCACCCCTCACCGTCCAGCGTGAAGTTGTAGCCCGCTTCGGCGCCGCCGCCATGCCTCGATGCTCGCGCCGACCTGGCGATCATCGTCGTGGTGATCAACCGGCCCTCGTGGTGAGGCTGATCCGTGGTGGCGCCTGAGCCACCTTGGGGATGGCGTGTTCCCAGTGGTGCTGGGTGGCTCCTCCCATGATCAGCAGATCACCGGTGTACATGTTCCACCGAACCGACACCGATTCCCGGCTCTGATCCCGCACCGCGAAGGTCCTCGGACCGCCGAGGCTGATGATGGCGACCAGGGGATCGACGGTCGTCCTGCCGATCCGATCGGCGTGCCAGGCCACGCTGTCCCCGCCGTTTCGGTAGTAGTTGCAGAACAGACCGTCGAACGGGCGACCGTAGTGCCGGCCCAGTTCTGCGGCTGCGGCCTCGACCACCGGCGGGACCACGGGGTCGGTCAGCTCCAGCCTTGCGGTGAGCCTCGGTTCCTCGTGCCAGCTGCCGTACATCAGCCGCCGGCCACGGGACCACTCGAACTCGGCCTCCACGGTGGCGAAGAGCGAGTCGGCCCCGGCGATGAACCCGTCCACCGTGTCGACCCAACAGCAGGGGTCGAGTTGGTGGCGGCGGAAGCGGGGCGAGGGATGCAACCGGGCCTCGCCGGTTCCGAACAATGTGAGCGGAAGCGGGGAAACCGACATGGGTCCACTGTAGCGAACGGACGTTCGGTCGAAAAGCGAGGGGGGCCGAATCGGCTGGAGCCCCGGCGGCGCAGTCGACCCCGCTCAGCGAGGCAGGGTGACGAACAGGCTTCGGGCCTCGACCATCGGCCGACCGTCGTGATCGAGGATGGCGCCTGCGACGCGGACCATGCGGCCGCGGGGATCCTCGGCGGTGGCCTCCACCCGGTACGGTCCGTCGTCGAGCAGAACCGGCCGGGGATAGCGCAGGTCCAGTCGACCGGTGACCACACGTTCCCCCAATGCTGCCGCACCGGCTCTGGCACAGACGTGGTCGAGGACGGTTGCGGCCAGGCCCCCGTGGAGCCACCCCCGATTGCCACGGTGCTCGGGCTGGGGCTGGAACATGCCGACCGCGGTGCGGCCGTCGATCTCCACCTCGGGGTGCAAGGCCAGAAGCACCCGCTCAACGTCGTTCAAATCGGGATCCTCCTTGCGGTGATGTCGGCTCACCGGCTCGCCTCGGCCGAACTCGCTGCCGCCATGGGATCGGGGCCCGGCCCGTCAGCCTGCGGGGCCACCTCGGTGCCAACGGAGTGTACGCACCTCGGCCGGTAGAGTTCGCCTGATGGCGCCACAGGGCGAATCGCGGATCGGGGTCTACCCGGGGTCGTTCAACCCGCTCACCACCGCCCACCTCGCCATCGTGGCCGCGGCCAGGCGGGCCCACCGGTTGGACAGGGTCGACCTGGTCGTCAGCCGCTCTGCGCTGGCGAAACAGGACGTGGACCATCCCCGGTTTCACCACCGGATCGACGTGTTGCGGCTGGCGGTCGTCGACGTGCCGTGGCTCGGGTTGCAGGTCACCGAACAGCAGCTGCTGGCCGACATCGCCGATGGGTACCACCTGTTGATCGTCGGCGCCGACAAGTGGTGGCAGATCCAGGATCCGGTCTGGTACGGCGGCGACCACGGGGCCCGCGATTCGGCCATCGCCGCCCTGCCACCGGTGGCCATCGCCCCTCGCCACGGGCTGGAGACGCCGGCCGAACGGACACTGGGCGTGGATCCGGAGTTGATCGGGGACGTGTCGTCCACCGCGGCCCGCAGTGGGAGGAAGGAATTGATGGTTCCGGCGGCCCGGGAGTTCGCAGAACGAACCGGGGCCTGGATCGACCCCGACCGCTACGAGCGATGGGCCCGAACCCAGGCCGAACCCGGCGATCGGACCTGAGCTACGGTCCCTCGCTTCGAATGCGCTCGACCTCGCTCATCGCCTCCTTGAGCCGATCGATCCACTCCGCCTGATGCTGTGCGACCTGATGGACGCACCAGGCGAGCCCTTCCGAGCGGCTCCTGACCACACCGGAATCGATCAGGGTGTCCAGCACCTGGCGCTGCTCGAACCGCAAGCGGGTCATGACCGGCACCGAGGCCGTCGTGAAGCGCATCTCGACCGACCCGCACGACGCCACCCAGGAGACCGTTCGGCCCCATCGGGCCTGGGCGGCCTCGGCGATCTTCATCCTTTGCAGCCTGGTTTCCTCCCGGAAGCCCGAGATTCGGGCCGTGGCGGCCACCCTGGCCGCATCGTCACCCTCCGGGGTGGCCGATGGCGTTGCCAGGGTGCCGAAGACCAGGATCTCGTCCCGGTCGGCCTTGACCTCGACCGGTTCGGGGAACCAGCCATCGGGGATCCGGCCGGCGAACCAGGCCGCGGTCTCGACTTCGTCACAGGGTGGGCGGTCTGTCATGGTCTTGGCTCCTGGTGATGCGGATTCGGGTCGCGATCGGGAATGTGTGGCAACTCACTGGCGTTGAAGGTACTACTGAGATTACATGTAATCAAGTAATTCCGGCTCGTATCTCCGCTCAAAGGGGCGGTCTGCGGGTTGTCCCCAAAGGAGATTCGTCGTATGCCGACCACCGATCTGCCAGAGTCCGATCGCCCGGAAACCCCTCGGGCATCCCACCAACTGCCCGTGCTGCCCCTTCCCGACGGGGTCATCTTTCCCGACATGGTGGTGACCGTCACCATGCAGTCCCCGGAGGCCCAGCAGATTCTGGCCTCGGTCCAGGACGGCCGGCTGCTGCTCGTCCCGCGGGTGGACGGCGTGTACGCCCGGGTCGGCGTGATCGCCACCATCGAAGACCAGGACACCCTCCCCGACGGCTCCCCCACCGTGACGCTGCGGGCTCACGCCAGGGCCAGGGTCGGCGCCGGCGTCGTCGGTGCGACGACCGGTCTGTGGGTCGACGTTCACCGGATCGACGAACCGGAGCCCGACCGGGAGACCACAGAACTGGCCACCACCTATCGGGCCGCCGCCACCAGCCTGCTGGAGCGGGTCGGCGGGCGCCGCATGGCGGGAATGATCCCCCCGGTCGACCAGCCGGGGACCCTGGCCGACTCCATCGCCTACTGGCCGGAGCTGTCCATCGAGCAGCGGGTCGAACTGCTGGAGGCGACCGACGTCAAGGTTCGCCTCGGGCTGGCGACCGAGTGGGTGAAGGCCGCCCTGGCAGAGCTGGAGGTCAGGGAGAAGATCCAACGGGACGTGTCCGACGACCTCGAAACCTCACAACGAGAGGCCATCCTGCGGCGCCAGATGGCGGCCATCCGGAGCGAATTGGGCGAGGCCGACGGCGATGCCATCGACGACTACCGGGCCAAGCTCGACGAGCTGCGGGCGTCGGAGGGTGTGAACGACACCACGATCAAGGCGATCGAGAAGGAAGTCAATCGCCTCGAGCGCACCGGCAACGAATCGATGGAGGCCAACTGGATCCGGACCTGGCTCGACACGGTGTTCGACATCCCATGGACCGACCGTACGGTGGAGCGCCTCGACCTGACCGAGGCCCGTGAGATCCTCGACGCCGACCACACCGGGCTTGCCGAGGTGAAGGATCGGCTGATCGAGTTCCTGGCGGTCCGCAAGCTCCGGAGCGATCGAAACATCACAGACGACGGCGGCAGCCGCCGGGGCGGTGCCATCCTGGCCCTGGTCGGCCCGCCCGGGGTCGGCAAGACGTCTCTCGGCGAGTCGGTGGCTCGATCCCTCGGTCGCGACTTCGTTCGCCTGGCGCTCGGCGGTATCCGCGACGAGGCCGAGATCCGTGGCCATCGCCGGACCTATGTCGGGGCTCGACCCGGTCGGCTGGTCGCCGCCCTCACCGAGGCCGGGTCGATGAACCCGGTGATCCTGCTGGACGAGATCGACAAGGTCAGCGGCGGCTGGCAGGGCGACCCGTCGGCGGCGCTGCTGGAGGTGCTCGATCCGGCCCAGAACCACTCGTTTCGAGACCACTACCTCGAGTTCGAGCTCGACCTCTCCGACGTGGTGTTCATCGCCACCGCCAACGTCATCGACACCATCCCCGGACCGCTGCTGGACCGGCTGGAGCTGATCACCCTCGACGGTTACACCGAAGCCGAGAAGACCAAGATCGCCCGCGATCACCTGTTGCCCCGCCTGCTGGAGCGAAACGGGCTCCGGCCTGATGAGGTCTCGATCACCGATGAGGCCCTGGCCGGTATCGCCTCCCGTTACACCCGGGAGGCGGGCGTGCGTCGGCTCGAGCGGCAGCTCGACAAGGTGATCCGCAAGACCGCGACCAAGGTCGCCAGCCGGACCCTCGACGACCTGGCGTACGGAAAAGCGACCGCCGACGGCGTCGAGCCCACGCTGGACCGGACCGAGCAGGCCATCGTCATCACCGGTGCCGATCTCGGTGACCTGCTCGGCAAGCCGATACCCGAGGAGCAGGTCAAGGACCGCATCGACCGGCCTGGCATCGCCACCGGTCTGGCGGTGACCGGTGCCGGCGGTGACGTGCTGTTCGTGGAGACCGCGCTGGTCGAAGGCGACGGTGAAACCATCCTCACCGGTCAACTCGGTGACGTGATGAAGGAGTCGGCGTCGATCGTCCGATCCCTCGTCAGCACCAAGAGCGAGGCCCTCGGGTTCACCATGCCGGAGCACAAGCGACTGCACGTGCACTTCCCGGCCGGTGCGGTCCCGAAGGACGGGCCTTCGGCCGGCGTGACGATGACCACTGCCCTGGTCAGCCTGCTGAGCGGCCGCAAGGTCCGATCCGACCTGGCCATGACCGGCGAGGTCACCCTCCAGGGCAGGGTGCTGCCGATCGGGGGCGTGAAACAGAAGGTGCTGGCCGCCCACCGGGCCGGGCTGACAACGGTGATCCTGCCCAAGGACAACGGCCAGGATCTCGACGACATCCCCGACGACGTGCGAAACGAGATGACCATCGAGCTGGTCGCCGACGTCGACCGGGTGCTGGAACTGGCCCTGACCGACGGATAGCCAGATGCCGGCCGGTGGCTTGCCCGGTCGGTGCCTGCCCCGTTGCGGGCCCCAGAAACCGACGGGCAGGCGACGCGGCACTCTCTGCAACAGTGCGTTGCACAACACCGACAGGCGGTTGTAGATTTCGGGGGCTGCAGGCCTTCCGGTGCATCCGGTGTCCATCGGTCGGTGGCCGGAAGAAGGACGATCGCATGACCATCGACGACGGCCGGCTCGCCCCCGACGGTCCCCTCCCCGACGGCCCCCCCGGCGCGGGATTCGACCCCGAGTTGCTGGGACCGGACGGCACCGGCCACCCCCGCCGGAACCTGATCCTGGTGATCATGTGCCTGTGCCTGGTGCTCATCGTCGCCGCCGTGAGCTCGCTCAACGTGGCCATCCCCACCATTGTCAGACAGCTCGATCCCAGCAGCACCCAGCAGCTGTGGATCGTGGCCTCCTATGCACTGGTGTTCGCCGGCCTGCTCCTGTTCTGCGGCGCCCTCGGCGACCGCTACGGCCGCAAGAACGCCTTGATGGTGGGGCTGGTCATCTTCGGTGGGGCATCGAGCCTGGCCGCCTATGCCGACGACGCAGCACAGCTCATCGCCTACCGCTCGATCATGGGTATCGGGGCGGCGCTGATCATGCCCGCCACCCTGTCGACGCTGACGGTGGTGTTCGCCCCCGGGGACCGGGCCAAGGCCATTGCGGTCTGGGCCGGTTTCGCCGGCGCCGGCGGGGCGATCGGGCCGGTGGCCAGCGGGCTGCTGCTCGAATGGTTCTGGTGGGGCTCGGTGTTCTTCATCACGGTGCCGATCGCCGCCGCTGCGCTGTTGGCCATCATCGCCATCGTGCCGAACTCGGCCGACAGCGGCCGTCAGCGGCTGGACTACGGCGGCGCGGTGCTGTCGGTGCTGGCGCTGGTCGGTTTCGTGTTCGCCATCATCGAAGGGCCGGAGATCGGCTGGCTCGATCCCGTGGTCGTCGGGTCGTACGTGGTGTCGGTGATCGCGGCGCTGGCCTACATCCGCTGGGAGCGCAGGGTCGATCAGCCGCTCCTCGACCCCGAGTACTTCCGGATCCCCAGCTTCGGGCTCGGCAGCCTGACGATCACCATGGCCTTCCTCTCGATGTTCGGCATGTTCTTCCTGCTGACCCTGTACATGCAGTTCGTGCTCGGCTACTCCGCGCTGGGTGCAGCGGTGCGCCTGTTGCCGTTCTCGGTGGTGATGATCGCCCTGGCCCCCCGCAGCCCACTGTTCACAGCCAAGTTCGGCGTGGCCAGGGTGGTGTCACTCGGCTTCCTGATCCAGTCGATTGGCTTCGGGCTCGCCATGATGCTCGACGTCGACAGCGGGTACCCGCTGTTGCTGGCGGCCGTCGTGCCTATGGCGGCCGGGATGGCCCTGCTCATGCCGCCGACCACCAACGCCATCGTCAGTTCACTCCCCCAGGACAAGGCCGGCGTCGCCTCTGCGGTCAACGACACGACACGGGAGGTCGGCGGCGCCGTGGGCATCGCCCTGCTGGGCACGCTGGTCACGGTCAACTATCAGCGGACGATGGTCGACGTCACCGCCGGCCTGCCGTCCGAGGTTGCGGCCCTGGCCGGCGATTCGATCGGTGGTGCCTCCCTGGCCGCTGCCGGGTTGGACCCGGGGGTGGCCGGCCCCCTGGTCGATGCGGCGAACGCCGCCTTCGTCGACGGAACAAGGCTTGCCTTCGGCGTGGCGGCCCTGCTGGGACTGACGATGTCGGCGATCATCGCCCGCTACTACCCCCGTGATCGGACCGCCGAGACGACGACGGAGCCGGCCGTTCGATGACCGATGCCCCTGCGCCGCCGATCGCAGAACACAACGTCGATCCACGGATCGCCAGAACCCGGGAGGTGGTGTTGGCGGCCACGATGGCGGAACTGGCCGAGGTCGGTTTCGAGCGGGTCTCCATCGATGCGGTGGCGGAGCGGAGCGGCGTCGCCCGCAGCACGATCTACCGCAACTGGGACGATCGATCCACACTGCTGGCCGAGGCGTTCCGCAGGCTCCACGCATGCGGGCCCCAACCTCTGGCCCCCGGCGCCGACCTGGCCGAGGATCTGGAGGCGCTCGGCCGGATGCTGATCGAGCGGCTCTGCTCGGACGAGTGGCGGCGAACGGTGCCTTCGCTCATCAGCGCCGCGGTGCACGATCGTCCGATGCGGGCCCTGCTGGCCACGTTCAGCCGAGAACGGGCCGAGGAGGCCCGGGACATCCTGCGCCGCGCCGCGGCCCGGGGGGAGATCGCAGACCCCGACGGGCTCGACGACATGCTGGAGCGGTTCGTCGCCCCGTTCTTCTTTCGGCGGCTGATTTCCCAGCGCCCCCTCGACGATTCGTTCCTCCTGGCCCAGGTCGAGGCGGCGGTCGCCGACTCGGCGACCCCTCGGTCCGTGGTCGGTCCCGCCGGCCGAGCCTGAGTCGGCCCCGAAAACGGCCGCCAACGGTGGTCAACAAATTCGGCGCAGGACTTCGACGGACACCCGGTCACCGGCAATACTGGTGCCTCTTCCGTCCGCATTTCCTGGCGACGGATCCATACGGCCAATCAGGAGCGTTCGTTCATGACAGCAGTGCAGGGCTCGATTCTCGGTCACTCGGTTCTTCGCCGGGAAGATCCGACGTTGCTCACCGGCAGCGACAAGTACTACGACGACATGGACATCGCCGGAGTCGGCTACGTGTTCTTCGTCCGCTCCCCCTACGCCCACGCCACCCTCGGCAACATCGACACCGCCGACGCCGAGGCCATGCCGGGAGTCGTCGGCGTCTACACCGCAGACAACCTGGAGATCGCCGACTTCCAGGGTTTCCCGATGTTCCCAACCGAGTTCAATCGACCGGTCCTGGCCAAGGGCAAGGTCCGCCTGGTCGGTGACATCGTGGCCGCCGTGGTTGCCGACACCAGGGAACAGGCCGCTGACGCCGCCGAGTTGGTGATCGTGGACTACGAGCCGCTGCCGGTGGTCACCGACATGGAGGCCGCACTGGCCGACGACGCCCCGATCCTGTTCGAGGCCCATGGCTCCAACATGGTGTTCGAGACCGCCATCGGCGGCGACGAGGACCCGCTGGAAGGCGCGGAGCGGGTGGTCGAGGGCCGCATCGTCAGCCAGCGCCTGGCCGGTGTCCCGATGGAACCGAACGGCTGTCTCTCCATCCCCGAGGGCGATCACATGACGGTGTGGATCCCCAGCCAGAATCCGGTTGCCGTTCGCGACGCCATCGTCGGCCAGCTCGGCCTCGATCCGGCCAAGCTCCGGGTGGCAGCCCCAACCGTCGGGGGCGGCTTCGGCCCCAAGGCCGGCCCCTATCCCGAGCACTTCATCACCACCAAACTGGCCCAAGAACTCGGCCGGCCGATCAAGTGGACCGAGGAGCGGTCGGAGAACATGCTCTCGCTGGTCCATGGTCGGGCCATGGTGCTCTACGCCAAGCTCGGCCTCACCAACGACGGCACGATCACCGGACTCGATGTCGAGGTGGTGGCAGACGGCGGCGCCTACCCCGGTATCGGGGCCTTCCTCACCATGTTCACCCAGACGATGATCCAGGGTGTCTATCAGATCCCCAAGATCCGCTACCATGCCCGCTCGGCGGTGACCAACACCACCACCACAGGCGCCTACCGTGGCGCCGGTCGCCCCGAGGCGACCCAGATGCTGGAGCGGATCGTCGACATCGCGGCCGACGAGCTCGGCATGGATCCGGCCGAGCTCCGCCGCAAGAACTTCCTCCAGCCAGAATCGTTCCCCCTCACCACCCATGGCGGCGCCAACTACGACTGCGGCGAATACGAAAAGGCCCTCGATGCGGTCCTGAAGGCGGCGGACTACCAGGGTCTGCTGGCCCAGCAGGCCGAGCGCCGGGCCTCCGGTGACTCCAAGCAGCTCGGGATCGGCGTCTCGACCTATGTCGAGGTGACGGCCCCGGCCGGGCTGCACGTCGAGTACGGCGCGGTCGAGGTGAACGAGGACGGCACGGTGACGGCCCGGGTCGGCACCAGCGCCCACGGCCAGGGTCACGAGACCGCCTTCTCGATGATCGTGTCCGACATGCTCGGCGTTTCGATGGACGATGTCATCCTGGTCCAGTCAGACACCGACGAGATTCCCCGGGGGGCCGGCACCATGGGCTCACGGTCGTTGCAGACCGCAGGTTCGGCGGTGTTGGTGGCCTCCGAGACCGTGCTCGGCAAGGCCAAGAAGCTGGCCGCCCACCTGCTGGAAGCCAGCGAGTCCGACATCGTCACCGCCGAGGGCGGCCTCCAGGTGGCCGGTGTCCCGACGTCCAACGTGACCTGGGCCGATCTGGCCAAGGCGGCGAACGACGACTCCAAGCGCCCGGCAGACATGGAGCCCGGCCTGGCCCACGAACTCGACTTCGACGGCACCGACGCCACGTTCCCGTTCGGGGCCCACGTCTCGCTGGTCGAGGTCGACACCGAGACCGGCCACGTCGAGATGTTGCGCCACGTGGCGGTCGACGACTGCGGCAAGATCCTCAATCCCCTGCTGGTCACCGGCCAGCAGCACGGCGGTATCGCCCAGGGGGCGGCCCAGGCGTTGTACGAGATCGTGCAGTACGACGAGGACGGCAACCCGATCACCAGCAATCTGATGGACTACGCCATCCCGTCCGCCGCCGAGTTGCCGTCGTTCGAGACGTCGAACACCGAGACCCCGAGCCCCCGCAATCCGCTGGGGGCCAAGGGCATCGGTGAGTCGGGAACCATCGGCTCGACCCCGGCCATCCACAATGCGGTGATCGATGCGGTGTCCCACCTCGGCATCCGCCACATCGACATGCCGTTGAGCAGCCAGACCGTCTGGCAGGCCATCCAGAACGCCTGAGCGGTCTGGACGGGATGGGCCGACCGGCCCAGGTGGTTCCCGTCACCCAGGTTGATGGTCCGAGTGGACCAATCGGCCCACCGGTGATCCTCTCGGCCCACTGATCGGGCCCAAAACCCGTAACCGAACCCCTTTCGAGGACCGGAGCGAACGTTTCGCTCCGGTCCTCGGCGTTTTCGGGCTGCCGGTGACCTCGGGAGCGGTGATGGTACCCACGCTCCGACTGGTCCGATCAGCCCGGTGGGGCTGGTCGAACCGGCACGGTGCCTCCGGTGACGACCGCTCATGGAGCGTCGGCCCGGCCCTCTCCACACTTGGCCACTAGAGCAGGAAAGCGAACCGTCGCTTCGCCGGTCCGAGGTCCGAGAGATGTGGATCTCAACCACCGGGTGGGCCACACGATTGAGAGATGAGCATGCGAGTAGGCATCGTTGGGTGCGGGTATTGGGGATCGAAACACGTCCGTGTCTTCTCCAATCTCCCCGGGGTAGCACAGGTCGTCATCATCGACGGTCGATCGGACATCCGTGCCTCCGTCGGCGCCGACTTTCCCGAGGCCCTGCAACGGCCATCGCTCACTAAGGCCCTGGACGACATCGACGCCATCGTGGTCGCCACCCCACCGGAGACCCACTTCGAGGTGACCGCCGAGGCGATCGGCGCCGGCAAGCATGCGTTGGTCGAAAAGCCGATGGCCACCAACACCGAGGACGGCCTGGAGTTGGTCCGGCTGGCCGAGGCGGCCGGGGTGGTGCTGGCTGCGGGTCACACCTTCGCCTACAACGCCGCGGTGTGGAAGCTGGCCGAATTGGTGCGGTCCGGCGAGCTGGGCAAGCTGCACTTCCTCGACGCGGCCCGCCTCAACCTCGGCCTCTATCGCCCGGATGTCAACGTGCTGTGGGATCTGGCGGCCCACGACATCTCGATCACCACCACGGTCCTCGGCGCCATCCCCGACACCGTCTCGGCCTGGGGCGCTCGCCACTCGGCGGGCTTCGCCGAGGATGTGGCGACGCTGCGGATGTGGTTCAACCGACAGGAGGTCGAATCGACGGTCCGGGCCAGCTGGCTCGACCCGGTCAAGGTCAGACGGACGACGGCGGTCGGTTCGGAGAAGATGGCCGTCTACGACGACGTCGACGTAGACGCAAGGCTGCGGATCTTCGAGACGGGTCGCTCGATTCGCGGCGGGCCCGTTTTCGGGGGTCGGCTCGAGGTCGACTACCACACGGGCGAGACCTCGATCCCGGCCGTCGACTTCCAGGAGCCGCTGCAGCTGGAGGCGACCGATTTCCTCCGGTGTTGTCGAACCGGCGCCACCCCGATGGCCGACGGCAAGGCCGGGCTGGCCGTGGTTGCGGTCCTCGAAGCCTCCGACCGCTCACTGGCCGAGAACGGTACGCCGGTCCCGGTCGATCTGGCGGGACTCCAGCTCGAGTCCCGGCTGGCGGTGGCCTAGCCGGCCAACACGATCCGATGCGGCCCGTTTGCAACCCGTCCAGCCCCCCACACACCACACCAGTACTTCGGAGTTACCAATGACATTGATCAGCAGCCAAACCAAACCGGTGGCCTTCCTCGATCTGGCGGCGCTCCATGCGCCGCTGCGGCGCAGGCTCGATGCGGTCTGGCAACAGACCCTGGCCGATTCGGCATTCATCGGGGGACCGGCCATCGCCGCCTTCGAACGAAGGTGGGCCGACTACTGCGGCACGAACCACTGCATCGGCGTCGCCAACGGCACCGACGCCCTCGAACTGGTGCTGGCCGCCCTCGGGATCGGACCGGGCGACGAGGTGCTGGTGCCGGCCAACACCTTCGTGGCCACCGCCGAGGCGGTGGTGACGGTCGGGGCCACACCGGTGTTCGTCGACGTCGACCCCGGATCGCTGCTGATCACCGCCAGGGAGATCGCGGCCGCCATCACCCCCCAGACCAGGGCGGTCATGGTGGTGCACCTCTACGGCCAGATCGCCGAGATGGACAACATCATGGCGGTGGCCAAGGCGGCGGGGATCCACGTTGTCGAAGATGCGGCCCAAGCTCACGGGGCGACCTACAAGGGGCGGCGGGCCGGCAGCTTCGGCGTTGCCGCAACCTTCAGCTTCTACCCCGGAAAGAACCTGGGTGCCCTCGGTGACGGTGGGGCCATCGTCACCAACGACCGGGCGCTGACCGACGAGATCCGCAGCCTGTCGAATCACGGGCGGGGCAGCCATCTGCTGCACACCCACCGCGGCCGCAACAGCCGGCTGGACGGGCTCCAGGCCGCAGCCTTGGACGTCAAGCTCGATCATCTCGACGCCTGGAACAACCGTCGACGCAACGTCCATGCGCTCTATGTCGATCGGCTGGCCACCTCGGTGGAGATGCTGACCACCCTGCCGGACAGTCGGCCGGTCCACCATCTCGAAGTGATCAGGGTCGATGACCGGGATCGCCTCAGGGACGAGTTGGCCGAGGTCGGCATCGAGACCGGCATCCACTACGCGATGCCGTGCCACAAGCACCCGGCGTTCGCCGAGTTCGACACCAGGCCACTGCCGGTGGCCGAATCGGCCGCCGCCCGCCAGCTGTCGCTGCCGATGCACCCGACCCTCACCACCGACGAGATCAATGCGGTGGCCGACGTTGTACTGGAGCTCCTGTGACCGTCATCTCCGACTCGGATTCCGAGTTCGACTTCAATGGCCCGCCGGACGGGCACAACGACAGCGGCGAGATGCGGTCCGGCGTCGAACATGAAGACCAGGCCGCACACACCGAAGACGGTGTCGACACCGGCGGGGATGACACCGCCAACGGCCGCGACTTCGAAGACACAGATGAACTCGAGGACACCGATGACCTCGAAGACGCAGATGACCTCGAAGATGACGAGGCTCGAGACGCTGCAGATCACGATGTCGATCACGCCGACCACCACGACCATGACGATGTTGACGTCGACGCGGAACATGACGTCGATGACGATCACGCCGACGACGACGTCGATGACGATGACGATGACCATGACCATGACGAGTGACCATGACCATGACCATGACGATGACGATGACGATCTCGATCTCGATGCGGAACACGACGTCGACGAGGACGGCGAAGCCTGGCCGGACGAGGTGTTCGACGAGACCGACGACACCGACGAGTTCGACGACGAGGCGGGTGACTCCGACGACGACGCGTCCGGGGAACTCGATGACACCGACGAATCGGACGAGGGATCGGACCGCCGGCCCGACTCAGCGGCCGACCCGACTGCCGACCTCGAAGCGGACGTCGAGCCCCCGATCGAACCGGGACCGGCATTGGAACCTGCGGCGACGACCGCCGGGGAGCGAGCGATCGACACCGGGCCCCCCGGCTGGTCCATCCGGCAACTGGCTGCGGTGACCCAGCGGGTCCTGGCGGTGTTCGTCGTGCTCGGCATCATCGGCTACGGGCTCGGGTACAGCCGCGGTGGCGGCCATGTGGCGAGGACCGAGTTCGTCTACACCCTCGACGAGTCCGTCCCCGACAGCTTCCTGCGGGAGGACCGCCGGCTGCTGACCCAGGTCGTGACGTTCAAGAGCGACGCGGTCCTGACCCCGGTGGCGGAGCGGTTCGATCTCACGGTCGACGATCTGCGGGCCAAGATCGACGTCGAGACCCTCGATCTGTCCGAGGTCCTGCGGCTCGACGTCAGCGACCCCGATCCCGATCGGGCCGTCGCCATCAGCCGGGCCGTTCTCGACCGGTATCTCCAGGTCATCAGCGACGCCGCCCCGGCCGGCGACAATCAGGAGCTCGACCAGCGACGAGTCGAGATCGCGGCCCAACTGGCCGAGGCCGACGCCAAGCGCCGGGCCCTGTTGACCGCCGGCGAACGCGATGCGGCACTGGAGGTCCGCGAGGACAGCATCCGGCGGCAGATCAACCTCAAGAACGAGCAGATCAACCGGATGCAGGGATCGATCGACGATTCGCTGGTCCAGATCCTCAGCTCGGTCCGCCGGGCCAATCTGGTCCAGGAGATGGAGCTGGCCCAGCAGGAGCTGGCCCTTCTGGAGACCGATCTGGCGGCCGTCGGGACCGAGCGGGCCAAGCTGGCGGTCGACACCACCGCCGAACCGGCCCTGTTGCGGGAGATCCTGCGGCTCGAGTCGAAGCTGGACACGATCGACGACGAGCTGGCGGAACGGGAGCTGGGACCACTGGTGGCATCGCCCATCCGTGAGCTGAGCGAACCGCTGATCCTGTTCCGCTCGGCCCACTTCGCCGGGCTGCAGGGTATGGCGATCGGCCTGCTGGCGGCGCTGCCGCTGGCCGGGTTGCTCGCATACCGCACCCGCAAACGGCAACTGTGGTTCGACGAGACCCGGTGACGGCCGACGCCACAACCACCGAATCGGCGTCGACGGAGGCGTCCGATGGCGCCCAGGAGCAAGGCGACACGCCCGAGGGGCCGACGCCATCCGGTGGTCACCCGACCGGGGGGCCCGGCTTGATCGGTGATTCGTCCCGGATCGCCATCGCTTCGGCGATGAGCCGGATCACCGGGTTGCTGCGGATCGTCGTGGCCGCCTCGGTGCTCGGCTCGACCGTGCTCGGCGATCTGTTCGTCGCCATCAACGTCTTGCCGTTGACCCTTTACGACGTGTTCGCCGGGTCGGCGATCTCGTCGGTCCTCGTCCCTCCGCTGGTCAGACTGCTCGGCGGCTCGCCATCGGCGGGTTCGGCATCGGCAGATGACACCGCCGCCGCCCGTCGCTTCTCGGCGAACGCGCTGGGGCTGATCTGCGCGTCGATGGCGGTGGTGGCGGCCGGTGCGGTGCTTGGTCGCTCGTTGCTGTCCGACGCCCTCACCGCCGGCGTCTCCCCCGACCTGCGGCCGGATGCCACCGCGGTGGCCGGGACATTGCTGTTGTTGATCATCCCCCAACTGGTGCTGTACGCCGCCATCGGGGTGCTGGTCTCGGTCCAGCACGCCCGCCGGCGTTTCCTGCTGCCGTCGGCGGCTCCGATCGTCGAGAACCTTGGCCTGCTGGCCACGATCGCCGTTGTCTGGAGACGCTACGGCGGTGGGCTCGAAGTCGACGAGGCGCCGCTCGGTCTCATCCTGACGCTGGCCATCGGCTCCGGCCTCTCGGTGTCGGCCCATGCCCTGCTGCAGTACGTCGGGGCCCGTCGGGCCATCGGTCGGATCGGACTCGGCCTCCACTGGCGCCATCCCGACATCTCGGCCCTCGCCGGCCCGACCCGATCGTCGTTCGGCTGGTCGAGCGTGATCGCGCTGCGCCAGTTCGCCCTGGTGGTGGCGGCCGGGTTCGCCGGAGCGGGCGGGGTCCAGGCATTCGAGATCGCAACACTGGCCTACTTCATCCCCGTCGGCCTCATCGGACGTCCGATCGCCTCGGCCGCCCTCCCGAGGCTGGCCGGATCGAACGGCGGGCCCGCCTCGTTGCTGACCGGGTATCGCACGACGATGCGATTGGCGGCGTGGATCGCGGTGCCGGCCGGGGCGACGCTGGTGCTGTTGAGCGGGCCGGTGGCCGACATCATCGGCCAGGGTCGCTTCAGCGGCCCGGAGGCCACGAGGATGCTGACCTACGGGTTGGCCGGCCTCGGTCTCGGGGCGGCCAGCGATGCACTGTTCGAAATCGCCCGTCAGACCACGATGGCCCACGGCGTAGGCAACGGCGTTGCCAGGTCGACCTGGATCCGTGGCGGTGTGGCCGTGGTCGGCATCCCCCTCGTCGTCTCGGTCCTCGACGGTCCAGCGGTGCTCCTCGGCCTCGGCCTCACCGTTTCTCTCGGCGATCTGGCCGCCCTGGCTGTGGCCCACCGGGCCCTCCGGAACGACCCGGCGTGGCAGCGTGACCGCGTCCGCCACTGGCCCCGCCTGCTTGTGGCGTCGGCGATCGCCGTGGCCCCGATGATCGCCGTCGACCGGTGGCTCGATCCCCGCTGGTCCCCACTCACCGCTCCCCTGCTCCTGGCCGGCGTCGCACTGCCATTGGCAACTGCGGCCTGGCTCACCACCAAACGAGGGCGCATGCTCCGATCCCTCGGCGACGCCCTGCGCAACGAGGAACTGTCATGACCCACGTTCAGACCGCCACCGCGGCGGTGCCATCGTCTCGTCCCGAGCCCAGCCGAGAACCGGAGATCCGGCGGCTGCCGGCGCGAAACCCGGGACTGGGCCTGGCGCCGGTCCATCTGATCGTGGCCTATGTGGCGGCGATGCCATTCCTGATCGGCATACCGAGGGGGGCCGTCTTGGCGGTGCTCCGACCGAGCGAGGCTCTCCAGCTGGTGGTCACCGTCGGCGGAGTGGCCGCCGTGGCCACCGCCATGATCGGTGGCCGGCGGTGGCGTCTCCAGCTCCGACCGCTCGAATGGTGGCTCCTGGCGACCGCCGTGTCGGCCTCGGTCGTGCCCCTGCTGTGGCTGTTGGCCCGAGCCCGGCCGGTGGGCCAGGCCGAGCTGCTGGCCGCCTTCCCGTTCGTCAAATACGTCATCCTCTACCTGCTGGTGCGGTTCGGGGTCCGTACCGGCACCGAGGTGGCGGCGGTGGCGAAAGCGACCGTGATCGCCGCCTTGATCGTTGCCGCCATCGCCATCACCCAGGCCCTTGGCGTCGGGCCGGTCATCGATGTCCTGGAACGGTTCTTCGTCAGCAGCGCCGAGGATGTGGTCGACGGTGGCCGTGGCACGACCACGATCGGTTCGTCGATCGCCACCGGGGCATACCTCGCGATCAGCTGCGGCCTGGCCTTGTCCTACGGGCTTGCCTCCCGCCGCCATCTCTGGCTTGCCGCCGCCGGTTTCCTGGCGGTCGGTGCGCTGGCCAGCGGTCAGGCCGGCACCGTGTTGGGACTCGGGATCGTGACCTTCACCGTTGCCCACCTCCATCGCCGGTCGGCCCAGCTCCTCGCCTGGGGAATCCCCGTCGGCGTCGTTGGCGTCTTCGCATTGTGGCCGATCGTCGCAGCCCGACTCGACGACCTCGATCGGGGCAGCGGGTTGCCGTCGAGTTGGCTCATCCGGTGGAACAACATCTCCGAGCTCTACCTGCCGTCGCTGATGGATCGGGGCTGGATCCTCGGAGTCAGCCCGGACGCCGTTGTCACACCGCCCGACGTGTGGCGCCAGACCGTCTATCTGGAGAGCGGCTACCTGTGGCTGCTGTGGGTCGGCGGCGTCCCGTTGCTGATCGCGGCGCTCGGCTTCCTCATCTCGGCCTGGCGGGCACTGGACCCGGATCGCAGCCGACAGACTTCCGCCGCCATCGACCGATCGGTGGCGGCGAGCGGTGCCGGCTCGGCGACGCCGTTCGACCCGATCGCCGCGGTGGCCATCGCCGCAAGGGCGGCGGTGGCGATGGTGGCGATCCTCAGCATCATCGATCCCCACCTGACCCTGCGAGCCGGCGCCGATCTGTTGTTCATCCTGTTGCCCCTCGGCCTGGTGTCCTCGACCGCGGCGGTGCCGATCGCCACCTCGTCGCTGCGGTGGCGACGGCAGCTGGGCCCCATCGGCCCGTACCGCAGCGCTCGGCTCCAGCTGGCGGAAGGGCCGAGCGTCCCCGCTGCGATCGGCGGGGCCAAGCCGGAGATGACCCTCGACCTGACGGCCAGACACCATGGGGTCGACATCGCAACCGCCCGGTTGGCCCTCATCCGGGGCCGGGACGGTCTCCGTGGCGTCCTGGTCGGTCCGGTCAAGGGCGTCGACGAGGAGGCCCGGGCCCTGGCCTGGCGGGCCGTTGCACTCTCGGCCCGCTCGCTGCGCCTGACCGAGCTCGACCTGGGCGGCGACCCGATGTGGGGAGGCGAGCGGATCGAACGGGCCGAACTCAAGCTGGCAGGCCGTTTGGCCGAAAAACTGGAAGTCGAACGAGCCACGCACCACCGGCGCGCCGACCGTGCAACCACGATCGGACGGACCAACGGGTCGCAGCCCGGGCCGGAGGAGGATGACCACCTTCCGGCCATCCGCTTCGACCTCGGTGGACGCACCCCGTGGTGGAAGCGGGCCATCGACCTCGGCATCGGGCTCCCGACGATGGTGGCCACCGCCCCCCTGTGGCTGGTGGCGGCGTTGCTGGTCCGGCGATCGAGCGACGGCCCGGTGCTGTACAGGCAGGTCAGGATCGGCGGCGGCGGGCTGCCGTTCCAGATCTACAAGTTCCGAACGATGTATCTCGACACCGACGACTCGGCCCACCGGGTCCAGAACAGACTGGAATTGCGGGGCGAAGCCGACGCGGTGAAGGACGAGGCCGATCCCCGCATCACCCCGATCGGCCGCCTGCTGCGGCGGCTCTCGCTCGACGAGCTGCCCCAGTTGATCAACGTGTTGCGTTCGGAGATGTCACTGGTCGGGCCGCGCCCGTCGCTGGTGTGGGAGAGCGAACTGTTCCAACCGTCGATGCGGCGCCGGCTGGTGGCCCGTCCCGGACTGACCGGCTTCTGGCAGACCAGCGGACGGGCCGACCTCTCCATGGCCGAGATGTTGGTGCTCGATCTGGACTACGTCGATCAGCACAGCCCGCTGGTCGACATCCGATGCCTGGCAAAGACCGCATCGTCGGTGTTGGCCGGTCGGGGGGCCAGATGACCACCGCCTACGTCGCAACCATCGGTGGCCACATCTCGGAGCTGGTCGAGCTGGCCGGCCGGATGGGGGCCGAAGACAATGCCTGCCAAGGCGCAGACGAGGGTGTGTGGATCACGAACGACAGCCCCCAGACCAGGGATCTGCTGGCAGAACGGACCGTTGAGCTCGTCCCTTTCATCGCCGAGCGGGATCACCTCGGGGTGCTGCGATCGATGCCTCAGGCCCGGCGCCTGTACCGCCGGCATGGGGTGACAAGGGTGGTCAGCACGGGATCTGCCATTGCGCTCGGCTACCTCCCGGTGGCATCGCTGATGGGGATCGAAAGCCACTACATCGAGAGCTCGACAAGGGTCGAGTCGTGCTCGGTCACCGGCCGCATCCTGTCCAGGACCCCCGGCGTCAACTGCTGGTGGCAGTTCGAGAACCCGCCCGACGGCTTCTCGGCCATCGAGGGTGTGTACGAGGGATTCCGGGCGGTGCCGAATCCGAGACAGCCGACGATCAACAGGGTGGTGGTGACCGTCGGCACGACCGACCGGGACTTCCGCCGCCTCATCGAGCGGCTGGTGAAGATCATGCCGGAGGGCGCCGAGGTGCTGTGGCAGACCGGCCACTCCGCGGTCGCAGACCTGGGCATCGAGGCCCACCGGCTGGTACCGGAGTCGGATCTCGTCGCCGCCATCGCCGATGCCGATGTCGTGGTCAGCCACGCCGGGGCCGGGTCGTTGTCCCTGGTGCTCCAGGCCGGTCGGGTGCCGGTGTTCGTACCCCGGCGGGCGGCCTTCGGCGAGCAGATAGACGACCACCAGGTCGAGCTGGCCCGGTGGGCCGACG
Source organism: uncultured Acidimicrobiales bacterium (assembly GCA_963715325.1). Taxonomy (GTDB): domain Bacteria; phylum Actinomycetota; class Acidimicrobiia; order Acidimicrobiales; family SZUA-35; genus JAHELU01. The sequence continues at coordinate 102,328 of CAVQRR010000009.1, forward strand.
GCCGCGGCCTGGCGGTCTTCGCCGAAGCCGACCAGGTGAACCTGGATCACCTCATCCGAGCGGCCCGCCTCCAAGCAAGAACAAGACCAGTTGGAAAGTTGGTGCTGTCATGAACCCGGAAACCCTATTTCACAGCGATGCATGGCGGCAGGCCGTTGAGCAGACGTTCGAGTTGAAGATCCTCGAATACACCCCGACGGCCGAGCCGGCCGGTCGCGGCTACTACGCAACGATCTCCGACATACGGGGTGACCGGGTGATCGGGACGCCGTTCAGCGACTTCTGCGATCCGATGATCGAAACCGAGGCCGGCTGGCGAGGAGTTCGCAGACCATCTCCGGTCGTTCGAACGACCGGTCACGGTCAGACCGTTCCGGAACCGCCTCGCCGTCGCCGACGACTCGTTCGAGCGACGGCGCGAGCTGTTGTGGCACGGAATCGACCTGAGCGGTGGCGTCGAGCCGATCTGGGACGGGCTCAAGAGCAAGAACCGGACCGCCATTCGCCGAGCGGGCAAAGCCGGTATCTCGTTCAGGGTCTCCTCTTCGATGGAGGACATCGCCACCTTCCACGCCATGCACGTCGATCTCCGAAAGTCGAAGTACCGGATGCTGGCCCAACCGATCGGTTTCTTCCGAGCGCTGCACGATCGCTTCGGTGACGACATGGCAGTGATCATGGCCGAAGAGGCCGATGGCACAGCGGTGGCGGCCATGGTCTATTTCGCATACAACGGCGTCTGGTACTACAAGTTCGGGGCCTCCTATCCCCGCAACTACCGACCGAACGCGGCGATGATCATCGAGGCCTGCCGGGAGGGTGTCGCCCGTGGCCTGACCCTGCTCGACATGGGCCGCAGCGATCTCGACCAGCCGGGGCTCATCGATTTCAAGCGACAGTTCGCAACCGAGGAACTGGCACTGACGACGTTGCATTGGCAGCCCGAGGACTACAACGATCCGACCGGGCCGGAGGTCAACAGGACGTTGGGGGCGGTCACCGATCTGTTGACCGACCCTGTGGTACCGAACGAGATCACCGCCAGAGGGGGCCAGCTGCTGTACCGGTTCTTCGGTTGACCCCGCAGGCCGGATGATCTCCGTCGGCTCAGTACTCGAGCCAGGTCTCGTCCCGGAGATGGCCCCGGACCTCGGCGATGTAACCCTTGGCCTCCTCATCCCACCACTCGCCGGAGAACCAGGCCCCGACACAACCCCACTCGTCGCCGGCCCCATAGCCGTCGCCGTCCAGCCAGGTGAACGAACCCTCGAAGCAGGCTCGCAACCAGGCCATGGCGTACTCGGCGCCGAACGCGGTGGAACGAGCGGTGAAGGGGTACGTCCCCTCGTGGACCGTTCCCTTGACCTGCAACAGCCCGTAGCTCTGGGAGCATGGCGGTTCCAGTTCCAGCAGATCGCACAGCTCGGCGCTGTCGGTGACATCGCCGGCGGTGCTCATCAGCCACGAGCTCTCGGTGACCGCCCGAGCTCTGGTGATGTTCTCGTCGAAGCCCCATTTGCAGGCCACCCAGCGGAGGATCTGCTCGGTGGTTCCGGTGAAGTCGCCGAGCACCCGCGGTGCCAAGCGTTGGTTCCAACCCCCGAGCGCCCCGTCGATGTTGACCACCACATCGACCGTGGTGCCGTTCTGCTCGCTGTTCTCCGGTCGATTCTCCTCCGATGGCCCGTCCAGCACCCATCGGGCGCAGGTTTCGCCGTCCGGCAGGAGTTCGCCCGGCGCTCTGGTCTCGAAGTAGTCGAGCCGTTCCGGCCACTCTTGCGCCGTGACCACCGCGATCTCATCCGGCATCGAATCCGTCGGATCGTCGCCGCCGGCCTCGTCCGGTCCGGGCAGGCAACCTGCCGTCACCAGGCTCAGGCCAAGGGCGACCGCCGGGATCCACCGACCGATTCCACGTCTTGGTGCTGCGTGGCACCGGACCATGTTCACACTTGCGATATCGGCCGAACGGGGCGCCGACTTAGAGGATCCCCAGGAGCCAGACACCGTAAGGCCGGGCCACTACAATAGGTCACGGTGACGGGATCGAGCGACCGATGAGCACACGAGAGCCCAGAATAGGCCTGGTTCTCGGTGGTGGCGGGATCGCAGGCTACGCCTTCAACAGCGGCGTGCTCACCGCGCTGGCGGCCACGACCGGCTTCGACCCCCGAACGGCGGAGATCGTCGTCGGGACGTCGGCCGGTGCCATCGGGGCGGCCGTGCTCCGCGGCGGTGTGCCGGTGGCGACGATGAGCGATCGGCTGCTGGCCATCGACGGCGAACCGGCTGAGCTGGAGACCCTGCGCGAGCTGGCCGGCCCTGCACCGAGGGCCATGCCCCGGGTTTGGGCCGGGCCCGGGGCGCCGACGATGGCGGTTCGGGAGCTGCGACGGGGCCGGGGATTGCGGGTCAGCAAGCTGGTGGCGGCCCTCCTGCCCCGAGGACGATCCAGCCTCCGGGCCATCATCGATCCGCTGACCAGGCTGCACCCCGACCGCTGGCCGGACCGCCCGCTGTGGATACCGGCCACCGATCTGGCGACGGGAAGGTTGACGGTGTTCGGCCGCACCGGCGGCCGCTGGCCGGCGGCAGCGGCCATGGTCGGTCAGGCGGTGGAGGCCAGCGCCGCGCTGCCGGTGTACTTCGCCCCGGTCGAGATCGACGGTCGCCACTACATCGACGGCGGTCTCGGCTCGCCGTACAACACCGACCTGCTGATCGACTACCGAGCCGGCGGTCCCGACGGCCCACCCCTCGATCTCGTCATCGTGTTGGCACCGCTGTCGGTCGACGAGATGAACCGCTCGTCACCGATCTCCTCCGCCGCCCGATCGGTGCCGAGACGGCGGCTCCGCAACGAGATCCGCCGGATCGAGAAGCGGGGAACGGCGACGCTGGTGATCCAGCCCGACCGAGCCGTTGCCAGGGCCATGGGCCTCAACCCGATGGCCCCCGACGCGGGTATCGTCGATCGTCGAGGCGTCGTGGGAGCGCTTCGACCGGCAGCTCGGTTCGATGCCGACCCAGACCCTCGAACTGCTGGAACGGGCCGGCCGTTGCCTGCGGTCCCCTCCCGACGTCGACTACCCGGCCAACTGATCGCAGCGGCCCGGGGCTCCGCCGGTTTTGCTCACTCCCGAACGACCGACACCTGACCGAAACCGACCTCGATGTCGAGGGAGATTGCCGGATCGTCGTCGCCGACGCTCAGCTCGGGGCCGATCCCGTCGTCGGACGATTCGAAGACGTCCACATCCCCGAAGCCGGCCGTTGCATCGACGTCGACCGCCAGGTCCTCCGGCACGATGACTCGCACCTCGCCGAAGCCAAGGTCGATCTGCATCGGCACGGTCTCGCCGTCGAACATCGAAGAATCGAGGTCGGTCAGGTCGACGACGATCTCCCCCTGATCGTGGGAGATGTCTGCGGGGATCGCCTCGACGTCGACCGGCGCGTAGCGGGCCGAGAAATCGGAACTGATGTCGATGTTTCCGAACAGCAGCGCTGCGACCAGACCGGCCGGGACGACCACGATCAGGACGACGACGCCGATCAGCACGTACCGCCAGCGGCGCCGCTTTGGCGGAACCGGCGTCCCCCGAGGCAGGCCGCCGTCGACCACCGGAGGCGGCCCGTCGTAGGCGACGGGGCCGGTCGGAGCGGCGAAGGGGTCGTCGACGGTGTCGACCGGCACGGTGGGCCCGGTACCGCCCGCCGGTCGGGCCGTACCGTCGAACCAGGAGCCGGGGCCGGGCGAGCCGGCGATCCGGGGGCTCGAACCGGAACCCTCGGCGTCGGGCTGGATCAGCAACCAGACCCCGCCGCCGACCAGCACCAGCGGCACCAGGATCTGGGAGAACGCACCACCGTTGAAGAACAGGGCGATCAGCAATCCCATCAACAACAGCCCGATGCCGATCTCCCTGGCGGAGAGCGACCGGATCGGCTTGCGGGCACCGACCGGCGGCCAATATTCCGCTCTGGGGATGATCAACCACGCGAGCAGGTACAGCGGCAGGCCGAAACCGGTGGCCAGGGTGAAGATCACGAAGGCGATGCGAACCAGGGAGACATCGAGCCCGTAGTGGTGGGCCAAACCCGACGCCACGCCGCCGAGCCTGGTGTAGGGATCGCGAACCAATTGACGAGCAACCGGCGGTGGTGGTGGTTGCCGGGGAGGGAACGATGATGGCGGCTCCGGGGGCGCCGTCGACCCGACCGGTTCCCCGGACGGCGACTCGAATCCCTGGGGCGGTTGGTCGAATGGTTGGTCACTCATGATCTCATGGTGGGCTGTTGATCGAGGCCCCGGTATCGGGCGTTCCCCGGAGCCGACCCTAACCCTAGGGCCGACCATCAGGGTCGGCTCAGGGGTAACCCCTGATGCAGAACCGGCCCCACCCTGCGATCATGGGACGATGAGCACGAGCCTCTCGACCGAGACCAGACGGTGGCAGGTACCGTCGCTCGACCCCGAGGACCGCTGGATCGGTGGTGTGGCGGCGGCCATCGCCGCCGAGCTGGGCGTGCAGCCGCTCATCATCCGCATCTCGTTCGCCATTCTGGCGCTGGCCGGGGGCTGGGGCCTGGTGCTCTACGCCGCGGCCTGGGTCGCCCTGACCTTCTTCGGTCCGCCCCGGCTCGCCCCGCACACCGCCGACGCCCAAGGCCGCCAGCTCGTTCCATCGCCATGTCGCCATCGCCATGATCGTGCTCGGGCTGGTCCTCGGGCTGCGGGCACTGGGCTTCGGGTTCATCGACCAGATCGTGTTCCCGGTCGGCTTCGTGCTGACCGGGTTCCTCATCGCCTGGTCCCGCCAGCAGGAGGAGGGCGGCGTGTCGGCGGTTGTTCGGATCGTGGTCGGCGTTGTCGTCGCCGCAGCCGGGCTGCTCACCGTGATCCTGACCTCACTTCGATTCGCCGATGCCATCCAGATGCTGGTGGTCGCGGTGGCGGTGGTCGGCGGGATCGCTCTGGTCGTCGCCCCCTCCGTCATCAGGATCGGCCACGACTTCGACATCGAACGCCAGGAGCGGGTACGAGCCGACGAGCGGGCACGGGTTGCCGCCCACCTCCACGATTCGGTGCTGCAGACCCTCACCCTGATCCAGCGCAACGCCAACGACCCGCAGCGGACGGCCCAGATCGCCCGCCAACAGGAGCGGGAGCTCCGCAGTTGGCTCTACGGCAGCGAACCGAGCCGACCGGGAACCACCAGGCTCGAACCGGCGCTGCAGCAGGTGGCGAACCGGGTGGAGGAGAACCACGGGGTCATGGTCGAGGTGGTCACCGTCGGCGACACCCACGACATCGACCCTGCCTTGATCGAAGGCCTGGTTGCGGCCACCCAGGAGGCGGCGACCAACGCCGCCAAACATGCGCAGGTCACCAAGATCGACATCTACGCCGAACGCCGGCCGGACGCCATCGAGGTGTTCGTCCGCGACGCCGGGGTCGGCTTCGACACCAACGACATCGACGACGATCGGCACGGGGTCAAGCGGTCGATCATCGATCGTATGGAACGCCACGGCGGCAGGGCCTCCATACACTCCGAGCCAGGGGTCGGCACCGAGGTCGAACTGGTGCAACCGCTCGCCCGGATTGCCACCCAGACTGATTCGTCAGGAGAAACACAATGATTCGTGTCGTGCTGGTCGACGATCATGCTCTGGTTCGATCCGGGGTCAAGGCCGAGTTGCAGCGGGCGGTGGAGGTCGTGGCCGAGGCCGGCGACGTCGGCGAGGCCATCGACGCCATCGTCCGGGCCAAGCCCGATGTGGTGGTGTGCGACGTCCACCTCCCGGACGGCACCGCGGCCGATGTGATCGCCGGCACCGCCGAGCGGGGGGTCACCTCACGTTTCCTGGCCCTGTCGGTGTCCGATGCGGCAGAAGACGTGATCCAGGTCATCCGCAGCGGTGCCAGAGGGTACGTGACAAAGGCGATCGAGGGCGACGAGCTGATCGACGCCGTACGCCGGGTGAACGACGGCGACGCGGTGTTCTCCCCCCGGCTGGCCGGCTTCGTGCTCGACGCCTTCTCCGCCGACCTGTCCTCGTCGGCCGATCCGGAACTGGATCAGCTCACCGCCAGGGAGCAGGAGGTCATGCGACTGCTGGCCAGAGGGTATGCCTACAAGGAGATCGCCCGCCGGTTGACCATCTCGATCAAGACGGTCGAAACCCACGCCTCGGCGGTGCTGCGCAAGCTGCAACTGTCGAGTCGCAATGAACTGGCCATGTGGGCGGCAAACCGCCGCATCGTGTGAGTCGAACCTGTGTGAGTCGAACCGCTGTGTGAGTCGAACCTGTGTGAGTCGAACCTGTGTGAGTCGAACCTGTGTGAGTCGAACCTGTGTGAGTCGAACCTGTGTGAGTCGAACCGCTGTGTGAGCGTGCCCGGCCAGGGTCGGCTCAAACGGGAAAGGTCTGGAGGGCCATCGGGGTTCCGACGCCGAGCTGACGGACGCCGGTCAGCACATCGGTGATGATGTGGGCCGCATCGTCGAGGCGGGCCACGCCATCGGCGAACTCCAGCCGCCAGTTGGGATCGGTGGCGACGAATCCAAGGCCCTCCATTCGATGGTAGTCCTCGGCCGCCAGCCGATGCTGGGGGGCGAGGCGCTGCTCGCCCTGGGCTTCGAGGATCAGGGTTCCGTCGGCGGCCATCCACTGCACGTAGAACCCGGTTTCAACCTGCTCCAGGATTCCCGCCATGGTCCGGGGCGCGGCCAGCGCCTCCCCCATGATGGCGTTGAGGTGCAGGGGGAGATCGGCGGCGGCGGGCAACTCGAAGTCCGCAAGCCGGGGAACCGATGTTGCCGACGGAAGCAACTGCCCGAGCTGGGGGTCGAAGGCCACCAGGTTCATCTTGGCCGCAGTGGCCTGGACCAACTCGAGCACCTCGTCGACCCGCTCGGCCCGGACCCCGAAATACAGCATCGGACCTTCGGCGTTGTCCAACAACGGCACCGAGCCCCAGGGACCGTCACCGAGCCCGGCCGGAAGGTCGGGGTGGACCACCAACAGCGCGTCGACGAAGTCATGGATTGCCGGGGTCGCCGGTTGTGGCGAGCCGGCGTTGAGCAGCCGCTGGCATTCCGATGCGGCGTGGGCGTTGGAGAGGGGCGGCGGACCCTCCCAGACGGCCAACTCGTAGCTCATCGGCGGCCGGGGCGGCTCACGGCCCGGAGATCAGCTCCTCGGGACTTCGGTCCACGGGACGTCCTTGTCGACTCGGGGTTCGCCAGGCAGGCCGAGAACCTGCTCCCCCAAGATGTTGCGCATGATCTCACTCGTGCCACCTTCGATCGAATTCGCTCGGACCCGAAGGAAGGCGTGGCCGAGACCATTTTCGGCCCCGGTCACCGATAGGTCCTCCGGGCGTCGGAAGGTGTAATCGTAGTCGACCAGTCCGGCCGGTCCCTTCAGGGTGACCGCGGTGCTGAAGATGGCCTGGTTCAACTCGGCATAGGCCAGCTTTGCCACCGAGCCCTCGGGGCCGGGGTTCCCGGCCCGACGGTTTGCCGATGCCCGCATGTTGGTCAGCCGCAGTGCCTCGGCCCGAACCCACAACCGCATCACCTCGTCGAGTCTGGCTCCCGTCCGCTGATCCTGCGGGAGGTCCTGCCAGATCGCGGTCAGGGCGCCGATGGCCCCGGACCCCCGCTTCGGGGCCCCGCCGCCGCCGATGGCGGTCCGTTCGTTCATCAGCGTGGTCAGCGAGACCCGCCAGCCCTCACCGGCGTCACCGATGCGGTTCTCGTCCGGCACCCTGGCGTCGGTCAGGTAGACCTCGTTGAACTCGGCCTCACCGGTGATCTGCCGGAGCGGCCGGACCTCCACCCCGGGGCTCTTCATGTCGAGGGCGAAGTAGGTCATCCCCTTGTGCTTGGGCAGATCGGGATTCGATCGGGTCACCAGCATGCCCCAATCGGCCATGTGGGCCATGGTGTTCCACACCTTCTGACCGTTGACGATCCACTCGTCGCCATCGCGCTCGGCCCGGGTTCCCAGACCGGCGAAGTCGCTGCCGGCGCCGGGCTCGCTGAACAGCTGGCACCACTTCTCCTCGCCGGAGAACATCGGCCGCAGGAAGCGCCGCCGCTGTTCGTCGTTGCCGTGGGTCATGATGGTCGGGCCTGCCAGCTGGAGGAAGAAGGTCGAGGGATCCACCGGCTTGGCTCCGGCGTCCCGCAGCCGATCTTCGACCAGGCGCTGCAGCTGGGGACGGACCCCCAGCCCGCCGAATCCCTCCGGGAACTGGACCCATGCCAGCCCGTGGTCGTACTGGTGGCCGCGGAACTCGATCCGGCTGCAGTCGGCCGGGTTGTGGGTCTCCAGCAGGTCGGTCAAGGCGTCCTCGACCAGCTTGGCCTCGGCATCTTCGGGAATCGTGACGTCGGACATGCAGTAATGATGGAGGAGGGCAGGACAAATACCAAAACCGGGCTGTGTCCGGCTCGGACAGGCCCGGCCCGGCCCGGGCCGGCTATCGGATCCAGGTTCGGATCAGGGACCGCAGCCGATCGATGCCGGTGCCCTTGGCCGCGCTGACCCACACCACGTCACCGACCTCCAGCATGCAACCCTGGGCCAGGTCCCGCTTGCGGCGATCCCGTTTCGACGACTTCACCTTGTCGTGCTTGGTGGCGACCACGGTGTGGGGCAGACCGAACCCCCGGAGCCAATCCAGCATCTGAACGTCGAGTTTCGTCGGGCCGATCTCCCCGTCGACCAGGACGATGATCATCTCGAGACCCTCACGCTCCAGCAGGTAGCGCTCTATCATCTGCTGCCATTGAGCCCGCAGGTCCTTCGAGGCCGAGGCGTAGCCGTAGCCGGGGAGGTCCATCACCGTGGCCGTCAGCCTGCCGTGGCCGTCGGTCCCGGCGCCGCTCCCGTTCCCACCGGCGCCACGACCGCCGCCGCCACTGTGGTCGACCACCGAGAACAGGTTCAACAGCCTGGTCCGACCGGGGGTGTTGCTGACGTGGGCCAGCCGCTTGCGATTGCTCAGGGCGTTCACCAGCGACGACTTCCCGACGTTCGAGCGCCCGACGATCGCCACCTCCGCCGCCGTCTCGGGGAGGCGATCGACGTGGTCGCCGGACATGACGAACTCCAATTGGATCGGCGGGGTTCCGGCCATCGCTAGCGGGTGCCGCCGTTCGGTGCAGCGGCGGCGGGAGGACCGGAACGCCACGACACCAGCTCGGCCGTGATGTCGCCGACGGTGTTGCAGCCGGTGAGCGCCATCGTCCGCGCCATGCCCTCGGCCAGGAACGAGATCAGATGGTCGACGCCGGCTTCACCTGCCGCTCCCAGCGCGTAGAGATAGGGCCTGCCGACCATCACCGCGTCGGCCCCGAGGGCCAGCGCCTTGACGATGTCGCCACCTCGACGCACCCCACCGTCTGCGATGATCTCGATGCTGGAGCCGACCGCCTGAGCCACCGGTTCGACCAGCTCGATGATCGCAGGGGCGCCGTCGAGCTGACGGCCACCGTGATTCGACAGGGCGATCCCATCGACCCCGTGCTCCACCGCCAGCTCGGCGTCGGCCACGGTCTGTACGCCCTTGAGCACGATCGGACCCTGCCACACCGACCGCAGCCACTCGATCTCGCCCCACGACAGCGCCGGGTCGAACTGGGCGTTGATGTATTCGCTGAGGGTCACCGCCGACGAGCCATCACCTGCACTGTTGCCGTCGGCGACGCTGGCGAACGTGATCGGGTCGTTCCGCAGGAAGTCCAGCGTCCACGCCGGATGCAGCATCCCGTCGATCAGGGTGCCGAGCCCGACCTTGGGGGGCAGGGTGTAGCCCCGTCGCACGTCTCGTTCCCGGCGGCCGAGGACGGCGGTGTCGACGGTCAACTGGATGGCGTCGAAGTCCGCCGCGGCGGCCCGCTCCAGCAGATCCCGGACCAGGCCCCGGTCCCGCCAGGTGTAGACCTGGAACCACTTCGGGCCGTTGCTCACCGCGGCGACCTCTTCGATGGAGCGGGTTCCCATGGTCGACAGCCCGTAGGGGATCCCGACCCTGGCCGCCGCCCGGGCGACGGCCAGCTCACCCTGCGAATCGGCGATGCGGGTGAAACCGGTCGGCGCCAACACCAGGGGCAGTCCGATGGGCCGGCCAAGCAGGGTGGTCGAGGTGTCGATCTTCGACACGTCCCGCAGGATCCGGGGCCTGAACTCGATGTTGCGGTAGCCGGCGATGTTGCGATCGAGGCTGAGCTCATCCTCGGCGCCACCGTCGATGTAGTCGAACACGCCGCCGGGCAGCCGCCGCTTCGCCAGCCGCCGGAGATCCTCGACGTCGGCCGCCGATGCCAGCTTGCGCTTGGTCGGGTCGAGCTCGATCGGCTTGAACCGCACCACCGATCGGAACGTTTTGATCAATCCCATGACGCTCAGCCTAGCCACCGACCTTTCGGGCCATCGAAGCCCCCGAGCGGCGCCGTTCAGCGGGGCGAGCCGTCGGGCCCACGGACCGGCTCCGACCCCATGTTGGGACGACCGCCTGCCAGCGGCGCCGGATCGGTGGTCGGCCTGGCCACCATCGGGAACGGCGACGTCTGATCCCGGTCGACCGCTCGATGGGCGGCCGGTCGATGGGCGGCCGGTCGGTCGGACCCGGCCGACCGTTCGGGGGGATCCTTGCGAACGCGGTCGGGACCGGACCGGCTCGGGTCGGTGTTGTCCCGCTCGGGGACCACGATCTTGCGGATCTCGCCCGTGCTCTTGGTCACCACCTCGTTTATGGTCCAGCTGCGGCGGCCCCGATTGAGGCCGAGTCGCAGTCCGAGGATGTAGTTCACCGCCCCGCCGATCAGCAGCACCTGCGCCGCCAACCAGATCCAGGTCAGCCCCAGCAGACCGGCTCCGACTGCGGCCCGAACCTCGTTGGCGTTCGAGGTGATGTCGACGTAGCGGGCGAAGCCGTAGCTCAGCAGCCACCACATGATGGCCGCCACCACCGCGCCGGGCAGGTCGTAGCGCCAGCGGTGCCGCTCAGCGGGGCCGTAGTGGAAAAGGACAGACGCCCACAGCACCAGTACCGTCACCGCCACCAGACCTCGCAGCATCGACTCGACGAGGCCGTCGGCGATCCCGGACCAGACGTAGACCTCCAGCAGTACCAGGGGCACCGAGATGAGAATGCTGCCGAGGCCGAGGATGACCGCAACCACCCTGGTGTGATACCACGGCCGGCGGTCCTCGATGTCGTAGATGTCCTCCAGGGCCCGGATGAGACCGGAGAAGCCCCTGCTGATCGACCAGATGGCCAGCAGCAACGACACGGTGAAGAGCCTGGTGCTCGGCCGGGCGAACAGGCCGGTGATCGAACCGCTCACCGCGTCGCTCTCATTGGTGAAGACCCGGGCGATGAAGTCCTCGACCTCGGTCTGGATCCGACCGGTGAACTGGTACTCCTCGCTGACGAGATTGTCCAATGGACCGAGCATGGCCAGCAGGGCCAGCACCAGCGCCGGCAGGGAGATGACGATCCAGAAGGTCACACTGGCCGCCAGGTCGCCGACCCGACCGTGGTACCACCGCAGGGCGACATCGACGACAAAGCGCCAAGCCGAGGCAACCCAGCCGATCGGACCTTCTCTCACCTTTCCAGCGTAGGGAATCAGCAAGGTGACCGGGCGAAAGGTGGGTTCCACGGCGGCTCCAGGGGCCTCTGCGGGGGGGATTTCAGCCTTTTCGTGCTCCCACTGCAACGAAACCGCCACCTACCTTGCCACCCGGCGAGAAGGCGACCGAAAACCAGGGGCGGAAGTGGAAGCCGCCCAAGGTGCCGACGAAACCCCGCTGCCGATCGTCGCCCCCCGGCGAACGCCGCTTTTGCCAGAGGTACAGTGCAAACATGTCCTCGGAAACGCCGTCGCCATTCACCAACCGGAGAGCCGGCGAGGCCTTCCTGGTCGACCCCGTCGGCGGGGCCGGACCGGGGGTGCTGGTGCTGCATTCCTGGTGGGGGCTCACGCCTTGGACCAGGGAACTGTGCCGGCGGCTGGCCGGTATCGGCTATACCGCCCTGGCCCCCGACCTGTTCGACGGTGTCCAGCCGATGACCGAGGCCGAGGGCGAAGCGGTGCTCGGCGCGGCCGATCCCGACGAGTTGTCCGGCCTGGTCATGTCCTCGGCCCAGACGTTACGGGCCGCTTCGGCCGATGCCGACCAGCCGATCGCGGTGATCGGGTTCTCGATGGGAGCGTCGCTGGCACTGTGGCTGTCGGCCCGGTTGACCACCGAGGTCGGCTCGGTCGTGGCCTTCTACGGCGCCCAGTCGATCGACTTCGACGACGCCACCGCCAGCTATCAGGGTCACTTCGCCGAGGACGATCCCTTCGTCAGCGAGGAGGACCGGGTGGTCACCGAATCGTTCATCCGCCTCGGCGGTCGCAACACCGACTTCCACCTCTATCCGGGGACCAGGCACTGGTTCTTCGAGGACGGAGACACCTTCGATCCCGAGGCGGCGTCGCTGGCCTGGGACCGGATGGAACAGTTCCTGGGGGAAACGGTCGGCAAGCGGCGGTAGGCGACCGCATCGGCCCCGCTCGACGTGACGGGCCGGTGATCAGATGAGCCCGGCCGACGCGACCGCAACACCCATGCCCGCCGCGATGACCGCGCACAGCCCGATGGTGGCGGCGATGGCCACCCGCTGGGACTGACCGAAACGGGCGGGTAGCCAGCTCAGCAGCCAGCCGGCGGCGAAACCGGCGGCGATCCCGCCGAGGTGACCCCAGAACGAGATCCGCCCCACGAGCAGCGGCAGCGCCAGGTTGATGGCCAAGACGAACCCGAGCGAGGTCTGGGTCAGACTGATCCCTCGCGACCACAGCACCGCGGCGAGGGCACCGGCCAACCCCAGCACCGCCCCCGAAGCCCCGAGGGTCGGACTGTCGAAGTCGAAGGCCAGGACGGCGAAGGAGCCTCCGAGCAACCCGGCCAGGTAGATCAGCAGGAACCGGACCTTGCCGACCCCCTCCTCGAGCGTGTTGCCAAGGATCCACAGCGCATACATGTTGAACCCGATGTGGAGCAGCGAACCGTGGAGAAATCCCGAGGTGATGACCCGCCACCACTCGCCGGATTCGACCGCCGGACCCCACAACCAGCCCCGCACCGTCAGCTCGTCCTGGCTGGCCAACTGGCCCAGGAACGCAACGGCGTTGATGGCGATCAACGCCTTGACCACCGTGATCCCCGACGACGGCATGTTTCGGGGGGTGTAGACCTGCTGCTGGCCCCCGGCCAGACAATCCGGGCAGTGGTGGCCAATGGACGCCTGGCTCATGCACTGGGGACAAATCGGACGCCCGCACCGCTGACAGCCGACCGCAGCTCGGACGTCGGGATGGCGATAGCAGGTGGCATCTTCTGTCAACACCCCTCCAGCATAGGACCGACGATCTAACGATCGAAGAAAGGCACCGGACCCACCGGCAGGGCCGGGCATACTCCAGCGTGGGGTTCAGCCTGCGCCCTCGTGCGCACCCGTACGATCGGGAGATCGCCAGGTTGGCCGTTCCGGCGCTGGGGACCCTGATCGCCGAGCCGCTGTACGTCTTGGCCGACACCGCGATCGTCGGCCGTTTGGGCACCAACGAGCTGGCCGGTCTCGCCCTGGCCTCGGCGGTCCTGCTCAGCGTCCACACCCTGACCCTGTTCCTCACCTACGGCACGACCGCAACCGTTGCCAGGCTGATCGGGGCCGACCGTCAGCACCACGCCGCCTTCCAATCGGCCCAGGGCTTGTGGTTGGCCGCGCTTCTCGGCACGTCGTTCGCCGCCCTGCTGGCGGTGACCGGACGCTGGTTCCTGGTTCTGGTCGGCGGCGAGGGGCAGGCGCTCGTTGCCGCCGAGCGCTATCTCGGCATCAGCCTGTTCGGCCTGCCGTTCCTGATGCTGAATCTGGCGGGGGCCGGCGCCTTCACCGGGCGCCAGGACACCAGAACGCCGTTGCTGATCGCCATCGGCGGGGCGGTCGCCAATCTGGTCATCGAGCTGATCCTGGTACCCGGCCTCGGCTATGGCGTTGGGGCATCGGCGCTGTCGACCGTCATCGCCCAGGTCGGCACCGGCTGCATCTTCGCCTGGGCCGTTGTCGGTTGGGCCCGCCGGACCGGGGTGAGCCTGCGGCCGGACCCGGCGGCGATCTGGCGGCTGATGGCCGCCGGTCGGGCCCTGATCCTTCGGGCGGTGGCGCTTCGGGGCTCGTTCGCCCTGGCCACTGCGGCGGCGGCCAGGATCGGGGTCGCCGAACTGGCGGCCCACCAGGTGGCGATGCAGATCTGGGGCACACTCAGCCTGGCCCTCGACGCGGTGGCCATCGCCGGTCAGGCGCTGACCGGCCGGTGGTTGGGAGGGGGCGATGCCGAGCGGGCCAGGAGCGCGGCCCGGCGGATGATCGAGATCGACGTCGGCGTCGGGGTGGTTGCCGCCATCGGCCTTTTTCTGGTCCGCCAGCCGCTGGCCACGGTGTTCAGCAACGATCCGGAGGTGGTCTCGGCCACCGCCCTGGTCCTGATCTGGGTTGCGGTTTCCCAGCCCCTCAACGGCTACGTGTTCGCCCTCGACGGGATCCTGATCGGTGCCGGCGACCTGACGTATCTTGGGCGGACGATGGCCGCCACCGGTGCCGTGTTCGCCGTCCTGGCCTGGTGGCTGATCCGGGTCGGCGGTGGCCTCGGCCTGCTGTGGACGCTGATCACGTTCCTCATGGCGATGCGGGCGGTCACCCTGTGGTATCGCTGGCGGAGCGGCCGCTGGGTGGTCCTCGGCAGCTGAGCGCTCCTCGGTGAGTTCCGGACCGGCGGCGGCAGACCCCCGGCGGCGGCGGCGGCGGACCCCCGGCGGCGGCGCCGGGTCCGCCGTCAGGGCGTCAGGGCGTCAGGGCGTCAGGGCGTCAGGCGATCAAAGGGTCACTCGGTCATGACTGGGCGGCGTCGATGAGGATGCCGACCACCTCGGGGCCGTCGGGGGTCGATTCGGCGAACAGGAAGGTGCGGGTGGCGATCCCGTCGGAGCCGGAGCCGGCGATCACCACGGACGGCAGGTCCCCGAAGTAGCGCTCGGCGGCCGCCTGATCCGAGGCCGAGGTGAACTCCGCCTCGACGTCGATGGTCGGCGTGAGCCCAACGTCGACCGGGCGCAGATCATCCAGGCTGGCTGCCAGCGAATCGGCTCCGTCTGCGGTCAGCGGGAAGGATCGCACCTCGGTCCAGCCGTCCGCCACCAGCAGCGTCTCCGGTGGGACCTCCAGGGGGCGAGCCGGCAGGCCGATGGCCACGTCGGCCCGTCTTGTCAGCGGCAGGTCGGCGGCCGCCGGTGCGGCCTCGGTCCCGTTGCTGTCGAAGCGCTCGGCCAGTGCCCGTAGCCGATCGACGGGCAGCGGTTCGGTCGAGGCCAGGTACCGGCTGTTGACCCAACCCGTCAGGCCCTGGTCGGTCACGACCGACCACCACAGCTCGGTGCCGATCGGCACGGGATACTCTCCGGTTCGACGAACACCACCGGCGCCGGCGGGGATCACCCCCAGGGACGGCTCGGTCGAGCCGGGCCCGGACCGCAACTGCAGTCCATCGTCGGGGTCGTTTGGCCGGACCCGGACCACCGCATACCCGGCGGGGTCGTCGACCGAGCGGTAGGAGACCGATCGGGCGGCGAACGCCTCTGTCGCTCCAGGGTCAGCTCCACCGTCGAACACGATCACCCAGGCGTTTTCGGCCCCGACGACCGCCAGCTCGGCGGTGAACGGGGTCGGCTCATCGGACTCGGCCGGCAGGCTCGGAGTCACGGCCCCGGCTTGGCCGACGGCCAGGACACGATTGTCGAGCGCCGACATCACCCGAACGCCGACCGGCAAACCGGACCCTGCGTCGCTGCCGTCGATGCGCAGCAGACCATCCGGCAGTGGACCCCCGGCTACCTCGTCGATGGTGATGCCCTCGCTCGACGCGGCGAACACCGCATAGCCGCCGTCGACCCGGGTCAGGTGGAGGGTGGCGGCGATCGGAGCGTCTCCACCGTCGATGTCCTGGCCGTCGACGAGGTTTCGGACGACGACCCGACCGTCGTCGATCGGTTCGGTTGCGCCATACTGCAGGCGCAGCAGGTCGAGGAAGGCCCGGGCCGCTGCCAGCTCCGTCGATCGGACCGGCCCCGTCGGCTCACCGTCGATGTACACCGGCCCGCCCCCGGTGGTGGTCGACCGATCCTGGTCCTGGCCGGCCCGGCGGTCGAGATCAGACTCCCCGGTCCCGCCACCGAGGCCATCGTCCTCGCCGGCCTCGCCGACGCCGGGGTCGGTCCCGGCCTGGTCGGAGCCGCCGGCCCGGCCCTCGGGCGGGGCGAGTTGGCCATCGCCAACCACATCCTCGGCCGCCGGTCCGGTACCGACCCGCTGGGTTCGCTGCCCGGCCAGAAGTGCCACGGTCAACCCGACGGCCGCCATCACCGCCGCCGCGGCCACCACCGGCCGCACCCATCGCCCGGCCATCGGCCGGCGGCGATCGTTGACCGCCTCGGCCAACCGGCGGTAGGCGTCGTTCGACGGCTCGAACCGGTCGGCCTGATCCCGAAGCGCCATCGACAGTCCGGTGGTGAACCCGAGGGGAACCCCTTCGGGTGTCCAATCTGCATCGTCGGCGGCTTCGGCGTTGCGATCTGAGGTCATCGACCGCCCCCGGACTCGGCGTCCCGTTCCAGGATGACGTGCAATTTGGCCAACCCCCGGTGGGCATGCGACTTCACAGACCCCCGGGCGATCCCCAACGTCTCTGCGATCTCCGCCTCGGACAGATCCAGGTAGTAGCGCAGGATCAATACCGATGCCTGCTTTGCCGGGAGGCGGCGGAGGGCGGCCAGCATCCTCGATCGTTCGGTATTGGCCACCCCCGACTCCTCGGCCGCGGCCACCAGGCCCGCCCTATCGGGGGTGTGGAGCCGACGAACACGGCGCTTCCGGAGCATCGACCGGGCGCCGTTGAGCACCATCTGCCGAAGGTACGGGGCCTGCTTGCCCTGCTCGATTCGATAGTTGCCGGCCAGCAGCTTGACGAATGCGTCCTGGACCACTTCCTCAGCGGTCTCCCGATCGTCGACGTACATCGACGCCAGCTTGACCAGGGAGGCGAAGTGTTGGTCGTACAGGGCGGGCAGCGTCGACGCGGCAACGGGGACGACCACATCGCCATGGTCCCGGTCCAACGCTGCCACGCTCATACCCCCTTGGACGCTCGAGCACGCAGGGCGGTTTACCGCTGAACACATTCTGTCGTTGTTCCAGCGGTCGGTTGCGTCGGCCGTCAACCGGCGGCTCTGGCCGTCAACCGGCAGCTCTGGCCGTCAACCGGCAGTTCTGGCCGTCAACCGGCGGCTTTGGCCGTCAACCGGCGGCTTTGGCCGTCAACCGGCGGCTTTCGCCGTGAGCAGCTGGTTGACCAGTTTGCCGTCGGCCTGGCCGTTGGTGGCCTTCATCACCTGACCGGTGAAGAAGCCCTGCATCTTGCGCCTGGCCTTGTCGTCACCGGCGACGAACCGCTCCCACTCCTCGGCGTTGTCGGCGATGATGTCATCGAGCAGCGTCTCCAACTCCCCGGTGTCCATGGCCTCGAACCCCCGGGCTGCGGCGATGGTCGCCGGGTCGTTGCCCGATTCCACCATCTCGGCCAGCACCTGTTTGGCCTGGGTGGCGGTGAGGGCGCCGCCGGTCTCCAGCTTCACCAGCTCCGCGAAGTGGCCCGGGTCGAGCGAGACCGCCCCGTCGACGGCGAGGTTGTTCGCCACGTGGGTCAGCACCCGCTCGGCATCGGCCCCAGCCTCGATGGCGGCAAGGGCCAACCCGTCGAGCTGTCGCTGCACCGCCATCGCCGCCGCAGCGGCATCGGCTCCGCCATCGATGAGCGCCTGACGACGCTGTTTCGGCAACGGCGGGAGCGCGGCCCTGATCTCCTCGATCCATGCCGGTGACGGATCGACCGGCACCAGGTCGGGGTCGGCGAAATACCGGTAGTCCTCCGCCTCCTCCTTGGACCGGCCGGGCCGGGTTCGCCCGTCCTCCTCGTCCCAATGGCGGGTCTCCTGCCTGGGTGCCTCTCCCGCCTCGTAGAGGTCGACTTGGCGCTTGGCCTCGTAGATCACGGCCCGGCCCAGGGAGCGGAGCGAGTTGACGTTCTTGATCTCGCACCGGGTCCGCAACTCGTCGGAGCCGACCGGACGGACCGACACGTTGGCGTCGACCCGCAGCGAACCCTCCTCCATCTTGCCGTCGCTGGCCCCGATGGTGACCAGGATGGCTCGCAGCTCCTCGACGTATTCCTTGGCCTGCTCCGGACCCCTGATGTCGGGCCGGCTGACGA
The DNA here is from genome assembly GCA_963715325.1 of uncultured Acidimicrobiales bacterium. GTDB lineage: Bacteria > Actinomycetota > Acidimicrobiia > Acidimicrobiales > SZUA-35 > JAHELU01. The sequence continues at coordinate 120,723 of CAVQRR010000009.1, forward strand.
TCTCGATCAGCGGTACCCCGGCCCGGTTGTAGTCGACCAGCGAGTAACCGGCATCGTGGATTCGGCCCGAGGTGCCGACATGGGTGGTCTTGCCGGTGTCCTCCTCCATGTGGGCCCGTTCGATGCCGATGGTGGCCCCCGAGACCAGCTCGAGCTGGCCGTCGACGTTGATCGGCAGGTCGTACTGGCTGATCTGGTAGTCCTTCGGCATGTCGGGGTAGAAGTAGTTCTTCCTGGCGAACACGCACCGCTGGACGGTGCAGTTGAGGGCAAGACCGATCCGGATCGCCAGCTCCACCGCCTTCTCGTTCAGTACCGGCAGGGTGCCGGGAAGGCCGAGGCACACCGGATGGATGTTGGTGTTCGGCTCGCCCCCGAACAGGTTCCGGGCCGGCGAGAACAGCTTGGTCTCGGTTGCCAGCTCGGCATGGACCTCGAGGCCGATGATCATCTCCCAGCCCTCCGGCAACAGCCCCGGCTCATGGCCGACATCGGAGGTATGGGTGAAGTAGCTGGGCAGGCCCTCGGTCACGGTCATCGGGTCACCTCGTCCTCGGTCCGGTCTCGATCGTCGGTCCGGTCTCGATCCTCTGCCACGGCTCGTTCCAGCACCGCCGCGGTCCGGAACATGTCAACCTCGCCAAGCATCGGGGCCAACACCTGGACCCCGACCGGGAGTCCGTCGGCGCCGGTTCCGAACGGCACCGACATCGCCGGATGCCCGGTCAGGTTCGACGGGATGGTGCAGACGTCGTTGTAGTACATGGTCAGCGGATCGGACTTCGCCCCGAACGGGAAGGCCACACACGGTGAGGTCGGCGACAGCAGGACGTCGAAGTCCCTGTACACCTCGTCGAACTCGCGGATCATGATGGTCCTGACCCGTTGGGCCTTGCCGTAGAAGGCGTCGTAGTACCCGGCGGACAGGGCGTAGGTGCCGAGCATGATCCGCCGCTTGACCTCATCGCCGAAGCCGGCGGTTCGTGACGCCCGCATCATCGACGCCGTGTTCGGCCCCGGGCGACGCAGACCGTAGCGAACACCGTCGTAGCGGGCCAGGTTCGACGACGCTTCGGCCGGGGCGATCATGTAGTACGCCGACAGTCCGGCGATGGTGGACGGGATCGACACCTCCTCCACCTTGGCCCCTGCCGCCGACAATGCGTCGGCCGCCTGATGGGACCGCTCCACCACCTCCGGCTCGAAACCGGCGAGATCCCGGCGGGACAACTCGGCGATGATGCCGACCCGGAGCCCTTCGATCCCGTCGCCGAGGTGGCCGGCGACCGGCGTCAATTGCTGGTTGATCGAGGTCGAGTCACGCCGGTCATGACCGGAAATGACGTCGAAGGCCGCAGCGGCATCGGCCACCGTCGTCGAGAACGGTCCGATCTGGTCCAGCGACGAGGCGAAGGCGATCAGCCCATAGCGGCTGACCGCACCATAGGTCGGTTTGACGCCGACAACCCCGCACAACGAGGCCGGCTGGCGGATCGAGCCACCGGTGTCGGAGCCGAAGGCCAGTGCGGCAAACCCTGCCGCCACCGCAGCGGCCGAACCTCCGGAGGATCCACCGGGGACCCGTGCGGTGTCGATCGGGTTGCGGGTGGGGCCGAAGGCGGAGTTCTCCGTCGAGGAGCCCATGGCGAACTCGTCGAGATTGGTCTTGCCGACCATGATCGCTCCCGACGCCCGCAGTCGTTCCACCACGGTGCCGTCATAGGGCGGAACCCACCCCTCCAGGATCTTCGACGAGCAGGTGGTCGGCACCCCTCGGGTGCACATGTTGTCCTTGAGAGCGATCGGCACCCCGGCCAGCGGGCCCGGGTCCCGGCCGTCTGCCACCGCGGCGTCGATGGCCGACGCCGCTTCGAGCGCGTGGTCGGCGGTGATGGTGTTGAAGGCGTGGATCTCGGGCTCGGCCTGCTCGATCCTGGCCAGGTGGGCCTCCACCACGGCCACCGCGGTGGTTTCCCCCGCCTTGACCGAAGCAGCGATCTCGAGTGCGGTTCGCTCGCTCACGGCGCCTCCCCCAGCGCCGGCGGAACCTTGAACCGACCGTCTTCGATCTCCGGGCCGCCGTCGAGCGCTTCCTGACGGACCCGGTCCGCGTCGGGAATCTGCTCGGCGACGTCTGGCCGCAACACGTTGGTCATCCCGAAGGGGTGGGCGGTTGGCGGAACGTCTGCGACGTCGAACGCCTCGAGCTGGTCTGCCAGGTGGAGCACGGCATCGAGCTGCTCGGTGAACAGCTCGAGTTCGGCGTCGGTCAGCTCCAGCATCGCAAGATGGGCGACCTTGGCCACATCATCTCTGGTCAGCAGCGCTCGATCCGTGTTGCGTGGCGGGCTCGCGTCTGGGAGCGGGTCGGTGGGCGTTTGAGGCACCCATCCAGGCTAATCGATGGCCGGCCCCGACCATCGTGGGATATCGGGAGGCCCGCTCCGAGAGAGGGCTCGGTTGGCGTCGGCTCAGGTGTAGGGATCGTCGGTCTCCGGCTCGGCCCACCACTCGTCGGAAGCCGGTGTCCAGTCGGGGTCGGGATGGATGCAATCGACCGGGCACGGGTCGATGCATTTGTTGCAACCCGAACACAGCTCGGGGATGATGATCACGTCCAGATCGTGATTGAAGATGGCGCCGAACGGTTTCGGGCAGGCCCGGAAACACGCGTCGCAGGTGATGCACACCTCCATATCGATCTTCAGCGGCGGGTTCTTCCACAGCGGCTCGCGTTGACGGCTCTCCAGCCGGCGCTGACGCCCTGTTCTTCTCGCCGTTGTGTCGGACACCGGTGTCTCGCTTCTTGGTCTGCCGATGGATGTTCCGCCGTGGGATCAGCCGTCACGGTACCGGATACGATCTGTCCGTGGCCAGCTACCCCTTTTTGTCTCGAGAGTGGATCGAAGCGGCCCGGAACCTCCGGGACGAGTACGCCGGGCGTATCCCCGAGCCCCCGGTCCAGGCCAGGGTCAATGTTGTCGTCACCGACATTCCCCATGGCGACGAGGCCACGCTCGACGGCCACATCGACACCAGCTCGGGCCAGACGATCATCGAGGACGGGCACCTCGACGACCCCGAACTCACCGTCACCGTCGACTACCAGACAGCCCGGGCCGCATTTGTGACCCGCGATCAACAACAGGTCATGCAGGCATTCCTGACCGGCAAGATCCTGGTCGAGGGCGACGCATCGAAGCTGCTGGCGCTCCAGGCCGGCGCTCCCACCGCGGCCGGGATCGATGCGACGGCCATCGAGCTGTACCAGCGGCTCGACGCCATGACGTCCAAAGAGGGCTGAGCCGAACCTACGGAGACGACGCCCTCGAAACCGGGCAGCGATCCCCCAAAAGCTCGCCGGCCGCACTTGGCTCGACGACGCAATCCCTAGCTTCGTTGCGACGACAGGCCAAGAAGCGGCACCACATCAATGATAAGTCGATGGTGTAAGGCTGGCAATACCGAGCTGGAGTCCGTTACGGTTCGATCACATCGGCTCGCAGGCCAATCCGGGAATACTTCTGCGACCTGCTGTACCGCGTCAGGGTGTTTCGACGTGCGTCGAGCCGCTGTTGCAGCGAATGGCACCGTTGCCGGAGATGAAATGGCGGGGCCGGATCGGTCGACTGCCCCGGGCTCAATTCGACGAAATGATCTCGACCTGGGACCCGAGGCGAACAGACTGGCCGGCGGTGGGACGGGTGGTCAGCACCTCGGACCCGATGGTTCCATTGATCTCGACCTGGAAACCCTCGGTTCTCAGCAGCTCGATGGCCTCTGGAACGGGAAGGCCTCCGACATCGGGAATGGTGACGAACGGCAGGCCGAGAGAAACGGTGGCGGTGACCGCGTCGCCTCGATCGACTTGGCTCCCGGCGGCCGGTTGGACCGCCATGACCAGACCCTCGGCCACGGTCTCGGAATGGGTTTCGGTGGTCCGCAGCACCAGATCCTGCTCGGCCAACGCCACCCGGGCCTGCTCGACGGTGAGACCGACGATCGGGGGGACCTCCCGAGGCGCGGGGCCGGAACTGATCACCAGATCGATGGAGGTGCCGGTCAACGATTCGCTGCCGGCCACGGCCGGCGCGCCGCCGATGGAGGCTTCGAGGACGATGCCGGGTTCCACCTCCTCGTCGAACCGTTCGGTGACCGTGCCGACCTCCAGGTTGACGGCGTCGATGTCGGCTCGGACCTCGGCCTCCGACCGGCCGACCGTCTCGGGCACGACGCGGCGCTGAGGGCCGAGCGAAACCACCAACTCGACCCGCCCGCCCGGGCCCATCATCGAACCGGCCGCCGGCAGCTGGGACAGGATCTCCCCCGGCTCGGTCCCGTCGGCGAACCGCTCGGTGACCACCACCGACCATCGGTTCGACTCGACCGCAGCACGAACCCCCTCGACGTTCATGGCCGAGAAGTCATCGACCGGATACGACGGCAACCCGACGGTGATGACCTCGACCTCGGGGTTCATCCGTTGTGCCACGATCCAGGCGGCCCACAACGCAGCGACGACGAGCGCGGCCAGCATCACCGACCCGATGATCCATGGCCGCCCTGTCCGGCCTCGGGAGCGGACCTGGGAACCGCCGTCGATGCCGTCGATCCGTTCGATGGCGTGATCTCCGTCGGCTGCGGGCCCGGCCCGCTCGGGGCCACCGACGCCACCGAGGTGGGATTCCCCCCATCCGTCGTCATCGGATGGGTGATCGGCCGGGATCGAGAGATTAGAGCTGTCCCCTTCGATGATGAGGTCGCCGTCGGCGTCGAAGCGGACGTTTGGCCTGACCGCCACCGGACCGCCGATGTGGTCCGTCAGGTCGACCAGGGTGAGCGGATCGGGTTCCGGCAACGTTCGACAGATTGCGGTCAGGGCGTCCGCCAGCTCCACCGCATCCGCCCTGGCGGCCGGCTGGGCCTTGCCGGCCAACGCCAGCGGTTCGGCCAACAGACCGAAGGACTCGTCGACCGGGAGGTCGACGGTCTGACGGACCATCATGGTGCCGATGGCGCTCTCCTGCACCAGTGGCACCTCCCCGCTGAGGGCCTCGATCAGGCAGACGGCCAACGAGTACACGTCCGCCAGCCCGTCGACCGCACCGGACGCGGCCTGCTCCGGGGCGGCATAGCGGGCGGTACCGATCAAGACCCCCTCCGGCTCGGTCCAGGCCGCCTGGGCCACGGCCCGAGCGATGCCGAAATCCCCGATGTGGATCCTTCCGTCGCCGCCGAAGAGCAGGTTGGCCGGCTTGATGTCGCGGTGGACCAGCCCGTGATCGTGGGCGAAGGCCAGCCCCTTCGCCGCCTGCAGCCCGATGAACGCCGCTTGGGAAAGGGTGATCGTGCCCTCGATGTCGAGCACGGTCCGCAGCGACCCGCCGCTCAGCAGTTCGGTGACGATGTAGGCACCGCCGTCCTCACCGTCGGGATCGGCGCTCCAGTCGAACACGGTGACGATGTTGGGATGGCTCAGTTTTGCCGCCAACCGGGCCTCGGTCCGGAACAGTTTCTCGAACCGTGCGTCCTCGGTCAGATCCCAACGGAGTTGTTTGACTGCGACGCTTCGCCCAAGTCGAAGGTCGGTTGCCTGATAGACCTCGGCCGAGGCGCCGGACCCGATACGCGATATCAGCTGATATCGATTTCCCAGCGTCCGGGCTGCGGCTTGGTCGAGGTTGGCTCTCGACATAGCCACGAGCGTAGTGGCAGCCGCTGATCGCTTGGCACAATGGGTGGAATGATTTCACAGACCCGGCAGCGCCTCATCATGGCGGCCATGGTGGCCGTCGCTCTCGGAGCGGTCGTGCTCGGCGTGATCTACCAGGACGACAACCGCCTCGATGAAGCGGTGATCGTGGGTGCCGGCACCTCCGCGCCGGCGGCCGAGACCGGCGGTGGGGGCGGCGCAGCCGGTGGGAACGTCGCCGGGGGCGCCCAGGCGGCGGACAGCTCGGCGGTCGGAGCCAGTTCGATCGAAGGATTCCTGCCCCGATCGGGCGAGGCGAGCGCCTGCAGTGAGGAGGTCGGGGTCGACCTCGCCGCCGGTTTCGGGGCCAAGCTGACGATCAACGGCATCGAGATCGCCCCCGAGCAGATGAATGTGAACCTGGACGAGAACGGTGAGATCACCGAGGTGATCACCGCCTCGCGCTCGCTTGGCCAATACACGTTCAAACCGGACGACAACTGCCCGAACGGAACGCTGCTCCGGCCGGTCGACAACGTGCTCGAGGTGTGCGTCTATCGACTGTCGGACGCCACGCAGGCCTGCACGCTGCGGACCGAGAAGGTGTTCGACGCGCTGTAACGGGGCCGGACCCGGCGGCCTGGCCGGGTGATCGTGTTCAAGCCTCGGGCAGTTCACCGGTTTCCAGCAGCGCCATGAAGCCTGTCTCGTCGAGGATGGGGACACCGAGCTCCTCGGCCTTGTTCAGCTTCGAGGCACCGGGCTCCGAACCGACGACCAGTGCGGTGGTCTTCTTCGAGACCGAACCGGGGTTCTTGCCGCCCCGGGACTTGATGGCGTCGGCCGCACCATCACGGGAGTACCCCTCCAGGGTGCCACTGACCACGATCGACAGCCCGGCCAGCACCTGGGGGACTGCGGTGACCTCCGGCCCCTGCAGGTTGACCCCGGCCTCCTTGAGCTTGGCCACCAATGCCCGGGCCTCGTCGGTGGAGAAGTAGTCGGCAACGCTGGCGGCGATGGTGGGGCCGACACCGTCGACGGCGGCCATCTCCTCGGCCGAAGCGGCCACGATGGCGTCGATGTGGCCGAATGCCGACGCCAACAACTCGGCCCCGGCCGGGCCGAGATGGCGGATACCCAGCCCGACCAGCAGGTTGGCAAGCGGCCGCTGCTTCGACGCTTCGATCGCGGCCCGGAGGTTGTCGATCGACGTCTGGCCGAAACCTTCGAGCTCGGCCACCTCGTCCCAGGGGATGTTGTAGATGTCGCCGACGTCGGCGATGAAGCCCTTCTCGATGAACAGGGCGACCCGGCTCTCGCCCATTCCTTCGATGTCCATACCGCCCCGGGAGGTGAAGTGCTCGATCCGCCCTTGACGTTGGGCCGGACAGGCAGGATTCATGCAGAAGTTGTGGGCTTCACCGTCGGGCCGGATCAACGGTGCGCCACAGGCCGGGCAGTCGGCGGGGAACTTCCACCGCCGGAGCCGTTTCGGCCGTTCGGCCAATACTGGACCCAGCACTTCGGGGATCACGTCTCCGGCTTTGCGTACGATCACCGTGTCACCGGGATGGACGTCTTTGAGCCTGACCTGATCGTCATTGTGCAGCGTCGCCATCTGCACCGTTGAGCCGCCGACGAAGACCGGTTCCAGTACCGCAAACGGCGTGGCCTTGCCGGTTCGGCCGATCGAGACCTGGATGTCCAGCAGCTTGGTGGTGCGCTCCTCGGGCGGGAACTTGACCGCGATGGCCCACCGGGGGGCCTTGGCAGTTGCTCCGAGGGCGTCCTGGCGGGCCAGACCGTCGACCTTGACCACCGCACCGTCGATCTCGTAGTCGAGGTCGTGACGATGGGTGAGCCAGTGATCGGCGAAGGCCACGACCTCGTCGATCGTCTCCACCCGGCGGCGCTCGGGATTCACCGGCAGGCCCAGCTCCCCCAGCCAATCCAGGGCGTCGCTGTGGCCGGCCAGTCGTGGGCCGCCCCGGACGACGCCGAGCTGGTAGGCCCAGAACGCAAGGCCACGACCGGCGGTGATGGCCGGATCCTTCTGCCGGAGACTGCCTGCGGCGGTGTTTCGGGGATTGGCGTAGCGGGGCAGCCCGGCTGCCTCCTGGCTCTCGTTGAGCGCCTCGAAGGTGGAGACCGGCAAGTAGACCTCGCCCCGCACCTCGACAACCGGTGGCGGAGATCCACGGAGGGTGTCCGGAATCACCGCGATACCCCGGACGTTGGCCGTGATGTCCTCCCCGACCCGGCCGTTGCCCCTGGTGGCGGCCTGGACCAGCCGGCCGTTCTCGTAGCGGATGGAACAGGCGACCCCGTCGATCTTCAGTTCACACGTGTACCCGACCGGGATCGACGAGGCGGTGGGGCCGACCGGGGTGGCAACGGGATCGGCCTCCTGGGGCTGCTTCGCCGGATGGTCCGGCGCTGCCACCTCGTCCCGCTCGGACACCACCGCCGCCTCGAGCTGCTCGGCTGCATCGAGCTGCTCGGCCGTCTCGGGCCGGACGACGGGTTCGAGATCGAGGCCCCGCACCAGACGGACCGCCCAGCTCTCCAGCTCGGCGGTGGTGAAGGCGTTGTCGAGGCTCATCATCGGCAACTCGTGGGTCACCGGAGTGAACGCGGTCGACGGTGCGTCGCCGACGAGCTTGGTCGGCGAATCGTCGGTGACCAACTCCGGGTGATCGGCTTCGAGCTGCTGCAGCCGGCGGACCAGCATGTCGTACTCGACGTCGGGGATCTCCGGTGCATCGAGCCGGTGGTACAGCTCGTTGTGATGGCGAATCTGGGCCCGGAGCTCTTCGATCTGGGACTTCGGAGACGTCTTCGCTGCACCCACACCACGAGGTTAGCCAGTCCCACCGACACTTCGAGGACCGTTGGATCGGGGCGGCAGCCGACCGGCGCGACGAGGTGATCGTACCATTCGCATCGGCGGGGTACGGGTCCGGTGCGGCATGGGGGCACACTGGTGACGATGGATCGGGACCGACTTGGCAACCTCTCCAAACTGGGGAACCTGGAGCGTCTTGGGTTGTGGCCGGCCCGTTTGGTTTGGCTCGTCACCCCCTTGACCATCGGCCCGGCCCTGGCCCGGGCTCTGGAACCGAAGCCGGCAACCCCCGCTCTCGCGGTGGAGATCGCACTGTGGTCGGCGTGGTTCGCAGTGCTGGTGGCCGTACTCACGCCGTCACCGCGAAGTCTGACGGTCTGTCGAATCGTCGCCCCGGGCGCGATCGGTGCGGTCGTGATGGCGGCCGTAGCCGAGGGCTGGAGCGGCTCGGTCCTCCTGGCCCTGGGTGTTGGTGCGCTGTTCACCGCCGCCGTCTTCCTGCCGACGTTCGCCGACCGGATGATAAACGGCTCGGCCTACGGCTCCGAGCGACGCATGGCCCTGCGTCCCCAGGCCTTCGTGCTGCTCGGCCCGGTCCAGGTGGCGTGGCTGTTGGTCTTCGGCGGCACGGTCGTTCCCCCACTGCTCATCCTCGACGAACGGTACGTCCTGGCCGGCGTTGCCGTCGTGGCCGGGGCGGCGGCGGTGTGGGCCGGTGGTCGCATTCTCCATCAACTGTCGAGTCGTTGGGTGGTCTTCGTCCCGGCCGGGTTCGTCATCCGCGACCCGATGACGCTGGTCGACGCCGTCCTGCTGCGCCGCAACGAGGTGACCGCAGTGGGCCCCGTCGTGATCGAACGGGCCGGGCGGGCCGACCGCTCACCGTCGGAGGTCGATGGCCGGATCGACCTGTCCGGTGGGGCGATGGGGCTGGCGCTCGGCGTGACCCTGCGGCAGCCGACGCCGATAACGGTCCGTGAGCGAGGGGGGCTGCGCAACCTCGAGGTCGGTACCCTGGTGTTCTCCCCCACCCTGCCCGGCGCGATGCTGGCCGAGGCCCGGATCCGGGGCATGAAGATCGGCGAGAACACCGTCGGCGCCTGAGGGCCGAACCAGAACACGTCGGCGCCTGAGGGCCGAACCAGAACACGTCGGCGCCTGAGCGCCGACGGTCTCGGCTCAGTCGATGCTGCGGAGCAGCATCTCTGCGAGTTCCCGGGAACCCTTCGGGTTCCTGGCGAATGTCGTCAGCTCCGATGGGGTGCCTTGAAGATCAATTCCGCCCCATGTCTTCAGCCGACGACGTCGGCGTCTGGTACGACCGTGCGGATCAGGTACTGGAACGACTCCCAGCCGACCTGGGGCGACTCGGCCCATTCGGCCATCGCCTTGGCCGCCTCGTCGGAGATGGCCTTCGCCTGTGGGGCCTTGACGTGAACCTCGGCCACCCGCTCGGCCATGACGAAGAACCCGACCGCTTCGGCCACCGAGCCCCCGACCGTGAGCGGGCCGTGGTTGCGGAGCATGCAGAGCCGGTTGGCACCGATGGCCTCGGCGATCCGGCGGCCACAGTCGTAGTCTGTGACGTTGAGCTCCTGGCCGTCGAAGATCGACTGGGTGTGGACGAAGGAGCACGCCTCCTGGCTGATGGCCCGAAACGGCAGCAGGTTTGCCGACCACGGGGTCCCGTAGCCGGTGTGGGTGTGGGCCACCGACACCACCTCCGGTCGAGCCTCGTGGATCGGCATGTGGATGAAGTAGGCGGTCCGGTTGATCTCCCCGTCACCCTCGGCCACCGAACCGTCCGGGGCGACCAGCACCAGGTCGTCGACGGTGGCCTGATCGAACGGGACACCATAGGCCAGCAGCCAGAAGTGGCCCGGGTGCTCCGGGTCCCTGGCGCTGATGTGGCCGTCGCCCAGTTGGCCCCACCCGAGGGCCCCGAATGCCCGATAGCCGAGCGCGCACTGCCGCTTGCGGTGCAGCCGCTCCTCGTCGGTGTCGTCGAACGTCGGCTCGGCGGAATCGGTTCGCAGTCGCTGGTGTCCCATGGAATCAGTGTAGGACTGCCCGGTCACGAGACCGGAAGAACCGAGGCCGATCTCCGGCCGCCGGGGTGCTCCCGGGTCGGTTCTCTCCAGGGTCGGTTCTCTCCCGGGTCGGTTCTCTCCCGGGTCGGGTTCCCCGCCGAGCCGTCCTCCGACCTTCAGGGCCTATTTCAGTGCGTAGATCTCGTAGGTGACCGACGTGGCGTCTGCGGTGCCGATGCCGACCGCCTGCACCTCGTTGAGCCAGGCGTAGGATTCGGCACCGGTTTCGAAGGTCGGTGCGGTCCGGATCGAACTGGTGCCGTCTTGTCGAGGGTGGCCGATGCCCTGATAGGTCATCAGGATCGACTCGCCGTCGTCGGTGACCAGCAGCAGGCGGACGTCGATGTGCATCGTCCGGTTGGCCCTGGAGTGCACCCAGTCGCCACCCGGCGCAACGATGGTCCCGGAGAGCCTGGGCCCGGAGAAGCTGCCCCCGGTCACGGCGGCGATGAACCGGGTCCCTGCGGGACCGTTGCGGATCACTGCGTTCGTGTTGTCGCCGATGTGGGCCGTGAGGGTGAACAGGTGCTCGACGTCGAGTTGGGTTTCAGCCATGGCGCCGAATCTACGAACCGCCCGATCGGCGGTCAAAACGAGGGCCCGGAGCGCCCGAGGGGCCCATGGGTCACCGCCGATCATCGTCGGCGGGGGGATCCGGTCATGTCGGAACCAGATCTCCTACCCAATCCTGAGCTATCCGGGGGCGAATCGGTCAAACTGGGGACATGACCGTTCTCGACGACCTCGTCGCAAAAGCCGGCTTTGCCCTGATGGACGGGGCCACCGGCACCGAGCTGTTCAAGTTGGGCCTCAACTCCGGGCACCCACCCGAAGCGTGGAATGTCGACGAGCCGGACAAGATCCGCAGCGCCTACCGGGCCTACGTGGACGCCGGCTCCGACATCTTCCTCACCAACAGCTTCGGCGGCACCCACTACCGGCTGGCCCTCCACAAGCTCGACGATCGAGTGGTCGAACTCAACCACCAGGCGGCCAAGCTGGGCCGGGAAGTGGCAGATGAGGCGATGGCCGCCGACCCCGGGCGAACGGTCCTGGTGGCCGGTTCCATGGGCCCGACCGGCGAGTTGATGGAACCGATGGGGTCGATGACCCCGGCCTCGTGCACCGCGGCGTTCGCCGAGCAGGCCACCGGCCTGTCCGAGGGCGGTGCCGACCTGCTGTGGATCGAGACGATGAGCTCCATCGAAGAGGTCGAGGCCGCCGTGGCCGGCGCTCGGGACGCCTGTGACCTGCCGGTCTGCGTTGCCATGAGCTTCGACACTGCGGGGCGAACCATGATGGGCGTCACCGGCACCATGGCCGCCGAACTGGCCGAGCGTCTGCAGCTCGACGCCATCGGGGCCAACTGCGGCAACAATCTGGCCGACACCGAAGCGGCCATCCGCGAGATGCGTGCCGTCAACCCCGAGCGGATGCTCATCAGCAAGGGCAATGCGGGCATTCCGGTCTGGCACGGCACGGAGCTCCACTACAACGGCACCCCGGAGGTCATGGCGGCCTACGCCGTCAGAGCCAGGGACCTCGGCGCCTCCCTGATCGGCGGTTGCTGTGGCAGCTCTGCCGAGCACATCGAGTTGATGCGGGCCGTGCTCGACGGCAAGGTCCCCGTACCCGAGGTCGAGGAGATCACCGCCACCACTCAGCTGGTGGCCAAGAAGCGGCCCGCTCGCCGCCGTCGCAACCGCGCAGACAAGGCCTGAGCAGCCGCCGCCGAACGTCGACCGCCCACTATCGACGGGGAGCGGCGGCCTTGGTCAGCCGATCGAGCACCGCCTCGAGCAGCCGACCGGCGATCGGTGGGGCGATGAGCAGCATGTCCAGGTCATGCCCGTCGGCCTCCCGCAGGGTGGCGTAGAGCTTCGCCGCGTAGCCGGTGGCGTCGGCAGGCAACCGCCACGAGGGGCAGTGGGCGTGGGCGAAGGGGGCGATCAGCCCGACCCGACCCGCACCGGCGGCGGTTGCCGCCGCCAGCGACCGATCGGCCTCGGCCGTACCGCCCCCGTCCACTCCGGGCTCGACAGCAGACACCAGTTCCACCGCGGTGCGGGGCGCGTAGTGCGACGCCAGCATCCCCGGTGCACGGGACGGGCCCGCCCGGTCGTCGACGACGGCGACGCCGAGCACGGCCTCGAGCTCCACGGCCGAGATCCCGCCCGGGCGCAGCAGCTTCGGTGCCGACCCGGTGAGGTCGATGATCGTCGACTCGACCCCCACCGCACAGGGGCCGCCGTCGAGCACCAGGTCCACCGAGGAGCCGAGATCGTCGACCACATGCTGTGCGGTGGTGGGGCTGACCGACCCGAACCGGTTTGCCGACGGAGCGGCAACGGGCCCACCGAAACGGGTGAGCAGTTCGAGGGCCATCGGGTGATCCGGTACCCGTATCCCCACCGTGTCGAGCCCGCCGACGGTCTCCGGGGCGACCCGATCGCCACGATCGACCACGATGGTCAGCGGGCCCGGCCAGAAGGCGCCGGCCAGCAGCTCGGCCTCGCACGGCACCCGACGGGCGTAGCGGTCGATCTCCCCGGCGTCGGCGATGTGGACGATCAGCGGGTGGCCCTTCGGTCGGCCCTTCGCCTCGAAGATCCGTGCCACGGCGGCGGCCGATCCGGCATCGGCCCCCAGCCCGTAGACCGTCTCGGTGGGGAACGCCACCAGCCCACCATCGGCCAGGATGGCCGCCGCAGCCTCGATCCCGTCTGCACCCACCACCCGGACCATCGATGAACCGGCCCCGCTATCGGTCTGCGACGGCGGTCCCGCCGCCGACCACATCGTCGCCCTGGTAGAGCACCATCGACTGCCCGGGAGCGATCCGGCGCTGCGGCGTTTCCCAGCGCACGACGGCCCGCAGGCCCGAGTCGCGCCGCGACGACCCCACCGATGCGTCCCGGGCGGTCTCCAGCGATGCCGGCAGCGGTTGACCATGGGCCGAGCACTGGACGAGGAACGGGCCCGGCATCGGGCGATGGGACCAGGCCAGGTCGTCGATCTGCTGGTGGTCGACGAGGAGATCGGCTCTTTCACCGACGGTGACCCGCCCGGCAGGGCGGTCGATGTCGACCACGTACCGCCGGTTGGGGTCACCGCCGAGGTTCAGGCCCTTGCGTTGGCCGAGCGTGACCAGCTCGATCGAGTCGACCTCGCCGACGGTCACCCCTGCGGTGTCGACCAGGGTGGCGGGCCGCAAGGGGATCCGATCGCCGAGGAAGACCCGGCGTCCACCTTCGGAGTGGATGAAGCACACGTCCTGGCTGTCTGGCTTGGTGGCCGTCCTGAGGCCCAGTTCGTCGGCCAAGACCCGAACTTCGTCCTTGGTGATGTCGCCCACCGGGAACGACAGCCGGGCCAGCTGGTCCTGATCGAGCATGTGCAGCACGTAGGACTGATCCTTGGCCCGGTCGGCGCCCCTGGCGATCCGCCGGACGCCGTGCGGCAGGAGGTTGATCCTGGCGTGATGGCCGGTGGCGATCAGATCGAAGCCGAGTGCATCGGCACGCCGGAACAGCTTGTCGAACTTGATGTGGCGGTTGCACTCCACGCACGGATTGGGGGTTCGGCCCAGTTGATGGTCGGCGATGTAGGGCTCGACGACGAACCGGTCGAAGTCGTCGCCGAAGTTGAACACGTGGTGATCGATGCCGAGCTGCTGGGCCACCCGGCGGGCGTCGTCGACGTCGGACACCGAGCAGCAGCCGGAGTCGCTCTCGCCGCCCCACAGCTTGAGGGTCACCCCGACCACGTTGTGGCCCTGGGAGACCGCAAGGGCAGCTGCGACAGAAGAGTCGACCCCGCCGGACATGGCGACCAGGATGTCGGCCATCAGCTCTTCTCCCTGAGCCGACGGACCGCGACCGGGACCGAAGCGAGGGCGGCGTCGACGTCGGCGTCGGTGGAGCGGTAGCCGAGCGACAACCGCAGCGACCCGAACGCCATGCCCCGATCGAAGCCCATGGCGGCCAGTACGTGGCTCGGCTCCATGGCCCCGCTGGAGCACGACGATGCGGCGGAGGCCATGATGTCGTCCTTCTCCAACAGGAACAGCAGCGCCTCGCTCTCGATGCCTTCGAAACACAGGTGGCAGATGTTGGCGGTCTTGGCCGACCGGTCGGTGCGATTTCCGGACCCGGCCGAAGCGGCCGGGGCGACCCCGGTTTCGATCACACCGTCGAGCTCGGCTGCGATACCGTCGGCCAACCGATCCCGAAGCGCCGCCACCCGGGGGATCTGGACCGGCCGCTCGACCACCGTTTCGGCTGCGGCCACGGCCATGGCGGCGATCCCGGCCACGTTGTGGGTACCGCCGCGCCGACCCCGTTCCTGGCCGCCGCCCTTCAGCAGCGGCGACACCGCGGCACGGTCTCCGATCATCAGGGCGCCGACGCCCTTCGGGCCGCCGAATTTGTGGGCGCTGATCGACAGCAGGTCGACCTCGGCACCGATGGCGGCCACATCGAGCCAGCACAGGGCCTGCACGGCGTCGCTGTGGACCAGCGCCTCCGGGGCCAGCTCCCGGACCAGCGCCACCACCTCGGAGATCGGCTGGATCACGCCGGTCTCGTTGTTGGCCGCCATGACCGAAACGATCGACACCCGGCCCCGAAGCGCCGGTTCGTCGAGCGCGGCCGCCAACCTATCGAGGTCGATCCGACCGGAGGGGTCGACGCCGATGACCCGACCCCCGTGGTGGACCACCGGGTCGAGCACGGCATGGTGTTCGATGGCCGAGCACACCGCAACCCCGCCCCTGGCCTCCAGCACCCCGCTGACAGCCAGGTTGTCCGCCTCGGTGCCACCACCGGTGAAGACGATCTGACCGGGCTCGGCGCCGACGACCGATGCGATCGTGTCCCGGGCTTCGTCCAGCACCCGGTTGGCCTCTCGGGCCATCCGGTGGGCGCCGGACGGGTTGCCGTATCCCTCCGCAAGCAGCGGGACCATCACCTCGAGCGCGGCCGGGCGGATGGCCGTGGTCGCCGCATTGTCGAGGTAGTGCGTCATGTTTTCAGGCTATCGGCGCCACCGGACCGCCGATCGATCGCTGACGGCGCTCAATTGGTCGGGGCCGGGCGATGGAGCACCGCGTTGAGCGCGGTGACGATGATGTGCCCGTCGCCGTCGAGCCGGGCCTCGCCGTCGACGATCAGGCTGTGGTCGCCCCCCTGGACCGCCGGCCACAGCACGGTGACCGACGGTCGGGCCGCGCAGTTGGCCCTGGCGGTTCGACCAGCGGCGGCCCGCAGCTCGACCTGGTCACCCTGGGCTGCCACCTCGAAGGTCAGATGGGCAGCGTGGGGTCTGCTGTCCATCACCGAGCTGAGCAGGAAACCGGCCCCCCTCGACACGATCTCCGCCGGCAGGTCGACCATCGCCACAGCTATGCTCATGGCGCCAGTGTAGGTCGGTGTCACATCGGCCCGGCCGGTCCCGCTGTGGTGGCCGCAGCACCGGCGGGAACCCTGCGGGTTCCGTCGAGTTTCTCGGAGAAGCGAGCGTGAGAGCGTGGACACCTCGGACCGACAGCGGGCGCCCGGCAACGGCGGGGGGCGGGAGAGCGGTGCCGTCGACGGCGTGCCCGAGGCCGGTCTCGTCGATCTCCATCGGGGTGACGCCTACGGCCGGTCCTTTGCCGACGTGTACGACCACTGGTACCACGGGGTGTCCGACGCCGAGGCCACCGCCCGCTTCGTCGCCGCACGGTGCGGCGGGGCACCGGTACTGGAACTGGGTGTCGGCAGCGGTCGACTGGCCGAACCGCTGGTCGACCTCGGTGTCCGGGTCATCGGCCTCGATGCGTCGTCGGACATGCTCGACCGCTGCCCCCGCCCCTCAGCCACAGCGGGGTCGCTCCAGCTGATCCGGGCCGACATGCGGGCTCTACCCTTGGCCGGAAACATCGGCGCGGTGTTGATCGCCTTCAACACGCTGTTCAACCTCTCGTCCCGAGACGAGCAGCAGCGGCTGTTCCTCGAGCTCGCCCCATTGGTCGGGGCGACCGGGGCGATCATCGTCGAAGCGCTCGACGCCACGCCGCTTTCGGCCGGGCCGGATCGATCGATCGGCGCCCGGGAGGTGGACGACGATGGGGTCGTGGTCACCGCAATCCAGGTCGACAAGGTGGCCCAGACCCTGACCGGCCAGCACCTGCAGGTCGATCACCGCGGCGTTGCGGTGCGACCGTGGCGACTGTGTTGGCTGACGCCGGATCAGCTCGACGAGCTGGCCACCGAAGCCGGGTTCCGTTTGGCGGAGCGCTACCGGTCCTGGGACGGGCTGCCGTTCACCAGCGGCGACGAGACCCACATCTCGCTCTATCGGGCGGCTCGACAGACCTGACGGCCGCTGCGTCGGCCACGGGACGGCCCGCCACCGGTCGACGACGAACGCCTCGATGCGCCGACGACTCGACCGGCGACGTACGCTCGATGCATGCCCGAGGTACTCGTCAAGGTTGCAATCGATCGAACACCGGCCGAGGTCTGGGCCTCCGTCCGCGACATCGGGTCCCACGTCGATTGGATGGCCGACGCCACCGAGATCCGTTTCGAATCCGATCAACGGGAAGGAACCGGCACCTCCTTCGAGTGCGATACCAAGATCGGGCCGATCAAGCTGACCGACGTGATGACCATCACCAAATGGGTCGACGAACAGGCCATGGGGGTCCGTCACGAAGGCGTCGTCACCGGCGAGGGCGAATTCCAGCTGACGTCGCTGGCCGGCGGCCGGACCGAGTTCTCGTGGCGGGAGGACCTGTCGTTTCCCGTCTGGCTAGGCGGACCGATCGGCGAGTTCGTGGCAAAGCCGATCCTGACCGCGATCTGGAAGCGGAACCTGAAGCGGCTCAAGCAGTCCCTGGAGACGACCGCTCCGGATGACCATCGACCGACAACTGCTTGACCCACACTAGATTCCTCCCAGAGCGACACCCAGACGATGCGCTCTCGCATCGCGTTCCATCCCGGGAGGAAACAGTGATCCAGGAGTTCAAGGACTTCATCAACAAGGGCAACGTCTTCGAGACCGCCGTTGGGCTCATCATGGCTTTGGCGTTCGTGCCGGTGGTGCAGGGCCTCGTCGACAACGTGATCATGCCCATCGTGGCCCGGGTCTTCGGCCAACCCGATTTCAGTGGGATCAGGATCAGCCTCGGCGGCAACTTCGACATCGAGAACGAGGCCGGTGAGGTCATCGGCCAGGGCCCGGCCTACATCGAGATCGGCACCTGGATCACAACGGTTGTGGGCTTCATCATCCTCGCTTTCGTGGTCTTCCTGATGGTGAAGGCCTACAACAGGGCCACCAAGAAGGTCGAAGAGGACGAGGGTCCGACCGAGGTCGATCTGCTGACCGAGATCCGCGACAGCCTCCAGCGGACCTGAGCCGTCGATTCCGAGGGTGCCGCGTGCTACAGCGACACCGCGGTGCCCTCGTCGGCGCCGGCCAGAGGCTCACCGACATGGCGGACTTCGGTCACACCCTCCACCCGTTGTTTGAGGATTCGCTCGAGGCCCTGCTTGAGCGTCTGGGTCGATGCCGGGCAGCTCACGCAGGCCCCGACCAACTCGACCGAGACCACGCCGCTCGCCTCGTCGACGCCTTTCAGGAAGATGTCGCCCTGGTCGGCCTGGATGGCGGGCCTGATGATCTTGACCACCTGGGCAACCGCATCGAAGAGCCCTCCCCGAGCGTCGTTGGACCCGTCCGCCCCGTCGGCCCCGCTCCCGGGGTCGGCTACGACCGGAGCGCCAGGTGCCGGCTCGTCGATATCGGTCGCTGCGATCGGTGACGTTTCAGGCATGGTCCCCACGGTATCCCTCTACGCTGAAGACGTATGAAATCGTTGGGTGGTCCTGAGGTTTTCCCGGTCCGCTCGGGCTTGATCCTGGCCCATGAGGGCGGCTGGGACGAAGTGCTCCTCGTCGTCGGACCGCTGGCCGTCGTCGGTTTGCTGTTGTGGCTGGCAAACCGGCGGGTCACGGCCCAGCTCGACGAAGTGGAGCCGACCGACGCCGCATCCGACGGCCCGGAGGACCAGCCGCGGGACGCCTCCCAGCAGTGATCGACCACCACCCCGGATCTGCATGGCGCTGATCGAACGAACCTCGACGGTCGACGCCGCCGGGCTGCAGGGATTGCGAACCGCTCGGACCGACCTGTTGGTCGAGCGGCCGGTCGGGCCGGACCAATGGACCGTGGAAACGGGTCCGTTCCGCAGCTACCGCCGGACCCTGCAGGTTGCGCCGGACCAGGCCCCCGAGCACACCGAGCACACCGAGCACACCGAGCACACCGAGCACACCGAGCACACCGAGCACACCGAGCACCCGAGCACACCGAGCACACCGAGCAGCGATACACCGTCACCGAACGAACCGAGTACAAGCTGGCGCTCCCGTTGTGGTGGCCCTACCTGTGGTGGCCGATGCGTCAGGCCCTGGCCGACACCAACCGGACCCCCCGCCGCCGTTGGTGGTGGCCGAGGGAGGTGGTGTCGGCCGAGACCACGACCCTGATCGCCCACCTCGGAACGGTGGGCATGATGGCCGGCTACATGGGGGTGCTGATCGGCCAGACCATCACCTTCGCCTCCGCCGATTTCGGGGTCGACGACGACGTGCAGGCCAACACCTTGGCCGCAGTACGGATCGGGGTGCTGCTGTCGTTCTTCTTCCTCGGTCGGGCCGACCGCACCGGCCGCCGGCCACTCGTACTTGCGGTTCGCGCTGGCGGCCATCATCTTCACCGTGCTGGGATCGCTGGCCCCCGGCATGGCGACCCTGGGGGCCAGCCAGGCGGTGGCCCGGGGCCTGACCACCGGTCTGTTGACCCTCATCACCCTGGCCTCGACCGAGGAGGTCCCGGCGTCGTCACGGGCGTTGAGCATCAGCTTCATGACCCTGACCACGGGCTTCGGTGCGGCGCTGGTGATCTGGTTCCTCCCGGTGGCCGACCTGTTCGCCGGGGCGTGGCGGGTGGTCTATGTCGTCCCGCTGGCGTTCCTCCCGCTGCTGTGGTGGATCAGCCGGCACCTGCCGGAGACCCGCCGCTATGTGGCGGCCGAGGCCAGCGACTCGCCGGCCCCGATCAACTGGGGCCGTTTCGCCCTGATCGGCGGGGCCGCCTTCGCCAGCGCCCTGTACCTGTCGCCGGCCTCACAGCTGCGAAACGAGTTCCTGACCGACGACCTCGGCTACTCGGCAACGAACGTCTCGGTCTTCCAGTTGATGGTGTCGCTGCCGGCAACGGTGGCAGTCCCGATCGGTGGGCTGATCGCCGATCGATACGGCCGCCGTTGGCTCGGCGCCGGGGCCCTGGCCGGCAGCGCCGTTCTCAGCGCCATCTCCTACCAGTCGACCGGCTGGCGGCTGTGGCTGACCGCGGCCATCGCGGTCTCACTGGCGTCGGCCGCGGTCCCGGCCCTTCGGGGCTACCAGACCGAGCTCTTCCCGACCAGAGCCCGGGGTCGGGTCGGCGGCATGATCGACGTGATCCTGGTCGCCGGCAGCGCCCTTGGGCTGGTCGTCGTCGGCCAGCTGGCCATCCGGTGGGACGACCTCGGCTCGGCGATCGGCGTGATGGTGTTCGCGCCGCTGCTGGTCGCCGTGGCCATCATCGTGGCGTTCCCCGAAACCGCGGGCCGGGAGTTGGAGGAGTTCAACCCGGCCGACCCGCCGATGGACCACATCCAGACCGTAGGGCCGTTGTCGACCATCCGGTGCTCCGGTCGTGGCGAAACGCGACCTACGACGCCAGCAGGATCCGGCGGGCCTCGGTCAACTCGGCGATACGGGACGCCGCCCCCTCGGTCAGGCCTCCGTGGTCGGGGTGGGCCTCCCGCAGCAAGGAGCGGAACTTGCGCTGCACCACCCGCTTCGACGGGCCGTCGTCGCCCGACCGCTCGATCTCCAGGATCTCCATGGCCCACGCCACCGGGTCGTTCCAGGCGTGGAGATCTGCCAGGTCGACCGAATTGCCGTCCATCAGCCACGAGATGAATCCGTTGTCGACCGGTCGCGACCACACCAACGACGACCGGATCGCATCGAACACCGGCACCCTGGCCACCGCCGGGAGCGACGCTGCGGCGTAGAGCGCCCCCAGCGCCAACTGGACCGGGCGGGCCGACTCGTCCTCGAACTCGAACGCCAGCGACGAACCTTCGGCCACCAGGCACTGCCGGCTGACGGTCAGGCCGACCCGGTCGGACTGGAACCGGTGCCTGACCCGGGGCTGGACCACCCGCTGCCCGACCGCCAGGGTCTCCATCACCGACACCAGGTCCTCACGCAGTTCGGGCGCGACGTTCGGCGCGGTGTGGGCGACGATCCCGGCCAGCAGCACGCCACCGGCCCCCGGCGGGGGATCGACCGGGAGGTTGCGGCTGCCGAGCGCCACCCGCCTTGTCGGGGCGATGGGTCGGGAGTGGCAGATCTCCAGTTCGGCGACGATGACCCGATCAGCTTCCACGACGAGCCCTCCGCCGGATCACACCGGTACACCGACCTGCAGCGGACGACCTTTCGACGGCAACTCGAAGAGTTGCCAGAGACTCGGTGAGGGGCGGCTCCGGCGCCCTGGCAGTGAGAACCACCTGACCAAAGCTACAAGATGGCCCTCGCCGGCGACGGATCACCGCCACCGAAATCCCTGCCCATCGGCAGGCGTGATCGGTGCGACCGGAGCCGGGGCCCCAACCCCACCGGCCGGGCAAACGTGTGTTGCAGCGCCACTAGGATCCAGCCATGACGTTCGACATCAATGAATTCCGGGTGAAACCGGGCCACAAGCTCGATCTCGACGATCACGACACCCGAGCCACGCCGTTCTGGGACTCGGCGGACAAGGCGGGGGCCGTGGTTCGGCTGGCCCAGCTGAACGAACGGATGGAAACGCTGCAGGAGCTGCTGTGGGCCCAGGGCAGCGAGCGGGTCCTGGTGCTGCTCCAGGCCATGGACGCCGGCGGCAAGGACGGCACCATACGCCACGTGTTCGAAGGGGTGAATCCCACCGGGGTCCGGGTCGCCTCGTTCAAGCGGCCGACCGAGCGTGAACTGGCCCACGACTACCTGTGGCGGGTCCACAGGGAGGTTCCGGGCAACGGCGAGCTGACGATCTTCAATCGAAGTCACTACGAGGATGTGCTGGTGGTCCGGGTCGAGAACCTCGTCCCGAAGAAGCGGTGGCAGAAACGGTACGACCACATCGTCGACTTCGAACAGATGCTGGTCGACGAGGGCACGACGATCGTCAAGCTGTTCCTCCACATCTCACGCGACGAGCAACGGGAACGGTTGCAGGCCCGCCTCGACGAGCCTGACAAACGATGGAAGTTCGAGGCAGGCGACCTCGGTCCCCGGGAGAAGTGGGACGACTACCAGCAGGCCTTCGCCGAGGCCCTGGCTCGGACGAGCACCGAATCGGCGCCCTGGTACATCATCCCGTCCGATCGGAAGTGGTATCGCAACATCGCGGTCTCGGAAATCCTGATCCAGACCCTGGAGGGATTGGACATGCGGTTCCCCCGGGCCCCGGAGGGTCTCACGGACACCGTGATTCCGAAGTAACACGTCGACCAAGGGGCCGGGTGTCACCGATCGGCTGAAGAGCCCTAGCGCTTGCGCATGGCTTCGAGCTTGTCCAGCCGGTGGCTGGCCTCGATCAGTCTGGTGGTACCGGACCGGCCCCGCATGACGAGCGACTGGGTGGTGATCGAATTCGGCCCGAACCGAACCCCCCGCAGCAGCTCCCCGGTGGTGATGCCGGTGGCGGCGAAGAAGGTGTTGTCGGTTGCGATGAGATCGTCGAGCCCGATGATCTTCTCCGGGTCGTAGCCCGCGGCGATCGCCTCCTCCCGCTCCTCGTCGGTACGGAACCACAGCCGCCCCTGGAGGTCACCACCCATGGCCTTGAGGGCCGCGGCGGCGATCACCCCTTCGGGGGTGCCGCCGATGCCGAACAGCAGATCGACCCCGGAATCGGGCCAGGCGGTGGCGATGGCCCCGGCCACGTCGCCGTCCTGGATCAGGGTGATTCTGGATCCCATCGAGCGGATGGCGGCGACGATCTCGGCATGGCGTGGCCGGTCGAGGATCATGACGTTGAGGTCACGGATGTTCTTGCCACGGGCCTTGGCCAACGCAGCCAGGTTCTTCTCGATCGGCAACCGGATGTCGACGATGCCCGCTCCCTGGGGGCCGACGGCGATCTTCTCCATGTAGACCGCAGGCCCGGGGTCGTACATCGAACCCTTGTCGGCCACGGCGATCACCGCAATGGCACCGGCCCGCCCGGTGGCGGTGAGGGTGGTGCCGTCGATCGGATCGACTGCGATGTCGGTGTGGGGCGGCTGGCCGTTGCCGATCCGCTCCCCGTTGTACAGCATCGGGGCTTCGTCCTTCTCCCCCTCGCCGATCACCACGGTGCCGTCCATCTGGACGCCGTCGAGCACCGAGCGCATGGCGTCGACCGCGGCCTGATCGGCACCGATCTTGTCGCCATGGCCGACCCAGCGAGCGGCGGCCATGGCCGCAGCCTCGGTGGTTCTGACCAGTTCCAGTGCCAGGTTTCGTTCCGGGGAGATCCATTCCGATGACATATCGACACCGTACTCCCACCGCGGCGGACTGGCATTCCGGGAACGCCTGACCCCGCCTCGGCTCAGTTGCCGGCGACCCGGCGGTCGTGTCCTTGCCAGTGCGGCTCCCGCAGCGTCTTGCGGGCCAGTTTGCCGACCGGCGACTTCGGCAGCTCGTCGGTGGTCAGGACGACGGCGACCGGCCGCTTGTACGAGCCGAGCCGGTCGGCGCAGAGGGCGATCAGCTCGTCCTCGGTCACCGTCGCCCCTTCGACCACGGTGACCACCGCCGAGGGGCTCTCTCCCCAGCGCTCGCTCGGCACGCCGAACACCGCGGCCTCCACCACCTGAGGGTGATCGGTGAGCACGTTCTCCAACTCGGCGGGCCAGATGTTGAACCCGCCGGAGATGATCATGTCGTCCTTGCGATCGAGCACGTACAGGTAGCCGTTGTCGTCGAGCTTTCCGATGTCGCCGGTCAACACCCACCCGTCACGCATCCGCTCCGCGGTCGCCTCGGGGTTCTCCCAGAATCCCGACATCTGGCCGTCGCAGCGGATGGCGATCTCGCCTTCCTCGCCGACGGCCAGGGGTCTGCCGGTCTCGGGGTCGACGATCTCCAGGTCGCCGAAGGGCAGCGGCCGCCCCGCCGACCGCAGCGGGTTCGAGCCCTCGATCTCACTGAACCACTCGGTGGGACCCATCATGGTGATCGGCAGCGCCTCGGTTTGGCCGTACCCCTGATACAGGCAGGGACCCAGCACCTCCCGGGCCAGCAGGGCCGTGTCGTCGGCGATGGGGGCGCCGCCGATCTGAATGCACTTCAGGTGCGACCAGTCGCGCTCGGTTGCCGTCGGGTGTCGCACGAGGGCGTTGAGCATGGCGGGGACCAGGAAGCCGTAGGCCACCCGCTCCGACTCCATGGTCTCGATGACCTCGTCGACATCGAACTTGGGGATCAGCAGGTTGACCCCGCCCGACAGCCAGATCGGCGTGAACAGGTAGCCGGAGCCGTGGGAGATCGGGCCGGCATGCTGGCAGACGTCGCCGAGCTCGACCGGCGGCAGGTTGTAGAACCAGTCCCGGCCGGCATCGAGCCAGGTCTTGTGGGTGTAGCCGACCCCCTTCGACCTTCCGGTGGTACCACCGGTGTGCCGGATGATGAACCAGTCGTCCTGTTCGACCGGCGGGTCGGGGTCGGTGTCCGGGAAGCCGGACAACCAGTCCTCGTAGTCCGGGCCGCGGACGATCACGTTGTCGAGCGACGAGACCTCGTCTTCGATGCCGGCCACGGCATCGGCGTGGGACTGGCTGACCACCAGGGCCCGGCAACCGGTATGGGCCAGCATGTGCCGGTGGGCATCCCGTCCGTTGCGGGGATACAGCGGCACCCGGACCAGGTTGGCCGCTGCGGTACCGCAGAAGAAGTCGACCGATTCGAGTGTGTTGTCCTCCAACACCCCGATCCGGTCCCCCGGCTGCAGACCGAGGCTGCCAAGGGCGTTGGCCAGCCGGAGGCCCCGACCCCAGGCCTCTGCATAGGTCAGGCGACGGGCCGGTCGACCGTCAGCCACCGAGCCGGCCTCCACCACCGCCGGATACTGGGAGTGAAACCGGGCCGATCGTCGCATGAGGGTTCTGACGTCCACCGCCGTCAATCTAGTGCGGACAGTCGCCATCCTCTCCAACGCCCGGGACCGCGAAGGCTCGGCGCTTGCGGCACTAACCTTGAGCCGTGCGATCAGCGGCCAGGTTCATCGCCATGTTGGCGACCGGCGTTCTCATCATGATGATCTACATCTGGTCCGGGGAGTCCGTGGCGGCCCTGATCATGGCCATCGTGACCCTGTTCGCGGTGGTGGCCATCATCGAATGGAAGCCGTGGGCCGTCGACGGCGACGACCACCAGCCGACCCGACTGGTCGAAGCGATCGACCGGGTGGGCCGGGGCGGGAACGGGAGCGCAGCATCGGCACCCGATCACTCCCGATCGGAGGGCGATGACAGCCCGGATCCGGTGTGGCGAAGTGAGGTCGACATCACCTGCGACGATCGAGGCGTCAGCGGGGTGGCCATCGGCGAGCGGGCGCCACGAGCTGTGGTCGTGGTTGCAGATCGTCGACATCCAACAGGTGTGGTACACGTGGGCGGACGGCGACCCGGTCGGCGAACTCCGCAACCGGCCGGAACCTGAGGAGGGCGAGGCAGCGGAGGCGGCTGTGGCCGACGATGTTGCGTCCGGGGAACGAATCGGACTGTGCCTGTCGTTCCCGATGCATCGCAACCCGGAGAAACCGGCCGAGGCCGGGATCATGTTCGGCCCCGACCAGGATCCCGACACCGTGGTCCACGATCTCCGCTCGGCGTGGCGCCGGTCCAAGGTGGCGAAATCCCGGTTCTTCGACCTCACGCTGGAGGAGCGGACCAGGGAGATGGCCCAGCACTTCGGGGCAAACGTCATCGATCTGCGAGTCCCGACCAGGTCCCCGGAGTTGCTGTACCAGGAGGTCCGTCGATCGTTGCTGGCCGGCGGGCGACTCTGTCGGCTGGCTCCTGACGCCCCATTCGATGAGGTGTTGGACCGCTTCGACGGGCTCCTGGAGGCAAACGCGACCGACCCGCTGACCCGGGCCGAAGCCGATGCCCTGGCCGCGGCGGACGGCCCGGACCACCTCGCCGGCCTGCACTGGACCCTCGACGCGGTGGCAGAGCAACGTGGGTTCCGGCTGGCCTACCTGGACCAGGGTGGCGACGACTACCTCCTGGGGCTCGTCCCGGCCCATTCCGCCGACGACTGGGACGGCCAGACCGTTGGCGGTTCGGCCCGGGTCGTTCTCGATCTACCCCGCTGATCCAGGGACGGATCCCAACCGTTGTGCGCTACCGGCCGCTGCTGAGGTGGTGCACGATGTCGGCGGCCGACTCGGCAACGACGTCGGCCCCGGCGGCCTGTAGGCGCGACGTCAGCGACGGGCGAGCGTGACGGCCGCCGACGAAGCCGACGACATCCATGCCGGCTGCACGGGCCGCAGTGACGCCATGGGGGCTGTCCTCGACCACCAGACACCGGCTGGGCGAGACGTCCATGCGTTCTGCGGCCAGCAGGAACAGGTCGGGAGCCGGTTTACCCCGGGCCACCATCGTTGCGCTGAAGAGGTGGTCCGGGTCGAAGAACCGATCGAGCCCGGTCAGGTCCAGCGACAGGCGGATCCGGGACGGCCCACTGCTCGACGCAACGCATCGCGGCCCCTCGATGCCTTCCAGCAGGGCGGTCATCCCCGCCACCGGCGCCAGCGTGCCGGGAAAGGCGTCCAGTGCAGCCCGTTGGATCTGCTCGCTGAGACCCGGCGGCACGCTTCTCCCGAACCGGCGTTCCAGAGACCCCATCATGTCCGGATAGCTGAGGCCGACGTAGTTGTCGGCGATCTCGTCGGCCGTCACCGGGAAACCGGCGGCGGTCAACAGCTCGACTTCGACCTCGATCACGATGACTTCGCTGTCGACCAGCACGCCGTCGCAGTCGAAAATGATCACGTTGGCGACCGATGCATCTCCGCAACCAACTCGATCTCCACCGATGCCCCGAGTGGGAGGGCGGCGACCCCGATGGTGGTTCTGGCCGGGAGCGGCTCTTCGAAGTGTTCGGCGTAGGCCAGGTTCATGGCCGCGAAATCGTCCATGTCGGTCAGATAGACGTTGACCTTGACGACGTCGTCGGCATCGAGACCGGCTGCGGCCAGTACTGCGAGGAGATTGGCGAAGCACTGCCGGGTCTGGTGTTCGACCCCGCCGGTGACCAGATCGCCGGTCGACGGGTCGAGGGGGGTCTGACCGGAGCAGAACAGCAACCCGGCACCGACAACGGCCGAGCTGTAGGGTCCGACGGCCACCGCGTCGGTGGGATTGACCGGCGTTCTCATGTCGGGACCTCAGCAGCCGCCGAGGGTGTGCGCCGAGCCGCTCGGGATCGTCAGTGGGCAACCCCGTCTCCCCCCACCGGCTGGCCGGCGGCGGAGAGGCGGATCTCGGCCCACTGCCGATCGGCTCTGGCGTAGGGATCTTCGGGGTTGGCCTGTTCGGCGGTCGAAGCCTCGGCCAGATCGGCCCGGGCGGCGGCGATGTCGACCTCATCGGCGGCGACGGCGGCGTCGGAAAGCACCGTCACCTCGGTACCGGTGACCGACACGAAACCTCCCCGAACCGCGAAGCTCTTGACGTCGCCGCGCTCCTCGAAGACCCTGACCTCGCAGGGCACCAGCGATCCGATGAACGGCTCATGGCCGGTCAGGAAGGCGATGTCACCACCACCCCGGGTACGGGCGATGACCTGGTCTGCCTGGCCCGAGTACAGCGTCTGCTCCGGCGATACGAACTCGACCCGCATCGTCATTTCGATCCCTTTCGGTTCGCTGTCACGATCCGGCGTCCCTCCGCAGCTGCTTGGCCTTCTCCCTGGCCTCGTCGGCACCGCCGACGTTGAGGAACGCCTGCTCAGGAAGGTCATCGAGCTCACCGGTGACCAGCGCCTCGAAGCTGTCGATCGTCTCCTCGACAGGGGTGAACACCCCGGGCAGACCGGTGAAGACCTGGGCCACGAACATCGGCTGGGACAGGAACCGCTGCACCTTGCGGGCCCGGTCGACGGTGATGCGGTCCTCCTCGGAGAGCTCGTCAAGGCCGAGGATGGCGATGATGTCCTGCAGTTCCTTGAACCGCTGGAGGATCTCCTGGACCTGGCGGGCCACGTTGTAGTGACGTTGGCCGACGATCTCGGGAGCGAGAATGGTCGACGTCGATGCCAGCGGATCCACCGCGGGGTAGATCCCGAGGGCCGCAATGTCACGGCTCAGCTCGGTGGTGGCGTCCAGGTGGGTGAAGGTGGTGAACGGCGCCGGGTCGGTGTAGTCGTCGGCCGGTACGTACACCGCCTGCAGCGAGGTGATCGACTTGCCACCGGTGGAGGTGATCCGTTCCTGCAGCTCGCCCATCTCGTCGGCCAGGGTCGGCTGGTAGCCCACGGCGGAGGGCATACGGCCGAGCAGTGTCGACACCTCGGAGCCGGCCTGAACGAACCGGAAGATGTTGTCGACGAACAGCAGCACGTCCTGGCCCTGCACGTCCCGGAAGTATTCGGCCATGGTCAGCGCCGAAAGGGCGACTCGGAGTCGGACGCCGGGGGGCTCGTCCATCTGCCCGAAGCACAGGGCGGCCTTGGAGAGCACCGAGGTTTCCCCGTCTCCCATCATGGTCTCACCCATCTCCAGGAACAGGTCGGTTCCCTCACGGGTCCGCTCCCCCACACCGGCGAACACCGATACACCACCGTGGTTGGCGGCGACACGGGTGATCATCTCCTGGATGAGCACGGTCTTGCCGACGCCGGCACCGCCGAAGAGGCCGATCTTGCCACCCTGCAGATACGGGGTGAGAAGGTCGATGACCTTGATGCCGGTCTCGAGGACCTGCCTGGTCGGCTCCAGGGTGTCGAACGCCGGAGCGGGCCGGTGGATGTCCCAGCGGGTCTGGATGTCGAGCGTCTCGATCGGTACGTCGAGCGGCTCACCGATGACGTTCCAGATGTGACCGAGGGTGACGTCGCCGACCGGCACCTGGATGCCGTGGCCGAGGTTGCGGACGACTTGGCCCCGCTGCAGGCCGTCGGTCGGCTTCAGGGCGACCGCCCGAACCCGGCTGTGGCCGAGTTGCTGTGCGATCTCGGCCATGACCGTGCTGGTCTCGCCGTCGACCTCGACGTCGAATTCGATGGCGCTGTTGATCTCGGGCAGTTCCCCGGGAGGGAACTCAACGTCGACCACGGGGCCGGCGATGGCAACGATGCGGCCTTCTTTGAGTTTGGGTTCAGTGGCAGTCATTGGTCATCTGCTCCAGTTGGTCGGGATGGGCGGCCGCTCATTCACTGAGCAGCAGGTGTTCGATCTGTATCTCGTCGTCGGCACCGAGCGCTTCGGAACCGCCGACGATCTCCATGATCTCGGTGGTGATCGACTCCTGACGGGCTCGGTTCATCGCCCGCGACAGTTTGACGATCAGTTCCTCGGCGTTGTCGGTTGCCGCTTTCATGGCCCGTTGCCGGTTGGCGTGCTCGGAGGCCGCGGCGTCGAGCAGGGCGGTGAACAAGCGGGCCTCGACATAGCGTGGCAACAGGTCGGAGAGCACGCCCTCGGCCGACGGTTCGAAGGAGAACCCGGCAAGGGCGGCCACATCACCGCCGCCCGCCTCGGCAACGACCGAGGTGGGCTCGAGGGGAAGGAACCGGCGAACGACCGGACGCTGGGTGCCGAGACTGACGAACTCGGTGTAGATCAGATCCACCTGATCGACCTCGCCGGAATCGAACAGCTCGCGAACCCGGCGGGCGATGTCCCTGGCGTTCTCGAACGACGGGTTGTCTGTGAAACCGCCGAACGAGCGATCGATGTGGTAGCCACGGAAGGCGAAGTAGTCTGTGACCTTCTTGCCGACCGCCAGGATGTGGTAGGCGCCGCCGTCGGCCCGGACGGCCTGGATCTCACGCTCGGCGATGCGCAGCACCGCTGAGTTGTACGGTCCGGCCAGCCCACGATCGCCGGCGCAGACGATGAACGCCACGCTGGACACGTTCTCGACCTGCCGGAGCAACGGATGATCGACATCTGCTCCACCGGCGGCCAGATCCTCGATGACACCGGTCAGCTGCTCGGAGTACGGCCTGGCCGCCCTGGCCCGCTGCTGGGCCCTGGCCACCCGGGTGGCGGCGATCAGCTCCATGGCTCGGGTGATCTTCTTGGTGTTCTTGACGCTGCCGATGCGGCGGCGCAGGATTCGCTCGGCTCCACCTGGCATGGTCTTAGGCCTCGGCCCGGCTGATGTCGTCCTCGGGAAGCGTCCGGGGATCGTCCACGATGTGATGTGTGGCGGCGCCCTGGGCCTTTGCTTCCGGCTCACCGCCGGCGCCGGCGGAGCCGACGAACTGGTCTGTGAAGGCGGCGATCGCCGCCTCCAGGGCCTCCTCGTCCGGCACCACTCCCTCGGTGCGAATGGTGCCGAGGACGTCACTGTGGCGGCCGTGGAACCATTCGAGCAACTCCGACTCGAAGCGGGCGACATCGGCCACCGCGATACGGTCGAGGTAACCGCGGGTGCCGGCGTAGAGCACGATGACCTGCTCCTCGACCGGGACCGGGGCGTTGATGCCCTGCTTGAGCAACTCGGTAAGGCGGTAGCCGCGGTCGAGCTGGGCCTGGGACACGGGATCGAGGTCGGAGCCGAAGGCGGCGAACGCCGCCAGGTCGCGAAACTGCTGCAGGTCGGACTTCATGGTGCCGACCGCGTTCTTCATGGCCTTGATCTGGGCCGCCGAGCCGACCCGGGAAACCGAGATGCCGACATCGACAGCAGGGCGGATGCCGGACTTGAACATGTCGTCCTGGAGAAAGATCTGGCCGTCGGTGATCGAGATGACGTTCGTCGGGATGTAGGCCGAGACGTCGCCGGCCTTGGTCTCGATGATCGGCAGCGCGGTCAGCGAGCCCGCACCGAGCGCGTCCGACAGTTTGGCGGCCCGCTCGAGCAGCCGGCTGTGAAGGTAGAACACGTCGCCGGGATAGGCCTCGCGGCCGGGCGGGCGACGCAGCAGCAGCGACACCTGGCGGTAGGCCTCGGCCTGCTTGGACAGGTCGTCGTAGATCACCAGGGCGTGCTCGCCGTTCTCCATCCAGTGCTGACCCATGGCGCAGCCGGCATAGGGGGCGAGGAACTTGAACGGTGCAGGGTCAGACGCCGGGGCGACCACCGCCACGGTGTAGTCCATGGCACCGTATTCTTCGAGCAGGGCGACCGTCTGGGCGACCGTCGAGCCCTTCTGGCCGATGGCCACATAGATGCACTTCACGCCCAGACCCTTCTGGGCCAGGATCGTGTCGATGGCGACGGTGGTCTTGCCGGTCTTGCGGTCGCCGATGATCAGTTCCCGCTGGCCGCGACCGATGGGGATCAACGAGTCGACGGCCTTGATCCCGGTCTGGACGGGCTCGTGCACCGGCTGGCGGCCGATGATGCCGGGGGCCTGGATCTCCATCCGGCGGTCCTGGACGCCGGTGAGGGGGCCCTTGCCGTCGATCGGTTCGCCGAGCATGTTGACCACTCGACCGATGACGCCATCGCCGACCGGCACGGACAGGATGTCTCCGGTGGCCTCGACCGATTGGCCTTCCTCGATGTGATCGACGCTGCCGAGCACGACCGCACCGATCGTGTCCTCATCGAGGTTCAGGGCCAGACCGATGGTGCCGTCCTCGAACCGGAGCATCTCGTTGACTCCGGCGTTCGGCAGGCCGAAGACGCGGGCGATCCCATCGCCGACTTCGGCGACCCGGCCGACGGTGCTGCTACGAACGTCGGTCTTCAGGCTGTCGAGGTTCTTTTGCAGTGCGCTGGTGATCTCGGTTGGATCGAATGACAGTGCCATGTGGAGGATTCTCTCTTCTCAGGTACGGGTCGTTCTGTGGCCCTAGAGGGCGTCGTGCATCTGGTTCAGTTTGGTCCGCAGCGAACCGTCGATCACGGTGTCGCCGATCGTGGTCACCGCGCCGCCGATGACCTCGGGGTCGATGATGTTCTCCAGTTCGATGGGGCGACCGATGCTGGCGCTGAGGGCCTGACCGAGGCGGACCTTCTGCTCGTCGGTGAGGGCCACGGCACTGCGAACCACGGCGACACCATGGCCGCTGGCCGCTGCGGCCGCGTTCGTGAATGCCGAGACGATCTCGCCAAGTTCGCCGCCACGGCCGGCGGTGGCGATCATGCCGACCAGCGCCCTTACGACGTCACTGGACTTGCCGCCGAGAACGTCGTCGACGATCTGGCCTCTGGTCGCCGCCGGGAGCAGGTTGTTTCCCAGCGATGAGCGGAGTGCTTCGTTCGACTCGACGGCTCTGGCAACGTCGCTCAGCTGGGACCGTGTCGATTCGAGGTCACCCTCGACCCTGGCCACGGCGAGCAGTGCCTGGGCGTACCCTTCGATCTGGTCTGCGGTCATGACAGCTGGCTCACTTCGTTGATGTAGTTCTCGATCAGGTCGCTCTGTGAAGCCCCGTCGAGGCCGTCGCGCACCACCGCCTCGGCGGTCTCGCGGGTCATCCGGGAGATCTCCGCCGCGAGATCGGCCTGGGCCTGCCGCTTGCGGTTTGTCACGTCGTTGCGACCTCGTTCCCGCACCGCTTCGGCTTCGGCTTCGGCTCTGATCAGCAGATCCTCCTTGAGCTTGATCGCGGTCGTCAGGGCCTCGCTTCGGATCTTGGTCTCCTCGTCGCCGACGTCTGGAAGCTCGGCCGAGCTGGCGGTGAGGGCCGCTTCCGCCTCGGCCCGCTGCGACTTCGCCTCGTCCAATTCCGCTTCGATGCGAGCGGTGCGATCCCGCATGGCCTCGGCGATCAACGGACCGGCTTTCCAGATGAGCAGCCCGGCAACGATGAAGAAGGCGATGCTGCCCCAGTAGACCTCGTTGATGTCGCCGGCAAGCTGGTAGCCGTTTGGTTCTTCGGCGGCGAACAGATGGAGAGTACTCATGTCTCAGATCCTCAGTTGGGGCTGTCGAGCAGTCGATCGACGATCGGACGGGCGGCGTCGAGATCGATACGGCCGTTCATGACCTTGGAGGCCGCACCGACGGCGAGATCGGCGACCAGCGGCCGCAACGAGACCATGGCCTCTTCCCGGTCCCTGGCGATCTCGGTCTCGGCGATCTCTTTCATGGCGCTGACCTCGCGCTCGGCTCTGGCCACCAGCCGTTGACGCTCGGCGTCGGCCTCGGTCCTGGCTTCCTCGATGATGGCTGCGGCCTCGGCCCGAACGCCTGCCAGCTGGTCATCGAGTTCCGACGATGCCGACAACGCCTTGGCCCTGGCCGCGTCTGCCGCATCGCGGTCGGCCTGGATGGTGGCTGCCCGGTCGTTCATGACCCGCTGCACCGGCGGGAGCAGCACGTACCGGATCAGTACGTACAGGGTGGCGAAGGCGATCGCCCCCCAGAAAAGCTCGTTCACCGTTGGCAGGATCGGGTTCGCCGCGGCCTCAGCCTCGCCTTCGGCTTCTTCGGCTGCAAGTAGCAGGTAGAGCATTGTTGTCCCCTAGTGTCTCGCGTCGCTGGTCGGCGGGTGTCCCCCGACGAAGTCTGACAGATCGCTCACCATCGGTCCGAAGGACCTAGGCGAACTTGAGCAGAATGAAGACGACGAAGCCGATCAGGGCCAGGGCCTCGGTGAAGGCGATACCGAGGAACATGTTGGTCCGGACCGCACCGGCGGCCTCCGGTTGACGGGCCATGGCCTGAACCGCTTGACCGACGAGGTACCCGATACCGATACCGGGGCCGATGGCGGCGAGACCGTACGCCATACCGGCGCCGGCCGCACCGGCGATGGCTTTCTGGTCGTCTGCGCTTACGGCCTCCTGGGCCAACTCCAGTGTTTGAGTTGCGATTGCGAGGACGCTCATTAGAGGTTGCTCTCCTGTGAATTGTCCCGCCGGAGGCGGGGTGTTTGATCCCGCCGAAGCGGGGACTGTCCGCCCGCCTGATGGCGGGCCTATCTGGATCCGCCGGGGCGGTGACACCCCGCCGCTGGCGGAATGCGATTCGAGGTCCCACCGCGGGCAGGGCCGACTTGGTAACTCAACTTGTTGACGAACGAATGGGGACCGGCCGGTGAGGCCGGAACGAGTGGGCGGAGTCGAGGGAACTAGTGGGCGGGGTGGAGGGAGGTGTCGATGTACACCGCGGTGAGCAGTGCGAACACGAAGGCCTGCAGGAACGAAACGAACATCTCGAAGGCGGTGAGGACCACCAACATGGCGAAACTGAACGGCAGGATGACCACGAGCGCCGAGAGCTGCCACAGCGAGATGCACAGCACACCGAAGGTGACCAGCAGGATGTGTCCGGCCAGCATGTTGGCAAAGAGACGGACAGCCAGGCCGAAGGGCCGGAGGATGAAGACCGACAGGAACTCGATGAGGCCGACCAGCGGCTTGAGGGCCGCCGGCACCCCGGGGGGCCAGATGATGTCCTTGAGATAGCCGATACCGTGGTGCTTGAAGCCGATGAACACGAACGTGCCGAGCACTATCAACGCCAGCATCGCGGGATTGGCCATCCTGGCGTTCGCCGGCATCTGGAACGTCGGGATGACCTCGAAGATGTTGCCCCAGAAGACGAACAGGAAGATGCACAGCAGAAACGGCAGGTAGCGCAGACCGTCGGGACCGATGGCGGGGAGGATGACCTGATTCTCGATGAACTCGACTGAACTCTCGACGACGTTCTGCAGACCTCGGGGAACCAGGTCCTTCTTGGCAGAAGACGAACATGGCGGCCGGGATCAGCATCGCCAGGAGGCTGATCAGGCCGATCTTGTTCAAACCGAAGAAGGTGTCATCGCCGAAGTAGCTCGGCCATTCGATGAGGTTTTCGATTGGGGGATACTCGAGTCCGAACACGAAAGCGGGCTCCTTCAGCAGCGTTGATCGATTGTCTCGTCAGGTCGATCGTCTGACATGCGGTCAGTCGATCTGTTTTGGAATGGTGACAATCACACCTGGATGCGGTGACGGGCACCGGATCCAACTGGCGATCGCCGGTTGAACAGTTTGAAGATCGGTTGGTCGGATCCCGCTGTGAGCTCCGACGATGTGGCGTTTGTTCGAGGTTCTTTCTACTTCTTGGGTTCTGTGACCATTCGCTTCGGGCGGTACCCGGCGGCCGGTCGCGATGGACGTCCGGCCCTTCGGTCGGCCGTCGGTTTCAGGCCAGGGTGAGCGAACGTTGCCGAAACGTGGCGCAGCTCCCAAACCAGCAGCCCGAGATGGGTGGCGATGATCGTTAAGCCGAGAGGGATCATGCGGACCCACGCGGTGTCCTTCACGAGC
This sequence comes from uncultured Acidimicrobiales bacterium, assembly GCA_963715325.1. Lineage (GTDB taxonomy): Bacteria > Actinomycetota > Acidimicrobiia > Acidimicrobiales > SZUA-35 > JAHELU01. The sequence goes on from CAVQRR010000009.1 coordinate 155,876, forward strand.
CAGACCGCCACGAAGACGAGCGCCAGCCGCATGACGTATCCTCCAAGCGCCACTGAGGCTACCAAGCCCAGCGAGATCCTGGCGGCCCCGGCCAACAAATATGCCGATGCAAGGAAGTTGGCCATGACGATCAGCATCGCATAGCCGACCGAGAGGGCGTCGTTGCGATCTCCGATCAGGGCCGACTCCCGCCATGGCGACGGGCATGACAAGCAGGCCACGACGGACCAGATCCCGGGCGATCGCCGCCGCCGGTGATGGGTCGGGTGACGGTTCGGCGAGCGAGATCGACTGAGGCGCAGCCGGAGGTCCTGTCATGCACCGCCCCGCTTCTTGGCCGCGGCCTCCGCCTCCAGGCGGTCCATGTCACGCTGGTAGCGGAAGTACACGTTGGCCACCGCACCACCGAAGCCGACGACGGTCAGGACGATGGTGAACAGCGGGGTGGTGCCGATCTGCTTGTCGAGCCACAGTCCGGCCAGGGCGAACACGACGCCGGTGAGCACGAGGTCGTAGCCGCCGGTGCTCTGACCAAGGTCTCTACCCAGATGGGGTTTCTCGACAGCCACGATGCCCTCGCATGACGTTCACGTTCGGAAATCGGGCTTCGAACACCCAGCCCGCGGCCCGGAACGACGTTCGTTGAACCCGGGCACCGGTGGAAACCATAGATAGCGGCCTTGCCCAAAGCAACCTGGGAACAGCGTCGACAGCCGGGGCGTCCGATCGCGATCGTCGCCCATCGGACAATACGCCAATTTCAGGGGGTCGATCATCTGCGATGGCGCTGGCCATCACCTCGTATCGAGATCGGCTCTGCGCCAGACCTCGATCGGCCGTCGCCTTGGCGGGCGAGCCGGACCGCACCCCACACCAGGTTCGATCGGCTCGGACCCCTCGACCGGCTCGCTTGATGCACCCATCGTCGGCGGGCAGAGCGGGGCGGGGCGATGCCCGTCACCCGGCGGTCCGACGGCCGACCCGCTCGAAGGACCGAGACCGGGCGGCTCCGGATCGACCCGGTCGGCGCTCGACGTCAGCCGGTCGGCCTGGATGCCGGGGTGGAACAAGGTGAACAGAACCAGGGCCAGCGCCCCGACCCCAATGGGAACGATGCCGTCACCCTGCCCCTCGTTGTACGTCGGGTACAGCACGAACGCCGACAGCAGCGCCGTCCACGACCACAGGATGGCAACGCTGCGACGATGACCATGGCCCAACCGCACCAGCCGATGATGGAGATGACCCTTGTCGGCGGTGGCCAGCCCCTGGCGGTTGGTGGCCCGACGGACGATGGCGAAGGCCGTGTCGAAGACCGGCACGCCGAGGATCAGCAGCGGGATGGCGAGCGGTGCGTAGAAGAAGAAGGTCTGGCCGCTGAACGGATCGGGGGTTCGGCCGCCGACCGCCATCGTCGATGCCGCCATCAGCGTGCCGAGGAGCAGGCTCCCGCTGTCCCCCATGAAGATGCGGGCCGGGTACACGTTCCAGGGCAGGAATCCGGCGCATATGCCGAGCCCCAGGGCTGCGATCAGAGGGCCGATGTTGCCGGCCACCAGGAGCTCGACCTGGCCGAGCCGGAAGCCGTACAGCAGGAACGCCGCAGCGCCGATACCGACGATCCCCGCCGCCAGCCCGTCCAGCCCGTCGATGAAGTTCACCGCGTTCGCCATCCCGAGCACCCAGATGACCGAAAGCAGCAGTGCCAGGTCGTATGGCAGAACGAAGACGTCGAAGAACGGGATCCTGAACCAGATGATGCTGACCCCGCCAACCGCCAGCAACACTCCGGCCAGGCTCACCCCCGCGGTCTTGGCCGGGGCCGAGATGTCCTTGATGTCGTCGACGAGGCCGACGAGGCAGGCCACCGTTGCCGCGATCAGCACCCCGAGCGGTTCTGTCGAGCTGTCGAACACCGCCTCGAACCAACCCGAGGCCCAGGCCACGACGAACCCGACCACGAACCCGGCGTACATGGCGGTACCGCCGAGAAAGGGTGTGGGCCGTTCATGGAGCCGACGGGAATCGGGCTCGACCAACAAGCCTGTCGATACTGCGATGAGGCGAACGAGCGGTACCAGTGCCATTGTCACGGCGGCAGCAACCGCCGCGACAACGAGGTAAGACGTCAAAACGGGCCTCATCGTCGCCAAAGACGTTACCCGGAGGCGACGGGGTTCGCGCCGCCCGGAGGCCGCCCGAACGGCCGGGCCCGAGACCTGCGCCAGATCGAGCCCCAGGGGCACCCCACCGCAGCCGACGAGGTGAGATGCTGCTGCGCAGCATCGACTCAGGCTTCGAGCTTGGCGATCTTGTCGACCCGGCGGGCGTGGCGACCACCTTCGAAATCACCGGCCACGAAGGCGTCGACCGCATCGAGTGCAACCTGGGGCCCGATGTAACGCTCACCGAGACAGATGATGTTCGCGTCGTTGTGGAGCCTGGTGAACCGGGCCGACGTCACGTCATGCACGGTGGCGGCCCGAACGCCGTGGACCTTGTTGGCGGCGATGCAGATCCCGATCCCGCTGCCGCAGACCGCGACCCCGAATCGGGCGTCACCGTCGACCACGGCGTGGCCGATGGCGGCGCCGAAGTCGGGGTAGTCGACCGACGTGGTGTCGTTGGTCCCGAGATCGACCACCTCGTGGCCGCCGGCCCTGAGGTGGTCGGCCACCAGCTGTTTCAGTTCGAATCCGGCGTGATCGGAGGCGACGGCGATGCGCATCGACACAAGGCTACCGGACCGACCGGGTCCCGCCCGGCGCCGCCCGCATCGAGCTCAGTCCGTCCTGGCTTGATTCTCCCTGAGCCTTGCGTTGAGCATCGTCATGACCTTCTCGTTTGCGTTCGGGCTCTCACCGAGCAGCTTGCGAAACTCGGCGGTGCCGAACGAGACGAGCACCATGTCGGTCTCGGCCACCACCGATGCGTTCCGGGGCCGGTGCTCGACCAGTGCCATCTCGCCCACCATCGAGCCCGGCCCGACCGAGGTCACGAATTCTCCGCGGATGTAGACCGCAGCCCTGCCTTCGACGATGACGTAGCAGGAGTCACCGACTCGGCCCTGATCGATGATCTCGGTGCCGGCGTCGACCTCGACCTTCTCACCCAGCGCCGACACCCAACCCAACTCAGACTGGTTGAAGCCGTCGAAGAAGGCCTGCGAGCCGAGCCAGCCCGTGTCGAGCTTGTTGTTTCGTCCGAACATGAAATCCCCCCTGAGCACCCCGGTGTCGGGAAGCAAACCCTATCGACCGAACCCGGGAACGGTCCACTGACATTGCCGACCCGGCTCGGGAACGGTGATCGGACGATGTTCGCCAGGAACCCGAAGGGGTTCCCGCGAACTGGAAGAGAGCCTGCTCCTCAGGTCCGACTCAATCGGCGGCCCGGGGAAAGCGGCCGACCAGCCCCCGCTCCCGGCCGGCGAGATCCCGGACCGGTTCCACCTCAGCGAAGCGTCGCCGGGCCCGCTCCACCATCGGCTGGACCTGATCTGGCGCCATCTCCAGCACCAGGGCGCCATCGGCGGCCAACCAACCTGGTCCGTTGTCGACCAGCTCGATCAGATGGGCCGTGCCCTGGTTGTCGGCCAGCAACGCCGACAACGGCTCCCAGGCCGCCACCTGCGGTTCGAGGTCGGCCTCGGCCGCGACGTACGGCGGGTTGGCCACCACGACGCCGACGCGGCCGGCGAGCTCCCGGGGCAAGGCATCGAACCAGTTGCCTCCGGCCAGCCTGACCCGGCCCCCGGCCCGGCCGATGCCGGCCAGGTTCGCTCGTGCGACCTGGAGCGCCTCATCGGAGAGATCGGTCAACCAGACCTCGGTCCCCGGTCGTTCCAGCGCCATCGACAGGCCGATGGCCCCCGACCCGGTCCCGAGATCGACCACAACGACGTCCGATGATTGACCGAGCGGACCCGGCAGCGGTGTCTCGGGCCGGCCGCCGGCCGGGAGGGTGGGGCGGCGCGGTGGACGGGTTTCGAACAGGCGGTCGGCCTCGGCAAGGGCCCGTCCGGCGATGATCTCGGTCTCCGGTCTCGGTATCAGGACCCGACGATCGATGAACAGGTCGAGCGACCGGAATCCCCAGCTTCCCAGCACGTACTGCAGCGGCTCGCCGCCACTGCGCCGCTCGACCATCCTGTCGAACGCCGTGACCTGGCGTTTCGTGGCCGGTCGGTCCGCGACCTCGAGCCACTCGGCGCCTTCGGTACCGGTGGCCTGGCGGGCGATCCACCTGGCGCTGATCTCCGGCTCCGGCACGTCGAGTGCGGCGAAACGCTCGACGGCTTCGGCCACCAACTCGTTCCATGTCACCACGGCGCCACCATCGATCGATCGAGGCCCTCAGGACGCCGACGAATCGGATTCCTGGAGTTGGCGGGTCCGCTCGTCGAGCAGCAGCGCATCGCTGATCTCGTCCATGTCACCGGCCACGATGCGGTCCAGCCTGTGGATGGTCAGCCCGATCCGGTGATCGGTGACCCGGTTCTCCTTGTAGTTGTAGGTCCGGATCTTCTCCGAGCGGCCGCCGCCACCGGTTTGATCGCGGCGGGCGGCCGAGGCGTCGGCTCGGCGCTGTTCCTCCTCCCGCAGCAGCAGCCGGGAACGGAGCACCTTCAACGCCCGCTCCCGGTTCTGGAGCTGGCTCTTCTCGTCCTGCATCGAGACCACCTCACCGGTCGGGAGGTGGGTGACCCGCACCGCGGAGTCCGTGGTGTTCACATGCTGGCCACCGGCCCCTGACGACCGGTAGGTATCGAAACGGAGATCGTTCATATCGATCGTGATGTCGACCTCATCGGCTTCGGGCAGCACGGTCATCGTGGCAGAGGAGGTGTGCACCCGGCCCTGGGACTCGGTGACCGGCACCCGCTGGACGCGGTGGACGCCGGCCTCGAATTTCATCCTGGTCCAGACGTCGTCGCCCTTGAGCAGGAACGTCACCTCGTCGAACCCGCCGAGGTCCGACACGCTGGAGTTCAGCAGCTCGAAGCCCCAGCCCCGGGATGCGGCGTAGGACTGATACATCTCGAACAGCACCCTGGCAAACAGGTTGGCCTCCTCACCTCCTTCGGCGCCGCGGATCTCGACGATCACGTTGCGGCCGTCGTTGGGGTCCTTCGGCAGGAGCAGCACCTTCAGCTCCTCCTCCAGCCGGGCGATGTCGGATTCGGCGGCGCTGATCTCATGTCGCAGCTCGTCCCGCTCGTCGGCGTCGGCCTCGGTCAGCAGCTCTCTTGCCACGTCGAGATCGTCCGTTCGCTCCCTGAGCCTGCCACCGAGGGCCACGACCTCACCGAGGGCGGCGTAACGACGGGACATCTGCACGAACCGCTTGTTGTCGGACGCGATGTCGGGATCGGCCATCCTGGCCTCGAGCTCCCGATATTCGTCATCCAGCGTTTCGAGCCGTTCAAGCACCGTTTCGAGACTACCCCGGCACGGACCGGGCGCCGCCGGAGCTGCGATTTCGATCAGTGGCCCCAGGGTGGATCGATCGATGCCACTCGGAGCCGGGGCACGAGCCCGGCCAACGCCGAGGTGGCAAGCCGGCGATCACGTTCGGGCACCACGACGACCAGCTCGGCGCCCGGATCGACCCGCTGGCGGTAGTCGACCGCTTCCGGCAGGAGATCGAGATCGATGCCGACGGAGCAAACGACGACCGTTGCCTCTCCAGCGGCCGCCACCGGCTCCCTGCCGAGCACGGTGTAGCGGGGCCGAAGCGGCACCACCGGCTCCAGAGGTGGGAGATCGAGCCGCCACGGCTCGTCGAGCAACACCGACCGAAGCCATCGCTGGCGGGCGACCCTGGTCAGCGGATGGGCGGCCGAGCCGGGGTGACGGTGTCCGACCACGGCGGCGATGGCTCGACGGAGGTTGGCGTCGTCGTCGAGGTGGCGATGCAGGTACTGCTGCAGCTCCCGATCGGCCTGCCCGACCCCGACCGCCAGCCGGGGCCGGGTTGCGATCCCGGTGCCGTGTTCGTGTTCCTCTGCCACGACCCGGGCCACCTCCAGCCCCGCCACCTCGGCAATGAAGATGCCATGGTCGTCGACCGGGCGGGCCCCCGCTTCGGATATCACGGCGCCGAACCGGAGGTGGTCGGACGGGAGCGGGGGCGGCGTGATGGCCGGGGCCGCCACGGCCGGTTCGACATCGGGGCCCCGGGCCGACCAGACTGCGATTTCGAAGTCGATCAGACCGGCCCGCCGGGCCAGCCCCGGGGCGATCGGCTCCTCGGCGACCAGCGTCAGGCGATCGGCGCCGTTGGCCACCGCCCATCGCAGTGCCGGGCCGAGCCCTCGCTCATCTGCGGTCTGAACGTATGCGGTGCCGTCGAACAACGCCGCGGTCAGCGACCCGTCGGTCGACGAGTTCCTGCCCGGTGGATGATCCAGCTCAACCGACCCACCGGTGATGGTCCGGACCCGGTGCCGCAGCACCGCGTGAATCAATGCCGGGTTGTCGGCCCTCCCGGCGGGGCGCCGCTTCGACTGATCGGTCATCTCCCCTCTCTATCGGCTCCCGGACCGCCCGCCTCGACTCCGCCCGCCTCGGCTCAGCGGGCGTCGATGGTCATCACCAGGGTTCGGCGTCGATGGTGGTCGGCATCGACCCGCAGGTCGGTGACCCGATGGATCTCGAGCCGCTCGATCGGTTCCTGGAAGTCGTACGTCGGTTGCGGTCGCCCCAACCAGTACTTCGGCAGCGGTGCCACCACCGCCAGAAAGTCGGCAAACCGATGATCGCCGTTGGCCCGGCGGTTGGCGTTTGCCACGAAACTCTCGAGGAAGTCCTCCACCCGGACATGGTGCTGGTCGAGCTCGGATCCGACCGGGGTCTCGGCCGCCGCCACCTCGTCGAGATCCCCCAGGCCCTGGACCATCGCCAGATCGTCGGCGGTGGCCACCACCCCCCAGGCTCCGGTGAGGGGATGGGTCGGCCCCAGCTGCAGCCTGGAGAACGCCAGCTCCTGGCTGAACGGGGCAAACGCCTCGACGGGCAGGTTGTAGGTGGCGCCGCCGACGGTGGTGACCTCCAGCTCGTAGCCGTAGACCAGCGGCGTGTCGTACCACGCCAATCCCGGTGGATGGAACAGCACCGAGCCGGCCAAGCCGACCGCCACCACGGCCAGCGCCACCCTGGCCGTTCGCAGGTTGCGGTCGAGCCAAGGTCGCAGGTCGGCCCTGCTCAACAGCACGAACAGGACCATCTCGACCACGATCCACTCCAGGAACCAGAAGCCGAGGAGCAGGAAGTTGATCACATGAAAGACCGCAGCCACCGGGAGCCACAGCCGGAACAGTCGATGATGGGACACGACGAGGACGGCACCGAGCTCCAGCAGCAGGGTTGCCGCCAGCAGCGGTCCGTTGAACAGGGCGACGACGTCGGCCAACCACCGGGAGAAGCCGCCGTCGGTCTGCCCCAACCAACCGATCACGTAGCCGTTGCCGGCCAGGTTCGTCAGGTCCTCGTGACGGAACCAACCGAGGAACAGCTTGCCCCGGCCGGGAATGAAGAAGTGGGTGGCCAACGCCGCGGCCATCACCAGGAACACCGGCGAGCTGTCGGCTCGACCGATGAGCACGAACATGAGGTGGGCCCCGGCCACGGCCAGGAGCATGACCACCAGCAGTTCATCGATGTTCTGCGCCGCGGTGGTGCCGAACGGGAAACCGAACTGGGCGGCCACGATCCGGTATTGCAGCGCGAACGGCACCAGGAACGCCGGTCGCCATAGCGCGGCGGCAGCCAGCGCCACGATCAGGAAGCGGTCGACCAGATGCGCTCGATCGAGCAGGTAGTTGTACTGGTACAACGAGCCCTGCCAAACCAGGAGGGCCAACAGCGGAGCCACCACGAAACGAAGCTGCGAGCCGTGCTCGATCGCCGACCAACCGGCGCCGAACCTGGCCGGGGAGCGGACGATCAGTCCCACCGCGATGAGCACGACCACGGCCACCACCGGCCAGTTGGCCCGCAATGAGGCCAACACCAACAACGGGGCGGACCCGTCGGCCTCCCGCAGTCTGGCCGAACCTCGAGTGGAGAGATCGGCGACCATGTAACACAGGAAGAAACCTGCGGCGTATGCCAGATCCCGCAGCGCTGCCGAAACTGCCGGTCCACTTCGAACATCGGGCACGACGAATCCGGCGCGCCGGATGGCGGCAGCGATCATTGAGCTGGTTCCCTCATCTGGCCTTCAACACCGGACCGCAGCAACCCGGCGGATGCCCGCGTGAACTCTGCGGTCTAGCGTGGACGAACGTTAGCAGCCAGACAACTCGAGCGCTGGACAGCGCCGGCACGATTGTGTTCGTCCGGGTTCGGCCCTCGATGGGCCCCGATACCGGGCGTGCGGGCCCGGCTATTCGTCGGTTTCGGCCTTGGCCTTACGGCGACCGCCATAACGGCGCTCGAATCGCTCGACCCGGCCTGCGGTGTCGACGATCTTCATCGTGCCGGTGAAGAACGGATGGCTCGCCGAGGAGATGTCGACCTTGGCCAACGGGTAGGTGTTGCCGTCTTCCCACTCGATGGTCTCGCTCGTTTCGATCGTCGAGCGGGTGAGGAACGAGAACTCGGCCCCTTGGTCCATGAAGACGACCGGACGATATTTGGGGTGAATGTCGGATTTCATAACGGATCTCTCGCTCTATCGGTACTCGTATGGGCTCTGGAGGTTTCGGCGGGCCCGGTTCGGGGTCGTGAGCCAGCAGACCATTGTGCCCCGACCCGGCCGCCAATCCGACCGTCCGCTGCCGTTTTCTCTCCCGCCGGCAGCGGCCGGCAGGGCGGTCACGCTCTGGCCTTCGAGATCTCGGCGAGGAATTCCTGATTGGTTCGAAAGCTGGTCAGCCGGTCGATCAACATCTCGACGCCGGCCGCAGCGGAGCCGCCGTCGTCGTTCATCCCCGACACCACTCGGCGGAGCTTCCACGACGCCTCGACCTCTTTGCGGGGCCGCAGCAGCTCCTCGTTGCGGGTCGACGATCCGTCGATGTCGATGGCCGGGAAGATGCGCTTCTCGGCCAGCTTGCGGTCGAGCCGGAGCTCCATGTTTCCGGTGCCCTTGAACTCCTCGAAGATCACCTCGTCCATGCGGGAGCCGGTCTCCACCAGTGCGGTGGCCAGCATCGTGAGCGAGCCGCCCTCCTCCAGGTTGCGGGCTGCACCCAGGAAACGTTTCGGCGGGTAGAGGGCGGCGGCATCGACACCACCGGACAGCACCCGGCCCGACTGCGGGGCAGACAAGTTGTACGCCCGAGCCAGTCTGGTGATGCCATCGAGGATGATCATGACGTCCTTGCCGTCCTCGACCATTCGCTTGGCCCGCTCCAGGGTGAGTTCGGCCACCGCGGTGTGCTCTTCCGGCGGACGATCGAAGGTCGACGAGACGACCTCGCCCTTTTGGAGGTGCCGCTGCATGTCGGTGACCTCTTCGGGCCGCTCGTCGATCAACAGCACGATCAACTGAACCTCGGGGTTGTTGGTCTCGACCGCCCTGGCGATGCTCTTCATGATCGACGTCTTGCCCGCCTTGGGGGGTGACACGATGAGGCCACGCTGGCCCTTGCCGATCGGGGCCACCAGATCGATGACCCGGGTGGTCATGTTCAGCGGTTCGTCCTTGCACTCCAGCACCAACCGCTCGTCGGGGAACAGCGGGGTGAGCTTGTCGAACCGAGGGCGCCCCCGGGACTCCTCGGGTTGGCGGCCGTTGATGGTGTTCAACTGCTGGAGCGCCGGGTTTTTCTCGTTCCGGTTGGCCGGCCGGGAGAGCCCGACCACGTGATCGCCCTTCCGCAGGCCGTACTGGCGAACCTGCTTGACCGAGACGTATGCGTCGTCCCTGCTCGGCAGTGCACCGTTGACCCGGAGAAAGGCGTAGCCCTCATCCCGAAGGTCGAGGTAGCCCGAGACCTCGATCGGATCGTTGGAGATCGGATCGTTGCCTGCATCTTCCCTGTCGCGGCCTCGACCCCGGCCCCGACGCCTTGACCGGCGGTTGTTCGGGTCGACGTCGTCACCGTCGCCACTGCTCTTTTCGGCCTGCGCAGCATTGTTGTTGTTGTCGCCGCCTCGTTGGTTCCTTCCCCGGTTCCGGCGGGACTGGCCCCGGTCGAGCTGACCGCCCTCCTCCAGGATCTTGATCTCCCAGTCGGCGAGCGGTTCGCCGTCAGGTCCGACCGGATGATCGACCGCAGCCCCATCATCGCCACCGGCCGATGCGTCCTTACCGCTCCTGCGGCCACGGTTGCCACGGCGCGATCGGCCGGCTCTGCCGTTGTCGGCATCGGCATCGTCGTTGGCATCGTCATCGCCATCGCCATCGTCGTTGGCATCGTCGTCGCCGCCATCGTCGCCGGCATCGTCGCGGGCGCCATCGGCATCCTCGGCGGCCTCGGGATCGTCGATGGCGTGATCGGCGGTGGCATCGGCCCCGCCGTCCTCATCGCTGCGGTCGCCGGCATCATCCCCGCCGTCTTGATCATGGTCGATGTCGGCGCCACGATCGGCGGTCGGACCATCATCGGCGGCAGTCGACGATCCAGCACCGCCCGCTGCGGAAGACGCACCGGACAGGTCGAGGATCATGTCGATCAGGTCGGACTTGCGCATCCGGGCGTTCGACGAACCGCCAAGGGCCGACACGATGGCCTGCAGTTCACTCTTGTCCTTCTTTTCAAGACCTTCGCGCTCAACGATCAGCTGGTCGCTCACGAGCTGGCTCCTCGGTGGAGTAGGAAAATGGGAGGGTGGGAAACGGAAGAGGATCCCGAGGGTTCTCGACGGTGGGGCTTGGTCCCAACGAGGCATTGATCCTTGATGGATCGACATGCCAGAGGAGCTCGCCGTGGGGCGAGACCCGTACCACCCCCGGACCTCTCAAGCCGATGCTACCAAGGAATGGTCCGACAGCGGCCAAACCGTTTCGGCCGCCACGGTGGCGATCCGCCTTTGCGAACCGGCTATCGACCCAGTGATCGGAGCTTCGTGGAGATCTGGTCGAGGTCGTTTGCCATCGGTTCGAAGTGCTCGGCCCTGGTCAGGATCTCGGTCAGATGGGCCGGCAGCGCCGGACGGTGACCGAGGGCCCGCTCCACCGCATCGGGGAACTTGGCCGGGTCGGCGGTGGCCAGTGCCACCATCGGCACCCCCGGCCGGCTGTGGCGTCTTGCGGCCTGCAGACCGACCGCGGTGTGGGGGTCGACCACCCGTTCGGTTGCGGCATAGGCCCCGGTGATCGATGCCAGCGTTCCATCGTCGTCCAAGCGTTCGGCGTCGAACTCGGCCACGATGGCCCGGTACCACCGGTCGGGAACGACGACTCGACCCTCGGCCCGCAGTTCGCCGAGCAGCTCCGCAACTGCCAGGCCGTCTCGGCCCCCGGCCTCCCACAGCAGCCGCTCGAAGTTCGACGAGATCTGGATGTCCATACTGGGACTGAGCGACGGGGAGACGGTGTGGATCTCGATCACCCCGGTCTCGAAGAACCGGGTCAGCACGTCGTTGCTGTTGCTGGCCACGACCAGCCGATCGACCTCGAGTCCCATCCGCTTCGCATACCAGCCGGACAACACGTTGCCGAAGTTGCCGGTCGGCACCGAGAACGACACCGGTCCGCCATCGGATCTCACCGATCGAGCCGCCGTCACGTAGTACACGATCTGGCACATCACCCGGGCCCAGTTGATCGAATTCACCGCCGCCAGGTCGACGTCTTTGCGGAGGCCGGGATCGTTGAACGCCGCCTTGACGAGGTCCTGGCAGTCGTCGAAGGTGCCTTCAATGGCGACGTTGTGGACGTTGGCCGCGGTCACCGTCGTCATCTGACGGCGTTGCACCTCCGAGACCCTGCCTCGGGGATGGAGGATCAGGACCTCGATGTTGGACTTCCCGGCCAGCGCCTCGATCGCCGCCGAGCCGGTGTCGCCCGAGGTGGCACCGATCACGGTGACCCGGCGACCCCGACGGTCCAACTCGGCCTCCAGCATCCGGCCGACGAGCTGCAGGGCCAGGTCCTTGAAGGCCAGCGTCGGGCCCTTCGTCAAATCGAGCAGGTGAAGGTCGTGACCGAGGTCGTACACGGGACACACGTCGGGGTGGCGGAAGCCCCGGTAGGCGTCGGTGGCCATGGCCCGCAGCTCCTGGGCCGAGAACGTACCTGCGACGAACGGTTCGAGGATGGCTGCGACGGCCTCGACGTATGGGGTGTCGGCGGTGATGGTCGGCAGCGGCGGGATCTCGGTCGGGCAGTACAGGCCACCGTCGGGGGCGAGCCCGGCCAGCAGGACGTCGCCGAAGCCGAGGTCGTGGCCACCGTCGGGGTCCCGGGTGGAGCGGTAGGCCAGCGTCACGGACCGATGACCCGCAGCACGCTGTGGATGTCGCTCACCTCGTCGAGCTTGCGGAGCCCGGTGAGGGTGGCCTGGACGTTTCGTTCGTTTGCGGTGTGGGTGATGAACGCCACCCGGGCCTCGGTGCCGGAGCCCTGCTGCTGCATGGCCCGGATCGAGACGTCGTGCTGGCCGAAGACGCCGGCCACCGTCGACAACACGCCGGGGCTGTCGGTCACCGTCAATCCAATGTAGTAGGCGCTCTCCAAGCCGTCGATGGAGCGGATCTTGGCCCGTGGGCCATGCGGTACCGACTGATGGGTGCCCCGGCGGAGGTTGTCCGCGGCGTCGATCAGATCACCGAGGACCGCGCTGGCGGTTGGCAGACCGCCCGCTCCCCGGCCGTAGAACATGAGCTCCCCGGCCGCCTCGCCCTCGACGAAGACGGCGTTGAAACTCCCGCGGACCGAGGCCAGCGGGTGGTCGTTCGGCACCATGGCCGGGTAGACCCGGACCCCGATTTCGGTCTCGCCTTCCGCCCCGTCCCGAAAGACCTCGGCGATGGCCAGGAGCTTGATCGTGTAGTTGAATTGCTTGGCGAACTCGATGTCGCCCTGGGTGATGGCCGAGATGCCCTCGTGATAGACGTCGCCGGCGACCACGTTCGCCCCGAAGGCGATCGAGGCCATGATGGCCGCTTTCGCCCCGGCGTCGAAGCCCTCGACGTCCGCCGTCGGGTCCCGCTCGGCGTAGCCCAATCGTTGGGCCTCGCTGAGCGCGTCGGTGTAGGAGACGCCGTCGTCGGCCATCCTGGTCAGGATGTAGTTGGTGGTGCCGTTGACGATGCCCATCACCCGGCGAACGTCCTCGCCGAGCAGCGACTCCCGCAACGGCCGGACGATGGGGATGGCCCCTGCCGCTGCCGCCTCGAACAGCAGATCCACACCCGCTTCGTCAGCCGCGGCGTACAACTCGGCGCCGACGTTGGCCAGCAACTCCTTGTTTGCGGTGATGACCGGCTTGCCGGCGGCGATGGCGGCCAGGATAAGCGACCGGGCGGGCTCGATCCCGCCGATCACCTCGACCACGACGTCGATCGACGGATCCGTGACAAGCGAATCGGCGTCGGTGGTGAGCAGCGCCTCATCGATCGGTAGACCTCGATCCTTGCTGACGCTGCGAACCGCGATCCCCCCCAGCTGCAGGAGCACGCCGGTGGATGCTGCGATGATGGGGGCCCGCTTGGCTATGAGTTGCACCAGCTGGGTGCCGACGATCCCACATCCGAGAAGGCCGACGGTTACCACTGAATGATCGGAAGAGTCGGTCACGACTAGAGACTGTATTGGCCCCGCCGCCATCCCGGGCTCGATTTCCCGCCCATCGGGCCGGTTCCACCGATCGGGCTGGTTGCCCCGATCGGGACCCGACGGTCCGGACCGGTCTATCCGAGGTCGGTGCGGAGCAGATCGTCGTATGTCTCGCGGCGGACGACCAGCCGGGCATCGCCGTCGCGGCAGAACACCACCGGCGGGCGGCGCATCTTGTTGTAGTTCGAGCCCATCGAGTGGCCGTAGGCCCCGGTGACCGGCGTGGCAACCACGTCGCCGACCACCACATCGGCCTGAATCGACGCTTCCCGGACCAGCAGATCGCCTGACTCGCAGTGCTTGCCGACGATGCGGACCGGTCGCTGGCGGTCGGCCGTCACCGATCGGGGCAGGAACGCCTCGTAGCCTGACCCATAGAGCACGGGGCGGGGATTGTCGCTCATCCCGCCGTCCACCGACACATAGGTGCGGATGCCGGGCAACTCCTTGACGGTCCCGACGGTGTAGAGCGTGACCGCCGCCGCAGCGGCGATGGCTCGTCCCGGCTCGATCCCGACCGTGGCGCTGATGCCGGCCTCGGTCACCGCTTTGGAGATGATGGCCGCCCACTGGGTGATCGTCGCTCCTTCCTCACCCTCGACGTAGGGCACCCCGAGCCCGCCGCCGACCACCAGCTCCGGCAGGCCGAGCGGGTTGGCGAACTCGCCGAGCACCGCCACCGCGGCGGCGAACGAGTCGACCCGGAACACCTGGGAACCGATATGGGCGTGGAGGCCGACCAGATCGACCGCCGGCGATGCAACCGCCTTTTCCACCGCAGCCAGCGCCGCCCCGGTGGAAACGGTGAAGCCGAACTTCGAGTCGTCATGGCCGGTGGCGATGTACTCGTGGGTTTCGGCTCTGATGCCGGGGGTGATCCGCAACAGCACCGGGGGGCAGCGCCCGTCCTCGCCGTGCAGGGCCTCGAGCCGGCCGAGCTCGTCGAAGCTGTCGATCACGATCCGGCCGACGCCGACCGCCCTGGCCAGCCGGAGCTCGTCGACCGACTTGTTGTTGCCGTGGAACACCATCCGGTCCGCCGGGACCCCGGCCGCCAGGCAGACGTGCAACTCGCCGCCGCTGGCCACGTCGAGGCCCATGCCCTCCTCGTTCGCCAGCTTTGCCATGGCCCGGCACAGGAACGCCTTGGTGGCGTAGGTGGCGTTGGAACCGAAAGCCTCGACCGCCTCCCGGCAACGGGCCCGCAGGTGGTCCTCGTCGTAGACGAACACCGGCGTGCCGAACTCCCGGGCCAGGTCGAGGCTGTCGCAACCGGCGATGGTCAGATGGCCACCGTCGCCGACCGCGGCGTTGTCTGGCAGGAGATGCCAGGGAAGAACGCTCACCGCAACAGCCTGCTACATCCGCTCCGGTGCGCTGACACCGAGCAGGTCGAGCCCGATGGCCAGACCGATCCTGGAACCCTCGGCCAGCCACAGCCTTGCCTGCTGGACGTCGTCCGGGATGTCGCTGCGCAGGATCGGGCAGTCCCGGTAGAAGCCGTGGAATGCGGCGGCGAGCTCACGAACCCAGTTGGTGATCTTGTGGGGTGCCCGCTCGACGCAGGCCAGCTCCAGGATCTCCGGCAGCGTTGACAGCTCCCTGAGCAACGCCAGCTCTCGATCCTGCGTCAGCACCCCGAAATCGACATCGGCCGCCGCTCGGCGCTCGATGCCCCGCTCGGAAGCCTCCCGGGCGATGGAGTGGATCCTGGCGTTGGCGTACTGGACGTAGAAGACGGGATTCTCGGCCGCCTGGGCGGTCAGCAGGCTCAGATCGATGGTCTGGGGCGAGTCGATCGACTGCAACAGGTAGGCGAACCGGGCAACGTCCGGGCCGACCTCATCGATCAGATCCCGGATCTCGACCAGGGTGCCCGCCCGCTTTGACATCTTCACCTCCTGGCCCTCCCGAACCAGCTTGACGTTCTGGCCGATGATGGCCTCGTAGCTGTCGGCCGGGACACCGAGCGCCACCAGCGCAGCCCGCATCCGAGGCACATAGCCGTGGTGGTCGGCACCGAGCACATCGATGATGTGATCGCCCCGGCTGAACTTGTCGAGGTGGTAGGCGATGTCCGGCAGGAAGTAGGTCGGCTCGCCATCGCTGCGGATCAGCACCCGATCCTGGTCGTCGCCGAAATCGGTGGTTCGCAGCCAGGTGGCGCCATCGGACTCGTAGACGTGCCCGCTGGCCTGCAGCTTGTCGAACGCGTCGTCCATCGCCCCCGAGCCGGCGAGCGCCTTCTCGCTCGACCAGGTGTCGAACTCGACGTTCATCGAGTGCAGCACCTCCCGAGCGTCAGTCAACGATCGTTCGACGCCCCACGCCACCGGGTCGGCGTCGGCCGGCATCTCGGCCGCCCACTCCTCTATATAGACGCCGACGTAGCCGTTCTCCGGTGGTGCCTCACCGTTGTGGCGGGCCGCCAGCGACCGGCCGAAGATCTCGGCCTGGGTGCCCCGGTCGTTGATGTAGAACTCCTTGTGGGCGGCGTAGCCGCAGCGCTGGAAGATCCTGGCCAGCGAGTCGCCGTATGCGCCCCAACGGCCACCGCCGGCATGGATGGGGCCGGTGGGGTTGGCCGACACGAACTCCACGTTGATGGTGGCCCCATGGCCGAGGTCGAGACGGGCGAAACCCTGCTCACCCTGGTCGATCACCTCGTGGAGCACCTCGTGGAGCCAGGTCGGAGCAAGCGTGAAGTTGACGAACCCCGGTCCGGCGATGTCCATCGCTTCGACGTGGGGCGGGCGATTGGCCAGCAGGTAGTCCGCCAGCTCCTGACCCAGTTCGCGGGGGTTGCGACCCGCCGACTTCGCCGAGACCAGCGCGGCGTTCGTCGACCAATCGCCGTGTTCGCGACGGGCGGGGCGCTCGACAACCAGATTGGCCGGCACCGGATCAACCCCGAGGTTGGAGAGTGCGTCTTCGACTGCTTCTGTCAGCTGGTCGCGAATCATCGTGACCCCGATGGTACTGCCGCCGGGGCGATCCCGACCGCCCTTTCCGACCCCGGCCGGGTGTCGGCCAGACAGGACCTGCGGCCGAGTCGACCCCAGGCGCACCCCACCGCAGCCGCGACGGCCTTGATCACAGGGCGGCCGCCGCTCGTGCCGCCGCCGCATATCGAACACGGACGTCGGGGTGGGGCTCGGCCCGGGGCTCCACGATCGAACCGCCGTCGCGGAGTCGCCACCGATCGACGACAGAGTCGATGGCCTCGCCACCGACCACCGCAGCGGCCTGGACCGCAGCACCGGTTGCCGGCGCTTCGTCGTCGTCCGGGATCCGCACCGGGCCCTGACGAAGGTCGGCCAGGATCTGCTGGTAGGCCGGTGACTTCGCTCCCCCGCCGACCAACCGCAGCTCGGTGTCGGACGAGCCGTCACCGATGCCACCGGCCGCGACCAGGGCGTCGGCCGCCGCCAGCAGGTTGCACAGCACTCCCTCGTGTGCGGCCCGGGCCAGATCGGCTCGGGAGCTGCCAGGCCGGAGGCCGGTGATCATCCCGGTGGCGTGTGGCAGATTGGGGGTTCGCTCGCCGTCGAAATAGGGCACGACGGTCACCCCGGCGGCCCCCGGTCGAGCCCCCAGGGCCAGGTCGGCGAGCTCGTGATGGTCGACGCCGAGGGTGGCCGCCATCATGTCGGTCACCTTGGTGGCGTTCAGGGTGCACACGAGCGGCAGGAACGACCCGTTGGCGTCGGCGAATCCGGCCACCATGCCGCTGCGGTCCCTGGCTGCGATATCGGCAACAGCGAACACGGTGCCCGACGTTCCGAGTGACATCGCCATCTCGCCCCGCCGCAGGCCGAGCCCGAGAGCGGCCGCCATGTTGTCGCCGGTGCCGGGGCCAACGGTCGTGCCGGGCCGAACGCCGAGTTGGGCGGCGACCGCGGCCGTCACCGGCCCGACCTCCTCGGTCGGTGCCAGCACCTCCGGTAGGCAGCCGAGGAGGTCACGGTCGCCGACGGCGGTGGCCAGCAGGTCGGGCCGGTAGTGGCCGGTCGACGGGTCCCACCAGCCGGTTCCCGAAGCGTCGCCCCGATCGGTCACCGCCCGACCGGTCAGCCGCCAGGTGAGATAGTCGTGGGGCAACAGGATCGAGGCCAGCCGATCGACGGCCTCCGGCTCGTGTTCTGCGAGCCATGCCAGCTTGGTCACCGTGATGGCGGCGACGGGGACCACACCGCAGGCTGCGGCCCAGCCGTCGGCTCCCAGCTCGGCCACCAGCCGATCGGCCTGGGGCGCCGATTCGGTGTCGTTCCACAACTTGGCGGCACGGATCGACGTGCCGTTGCGGTCGAGGGTCACCAACCCGTGCTGCTGACCGGAGACCGAGATCGCCACCACATCGCCGGTGATCGGGCCCAGTTCGGCGAACGCCTCCACCAGGGCGGTCCACCAGCTGTCCGGATCCTGCTCGCTGCGGGGCGGATCGGTCGGTGGATGAGGCGACCGGGCCTCGGCCGCCACCGAGCCGTCGGACACCCGACGCAACACCACCTTGGTCGACTGGGTCGACGAATCGACCCCGGCCACCAGCGGCTCGCTCATCGCAGGGCCTGAACCACCGGCGGTGAGGTACCGGTGGCTGTGGGCCTCGGATCGACCGGGGTCACTTCGTCGACCAGATCATGTGGTTGACGTGGTTCTCCAACGCCTCCTGGCGCCCGGAGACCGGTGTGGGGTCGAGGTCGGCGGCCACCGCCTCATCGGCCAGCGAGGCCAGCGAGGTCGAGCGGTCCATGATCTTGGCCCCCTGCGGTTCGGTCCAGCGGGAATAGCGCCGGTCCCGGGCCGCTTCCAGGGTGCCGTCGTCCACCATCTCGGCCGCCACCAGCAACGCCTGGGCCAGGGTGTCTATCCCGCCGATGTGGCCGTGGAACAGGTCGGTGCGATCCAGGCTCTGCCTGCGAAGCTTGGTGTCGAAGTTGAAGCCGCCGGAGCCGAAGCCGCCGGCCCGGACGATCTCGTACATGGCGGGGACCAGGTCGTCGACGGAGTTCGGGAACTGGTCGGTGTCCCAACCGTTCTGGGGATCTCCGCGGTTGGCGTCGACGCTGCCGAAGATGCCGTTGTCGATGGCGTATGCCACCTCGTGATGGAACGAGTGGCCGGACAGCGTTGCGTGGTTGACCTCGATGTTCACGAAGTACTCGCCGAGCAGATCGTAACGATCGAGGAAGCCGTGCACCGTCGCCGAGTCGTAGTCGTACTGGTGCTTCGTCGGCTCCTGTGGTTTCGGTTCCAGCAGCAGCAGACCGGTGAAACCGATGTTGCGCTTGTGGTCCGCCACCAGCTCCAGGAAACGGGCCAACTGGTCGGCCTCCTGTCGCATCCTGGTGTTGAGCAGCGTTTCGTAACCCTCTCGACCGCCCCACAACACGTAGTTGTGGCCGCCGAGGCGGTGGGTGGCGTCGAGCATGTGCCTGACCTGGGCCGCAGCGTGAACGAAGACGTCCGGGTCGGGGTTGGTGGCGGCACCGGCCGCGTACCGGGGGTGGGTGAACAGGTTGGCCGTGCCCCACAGCAGCTCGACCCCGGTCTCGCCCATCTTGTCGGCCGCTCGATCGACCATCTCGTCGAGGTTGGCCTTCGACTCTCGGAGGTTGGCCCCCGCAGGCGCCATGTCGACGTCGTGGAAGCAGTAGAACGGCGTCCCCAGCTTGGCGAAGAACTCGAAGGCCGCATCCTGCTTGGCCCTGGCCGCCTCCATCGGGTCGACCCCGGGCTGGAGCCACGGTCGGTCGAAGGTGCCGACCCCGAAGATGTCGGAGCCCGGCCAGTTGAAACTGTGCCAGTAGCACACCGCGATCCGGAGGTGCTCGGCCATCGTCTTGGCGCCGACGACGCGGTCCGGGTCGTAGACCCGGTATCTCAGTTGATCGGGGGCGAGCTCATCGGGGGCGGCCGCCGCATCGGCCCCGGCGGCACCGGCGAAGGGGACGGGCTGGGGTACGTCTGTGAAGAATTCCATGCGTTCCGTGGTCTTTCGCTCGCTGACCGGGGCGCCTCGATCCCGTGCCCCGTCGGGGCTGTCAGCCTACCGGCGGGCCGCCGCCGCAGCGGCCCGCCGGTGGGCAGGGCTCACACCAGCATCGCCCCCTGGGCTCATGGCACGGCCACCGATCGCTTTCGACCCGCCGCGGCCGGCCCAGCTAACGTCGGGCGATGGATAGCCCGCTTGCCGATCTGCTGGTTCTCGACCTCACCCGGGCGCTGGCGGGCCCGATCGCCGGACGGCTGTTGTCGGATCTGGGTGCCACGGTGGTCAAGGTCGAGCCGCCGGACGGAGACCTGACCAGAACGACGAAACCCCGCCAGGACTCCATGGCGGTCTATTTCGTGCAGGCCAATGTCGGCAAGCGCTGTGTCTCGATCGATCTCGGGCACCCCGACGGCCGGGACCTGTTCCTCCACATGGCGACCAGGGCCGACATCGTGTTGGAGAACTACCGGCCCGGGGTCATGGATCGGCTCGGCATCGGCTACGACGCCCTGGTTGCGGTCAACCCCCGGATCATCCTGGGCTCGGTCAGCGGGTACGGCCATGGCAATGTGTGGTCCCATCGAGGGGCCTTCGCCGCTGCGATCCAGGCCGAGACCGGACTGACCGCCGACATCGCCCGCCGCCGAGACACGAGACCGGGAAACGATCCGGTCTCGCAGGCCGACGTGTACGGCGGTCTCCACGCGCTGGCGGCGATACTGGCCGCGGTCCATCACCGGGATCGGACCGGCGAAGGCCAGGCGGTCGAGGTCGACATGGCCGAGGCCACGCTGGTGGCCAACGACATGACGGCCATCAACCTCCGCCCCGACTCCGAGGTGACCGACGGGTTCCGCTCCGGCAGCAACTGGCCACCCTGCTATCAGTTGGCCGACGGCCGGTGGGTCACCGTCACCGCCGATCCTGCGGTCAACGGTTCGTTCCGGCTGCTGGCGAAGGCGATGGACCGCCTCGAGCTGATCGATGATCCCCGGTTCGTCACCATGGCCGATCGTCTGGCAAACGCCGAGCAGCTCTCGTCGATCGTCGCTCGATGGGTGGCCGGTTTCGAGACCGCGGCCGAGCTCGAGGCGGCGATAGGCTTCTCCAGCATCCTGGTGGCCGATGTCCGCACCGCGGACGAGATCCGAAACACCGACTGGGCCGCCGACCGAGGTGCGTTCGTGGACGTCCCGCTCAAGTCGGGGGGCGAGCCGGTCACCGTGCCCCAGGCTCCGTGGCGCTTCAGCAAGTCGCCTTCCGGGGCGGTGCCGAGCGTCGGCTTCAGGGGCGAGCACAACCGCCAGGTACTCGGCGATCTGTTCGACGTGGCCCCCGATCAACTCGATCGGCTCGAGGCGAGCAACGTGATCAGCGACCGGCTGCCCGATTGGAAGCGGCAGCAGGGCTGACCTCGTGAACCGATGAACGCCCTCCCGTAGGCGTACTCGATCGCAGCCGACGACCTTCGCCGGGAACCAGGGAGGTTCCGGCGCAGCTCGAAGGCACCCGAACCAGGGCCTCGAGATACTGATCGCAGTTCGGCATGCAGTAGGCGTGGGTCGCCTGAGCCAGCATGCTACGGACTCGGGCAAACAGCACGCCGACGCAACTCGGTCACGACATGTCGGCGGCCAGCAACTCGGCCACGTCGCGCACCGCAGACAGGCTCGGCTCGGTTGCCCGCATCAGCGCATGCCACTCCACCGGCAGCCCCTCGGCGCCGCAGCGAACCGCAGCGATGCGCCCCGATTCGATCATCGAGGTCATCGCCCACCGGCTGAGGACGCTGAATCCGATGTCGGCCGCGACGAGTTCGGCGATGGCGCTGACGTGCTCGACGACAGTGATCAGCCGTGGCCTGATGGCGGACTTGCTGAGAAACCGTTCGTACTCGAACCCTGGGGTGCGCACCCGGCTGTAGGTCAGATAGGTCTCGTCCTCGAGTTCCAGCGGTTCGACGGAATGCCGGCGTGCGAGCCGATGTGTCGGCGCCACCATCACCGCCAGCTCGTCGACGAAGAGCGACACCGAGGCGAGCCCACCAACGGGTTCGCCGGCCGCGATGACGATGTCGACTTCTCGTGAGTCCAGGCTGCGAGCGGCCGTACCTCCGATCACGACGAGCTGGACATCGATCGTCGGGTGGGCTTCGCGCAGACGTTTCAGGAATGGGACGAACCAGTGGTAGTTCTCGTAGATCTGGACCGCGATGCGAACGGTTGCGCGATACCGGCCAGACGAGCGCAAGATGTCGTCCTCGCATCGGCCGAGCTCGGCCAGGGCCAGCGTGGCGGCCTGCTGCACGATGATGCCGGCCTCGGTCGGCTGCAACCGTCGGCCCGGTCCGCGGTCGAACAGCTTCACGCCCATGCGTTCTTCGGCGTCCGCCAGTCGATGACTGAGAGCCGACTGGCTGATCGACAACGCCACGGCGGCCTTCGTCACGGTCGTGTGCTCGACGATCGCGGCGACGGTCTCGTAGTGCCGGATGTCCAGACGGAGCGCCATGGCTCCGATCATAGGTCTGACCATATGCACGATGTGCATGGGAAACGGGATCAACATGTGTTGGACAGGATTGTCGACCACCCACATACTCACCAGATGCAACAATGTGTTCAGTTCGCCGATCCGGAGGACGGCGTGCTCGAGGATCTGGTCGACACCACCCGATATCCACTCGACGACCTCGACTCGGTCCATCGACGTGCCCTGATCGAACGGTGCCGCCAAGCGATCGCCGAGTACGGCTGCCTCACCTTGCGCCACTTCATTCGACCGGCGGCTCGTCGCATGGCGGCCGTCGAAATCGCAGCGTTGGCCGCCACCGTTCCGATCCGGCACGAACTGACAACGATCTACTCCCGCCCCGAACTCGAGGCGGAGCTTCCCCCCGATGATCCTCGACGACGAGCGTTCGCCCGTGGGGCGGGGCACGTCACCCGCGACATGATCGGTCCACACACGGTCGCCCATCGACTGTACGCGTCGCCTCGGTTCAAGGCGTTCGTGAGGGACTGCGTGGGGGCGGACGCCATCTTCGAATACGCCGATCCGCTCGCCGGGCTCATCGCCACCGTGATCCCCCCGGACAACGAGCTCTCCTGGCACTACGACACCAACGAGTTCGTGGTCACGCTCATGACCCAGCAACCCGACTCCGGCGGTGCGTTCGCGTACGTTCCGAACCTCCGGACGCCCGGCGACGAGAACATCCAGGGTCTTGGCGAGGTGCTCGCCGACCCCGACCACCCGGCGATCCGACGGGTCGATCTGCGACCGGGCGATCTCCAGATCTTCCGCGGCCGCTACTCGCTGCACAAGGTCGAGCGAGTGAACGGAACAACAGATCGCCACGTCGCCGTGCTCAGCTACGCCGATCGGCCCGGCGTCATCGGCCCACTCGACCGCACTCGCGCCGTCTACGGCAGAGTCACCGAAGCCCACCTCGTGGCCGAGCGGCGCACGCTGCAGTCCAGCGACGGACTCATGCTGTGACCATCGCAGCATTCGCACCTCCGGCCCTCGACCAACACGCGCTCGAACTGGGGAGGCTCCAGCGGTTGCGGGCGGCGCTCACCGAGACGGGTTGTGACGCCGGCGTCTTCTACGATCCGATCAACATTCGCTACGCAACCGGCACGACGAACATGCAGGTCTATTCACTGCACAACCCGTGTCGGTACGCCTACGTGCCCGTCGAGGGACCCGTCGTGCTCTTCGACTTCAAGGGCTGCGCCCACCTGTCGGACGGTCACCGCAACGTGGCCGAGGTTCGCAACGCCATCAGCTGGTATCACTTCGTCTCGGGGCCGCGTGTCGAGGAGTTCGCCACCGATTGGGCCAACGAGATCGTCGACCTCCTCGGTCCGAACGCGGCCGGCCGCCACCGACTCGCCGTCGATCGGCTCGATCCCCCCGGACTCCACGCGCTGCAACGTCACGGAGTCGACGTCGTCGACGGACACGCCGTCGCCGATCGAGCGAAGGTCATCAAGACACCCGAGGAGGTCCACGCCATCCGGTGCGCCATGGCAGCCTGCGACGATGGGGTGGCCCGGATGCGAGCCGCACTCCGGCCCGGGATCACCGAACAGGAACTGTGGGCGCACCTCCACGCTGCGAACATCGAGGCCGGCGGCGAATGGTTCGAGACCCGACTGCTCACGTCCGGGCATCGCACCAACCCCTGGTATCAGGAGTGCTCGGACAAGGTGATCGACAACGGCGACCTCGTCGCGTTCGACACCGACATGATCGGTGTCGGCGGCTACTCCATCGACATCTCCCGCACCTGGTTGGCCGGGGACCGGGCCCCGACCGATGGGCAACGGTCGCTCTACGATGCGGCGTACCAGCAGGTCCGGCACAACATCGACTTGATGCGACCGGGGACGAGCTTCCGAGAGATCATGGAACGAGCCGTGCTCCCGCCCGAGCCGTATCACTCGCCCACCAATGCGTGCGTCGCTCATGGCATCGGCCTGTGCAACGAATACCCCCTCATCGTCACCCGCGACCATTTCGAGACCGGGGGCTACGACGGGATGATCGAGGCAGGGATGGTCCTGTGTGTGGAGAGCCTGGCCAGCGAGGAACACGGGTGGGAGTCGGTCAAGCTGGAACAGCAGGTGCTCGTCACCGACGACGGGCCGATCGTGCTCTCGGCGACACCACTTCCTGACACCCCGAGCTGAGGCACCTCGAGTTCGTCGAGCTCGGACCCTCGGTCAACTACTCGTTGGGCGCAGGTGGTTCATGTCGAGCGGGATCCGATCGTCGCCGGCGACCATCGGTGGGACTGGTTGTAGCAGGAATCGTCGCTCTCGATCGAGCCGGTCGAGAAGTTGACTCGACCACCGCCTCCGGGCGGGTTGACTCAAGAAACGAAGATCAGTTCGAAGCCGACCTCGACCTCGTCGAGGCGGCGGCCGGTGACGGCGTCCACCAGGATGAGCCGGTCCACCGTTCCGTCGAAGTCGAGACGGGCCGCTTCGTCGTCGATGAAGCCGATGGCCAGCCGATCATCGACGAAGTGCAGGCTGCGAAACGGGATCTCGAACTCGATCCGCCACAGCTGATCACCGGTTCCGGTGTCCCTGGCAACCACGACCGGGCTCAGATGGGGCCCGGCTCCGGTCGCCATGTCGCCGTAGGCCACGATCGAGGCGTCCCGGTTGAAGGCGTGGTAGCCGGCGTAGTCCTGGCCGTCGATCGACACACCCTGCTCGTTGAAGAAATCGGCATTCCCCTCGGCATCGCCGTAGCCGGTGAAGGTTCGACCGGCGATGCGTTCTATCACTCGTGTCTGCCCGTCGTCGCCGAAGATCACCACCGGCTCGATGGGTGAGCGAGCACCGGTCCGGCAGTCGACGGCGTCGAGCGGTACGCCGAACTCGCCGACACCGTCCCACTGGGCCAGCGCGTCGTCATCGACCTCGACCGCGGCGACGTAGCCGCCGTCGCCTCGGCGGGTGACGTGGTGGATCGGCTCGGCGGTCTCACAGATCACCGAGCCGTCGAGGGTTGCCGCGCTGGCGTGCACGGTTCGACCGTCCTCCCCGGCCGATCGGTACACGAACTCGCCGTCCGACCAGACCGCCCAATCGTCGGCCGCCGGCAGCTCGGCCCGGCGGCCGTCATGCCAGATCAGGACCGAGTCGCGCTCGAGCCTGGCCACCAACGCCGTGGCATCGATCGCCGCCGCCAACGCGGCCGGCCGATCGCGAGGTGACGGGTCCCGCTCCAGCGATCCGTTCCCGATCGGTTCGTCATCGCCGTTCTCATCCTCCGTGGGCGCCGGAGGCCGGTCGTCCCCGTCCTCGGTCGGGCCGGCCGAAGGGCCGGCCCCAACCACCGTCGTGGTCGCGCTCGTGGTACCGCCACCACCAACGCCGGCGAGTGCCGGATCGTCACCTCCGCCCCCGCAGGCGGTGAGGAGCGCCATGGCGGCCAACGAAGCAACCCGTATCCGGAACATCGTCGCCAGTATCGCAGCGCCGGGCCCGCCGCAGGTGCAACCATCGGGTTGTGGTGCCGAGGGTCGGCTACTCGGGTTCAGCTGCTCGTATGGCGATCGGGGCCCGGGTCCTCGCCGACTGCGGCCAGCGCCAGCCGAGGCAGGAAATGGCCCCACCCATCGGCATGGGTATCGCCGAACCCGCCCGGCAGTCCGTCGTGGCGAAGCTCCACAACGGTGGCGTCACCATCTGCGGTCAGGGTGAAGCTGACCGTCGTCGATCCGGGAGGCACATCGGTACTGCCCTCCCACCCCCAGGTGAACACCACCCGGTTCGGTCGCTCGACTTCGACATAGGTCCCCGATGCGATGTCGGTGCCGTTGACGTCGAGTCGGAACCTGCCTCCCGGCTGGGGTTCGATGTCGATCGCCGTTCCCATCCAGCGGAGCACCTTCTCCGGCTCGACCAGGAAGTCGAAGACCGCATCGGGTGGGGCGGCCACCCGCTGCGTCAGGACCAGGACGGCCTCGGTTTCGGTTTTCGATTCACTCATTGCGACTTTCCTGCCTTCCCGGTCTGCTTCGATCCTTCGCCGCCACCACCGGCGGACCGGCGACGCTTGCGATCGTTCCACTGCTCCCGCTCGACCTCGGTGGCCAGCGCTTGCAACGACGACTCCCAGAAGCCGGCCATCCATTCGGCAAGCTCCTCCATACCCTCGGGCCTGGCCCGGTAGTAGCGACGGGTTCCGTCGATTCTCACGTCAACCAACTCCGCTTCGGACAGCACTCGCAGGTGCTGGCTGATCGCCGGCCTCGTGACGTCGAAGTGTTCGGCGATATCGGTGACGGTTCGTTCCCGATCCTTCACGAGGTGGAGGATCTCCCGCCGAGTCGGCTCGGCCAGCGCTCTGGCTGCTGCATCCATCGGCACCATCGTAGCGTTTGGTAAGCGATTACTAACCAATTGTGCTGGTCGAGTGGCGCTGACGTGGGCTCGGGTGGCGCGCCGGCCGCCGATGCGACGCCCGTCCACCGGAGTTCAGGCATTCCCCGACCCCCGGAGCACGTAGCTGCTACCGTTTTCGACAATCAAGAGGGGGAACAGCAATGGCGCAATGGAACCTGGCGGCCAAGGGCCGCAACGACTTCGCGGACATGGTCGAGCCGTTGACCGACGAACAGTGGCAGCAGCGGAGCCTCTGTGATGCGTGGACGGCCCACGGGGTGCTGGCCCACCTGACGAGCTTCGTCGAGACCGGCATCTTCAGCTTCTTCGGACACATGATCAAGAATCGTTTCGACTTCGACAAGGTCTCGGTCTCGATGACCGACGAACGCAGCGAACGGTCGACCGCCGACCTGATCGCCTCGTTGCGGGCCAAGGCCACCAAGTCCTCCCCGCTGCCCATGTTCCCCGAGCGGCTCACGGTCAGCGATACCGCCATCCACACCCAGGACGTCCGACGCCCACTGGGCCTCCCAGGATCGTTGGACGAAGAGGTACTGCGCACCGCGCTGGATTTCGTCACCACCGACAAGATGGCAACGATGCTGGTGAACCGCAGGCCGATCGATGAGGTCAGGCTCCAGGCAACCGACCTCGACTGGAGCTTCGGCGACGGGCCCGAGATCTCCGGTCCGGCCGAGGCCATCCTCATGGGTCTGGCCGATCGGCCGGTGCTCGACGATCTGTCGGGGGAAGGGCTCGCCCGCTGGCGATGACGGTGGACGGGGGTGGCGGTGGCGGTGGCGGTCAGCCCCAGAAGATCCCGGCCGGATCCTCTACGACCTCCTGCACCAGTTCGTCGATGTGGGGGGTCGGCTTGACCTGATCGTAGACGTGGAACTTGCCGTTGCGATCTGGCCAGAACAGCGACCACTCACGCTTGGTCTTGGTGTAGCGGAAGCGACAGATCGGCGAGCGGGTCCATTCCGGGCCGTACTCCTCCCGCCACGGCGCCCGGGACTCGACAACGGTGATCGCCCGGTCGCTCACCTCTATCTCGAGCTTCAGTTGGGCCCGGGCCGCACCGGGAAGCGAATCGTTGCGTTCGGCGATCCACTTGCGGATGCGAGCGAGATCGAGATCGGGGACCATGCAAAACCCAGGGTACCAACGCTCGCCCATTCCTCGACCGGTGGCGATGGCGGTGGTTCAGCTCCGAGGATCGAGCAGGTCCCGGAGCCCATCGCCGACGAAGTTCGAGGCCAGCACGACGGTCAGGATGGCCAAACCCGGCGCGGTGGCGATGTGCCAGTCGTAGAACTGCTTCGCCCCTTCGGTGATCATCGAGCCCCACTCCGGCGCGGGGGCGTCGCGCCGAGGCCGATGAAGCTCAACGATGCGAACAACAGCACCACGTTGCCGAAGTCGACCGTTGCGTTGACCAGGATCGGCGTCATCGACAGCGGCAGGATGTGTCGCCGCAGAATGCGACGGCGACTGGCCCCGATCGCCACCGCGGCCTCGACGTGGTCCAGCTCCTTGACCGCCATCACCTGGCCTCGGAGCAGCCTGGCGTAGATCGGCCACCAGACCACGATCATGGCGAAGAAGGCGTTTCGCAGGCCCGGTCCCAGCGTGGCGGCGATGACCATGGCCAGCAGGATCGGTGGGAAGGCCAGGGTGACGTCGACCAGCCGCATCAACACCGCATCGACCCAGCGGCCGAGGAAGCCGGCGATCGCCCCCACCGCAGAGCCGATCACCACGGACGCGGTGATCACCGCCACCGCCATCGGCATCGAGTTGCGGGCCCCGTACATCGTCCTGGTGAACACGTCGCGGCCGAGATCGTCGGTGCCCATCCAGTTGGCGGTGCTCGGCCCTTCCAGCCGTGGCCCGGCCACCTCCAACGGATCGAACGGGGCCCACCACTGCACCGTGATGGCAACGACCACCCAGAACAGCAGCACGACCGCACCGATGATCACCGGGACCGAGAGCCAGTGGGCGGCGCGGCGGGAGGCGATGACCGGACCGACCGGCCCCGGCCCGGCAACACCGGAGAGGCCGATCGCGGTCGGGACCGGGGCCACGGTAGACGCAGCGGGGCCCGTCGGCTCAGCCAAGGCGAATCCTCGGATCGACGAAGGCGTAGAGGATGTCGGTGGCCAGGTTGGCCAGCAGGAACACGAACCCTCCCGAGATCGACACCCCCATCACGGCGGGAATGTCGAGGCTGCGTGAGGACTCGACGGCGTAGGTGCCGATGCCCGGCCAGGTGAAGACGATCTCCACCAGCACCGCGCCGGCGATCAGCGTTGCGAAGGCCAGGCCGACGATCGTCAGGGTCGGCAACATGGCGTTGCGCAAGGCGTGATGGCGCATCACCAGGCGCTCGGGAATCCCGGCCGCCCTGGCGGTTCGGATGTAGTCCTGGTCCAGCACCTCGAGCATGCTGGCCCTCACCAGCCGGGTGATGGTGCCCATCAGCACCCATCCGAGGACCAGTCCCGGCAGCAGCAGGTGTGACATCGCATCCCAGAAGCCGGACAGATCACCGGCCAGGAGGAAGTCGATGGTGTACATCCCGGTGATCTTGTCCGGTTCGACAGCGCGGGAACTGAGGCGGCCCGGTCCGGGAGCGAAGCCGAGTTGGGCCCACAGGACGAACAACAGGATGGCCCCGGCCCAGAACACCGGCAGCGACGACCCGATCAGCGCCACCAGCCGGGAGAGGCTGTCGATGCGGGTGTTGCGACGGCGGGCGGCGGCCACACCGAGGCCGATCCCGGTGACGGTGCCGATCGTCAGGGCCACCAACGTCAGTTCCAGGGTGGCCGGGAACCGCTGCACCAGATCATCGAGCACCGGCTGGCGGGTTCGGAACGAGGTGCCCATGTCGCCCTGGGCCAGGTTGCCGAGGTACACCACGTACTGGACCGGCAGGCTCCGGTCCAGGCCCCACTGCTCCTTCGCGGCCTGGACCACCTCCGGATTGCTCAGTTGCCGCTCGCTGACCAGCGTCGACAGCGGGTCGGCGGGAATCGTGTTGGAGACGATGAACGCCAGCGTGGCGATGCCGATCAGCAGGAACGGCACCAGGAGCAGTCGTCGGATGATGTAGCTGACCATGTCCCTTTCTTCCCGGGAACGGGGTCCCTCCCGATCAGCCGGAGCGGGAGAGCCGACCCAGTTCGAGGTTGCAGCAGGCGCTGTAGTGCACGCCGTCGATATCGGCTCGACGGGCCAGCACCAGCTGCGGGTTGACCATGGGGAGCACGATCTTCTGGTCGATCATCAATTCGGCCAGCTGTTTGTAGAGCGCCTCCTTCTCGGCGCCGGTGGCGGCCAGGGCCTCACCCTGGAGCCGGACCTGCTCCTCGTCGATGACCGGGTCGCCGCCCGGGTTGGCCTGGGCGGACCAGCGGGCGTCCGGGACCTGGCCGAAGTACTCGATGTATTGGATCGAGTCGGTGTGGTCCGGTGCGTAGTAGACCGCGGTGAGGGGGATGCCGTCGTCGCCGAGCCACTCGTCGACCCAGACCGAGACCTCCAGCGGGACCAGCTCGACCTCGATGCCGACCTCGGCAAGATCGATCTGGACCTTCTGCATCATCGTGTTGAAGTCGACGCCGTAGACGTTGAACGTCGGGTAGGCGGCCCGGATGGCGAATCCGTCACCGACCCCTGCGGCCTCCAGCAGGGCCCTGGCCCCCTCCAGGTCGCGCTTTGGCAGGGTGAGCCCATCGGTTCCGGAAAAGCCGTTGGGGATCGGAGACGCCTGCGGTTTCCCCTTGCCGCCGACGGTGACGTCGATCATGCCCTCGTAGTCGATGGCCAGGGCGATGGCCTGACGGATCTCGAGGGTCAACGGCACATCGGTGGTCGCCCCTTCGGCCAGGCCGATGTAGACGAAGTTGAACGAGTCGACATAGTCGACCAGCACGTCGGCGCTGGAGATGCCGCCTGCGGTGTCGGGATCGATCTGCATGGCGATGTCGACGTCGCCCGCCTCCAGGAGCTGGCGTTGGGTGACCGCATCCTGGACCTGGCGGACCTGCACCTCCTCGAAGAACGGGCCCTCTCGCCAGAAGTTCTCATTGCGGACGAGACGCAACTCGTCGCCCTCGGCGTAGCTCTCCAACATGAAGGGGCCACTGCCGGCCGAGTTCTCGGCGAACCAGGGATCGGCGGTGTCTGTCACCTCGGAGTCCTCATCGGCGTTTGCCCCGTTGGCAATGGCCTCTTCGCTGTTGATGATCACCGTGTACGGCGCATTGGCCTTGGCCAGGAACGCCGAGTCCGGGAACTTGAGGTTGACCACCACGGTTTGGGGGTCCGGGGTATCGATGGTGTCGACGCTGGCCAGCAGGAACGATGCCGAGGCGTCGATATTGCGGAGCCGCAACCACGACCAGGCCACGTCTTCGGCCTCCACCGGAGACCCGTCGGAGAACACCGCGTTCGGGTCGAGGGCGAAGGTGAACTGGGTGTTGTCCTCGTTGCCCTCCCAGCTGGTGGCCAGGCGAGGCACGAACGTTTCGTTGTCGGCCGGATCGAGGCCGATCAATGTCTCGTACACCGCTGTGAGATACATCTGGCAGGTGTCGCAGAACGACCGGGACGGATCGAGGGTCGAGAGATCCATGTCCCTGGCGATGACCAGCGGCGTGTCGCTGACCGCAGCGCCGGACGGTTCGGCATCCTGGCCCTCCGACGCCTGGTCTTCGGCCGCACCCGTCGCAGCGTCATCGCTCAACGACTCCTCACCGGCGGTGTCGGTTTCGGTCTCGGCGCCGGTCTCCTCGTCTCCACTGCTGCCGCAGGCGGCAAGAATGAAGATGAGCGAGACGGCCACTGCCGTCAGTGTGCGTCGCACGGTTCCCCCCTGATGGTGCCTCGTCAGTACTGGTGGCCCGGCCGATGACAGAGGCGAATCATCGAAGGGGCGGACGAAAGCCAACAAGCTTCCGGCAGCACCTTATGCCCTTGTCGGTGGGGGAGGCTAGTTTGACGGCCACATGACCGACTCAGCAGACCCCCCGGGCCAGCCGCTGTTCGACATCGCCGACCTCCAGGTCGCGTTCGACACGAAGGAAGGCATGGTGGACGCAGTTCGCGGCGTCTCGCTCGCGGTGCACGCCGGTGAGGTCCTCGGCGTCGTCGGCGAATCCGGTTCCGGCAAGAGCGTGACGATGTTGGCTGCGATGGGGCTGCTGCCGAAGACCGCCGCCATCTCCGGCTCGGTCCGCTTCCGCGGCGAACAACTGCTGGCGCTGCCGGACGAGGAGCTGGCGGCCTACCGGGGTCGACGAATCGGCATGATCTTCCAGGATCCGCTGACATCGCTCAACCCGGTCCTGACGATCGGCCAACAGATCACCGGGGCGATCGCCGCTCACCGGCACCGCCATGGACGTGGCGGGCGCCGCTCGTCGGCGTTGCGGGCCGAGGCGGTCGAGCTGCTCGACCTGGTGTCGGTTCCCGAACCGGAGCGTCGGGTCGACAGCTACCCCCACGAGCTGTCGGGCGGGATGCGGCAGCGGGCCATGATCGCCCTCGCCATCTCGAACGAGCCGGACGTGCTCATCGCAGACGAACCGACCACCGCCCTCGATGTGACCATCCAGGCCCAGATCCTCGACGTCCTGCGATCGATTCAGGACCGGCGTGATCTCGGGATCGTGTTGATCACCCACGACCTCGGCGTCGTGGCCGGCATGGCCGACCAGGTGGCGGTCATGTACGGCGGCCGGGTGGTCGAACATGGCCCGGTCGACCACGTGTTCGCCGCCACCCGCCACCCCTACACCCGGGGTCTCATCGGCTGCCTGCCGAGGCTGGACCAGCGAGACCTGGTCATCGCTCCGATCGCCGGGGCGCCACCGTCGGCGCTGTCGCTGCCCTCGGGCTGCGCCTTCCACCCCCGCTGCCCGGTGTCGATCGAGATCTGCTCGACGGTCGACCCGGCCCTGGAGCCCTCGGGTCTGGTCCAGTCGGCCTGCCACCGCAACCGGGAATTGGCCGATCCAGCCTTCGTCGACGCCATGACGGTGGAACCGCTGTCCCCCGGGGGCCCGAACCAACCGGCATCGGCGGCGGTCCACAGGACAGCGGCCCCGCCGACGGCGACCGAGGAGCGAGACCCGATTCTGCGGGTCGAAGGGTTGGAGAAGCACTTCGACGTCCGCTCGACCGGGCTGCTACGTCGTGTCATCGGTCGGGTCGATGCGGTGTCCGATGTGTCGTTCGAGCTGCAGCGGGGCCAGATACTCAGCCTGGTCGGTGAGTCGGGCTGCGGGAAGTCGACCACCGGGCGGAGCATTCTCCGTTTGATCGAGCCGGACGGCGGCTCGGTTACCTACGACGGCCAGGACGTGCTGGCCAAGTCGCTCAAGGAGATGCGCCACCTCCGGCAGAACCTGCAGATCGTGTTCCAGGATCCGTTCTCCTCACTCAATCCGAGAATGCGGGTCGGCGACATCATCGCCGAGCCGCTGGTGGTCCATGGAATGCGGGAGGACGAGGCGTTGTCCCGGGCCGACGAGCTGCTGGAGCTGGTTCAGCTGCGACCGGAGTACCGATCGCGGTTCCCCCACGAATTCTCCGGTGGCCAACGACAGCGGGTGTCGCTCGCCCGCTCGTTGGCCCTCGAACCGGACGTGTTGGTGCTCGACGAGCCGGTCTCGGCGCTGGACGTGAGCGTTCAGGCTGGGATCATCCAACTGCTCGACGAGCTCCGCAGACGGCTGGACCTGGCCATCGTGTTCATCGCCCACGACCTGTCGGTGGTCCGCCACGTTTCGGACCTGGTGGCGGTGATGTATCTCGGACGGATCGTGGAGTTCGGCCACAACGAGGAGGTGTTCGATCAGCCGTCACATCCCTACACCCAGGCCCTGCTGTCGGCAGTCCCAATCCCCGATCCGATCGTCGAGCGGGCCAGAACCCGGATCCTGTTGCAGGGCGACGTGCCGAGCGGGATCGACCCTCCGAGCGGCTGCCGGTTCAGGACGAGGTGCTGGAAAGCCGAGGACCGATGTGAAGCCGAGCAGCCGGAGTTGATCGAACGGGGCCAGGGCCATCCGGTCGCCTGCCACTTCCCGGCCGTCGAAGCCGTGGTGACCGGCGCCTGAGGATCACAGCGCCGACCGGATCGCCGACCGGATCGTCGATCGCTCGTCCAGTGGCGCCGCGGCCGACGGGCCGGTCAGCCCATCTGGGTGGTGTGCTGCGGTTCGATGACCATCACCACCCGCTCGTCACCGGGCTGGTGGTACGGGTACTCGTCCTGGCCCATGTACTTCTTGGCCATCGAGTTTATGAATGCGTTGTCCGGATCCTCGTCGATCCGAACCACCGTGCCCCGGATCTCCAGGTACCGGTACGGATTGTCGGGGTCTGTGGCGCTCAGGGCGATGGCCGGATTGGCCACCAGGTTGCGGTACTTCTGCCGGCCCTTGGTCAACGAGAACATGATGTGGCCATCGGCGTGGCCCGCCCACACCGGTGAGCTCTGGGGCCGGCCGGCCGGACCGATCGTGGAGATGTGCCAGAAGGCGATCTTGTCGAGGAGGTCGGCGTAGCTTTCGGGAATCACGGTCATGGATCCGGTCTATCGGGTCAGGCTCGCCGATCAACGCGGTAGTCGGTGAGGTCCATCTCCGGATAGCGGCGCTGCACCGCGGCGATCGACTCGATCGTCCAATACCCGTCGCCCGGCGGCGGGAACCCCAACATCGTTCGCTGATCGGTGGTCAACCTCGTGACGAACTCGTCGGACGGCGGAAGGTGGGCTTCCCGCACGAAGTCCCGCCAGCCACCCCAGGTCATCGATCGGTGTTGATATGCGATGTGGATGCTGTGGCGCAGCCCTTCGGACGCGGTGATGGCCGAACCCCGGTGGAGTGTTCGCATGGAGTACAGAAGGATCGAACCGGCCGGTACGGTCACCGCCCGCTCCCGTTCGTAGAGCTCCGGCGCCTCGTCACGTTGCCAGCGATGACGATCGGCCCACGGTCCGCCGTCGGCGAACGACACCACCATCGTCGGTCCCAGCTCGATCGACACGTCGGTCAGATACGAGATGGACGCCAGCTGCTCCACATGATCGGCCATCGGCACGACGAAGGTGTTGTTCGGGAAGTCCATGTGCATCTGCTGATCGAAATCGTGCTCCGAGGCGTACTTGGTCAGCGCCTCGGAGTGGGACAGCATGATGTCGTCGGTTTCGAGGGCCCGGCGGGCGAAGGAGATCAGCTCCGGGTTCAAGGCCAGCTCGTTCAGCAACGGTTCCCGGTACGGGAACTGCCGGCGGCTCAGGGGCATGGCATCGGGCCACGACGACCGGTCGTGGCGGAACTGCTCCCAGGTCGGCAACCGGAGGTGGAGCTGCTGGACGGCCTCGGCCACGACGTCCCGGTCGATGAACGACTCGACGATGCAGTAGCCGTCGCGACGCCAGGTCTCCAGGTGCTCGTCGGTCAGGGCCGACGAGAGCGATGGCGGCGACACCGGGCCTAGGTCCGCCGGTGGGCCGGACGGGGATCGGCCAGCCGACCGAGCGGCGATCGGGATCGCAGGCCGCCGTCGACGACGAGATGCTCACCGGTGACGAACGACGCCTCGTCGGATGCCAGCCACACCGCTGCGGCCGCGATCTCCTCCGGTTGGCCGATCCGGCCGATGCTGTGGGCCTCGATGTTGACCCGCAGCACCTCGGGATTCGACACCATGCGCTGCACCGGCGGGGTCTCGATGGTCCCGGGGCAGATGGCATTGACCCGGATCCCGTCCCCGGAGTGGTCGGTGGCCATCGCCCTGGTGAGGTTGATGACCGCGGCCTTCGATGCGGCGTAGACCACGGCGCCGCCGTCGCCGTGGAGGCCGGATATCGATGCGGTGTTGATGATCGAGCCGCCGCCACGTTCCAGCATCGCCGGCACCGCGTACTTGCCACCGAGGAACACCGATCGGACGTTGACCGCCATGACCAGATCCCAGTCCTCGACCGAGAGCTCGACCGCGGTGCCGGGGCGGATCGTGCCGGCGTTGCTGAACAGCACGTCGAGGCCACCGAGCTCGCCGACCGTTTCGGCCACCATGCGCTCGACGTCTGCGGCCTGGCTGACGTCGGCCTCGATCGCCATGGCGTGTCCGCCGGCGTCGTTGATGGCCGTTGCGGTCTCGGCTGCTTTCGAGCCTCGGATGTCGACCGCCACCACCGCCGCCCCTTCGGCGGCGAAACGGATGGCGCTTGCGGCACCGATACCCGAACCGGCGCCGGTCACGATGGCGACCCGATTCTCCAGCAGTGGTCCTGTCATGTCTCACCCCTTGGTCGACGGTCATCGAAGCTCATCAAATCGAGCCCGCCGGCGCCAATCGATCGGCGCCAACCGATCCGCGACGTCAGTTGCGGGCGGGCAGCGGCCGGGCCGATGCTTCGAGGTCGGCCCAGGGATCGCCCCTGGCGGCCAGGCGATCGAAAACCGAGTCGATGGTGTAGCGGCGTGCGGTCAGGTCCGGGTCGTCGAGCTCGTCCCAGTGGATCGGGGTCACGACCGGGGCTCCCTCGTAGGCCCGGACGCCGTACGGGGCGGCGATGGTGGCCTGGTGATTGTTGCGCCCCATGTCGAGGTAGATGCGATCGCCCCGCTCCGATTTCGAGAACTCGGTTGTCAGCTCCTCGGGAAACCGCTCGAGCAGCATCGTCGACAGCGCCCGACCGAACCGCTGGGCATCCGCCCAGGCGACCCCAGCAGCCAGTGGGGCCAGGATGTGGACCCCCTTGGAGCCGGTCAGTTGCACGAATCCGACGAGGCCGGCCCGATCGAGCGCCTCCCGAACACCGGCCGCCACCGCTCGTATCGTATCGAAGTCGTCTGTCGAGGGGTCGAGATCGACGGCGAAGAGATCGGGGCCGGACAGGGATCCGGTCCTGGCAAGGCCCATATGGGGGGTGATCACGTTCTGCTGGGCGAAGTAGACGAGGGCGGCCGGCTCGTCGACGACGCAGTGTCGGACCACGCCGCCCTTCTTCTCGAGCTCGACCCGCCGGATCCAATCCGGGTAGTGGGCCGGGGTGTTCTTCTGGAAGAAGCCGGAGCCGCCGACACCCTGGGGATAGCGAACGAGCGTGATCGGCCGGTCGACCACGTGGGGCAGCATGGTCGGACCGACCCGCTGGTAGTAGTGGGCCAGGTCGGCCTTGGAGATGCCCGATTCAGGGAACAACACCTTGTCGGGATGGCTGACCGTGATCGTGCGCCGACCGACCGTGATGTCGATGGTCTCCTCCGCCATGGCCCCACGTTAGAGCACCCGGACATGGTCACGGTCGCCGAAGCGGGGCGGGCCTCATCCCCCGGTTGGCATCGAGTCGGTATTCCCAGGTCGGCTCCCGCTGACTACGGTAGGGCTCATGCCTACCCAAAACACCGGCCAGAAACCCTCCTACCTCGGACTCCTCAACGCCATCGCGGTTGCCGAGACCGCGGCCGAGCCGGTCTTCCTGGCCTGGGCCGATCGCACAGACGACGCCCGACTCGCCGAGACGCTGCGGTTCGTCGGGATGCGGGAAGGTGAGCACGGCAAGGCGTTCGCAAAACGTATGCTGGAGCTCGGCTACGAGGTCCGCGACGGCGACTACGGCGGCAACGACGAGCAGATGACGATCGCCGGCTCCCGCAGGTCCGATCTGCGC
The DNA here is from genome assembly GCA_963715325.1 of uncultured Acidimicrobiales bacterium. GTDB lineage: Bacteria > Actinomycetota > Acidimicrobiia > Acidimicrobiales > SZUA-35 > JAHELU01. The sequence continues at coordinate 193,218 of CAVQRR010000009.1, forward strand.
AAGTTCGAAGAGCTGGGGTTCGGCCGGGGCGTGAGCGAGAGCGACGTGTTCGACACGATGTTCACCGACAAGAACATCGATCCCATCACCGGCGGCCTCCTGGGCCGGTACATCGCCGAGGAGCGGGACTCGGCCCGGATGCTGCGGGGCGATTACGAGCGGTTGAAGCAAGCCGACGAGCAGAAGAAGTCGGCCCGCAAGTCGACCAGCAAGTCCGCTGCCAGGAAATCCAGCGGGCGGAAGCCGGCTGCCAAGAAGGCCGGGGCGAAGAGGTAGCGAGGCCCGATCGCCGGGGTTCGATCCCATCGGTGCTGACCGCTCTCGACGGGCGGGCTAACGTTGCGCATGGCCGTGGTTCGCAACGTGGTGGGGTGGCTCAACGGTCGACCCGGCGCGGTGCTGGCCCTGGCCGCCCTGTGGATCGTCGTGATCGGTGTCGGGGGCGGTCGGGCCGCCGATGACGGCACCTGGCTGGCGATCCCCCGACTCGACTGGCTGAACTATGTGTTCGTCGGCCTGCTGATCCTGGGCGGCATCATCATCGTCGTATCGATTCTCACCGGTCCGAAGGGAACCACCACCCTGCCCCCACCTCGGAAGCGGCCCCTGTGGCCGGTCCTGTTGCTGTTGGCGATCTTCCTGTGGTTCAGCCAGCGTGACCGGGAGCCGACGCCGGACCAGGCCGATGCGCCGGCAGTAGAGGAAGCGGCCGAGACCGAGGAATCGGCAAACGGCACCACCGCACCACTCGGTCCCCGGGAACTGGCGGTGCTCCTGGTGATGCTGGCCGCAGCCGGCACGGTGGCCGCCATCAGCCGTCGACAGGTGGAGGAACATCCCATCGATGAAGAGGAGGTCTCGGTCGAGGAGGCCCTGTCCCCCGCCGTGGACCATGCCGCCGACCACCTGCGCGTCGGCACCGACCCCCGGTCGGCGGTGTTGCTGGCCTACGACCGGTTGGAGGCCGCCCTGAGCGAGACCGGCCGGCCGCGCCAGCCGAACGAGACCCCGACCGAACACCTGCGTCGGGTGCTGGCCGCGTTGGCGATCGACACCGACCCGCTGCTCGGTCTGGCCGAGCTGTACCAGGTCGCCCGGTTCTCGACCCACCCGGTCACCACCGCCGATCAGCAGCGGGCCGCCTCGGCGCTGCAGCGGGTTCGCACCGAACTGGCCGCCCTGAGGTGAGGGGCCGTGGCAGGATCGCGATGACCCTGCTGTGGGCCGCGGCGCTCGGGCTGCTGGTGGCGTTGCCGCTCGGCCGGCAACGCCAGTTCTCGGTCGAGGTGTGGCTGATCGCCGTTTCGGCCTGGCTGGCCCTGTCGACCATCCTGCGGATACTCGACCAGGCACCGGTCTCGCCGGGCCGCCTGCACGGCCTGTGGCAGATTCGCCGACCGGCGGAGCCGCCGGTCAGCCGCCTTCCCCGGCCACTGCTGGCGCTCGAGGGCACCCTGATCAGCGCCCGCGACAGTGAACGGGCGTTTGCGCTACGGCTGCGACCTCGGCTCAAACAACTCACCGACCACCATCTCCGGACCCGCCACGGCATCGACGCCGAGCAGGATCCCGCCGCTGCGGTGGCCGCGCTCGGTTCGCTGGCCTGGCTGGTCGAACCCGATGCCGAACCGGACACCGCCGACCGCAAGCCGACGATGGCCGAGATCGAGCAGCTGCTGGAGCTCGTCGGCCAACCCGACCACGGACGGCCAGTGAGGGACGATCGTTGAGCACCCAGGAGCCTCCGAGCCGACCGCCGCCCCTCGACATCGGCGCCGCAGCCGACGCCTGTGAGCTGATCCTCGACCGGATCGCCACGGTGATCGTCGGCAAGCGACCGGAGCTGGAGCTGGTGCTGAGCGGGCTGCTGACCGGTGGCCACGTGCTCATCGAAGACCTGCCCGGCCTCGGCAAGACGTTGCTCGCCCGATCGCTGGCCCAGGTCACCGGCATGACCATCGGTCGCATCCAGTTCACACCCGACCTGATGCCGGCCGACGTGACCGGTTCGCTTCTCTACGATCAGCGCCGCCAGGAGTTCAGCTTCCGGCAGGGCCCGATCTTCCACAACGTCGTGCTCGGCGATGAGATCAATCGGGCTCCCCCAAAGACGCAGGCCGCCCTCTTGGAGGCGATGCAGGAGCGCCAGGTCACCGTGGACGGCGTCTCCCACCCGCTGCCGGCACCGTTCGTGGTGCTGGCCACCCAGAACCCCATCGAGTTCGAGGGAACCTTCCCGCTGCCCGAAGCGCAGATCGATCGGTTCATGCTGCGGACCGCGCTCGGCTACCCGAGCGCCACCGACGCGGCGGAGATCGTGCGCCGCAGACTGCAGCGGGGAACGGACGCGATCGACCTCGAACCGGCCGTCGATCGCCAGATGGTCCTGCGGCTCCAAGCCACGATCGAGACGGTCGTGGTCTCCGAGCCGATCATCGACTACGCCGTCGCCCTGGTTCACGCCACCCGCAGCGACCCCCAGGTCCACGCCGGAGCCAGCCCCCGAGGGGTCGATGCCGTCGTCAAGCTCGCCAGGGCCAGAGCGTTGTTGAGCAGGCGGGACTACGTGATCCCCGACGACGTCAAGGACGTGGCTCGACCCGCACTCGGCCATCGGATCGTGCTCCGGCCCGAGCTCTGGGTCCGAGGGGTCGATGCCGTTTCGGTGGTCGACCGGTGCCTCGAGTCCGTGCCGACCCCGACCACGCTGCCCCGCGAGTCCACGCTGGCCGCGGCGGCGACGGTGCCAACGGCCTCGGGCCCCGCAAGCGGGGCGGCCCCTGCTGCGCCGTCGGGCCCCGGGGGGGCGGCGTCCGAAGCGCCGTCGGTCCGATCCCGTCCCGACGGCAACACCGGAAAGTGATCCGCCGGGCGACGGTCCGGCTCCCGGTGGCGGTCCTGATCACCGCGGTCTGCGCCATCCTGGCGGTGCTGGCCGGCCGGCCGGACGCCGCGGTGCTGGCGGCGCCGTGGGCCGTGCTGTTGGCGATGGGGTTGTCCGGAACCCGCCAACCTACGGTCGTCGGTTCGGTCGGTGCCGAGGCTCGGCGGGTCGTCGCCGGCGACTCGTTCGAGGTGGTGACCCGGATCTCGGGGGCCACCGGCTGGGTGGAGGTCGGGCTCCGCCCCGACGCCCGGTTCTGGCCGGACGCCCCGCCGACGACGGACTCTGCGGGCGACGTTGCGCCGCCCGGCGCGGTCCGACCGGTGGCCGACGTGGCCGACGGCCACCGATTCACCGAGCTGCAATCGGAGCTGATCGCCGCGGCGTGGGGCTCCCACGACGTCGGCAGGGTCGATCTCACCGTCAACGAGCCGTTCGGCCTCATCCAATGGACCGGTTCGCTGCACACGCCGACCACGGTCCGGGTCCACCCGAAGCCGGTCGACCTGCAGCGCCTGCTGGCCCCGTGGTTCGTTCGCCGCCTGTCGGGGGCCCATGGTTCCCGCACCGTCGGCCGGGGGGTCGAATACGCCGACATCCGCCCCTTCAGCGCCGGCGACTCGCTGCGGGACATCAACTGGCCGGCCAGCGCCCGCTCCGACGACCTGATCGTCTCCCAGCGTCATCCCGACCGGTCGACCGATGTGGTGCTGCTGGTCGACACCTTCACCGAGTCGGGCCACGACATGCGATCGATCCTTGGCCTGGCCATCGAGGCTGCGGTCGGTCTGGCCGAGAGCCACCTCTCGGTGACCGACCGGGTGGGCCTGATCGAGCTCGGCGGGATCGTGCGCTGGGTCAACCCGGGCACGGGTCGCCACCAGCTGCAGCGACTGACCGACGCACTGCTGGCAACCGAACTGTACGAGAACGCAGCCGACCGTCATGTCATGATCGTTCCCCCCAAGGCCCTGCCGCCCCGATCGTTCGTGATCGCGCTGTCGCCGCTGCTCGATCCCCGCTTCGTCGACTCTCTCTCGGTGCTCCGGGCCGGCGGCCACGACGTGTCGGTCATCGAGTGCCCACCGATCACCGACCCTTCGGTCGAAACCGAGTTCCGCAGCAAGGGCGACACCGCCAGACTGGCCTCACTGCTGTGGCAGGCCGAACGCAATGTCACCCGCGACCGGTTGACCGAAGCGGGCATCGCAGTCGGGCGCTGGGAGCTCGGCGACCACATCGACCTGGTGCTGGCCGACCTGGCCCGTCGCCGCCTCGGCACTCGGACCGGCACCAGGAGATGAGCGGGCCAGCGGGCCCCGGCGAGGGTCGCCGTGTCGTGTTGCGGAAGGGATGGCGGGCCGCCGCGGCCGGGTTCGGCGTTGCTTCGCTGACTGCAGCGGTGGTGTCGACGGCCGACGGCGAGCTCGCCTGGCTTGCGATGCGGGGGGCGCTGGTCGCGCTGGCGGTACTGGGTGCGGCCGTGGTCGTCGGCTCGCCGCGGTTGGCCGGGCTGGCCAGTCTGCCGATGCTGCTCGCTGCCCTCGTCGGCCCCGACCAGTCGAACGGGCCGCCATGGGGTCGCTCGCTGATCGTCGGCTGCCTGTGGTACGTGGCCCTGGAGCTGGTCTGGGCCTCCATCGAGCAGCGTCGAGACGTCGAGCGGACCGAAGCGGTGGACCGGCAACGTCGTCGAGAGGTGGCGCAGGTGGTGATGGTGGCCATCGTGGTCGGGACGGGCGGTGCCGTGCTGGCGTCGGTGGCCCCGACCAGGACCCTGGCGCTGCGGGCCGCGGTCATCGCCGCGGTCGTCGCGGCCATGATCGGCGCCGCCCAGCGGTTGAGCCCCGGCTCGGCGGTTCGAGAACGGGCCGATGACGGCGGCTGATCCACAACCGTGACGGCCGGATCGCTCGCCGAGGATCAGGTCTCCCCGGTTGACCAGCGCATCAGGCCCTCCTGGGTGCAGGTCGAGACCAGAACGCCGTCTGGCGTGTAGAACCGCCCGGACGCCAGGCCCCTTGCCCCACCGGTCAGCTCGACCCGTTGGTCGTACAGCAGCCAATGATCGGCCCGGACGTCGCCGTAGAACCACATGGCGTGATCCAGGCTGGCCCCGGTCAGTCTGGCGTCGTGCCAGCGATGACCATGCGGCAGGACCACATGGTCGATGAGTGTGGCGTCGGCCAGGTAGGCGAGGCCGGCCCGATGGATCCACGGGTGGTCTGGCAGTGGACCGATGATCCGGGTCCAGGTCCGTTGTGGTCGCTCGGACGGTGGACCCGAAACCGGATCCGGTGGATCGATGTAGCGGATGTCCATGGGCCGGTCCTGGCCGAACCAGCCTGCGGCGGCCACGTCGGGATGAGCCAGGCAGAACTCGACGTAGCTCATCGATACCGCATCCGGTTCCGGCAGATCGGCGATGGAGAAACCCGGTGACGGCTGATAGGAAAAACCGGGCTCGGGATCCTGAAGCGACAGCAGGACCCGGAACGCCTCCCTTCCGTCCTGGGAGCCCACGAGGGACCGAACGGCGAACGAGCGGCCGTCTCTGACCCGTTCCACCTCCCACGAGGTCGCACGGTCGACGTCGCCGGGGCGGAGGAACAGCCCGTGCAGTGAGTGGACGAGGCGGTCGTCATCGACGGTCCGCTGCGCCGCCGCCACGGCCTGGGCCAGGAACTGCCCACCGTAGGTCCGACCGCCCCGCTCCGGCGACGGCGGGCCGATGAACCGGTCCGTCGCACCAGCGGCGGTCAGATCGAGCAGCTGCAGGAAGGTCGACGGGTCTGGGCCGTTCACCGGGCCCAGTGTAGATTCGGACCGGTGAGGCGCCGAATGGGACTCGACTGATGGGACATCGCCGGTGACGACGCCGGGAACAGCCACCGCGGTGGTGACCGGGGCCGGCGGCGGCCTCGGCCGCCCCATCGCCATCCGCCTCGCCGCCGACGGCTACGCGGTTGCCGTCGTCGACATCGACGGGGCCGAGGCCGACGCCACCCGCCGGGCCATCGACAACGCCGGCGGCACCGCCCGGGCCTACACCCTCGACCTTCGGGACGTGACGGCGATCGAGGCCATGATGACCGCCGCCGAAGCCGACCTCGGCCCGCTCACCGTGCTGGTCAACAACGCGGCGGTGTTTCCGTCCGGCCCGTCAAACGACGTCACGCCCGAGGTCTACGACGATGTGATCGCGGTCAACCAACGGGCCTACTTCTTCGCCGCCCGTGCCGCCGCAGGCCTCATGGGTCGAGGCGGACGGCCGGGGGCCATCGTCAACATCGGCTCGATCACCCAACACGGCGGCTGGGCCGACATGGTGCCTTATGCCACGACCAAGGGGGCTGCGGCGGCCATGACCCGGGCCTTGGCAACCGAGTTGGGGCCGGCCGACATCCGGGTCAACTGCGTTGCCCCCGGAGCCTTTCCCACCAGAGCCGAGGAGATGCACGCCGACCCCGAGGCCTACTCCCGGCGGATCATCGGTTCCCAGGCCTTGAAACGTCGGGGGCGGCTGGAGGATGTCGCCGCCGCGGTCTCGTTCCTGGTCGGCCCTGACGCCTCGTTCATCACCGGTCAGACCTTGAACGTCGACGGTGGCTGGATCATGGCCTGACCGCCGTCGACGATCGATGCCGCAGCCCACCTGGCCCGGTTCACGTAGGTGACGTCGCCGAAGATCGAGGCCTGCACGATCGCACCGTCGAGAAGTACCGCCAGCGCCGCCCCGCTCGGGGTCAGGGACTGGAGGTACTCGCTCAGCACCCGCTTGTGGCGACGAATCGTTCGGTGGTGCTCTTCGGTCAATCCGTTCGATTCGGCGTGGGTGTTGATGAAGCCGCAGCCCCGGAAATCGGTTTCGGTCATCCAGTCCGCCAGCGCTCCGAAGACCGCATCGGCAACGGATTCGCCGCGGCGCAGACGGTCGTCGGCCCGCTTGGTGAAGCCGCCCATCCACCGCAGATGCAGTTGCTCGAGCCACGCCGCCACCAGATCGGCCTTCGACGGGTACAGCCCGTACAGCCTTCGCATCGAAACACCGGATCGATCCCGGATCATCGCCATCGACACCGCGGCAACGCCGTGGCGATAGAAGAGTGGGCCCGCCGTGTCGAGCACGGCAGCGGCGGCATCGACATCATCCATGACCGCGTCCCGACTCATCGCCGACGTCCCCGCTCGTGGCCCATGGCGTTCGGACGTCGCAGTCCCGGGGTCGGCACCCGACCATCGATAGCCATCAAACCTCCGAATCAGCGCCCGCCGCCGACGTATCGTCCATCGTTCAAAGGATCGAGGAAACCCTAGTACAGCATCGACCGTTGATCGATGGGTCGAACCCACCGAGCGCGATCAGCCGGTGTTTCGCAACCCTGCGGCCACACCGTTGACCGTGAGCAGCAGGGCCCGCTGCAGCCGGTTGCGGTCGTCGCTGCCGTCCTGGGCCGCGGCTCGGGACCGGGCCAGCAACTCGACCTGCAACACGTTGATCGGGTCGAGGTAGGTGTCGCGCACGGCGAGGGTGCGCTTGAGGATCGGCAGATCGTCGAGCAGGCCGCCGCCCTTGAGTCGCGCCAGCTCGGCAACGGTCCGATCGTATTCCTCGCTCACCCGATCGAAGAAGTGATGCAACGACGGGTCGACCAACCGGTTCACGTAGTGGCGGGCGATGGCCAGGTCGGTCTTGGCCAACGTCATCTCGACATTGGAGATGAAGGTGGCGAAGAACCGCCAGTTGGCCAACATGGCATCCAGTTCGTCGCCATGGCCCGCGTCTCGCGCCGTTCGCAGTGCGGTGCCGACCCCGAACCAGCCGGGGATGATCTGGCGGGACTGGGTCCAGCCGAAGACCCAGGGGATGGCCCGCAGATCGGCGATGCCGGCGTCGTCGCCGTCCGGGGTCGACCGACGGGCAGGGCGGGAACCGATGTTCATCGCCCCCAACTCCTCGACCGGGGTTGACGTTCGGAAGTAGGCGACCAGCCCGGGTGAGGAGATGAACGCCCGGTAGGCCTCGAACGCGGCGGACGACATCAGCTCCATCACCTCGTTCCAGCGCTCGACCGTTGCCGGGTCGTTGCGTCCCTGACGGTGGAGCAGCGTCGCTTCGACCACCGCTGAGAGCGCCAGGTCGAGGTTGCGCTGGGCCAGGCCCGGTAGCCCGTACTTGTCGGCGATCACCTCGCCCTGCTCGGTGATCTTGACGCCGCCGGTCACCGCTCCCGGGGGTTGGCTCAAGATGGCGGCGTTGGTCGGCCCGCCGCCACGACCGACCGAGCCACCCCGACCGTGGAACACCACGATCCGGATGCCGGTCTCGGCCGACACCTCGGCGATCGCCCGCAGCGCCTTGTGGATCTCCCATTGCGAGGTGGTGATCCCGCCGTCCTTGTTCGAATCGGAATAGCCGACCATGACCTCCTGCACATCGCCCCGCAGCCCGACGAGCCGGCGGTACGACGGCGTGGCCAGCAGTTCCCGCAGGACCGGACCGATGCGACGAAGGTCGTCGATCGTTTCGAACAGCGGGACGAACCCGAGGCGGGCGACACCGCTGGGGATGTCGACGAGGCCGACGTCGCGGGCCAACACCGCCGGAGCCAGGACGTCGTCGACCCCTTGGGTCATCGAGACGATGTAGCTCTCGATGATCTCCTCCCCCGCCCGGTCCAGTTCGGCCCGCAGCGTCCGCATCAGGGCCAGCGCCGGTGGCGGATCGGGGCTGCCGGGGGGGCCAAGGGGACGGCGACTGGCCAGCTCCGTCGCCAGCAGCTCGGTCCGGTCGTGACGATCGAGCGCGTCGTAGTCCACGTCGATCAGGGCGAACAGCTCGGCCAGGCTCTGGTGGTGGCGCTCGGCGTGCTCGCGAATGTCGAGGGTGGCAAGCCGGAAGCCGATGAGGGCGACGGTGCGGCGCACCCTGGCCAATCGACCCCGGGCCAGGAGTGCACCGTGGTTGGCCTCCAGCGACGCCGCCATCTGGGCCAGGTCCCGTTCCAACTCGGCCGGGGTTTGGTAGGCCTGAGGGCCCGGTGGGGTCTCGGCCGCCTGCTGGAGCCGGTGATGAACCACCCCGAGCCGCTGCCGGTACGGCTCACCGGCGCTGAGCGTCGTGAACCTGCTGGTCACGGTCGGGAAACGCTGCCGGTCGTCGTCCAACCGGGCCACCAGCTCCTCGGAGATGCCGGCCACGGCGGTGCCGACCGACAGCTCGGAGGACAGCTCCTCGATCTCGGCGATCAGGATGCGGAGCGCCCGGGATCGCTGGTGGGCCAGCACCTGACGGGTCGTGTCGGGGGTGACGTTCGGATTGCCGTCCCGGTCGCCGCCGACCCAACTGCCGAATCGGATCGGCACCCGACCGGGGGCCAACGATCCGCCAATACGGCGAAGGGCGGCGTCGACGTCCTCGAAGAGTTGGGGCAGGCCGTCGGTCACGATCTCGGTCAGGAAATAGAGGATCGATCGGGCCTCGTCGACCGGATCGGGCCGCTCCCGCCGCAACTCGTCGGTCTGCCAGATCGCATCGATCAGCTCGTCGACCCGGCGATCGATCCTGGCCTCGGCCGAAGCGTCTCCCGGCCGGCCGCCGGCCGTCAGGTCATCGCGTCGTTCGACCAGGGCCGAGATCTCGGCCAGCTTGTCCAGTATCGAGCGGCGGGAGGCTTCGGTGGGGTGGGCGGTGAACACCGGCCGAAGATCGGCGTGGCGGACCGCGGCGATGATGTCGCTGTCGGAAACCCCTGCGGACTGCAGCTTGGCCACCGTCTCGACGAACCGGCTGCTGCTGGCCGGGGCGTTTGCCTGGAGATCGTCGACCCGATGGACCTGCTCGGCGGTGTTCGCCAGGTGGAAGTACACCGTGAAGGCCCGAACGAGGCGGATGGCGTCTGCCACGTCGACATCATCGAGGACGCTGGCCAGGCGGACGGTGGTCCCCTCGGTCGACTGGTCGTCCCGGCGGAGGCTGCGGGCGTGACGGCGGACCTGTTCCACCCGTTCGAGCAGCGCCGGTCCGTGCTGGCGGACCAGCGCCTCACCGAGCTGGTTCCCGAGCCTGCGAATATGGTTCCGGAGAGCGGCGTCGATCTCATCGAGTTGGTCCGACGGGGTCACATCATCGAGGCTCACACCCCGACCGTAGCTGCTCGGCCGCGGTCGTGGTCGCCGACGGGCATCGGCCGGAGCCCTGGCAGGAGCCGATTTTCCATGCATATACTCCGGCCTTGAACTTGACACGGCACTGGGGGTGCTGCGGTAGGGAGTCTCGGTCAGAAGCGGCGGTGCCAGGGCCACGTCGGGGTGGTGCCCGACGGCGGCCAACCCGATCGACGGGCCAACCCCGAACGGGCGACGAAACGGTGACGACAGCACGTCGGGCGGAGATTCCGCCCGACGGTGGAGCACGCGGCCATGGATCACCGGGACCGACGATCTCGGTGTGGGGCGACACACGGTTTAGCGGCAGAGATCGTCGTACGACGGAGTACAACAATGACGAGTGATCACCGGTACCGCGACTGGGCCCCGGCCGACCTGGCGAACGAGCTGGCCGCCCGTGAGGGGTACCAGGTCGAGATGTCGGCCGCGCTGGATGCCGAGGAGGACCCCGAGGCCAGGGTTGCGCTGATCGCCCAGCTCGAAGCGAACAACGAGGTGTTGGATCTGATCAAGGCCGAGGTGGCGGAACGGGCCGCACCGCCTTCGATGCTTCCCACCTATCGCAGCGTCGTGGTGGCCGGCGAGCCAGACGCCGACCCTCGCCAGGGTCCGTCGGCCGGCCGGCTGGTCCCGACCAACGCCAATGGTGGGTTCCACGACGGCCAGGGGGCCGACCGCGGGGGAGGCCGGGAGCGGCGGAGCCGGTTCTGGCTCGGGATGCTGGTCGGTGCAGCGGTCCTGCTTGCGGCGGGGGGGCTGGCCTACGTGATGCTCCGAGAGACCGGCGACCCGGCGGAGGACCAGGCGGCCGGGAACGGTGACGAGGTCGATCAACTCGCCGGGCCGGTCGCCTCGTCACTGGTGGACGAGATCTCGGCGGTGGTCGGCGCACTGGGGGGAACCGATGTTCGCGTCGAGCAGCGAGGTTCGACGATCCACCTGATCGGTTCGGTGGCCGACGCCGAGCTCCGGGAGACCATTGCCGACGCCGCCAGGTCATTGGCCGGGACGACCCCGGTCGATGTCTCGGAACTGACCGTTGCCTCGACCGCCGACGACGCCCCGCCCACCGACGCCCCCATCGGCACCGGCAGCGCCCTGCAGGCCGAGATCGACAGGATCATCGCTGCAACGCCGATCATCTTCGCCAGCGGCCAGACCGAGATCAGCGACCTCCACCAACGGGTGTTGAACAACGTGGCCGCGGCCATGATCGACTATCCGGGCATTCCGGTCGCCGTTGTCGGGTTCACCGACGACGTCGGCTCCGACGAGGTCAACCGCCAACTCAGCCTGGACCGGGCGGAGAGCGTCCGCAGCTATCTGATCGCCAAGGGCGTGCCGGAGAACCTGCTCACGATCGATGCCCAGGGCGAGGCGACATCCAGTGGATCGGAGCAACTGGCCAACCTGGAACGTCGGGTCGAGTTCAGGGTGGCCGCCGGGGCCGCACCGCCGACCGGGGAACCGCTGCGGGTCGCCATGGTCGCCCCCAGCGATCAGGACGATCTCGCCTTCAGCCAGAGCATGGCCGATGCCGTTGCCGTGATCGCCGCCGAGCGGGGAAACGTCGAGGTCGACATCACAGACAACACCTTCGTCCCCGATGAGGCCGCAGCGGCGTTGCGGGGCTACGCCGAGGCCGGCTACGACCTGATCATCGCCCACGGTTCCCAGTACGGATCGTTGGTGCTGGAGATCGCACCGGAGTACCCCGACATCGCCTTTGCCTGGGGAACGGCCAGCGACACCTTCGATCTGGCGAACGTGTACGCCTACGATGCGGCGTCCGAGCAGGGCGGCTACGTCATGGGGGCGATGAGCGCCCTGCTGACCGAGACCGGAACCGTCGGTGTGGTCGGGCCGATCGAGGTCGGCGACGCCGAACGGTACGTCAACGGCTTCCGGGCCGGGGCGCTGGCCGAGGCGCCGTCCACTTCGGTGCTGGTCACCTACACCGGGTCGTTCTCGGACGTGTCTTTCGCCCGGGACGCGGCATTGGCCCATGTTGCCGATGGTGCCGATGTGATGACCGGTTCGGCCCAGATGGTGTTGGGGGCGGTCACCGTGGCCATAGAGAACGACGTGTTGTGGTTCGGAACCCAGGCGAACCAGGCTCCGCTGGCCCCCGATCTCGTCGTCGCCTCGCAGGTCTACCACTGGGAGGTCATCCTGCGGCAGATCGTCGCCGACGTGGACGCCGGTCGCAGCGGTGGCCGGAGCTACACCGCCGAACTTGCGAACGGCGGGCTGATCATCGAGTTCAATCCGCAGGTCGAACTGGCTGATGCGGCCAGGCGACGAGCCGACGATCTCATCACCGCAATCGCCGCCGGCGATCTGGCGGTCGAGGACGAGCTCTAGTGGAGTGCTTCCCGGCCGGCGGATCGCTGCGACCTCGTTCTGGCAGCCATCGCAGGTTGGCCGGCCCGTACCGGCCGGCGATCGCCGACCGGTACGGATGCCTCACATCGATTGACGCATCGATTGACCCATCGAATGACCCATCGAATGACCTGACCGAGGTTCCGGTCAGCGGCCGCCGATGGCGCCGTCCCGACGCTGATCGGCACCACCGATCAGCTTGCCGTCGGCCACCAGGATCAACGACAACCCGCTGGTCAGCTCCCCGATCTGCACCGGGTGGCCCCGGGCTTCCAGCTCCGCCTTCAGCGCTTCGACGTCGTAGTCGAGGGTCACGCCCGGAATCGGCTCCTCCAGCTCGGTGTTGCCGTTGCGATTGAGGTAGTGGGGCACCTCCACCGCAGTCTGGGGATCGAGCCCGAAGTCGAGCACGTTGATGATCGACTGGGCGGTGTAGCCGATGATGCGGGATCCACCCGGTGAGCCGGTGAGCAGCTTCACGTCGCCTTTGCCGTCGAGAACGATCGTTGGCGACATGGAGCTTCGGGGACGCTTGTTGGGTTGGACCCGGTTGGCCACCGGCGTACCGTCGCTCGTTGTCGGGCTGAACGAGAAGTCGGTCAGCTGATTGTTGAGCAGGAACCCGTCGACCAGCACCCCGTTCCCGAACGAGCTCTCGACCGTGGTGGTCATCGACAACGCGTTCCCGTAGCGGTCGACGATCGAGATATGGGACGTGCCGCTCTCGGTGTCTTCGGTGGCGGGCGACGTCGGATCGAACTCACCGGGGGGAAGGCCCGGCGAAGCGGTGCCGAGGTCGGTGTCGGTGATCAGCGCGGCCCGGGAGGCCAGGTAGTCCCGATCCAACATGCCGGCGATGGGCACGGTCACGAAGTCGCTGTCGCCGACGTAGAGGTTCCTGTCGGCGAAGGCCAGCCTGCTGGCCTGTGTGACCAGGTGGACCGCATCCACGGCCAGCGGGTCATCGCCGAGATCGAACGACTCGAGAATCCCGAGGATCTGGCCGACGGCCAGCGCCCCCGAGGACGGCGGGCCCATGCCACAGACGTGGTGGCCCCGGTACTCGATGCACACCGGCTCCCGCTCCACGACCCGGTAGTTGCGGAGATCCTCCATGGTCATGTCACCGGCCATCGCAGGATCGGACTGCACCGCCTCGACGATGTCGCGGCCGATCCGACCCTTGTAGAAGACATCCGAACCGTTCTTGGCCACGGTGCGAAGGGTTCTGGCGTAGTCGCGATTGCGAATGATCGTGCCGGCCGGCTTCGCCGTGCAGTCCGGGTTGGCGAAGTACTCGAACGCGGCCGGATCCCGGAAGAAGAGCCGGTCCTCACAAGAGGGATTCAAGGCCAGCAGGCTTGCGACCTGGCTGCTGGTCCGCTCGGTGAGCGGGAAGCCCCGTTCCGCCTTTCGCTCGGCGTCTCGAATCAGAATCTTGGGATCCAGCCGACCGTGATCGTTGTGCAGCTTCTCCAGCAGCTTGGGGATGCCGGGAACACCCACCGACAGCCCACTCTGCCAGGCGTCGAAGAAGCCCATGCCCTGGAAGCGGGTCTCGGTGGCGGCCGCCGGTGCGGTCTCCCGGGCGTCGTAGGTGGTGAGCTTGCCGGACTTGGCGTCGTAGTACACCACGAAGGCCCCGCCACCGAGCCCACTCGACTGGGGTTCGACCAGTCCCAACATCGCCTGGGCGGCGATCATGGCGTCCACTGCGGTCCCACCCCGTCTCAGGACCTTGGCCGCCGCCGCGCTGGCATCGGGATTGGCGGTGACAACCATTTCTTTTCTGGCCGTCCCCGGCTCCTGCTTCTTCTGGGCTGAAGCCACCCCCGGTGTGAGCACTGCCACAAGGGACAGCGACAACACCACGCTGAATATCGACAAGAATCGACGCACTGCTTTCTCCTTTATGCCCGAGCGACAGAGAACGTTAGTGCATCGCTCACGACGCCGCCCGTTGTCGGTCGGCGGGAACCGAGATGGCACCGTGGCCTCCATCCCGGTCGAGGTCAGTACGATGATGCGGCGACACCGACCGCGGCTGGCGGACGACTGGAGAGAAGGTTTCGTCGATGGATGATGTGAACTCGGACAGCGGGCCGCTACAGGCAGCCCCTTCGCTCCCAACGGCCCTCGTCGATGGGCGGTATCGGGTCCGGCGCAGACTGGCCAAGGGCGGGATGGCAGACGTGTACCTGGCCGAAGACACCGTGCTCCATCGCGATGTCGCGTTGAAGGTGCTCTTCTCGGTCTACGCCGCCGACCCGACGTTCGTCTCCCGGTTTCGTCGGGAGGCGACATCGGCCGCCCGGCTCAGCCATCCCAACATCGTTCAGGTGTTCGATTGGGCCTCGCACGACGACACCTACTACATCGCCATGGAACACGTCGACGGGGGCAGTCTCGCCGATCGGCTGAGCGACGATCGACCCCTCGATCTCGATCGATTGATCGAGATCGGCGCCGCCACCGCCGCCGCGTTGGGCTATGCCCACGATCGGGGCACGGTCCATCGCGACGTGAAACCGGGCAACATCTTGATCACCGCGGCCGGGATCCCCAAGGTCGCCGATTTCGGCATCGCCTCGGCCGCCGAGGGCAATGACAACCTGACCGAAACCGGGACGGTGCTCGGCACGCTCAACTACATGTCACCGGAACAGGCCGCGGGGGAACGAGCCGGCCCGCCCAGCGATCTGTACTCGCTTGGCGTCGTCCTGTTCGAGATGGCAACCGGCGGCGTCCCTTTTCGGCGCCGACTGCGGTCGGTCTGGCCCACAGGCTCATCAACGAGCAGGCGCCACGACCGTCCTCGATCGAACCGTCGATCCCCGCCGCCCTTGATTCGCTGATCGTGCGGCTGCTGGCAAAGGAGCCCACCGACCGCCACCTCACCGCCCACCAGGTCGAGGATGCTCTCCGGGCGGTCGCCGTCGAGCAGCGGCCGATGCCGCCATCGCCAGAGGCGAACGCCGCCCGCCCGCTCGAGCCAACGAGGATCATGGCCCCGCCGGTCTTCGCCGACGTCGTCGACCGACGGGAGACGGCCGAGCCCGAGCCCGCCGGACCAACCGGCCGGTCTGGCTGGTTGATCTTCGCCCTGGCGCTGGTGCTGGTTGCCGCCGTTGCCGGCCTCATCTTGTTGTCCGGCTTCGTCGGCAGCACCGGGGCCGATCCGGCGGTGTCGACCACCTCCGAGCAGCCAGGGAGCTCGAATCCCTCGCCGACGACGGGCCAATCGTCGACAACCGTCGAGTCGACCACCACGGTCACCGAAGCCGAATCCACCACCGACACGCCGCCCGCAACGACGGCCGCACCACCCCAGACGCAACCACCGAGCACGACCACTGCGCCGCCGACGACCACCGCAACATCGCCACCCGAGGCGTCCTCGACAACCACCGGTTGATGTGGATGGGCCAGCGCAGGCCCGTGAACTGGGGAAAGACGCACCGAACGAGTCTCGATGAATTCGGTCTATGAGACCCGACCTGTAACCGAATCGTCTCAACGACTAGTGTCCATCGAACGCCATGAACCGCGCCAAGACAGCACGGTTGTTCCCGGCAGGAGGACCTATGCGATTCGCTCGAAGCCTGTTCCTGATCGTCACCGCTTTGGCGCTCATGGCGGTCGGTGTCACACCGGCCCAGGCCTCGCCGGACGAAGATCCCTCCGCCCGCAACGATGGCGCGGCTCAGGACGGCGCCGCCGAACAGGTGATCGAGCAAGTCCAAGCCGAGGCCGCCGCCGGCGGTGAGGGGCTGGAGATGGACGAGATCGCCGCTCTCGACGACCTCGGCCCGATGCCGTGGTTGTCCTTCACCGCCGATCAGAATCCCCGGGCGGTCGAGGCGTGGCGGGCGGTGGCGGCCCAACTGCCCGATCGGGTCCAGGTTCCGAAGGGCAAGAAGAACATCGGCGGTCGGCCGCTGACGGTCAAGGAGTCGGAGTCGGTCGGCGAGACCGGCGGAAACGACACGATCGAGACCGGGGACCGGATCAGCAGGCGTTTCGGTTCACGCTTCCTCCAGAGGGGTGTCGTGACGATAAGCGGCTCCCTGTCGGGCGGCGTGGTCCGCCCACCCATCGACGGTGACTGCGAATCGGTGGAGGACGACGGCTCGATCCCCCAGGCCAACCCGACCCCGGCGGCGGAGATCCAGGTTGCGCTTTGCATCGGGGAGATCGGCGACGGCCCGTTCGGCGAGACCTCGGGAGACGTCGACTTCTACAGCTACGGCGAGGTCGAGGAGGGCACGCTGCTCATCCTCGACGTGTTCCACGTCGCCGGATCGCTCGACCCGGTCGAGTCGGTGATCGGTATCTACGACGGGGCGGGGAACCTCCTCGGTTCGGTGGAGGACACCGGCGCCGGCGAGGGGGACACCTTCATCGAGGTGATCGCTCCGGCCACCGGCGAGTATTTTGCCGCAGTGGCCGGCTGCTGCGATCTCGGCACCGATCCGTTCGACTCATCGAGCGGCCAGGGGGTCGGCGACACCGGCACCTATGAGGTCTTCGTCGTTGCCTTCCCCCCACCGTGCGTCTCGGTCGAGGACGACGGCAGCATCGGTCAGGCCAACGAGACCAATATCGCGGCCCAGGGGTTCGACTTCTGCACCGGCATCATCGGCGATGGACTGTACGGGCCGGCCGATACCGACTTCTACGCCGTCGGCGCGGTCGACGAGGGTTCGATCATCTTCACCGGCACCTTCGCCTTCGAGGAGCCGGTGGCCACCGTCGTCGGCATCTACGACGAGGCCGGGAACCTGGTGGCGTCGGCCGAGAGCTCTGGCGATCCGGAGGCCCCAGAGTTCCTCGAGTACGTGGTCGAAACGGCAGGCGACTACTTCGTGGCGGTGGCGGGATGCTGCCAGCTCCAAGCCGATCCCAACGATCCGGCCACCGGCGTGGCCTCGGACCAGGCCGGGCTGTACGAAGTCCTGATCGAGGCCTTCCCGCCCCCACCTCCACCGTGTGAATCGGTCGAGGACGACGGTGCGATCCCGGTGGCGAACGAGGTCACGGGCAGCGGCGACGACGAGCTCTTCGTCGGCGAGTGCTTCGGTGCCGTAGGCGACGGGCCCCAGGCCGATGCCAACGGTGACGTCGACTTCTTCCGCACCAGGCCGTTGCCGGCCGGTCGCCTGCTCATCGTCGACTTCGCCGACCTGTTCGGCGAGGCGGCCGGCGCCGGCGATCTGACCATCGGCATCTACAACGAGGCGGGCGACCTGCTCGCCACCGGTCAGGACGATCCGGCCCAGAGTGGCCCGACGTCGCAGTTCTTCTCCTACACCGTGCCGACCGACGGCGTCTATTATGTTGCGGTCGGCGGTGCGATGCCGAGCGACCCGTTCAACCCGGCCACCGGCACCGACACCGAGATCACCAGCGGCTACTCGCTGATGTTCATCGTCGACACCACCGAGGACGTCATCGGCGGCGGTCTGACCGAATGGCCGGCCGGCGCAGCCGCCGCCGTCGAGCGATCAACCGAACCGAAACGGGGCCCGATGACGCAGCTGATGGCCGACATGGCGCAGGCTCGCAACGACGCCGACCGCCAGGCCGGTGCCGGCGCCAAGGCGGCGAACGTCGTCGATATCGACTACTTCCTGGTGAAACTGCGAAAGGGTGATGCCATCAGTGGCGGCTTCGACAACGCCCGTACTGTCGGCATCATCGATCCGGCCGGGGTGCAGCGATCGGGAGCAGAGTTCAACCCGAGCTTCATCTATCCGGCCGATTCTCCACTCCGCCACGATCGGCGAAACGGTTTCGATCACGTCGCGACCACCGACGGCATCCATGCGGTGTTCGTGACCGACGGGATCGCCGAATACGAAGGCGAGCTCCGGGTCACCAGATCGGGCCTGGCCAACGAGTGGTCCCGGAACCAGCAGATCATCTTCGTCGATTTCGACGGGGCGACGATCGGCGGCGACATCTTCGGGACCGGTGTGGATGCCGAGCTCTCCCCACTTGCCGATTTCCTTCCCCTGTGGGGCCTCGGCCCCTCTGACGAGGACGCGGTGATCGACGCCACCATCGATGCGCTCATCGAAACGCTCGACACCGACCTTCGGATCGAGGATGGCCGCAACGGCAACCGGGACGCCACCCGGCGGGGCGGCCAGTTCGATGTCGAGATCCTCAACAGCAGGGACAACGGCGACCGCTGGGGTGATCCGAACGTCACCAGGATCGTGGTCGGCGGGACGATCGACCAGCTGCAGATACCGACCATCGGGATCGCCCAATCGATCGACCCCGGCAACCTCGAGAGCGAGGAAACCGGGGTCGTCCTGCTCGACATCATGAGCGAACCGGCAGGCTCCGATGCCAGCATCAACACCTACGGCCTGGCCCCCGGCATCGCCAAGGCCGACTTCGTCGGCTTCGTCATCGGCCACATCAGCGCCCACGAAGCCGGGCATCTGATCGGCAACTGGCATCAGGAGACGTTCAACGAGGTGGAGGCGCTCATGGACGCCGGCGGCGACTTCCCGGCCATCGCCGGCGTCGGCGACGACGGCGTGTTCGGTACCGCCGATGACACCGACCCCGACTTCGTTCAGGATGTCTTCGAGCCGTTCGAGGGGTTCACCGGCATCGAAGACACCGCCGGGCGGTCGGCCTTTGGATTGAGCACCGGCCTGCGACGAATTCCCCGCGATCGTCGCTGATCGAGCCTTGTCCCGGGCCGGGAACACCAGCCCGGGAGAAGGAAACGCACCTATCCGATTCGGCCATTGGACTTCGGTGCGACGAGGCAGCACCATGGGCAGCCACAGATAGGATTCCGGGGATGCGAGAACGAGAAGCGAAGTTGGCCGTCGACGACGACTACGAAGTCCCGGCGCTCGAGCAGCGGCTGGCCGAGATCGGCGCCGAGCTGCTCGCTTCGAAGCAACGAACGATCGCCGACGTGTACTACGACACCGCCGATCTCCGGCTGCTCCGGCGGGGGTGCACCTTGCGCCACCGCAAGGGCAGCGGATGGACCGTCAAGTTGCCGGTGACGAGCGACGCCAGTTCCCTGACCCGCAACGAGATCGATCTCGGTGGCCGGGCCGGCAGGCCTCCGCCGCAGGCCCGCAAGCTGGTGACCTCGTTCTCCCGGCGGGAACCTCTCGTCGTCGTGGCCCGGGTGACGACCGGACGAACGATCCGGCCCGTCCGATCCACCGACGGTCAGCCACTGCTCGAGATCGCAGACGATGTGGTCTCCACCGAGGCGACGGACGGCCCGGCGACGAGCTTCCGCCAGATCGAAGTCGAACTGGCGGAGGACTGCGATCCGGGCATCCTCGGCCCGATACTGCAAGAGCTGACCGACGCCGGCGCCCGCCCACAACCGGACGGGATCAAACTCGCCATAGCCCTCGGCCAGCCTCCTCTCGACCCCGAGATCACCGTTCCCAAGCTCCCGAAACGCCCGTCGGCCCGGCACGTCGTCCACACCGCCATCGCTCGATCGGTCGATCAGCTGATCGTGCAGCTCCCGTTTGCCCGACTCGGCCAAGATCCCGAAGGGATCCACCAAGCCAGGGTCGCCACCCGGCGGCTGCGATCCGACCTGCGAACGTTCAAGCCCCTCCTCGACCCGGATTGGGCGACCGCGCTCCACCCCCGCCTCCGCGATCTCACCGACCACCTCGGCCGGGTCCGCGATGCCGACGTGCTGCACCAGCTCCTGCTGACGACCCTGGGCGACCACCCCGAGATCGATGCGGTGGGCGGCGACGGTGTCCTCGGTCTGCTCAGCGAGCAGCGCCAGCAGGCCCTCGCCTCACTGGAGGCCCACCTCGATCAGCCCGAGACAGACCAGCTCCTCGACGATCTCGTGGCCGCCGCCGGCGATCCACCGACGACCGCCGCAGCAGACGGGCCTGCCAAGGAGAAGCTGCCGCCCCTGGTGAACAGGCGATGGCGCACCCTGGAACGAGCCGCCGCCAAGCTGGGCAGCCGGCCCCCGGCCTCGGCCCTTCACGAAGTCCGCATCCTGGCAAAGAGGACACGCTACGCAACCGAGGCCATCGCCCCGGCCTTCGGCACGAGAACCGACCGCTTCGCCAGGTCGTTGGCCGCGCTCCAGGACACTCTTGGCGACCTCAACGACGCCAGCATCGCCAACCGATGGCTGAGCGAGAATGCTCCCCAGCTGGACCCGGGCGCTGCATTCGTGGCCGGCCGTCTCGTCCAGGCCCTCCACGACGGGGCGTCGGCCAATGACCGGTGGCGAGTCGCCTGGAAGGCGGTCGACCGGCGACGACCGAACTGGCTCGGGTAGATCGGCGATGGTCCCGTCAGCCCGCTGGTTGATGTCGCGGCCGGTGCTCGATACCGAGGTGGACCGGGGTGTTCACCAGGTCCTGGGTGGGGCCAGCCGGTCGGCCCAGCAGCGATAGGAGGACCCGACCTCGCCGCTGTAGCAGTCGCCGGTCAGCGCCGGGGCGGAGCGGCGAATGTACTCCTCGCTCTCCGAGAAGTAGGTCACGAGCGCCCCACGGTCCAGACCTGCGCCGAGCTCCGCCAGCCAGTAGGCGAAGCCGTCGGCGTCCGGCTCTCGCTCCAGCACCTGAAGGTAGACGAAGGTGATGAAGTCGCCGTCGGCCTGCCGGCCCTGACGGGCGAACTCCGAGCTCTCGGCGAACCACTGGCTGATCTGGACCAAGCTCGCCTCCCTGGCGTAGACCTCGTTCCAGTAGTCCCACCCCTCGGGGTCGGGGGCCCGATCGAAGTAGGCCCGGTAGAGGCGGGCGATCTGGAATCGGTTCCATCGCTCGGGGTGGGCCGGATCCAGCGGTTGCTCCGTGACCGCACCACCGCAGCCCGGCAGCGCTCGGAACTCGAACCGGTTGTGGTTGTCGGCCAGCCACCCGGTGAGCACGGCCAAGGCCCTGGCTCGGCCGATCCCGCCATCGTGGAGGAGGACCGTGTCCCCATCGCCCGACCGGTCGAGTTGGCGACGCATGTCGGCCTGGGTCCACCCGCTCCCCGATGCAGCGAGACGCCAATCGTTGGTGTCGATGTCCCACAGGCCCCAGTTGCTCCGGCGGGAGCCGGTCTGCCACTCCTGGTTCGCCAGCCCGGCAGACACCGCCACGCCGTGGACACGAGCGTCGACGGCCCCGTAGGGAGGGCGATAGCAGGTCGGGACGACGCCGGTGGCGGCGGCGACGGCCTGGTTGGTCGCCGCCAGCTCGGACAGGATGGCCGAGTTCGAAAGCGAGGTCAGGCGGGGATGACGGTAGCTGTGATTGCCGATGGCGTGACCCTCGGCGGCGATCCGCCTGGCCAGGCCCACATTGGCGGCGGTTGCCTGACCGGTCACGAAGAACGTGGATCTGATGCCGTATCGGCCCAGGAGATCGAGGAATTGCGTCGTGTACGGCCCCGGCCCGTCGTCGAAGGTCAGATACAGCACCGGCCGCGGCGCCGCCGCGGCCGGTGAAGGCGAGACGAAGGCTCCTGCCACCAGTGTGGTCGACATGACGAGGACGGCGGCAAGGGAGGCGATGACAGGCGAATGTCTCATGCCCAACGGTGTCGCTTCTGCCATATCGGCAGCCACGGATCAACGGCCCTTCACCGCTGGGAGGTAGTACCGGTCCGGCCGACCTGGCGTGGGTCAAACGATTCCTCCCCTCGCCGAACCCCCACTCGCCCGATGGGTGGCCCTCGGCAACCGACAATGGCTATCCGGTGCAGGAATCGAGTGGTGCATTTGCCCTATTGGTGACGGGCGCAAGTCGCTCTAAGATGAAGCGGGGCGAACGCTAGGTGGACAATATGGGTGACGGAGTACTTCGCGACGACAGGCTTGATGACGCGCGAGAGCCGCTGGTTGATCCGGTCTGGGATCGCCGTGACGAGGAAGTGATCAGCGATTCGATCCGGGCCAGTCGGCCCCGGTGGCTGATCGCGGTTCCGCTGCTGTTGATCGTGGGGGCGGTTGCGATGTTCGTCATCACCGCCCTCGACGAGGGCCGAGAAGACTCCGCATCGACCGAGAGCGGCGGGGACCGACCGACCATCGAGTCCGAAGACGTTACCGAAGGACAAGCCGGCGAAGACCAGGCAGGATCGCAAACCGAGGCCGCAGGCGGCTCGACCGATGCGGCTGACGACGGCGCCGACACAGGCGACGGCGACGCAGAAGAGGCTGCATCGACGGTGACCGTGAGCGGATCGGCTCTGCCCGAACCACCGGCGGACGGGCCATACGTCGACGCAACCCTGACCGACAACATCTTCGTGCTGTCCGGGGTGGTGCCGGACGAGGCCACGAAACTGGCGCTCGAAGCGAGGGCGGAACTGGCATACGCCCCGTTCCACACATCGCAGCTCGTCGTCGATGACTCGGTTGGCAGCGCCGGTTGGTTGCCCGCGTCACCGGAGGTGATCGGGTTGCTGCCGATGATCACCGACGGAACGATCCGGGTCCAAGACGACGAGGTCACCTTGGTTGGACGATCACCGAATCAGCGGTGGGCCGACCAGTTCGCAGGGGCCATCGGCTCGTTGATCGATCTCCCCGTCGAGGCCGACGGCATCGAACTCACCGGTCTCGTCCCACCTCGCTTCGAGGCATCGGTCGAGGACGGCAAGGTGTCGCTGGCGGGCGAGATCCCCAATCAGCAACTGATCGAGTCCTTCATCCAGGGCGCGGCTGCAGTGTACGGACCGGACAACGTCACCAGCACGATGACCGTCGACGACACCACCTACACGTCGTTCTGGAACTACACGATCCCCGGTATCTTCGGCCTGCTGCAACCGTTCCCCACCTACCAGATCCGGGTGGCCGACGCGGTGACCTCCGGCAGCATGCAGGGTGCCATCCTCTTCGAGCTCAACTCGGCCGACATCTCACCGGAGGCCCAGCAGATCCTGCCCATCGGCATCGCGCTGATGGCTCGCGATCTGAGCCTCGGAATGAAGGTGATCGGCCACACCGACAACCTCGGCTCGGACGAGGTCAATGAGGCCCTCAGCCTGCGACGAGCCGAATCGGTGGTGGAGTTCTTCGTCGAGAACGGTATCGACGCCCGTCGCCTCGTCGCCGAGGGCAAGGGCTCGACCGATCCGATCGCCGACAACGGAACCGACGAAGGTCGGGCTCGGAATCGTCGAGTGGAGTTCGTGTTCGGCGGAGCAGACGCCATCGGTTGAGCGCGGCGTGGGCCCTGGCCGGCCGGCGGCGCGGGCCCTGGCCGGCCGGCGCGGCGCGGCTCATGTGACGGCGGCGATGATGCCTTCGATCATTGCGTCGACGCCGAAGCGGGGCTCCCAACCCCATTCCTCCCTGGCCGCCCGGTCGTCGAGTCGGACCTGGCGGACCGGTGGTGCGTCGTCGGCCGGCTCGAAGGTGATCTCGGCCGTCGGGATGTGCCGGCGGACCGCCTCGGCCAGCTCGCCCGCGGTCGGGGTCGGCCGAGGACCGTCGACCAGGTAGTTGACGCTGCGGATCGACTCGGTGGGGGCGGCCGCCAACTCGAGCGCGGCTCGGGCCGCGTCCTGATACCACAGCAGGGCGATCACCGACTCCGGCTCGGTCCACACCGCGAAGGGCTCGCCCCGGGCCGGGCGCTCGATCATCCACGACGTGTACTGGGCCAGGCTCCAGGTCGTGACCCCAGGACCGACGATGGCCGGGTAGCGGAGGCTGCGGAAATCGAGCCCGTACTTCTCCCTGTAGTAGGTGCCGAGATTCTCGCCGAGCACCTTCGTCACCCCGTACACGGTGTTCGGTCGCTGCAGCGACAGGTCGTCGATCGGCGCACCGGGGGTGAGGTCCCGGCCGTAGGTGCCGATGCTGGAGGCGAAGATGAACTGCCCGGTACCGGCCCGCCGGGCGGCGTCGATCATGCGGATGAAGCCGACGGCGTTGGCCTCCAGCAGGGTCTGCGGATCCCGTTCTCCGGGGCCGGTCAGGATCGCCCCGAAGTGGAAGATCCGGTCGGGCCGGATCTCGTCGACGACGGCTTCGATCTCATCTGCGTTTGTGAGGTCGAGGTGGTGGAGCTCGACGTCGCCGGCCCGGTCGGCCAGGCGCCCCAGTTCGTCAGACCGTTGTGCGACGTGGATCGGGCCGTTGCCCTGATCGATGAGCAGACCGACGATCTCGGCCCCGATGAATCCGGTTCCTCCGGTGATGAGCGTTGTCACGGTGTCAGTTGTGACCCGTCAGCGACTGGGCCACCACCGCGGCATCGGCGTGGTTCCGGAATCGCTCCGGGACGTCGACCTTGAAGATCCGGGCCGAATTGAGGCCCAGGATCTTGGCACGCTCCTCGTCGGTCAGGCCCGACATGGTTCGCTCGATGGCCTGGGCCGAGTACGGCCACGAACCCTCGTGGTGCGGGAAGTCGTTGGCCCACAGGAAATTGTCGAGCAGATCGTGCTCCCGGGCCAGGTCGAGACCGGGCTTGTCCTCCTGGAAGCTGGAGAAGCCCTGGCGCCGGAAGTAGGTGCTGGGCAGCTCCTCCAGCTTGGGCCGAACCCACATGTGATGCTTCAGATAGGCCTCGTCCATGGCCTCCAGCATCCACGGGACCCAGCCGATACCGGCTTCGATGGCCCCGAACCGGAGTGTTGGATGCCGTTCGGCCACGCCGGAGGCGCAGATGTTGACCAGCGGCTCCATGGTCGGGGCCAGGGAGTGGATGGTGTAGTTGATGATGGCCCCGCCGTTGCTTCTGGCGGTTCGGGGGTCGCGGCCGGTGGAGACGTGGAAGGTGATGGGCAGGTCGACGTCGGTGATGCAGTCCCAAAGCGGCTCGAACTCGGAGAGGTTGTAGTTGAGGTCGTCGACGTTCGGCGGGCCGAACACCGGCTTGCACGGCAGGGAGAGGCCCTTGAAACCCAGATCGGCACACCGTTTGATCTCGGCCAGGGTCTCGTCGAGCGCGGCCGGGGCGACGCAGGCCATCGGCATGAGACGATCGTTGACGTCGGCGAATGTCTCCCAGGCCCAGTCGTTGTACGCCCTGCACATCAGATGACTGAACCGGGCATCCTTTGTGGCCCAGATCGTGAGGCCCTTGTTGGGGAACAGGATCTCGGCATCGCAGCCGTCGAGCGCCAGGTCTCGGATCCGGTCCTCGGGGGTCCGCCCGGATTCGTTGCGCAACTTCTCGTGACCCTCGAACGGCTGCACCCAGTTGAGCTTGGCCTGGCGGAACCCCTCGGTCGTCTGGTGCTGGTCGCCCTTGGCATCGAGCACGATGCCGGGTAGTCGGGAGTGGTACTCCTCGGGGAGCCGATCGCTGAGGAAGGTCCGGGGTTCCTGGACGTGGCCGTCGGCCGACACCATGAAGAACTTGTCGTCGGCGTCCGGTCGGGCCGATCGGATCCAACCCGCGTTGCCGGGGGTCTCGGTCCGCCAGACGTTGTTGGCGTCCGGCTCGGGAATGGTGGTCATCGCCATGTCGTTGCTCCTTGGCCGGCGAATCTTCTTTCCAGCCAACCTTAGGAGACCGGACCACAACGGTCCCAACGGGACCTCGACACCGGAGCGAGCCCTGCCAGGGTCAGTCCAGCCGGAGCCCGTTGAGCGAGGTCGTGCGGGTGACGGCGTTGGGACGCTGGATGGCGTCGAGCACAAAGCACATCCGCTCGGCCTGCTCGACCATGGCTCCGACGTCGGCCGGAGCGATGTCCGGACCGGCGGTGATGGCCAGTGCGGTGTCGATGGCCTCCAGCCGATGCTCGGCCGTGCCGGCCAGCATCGACCCTGCCATGACGAACGACGGTGTGACGGTCAGTTGCGCCGAAGTGATCTCGATCTTGCGGGCCTCGCCGACACGGGCGAGCTGGGTCAGCAGTCAGAAGGCGAGCGCGGCGCCGAAGTAGGCAAGCGGTGGCGGGGCGGTGTTGTCGCCCCCGATGGCCGCGCCCTCGTCGCACAGGATCTCGAAGCTGTCGAAGGTGGCGGCCTTGAGCTGTCGTTCGCCGGTGCGTGCTGCCACATCGAAGGTGAATCGCATGCCGGAGTCGGTCCGCTCGACGCGGAAGGGGGATTCGCTCATGGAACGAGTGTAGGTCCGGGGATCCGAGCATCGGGTCGGCGGGGCCGGGCTGGCCCTCCCCCACACCGACGGGTCAGTGGGTGACTTCGCCGATGACCATTTCGGGGGAGACGTTCGTGTAGTTCGCCACGTCGGCCTTGATGGCGGCCCCGTGTTCGCCCATGGCCGCATTGAATGCGTCCTGGCTCTCCACCGTGACCCAGCCGATCGCCTGCCACGGTCCGGTTGCGACCGCCGAAGCACCCCATGCCTTGCAGGCGTCGCCGAAGGCATCGGCCAGCATCGGCATGTGGGTCGAGGTGTAATAGTCCATGTCGAATGTGGACTCGTCGTCGGTTCGGGGATACATGATGTGTAGGGAAATCATGAAGGAAGTCTGGCACGGCGGGCGTGCCGGCACCACAGGTTCCACTCAGCTCAGTAGGTCAGCAGGTCGAGCAGCGAGTTCACGCCGCCACCGAGCTTGTCCTTGACGTCGTCGGGTGACCAGTCGCGTCGGCTGCCGAGATAGGCCTGTGGATCCAGTTCCATCAAACCGATCAGGGTCTCGGCCACGATCCGTCCCGCCATCGGCCCCAGTCCTTCGCCCTGGTCGAAGTTGCCGGGGCTCGTCTCCCGACCGATCTCGGCCCCCTCCACCAGGGCATACAGCCACAGGGGCGTGCCCGCCGAGAGGTCGACGCCGGCGCCGGCGGCCAGTGCCTGGGCGCCGCTGGTCACCTTGTCGATCTCGACCCGGGGCCGGCCGCAGGCCTCGGCGACTGGGGGATCATGTAGTGCCAGGTGACCACGCGGCGGCAGGTCCGTCTCAATTCCTCGTCGCGTAGGCCGGCACCATGCAACGTCTCGGTAACTCGGTTGTGGAACCGGATGAACCCGAGCTGGAGCTGGGAGATGACCCGGTTCTCGTCGTTGCGGGGATCACCGATGATGGCCCGCCCGTGGGCCGAGCGGACGAGGTCCTGCTTCGCCTGGGCACTTGCGCCGGGGACGTCGGCCCCGGTCAGAAGTTTGACCCCGTTGAACTCGGAGTCGGGCTTGGATGGCGCGTTCCAGTAGAGAAAGGGCGAGCCCTCGGGACCGGCCCCGTACACGCAGTCCAGATCCAAGCTCGGCGTACGGAAGTTCTGGGTTTCCTCGGGAGCGTCCAGTCGGGAGAAGCTACTGGTCAGGTCGAGCGTGATGTCGTGATCGATGAGCTGACCGAAGAACGCCTGCCCGACCGCCACCAAGGTCATTGCAGCAACTTCAACCGGTCCGGCTGACACCCAGTCCCCGGCGCTCTTGGAAGCCCCACTCGGTCCGGCCCTGAAGAAACAGCCGGAGCCCCCACAGTCGCCACACGATGGTCATCGGCCGGAACACGATCTGATCGAAGATGACGTGGACCACGAGGAGCAGCCGGTCCCTGGTGTGGCGGTAGGTCCCGAAGGCGAGGTCGTCGACGATGAGTACCAGGTAGGAGGCACACATGGCGGCGAGGTAGGCAAGCCCGATGGGGACCATGGCCGAGGAGGGCAACGCCCCTGCGGCGAAGGCGACGGCAACGACCACCAGGCCGACCGCCTCCAGGATGGGAGCGACGGCTTCCACCACCACGAAATACGGCAGGGCCAGCATGCCCGCCGACCCGTACTGTGGCCGAAGGATCATGGCTCGGTGGCGGCTCAGGACGTCGAGCAGGCCCCGGTACCAACGATTGCGCTGCCGGGCCAGCGTCCGAAGCGAGGCCGGTGCTTCGGTGAAGGCCACCGGGTCCGGCGTGAAGGCGATCCGTGCCACGCCTCCCCGTTCGTAACCGGTGCGTCGGAGGCGGACGATCAGCTCCATGTCCTCGCCGATGCTCCCGTGCTCGTAGCCGTCGATCTGGAGCAGCGCGTCCCGGCGGAACAGCCCGAAGGCACCGCTGATGATCAGGTTGCCGCCGAGCGGGCCCCAACCGAGGCGACCAACGAGGAACGATCGGGCGTATTCGACGACCTGGGCCCCGATCAGGAGCTGGCGTGGTGCCCGCAGCTCGGCCACCTGCCCGTTGCTCCAGATGGCGTCGTTCGCCAGGCGGATCATGCCGCCGACGGCGACGGTGTCGAGGTCGGCGAGAAACGGTGCGACCATCTCCTGCAGGGCGTCGATGGCCACGATCGTGTCGGCGTCGATGGCGCAGGCGAGCTCGCCCGATGCGACGTTGAGCCCGACGTTCAAGGCGTCGGCCTTGCCGCCGTTGTGCTTGTCGACCACCACCAGCCTGGGGTCGTCGGGAGAGCGGTAGATCTCCCGCACCGGTGAGGTGTCGAGCACCTGGCGGTAGACCGGTCCAACCGGTGTGAGACCGAATCCCTCGATGAGTCGATCCAGGGTGGCGTCGCTCGATCCGTCGTTGACCACGACGACCTCGAGGTTGGGATAGGTCAGCGCCATGAGGTTCGAGACCGAATCGACGACGGTGACGGCTTCGTTGTATGCCGGGACGAGCACGCTGATCCGGGGGGCGAGGGGCGACGCCAGCATCCGACGCCAGAGCTGATGCCGATCTCGTTGCCTGATCCGGCGAAGCTCGATGCCGGCGGTGACATAGAGCCCGAGCTGGGCCGCGGTGGTGAAGGCGACGACGGAGAACAACAGCCACAGTCCGACCGTTGCCAGGTCGGTCACGTCGAAGTCCCGACGCCGACACCGACGTCGGCTCCGACCCCGACGCCGACACCGGCTCCGACCCCGACGCCGACACCGGCTCCGACCCCAACCCCGGCCGAGCGGACCATGGGAGCGCGGACCGACGAGTTCAGCGAATCCGGTCTGGCCTCGATGACGGCGAGGGTCTGCTGCGCCATGTCCCTGGCGTAGGTGTCGTCGTCGTGGAGGTACACCCGCAACGTCATCGCCCCTGATGCCCCCATGGAGGCCAGTGCCAGGCCCGCGGCCCGGCGCACGCTCCATGCCTGATCCCGCAGCAGTCTCCCGACGTCGGCGGCCATGGTCTCGACACCGCCGGCACCGATGGCCGATGCGGCCGCCGCTCGAACCTCGGCCACGTCATCGCTCAACAGCTCCACCAACACCGTCGACCGTGCGGCCCACGGCCTGAGCGCGCCGGCGGCGACGGCCCGCCGATCGGGATCGTGGGATCGGGCGTTGTGCTCGATTGAACGGACCAGGCGGGGATCGGGGAGATTGGCCGCGACGTCGAGCGCGAAGACCGTGCCAACCCCGTCCGACGAACTGAGATAGCTGTCGAGCGCCGAAACGATGGGCGCCCCACCCCGAAGCAGGGCGTTCTTGGCCGCCAGCCGCACGGCCTGGCTTGGGTCGTCGAGCAGCGCGATGACCCGCTCGGCGTGCTCGCCGATGTCCTGTTGCTCCATGGCCTCGACCGCCCGGGACCGCACCAGAGCCCGGTGGTCGGCGAGGAGGGCGAGACGGTCCGGGTCGCCTGCGGGGAGCAGGCTGGCCAAGGCCGCTCCCTGGGCCCGGCTTCGCCAGCTGCGGCTGCGAATCCGGCGACGGATCGGGCGGCTCAGGCCGGCGGTCCTGACGAGGCTGCGAAGCCGGGTGTCGGCGTCGCCACCGAGATCGGCGGCACACCGCTGGATGAGGTCGAACAGGGCCGGATGTGATCCCTTGGCCAGCCGCCCGGCGGCCGATGCGGCGTCCGGTCCAGGACGGAACAGCACCGCGGCCAGATCGTGCTGCATGCGCTGGTACTCCTGGAGCCGTCTCCTCCTTCGGGCATCGAGCAACATGCCGGCCAAGAGGTAGGACACGACCACCGTGGCCGTTGCCACGAGTCCCTGGGTGATGGTGATGAGCGGAATCCCCGGTGGCCTCACGAGATGTCCCCGAGGACCAGGCGGATTCGATGCCTGAGCAGCGTTCCGGAGAACGGCTTGCGGATGACGTCTGCGACCCCGATGTCGAGTGCGACCCGGAGATCGGCTTCGGACGCTCGGGCGGTCATCAGGATCACCTTGACCTGGGGCAGCAAGCCGGTGGTCCGGAGCTGGCGAAGCATGGCGAGACCGTCGATGCCGGGGACATCGAGGTCGAGGAGGAGAAGCCGGGGGGTGGCCGTGCCTCCATCAATGGCCAGTGCCGCCAGAGTCTCGGGACCGGTGCGGTACCACTTCGCCCGCAGGCCGTTGTCGACGAGCAGGTCGACCAGGACCTGGCTCAGGACCGGGTCGGCGTCGACGACGATGGCGTCGACAACGTCGTAGGTCTCGGGCCGCCAGCTCGTGGCGGCGACCATCGGGCCGTCGTGCTCAGTGGCGAGGTTGATGGCCTGGTCGGCGGCGGCGACGAGCTCGACGGCCGACCGGCCGTCGGAGGGGAACAGGGCAACACCGACTCTGGCCGCGTCGGCACCGAGATCGAGGCGGCCGAGAAGCGAGACCAGGCGGTTGATGGCCACGCCACGGGGCACACCGTCCAGGGCCACCACCATCGTGTGGTCGTCTCGTTGGGCGAGCACGTCGTTGCGACGGAATTCCGTTCCCAGAACCTCCTTCAGCGAGGCGATGACCTCCGGGGCCACCGAGTCGTGGAGACGGACCGATGCCAGCGCGACATTGCTCCCGGACCGGTGGGCGGCGACGAGGGTGCGGTCGATGAGGACCTGGGCCGCGGCCCAGGACAGGATGGCCCCACCGACGTCGGCGGCGTCGGCGAGGTCGGCGGCGAGCCGGCGGAGCTGGCCTGCGATCCGGGTAACCAGCGCATCGTCGACCTCGTCGACCGTGATGACATCGAGGCGAGCAGCCCACAGCTCGCGGTCGCGGTGTCCATCGCCGATCCAGAGCACCGGGCCCCGGCGGAGGGCGGGCGATGCCCGCAACAGGTGGATGGTCGTGGCAACGACCCTCGCCGGTACGGTCGGGCCGAACACCACCAGCCCCGGGCCGTTTCCCAGCGCTTCGGGCAGCCGATCGGGGTCGGGAACCTCCACAACGCCGAAGCCATAGGTTGCGAGCTTCCTCGCTGCGGCGGGGGCCTCACCGCACAGCAGCGCCCGCCGCTCCACCCGATGGGCGGCCACCGCCCGGGTCAGCTCGTCGGTGATCACCCCTGGCGGGGTGGCCAGCGGGAGCACGGTGGTCCCGAAGACGGCCAACCGGCCGATCGTGTCGGGATCGGCGCCATCGTGGAGGACCAGGAGGGGGGCGGCCCACTGTTGGGTCACGGCCCGCAACCGGGTGCCGACGGCGGAGGTGAACCGGTTCGGGCACAACGTGACCACCGCCGCCGGATCCCGGTGGAGCAATGGGAGACGGTCGTCGGCCTGGGTCACGGCGTAGCCCCGGGTCAGGGCCAACCAGCAAACGGCATCGAGGGCCTCGCTCTCCTCGCCGAGGACGACCACCACCTCGGAATCCGAACCGAGCGCGTTCTGCTGGGCGATGGCGCTCTCGACCAGGGTACGGAGATCCTCACAGGTCGCCGCCAGCCGGACGCCGGTCGTGGCGCTCCACGGACCTTCTTCGGAGAAGATGGTGACCAGGTGCCGGGCCAGCCCGGCGATGTTCGGGAGCTCGAGGCGACCGAACAGCAAGGCCAGGGCTTCGGCCGCAGTGATGACCTCGTCGACCTCGTCGTAGGTCAGATAGCGACCGAACAGGTCGTGGGAGTGGCGCTCGATCACCCGGAGCGATACTTCGGCCCGAGCCCGGATCCGTTCCCCGATCTCCGAACGCCCCCGGATGACGCCCCCGGCTGCCGTCGCTCCGGCCCCACCCGACCGTGCGGTCTCGTCGACCACGCCGGTCGGCGCCTGTTTTCCCATAGGCCACGAATCGGCCCCGACCCGGCATTCATGAGCCGGTGGTGTCGAGATCAGCGGCGTCGACGCGCCGCCCGCCTCGACTCAAGACATGCGGCCGAATTGATCTTCAGGGCACCCCATCGGAGCCAACGACGTTCGCCCAGAGGGCGAAGTCGCAGAGATGCTGCTCCGCAGCATCGACTCAGCCGGCGAGCACGGCGAAGGAGACGGGCTCCGACTTGGCATCGCCGCCGCTGGTCCAGGTTGCGGTGAAGCTGAACTTGTGATCGGCGGTGAGCGTCCCCGGTTCGATGTAGAACCGGAGCACGTCGCTCTCGCCAATGTCGAGCGCCGCGTTGTGATGTGGGCCGGTCCAGTCTCCCTGGGGAAGGTAGACCTCGACCGTTTCGGCGCCGTCGAGCCGGAACTGGAGGTCGCCACTGGTCGGTGCGAGCCCGACCACCGGCATCTCGATCCACCCCGAACCGAGGGTCGCCTGATCGTCGACCAGCTGCCAGTCCCGGCCGCCGTCGTAGCGGACGACCGGGATCTTTATCGAGAACTTCTTGTCGTCCTGCTCACCATCGGGGCGGGTCCAGGTCGTGCGCAGTTCGAGCTTGACCTCTTTCTTCTTGTAGTCGTCGGGGATCGTGATCTGCAGTGCCGTGAAGTCGCTCTCGAAGTCGGAGAGCGTGTATCCGTTCATCGGGCCGGCGTGATCGACGGTCGTGGCCGAGTACGACACCTCGTAGTAGTCCTTCTTCTCCTCGGCGACGACCGCGAAGTCGTCGATGTCGCCGTCGGCCACCCACAGGACGTTCACCCATGTGCTGGTCCCGGCCATCACCGTTGCGGTCTGCTCCTTGACGAGAACCGGTTCGTGCTTGGTCTTGTCGTCGTCATCGTTGTCGGCGGCCGCCGGCCCGGCGAGCACGCCGATGAACGCCGCCGTCGCCACGCCGACTCGTAGTATTTTGGAGGGAATGCCGTTCATGGCCGTGTTGTCGACGCGAAGCAGCAAATTCTGAAGGCCCGACCGGTGGGCCGACAGCACCTTCTTCGTGGGTCCGCCGACTCAAGGCTGCGGCCGAATCGACCTCAGGGGTACGGTCTTTCGAGGTTCATGGGGATTCGCAGATCGCCACGAATCGGGCCAACACCGCCTGGCGGAGTTCCACCCGCTCGTCCAGAGCGCTGCGGAAGGTGGCGTAGTCGTCGGCGGTGAGATCGCTGTCCTCGAGGGCCTGTCGGCGGGCATCGTCGACCACGCCCGGCTCGACCGATGACCGTCGCTGGGCGTCACACATCCACGTCGCCTCGAACTCGACCAGCATCAACTCGGCGTCGTCCAGTGTTGCCAGCGCATCCTCGGCCGCAAGCGCAAGCGCCTCGGGCTCGCTCACCGTGGTGTCCGAGCCACACGAGGTCGACACCAGAAGAATCGCCATCACCAGCAGGACTCGTTGCATCGGGCTCCATCGGCTCGATCGGGCCGGAGTTGAGACAACTCGGCGCCCATCGATCCGGACGCATCGGACTGCGTGGCGGGCGTTTATGCCACGTCGTAGCCGGCATCGTCGATGGCGGCCACGATCGATGCGTCGTCGCCGCCGACCACGGTGACGGTCCTGGCGTCGAGGTCGACCTCGACGTTCTCGACGCCTTCGACCGGGCTGACGTGGTCGGTGATCGCCTTGACGCAATGATCGCAGCTGATGCCGGGAACGGCGAAGGTCCGCCGGGTTGCTGTGGTCATGAAACACGGTCCTTTTGCGGGGCCGATGACGTTGTCGGTTTTCTGTAGCCGGCGAAGCGGCGCAGCCGAAGACTGTTCGACACGACGAACAGCGACGACAGGCCCATTGCCCCCGCCGCGATCATCGGGTTGAGGACACCGAATGCGGCCAGCGGGATGGCGGCGGCGTTGTAGGCGAAGGCCCAGAACAGATTGCCCTTGATGGTGGCGAGGGTCCGGCGGGCCAGTGCGATGGCGTCGGCGACGGCACGAAGATCGCCGGACACAACGGTCAGGTCGGAGGCCTCGATGGCGATGTCGGTTCCGGTCCCTATGGCGATCCCCAGGTCGGCTTGAGCCAAGGCGGGGGCGTCGTTGATGCCGTCACCGACCATGGCCACCCTGCGGCCCTCGGCTTGGAGGCGGCGCACCTCGGCCGCCTTGTCATTCGGCAACACTTCGGCGATGACGTTGTCGGCCCCGATGATCGCTCCGACCGAGTCGGCGGTTCGCTGATTGTCGCCGGTGAGCAAGGTGACGGACAAGCCCTGGTCCCGGAGGGCGGCCACCGCCTCTTTCGATGTCGGCTTCACTCGGTCGGCGATGACCAGGACCGCCTCCGCCTCGCCGCCTCGGCCGGCCAACACCGCGGTCGAACCGGCCAGTTCGGCGGTCGTCGCAGCCTCTTCGATTTCGTCGCTGACGTCGTCGAACAACAGCCGGCGCCCGACCCGTATCTCCGAGCCGTCGATTCGACCGATCACGCCGTAGCCGGGCCGGTTCTCGAAGTCGGTGACCGGCTCGTGCGAGGCCGATGCGTTGCTGATGGCTTGGGCGATGGGGTGCTCGGATCGGGCTTCGATCGAGGCGGCCAGGCGCAGCAGCAGCGACGAGTCGGCTGCGGGGGCGATGACCTCTGTCAGCTCCATCCGGCCCTCGGTCACCGTGCCGGTCTTGTCGAGGATGACCACGTCCACCGATCTGGTGTCTTCGAGGACCTCGCCGCCCTTGATGATCACGCCGAGCTGGGCGCCACGGCCGGTGCCGACCATGATCCCGAGCGGCGTCGCCAATCCGAGGGCGCACGGGCAGGCGATGATCAGCACCGCCACCGCGGCGGTGAACGCCTCGTTGGCCTCGTGCCCGGTCACAAACCAGGCTGCCAGGGTGAGCAGGGCGGCGGTGATTGCCAGTGGGACGAAAACGGCCGAGACCCGATCGGCGAGGCGTTGCACGTCGGCCTTGCTGCCCTGCGCCTCATCGACCAGACGGATGATCTGGGCCAGGGCGGTGTCTGAGCCGACCCGGGTGGCCTCGACGGTGAGCGAACCGTTTGCGTTGATGGTGGCGCCGATGACCTCATCGCCGACCGCGACCTCAACCGGAACGGGCTCGCCGGTCACCATCGACATGTCGACCGCGGAGTGACCCTCGACGACGCGACCATCGGTGGCGATCTTCTCCCCCGGCCGGACCAGGAACCGCATCCCGACAGCCAGGTCCTCCAGCTCGATCTCGGTGCCGTCCTCCAAACGTGCGGTTCGTGCGCCCAGATCGGCGAGGGCGCGGATGGCGTCGCCGGAGCGGCGCTTTGCCCGCAACTCGAAGTACTTCCCCAACAGGATGAGGGTGACGATCACCGCTCCGGTCTCGAAATAGATGTGCCCACCTTCGATTCCCCCGACCAGGACCACCGTCGACCACAACCACGCGGCGGACGAGCCCATCGAGACCAACGTGTCCATCGTGGTCGAGCCGTGCCGGATGTTCAGCACCGCAGCCCGATGGAACGTCCAACCGGACCAGAAGATCACCGGCGTCGACAGCAGCGCCACCGCCCATTCCCACCCGTCGAACTGCAGTGGTGGGATCATCGACAACAACATCGCCGGGGTGGCCAGAACGAGGGCAACGATGAACCGGCGCCGCAGGTCGGCCTCTCGGCGGGCCTCGGCGTCGTCGCTGTCCTCCTCGTCGATCACCCCGTAGCCCAGGCCCTCGATGGCAGCGCGGAACGCCTCATCGGTCACGTCGGGCTCGTGGATCACGGTCGCTCGCCCGGTGGCGAAATTCACCCTGGCGTCACTGACCCCGTCGAGCTTCGACAGCTGCCGTTGGATCCGATTCGCGCAGGCGGCGCAGGTCATCCCATCGACCGCCAGATCCGAACGCGACTCGCTTTTCCCGAAGCCATACCTCCACCATAGGCCTTCCATTCGACTGGAAGGTCAAGGGGTTTCCTATGAAACGGTCACTCCTGGACGGAGGCCGTGATCACCTGGCAGCGGTTGGGGTCGGTGCAGGTGATCGGATCGAGGGACCGGGCTCGGGCCGCCAGCTCCTTCAACGTGAGCCGGGCCTGTTCGAGTCGGGCGATCTGCGCATCGAGATCGGCCAGGTGCCGTTCCAGCAGTGCGGTGGTGTGGGCACAGGAGCGCTCCCCACTGCCCTTCAGTTCGAGCACCGACGAGATCTCGGAGAGGGTCAACCCGGTGGCCTGAGCATCACGCACGAACCGCAACCGTTCGACGGCCGCATCGTCGTAGTCCCGGTACCCCGACGCCGTGCGTTCCGGCTCTTCCAGGAGCCCAAGGCCCTCGTAGTAACGAATGGTCTTCGTCGAAACACCCGCTCGTTGGCCCAACTCCCCGATCTTCATGGATTCAACACTACCGCAAAATCCTTCTAGTCAGATAGAAGGTAGCGAAACGGCAAGCGCACGGTCCGGGCCTGGCGTTGACCCCACAGGAGATGTCGCCGTCGTAGGACTCCGGCGGAGCTTCCTCGACGCACACACGCTTCGAACACCGCCGGCCTTCTGACGTCGACCCCGGCCTGGTCAGCTCTTCTGTGGCAGGGTCGAGGAGTAGTCGACCGCTCGTTCTACCCAAGGGCGAAGTTCGGTTTCGGATTGCACGGCTTCTGCGGCGATGTGGAGCCAGCCTCGCATCTGCCGGCCGCGCATCTCGACGAATTCGGCCTCGGTCGTCTCGACGAGGCTGGCAGCGGTTGCCGGGTCGGCGCGAATCATGAGACCACCCTTGCTGCTGACAACAACGGTCATGTTCCCTCCGATGAGGAAGGCCAGTCCGCCGAACATCCGACGTTCGACGACCTCGGGTACGTTGCAGAGTGCGTCGCGTAGCCGCTCGGCGAGTTCGAAGTCGTAGGCCATGGCGGAGTCATCCGCCGCCGCTGCGCTTCTGGCGCGGAGCTCCTCGATGACCTCGGGCCAGCGACGCCAGTCGAAGATGAGCGTGCTCGAGCGAATACGCCCCGCGTCCATGGACAGGAACTCCGAGCACAGCACCGACCCGGCGGCGGTATCGGTCACGAGGTCGTACATGACCGCCGCTCGGTCGTGCGACATGATCCCGACCGTCACCCCAATCGAGTTCACACCGTTGTTCAGCCTGGAACGCGGAAGGCTCCTGGAGCTGCTGAGATCACTGGAACAACAGCAGTGGCAGCTCTCGAGCCCGTGCCCGGAGTGGACCGTGCTCGGGCTGACGATCCACCTCCTGGGCGACGACTTCAGCCTGGTCTCCTGGCAACGTGACCACCACCACGGCACGCCACCCCCGGACGGTCTCGACGAACCGGGCTTCATCGCCTGGCTGTTGGGAATGCGGAGTGACCTGCGGGAGGATCTCGCCGGCCCGGTCCTCGACGCGTTGGCGTGGGCCTGCCCCTACCGACTCGCGACCAAGGTTCGATCTCCTCCGGGAGTGAGCGTCGAGATTCGAGTGGTTGACGATCGACTCGGGCGCCGCTGGCACCTCTCGTCGACCGGCGCCGAATGGCAATTCTCGCCACCGGGCCCTGAGATCGTCGCATCGGTGACATTGACCGCTGACCAGGCATGGCGGCTGCTCCCGCTCACGCCAACCTCTCCGCCGGTGCTGGGCGCCGACCAGTGCGGCTTGTCTACTGCCAGCGGCTCGTTCGGAGGTGTGCACGATCGAGGCGGCGATCGCGCAGAGGATGGACGAGCGGTTGTGATGACGTGCAAAGTGGAGGATGCCCCTCGCCCTCAGTCCTCACCAGATCGAGCACTACCATTCCGACGGTTGGCTGTCGCCGCTCGATGTCCTGACCGAAGCCGAAGCTGCCGGCGCCCGAGCCAAGCTCGAGGCGTTCGAGGCCGACCACGGCCCGTTCAGTACCAGACCCGAACGATCGCGGGCCTATCTGCCATTCACCTGGGTCGACAAGATCATGCGCCACCCGTCCTTGCTGGACATGGTCGAAGACCTCATCGGCCCAGACATCCTGTGCTGGAACGCCATCTTCTGGATCAAAGAAGTCGGTGCCGGAAGCTACGTCGGCTGGCACCAGGACGTGACCTATTGGGGTCTCGACAACCGTGAGCTGGTCACGGTCTGGGTCGCCATGTCCGAGGCGAGTGAGCAAGCCGGCTGCATGAGGGTGTTACCGGGGAGCCACCGCCTGACGCTGAGCCACGACGAGACCTACGACCCCGACAACCTCCTCACTCGCGGCCAGCACATCAACGACATAGATCTCGCCGACACGGTCCCCATGCCCTTGCGGCCGGGTCAAGCCTCATTTCACAACGTGGCCACCGCCCACGGTTCAGGACCCAACCATTCAGACGATCGCCGGATCGGCCTGTCGCTGCACTACATGCCAACCCGCACGCGACAGACCCTGACCAGCTGGGACAGTGCAGCCATGGTTCGGGGCGACGATCGACATCACCACTTCGATCACGCGCCCCGCCCTGCCCGTGACCTCGATCCCGACGTGATGGCCTACCACACCCGATCGGCAGCCGCCCTACGCCGCATCGTCTATGACGGCGCCGACACATCCCGCACGACCTTATGACGCCACTCCACGGAAGCCAGCCGATCCGCGATTCTGTTGTCCTGCGACCGGGTGATCGTCGATCGTGACGGCACTACGTGGTGCCGGGGCCATCATCATCGGCAAAACGAATCTGTCGGAACTGGCAGCATGGCCATTCACGGAAACCTCGACTTGGGGCGCGACCAGAAACCCGTGGAACACCGACTACAGCCCAGGCGGGTCGAGCGGAGGATCGGCCGCCGCGGTCGCTGCCGGGCTGTGCGGCATGGCCCTCGGCTCAGACGGCCTGGGCTCGATTCGAGCTCCGGCCAGTTTCACCGGTGTGTTCGGCCTGAAACCACAACGAGACCGGGTCTGGCACGACGCCGACAACTGGCACGGCCTGGCGGTCAACGGCCCACTGGCTCGATCGGTCACGGATGGCGCCCTGTTCCTCGACGCAACCGCCGGGCCGCTCGACCACCCGGATCGGCTCTCACCGAGAACAGCCAGGATGGCCAACTCAGGCCGGCGGATTCCACGTCGCATGCTCCAGCGTGCCATCGACGCCGAGCCCTCGATCGCTCGAAGAATCAACAGGATCTTCGACGACGTCGACGTGGTACTGACTCCGGGCGCAGTCCAGCCGCCGCCCCGGATCGGGGAACAGGACGGGCATGGTGCCAGCCGGACACTGATGGGATCGGGCAAGATGATTCCCCACTTCGCACCGTGGAACGTCATCGGCCAGCCCGCCACGTCGCTGCCGGCGGGGTTCACCACCGCCGGCCTCCCCCTCTCCGTCCAATTCGCTGGCCGACCAAACGACGAGGCGACCCTGCTCGCCCTCTGCACCCAGGTCGAGAAGACCAGACCATGGGCGCAACATCGACCACCGACCCTGTCCTGAGATCAACACCGCCAACGTTCCAGCGCCCGGCGCGAGTGCAGTCGCCGACCCAATTGACGGTCGGCGGTACCGGCCCGTACGGTACGGGCACCGTCCGAAAAGGGGAGCCGTCATGTCTCAGATCCTGGGTACATCCGATGCCCGGTTCCAGCCGCTGGTCGACATCATCGAACAGCAGCTGGCGTCCGGATACGACGTTGGCTCATCGCTGGCCGTCGCTGTCGAGGGCGAGCTGGTCTGCGATGTGTGGGGAGGGTGGGCCGACGAGGCCCGGTCGCTGCCGTGGCAGGCCGACACCATCACCAACGTGTGGTCGACCACCAAGACCATGACCGCCCTCTCGGCCCTGGTGATGATCGACCGAGGAGCGCTCGATCCCGGCGAGAAGGTAGCCACCTACTGGCCCGAGTTCGGGGCAAACGGCAAGGACGGCATCGAGGTCCGCCACATCATGTCGCATACCTCCGGTGTCTCGGCCTGGGCCCAGCCGGTGACCGTCGACGACATTCTCGACGACGAAAAGGCCACCGCGATGCTGGCCGAACAGGAACCATGGTGGAAACCGGGCACCGCTTCTGGCTACCACGCCCTCAACCAGGGTCACCTGGTCGGCGAGGTCATCCGACGGATCGACGGTCGAGGCCTGAAACAGTTCTTCGCCGAGGAGATCGCCGGACCACTCGACGCCGACTTCACGATCGGTTCCCCTCCGCAGAACCACGCCCGGATCGCCAACGTCATCCCTCCACCCCCGCTGCCGATCCCCGAAGACATCGACCCGGAGAGCGTGATGATCAAGACCTTCACCGGCCCGGCTCCTGATGCCGCCATCGCCCATACTCCGGAGTGGCGAGCCGCCACCATCGGGGCCGCCAACGGCCACGGCAACGCCCGGTCGGTGGCCAAGATCCAGGCCACGGTGTCGAACCGGGGATCGTCGAGCGGGGTCGAGTTGCTGTCGTCGGCCACCGTCGACCGGATATTCGACGTTCAGTCGAACGGGATCGACCAGGTCCTCGGCCTCCCGGTCAGTTTCGGCCTCGGGTACGCCTTGGCCAATGAAGACGATCCCCTGGGGATCACCTCCGGCCGGGTGTGTTACTGGGGCGGTTGGGGTGGGTCGATCGTCATCAACGACCTCGACAACCGGGTCACGATGGCCTACATGATGAACCGGATGCAGGCCGGCCTCGTCGGCAACGAGACCAGTGTCAGCCTGGTCGCTGCCCTGGACCGACTCCTCGACTGACCGTCCTCACCGTCGCGGTCCTGAAAGACCCCTGAACGCGGCGCCGGGGCGGCACACCGAATGGTGGCGACCCCGACGGGGATGGGCAGACAGTACCTACGAGTTTCCAGCCGGAGCCTCCGTGGCCTCCCGGGCCTTCGTCGGCGTCGGACTCCGGGGCTTCGTCGGCGTCGGACTCGGCGCCTTCGGCCATCTGGTCGAGAACGGTTCCCGTGTTCGGATCGAGCAGCACGAGCGAGCGGGCGTGGCCTAGGGCGTTGTTCAGCAGGTTCTGGATCACGCGGCCGAGGTCGTCGGGTTGCCTCGCACCTGCCCGGCGCAGATCCGAGGGGTGTCGATTCCGACGCTCGAGTGGGCGCGGTTTCGCTGACCCTGGGCCAGGACACCGAGCCAGTATCCGGCGCTGATCAGAATCCGGTTCCAGACGAACGAACCGGCGGCGGTGCACCGATGGAACCGCAAGGCCGTCTTCCTGGGCCGGCTCGTACCGGGAGTCAGGAGCGTGATCTCGATACCAGCAGGCGCCCAGCGCATGGCCCTGGCCCCGTTCATCGCTCTCACCGCCGCCGGTTCGTTCGTCTGGAACCTGATTCTGATCAGCGCCGGATACTGGCTCGGTGACCGCTGGGGACAAACCGCAGCGGTCAGCCACTGGGCCAACATCGGCGTGCTCGTCGTAGCGGTCGCAGCCCTAGGCTGGTGGTTGAGGACGCGGCTTGTTCGTCATCCGGGCGCGGCATGAAACGAGTGTTGCTACTCCTCGCCCTTGCGCTGCTGGCGATCGGCATCCCGGCCGCGGTGGCCAACCGCGCCTACATCGAAAGCTACTTCGAGAATCGCATCGGGGCGCCGACATCAGCCCAGACGACCCCGATCGAAACCCCCGTCGAACCTGTGACGCTACGACTGGCGGTCGCCGGCGATGTCGGCACCGGAGGTGCGGCGGCCTACCAAACCGCGGCCGTCATGGACTCCCTGGACAACCAGAGCGAGTACGACAAGCTGCTGCTCCTCGGCGACAACGTCTACGACGATGGCGACCCATCCCTGGTCGCAAGCAAAGTCCTCGACCCGTTCGCCCCGGTCCTCGACGGTCCGACCGAACTGCTGGCGGTCCTGGGCAACCACGACGTCGACAACGACAACGGCGACGCCCAAGCAGCCGCGCTGGGAATGCCAAACCGCTGGTACGTGACCCGAACCGACCTCGCAACCATCATCGCCCTCGACTCGACCCAACCAGACAACGCCGAACAGCGAGCATGGCTCCGGTCAACCCTTGCCGACACCGAGACCCCATGGACCATCGTGATGCTGCACCATCCCGCGTTCTCCGCCGGCCTGCACGGAAACGAACCGGGTGTACAAGCCAACTTCGTCCCGCTGTTCGAAGAGTACGGCGTCGACCTCGTACTCAGCGGACACGACCACGACTACCAACGATCGAAGGTGATCAACGGCGTCACCTACGTCGTGACCGGCGCCGCCGCAAAACTGCGCCCCACCGGCCGCGAGGACTTCACAGCCGTCGCCTGGTCAACCCACAGCTTCGTGGACCTGTTGATCTATCCGGACCGCATACAGGGCCAGGCCATCGACCACGACGGTCAGGCAATCGACCAGTTCACCCTTCGTGCCAACTGACCACCGACCAGCCCCATCCCGCAAGTGGCCACCTCTAGCGTTGCTCCTGTCGAAACGATCTCGGCCGCAGGACAATCCGTACCTCGCACTCGGATAACCCACGGGGGGTCGCAGGAGCGATCGAACGGCGTTCCTGAAACGCCAAGCCACGGCTTCGGGTCAGGACAACAAGGCGACTGCGACGAAGAGCGGATAGCCCAGTACGAGGAGGCGACCGTGGGCTGCGGTCAGGACGTCGTCGCGGGCCGACAGTACGAGGACGACGACCATCAGCCCCACCATGACCAGAAAGGGGGCTCGGATGGTACCGGCGTCGGCGATGGCGATGGGTGCTGCCAAGGCCCCGACCCCGAGGCTCATGGTGACGTTGTAGGCATAGGAACCGACGACACCGGCGACAACCGCATCGCTGATGCCCCTTCTACTGGCCGACCACGCCAATACGACGAGCTCGAACGCAGTCGCGAACCCGACCACGACCAGTCCAAGCCGGGTCTGGGTCGATTCCACCCCGGACAAGCGGCGGACCCCCTCGACCAGGGCCACGGATCCGGCGGTCAGCGCAGCAACACCAGCCACCACCAGAACCAGCTCACGACCAACCCGACCACTGTTGGAATCGGCCTCTTCGAGCTCCGCCGTCTCGCCCAAGGCGGGGGGTCGGCGCTCACGAACCCAGATCGCAGCCACGAAAGCGACATAGCCGGCGACGAGGACCCCGCCCTCGAGCCGGCCAACGTGGCCGTCCCAGACGATCACGCCCGCAGCAACGGCGGCGACAAGACCGCCGAGGCCGTAGCGCCGCACCCTGGCTCCGAACGGTATCGGGGCAACCAGAGCACCAAGGCCGACGGCGACCGTGGCAATTGCGGCATTGGCCCCGATCACATCGCCAAAGGCGACCCCATCGACGCCGCTGGCCGATGCCGTCACCACTGTCGCCAGTTCCTCCGGCTCGGCCCCTGCCAGCAACAGCGCCAATGCAAATGAACTGACCCCGAGGCGACTCGATGCCGAAGCAAGATGCTCGGCAAACAACTCCGCCCCCCACACGATGGCACCGGTGCCGACCACCATCACCAACACCCACCCGACCGCAGAGACCATCGAGCCATTCAATCCCCGCCACCATCGTGTTCACCGTACTGGTCACGACCGAGGCCGATCTCCCGGCCACTGATCTCATGGTCACCATCGCGGCGATCACGGTCTTCACGAGCGTGTATGCACACGGACTGACCGCCAGCGCCGACGCGAGCCGATACGCCGATTGGGCACAGAACGCCTCGCAGGCCGGCGATCTCGTGGAGGCCGAGCCGTCGAAGCAGCACGTCTCACATCGACGGATTCGAGCTCGTGGACCTTCTTCTACTTCATCGCTGGGGTGAACTGGGTCGCCAGTTGCGACCTCAGTCGTGGGGCCGATGTTGCGCTTCGGATTGGCCTTCCTCAGGCAGAATCTCGCGCATCAGGCCGGCCAGCTCCCGCTCATCGCGACTTGCCGGCCTCGGCGGAACCCACCTCGGAACCCTGGCCAGGCTCGCCCGAGTCGGATCGTTCGATGTCGCCACCATCACGGGGAGGTCGACCTGAGGCGGACGACGAGCCAGACCGAGGCGAACCCGACCCCTCGCTCGAATCTCCCTCGCCTTGACCATTGCCATCATCGTTGTCATCGCCATGGGAGCCATCATCGGGGCCTCT
The DNA here is from genome assembly GCA_963715325.1 of uncultured Acidimicrobiales bacterium. GTDB lineage: Bacteria > Actinomycetota > Acidimicrobiia > Acidimicrobiales > SZUA-35 > JAHELU01. Next base: position 237,517 of record CAVQRR010000009.1, read on the forward strand.
CAGCTCAGCGTCGTCACCAGTTTGAGTGAAATTCTCGGAGTAGAACACGAGTCGAACCGCAGGTCAGCCGCGAGGGGTGGCCCCTTTCCGACGCAGCCGCGATGGTGGCCAGGGAGCACACATGAGCAAGCCAGCGTGCTGCGAACGAGATCGGGAGCCAGGCCTGCCACCGATGACGGGCGACGACGATGGCGAGTCTTGAGCGACAAGGGGAGCACATCGCTGCCTCGGTCGGCGATACTCGCCACATGGAGAATGAAAATGATCTACCAGCTTCTCATCCCACCCCGGACCAAGAGGCCGGTGATGATGCTGCTGAGCGGGCCGCCGCCCTTGAGGCCTTCGATCTGGACGGGGACGGCAAAGTCTCCAACACCGAAGCCGCTCGAGCCAATCTCGGAGTCATTGACGCCGGCCTGCAGACGCTGGCGAAGCGAGGAGGCATCATCGGCAAGCTGGCAGCCGCTGCCCACCGGGTTCTCGACCGATTCGACAATGACTAGAATCGGCGGGCCGTGTCTGGACCGTGGACCGAGCAGACTCCCACCCCAGGTCGACGGACCCCGGGCGCCGACCAGGGCGTCATCGACGATCACCGTTCCAGCGGTCCCTGGTCACAGGCACGAGGAGCTCTGGAACGGCAACTACGAACCGCTCAGCAACTTCACCAGATGGGATCCCGAACGCAACGTGATCCGGTGGGCCTGGGTGCACCACGAGGAGTACCGGCAGCGGTTTCGCCGAGCGATCGAAGCCGGCCAGTGGGACCAAGCCGAAGTCGTCATCGTCGCCTCCCACGCCGAAGGCGACCGTGTGGTCCCTCCTCTGCTCATCTGTCGGGAGCCTCGATCCCAGCCAGCCTGGAGCTCAGATGGGCGCGTTCGACATCGTTGGAGCACCGTTCGACCGCCTCGCGATATGAGGCCCGAGCGAGCTCGGTGTCGCCGGCCCGCCGTGCCAGTTCGGCCCGGACGGCCGCGAGACGGTGGTTGTCCGGGAGTGCATCGTCGAGTCCGGTCAGGAGGGCCAGACCAGCTCGGGGGCCCTGGGCCTCGGCAACTGCGACTGCACGATTGAGTCGCACGATCGCAGACCCGGTCTGTGCTTCGAGAGCGGCGTAGTGACCTTCGATCGCGGTCCAGTTCGTCGCCTCGGCAGTGGAAGCCCTTGCGTGCTCGGCTGCGATGAGGGCCTGCAGTCGAAGCTCTTCGGCATATCCCTCGCCGCGCGGCAGCCGGTCGACCAGCCCGAGCCCAGCCCGTATCTCGTCGTGATGCCACATCGAGCGGTCCTGGTCGTCGAGGGTCACGAGGCGACCGTCTCGTAGGCGAGCGTCACGGCGCGAGTGCTGGAGTACCAACAACGCGAGCATGGCCTTCACCTGGGCCGTCTCCGGTACGAGCTCATGCAAAATGGCGGCGAGCCGTACCGCTTCTCCCGCGAGATCGGCCCGCAGCAGGTCGGGCCCGGCGCCGGGGGTATACCCGGCGGTGAAAGCCAGATAGATGGTTCGGCAGACCTCGTCGAGACGGGACCGAAGCTCCTCCCCGAGCGGCGCACCCATCGGGATGCCGGCCAGCACGACCTTCTTCTTCGCTCGAGTCAGGCGCGCCGCCATCGTCGTGGGCGAAACGAGAAACAAGCGAGCGATCTGCTCGGTCGGCGTACCGACAACGAGGCGGAGCGCGAGCGCAGACCTCGACTGCTGAGGGAGGGCTGGGTGACAGCACAACAAGATGAGGTGCAGACGATCGTCAGCCAACTCCTCCCCCGCATCACCTGGTGGCACCCATCCGGGTCGGACCACGAGCAGAGGTGCTTTGCGCCCGGCGATGGCTTCTGCTCTGAGTCGCCCCACGACCTGTCGGTGGGCCGTGGTGTACAGCCAGCCCGCAGGGTTGGCCGGTACGCCTTCGGTCGGCCAGCGGTCCGATGCCCGGGCGAATGCCTCACCCAAGGCGTCCTCGGCCAGGTCGAGGCGCCGGGTTCGTGACAGCAACAGCGACAACAGGCGGCCCCATTCGGCCCGGAACAGGTCTTCGATCGCCTCGTCAGGGTGCGTCAAGGACCGGTCGGATGTCGATGTCATAGGCGGGCAGAATCTTGCACAGCTCGGTCACCGTGTCCAGGTCCGGGGCATCGAGGAGGTAGTAGCCGCCGATCTGCTCGGCCGCTTCGGCGAAAGGGCCGTCGGTGACGGTCATCTCGCCGCCTCGGGTCCGCAAGGTGGTGGCCATCGAGCCGTCCCCCAACGCCTCTCCGCTGAGGATCTCCACGCCCGCCTCGGCTGCGCACGCCTCGTCGAAGGCGACGAAGCCGGCCATTGCGGCCTCCTGTTCCTCGGGGGTCTGGTCATCCCACGGTGCAAGCTCTCCGAAGGCGGCCAGCAGAACGAAATACTTCACGACAACTCCTCTGGTTCATGGTCGGCGCGTACCGCCGACATGATCATGACGCGCAAGACCGGCAAAAATCGACAACGCCGAAAAACAAATCGGAGGTCACGTCGATGGGGCTACTGGTTGGAGAGATGGTCCAGCAACGCCTCCGTAACGACGGAATTGGAGCCGTCATCGGTCAGGAAGTGGCCGCCACCGGCCACCTCGACCAGGCGGTAAGGCCCGGTGACGTGCTCCGCCGTTGCCTCGGCCGCCGCCCGCCCGACCGAAGCATCTTCGGTCCCCCAGATGTAGCAGGTCGGAATGGTCACGGCCGGGGTGTCGGCCGCTCGAAGGCCCGCACCGGATGCGGCGCGGTACCAGTTGAGGGCGGCGTCGAGGGCCGGCCTCTCGCCGAGCACCTCGAGATAGCCGTCGATGTCCTCGTCCGGAACGCCACTGCCGGCCAGCAGCCTGCGGAGTCGCCGTGCATCCTCGTCGAGGAAGAGATCGGCGGTAGCGGGATCGTCGAACCCGCGGTGGTGCTTTGAGCGCTCGGCCTGGGCCGGGTCGACCGAGAACGAAGCGGCGAACGCGGCCGGGTGAGGTCGGCTCAACACGGTGAGCGTCCGAAGCCGATCGGGATGGCGGCTGGCCGTCAGCCAGGCAACCTGGCCACCCCAATCGTGGCCGACGAGGTGGACACGGCCACCGAGGCGATCGGCCAGCTCGACGACGTCGGCGACGAGCCGGTCGACGTGGTAGTCCTCGATCGACAGCGGACGGAGGCCGGGTGAGTAGCCGCGCTGATCGGGGGCGACGGCGCGGAATCCGGCCTGTGCCAATGACGGGAGCTGGTGGCGCCAGGTGTAGCGGGTCTGGGGGAAGCCGTGCAGCAACAGGACCGGCTCCCCCTCCTGCGGGCCGCACACGTCGGCTCGAAGCCGACCACCGGCGATGGCAAGCTCGACTGTCTCGATCATGTCGCGAGCATAGTCATCGCGCGCATGACCACTCGGCCGGCCGGCCCATCGGCGATGAGGGCCAACGCCTTCGCTCAGATCGGTGACGTCGTCGGCCGCCCCTGGGGCCTCCACCCTTCGCAGGCCGCTCCACCCGATGGATGTCGATGAGACGGGAAACCCCGAGTGCGAGAGCAGATCGACCGCAGCCGGGGCTTGCGTACGAGCCGTACTCGGCGGGTTTCGTCGACCTGGCCGCCACTGCGGGTTCGGCCTCGGGTTTTCGGTCGGAGAATGGTCCTTCGCCGTCTCGGGAGGGCAACATGATTGCTCTACCCCACCGATCGACCACGAAACGCTCCACCGTCCACCACAGTGCGCCGCCCGGTGGTCTCGGCGGTGCCAAATCAGGAGCGTCGGGGCTCCGGTGGTACCGTCTACCGGACAGCTCTGATGAACTCACTTCTCGTCCTGCTACTCGTCCTGATCATGGTGGGCTTCAACGCCCTGTACGTTGCGGCCGAGTTCGCTGCGGTCGGCTCCCGACGGTCGCGGGTCCAGGAGCGGGCGGAAACCGGTAGCGGTGCTGCCGCCTCGCTGCTCACCGTCCTCCAGGACCCGAAACGGCTCGACAACTACGTCGCCGCCTGTCAGATCGGGATCACCCTCAGCAGCCTGGTGGCCGGCGCCTACGGCCAGGCTCAACTGACCCCGTTGTTCGACGAGTGGCTGGGCTCGGCCGGCTCGACGGTCTCGATATTGATGGTCCTGCTCTCGATAACCTCCCTCCAGGTCGTGCTCGGCGAGCTGCTGCCCAAGACCGTGGCACTGCGCTACCCGGAGGTTCTGGCCATCAGCACCCTGACGCCCATGAAGCTGAGCCAGTGGCTGTTCCATCCGCTCGTCACCGTTTTCAACGGGTCGGCGTTCGCCATCATGCAATGGTTGGGGTTGACCGGCGACCACTCGCACTCCCACGTGCACTCCCCTCAGGAGCTGGCCGGCCTGTACCGGGCCAGCGCCGACGGTGGCCTGATCGACTCCTCCGAGCGAGAGATGCTGGCCGGCGCCCTCACCGTCAAGGACCGGCTGGTCCGGGAGATCATGACCCCCCGACGGCGTCTTGTCACCGTGGATCTGACCACCGTGGTGGCCGACGCTCTGACGGAACTGGCGGCGACGCCGTTCTCCCGGTTCCCGGTCACCGACGGCGGCGACGAGATCGTCGGTGTCGTCACCCTCCGACAATTGTTCAATGCCGCCGCCGGTGATCCCGACAGGACCGTCGGCCAGATCCACGACCGAGGTCTCGTGGTCAGTGAGGTGGTCGGAGTCCCGGAGCTCATGACGCTGTTCACCGAGGACGACAGCCACACCGCAATCGTCGTCAACGAATTCGGAACCGTGTCCGGATTCGTCACCAGAGAGGATGCGATCGAGGAGATCTTCGGCGAGTTCTACGACGAGTTCGACGTCGAACCCGACCCGATCACCATCCAGGGCGATCGGGTCTCGCTCCGGGGCGATGTGCTGCTGTCGGTCCTGAACGACCGGTTCCAGCTGTCGTTCCCGACCGGTTACAACGTCACCGTCAGCGGCTACGTGTGGCACTGCCTGGGCCGACTTCCCCGGGTCGGCGACGAAGTGCCCCTGCCGTCCCAAACCGCATCCGCAGCTGAGGCGATCGAGTCGGATTCGACCGAAAGCCCTTCGCTGCGCGTCGATTCGGTCGACGGAACCCTGGTCGACCGGGTCAGCTTCGAACACCGGGAAGGTCCGCCATCATGACGGCGACGATCGGATTGGCCCCGAGCGGCGTGCTGGCGGCCGGCGTCTTCACATCGGTCGTGCTGCCAGTGGTCGTGGTGCTGCTGCTGGTCGCGGTCAACGGCGTCTTCGTCGCTGCCGAGTTTGCCCTGGTGGGCTCCCGCCGCAGCCGCTTCGAGGAGGCGGCGGGGAACGGAAGCCGGGCTGCTCGATGGCTGATCAACGTGTTCGACCGGCCAACGGGGCGGGACGGGTACATCGCCGTCGCCCAGCTCGGTATCACTCTGGCCAGCATCGGACTGGGCATGTACGGGGAGCCGGCCATCGCCCATTGGCTGTACGACCCGTTCGAGAATCTCGGCCTTTCGGAGGCGGCGGCCCACACCGTGGGGTTCATGATCGCCCTCGGCGTCATCACCTACCTCCACGTCGTGCTGGGCGAGATGATCCCCAAGGCGCTGGCGCTGCAGAGCCCCGAACGGACGAGCCTACGGGTCAACCCGCTCATGCGGCCGCTCAGTCTGCTGCTGCGGCCGGCCGTTGCGCTCCTGAACTGGCTTGCGTTGAGTCTGATGCGGTTGCTCCGCATACCCGAGCCCGATCTCGCCGTCTCGCTGTACAGCAGCCAGGAGCTGGCCATCGTCACCGAGGAGTCGGCCCAGGAGGGTCAGCTCGCACAGCTCCAGGGTGAGATCATTCGCAACATCTTCGAGCTGGAGGATCTCACCGCAGCGGAGATCATGACCTCCCGCAGCCATATTCGGGGGATCGAGATTCACGCCGATCGCGACGAGATCTCCGAACGGGTCACCGGTTCGGAGACCAGCCGCTATCCGGTCTACCGGGGAGACCTCGACCACGTCATCGGCCTCCTCCACGTCAAGGACTTCGTTCGGGCCACCCAGACGGGAGCACCGATCGACTTGGGTAAGCTGGTTCGCCGCCTGCCGGCGGTGTCGGCTTCGACCGCAGCGGACGTCCTGCTCGAGCGGTTCAAGAAAGAGCGGGTCCATGCCAGTCTGGTCGTCGACGAGCTCGGCGGCACGATCGGTTTCGTCACCCTCGATGACATCATCTCCGAGGTCATCGACGACCCGTCCGGTGACCACGACCTACCGGCCGTCATCCATGACGACCACTCGGCCACGCTCGACGGCGAGACTACGATCGCGGAGTTGGAGGACGACTACGGCTTCGTGTTCCAGCACCGTGACGTGACCACCTTGGCCGGACTGGTCCTGGCCGAGACCGGGGTCGTTCCACCGATCGGTACCACGGTCGACGTACAAGGCCACGAATTGGAGGTGGTCCGCCGCGACGGGCTGAAGATCACCCAGGTCAGGATCATGCGCCACCCGTCGGAGACCGTCGAGGACATCGACAGCGACGTGGCCGAGACCGGCTCCGACATCTGACCCGCCGACGTGGCCGTCCGCAAGCTCCGGCCGCTCGTCGCCGCCCATGCCGACACCGCCGCAAAGACCGCCGAGAACAGCAGAGCGGCCAACATGTGATGGTTCGGCCGCTCCAACATCTGGTGACGTCGTGCATCGATTCGATCGCCCGGGGTCAGAGCTCCCCGGCTCCTCGGTGTCCGCCAACCTGTCGTCAGCGGCTGCGATCGCCCGGCCGGAGGCGAAGAAGCCGGTATCGGCCAGCTCCCGGAACAGCATCCAGCCGATCGCCACCGGAGGAGCGGCCTCTGGTGGTCTGCCCCTGATGTCGAACCGAGCGAGCATGGGATCAGGCTGCTCGTCGATCTGGTTGACCGTGATCGCTTCTAAATGGGCGATGCACTGGATGCGTTTCGCGACCGCTCCATGTTCAACCTCATCGAACCAAGCACGGGCTGGAAGGTCGACTTCGTCGTTCGGAGGGACCGTCCGTTCATCGTGACTGAGTTCGCACGTCGGTTCCCTGCTCGGAACCGACTGTTGTGTCATCGACAACGGGTCAGTACCCCCGGCGCGAATCGAACGCATCTGATGGTTCGGCCGCTCCAACATCTGGTGACGTCGGCATCGATCCGATCAAGCGGGGTCAGAGCTCACGCGTCTCCTCGGTGTCCGCCAACCTGACGTCAGCGGCAGCGATCGGACGGTCAAGGCGAGAGAATCCGCAATCGGCCCGATCGCGGACCAGCCTCCAGCCGATCGCCACCGGAGGCGCGGCCTGCTGGATGATCTGCTCCGCAGATGTCGAACCGAGCGACCAAGGATCAGGCCGCTCGGCGATCAGGTCGACCGTGATCGCTTCTAGATGGGCGATGCACTGGATGCGTTTCGCTACCGCTCCATGTTCAACCTCATCGAACCAAGCACGGGCTGGAAGGTCGACTTCGTCGTTCGGAGGGACCGTCCGTTCATCGTGACTGAGTTCGCACGTCGGTTCCCTGCTCGGAACCGACTGTTGTGTCATCGACAACGGGTCCGTACCCCCGGCGCGAATCGAACGTGCGCACACGGTTCCGGAACGCATTGTTCCTTCAGCATGTTTGTGCTGGTCAGCGGACTAGATCGGGGCCACGCCAACGATCTCACACACGAGTCACCCGTACCGAGAGTAAGCAGCGATGTTCGTGTTCAGTCCAACACCTTGTCGATCAGTTCGTTGGAAGACTCGACATCGCCGGCCAGAGCCCCGACGTAGGTAGAGACCAGGACCTCGATCGAATGGCCGAGACGGCGAGCAGTCTCGCCAAGCGGAACGCCAGCCGAAAGCCAGGTCGTAGCCGCAGCATGCCGACAATCGTAAAGGCGAAGGGTCTCGTGATCGATGGATCTCAGCGCTCGGTGCCACGCTCGCCGCCAGTTAGATGATGTCGGACGATTCCCGTTGCGCGTTCGGAACAGGAGGCTGTCCTCAACCAACTGATTCTGCTCAACCCAACCCCTAAGGATCTCAACCAAAACACCAGGAATCGGTACCGTTCGCTCGCCCGTCTTTGGCTCTCCCGGCTCATCGAAGTCGATGTCGGACTCGACCACATCAATGGTTCCCCAGCCCTCAGCCGGAAGGCTCAACACTCGGGGCCGAAGCATGATCACTTCCGATGGCCGAAGTCCAGCGTAGTAGAGAACAGCTGTCATCACGAAGTAGCGCCGACTCGCTGGTTGATGAGTAACGATCGCATCAAGAGCTCGACGCATCGTGGCGGGATCAGGCAACTGCCGGATGTCGACTGCTTTGCTCTTCCGCCTCGCCTTACGGTGTCGAGCTCCCTTCGTCGCCGGCGGCCACGGATTGCGAGGAATGAGCTCCAGATCGACCGCCCGCTGTATGCATCCTTTGGCTGTATTTCGATACCGACTGGCTGTTGTCTGTGCCAGCGGTTTCCCGTCGAGCCCGGTGACCAGCTTCTGCTCGACAGTAGCGAGGAGTTGCCGGTCCAGGTCCGACAGATCGAGGCACCATCGATTCATCCACGCCTCAAGTCGATCGTCTTGACCCTCACCGCCAACTCGCAGCGCTCGCACCAGATAGATCCGAAGCCCGTCAGCAGGCGGGGAACCACTTCGTACGACCAGCGGGACGTACCGACTGAGCGCTTCAACCGCAGAGTTTCGAGTCCGAGGCTGCCACTCTGGCCACTGCTCCCCCACCCATCTGCGAACCCAGTCATGGATCTTGATTTCTCCCGAAGCCGCCCACGACAACGGCTCTCCCGAAGTCCCGTCGAATCGCTCTCCATTCCGTTGCGCTGCGAGGAGCCCGGACCGGAAGTGATCCGCCTCCGAACGGGTGCGATGGCCACGGCTGAATTGATTGCCGTCCACCTTCCAACGGACAACCCATGGCCGGGCCTTGTAACCGGAGGCACCCCGTCGATCAACAATCGACCAGATGCGGACCTCGCTATTCGGCCCGGAGCTCATCGGTACTCACACTGAGCAAGGCATCGATGGCCGCTCTCGGAACGAGTACTCGGCCACCAACCCGCACCGTCGGGATCTCACCCGACCGGCAGCTCTCGTAGGCCGTGTTCCGACCGATTCCCAAGATCTGCGAAACCTCCACCACCGTGTATGTGCGGCGCTCCAACGCATCGGGTATCGACATGGTCTCTAGTCCTTTCATTCCAGTCTCTGTGGCCACCTGAGGGTTCGAACCTCAGCCGTCCGGCCCTTTCACGCCGAGTTGGCTCCTGTAGCCGTGGCCTGTCCATCGGGGTCATAGGTACTCGCTAGGCCGCTGCAGCGGCTGGGGTCTTGCTGTCGACCTCCTTTCTGCCAACCGGTTTCGGTGTGCCGCTGGCGGCGGTGGTGAAGGTGTCGGCGTACCACCTTGCGGTGATGTTGCGCTCGGTCTTGCGGGAGTACATCTGCACCCGCAGGTTGGGGAGCAGCACCTTCTCCTTGAAGCCAGCCACGGGCTGGTCGATGGCTGGGACTTGGACTTCGAGGGTCTGTTCTTCTCGGTTGGTTGCATCTGATGCGGTGATGCGGACCATCCACAGCGGGTACCCGGTGTCGCGGTCTTTGTTCTTGGGTTCACGGTCGTCGCCGTAGACGCCTTGTTCGAACACGTAGACCGGCTCGGATTCCTGGAACAGAAGCTCGTAGGCCGTTTCGCTGATTACTAGGTTCTCAAACACAGGTTTCTTCCTTCATTGGTTGGGTTGCTGTTTCTGCTGCGGGTGCTTCCCGCGGTTCACCGGTCGCCCGCAACCTCGGCGGGTCACCCGGAGATCTCATCTCGACGCGGACGCCCAGGCCATGGTCGAGCAACAGGCCGATGGCCTGATCGAGGCCGGTACGGCCTTGGTCGAGGGCGGTGAGGAACATGGCCCGCAAGCCGTAGCGGGTCACGATGATCTGCCGCCATAGTTTCTTGGAGATGGTGCAGACCCGACCCACGGTCTCGTCTGACTCGTCGGCCAGTTCTTCGTCGGACTTCTCACGGCCCAGCCCTGACGCTTCTCGGAGACCATCGGACCAGGACCACATGTGACGACCGTGTGAGCCCTTGATCCATTCCTGGAACAGAGCGATGGAGGCGGTGTCACCGGTTTCCACGGCGTCGTAGGCAATAGCGAACGGGTGACGGGACGTGCGGGTGCGGCCTTCCTTGCCGTCGGCCATGGCCACCTCATAGCCTGCCTTGGTGCAGTAGGTCCCGACCCCAGCGGCGTCGTCGGCTTTCACCATCCGCAGGTCGACCCCGTAGCTTGACCGCACATCACGGCCGTACTCGTCTCTCATGTGCTTGACCCAAAGGTCGTGAAAGATCCGGGCGATCTCGTGGTACTGATCCCGGGTGTCGAACGGATCGATCGGCACGTCGGAGAACAACAGGATGTGGAGGTGGGGGTGCCAGCCGTTCAAACCGTGCATGACCTCAATGGTGCGGATGAAGGCCAGGCCGAGTTTCTTGCGGAGCTGCCGGTACCGGTAGTGCTTGATGATCCACGACCAAGTCTCTTGGACCTGTTCCCACACCTCATCGAACGACTCACCGAAACTGTGCTGGGTCGTCAACGTGAGCAGCAGCACCGACCCGCCTTTGGCGTGATGGACGGCGATAGCTACGGCGATCTCGATCGCTCGGTTGGTGCGGATCTTGAACGACAGATCGGGCACGCCCACACCGACCGACACGTCTGCAGGCCAGTGGTGTAGGCGTAGCCCTTCGGGTGCCGCTCCACCGCCACATCCGCCAGCCCCTTGGTGACGTTCACCATCCGCACGTCCGGACCTGTTTCGCCTCCGGCAGGTGCCCACACGTCTCAGCAATCAACGCCCTGGCCCGATCGGCCAAGAGACGCTTCAACTTCGGCCCAACCTGCTCCGAATTCGGTTGATCCGGGCCCGCAGACCACTTGGCCGCCTCAGTCGCGGGCTTGCTACCCATTACTACCAAGGGCCGGCCATCGCCGCCGCCTTCGGCGGCGCCGTCGGCCTGCGGCTTCGCCTGCGGGCTCGCCGACGGCCTCGGCCCTCCGGGTCGGCCCGGCCGGCGGTCACCAGGTCTCGTATAATCGAGCGTCAGCTCTTCGCCGTGGAGGGTCACGCAGCCACCTTCCCGAACCTGTCGAGCTCGAGCTGTTCGAACGTCCGACCCGGTAGCCGAAGCCAGTGTCGGCTACGATGATCGGGCGGCGCACCATCTCGGTGAGCACCCGGCTAACACGTGACGGTCGACCGGGGGTCTTCGGGATCGAGTCGGTAGCCGGCTCCACGGTCCAGGCCATCAGCCGCCGTACAGTGGCGCAGTCGCGTGCTGAGCGGTGACCCAGTCGACAACCGCGTCCAGGTCGGTGTCGAGCACGGCAACAGTGCGTCGGTCACGGCGGCACCGCCGGTGATTTGTTCGGCAGCGATCAGCAGCAGCGAACACACCAGCATCGCGGCGGACACCGCGCAGCCAGGGCGGGTTCGGCGTCACCCCATGGCAGGGCGGCGGTCACGGTTGTTGGGCGACGACCGAGAGCGACGACGTCGCCCACCAGGTCAGTCGTGGGGCTCGACGATGGTACGCGGTTGAGGGTGTGGCGGCGAAGGGGTGGCGGGCGCTGTTGGTGGGGCGGTGGTGATCACTCGAACCTGGGTGGGGCGTGGCGGGGCTCGCACCGGTTCGGTCACGGGGAGACCGTTGTTGAATCCTCCCGAGTCGGAGCCGTGGCGGACGGTGGTCGCTTTGGCGGACACCCGGGTCGCGGGGTGGGCGCTCGGGGTACGGGTCCGGGGTTGTGGTTCGTCCCACCGGCGAACCCGTCGATGCCGTGGATGGGACGATGATCGCCGGTGGTGTCGGCCGGTGCGGTCAGCGGTTCGCAGCCGGTCGGCCAGATCGGGCGGGTTGTGTGGTGGTGGGCCATGACAGGGTTTCCTTTGGCGGGGTCGAGGGTTAGGTGAGGCGGTCCAGATCGTGGCCAGCGAGGTGGCGGCGGCGCCGAAGTGGGAGCGGCGGTGTAGGCGAAGTCGCTGAGTCGGGCTGGTCGCTCGGCGGGGCTGGCGAGTCGGCGGTGAGGAGTGGCGGGCCGAAGGTGACGGCGAGGTAGCCGTAGGTTCGGGTAGTCGTCGACGAACACCAGGTCCATGCGCTGCACGTTGACGAACGAGGCGGCCAGCTCGGCGAGTACGTCTTGGAACGCCTCGGCGTTTCGGCCGGCGGGACCGAGCACAGCGCCCAGGCGGTGTTGCCGTCGAAGCGGACCGGTGGGGATGGCGGGGTGGTCCAGGATGGTCGGCGGCCCTCGATCAGTTGGCGTTCGCCGCCGACCATGCCCTGGATGCGCATGGCTTTGGCGGCCATGATCGTGTAGCGGACCGGGAACCCCCGGCGGAGCTCGCACCACCACCGCCGCATCGGTCATCGTGGTCGAATAGATCCCGACCAGGGCATCGACCGGCCACACCCCGACCAGCCCGACCATGATCAGCTGCGTCATGGTGTCGGCGGTGGTCCAGGTCCACCACAGCGCACCAGCCAACGGAACCCGCAGTCACAGCACGGCGGTGAGACGACGGCGGTCGGTGTAGGTAGCCCACAAACCAGCGGCCACGGTCGTCGCGAGAAGCCATGGGGCGGCGTACCGAACGACAACAGCAAGGGCAAGAATGGCGGTGGTGGTGGGTCGCCAGCCGTTGGCCAGCCAGGCGGTCCAGCGGATCGCCATGGCGGTCCGGGTAACGGGGAGTCCTGCCACCGCAACAACGCGGGCCGGGGCTTTGAGGACTGTTCCGAGGTTGCGGCTGGTGGTTGACACCGCGACTACCCCCAAACGCCGGTCCCGAAGGATGGCGGTGCGGTGTTCTTTGGGGCACCAGGCGACCTGGACCGGGATGTCATCCACGATCGAGTACTCGTCGTCACCGGTCGGGCGGCCACCCCGTGAGATCCCTCGGCCTTCGGGGGGTGCGAGGGTTCGACAAGACCCGCCGGACATTCGAAGCGACCGTGTCGCCGGTGCGTTGGAACACGATCGGTTGGAATGTCTGTTCCAGCCCGGTGACCGCCAGGCGGAACGTCAGCTGGCGGAGGGTTTCGGGGGTGCCGAAGTTGTGGACATACGGTTCCTGAGTCAACACCAGGACGTGGTGGCGGATCTTGCGGCCCCGACGTCTGCAGGTCGGTCCCGACCCGGAGGACCTGTTTGGCTTCGCGGATCTCTGCCGGTTCCCATTTGCGGTCTTCCAACAGATCGCCGGACTCATCAATCACCAACAGCGACGGTTGGCCTTGGTAGACGTCGTCGCCGGCTTCGGCTTTGGCCCGCTCACGGACCGGGACCTGGTCCAACTGTTCCTCCATCACCTGGCGGGACGCTGCGATGTGGTCGGGATCGGTGCCGGGGCGCACACGGTGTGGCCGAGCGTGGCAAACACCCCGAACGCCGTCGATCAGTCGTGGGCGTGAAGATGATTGACGAGCTCCCAACCCTTCAAATGCAGTTGCATCAAAGCGGTGGCGGCGGCTTCGGTTTTGCCGCCACCGGACTCACCGACGATCAGGCCGTGGAACTTGTCAGTCAGATCCCACACCAGGTCACCACCCAAACCGGTTCGACCGAAGTACACCTGATCCGGCGACCCAGGAATACGGGCCACATCGAACGGCAGGACGTCCGGGAGTCAGAAAGTTCAACATCACCCGCACCACCCCCGGCCGCAACTCAACCGTCGACTCAACGACATCGCAAACCGGGTCGTCAACAACATCTCCGACAACAACTCGACCCGTTTCCCGAGCAGGCCGGGGACTTCGATGTCGTAGACCTCGAAATGACGGTCACGACGAAAATCGACCAGACGGGGAAGCCACCGGTTGCCGTCCAGATTCGTGATCGACAGGCCGGTGTCTTGGCAGAACTCGGCCCTGACGGCGTCCACCTGATCGATCAGGGTCTGTGACCCGGTCGGATGGAGGTGTTGGTGGGCGATGAGTCCTTGAGGCCCCGGTCAAACAACACATCACGCACCGCTCTCACCGCCCTCGCCCTGGTCGTCGATGAATCGTTCGATCGAGTACAAACGGTCCCGATCGACCACGCTAACCGACCGAGAATCGAACGTGGATTTCGCTCGGATCGTCGCTCATCTCCCGGACGCTCGTGACCCGGCACCTGCACAGCAGGTCGTCGTCGTCGATCCAATCACCGGGGGCCAGCTCATGGGCAGGGACCCGTTTGCGAACAGAGGCCATCACTCACCCCCGCTCGGATGGTCATAGAACACGCCCTGGTCCGCGTCGTCCGGGGTGGCGAAGTAGTCGGTCTCGAAATGGAACGCCACTACCGACGGGTCCGACCCGTACACAGCAGGAGCGTGATCACTGACTCGGCCAAACGCTGTGTTCAATCGATCCAACACCGCCGGATCACAATGCGCCGGCCGACGGGCGATCCCAGTCAACTCAGCCAACAATTCGCTGAGCGCCCGCTCGCCCGCCGTCTCATCAGGGGCGGTCATAATCCCGCTCCGAGCGCTCATCCGCTTCGCCGAACTCACCGAACAACTCAGCACCCGCACCCAGCAGCTCGCCGCCGTTGAGGAAGATGTCGGCACCGACCACGGCGGCAAGGCCGTACTTCGAGAACAGCATTTCGGCCCAATCCTCGAACGGATCGACATACTCCTTCCGATCGCCGTTCTTGCCTTGCTTCACACGCACATTCGGATTCGCCATCGTTTGCATTCCTTCCTGTCAGGCGTCGATCAGGTCGTCGACGCATTCACCGAAACAACACGCATGCTCGGCGCTCGCGTGGCCGTTCAACCGCAACTCGGCGTCGAACAACTCGACCGCACCAAGGGGAGCCAGCGTGTCACGGACACGAGCGATCTCATCCCACCGAGACGCATCAACCGCCTCCACCAGGGCATCGATCAGGACGACTAGATCTGGGTCCACGGGCAGGTTCATTGAACGCCCCTCCCCGCCAGGAGCCGTAGACGCCTGAACCCACGAATGCGGACCGCCACGAGAGGGGGTCGACTCGTGGGCCGAGCTGCTCGGAGGTCCATGTTGGCGACGCCGTCACAGACATCGCCTAAGCTGGCAATGATGACTGCCCGATCGGGAAGCTTCACCACATGACAGGTCGCACGCTGTTGGCGCAAATGCCGCCCGCTTCCAGCTGCCGCCCGACTGATCTTTCGGGTTCCATCTTGCGGGAACCGCATTCGTTCAGATCTCGGTTTCGAAGTCACATTGACCATGGTGGAGGGAGGGCGAGGAAGCCAGGAGTGCGTTAGCCGGGCGTTTGGTGAGCGTTTCCCGTCCACGCATCCAAAACCAGGGCGTCCGCCGAGCTAATGGAAACTGCACCACGTGCTCGGTTGATCGAGCTGCGCCGCTCCCGGGGCTATTCCCAGGAGGTCGCAGCCGCCCGCATTGGCGTCGACGTCAGCACCTTCGGCCGATGGGAACGAGGGACACAAAGAATCAGGGACAGGAATCGACTCGGCCTGGCGGCCGCATTCGGTCTCTCAATGAGGCAGTTGCTCGACTTGATAGACGATCCTGCCGATGCGATCACGCCTACAGCCACGATCCCGAGCGCCGGGCGGCGAATCCAAGGGATGCGTACGTACGACACGACGCCACTCGACTCACTTCGCTCGGTGATCGACGGATATCGAGGCCTGGACCACAGCGTTGGCCCAAAAGGAATCAGCGACGTCGTCCGATCACACTTGGCGGTGGTCGAGCAGATGAGCGATGGCAGTCGCTCGCTCGCACGCCGAAGCCAGCTCATTGGGCTGACTGCCCAAATCCATCAGCTGTCGGGTTGGATGAGCTTCGACACCCTCGACATGAAGTCAGCAAGGCAGTCATTCGATCAGGCTCGACGCTCCGCTGAAGCTGCGGACGACCCGGCCCTCCTCGCCTATGTCCTGGGGCCGAGCGCAGCTTTCGCTGAAGCCGACTACGGGCAGCCGGCCCGAGCCTTGGACCTGGTGTATGCCGCTCATGGCCACGCCCACAGGTCCGGCAACCATCGACTCTTGGCCTTCGTTCAGGCAATCACCGCCCGCGTTCACGCAAAGCTGGGTGACGAACGTCTCGCCAGGAGCGCGGTCGGAGGAGTCCGGCCGGGAGCTACTCGCTCACGACGGCTGGGAATCTGATCCCATCTGGCTGCATGTGTTCGATGAGACTGCACTGGCGGGGCATGCGGGCAGCGTCGAGCTCGACCTTGGTCGGCCGGTTGGGCTGCGCGGCTTCTCAACGAGGAGGACTCGAATAGTCAGGGAGATCTTCGTCCGAAATCGAGCAATTTGGCGGCTCGATCGAGCAACGGCCTTTCGGGACATGGGCGAGACTGAACAAGCGTGCTACGAGGCCACCCACGCTCTCGACCTGGTCGGAACTACTTCCTCACCACGAACCCGACACAAGCTCGCAACTCTCGCCGAAACGCTAACGACAAACACCCCTCGAAGCCAGGCCGCCCAACTCCTGGTGGATCGCCTC
>CAVQRR010000010.1:0-279694 GCA_963715325.1 uncultured Acidimicrobiales bacterium
CACCGGCAAGGAACGCCGCACCTGGCATCCCGCCGGCACCGACCGGGCCGAAGCCGAACGCCTCGCCGCCAAACTCGCCGCCGAGGAAACCAAGCGAAGTCGACGCCGTCCGGTCGCTGACGTTCGGCGCCTACCTCACCAGCCAATGGCTCCCCGCCAAGCAGCTCCACCTCGCCACCAGCACCTACCGGGGATACGAACGCAACGTTCGCAACCACATCCTCCCCGCCTCGGGCCGGATCAGCATCCGGCGGCTGCGTTACCAGCAGATCGAGTCGCTCTACGACACGCTCCTGCACCCCGACAACGGCCGGGGTCTCGCTCCCGAAGACCGTGTACGAGCTCCACCTCATCATCCGAGGTTCGCTCACCGACGCCCACCGCCGAGGCCTCGTGTCCCGCAACGTCGCCCTCGTCGCCCGCGCCCCCAAACAGCGTTCGATCCAGCAGACCGAAGGCGTGTCGCTCACCGAGGACGAGCTCCGCCAACTCCTGCGCACCGCCGCCGGGCACCGGTTCTTCCCGATCTACTGGCTCACCGCCATGACCGGGATGCGCCGCAACGAAGTCCTCGGACTGCAGTGGCCCGACATCGACTTCGCCAAGAAGCGGCTGCACCTCAACCGGGGCCTCGTCGCCGTCGGCTACGAGATCCACCAGACCCGCGGCAAGACCAAGACCGCCCGCCGCGCCATCGCTCTCGACGACACCACCATCGCCGTGCTCGAAGGCTGGCGGGCCTACCAGGCCGCCGAGTTCGCCGCCGTCGGCCTCGACAACGACGGCGACTGGGTGTTCACCGACGGCGACGGCGAACCGATCCACCCCCACGCCGTCTACGAAGCGTTCCGCCGGATCGTGCACAACGCCGGCGTCCCGACGATGCGGTTCCACGACCTGCGCCACACCCACGGCAGCCTCCTCATCAAGGAAGGCGTCCCGGTGAAGGTCGTGTCCGAACGGCTCGGCCACGCCCACATCGCCCACACCCTGCAGACCTACCAGCACGTCCTGCCCGGCATGCAAGACGACGCCGCCGGCGTCGCCGAACGTCTCGCCAACCCGAACCCGACCGGCAAGAAGAAGGCCACGAAACCGGCCCGGAAGACGCCGGTGGAACGTCGAGGGAACAACCGGAAGAACGCCGCCTGACCCGGTAGAACACGCCGACAACGACGAAGGCCCAGGTCGCTGACCTGGGCCTTCACACGTTCGTTGGTGGCGGGGGCAGGATTTGAACCTGCGACCTTCGGGTTATGAGCCCGACGAGCTACCTGACTGCTCCACCCCGCGTCGAAGTGGAACTTCATACTACAGGCAGTTGTCTCGGCCACCACACCGAATTCGGATGGCTCCGCCATTACCGGCGGCGGGCGGGAGAGTGCCAGACTCGAGGCCATGTTCGCTCCCCTCGATGGTGTTCGGGTCGTCGATCTGACCCACGTTCTGGCCGGCCCCTATTGCACCCAGTTGTTGGCGATGTTCGGGGCGGAGGTGATCAAGATCGAACCACCGGGCTACGGCGACGTGACCCGAGTCGGCGGACCGCTGCAGGATCTCAACCGGCAGCAGCTCGGGCTGGCGTTCTGTACCCAGAACACGGACAAGGCGTCGATGACTGTCGACCTGAAACAGCCAGAGGGAATCGAGATCGTCGAGCGCTTGGTCTCCGACGCCGATGTGTTCGTCGAGAATTTCCGACCGGGGGTGGCTGAGCGACTCGGCCTCGGCTACCACCGGCTGCTCGAACTCAATCCACAGCTGGTGTACGTCTCCCTCACCGCCTACGGCCAGGACGGCCCGATCGGCCATCGGCCGGCCTATGACCATGTGGTCCAGGCCATGTCGGGCATCATGGAGACCACCGGCACCGAGGAGACGGGGCCGGTGAAGGTCGGAGCACCCTACGTCGACTATGCCGCAGGTCAGAAGGGGGCGATGGCCACCATGGCGGCGATCATGGAGCAACGCCGGACCGGGGAACCGCAGCGGGTCGACAACGCCATGCTGGACACGACGCTGCTGCTGATGGCCAACACCTTGACCGCCGCGGCAAACACCGGCACCCGGCCACCCAAACTCGGCAATCAGGCGGCCAGCGGCTCGCCGTCGTCTGGGTGCTTCGAAACCGCAGACGGGCTGTTGGCGATCGCCGCCAACAACGACAGGCAATTTCGCGACCTGTGCCTCGGCATCGACAGACCGGCGCTGGCAACCGATCAACGGTTCGCCCTCAACGCCGATCGTCAGGTCAACGCCGACGAGTTCAAGGCACTGTTGCAGGTCGAGTTGAAGCAGCGCACGGCCGATGAGTGGGAAGCCATCCTCGACCGTCTTGGCGTGCCGGCCAGCAGGGTCCGATCGTTGGACGAGTTGCTGGACGAGGGCCAACCGGATGCCCGCGACCTCCTGGCCGATGTCGAGGTCGCCGGTCGAATGGTCCGGCTGCCGACGACGGGGGTGAAGATCAACGATCACGTCCCCGGGCCGGTCGATCCGCCGCCACCCCTCGGGGCGGACAATGAGCGACTGCTGGCAGGCCTCGGCTATACCCCGGACCAGGTGGCCGCGCTGCGGGCGGCGGTCGTGATCTAGACCGCCGTCGGGGGCTCGATGACCAGTGACATGACGGCCGGTGTCACGCCCACCAGCGCCAGGACGATCACGTGCGAGCGACCAGTGGCGAGGCGACCGAGCCGAGAAAGCGGCGAGCGACGCCCGCCAGGGGCGCCGCTCGTGTTTCAGTAGCTTGCCAAAGCCGGTCGATCAATCTCCGGTCCTGGCAGGTTGGGAGGCGGCTGACCAGCCGGCTCCAACGTTCACGCCCCTACGGTGGTGTCGCCCAACCGCACCAGAGGGTGTAGCCGTCGCAGCGCTAGGTTTCTGCGACGACCACACCCAGGGGCGGCCTCTCAACGGGATTGTGGTCACCGATGAGAGGCAGGTCCTCTGCTTCGAGCACGGCGGAAGAAGATCGAAGCGTCGAGGACCCAGTCTGTGTCAGCCCATCCAGGCGACGCCGGCGATGATGTTGGGCAGGGTCATCGCTCCGAAAGCGGCAACCGAAGAAAGCGAGACAAACAGGCGACGAGACATTATCATTGCTCCCAGCAAGTAGTGAGTGAGGCTTGGTTGTTGATCTTGCTAGCAGCTTGTCTCCCCCCTCTCCGCCGATCGTCTTGATTTGGCTGAGCCGCCGTGCCAAACCATGGGGACATGACCTCCAGATATGTCCTGACCAGGAGTTTTAGCTCCCTTTTCGGTTTGCGCCTTTTTCCCAGAAATCTGATCAGAGCGACTTGCGAGTCCTGAGGGTCGTGCCGCCGTTTCGAATGTCGGCGATGTCCCGCTTGATGGTGCGCTCACTGACGGCGAGTGCCTTGGCCAGATCCGAGATTCTTGCCGAGCCGCCCTGCTGCTCGGCTTCGACGGTCAACCGACGGAGTCGGTGCTGGCGGCGCAGTGCTGGCTGCTCGATTTGTCGATCTTCGGGATCGGCGATCGTCCAGATCACGTCCACGTAGTCGTCGGAGTTGAGGGAGCGGCCCATCGGCGCCCCGATGGCCGGCACCTGGGCGGCCATGGTGGACACGAACCGTCGTTCGTAGTCCGCCGCGATCTCGACGTGCTCGGGAACACTGGACCACGAGCGCTCCACGACGTCCTGGGGCAAACCCTGCAGGCAGGCAGAGAGCAGATCGTGGGCCAGCTTGAACTGCTCGGCGGCCCCGGCTTCGTCCCCCAGGTAGGAGAGAACCCGGCCGCAGATCCAGGCCGTGACGTGGGCGTCCTCGGCCCCTGCCATGTTCAAGGCCAACGCTCGTTCGCAGAACGCTTTGGCCCGCGTTGGATTCTCCAACTTCATCGCCACCTGGGCCCGGTGTGCCAACACGCTCGGCATCACCGTTTCGAGCGGAAACTCCTCGCCGAGTTGCAGAATCTGATCGAGGTGCACGACGGCCGCCCGCCAGTCCCCACTGTCGGTTTCGATCCTGGCCAGGACCCGCCGCGCCTCGACTTCGCCATTGGTATCGCCGTCGGCCATCGCCCGCCCCAACAGCTCATTGAGCCGTTTCCGGGCCAGGCGTCGCTTCCCCCGGCGACGATCGACGCTCGACAGCACGCACATGGCCGTGCACTCGTGGGGATGGTCGCCGACCGAACGGAAGTAGACCGCGGCCGACGAGGCCAGAGCGGCGGCGGTCTCGTCGTCACCCAAGAGCCGGTGGTTGAGCTCGGCTGCGCTGACCTTGACGTAGGCCTCGCCCCGACCCAGGTCGAGGGAATCGAACACCTCGGTGGCGGCCACCAGGTAGTCGAGGGCCCGACCGCTTCTTCCTCGGACCGTGTTGACAGATGCCAGGTTCACCAGGTTCGTACCCTCGCCGAGCCGGTATCCGATGGATCGACTCAACTCCAGGGCGACGGCGAAGATGTCCTCGGCGTCGCCATAGCGACCGACGCGGGCCTTGGCCACCGCCTGGTAGTTCAACGCCTCGATCTTGCCACGGTGGTCCCCTACGACCTCGGCCAATGATGCTGCGCTTGCCAGGTAGTGCTCGCCGGCCTCGTAATCGAGAAGATCGACCAGGGCCTTCCCCAACGTGGTCTCGGCCGCGATCCTGGCCGCCGGATCGGTGGCGGCATCCAGGGCCTCCCGGGACGGACCGATCGCCCCCCGAAAGTCCCCGGCCCGGTATCGGGCGACGCCGAGGGTGGTCAGCAAACCGACGTAGTCCTCGCCGGCCTCCTTTGCCCGCTCGACCGAGGCGATGGCCAGCCTGGCACCCTCTTCCGGCTGATCGGTGTTGAGCAGCAACCAGACCTCCCGCTCGGCGAGCTCCAGCTCGACTGCGAGGGGCAACTCGACCTCCCGCAGGCGCTTCAACAGCATCGTCTGCTCGCTGCGTCGACCCAGCACATCGAGGGCCGACTCATAGGCCAGGAGATCCTTGGCCCGTTCTGTCAGGTCCATGCCGAGGTCCTGAGCCGCCTCGTCGGCCTGACCGTAGTGGTCGGCGGCGGTCCGGTAGCCGTTGACCGCCAGAGCCTGCCGGGCCGCCTCCAGGTGCCAGCGGTGGGCGTCGGTCATCCTGCGGGCCAGCCTGGCATGATGGGCCAGCTGTTCGGGGTGCCGCTCCCCCTTCTCCAGGGCGGTGTAGATCCGCTCATGGGTGGCGGCCCGCTCCCCGGCCGTCATCAACTCATAGACGACACGCCTGGTCTGGTCGTGGGCGAAGCGACAGATCCCGGACGCATCGTCGATGACGAATCCCTGATCGGACACCGCGGCCAGCGCCTCGAGCGTTCCCCGCCGTTCTAGCCCGGCGATCTCGGCCACCACCTTGGCGGAGGTCGGTTCCGCCAAAGCGGCCAAGGCCCGGAGGACCTGCAACCTCTCCGGCGCCAACGCCGCAATCCGACCCTCCAACGACTTGACGACCGTCGGGGGCAGATCGAGCCAACCGAGCCGGCCGTCGTCGGCATCGGCACCCTGCAGCAGCCAACCCGGATTGCGAACGGACTCGAGCACGTACAGCGGATTCCCGTTGGTCTGACCGACCAGTTGCTTCAAGGCCGGTCCGGGGAGCCCACCGGGGCCGAGCTTGGCCGTGATCAACTCTCTCACCTCGTTGCCGCTCAGCGGCCCCACCACCAACCTGGTGGCCGACGGCAACGACTCCAGCTTCGAGATGCCGGCCCACACCGAATCGGACTGCTCGGCCTCGAACCGGCGATAGGTCAGACAGAGCAGCACGCCGCTGCGGGCCAATCGGCTCCCGAGTTGGCCGAGCACCTGCATCGAGTCGTCGTCACACCAGTGGATGTCCTCGAGCACGATCAGCGTCGGCCCGAGGCCGCCCTGGGCCAGGATCACCCTGGCCAGCGCCTCGCTCATTCGCGACGGCTCCTCTCCGGGGTGGAGCGGCATGCTCGGGTCCGACCCGTCGATGAGGCGGGCCATGTCCGGCAACACCTCGGCCACCTTCTGCAGCCACACCGGCTCGACCACCTCGACGAGATGCTCGCCCCGGAGTCCGGTGACGGCGGTGGCCAGCGCCTCCCGCAGCGCGTCGTAGGGCCGCATCTTGCTGAGCTCGGTGTGGCCGGCCGATAGGATCCTCACGCTCCGCCAGTCGGCGGCCTCGGTGAACTCCTCGATCAGCCTGGTCTTGCCGATACCGGGGTCGCCTTCGACCAGGACCACCCCGCCCATTCCCCCCAGCAGTTCGTCGACCCGACCGAGCAACACGTTCAGTTCCTGGGAGCGACCGATCAACGCCGTCGATTCGGCCTCGGAGGGGAGCTCCCGCACCGACGGCGAAGGGGCATCGCTGCGTATTCGCTCCCGAAGCTCGAACGTCTCCGATGACGGTTCGACCCCGAGCTCGATCTGCATCACCCGACGGCACACCTCGAACTGGCGCTCGGCGGCCGGCGCCTGGCCGAGCAAGGCATGCAGTCGCATGACCTCCTGGTGCAGGTCTTCCCGGAGCGGTTCCTGTTTCACCAGCGTTGCCGCGAAACGAAGGGCGACGTCGTACTCCGAGCGGGACTTGTAGAGCTGTATCAGCTGGGCCAGGGCGCCGTGGTAGCGGTCCCGGATCCGGTCCCGCTCGGGCTCGATCCAGTCGTGATAGTGGCCGGACAGGAAATCGCCGGGGTAGTCGGCGACCACCGCCGCCAGGCGATCGGCAAGCACCCCTCGGAGTTGGCGGGTCCTCAGCTCCCGCTCGAAGTCGGCGAGCTCGGCATCGAAGTCCTCGGAATCCACCGAGACGGGGTGGGCCTGGGTGAACTGCACCGAGTTCGGGCGCGTGACGAGCAGCTCCGGTATGCCGACCTCGGAGGTGGCGTTCTTGATCTGCCAGAGCGTATTGCTGAGACGCTTCCTGGCTCGATCCTCGGGGAGCTCCGGCCAGAATTTCCCGGCCAGCAGGTCGCGGGTTTGTGACCGCTCGCGGTTGACGATGAGATAACCCAGCAACGAGACGGCCTGAGGTGGCAACGAATCCAATGCGTGCCGGCCGAATCGAACGCTGAATCCGCCGAGCAGGCGGACCATGATCTTGTCGGGCTCCACGCGACCACAGTAATCAACAATCTGCTCCATCTCGAAGCAAGCGGCCAACAATCACCGGCCCGGATCGAGCCGAACGGCCGGCTGATGCTCCACCGACGCTCCAGCGATCAGTGCCCGGGCCCACCGCGGATTGCGGCCGGCGATGCTCAAGACATGCGGCAGAATTGATCTTCAGGGCACCCCATCGGAGCTGACGACGTTCGCCAGGAACCCGAAGGGTTCCCGGGAACTCGCAGAGAGGCGGCTCCGGCGCCTCGACTCAGGTTGCGGGCTCGAACGAGACCTGGCAGAAGCCGTGGTTGCAGTAGCCGCCCGGGTGCTTGGCCAGGTACTGCTGGTGGTACTCCTCGCCGTAGTAGTAGCCATCGGACGGGGCGATCTCGGTGGTGATCTCGCCGAAGCCGCTCGCCCTCAAGCGTTCCTGGTACGCCGCCCTACTGGCCTCGGCCGCCGCCAGTTGCTCGTCGGAGGTGGTGAAGATCGCAGACCGGTACTGGGTCCCGATGTCGTTTCCCTGGCCCATGTGCTGGGTGGGGTCGTGATTCTCCCAGAAGATCTTGAACAGTTGGTCGAGGTCCACCTTGTCGGGGTAATACACCACCAGTACCGCTTCGGTGTGGCCCGTCATCCCGGTGCAGGTTTCCTCGTATGTCGGGTTGGGGGTGGTGCCGCCGGCGTAGATGGCGGCGGTGGTGTAGACGCCTTCCTGTTCCCAGAACAAGCGCTCGGCCCCCCAGAAGCAGCCCATAGCGAACACTATCGACTCGGTGCCTTCGGGGAACGGGCCAACCAGCGGATTGCCGTTGACGTAGTGGGCGGCCGGAACCGGCACTGCGGTTTCCCGGCCTGGGAGGGTGTCCTCCGGGGCGGGGACCTTCAGATCGGCAGGATTCACTCGTCGAAACATGAGGTCAGGATACTGCGGCGGGATAAAGGCCGACGAAACCGGGTGTCAACATCGACCGCCTTCTCCGGCTGCGGCCATGCCACCCGAGACATGAGGAGTTCGGCTACCCGGTGGCCGCAGTTTCCTCGGCCGGGCCATCGGCTTCGACCTGGGTGGTCGGTGGGATCGGTGGTGGTGATGTCGTCTGGGGACCGCCGAGCAGCACCCTGGCCGCAGAGAGGGCGGTTTCGGCATCCTCCCGCAGCGATGCCGCCTCCTCGGTCAAGCCGCTGAGCTCGGCGCTGTCCGCGGCGGCCAGAAGCCCCTCGGCGTCGGCGATCAGTTCGACCACGGACTTGCCGGTCGGGCTGTAGGAGCCGGCCGGTGGCGTCCCGTCCGGCGAGTCGTCCTCCGCCGCCGGTTCCTCGTCAGCGGTCGCGGCCGGCAGGTCGGCACCGACCACGACCCCATTGATCGCCTCCTCGATGCTACGGCCCATGAAGATGCGGCTGCCGTTGACCGCGACGACCCGCTGCAGTTCCGGGACCGCGGTGGCGCTGTTGGCCTCCACATAGACCGGTCTGACGAACAGGATCGTGTCGTCGACCAGGATGGTGCTCATCTCGCCGAACTGGACCCTCGCTCCGGCCTTCTCCTTGATGAATTCGGTCAGATCGTCGTTCTTGCGAATCTCGGAGTGCACGAGGTCCGGGGCGTCGACCTGCCCGCCCGGCAGCTGGACCATGACCAGTTCGCCGTAGTTCTGGGGGTCCGATCGGGCCATCATGATGCCGGTCAGCTTCGGCCTTGCGGTGCTGGTTCCGGCCGCGCCCGATCGAGGGACGAAGGCACGCTGTAACACGAACTCGCTGGCGTCGTTGCCGGCAACACCCTCCGGCAGCCGAGCCATGAGGTACTGGGGTGCCATGGCGCCGGTCTGACCGGCCTCCCCCTCGTCCTGCTGGGCCTCGATTCGGGGTTGTGCGGCGATGGACCAGGCCAGGGCACCCTCGATGAACTGGGTTGCGTCGTCGACGACGTAGTTGGTCCACATGTCGGTCTGGACGGTGAAAATGTCTTCGGGGTAGCGGATGTGCTGTCGGATCTCCGGAGGGATCTCCGAGCCATCGGTGAACAACTCGGGGAAGACGGCCCGCCACGTCTCGACGATGGGATCGGTGTCGTCGACGACGTACATCGTGACGTCGCCGTTGTAGGCGTCGACCACCGCCTTGACCGAGTTGCGCACGTAGTTGTACCCGCCGGAAAGCGAACCACCGACGCCGGTGCTGACCGACTGGGAGTATGGGTAGTCGTCGGTCGTGGTGTAGCCGTCCACGATCCAGAAGATCCCGCCGTTGGCCACTACCGGGTAGGGGTTGCGGTCGAAGCGGAGGAACGGCGCCACCTCTCTGACCCGGGCGTTGACGTCGCGGTTGTAGATGACCCGCGACTCGTCGGTCACGCTGCGGGAGATGAGAGGATCGACCTCCCGGAACCGGAGGGCGAAGGCGGTGCGACGGAGCAGTGACCCCATCGGCACACCACCGTCGCCGGTGTAGCTGTAGGAGACGGACTCGTTGTCCCTGGTCTGGTAGTCGACCTCTTCACGGGCCGCACCGACGATGGCGTACCCGCCGAGGTTCTCGCCGAAGTAGATCCGGGGTTGCTCGAGATCAACGTCGAGCTCGGGGTCGATCTCGGAATCGCCGAGGCCGCTGACCAGGAAATCCAGGTTCCTCGACTCGCCGGTAACCCGGGCGGTCTCGTCGTAGGCCGCCGCCATGGCGAGGCCGTGGCCGTGGGTGAAGATGATGTGCTGGCGCTCCCAGGAATCACCGACCTCCCCGACGTTGAGGCCCCGAACCGACAACACGACGGGCCGGTTCTCGTCGTCGACCCGGTACCGGTCGACGTCCAAGGTGTCCGAGAAGCCGTAGATCTTCCTCTGGGCCTCGCTTCTCGTCACCTCCTCGGTGGCCAGCCTGGGATCGACCACCGGCACGTTGGTCAGCACGTCCTGGAAGTCATCCACATCTCCGGCGGTGAGACCCGGCTCGTAGTCGAACTGGACGGTGGTGACCCGGCTCTCGTCGAGCCCATATGCGAAACGGGTGGCTGCGATGTTCCGCTCGACGAACTCGGCTTCCCGCTGCGACTCGACCGGCTCGACCCGAACCCGCTGATACACCAGCGGGAAGATCCCGCCGATGACGAAATGGCTGACCAGCCAGATTCCGATCGCCACCGCCGGCAGCCCCCAGCCGGGGCGACGGATGTTGGCCACGAACAGCCCGGCGCAGAACAGCGAGATCAATGCCAGCAACTGGAGGGCCGGCAGCTGGATGTTCACGTCGGTGGCAAGGGCGCCGTCGTAGGTTCCCCGGGTGGAGGTGACGAGGTGGAACCTGTCGAGCCAGTAGGCCCCCGCCCGGAGCAGGGCCAGAACCGCCAGCAGCACCGAGATGTGGAGCTTGACGCCCGACGACACCCGATCATGGGGCACCGAGGCCCGGATGCCGCCGTTGAGGTAGTGGGCGACCAGGACCACGATCAGGGTCAGCACCAGGGCGGCGAAGAACCAGTCGATGATGAAGGTCCAGAACGGGAGCCGGAACACGTAGAAGCCGACGTCGCGGCCGAACAGGGCATCCGTTCGCCCGAAATCGCCACCGTTGCGGAACAACAGCCACGTCTGCCACTGCGACGAGGTGTTGGCCCCGGCGATGAGGCCGAACAGGGCGGCCACACCGAAGCGGACCTTGCCGGCCTGGGCCCCGACCACCGCGTGGTATCGCTCGACCAGATCCTCTTCCGGCGACTCCGGCCGGGACGGGGGCTTGAGACGATCGGCGAGGTAGAGGTTGCCCCACAGGATGGCGAAGAACACCAGGGTGAACACCGCGGCCAGGAACACCCTGGTGCCGAGGATCGTCGTCCAGACACCGCCGAGTTCGAGATGGTCGAACCAGAGCCAGTCGGTGTAGAAGCTGGCAACGCCGTTCGCCGACAGGAACAGGACGAAAAGGGCCGCAACAGCGATGAGGGCGACTATACGGAACCTCGAGGTTTTGGGGCTACGAAGGGTACGCATCTGCGCCGATCGTAGCTGTGGAATCGCCGGCGGCCTGATCGGGCACAGAAATCCACCCGCAACCGAAACGGTTTCGGCACCCGCCCAGGCCGCCGGTTCTCTGGCTCGACAACTCGAGATGACGGCTCACCTTTCTGTCGGGTCCGAGAGACGTGACCGGACCGAGAAGGTGGCCTGCTAGTCGTCCGCAGTCATCACCAGGCACCGGCAACCGGGCAGCGAGAGTGGTCTGGCGTGACCGCTTGGAAACACCTCTCCTTTGACCAGGTCCCGCCTGCCACGGTTGATCTCACAGACCGGGTCGGGGTCGCTGCGGGGGTCGACCACCCATTGGATCGGTGCCGAGGCCTCGATCGAGTCGAACAGGCCGATGGCGAACGCCTCGTACAGGGCGTCCTCGGTGAGGTCGGCGAGGCCGATGTTGCGGAACTCCCGGTACAGCGAACGAATCGGTTCCAGGATCCGCTCCCGGTCCTGATCTGGGGCTTCTTCCAGCACCTGGATCGTGGGGATCCTGACCCGGTCGACGATGTATCGGGCCAGCTGGCGTACCAGGTTCTCCAACGCTGCCGGTGACAGTTCCCGACGGCCGCCGGCCCTTGCCCCGGCCTGGGCGATCTCGGACAGTCCCCGTCGCAGCGGCGCCAGGTAGCGCTCGATCTGGTCACCGAACGGGGGCAGCTCATCGATCTCGATCTGCCCCCGACCGGCTCGGAGCCGGTCGAGCACGTCGCTCTGGTCGTCGTTGAGCGCACGCCGGAGCTGGCGGCGGAAGTTGGGGCCGGATCTGCTGAGCGCCAGATCTCTCGCCGCGAACTCCCTGGGGAGTCGACCGGTGAACCGCTCATCGACGACGAGGTCACCTCGGGTTCGATCCCGCTGGGACGAAGCCGTCCTCGATGCAACGGTGGTGATCACCTCACCCGGGGGCGACGGGTCCGCCGGCTGCGCCGGCGGCGGCGAGGTCAACGATCCCCGCTCGACCGTTCCATCCGCAGTGGTGGCGGCGCCGGCCGAGGAGCGCTCCTTGGACCTGGCGATCTGGCCGACCAACTCGTCGTGCAACTCGATGGTGGTGAAACCCTCGACCAGTGATGACAAGGTCGACCCGTCGGACCGGAGCTCGTTGAGTCCCTCGCCGGGCTCCACCGACCGGGCATCGAGATCCAGCGTCTGATCGAGGTCGATGACATCGTCGATCAACATCTCGGCCACCGGGTCGTCTTCGACCAAATCGTCCTCGATCACCAGATCGTCCTCGATAACCAGATCATCTTCGACGACCAGATCATCCTCGATCACCAGATCATCCTCGATCACCGGGTCCGCGTCGATGACCGGGTCTTCATCGACCACCAGGCCCGCGTCGATCGCCACATCATCTTCGATGACCGGGCCGTCGTCGAGCGCCAGGCCGTCGGTCACGGCAGCGGGCGACTGCGGGCCATCGTCGACAGCTTCGCCGTCACCTGCTGGCGGGTCGACGACCGGAACGGCCGTTGCCGCCGAGGCGGGATCGACGACATCGGCGTTCTCCCCATCGTCGGCGGTGAGCTCCGGAGCACCGATCGAGCCGCTGTCGGCATTGACAATCGCATGGGGATCGGCGCCGCCATCGGCGGCGCCAACCCCGCTCATCTCGACGCCTGGACCGCCGGCGGCGTCGACGACGGTCAACGCCTGACCGGGGTCCTGGTTACGGTGCTCATCGAACTCGATGCGGCTGCTTGGTTGTCCTCCGCCGATCCGGTCCAGACCCGATCCAACGGTCGACACGTCGGCCAGGACGTCTGCCACGTCGTCGAGCTCCGATCGGGCCACGGCCAGGGACATCGCGAGCCGGTCTCGGGCCGCGGCCATCTTGTCCATCTGATCCCTGGCCTGACGGCGCTCGGCCATGAGCTCGGAGATCACCTGCTGACGAAGCGTCTCGGCGTCTGCCACGATCTGCCTTGCCCGCTGCTCTGCTTCGTCCTGCTGGGACTCGGCGGCGGCTTCGGCCTCGCTCAAGACCTTGGAGGATTCCGCCAGCACCGCCGCCTTGTGCTCCTCGGCCTCGGCGGCGATCCGCTCGGCATCGGCCTCGGCCAAAGCGGTCATCCGCTCGACCAGGTCACCGATCTCCTCCCGCTGCTCGGCAACGAGCTTCTGGGCCCGCTGCTTGGCGTCGGTCAACTCCGACTTGGCCTGGGCCTTGAGCAACACGGCCTGCTGCTCGGCCCGCTTCAGAATGTCGGCCGCCGCCGAGCGGGCCGACTCCAGGACCCGGGCCGTCTCCTGACCGAGGAGTTCGATGGCCCGGTGCTCATCGAACGCCGTTTGGTCGCCTTCTGCGGCCGAGGAGCCACCTGCACCGTCCACCGAGCGCTGGACCAGCTCCAACTCGAGGTCCTTGATCTCGCCCCGCAGGTCCTCGATCTCGGCTTCGAGCTCCTCGACCCGTTCGTGGGCCGGTGTCCGGGCCTCCAACTCGCCGAGCCCGGCGTACTCCTGTTGATGTTCGAGCGCGGCGGCCAATCGGCTGAGGAAACGACGGACCGCGTCCTGGTCGTAGCCCCGGAACGCGGTGGGGAACACCGCCCTGGCGATCTGCGTCGGAGCGAACTCGTGATCACTCTGTATGGCCATACCCACGATCGTACGACTCCGAAGGCGGCCAGTGCTGGACCTCCGCCCGCTGCGACGCCACGCTTGGGGCCCGATCGACGGGTCAGCTGGCGTTGGCCGAGGCGTATTCCTCCACCGCGCCGACGTCGCCCCCGAGCTCGGCCAGGGCGTCGAGCGCCTCGTCGAGGGTGCTGACCGGGATGATCTGGAGGTCGGTGCCGGCCCGAGCCCGAATCGCTTCCAATTCGACCTCTCCCAGACCGGCCGGGACGATGAAGGCGTCGGCCCCGAGGTCGACGACCGCAGCGGTCTTCTGCAGCACACCGCCGACGGGGCCGACGTTGCCGAGCGCGCCGATCGTGCCGGTCACCGCCACCTGGGCGCCACCGGTGAGCTCTCCTTCGGTGAGCTGGTCGAGGACGGCGAGGGTGAACGCCAGTCCCGCCGACGGTCCGCCGACCGAGCCGCTGTCGATGTCGACGGTGAAACCGAAGTCGTTCAGGAACTGCGGTCGATCGACCGGCTGAATCCCCAGGAACCCGTCCTCGGGACGGTCGGGGTTGGCGGCGAGGCGAACCGATATCTCTCGAAGATCGACTTCGCCGAAACGCTGCACCGAGAGGGCGACCTCGTCGCCCGGTTCCCTGCCGGCCAGTATGTCGACGAGCTCCTCGGTGTTGTTCGTCGGTTGGCCGTCGATGGACAGGATCGAATCGCCGAGCACCAGCACATCCTCAGCCGGGGCGTCCGGAACCAGCTGCTGGACGACGACGGCGTCGGTCTTGACCGCGTCGTAGCCCAACTCCTCGAGCGCCACCGCCACCGCGATTCGCTTCGAGTCGTTCATCATGGCCAGATTGAACTCGCGATTCTCCTCCGGCGTCCGGTCTCCCAGGATGTCCTGTTCCGGTAGCACTGTTGCGTCGTCATCGATCTTCAACCAGAGGTACTCCCAGAGATTCGGACGCTGCCGGACACGAACCGTGGTGTACAGCAGCTCCCCCTCGCTTGGGAACTCATCGGCCCCGGAGACCGCCAGCAGCGGCTCGGTGTCCCTGGCCGATCCCGGCACCAGGGCGACATATGGCACCTTCAACAGCAGCCCGCCCACGATGGCGGAAACAACGACGAAGCCGAGCATGCCCGCCGACCAGAGCCACAGCCGCCGACTCTGCAACTCGGCCGCACGGTAGGGAGCGATCACCGGGGGCTTCGATTCGGACCGTCCGGCCCGCGGCCCCGAACCCGGCAAGGGTGCCCCAACCCCGGAACCGTCTCCGGGTAGGCTGTGATCGTCCTGCTCCATCATCCTCCTTATCGGACCGTACAGTAATGAAGCTACAGTCGACCTGCGAAAGTCGGAGGAAAATCAGTTGACCGGCGCCACCGCCCACCCAACCCCGCGCTCGGGTACCCGCGGTCGATCGCAGACACGAATCCCACTGTGGCGGCGGATCACCGCGCTCTTCACGCTGTCGTTCATGACCGTGCTCGGCGGCATGCTGCTGGCGGTGATCCTGGGAACGACGGTGCTGCTCATCCTGTTCGTACTCGAACGGGCGATCGCCACCTGAGCGATCGTCGCAGGACACCGGGAATGAACCCGGACGCGGCGAAAGCCCCGGCGACAAACGGGGTGCTGACCACTTGGCCGACGTCGTGCCACCGGGTGGTGGCGGCCACCGGCGTCAGCGGCCGAACAGGCCCTTCTTCGGCCCACCGACGTCGGCCTTGACCTCACCGTTCGCTTCGGTCGCCTCGACGACGTCGACGGTGGCGGCCTCGTCGGATGCTTCGGCTTCCGATGCGTCGCCGGGCCCGACCTGGCCGGAGGTGCCGTTCTCCTCGAAGGGCAGCGGAGGGGTCGTTCGCCAATTCGGCCTGCTCCGAAGACGCATCGGTCAGCTCGACCCGGTAGTAGGGCCGGTATTCGAAGACGACTTCCTCCAGCCTGAAGATCCGCGCATGCTCGACGCCCTCTTCGTTTCTCATCTGCTCGACGAAGTTGACTGCATCGTGGATGTCGTCTGTCTGGTGATAGCCCGGCTTGCCATCGACACCCCGGTAAATGACCATGTGTGACACGGATTACTCCTACTCTTTCGCCCTGAGGGCGCTCGTTGGGCCGCTTCGGCCTAAGTGTTGCGCTCTGGAGCCCTCTGCTCGTCGCTCGAGAACTCGTGGTGTATTGCCACCCGAAAGGCCCCTTGTGAGCCGTATCCAGGCACTTCCTGTCCCGCCAATCTCCGTTCGTAATCGGCGGTCCTGCCATCCACCACGTACCAGCATTCCAGATTTGGGCGTCAAAGAAAAGTAACTATTTTGACACATAATTGTCGCACCATCACCATCGCTGGACACGCAGGGGACGTTCCGACCGTGCTGGCCGCCCTCTGCGACCCCGCGGCGGAGGTGCGGGTCGTGGCGCTCGGCGCGGCCCATCGCCTCGACGCCCTGACCATCGACCACCTGGTGACGGCCTTGGCCGATCCGGCGGTCGAGGTTCGATATCGGGCGGTGGAACTGGCGGCCCGGTCCCGGCACGGGGCCGCCGTCGGCGATCGCTTGATCGCCGCACTGGACGATCCGGAGCTCGCTGAGGTCGCAGCCTTCGCCCTCGGCGAGCTCGACCTCGACGACGCGGTCAGATCGAGGGCGGTCGTCGCCCTCGGTCACCAGGCGACCGACCACGACGATCCTCTGTGTCGCGAGTCGGCGGTTGCCGCCCTCGGCGCACTTGGAGATGGCCTGGCCCATGTGCTGGCCGCCACCAACGACGTGGCAACGGTCCGCCGACGAGCGGTCCTGGCCTTGGCCCCCTTCGACGGGCCGGAGGTCGACCAGGCGCTCCAGCGGGCGCTCGAGGATCGCGACTGGCAGGTGCGTCAGGCCGCCGAGGACCTGCTGGCCTGACCTTCGCCGAACCAACGGCCCGACCCGTTCAGCGTAGACTGCCTGCGTCGTCGGTGAGGAACAAGCCGTCGAGGCGACCGAACACGCCGAGGCAGCGACCGGCGCCGAGCACCGTGACCTGCTGTGGTTCGTCGGCAACGACGACCGGCAGCTTGGTGTTGGCGGCGATGCACTCGGCCATGCCGGCCAGCAGCGCTCCCCCACCGACGAGCTGGACCCCGCCCTCGATCAGATCGTTTGCGATCTCCGGCGGGGTCCAGCCGACGCCCGCCACCACCGCATCGACGATGGCCATCACCCGATCGTGGATGGCGTCGGCCACCTCGGTCGCGGTGACCGAGACCTCCTCGACCGTGCCGGTTCGCAAACCTCGACCTCGCACGGTGGCGGTCGGGTCGTCGTCGACGGGATGGCTCGGCGACGCCGCAGAACCGAGGGCGACCTTGAGGCGCTCGGCGGCATCGAGGCTGATGTCGACCCCGTGATGTCGACGGAGGTGATCCCGGATGTCAACGTCGAGGTCGAGCCCACCGAACCTGCGGTACTCCAGCGCCACAACACCGCCCAACGAGAGCACGGCGGCCTCGGTGGTCCCTCCGCCCAGGTCGACCACCATCGACCCCCGGGGTTGGTCGAGCGGCAGTCGACAACCGAGAGCGCCGGCCATCGTGTACCCGAGCAGCTGGACCTCGGTCGCGCCGGCCCGATGGACGGCTTCACGGACCGCCCGCTGCTCGACGGCGGTGATGAACGATGGCACGCAGACCACGATGCGAGGCCGGTGCAACCGGCGGACACCGACCCGATGGAGGAAACCTCGAATCATGCCCTCGGCGGACTCGAAGTCCGTGATGGCGCCACCGCGAAGGGGGCGCAGGGCCTCCAGTCCCTCCGGGGTCCGCCCCATCATCCTCGCTGCCTCCGAGCCGACCGCCACCACCTCACCGGTGTCGACCACCCGGGCCACGGCGGAAGGCTCGGACAGGATGATGCCCTGGTTCCGGGCCAGGATCGAGATCGACGTCGTGCCGAGATCGATCGCCAGGTCACGGACCATCGGGAGCGGCGCCGGCAGCGGTCTCGCCACCGGCCAACTCGCCACCGTCGGCCTCCGGACCGTCCGGGGCGGCGCCGTGGTCGACCTCGACGATGTGCTGCGCCTCCCGACCCCAGCTCGTACCTTCAGACCAGTCCTCCCGCTTCCAGATCGGCACGGTTTCCTTCAGGGTGTCGATCCCGAACCGAGCGGCATCGAAGGCGGCGGCCCGATGCGGGGCCGAGACCGCAACGACGACCGCGGCCTCGGTCAAGGGCACCTCACCGATGCGGTGGAGCAGGACGATCCGACCGAGATCGGGCCAGTGGCGGCGGGCGGCGGCGGCGATCTCGTCCAGACGGGGCACGACCTGCTCCTCGTATGCCTCGTATTCGAGCCGGGTGACGCCGTCACGCCCGACCGAGTGGTCCCTGGCCGTACCGGTGAAGACCACGACGCCTCCGCACGATGGCAGGACCACCCACTCGGCGGCCGCCACCGCCGGCAACGGCTGATCGGACAGACCGGTCCAGTCCGGCCCATCGGCCGGGGGCTCGAGAGATCGCTGCGGAGCGGACGGTTTCTTTGCCACCAGATCATCGTAGGGGCCGGTCGGAGCCGATGGGGAAAAGCCTGCACGCGCCGGTGGCGCGACCAACCAAGAGTGAACAGCTTGTAATCTTACGGCGTGTGGCCAGACGACGATGGGGACGAAGACCCGGATCCGGGTCCCGTTCCCGACCCATCCGCTCGTCACTGGCGGCACCCGTCGGAGCTGGCAGCGGAGAACGCCATGGCCGCAGTGGGGCCCGTTGGCGCCGACCTGGCCCGTGGTCCCCGGCGTCGCATGAGCGGCGCCGGTTCGATCCTGTGGCCCATCACCATGGTCGGCGGCTCGATCGCCGTTGCCGCGTTCGGGGTGCTCGGCCTCTACCTGATGGGCAGCCCGGCCGGCGAAGAGGTCGACGCCGGAGCTCCGGGCGCCCGCCCCGACGCCATCGGTTCGACCTCGCCGTCGGCCGCGGCCACCATCGGCCCGGACGTCGGCGGCTCCGCCTGGCAGCCCTTCGATGACGGCGCCGACTCGGCATCGGCCGGAATCGACGGTGCGGACGCACCGTCTTCGGAAACCGATCGGGACGGCACTGCCGATGATGACGCTGATGGCGGCGACCACTCCGGGGAATCAGCGACGCCGACGACCAATGATCCGAACCCCACCATAGGCTCCGAGGCCCGAGAGAAGCAGCGGTGGTCGACCGCAGCGGCGTCGGAGCCGGTTGGCCCGGCCATCTTCACCCGGGCCCACCTGGGCAGTGAACGGCTGGCGTCGCTGGTGGCCATCGATCAACACCTGATCACCAGTGCCAGTGCCTTGAAGGGCCACGCCACGTTCTTCCTGCGCGTCGGCGGCCGCTGGTACCGAGCCAACGTCGAGCAGGCAGACATGCACAGCGATGTGGCGGTCGTGGGCCTGTACAACGACACGATCCAGCTCGATCTGCCTGCGATCTCGACCGCGGGGGGTCCGGTGGAGAACGGAATCGACGCCTTCGTCGGGTACTGCGACTCGGAGGTCACCCCTCCCACGCCCCGTCGGGCGATGCCGGATCGGGACGAACCGGCGGCCCGGGCGATCGACGAGGCCGCCGGCGGCGGCAACGACACCGGGGACGGCGGGCCGATCGATGGTGTCGAGCTTCGAAGCGGACCGACCGGGCTTCCACCGGCCGCGGCGACGGAGGTACTGCCGAACGAACCGGATCCCGAAACCGGTTCCACCGGGCAGGCCGACGGTACCGGCCGCACAAAGACCGACGACCACCGACAGGGTGAGGACGGCGCTCGATCGGTGCGGCCGACGGTGCCCGCAGGGCCGGAGGATGCCGACGGAGCACCGGTCGAGGAACGCGGTGGCGCCGACACCGAGACCGAGACCGGGACATCGAAGCCGGACCAGACGGCGACCCCGGAAGAAGACCTCGAGACGAACCCCGCCGCCACCCCGGCCCCCGAGCCGGGATGTGGCGACGGCCGGATCGAGCCCGAACCGGTTGGCGTCGTGCCCCCGGAACTGGGCGAGCCCCCGGTGCGCCAGACGCCGGGGCCGAACCACGGACCGGACGACCCCCAGGACCATCCCGACCCTCGGGCCGGGGTGGTGATCTCGACCACGCTCCCGACCGCCACCCTGTCGGACCACATCGTCTACGAGCCGATCCTGACCGGGATCAAACGGTCGATCGGGATGGCCGGAGCGCCCCTGCGAGACGAAGCCGGTCGGGTCATCGGCCTTATCCTCGGCAGCAGCAATCCGCTGGTGGCGGCGCTGCCCATCGAGCGGGCCACCGAAGTCGCGGAGTCCCTGGTGACGTGGGGAACCGGGAGTCAGGCCTGGCTCGGCATCGAGGGTCGGATGACCGCCATCGGTCTCCGGGTCGAAGCGGTGGACGAGGACAGCCCGGCGCTGGACCTGATCCGCCCCGGCGACTACCTGACGGCGGTCGACGGCGAGCGGCTGCAGGGCACCGATCACCTCACCTATCTGGTCAGGGAGGCCGGCGTCGGGGAGGCGTTGAGCCTTTCGTTCCGACGCCCCGGCCAAGGTCGCCAACAGATCGAGGTCGAGGTCGTCACCGCACCAGGCTGAGTGGGAGCTGCAGACCAGGTCGTGGGTCGGAGCTGCAGACCCGGTCTCGCGTAGAGCCACCGCCAGGGCCGGCCCGGTTCACCGCAGGGTCCGTCGCAACACCCAGAGTGCGCCCCCCAGGGCCAGCGCACCGGCGGCACCGGCCACACCCAATGCCAGTTCCTGACGACGTTGGGGATTGATCGATGACAGCAGCGGTGGCGGGGTACCGGCGACGAACGCCGCCTCGTTGGAGAACGCCGGCGCCCAACCCTGCGACCGGAGCTTGTCGTTCGATACCACCCACGGCCAGCTGACGTACGGTTCGAGGCCGTCGAGCAGGTTCCGATCGGCCAGGCTCTTCGCCGCCCGCAGCCGCCACTCCAACAGCCGTTCCGGAAGCCGGACGTCGGCCTCGCCCCGTAGAGCACGGAACAGCTCGGCCCCGATCCAGCCGTCGGGGGCGACGTTGTACACCGAGTCCAGTTGACGATGGGCGGCCAGGACCAGCGCCGCCGCGAGGTCGTCGTGGTGGAGGAATTGCACCGGCGGATCGACCTGCTCGGAGCGGACCGCGGTGGCGGCCCGCAGGGCCGCACCGATCCAGCTCGAGTCTCCCTCCGACAGCGTCGCCGTCGGCCGCAGCACCGCGACCTTGGCCCCCGACTCCACCCGCCACGCCTCGACCCGAGCCTCCAAGGCGGCCTTGATCGTGGCGTGGGCCAGCGCCGGGATCGGACGGATGGGATGGTTCTCGGTCAGGGGGACCGGGTTGTCGGGATAGGCCCCGTACACCAGCGCCGAGGACAGCAGCACCAGGTGGCCGCAACCGGCGTCCTCGGCCGCATCCAGGACCCGATCGAGCGTTGCCAGCGCCGCCGACGCGTCCGCCCTCCGGGTCGGGTCCTCAGCGAGATGGATGACCGAATCGCAACCGGTGATGGCCGGGCCGAGATCGTCGATCATCAGGTCGAGCTGATGGCTCTCGACCGCCTCATCGTCCTGGGCTGGCCTTCGCCGATCGATGGCCACGATGCGGTCGGTTTCCGACTGCGCGACCAGCAACGAGACGACCCTCTTGCCGACCGCTCCCGAGGCGCCGGTGACCGCAATCGATACCACTGCTCTACGATGCCCTTGTGAGCAGTAGCAATCCACCCGGTGGGGAGTTTCCGTTTTTCGATCTCAACAGCCTGCTCGGTGGGCTGAGTGGGGCCGACCCGTGGAAAGCGGCGGCCGAGATGGCGACATCCATCGCCTCGGGAGGCGGCGCCGAGCCGAACCTGGACCCGGTGGACCGGATCAGGATCGAGGAATTGGCCCGGGTCGCCGAGCTGAACGTCGATCAGGCCGTCGGCCTCAACCTCCCTCCGGGCACCAAGGTGGTTCCGGTGACCAAATCGATCTGGACCCGCAACAGCCTCGACGCATACCGGCCGTTCTTCGAGCGGTTCGGCGAGGCCCTCTCGGCGGGGCTGGCGGCCGAATCGCAATCGCTGATGCCGGCCGACGACGATCCGGCCGAGGTCGACATCGCCAACATCACCGCCCAGATGATGGGGCAGATGTTCACCGCCCTTGGGCCGATGCTGGTCTCCACCAGCGCAGGATCGATGCTGGGCCACCTCGGCCAGCGGGCCCTCGGGCAATACGATCTCCCGATCCCCCGGCCGGCGGACGAGGTGCTGGTGATCCCGACGACGATCGATTCTTCAGCTGCGGAGTGGGACGTTCCCCCAGATGAGCTCCGGCTGTGGGTGCTCATCCACGAGCTGACCGCCCACGCCGTGCTCTCCATCCCCCACGTCAAGTCCCGCCTCGAAAGCCTGCTGCTCGACTTCGCCTCCGCTTTCCGGCCCAACACCGAGCTGATACAGGAACGGTTCGGCTCGATCACCGACCTCAACCAGATCCAGGAGCTGTCGGAGACCCTGAGCGACCCCGATGTGATCTTCTCCCTGCTTCGGTCTCCGGCCCACGATCTGCTCATTCCCCAGCTCGATGCCCTGGTTGCCGCGGTGCTGGGTTTCGTCGATCACACCGTCACCGAGATCAGCCGCGGTCTGGTCCTCAGCAACGAGCTGATCCGGGAGCGGTTCCGACAACGGTGGATCGACGTCGCACCGGCCGACCGGTTCATGGAACGGCTGCTGGGTCTGGAGATCGACCAGGCCACGCTGTCACGGGGCGACGATTTCGTTGCCGGAATCGTCGAGCGGGCGGGCGACGAGGGCCTTATCAGGTTGTGGGCCGATGAGCTCGACATGCCGACGGCGGCCGAGGTCGATGCGCCGGGATTGTGGCTGGCCAGAATCGGCCTCGACGGCGGTGACGACGATAGCGGTGCCGGGCTCGACGTGCCGGACGATCTGTCCGGACTCGACGATCTGTAGGGTCCGAACAACCGCCGAGCTCAGCCGATCATGGACGAGCCCCTGAGCACCGCCGGCGGTCGCTTCGATCGGCGCCTGCTGCTGGCCGCAGCGGCGGGTGGCTTCGGTTCGCTCGACACCGCCCTCAACGTGGCCTTCCCCGACCTGGTCGACGGGCTTGGCATCACCATCGGTGATCTGCAATGGGTCGTCGTGAGCTTCGTGCTGCCCTACGGCGGACTACTGTTGGCCGCCGGGCAATGGGGAGACACCATCGGTCACCGCAAGGTGCTGAGCATCGGGGCGGCGTCGTCGATGGTTGCCCTCGCCGGCTGCGCCCTGGCGACGAACTTCGCCTGGTTCCTGGCGGCCAGAGTCGGGCAGGGGGTCGCCACCGCCATGGTGATGGCCGCCGCTCCGGCCATGGCCGCCCTGGCCAGCGGCGAGGGGGCACGGGGCCGGGGGGTCGGGGTGTTCCAGACCGCCACCGGCGTCGGAGCCGCCATGGGGCCCTTGGTCGGTGGACCGTTGGTGGTGTTGTGGGGTTGGCCTGCGGTGTTCTGGTTCCGGGTGCCGCTGTGCCTGGCGCTGCTGTGGTTGGCCCGGTCGATCGAGCCCAGCCCGCAACCGACCCGGGCCACCTCCGATGTGGCGGGGGCGGCGCTGGTGACCCTCGGGCTGACCACCGGTCTGCTGGCCCTGAACTCGGGGCGGCGTTTCGGGCCGTCGTCGCCGGTGCTGTGGGGGTGCATCGTGGTGACCGGTGCGGTCGGGGTGGTCTACATCGCCAGATCGAGGAACCATCCCGCACCGATCATCAGACCGGCGTTGCTGACCGACCGCCACTTCGCGGTTGCCAACCTGCTGAGCGTGTTGGCCAACGGGGCGATGTTCGTGGCCTGGCTTCTCGTCCCGGCGCTGCTGGTCACCGAGCTCGGCCATCCGCCGGTGGTCGGCGGGTTGGTGCTGGCGGCCTCACCTCTCACCATGGGTCTCGCCGCGGTCGCAGCCGGCCGGTGGACCGATCGCTTCGGCCATCGGGTTCCGATCGTGGCCGGCTTGACGCTGGAAACCGTTGGTCTGGCGTGGCTGGCCTCGGTCTCGGCCTCCACCGGCTTGTTGACGGTGGCGGCGGCGTTGGCGGTCATCGGGGCCGGTCTGGGACTGTTCGGGGTGCCGAACATGGCGATGGTGATGGCGGCCTTGCCTCGCAACGAGCAGGGCATCGCCGGTGGCGTTTCGCTGCTGTCTCGGACCGCAGGCATCGTCCTCGGCGTCTCGGCTTCGGCCGCGCTGTTCGACTTCTTCAGCTCCGGACGGGACTTCTTCGGTGCCAACCGGCTCACCACCGGAACCAGCGCCGCCGTGGCGGCGGTGGCGTTGCTCCTCGCTACGGCCGACGGCTGGGCCAGGAGTCCGGCTCGGCCGGTGGCCGCCTGATGCCACCGTCCGGGCCTCGATCACCCGACCCCGCCGGCGGCTCCGGGGCGCCGGGAAAGATGACGGTGGCGTCGGGATCGAATGGCGTCGATCCGCTGCGGCCTCGGGAGCCGAACACGTCCTCGTCGAGCATCGGCGTGGTCTCGTCTCGGGCTCTGGGGGATCTGTTGACCGGGAGCAGGGTTGTTCGATCCCGACGTGGCCGGTGATCGGTACCGTCGTCGGGCGGTGTGGCGTCCTCGAACCCGGCCGTGGCGTTTCGCCGGCCCGAGACCCGACTGGGCAGCCGCCGGCTGATCGACGTCGGGGCCATGTTGGCCAACCGATCGAGACCGTCGTTGAGGACCCCGTCGGAAACGATGGCTGCCGGGTTCGGGGTCCTGCCGAACCAGTAGGTTGCGGCGACGAAGGCGGCCGAGCCGGCGACCAGGAAGTAGCCGACTCTGGCCGGGAGAGGGATCACCACCGGCAGCAGTGCTCCCAGAACCCACACCAACTGGAATCGGCTCTCGTAGCGGCTGAAGGTCCGACCGAGATTGGCTCTGGGGGCGTCCCGCTGGACGATGGCGTCGAACGCCTGCTTGCCGCCCTGGGCGGCGAGGGCGATGCCGAAGCTCATGATGAACGCTCCGGCCAACCCGGTCGAGATGGCGGCCAGCACGGCAAGGGTGGTCAGGC
Organism: uncultured Acidimicrobiales bacterium; assembly: GCA_963715325.1. GTDB lineage: Bacteria > Actinomycetota > Acidimicrobiia > Acidimicrobiales > SZUA-35 > JAHELU01. The sequence continues at coordinate 24,740 of CAVQRR010000010.1, forward strand.
CCAGCAGCGCGTAGGCCAGGATCCGTTCCTCCTTGAGCCGGGCTCGCAGCTTCGGCACCGAGGCCGAACCGATCAGGCCACCGAGGCCGACGCCGATGAGGGCGACGCCGAAGTGCCACGGTGGCGCACCGCCGGAGGTCAGGTCCAACCGTTCCAGTCCCAGCGATTGGCGAACCCGGTGACCGATCTCGACCCCGGCGCTGGTGGGGCCGGGGTCGATGCCGCCCCGCAGATCGAAGGCCAGCAACATCGTGATGAAGCCGACGGCCCCCCGCAGGTATCCCATGGCGCTGGAGGCCACGAGGATGCCGGGTCCCTTGAGCTCGGCCCGTTCCGCCTCCTCGGCCCGCTCGGCCGCCACCCTGGTGGCCGGGATCCTGAACCCCAGCACCGCCGCCACCAGGAACGCCGCGACGCCGAGTCCCAACACCCACGGTGCGCCCCCCAGGCGGAGCAACAGCACGCCGGGCACACCGGCCGCGGCACCGGACAGGGCCGACAGGATCGACAGCCGGGAATTGCATCTGACGAGGGCCTCTTCGCTGTCCACCGTGGTCGGCACCACCGCGCTCTTGGCGACGGCGTAGGTCTTGCCCATGACGAGCATGGCGAAGGCCAGGGGGAACAGCGGCCAGTCCTGGACGTAGACCACCAGCGCCGCCATCAGCATGGCTCTGGCCACTGCGGTGCCGATGATCATGTAGCGGTGCCCGCCGCTGATGCGATCCATCACCGGGCCGAGGAACGGGGCCACGATGGCGAAGGGGGCGATGGTCAACAGCAGGTAGGCGCCGACCTTCCAGCGGGCATCGTTGGGGTCGACGTCGAAGAACAGCGAGTCGGCCAGGGCGATGGCCAGCAGCGTGTCGCCCGCCACCGAGAGGGCGTGGGTCCTGGCCAGCCGGTTGAATGGGGAAACGGCGAATGCCTCCGCCCCCTGATCGCGACGAGACGCCCTGAAGGCGCCTGGCCCGGTCCGGGGCTGCATGGGGCGATTCACTACAACCGATGTTAGGGCCCAGGGCCTACCCCGGACACGGTGACGGCGCGAAATCAGGCTTCGTCGGACTGGTATTTGTACCCGAGGCCGCGGATGGTGACGATGTTGGCCGGCTCAGACGGGTCTGGCTCGATCTTGGACCGGAGCCGCTTGATGTGGACGTCGAGGGTCTTGGTGTCGCCGACGTAGTCCGACCCCCAGACCCGATGGATCAGCATCTCCCTCGTCAGGACCCGCCCGGCATTCGCCATCAGGTAGTGGAGCAGGCTGAATTCCTTCAGCGGGAGATCCACGGTGTCTCCCCGGACCCCGACCTCATGCCGCACGGGGTCGATCCAGACGTCACCGACCGCCACCGTGGCCTCCTCGTCCACGCCGCCGCCCCCATGATCCGACGATGAGGCGGCCACTGCGTCCTGCCGGCCGCCGTTGTGGTCGGAGCCCTCGCCCACCTTCAGCCGCCGGGTGACGGCCCGCATCCTGGCCACCAGCTCCCGGATCCGGTATGGCTTCGTCACGTAGTCGTCTGCTCCGATCTCCAACGCCACCACCGTGTCGACTTCGGCCGAACGGGCGGTGACCATGATGATCGGCACGTCGGAGCGGGCCCGGAGCTCGCGGCAGACATCGAGGCCCGATACCCGGGGCAGCATCATGTCCAGCAGCACCAGGTCGGGGGCCACGGCGTCGAACATGGCGAGCGCCTCGGCGCCGTCCCGGGCCACCTCGATCTTGAAACCCTCCCGGGGCAGCCCGATCGTGAGGGCGTCGATGAAGGCCTCTTCGTCCTCCACCACCAGAACGGTCAGATCGTCCATGTGCTATGTCTCCTCGACGGGACCATACCGGGCCGGATGCTCGCCCGCTATCCGCTGATGGGCCGCCGACAGCGGCAGCTGGATGGTGAAGGTCGAGCCCTGGCCCTCGGTGGAGGCCACTCGGATCGTGCCACCGTGATTGATCAGCGCATGACGAACGATCGAGAGCCCGAGGCCGGTGCCCCCGGTGCCCCGCCGGCGGGCCGAGTCGACCCGATAGAACCGCTCGAAGATCCTGTCCAGGTCCCGTTCCGGGATACCGATCCCGGCGTCGACAACCGTCAGTTCGGCGACGGCGGACTGCGAGGTGGTCTCGCCGGGCTCGTTTCCGCCGGTTTCGGAATCGTCTGCGGCTCCTCCATCGGTTTCTACCCCGACCTCGACGGTGACGGTCTGCCCGGAATCGGAGTACTTCACGGCGTTGTCGATCAGGTTGGCGACCGCCGCCACCAGCTGGCCCTGATCACCGTCGATCAGCACCGATCTCCCTCCTTGGCTTTCGAGTTCGATTGTCACCCCCTGTTGCTGGGCGACCTCGGTCGTTCGCTCGATGGCCATGGTCGCCACCGACACCAGGTCGATGGTCTCCGGTTCCGCGACCGGCCCCGACTCCAATCGGGACAGCGCCAGCAGATCGTCGATGGTGGCCCCCAATCGGCTCGCCTCCCGCTGCATGCGGTCGGCCAGTCTCGCGATCACCTCCGGCTCCTCGGCTTCGGCGATCGTTTCGGCCAGCACACTGATGGCGCCGACCGGAGTCCGCAGCTCGTGGCTCACGTTTGCCACGAAGTCGCTGCGGACCCGATCGATGTGGCGGACCTCGGAGACGTCGTCGATCACCCCCACCGCACCACTGATCGACCCCTGATCGAAGGTCGGCGACGCCTGGACGAGCAGGGAGCGGGCGGGCGGCCCGTAGACCTCCACGCTCTCCTCCAACGACAGCCCGACCAGGGCCCCGTCGATCACCCGTTGCAGCGCAGCCTCGACCAGGGCGTCTCCGTGACGGCCGGTGGCGTAGCGCAGGGCCTGATTGTTTCGATAGTCCACCTCGCCCTTGGCGGTGACGACAACCACCCCGAGGCGCAGGTCGGCCAGGGCCCGCTCGATGTCCTGGCGGGACAGTCCGTCGGCGTGGGTTCCGGCCCCACCCTCGGGTTGCGGGTCGTGTTGCTGAGGGATCGAGGCTCGCACCACGGTCGTTCCGATACGAGCGGTCCCCAAGCGGTAGCCGATGGCGGCGGCGGCAGCGACGGCAACGCCGACCACGATGGCGGCGACGAGCATCAGCGGCAGGTCGTCACGACGACGGGTCGTCGGAGACGACGGGTTGGGGATCCTTGGTGTCGGCCCGGTTCCGGACCCGCAACATGCCGTCGTGCTCGGGGAGCCAGCCGGTCACCATGTAGGTGACCCGTTCGCCGATGTTGACCGCATGGTCGCCGATCCGCTCGAAGTACCGGGCGATCAACGCCAGCTGGACCGCAGCCGCCAGATCGATCGATTCCGCAGCATGGGCCTCGAAGATCTCCTCCACGATGTCCCGGTTGAGCTGGTCGAGCTTGTCGTCGATGTCACCCAGTGCGGCCGCCAGGGAGACGTTCTCGTCGGCGAAGGCGTCGAGCGACAGCCTGAGCAGCTTGTTCGCCTCCTTGCTCATCGACGACAACACACCCCGGATTCGAGGTGTCAGCTCGGCCCCGTACATCCTGCGGCTGGCCTTGCAGATGTTGACCATCAGGTCGGCCGAGCGCTCGATCTCGGCCACCAGTTTCGAGATGGCGATGAGTCGCCGCAGCTCGCCGGCCATCGGTGCCTGCAGGGCGATGATCGAGTAGCACTTCTCTTCGAGCTCGACGGTCAGGGCGTCGATCTCGTCGTCGCCGTCGATGACCGTCTGGGCGTCTGCCAGGTCGCCGCCGAGCAACACCTCGGTGCCGCGGGGAATCGTCTCGCAGGCCATGGCGCCAAGCCGGAGCACACCGGCGGCCAACTCCTCGAGCTCGCGGTGATAGGCCAGCCGCTGCGTGGTCTCCGGTTTCGGTTCCGGTATCGGTTGTTCCGGTTGGTGGGAGGACATGGGACCATTCTTTCCGGCAGGACTCGGCATCGAGCCAGGTCTGACCATGTCGACGCTGCGGGTCCGGCCGGATCGATCCGGCGGGTCGTGTGCGTCTTTGCTTCCAAGACCGCCGGGGCTACCCGAAGCGGCCGGTGACGTAGTTCTCGGTTCGCTCGTCTTCGGGATTGGAGAAGATCCGCTCGGTCTCATTGAACTCGATGAGCTGGCCGGTCCGACGGTCGCTCTCCGAATCCAGTTCGGTGGTGAAGAAGCCGCACCGATCGCTGACCCTGGCCGCCTGCTGCATGTTGTGGGTCACGATGACGATGGAGTAGTCGTCCTTGAGCTCCTGCATCAGGTCCTCGATGCGGCCGGTGGCGATCGGGTCGAGGGCCGAGCACGGCTCGTCCATCAACAGCACGTCGGGCTTGGTGGCGATGGCCCTGGCGATACAGAGCCGCTGTTGCTGGCCGCCGGAGAGGCCGAGGGCCGAGTGGTCGAGCCGGTCCTTCACCTCATCCCAGATGGCGGCGGCTCGAAGCGACGTTTCCAGCAACTCCGGCCACTCCTTCTTCGGTATGCCGGCGATTCTGGGGCCGTAGGTCACGTTGTCGGCGATCGACTTCGGGAAGGGATTCGGCTTCTGGAACACCATCCCGATCCGGCGACGGACCTCAACCGGATCGACCTTCGGCCCGTAGAGATCGATGCCGAGGTAGGTGATCAGGCCTTCCACCCGTGCGCCGGCAATCAGATCGTTCATCCGATTCAGACTCCGCAGCACCGTCGACTTGCCACAGCCCGACGGGCCGATCAGGGCGGTGATGTGGCGCAGGTAGATGGGCATGTCGACGTTGCGAACAGCCTGGAAATCGCCGTAGTAGACCGAAACGTCCCGCAGCTCCATCACCATGTCTGGCGCCTGCTCGGCCTCGCCGGGCGGGATGTCACCCCGAGGCTCGGTTCCGGCAACCGCGGAGATGCCATCGGTTTCGAGCACGGGGCCGGTTGCTTCGGAGTCGGTGGTCATCTGCTCTTTCCTAACCTTCACGCTTGCCCTCGAATCTATTGCGCAGCAGCACCGCCGCCGCATTGAAACTCAACACGACCAGGAGGAGAACCACGATGGCGGCGGCGGTGACCGGCTGCCAGTCCGAGCCGGGCTGCTTTGCGAAGTCGGTGATGACGATCGGCATGGCGGTGAACTTCTCGCCGAGCTGATCCAGCTCGAAGAAGCCGGTTCTGGGACCGAGCCGGCCCTGGACCGCACCGACCAGTATCAGCGGCGCCGCCTCACCCAACGCCCGGGCCAGCGATAGTAGCGTGCCGGTCAGAATACCCGGGGCGGCATAGGGCAGGATGTGGGACTTGATGACCTCCCATTTCGTGGCCCCGACCCCGTAGGCCGCCTCCCGAAGGCTGTCCGGTACGGCCCGGATCGCCTCCGCCGAGGTGATGATCACCACCGGCAGCGCCAGGATGGCCAGCGTCAACCCGCCGGCGGTTGTGGTATTGCCCCGGGAGACCTCGGAGTCGCCGAACACACCGTTGAGCAGGCTGACGAAGATGGTGAAGCCGAGGATGCCGTACACCACCGATGGCACCCCTGCCAGGTTGCGGATGTTGACGTTTATCAGCCGGGTCAGGCGGGTGTCCGCGGCGTACTCCTCGAGGTAGATGGCGGCGGCGATACCAATCGGGAAGGTGAGCAAGATCACGAAGATCCCGATCCAGAACGTGCCCCGAAGACCCTGGAACACCCCGGATTCGTCGGCCGCGGTCCTGGTCGGGTTTGCCAGGAAGACATCGAGGCGGCCGGTGAGGACCGGCCAGGAATCGGTGACGACGTCCCATATCAGCACGCTGAGCACCAGCAGCGAGAACAGCAGGGCGGCCAGCAGCGACCACTTGAAGATCGCATTGGACAGGTTGACCCCGCCGGATTGGATCTGGGCCTCGACTCGCCGGGCCGTCTTCTTGTTGAGAATCGGTTCGATGACCGCCATCAGGAGACCACCTCGGTTCGAGACACCGTGTCGGAGATGAACCATCAGTAGGCCTGTCGGACTCTGCGGACGTAGCGATCGGCGATGAGGTTCAGCACCAGCGTGATGACGAACAGCACGAAGCCGACGAAGAACAGCGAATTGAACGACAGCTCGGAGATGGTGCCGTCGGTTCCGGAGGCCTGGCTGGCCATGGCCGCGGTCATGGTCGAGCCCCGTTCCAGCGGATTGAAGGTGAACTGGGCCGAGTTGCCAGAAGCACCGGCGGCGAGGAACACCACCATCGTCTCGCCGATGGCCCGGGAGGTGGCGACGATGAAGGCGGCAACCAGACCGGACACCGCGGCGGGCAGGACCACCGCCAGGGTGGTGGTCTTCGGCCTGGCCCCGAGGCCGGCCGATGCCTCACGCAGCGAATTGGGTACCGACCGCATGGCGTCCTCGGAGATCGACGCCACCAGCGGGATGGTCAACAGCCCGACCCCGAGCCCTGCGGCCAGCAGGCTCTGGCCCTCGGCGTCGAAGATCCTCTGCACCAGGTTCGGCGAGATCCACCGCAGGGCGAAGAATCCGAGAACCACGGACGGGACGCCGGCCAGCACCTCGAGAACCGGCTTGAGTATCTTGCGAACCCGAGGATTGGCGTACTCCGACAGGTAGACGGCGGCACCGAGGCCCAACGGTGTGGCCACCGCCATGGCCACCACGGTCACCACCAGGCTGCCGACGAGCAGGGTCTTGATGTCGAATTCGAAGAAGCGGGGGGCCCACTGGTCCGACCAGAGCGCTCCGAAGCCGATGGGGGCATCGCCGGCCGCCGCCAGATCGGCCTCGTTGGGCCGGACGAGGTGGTACACGAACTGGGCGGCCCGGTAGACGAGCGAGCCGACGATCCCGACGGTGATCAGGATCGAGGTGATGGCCGCCCCACCGACGGCCCGTCGTACGAACGACTCCCGGGCCTGGCGTCGCCGGTTGCCGCTCAGCAGCTCTTCGGGAGGTACCCCGTCCGGTCGCAGCGCTGTTGTCATGAACCCTCGTCCGCTCCAGTCAGGGTGTTGCGATCTTCGTTCTGCTCGGCTGGGCCAAGGCCCACCCGGCCATTCTGCAATACCGGGGAAAAGGAGTCGAAAGACCGGGTGGGGTTGTCACGGTCGCCGGTCTACTTGACCCCGGCCCAGGCGTCTCGGCTGGCGCCGAGCTGATCGTCGGGCAGCTCGACGTAGCCGGTGTCGCCGAAGGCCTGGGTGACCGACTCGGTGTAGCCGTCGCCGAGGTAGAAGTCGATGTAGCCGGCGAGCGCCGGGTTCTCGGCCACCTTGGCGTTGTTCACGTAGATGTAGAGGCCACGGCTGACCGGGTAGCTTCCGTCGGCGATGGTCTCGGCGGTCGGCAGTATGCAGTCGCCGCCCGGCTCCTCGCTGATGGCGATCTCCTTGACCCGATCGGCGTTCTCCTCGGCGAAGGCGAACCCGACCCAGCCGAGGCTGGTGTCGGAACCGGCGATGCCCTCGATGATGACGTTGTCGTCTGCGTTGCCTGCGAAGTCCTGACGGATCAGCTGTTCGTCCCCCTGCTCTTCGGCAATGCCCTCGAGCACGATCTCGATGAAGCTGTCGTAGGTACCGGATTCGGTGCCGGGAGCGCTGATGTCGAGCGGTGCGTCGGGATAGGGGGCGACGGTCGAGCCGAGCTCGGCTGCGAGGGCGTCGGCGTCGCTCCAGTTGTCGAAGCCTTCGCTGTTGCCTCCCAGCAGCGCGTAGAGGTCGGCGAAGGCCAGGCACTCGACGGCGTCGTTCGAGGGGCCGGTCATCACCGCGATGCCATCGAAGGCCACCTTCAGCTCGGTGTATTCGATGCCGTTCTCGGCACAGATCGCGGCTTCCTCGTCCTTGATCGTCCGCGATGCGTCCGAGACATCGGTATCGCCGTCGCAGAACAACTTGAAGCCGTCCCCGGTTCCCGGGCCGTCGACGGTGATGATGGTGTCTGGACAGACGTCCTCATAGAGCTCCGCAGCCCGGCGGCTGACCGGCTCAACGGTCGACGAGCCGGAGATGTTGATGTTTCCGGCCTCGCAGGCCGCAGCCTCGCCGTCGGCCATGGCCTCATCGCCACCGTCGTCCGTGGTGGCCCCGCTGTCGGCCGACTCGGTGGTTTCGGTGTCGTCTCCGGCCGTCGTTCCGCCGTCGGAATCGTCGTCGCCGCAGGCCGCCGCAACCAGGGTGAAGGCCAAGAACAGACCCAATAGCTTCGCCAGTTTCGTAGCTCTCAAGGGAACCTCTCCTCAATGGAACCCGGACGTCCGCGCCGGGTGACTGCTTCGGAGCCCACGCTAGGAAGGCGAGGTTACCGTCGAGCCTGGCTGAGATGAACTCGAAGTGAACGAGTGGTGAACAGCGGGTTCGCAGGCCCTGCTCGCGGCGGTTCTGCGCAACGGCGCCGCACACGCAGGCTCAGCTCGTCGGCGTGCTCGTCCTCGCGGGCTCGGCTCGATGCTGGTCGGGACGCCTCGGGCCCCGTGCCGGGCCAGCAGTTCGAGCCGTTCGGCCGGTGGCGGATGTTCACCGTAGAGCCTGGCCCACCACGGCGGGTCGAGATCGGCCGTGGTCGCCAGATGGAGCCCGGCCGCATCGGCCGTCGGCGGCGGCCGAACCATCGAGACGGCGCCGTTGTCGGCCGACCGTTCCTGGGCCCTCGACAGCCAACGCTCGACAGGAGCGACCAGCCCGGTACCCAGCATGACCATCAGGGCCGCTGCAGGGAGCCCGACCGGCTGGTATGGATCGGCGCCGAACCACCGCCACGGCAGCTTCGATTCGGCGGCGAGGCCGACGACGGCCACAACCGCAACCGCGGCGAGCATCGTGGTCCCGGTCCTGACCGCCACATGGTGGCGGGCCAGATGCGCCAACTCGTGGGCCACCACGAAGTCCCGGGTCGTCGGCTCCTCGGCCAACAGCGCCTCGCTCACGACCACCCGCCGGTTGGGGCCCAATCCCATGGCGCTGGCGTTTGGCACGCCTCGTGCCCCGCCGAGGCTGCGATCCGATGGCCCGTCACCGTCGCCCCCTTCGCCCGTCTCACTGCGCTCGGCACCGTCGCCCCCCTCGCCCCCGTCAACGCGCTCGCCGCCGCCACCGGCGCCGACTCCTCCCCCACCGGCCGACCCGGTGAGGTACGGCACATCGGCCAGACCATGACGGTCGGCCAACTCTCGCCATGCCACGGCGGGGGCCGATTCGGGGTCGAGAGGCTGTTCCCCTCCGGCAGGCAACCGCCGGAACCAGCGCTCCACAATGGCCGCAACGCCGACGGTCGAGACGACGGACCCCGACCAGTAGGGCGTAGAGCAGCCGCCGATCGACGATGACCGCCGCCAGCCGGTAGAACGACCCCGCTGCTCCGATCACCAGCACCAGCGAGCCGACGGCCAGCAGCATCGTCGTGGAGAGATACGACGCCAACGACACTGGCCGGTAGCCGTCGATGCCCCGGCGAAATCGGAACTCGAACCAGCCGTCGGCCACCACCGACGGCAACCGTAGAGCCAGCACGGTCAACACCGCCCCCAGGGCCAGCGGGCCAGACGTCACGGTGTCGAGCCACCCGAGCTCGCTCGTCGCCGGGTCGACTCCGAAACGGCGGGCCATGTCGGGGGCGGCAGACGGCGGCGACGATCAACAAGGCGATCTTGGCCGCGATCGATGCGACGCCGACCCGCCGCAGCGGGCGTGTGATACGCCCGAGATCGAGCCAGTTCCTCCTCGGTGAAGTACGAAGCCGGGGTGGCCGGGGTCGCCCACCAGATCGAGGGCCCGGTCAGCGCCGAGGGTCGGCCATCGCCCACCACGCCGTTGCCGCTATCGGGGGAGGTGGGCCAGCAGGTTCTTGGCGTGCTCGTAGGACAGGATCTCGGCTGCGGCCTCAGGTGACAGCCACCGGACCTCGTCGACCTCGTCGTTCGCCTCGAACCGGCCACCGGTCTGTTGCAGCAGCCACCACCGCACCGTCTTGTCACCCTTGTCCACCGGATACCGATCCGACGGCAACTCCGGGCCGACCACGCCGGTGAAACCGGTCTCCTCCTCGGTCTCCCGCAGGGCGCACTCCAGATCGGTTTCGCCCTTCTCCAGCTTGCCCTTGGGAAAGTCCCAGTCGTCATAGCGGGGCCGATGGGCCACCAACACCTCGAGCCCGTCGCCGGTCCAGCGGTAGACCACACAGCCCGAGGCTCGTATCTCTTCGTTCCTGGTCACCTTCAGAAGTTACTCCGGCGCCGGGGCAGAAACTGACGGAGCCTGAACGGCGGGACCGGTCGGCGGTCCGGTCGGGACCTCGGCCGAAACCTCGGTTCGTTCGGCCGCCAGTTCCTCGAAGACGTCGTGAGCGTTGTAGTCCCCCCCGACCCTGCGATAGGTGCCGTCGGCCTCGAGCTCCCAGGCCAGCGCGGTGTCCTCCAGGTTGACCCGCAGGACCTCGTGCAGCCGCTCCTTGGATTCGTCATCGTCGACCCGGAGCAACACCTCGACCCGTCGGTCGAGGTTCCTCGGCATCAGGTCGGCCGAGCCGAGGTAGAAGGCCTCCAGGCCCCTGGTGTCGTCGCCAGACTCGTCGCCCTCCAGCGAGCCACCGTTCGCGAAGTAGTAGACCCTGGAGTGCTCCAGATTCTTGCCGACCAGGCTGCGGACCCGGATGTTTTCCGACATGCCGGGAACTCCGGGGATCAGGCAGCAGATGCCGCGGATGATCAGGTCGATCCGGACCCCGGCCTGGCTGGCTTCGTAGAGTCGATCGATGATCTTGGCGTCGACCAGGCTGTTCATCTTGAAGATGATCCGGCCGGTGCCTTCCGGCGCCTCGATCTCGGACACGATCAGCTCATCGAGAGCCCGTCGGAGCGAGCCGGGCGCCACCAACAGCCGCTTGTAGGAAACGTCGCGGCCGTAGCCGGTCAGGAAGTTGAAGAGTTGGGTCAGGTCTTCGCCGACCGCCCGCGATGCGGTCAGGACGCCGATGTCCTCGTAGATCCTGGCCGTCCTGGAGTTGTAGTTCCCGGTGCCGACGTGGCAGTACTGGCGGATGCCGTCCTGCTCGTTGCGAATGACCAGCACGGTCTTGGCGTGGATCTTCAGTCCCACCAGTCCGTAGACGACGTGAACGCCTGCGTCCTCCAACCGACGGGCCCAGGTGATATTGGCCTCCTCGTCGAACCGGGCCTTCAATTCCACCAGGGCCGCCACCTGCTTGCCGGCCTCGGCGGCATCGATCAGTGCGTCGATGATCGGGCTGTCGCCAGACGTCCGGTAGAGGGTGATCTTCAGCGCCAGCACGTCCGGATCCCGTGACGCCAGTCGAACGAACTCGGTCACCGAGGAGCCGAACGACTCGTAGGGGTGGTGGAGCAGGATGTCGCCTCGTCCCATGCGGGAGAACAGGTCTCGACTGCTCTCCAGGTCCTTCAATCGCCGGGGGACGGTACCGGGCGTCAGCGAACCCTTGAGGTCGCCGCGGTCGAGGTTCTGGAACTGCCAGTAGGCCGAGGCGTCGAGGCCACCGACGTAGGAGAAGATGTCCTCCTCGTCGAGGTCGAGCTCCCGCTGCAGCAGCTCGCGGACCTCGTCTGGCATGTCGTCGTCGACCTCGAGGCGTATGGCCCGACCGAAACGGCGGCGGCGCAGCTCCACCTCGACGGCTTCCAACAGATCCTCGGCATCCTCGTCGAGGGTCAGGTCGGCGTTGCGGGTGATCCGGAACGGCCAGCCACCGACCACCTCCATGCCGGTGAACAGGTCATGGAGATGGGCTTCGATGACCTGTTCGGCGGCCACGAAACGGCTGTCGGGCAGGGCCAGGAACCGGGGCAATGCCGGTGGGACCTTGACCCTGGCGAAACGGTGCTGCCCGGTCTCGGGGTCGACCACCAGCACCGCGACGTTGAGCGAGAGGCTCGAGATGTAGGGAAACGGGTGGCCGGGGTCGAGGGCGAGCGGGGTGAGGATGGGGAAGATCCGCTCCTCGAATTCACCGGTTGCCCGTTTGCGGTCGGCGGCGCCGAGCTCGTTCCAGTCGAGCAGCTCGACTCCCTCCTCGGCCAGGGCGGGGAGGATGTCGTTGGCCTCGACCTGCTGCAGGCGAGCGGCCTGGGCGTCGACCTCTTTGCGGATCTCGGCCAGTTGGGCCAGCGGGCTGAGCCCGTCGGGCGGAACGCTGGTGACACCGCCGGCAACCTGGTCCTTGAGACCGGCGACGCGGACCATGAAGAACTCGTCGAGGTTCGAGGCGTAGATGGCGCAGAACTTCAGCCGTTCCAGCAGCGGCAGCCGTCGGTCCTCGGCCTGAGCCAGCACCCGGGAGTTGAAGTCCAGCCAGGACAGCTCCCGGTTGAGATACCGCCGCTGTTCGGTGTCTTCGGCCTCGGTCAACGCTCCATGACTCCCCTCTTCCGCCACTGCCGGTATCCACATCTCGACTTTCGCGACGGATCGCCTCGTCGACCAGGACCATCGGTCACTTGTTGGTCCCTGCACGTAGAACCTAGTCGCATTTCATCGAGCTCACCCCGTCGCCAACCCATCGGCCGGAGCCGATGCACCGGTGAGCGTTCTCCGCACCCGGCCCTCGCCGATGCCGAGCCCGAGTCGGGCCGGAAAGGGCAGACGCACCGCTGGCGACCGGGCAACCTCGGAACTGCGGCAGAATCGACCCCGGGGCCACCCCCATTCAACGGCCGACGCTGCCGGGAACCCGAACGGTTCCCGCGAGGCGGCTCCCTCCGCTGCGGCTCAGGCCGAGACCCCGACCAGGTGGTCTGCGGCCAGGATTGCGGCACCGATCGCACCGGCATCGTCGATCCGGTCGGCGGCGACCAACCGGACGAAGCCGGGGCCGAAGCCCCCGAAGTGGTCCGAGGCGGCGATCTGGTCGAGGAACGGTTGACCCAGTTTGTCGACGACGCCGCCGCCGAGCACCACCAGCGCCAGATCGAGCAGCACCGCAGCGTTGCCGACCACCAGGGCCAGGGCGTCGGCCGCTTCTGCCAGGAGCTCGATGGTGGTCGGGTCGCCGTCCTCGACTCCCCTCGCCAGGTGGCGGGACTTGATCGGACCGCCGCCCGCCAACTCGACGAGCAGCTCGGTGCCGCCGGCTTCGGCCCGGCGCCGCGCCTCCCGGTCGATCCCGGCCCGACCGGCATAGGCCTCCAGGTGACCGACGCCGCCGCAACCACACGGCCGGCCTCCCGGCACCACCGTCACGTGGCCGATCTCTCCAACCATGCCCCGATCGCCGACCGCCAGCACGTTGTCGATCACCAGGCCGCCGCCGACGCCGGTGCCGACGAAGACCGCCAGCAGGTTGGTCTGGCCTCGCCCTGCCCCGAGCCGATGCTCGGCGACGACGCCGCAGTTCACATCGTTTGCCACCACCACCGGCTTTCCCAGCCGCTCGGTCAGCTCGGTGGCCACCGCCACCGGTTCGTCCCAGCCTGCGATGTTCGGACACTTCGCCACCACGCCATGGCGGTCGACGAAACCGGGGACACCGATACCGACACCGGCCGCATCGGCCCATCCCTCGACCTCGGTGATGGTGTCGGTCAAGGCGTCCAGCACTGCGGCGGGCCCGGCCGGGGTGACGTTCTTGACCCGGCCGTATGCCCGGCCGGTCGACGGATCGACCGCTCTGGCCAGGATCTTGGTCCCGCCGAGGTCGACGCCGATCAGCAGCTGCGAACTCGACGAATGAGGCACTTAGCTCTGTCCGGCCGGCTGTTCGGCGCTCTCGATGACCGACTCGGCGGCCTCCGTCGGCTCGCCGGCCACCCCGGCCTCTGGAGCCTGCTCGTCGGACGCCGGGGCCACCGGGGCCGATTCGGGGACGTCGGTCGCCCCGGTCGGTTCGCCGGCCTCGCCGGCCTCGGTCGGTTCGGCGACCTCGGTTGGTTCGGCCGCGATCGCTTCGGGCGGAGCCTCGACGGGGGCCGTCACCGGGGCCGGTTGGTCGGCGGGGGCGGCCATGGCACTCGGCGTCGAGGTGCTCTCCGCATCGTCCTCGCCGAGATCCCAATCGCAGATGATCAGTTCCCGCTCGGCATCGCGGTTCACCCGCTCCCGGTTCCGCCGGAATTGCGGATCGTGTTTCGGCAACAACAGCAGCCGGGCGTGGACCCGGGTCCAGAAGTCGTCGAGCATCTTCTGGTCCCCGTAGCGGACCCTCATCTCCCAGTGGGGAGCGACCGGCCCGTTGTACACCAGCGTGACGTGGGCGACCGGGGGGAGGTCTTCTTCGGGCTCGATGTAGGTCATAGCCAGCGATTCTACTCGTCCCCAGCCGCGAATCTGGCCACGACCGGCCAGCTCGACGGCCTCCGCCACGACGGGCCGGGCCCGGCATCGAAAGTCTTTTTTGGTTCATTTGACCTATCTGGGAACCAAATGGCCCATTGCGACGTCTTAGTCGGTATGGAAAGTAGTTGGATGGCCGAAGGCAGATGCAACGAACACCCGCCGAGCCTCTTCTTCCCGAGCGACGGTGTTGGGGTGGAGGTGGCCAAGAAGATCTGCGCCGACTGTCCATCGAAAGAGCCGTGCCTCGAGTACGCGCTGGCCAACCGGATCGATCACGGGGTGTGGGGTGGCACCTCGGAGCGCCAACGCCGCCGGATCCTCAAGGCCCGCCGTTCTTCGGCCATGGCCCGCTGACCGCAGCCGGGTCCCGCCGCCCCGATCGCCGCCCCGATCGCAACGGGCCTGGAGGCGGCGAAAGCCCGACCGGCTAGCCGACGTCGGGGTAGCCGAGCTGGCCGGTGATCGAGTTGATCGTCCGTTGCAGCCGCTCGAGCACCGTCGGGTCCCGCCGGGGAATCGTGGCCAGGACCTCGGCCACATCGGCGCTCGACATGCCGATGATCAGTACCGTCTCGCTCGAGGTCTGTACCAGCGTGGTCTGCAGCGCCTCGTCGTGCCAGGCCGCGAGGCCCTCGATCTCGATCCGGTTCCCGGCCGGCAGCGAATCCCAGCTGACCAGGCCGTCCTGGACGAACACCGAGACCGCTTCGTCGCCTCGGGCATAGACCGCCTGGCGAACATCCTCGGCCTCCAGATTGTGGGTGCGCTGGAACCCGGCCGGCATGTCGACCGGCGTCTCGACCGCGTGGTCCACCTCTCCGGTCAGCGAGCCGAGGAGCCCGGCCCGGACCACGACTTCGTGCTGTCTCGCCAACTCGTCGATCTGAGGGGTGATTCGGACCCGACCGGCGGCGTCGGTGGCGATCACCGCGGTCATGGCGACCAACGAGAGGGCCAGGAGACCGGTCAGCACCCGGCCGGCGTAGAGAGGGCGATGGTCGAGGGCGGCGTCGATGAAACCGGGAGGCGGGTCGACCGGCGGCAGCGCACCGAGCAGCTTCCCGATCTCCACCTCCCACTGCTCCTCGTCCGGACCGGCGCTCACCGGCTCAACGCCTCTCGAAGCCTGCCACGACCTCGATGGATGCGGCTGCGAACGGTCCCGATCGGCACCCCTGTCATCTCGGAGATCTCCTCGTAGGAGAACGAGAGCACGTCCTTGAGCACCACCGCCACCCGGTAGTCCGGTGACAGGTCCATCAACAGCGCCTGGAGGTGCTCCGGCAGATCCCGTGCCGCCATCTCGCTCTCGACGTCTAACGTTCCTGCGATCACCCGGTCGGGCTCGTCCGGTAGCGGAACCGTCGGCCGCCGCTTCTGCTTGCGGACCCTGTCGAGGAAGGTGTTCGTGGTGATGCGGCTCAGCCAACCCTCGAGGTTTCCCGGCTGATAGGTGCTTAGGCCTCTCCGAACACGCAAGAGCACCTCCTGAACTATGTCCTGAGCATCCTGATGATTCCCACTCAGTCGGTAGGCCAGGCTGTACAGGAACCGATCGTAACCATGGGCCACCTGCTCCCAGGTGGGAACAGACGTCGAACCGACGCCACCGTGGTCCGGCCCGTCGGAACCAGCCGAATGCCCGGGGAGGTCAGTCTCCATGCTCAACGCCGGACACTGACGATGAGTTCCTCCGGGATCAGGTTTCTTCTGGTTCGGTTTCCGCCATACCCTCGTCGAGCCCGGACTTGAATTCCTTCTGGGCCTGTCCGAGGCTGCGGGCCAGCTTCGGAATCTGGCTGCCGCCGAACAGCACCAGAAGCACTACGACGATTATGAGTAGCTCTGCCGGCTTGAGTCCTGCCATGGTTCCAACTGTACCGTTCGTAGCCCGAGCTACCTAGAGAAACCTCGGGCGGCGGCAAGATCTGCCGGCATTTCCCACCGGTTCGACACGCCGCCGCAACGAAGCGGTCATGCCGGCTCGCTCGATGCGCTGAAGGGTGCGGGCTGGCTTCGCTCCAGAGCCCGCTGCCGCCTGATCCGCCGTCTCTCCCGCTCGCTCATCCCGCCCCAGATACCGAACTTCTCGCCGTTGGCCAGCGCGAACTCTAGGCAGTCCGGACGAACGACGCAGCCGCGACAGACCTCCTTGGCTTCGCGAGTGGACGCTCCCCGCTCGGGAAAGAACAGGTCCGGGTCAACGCCGAGGCAGTTCGCAAACTCCTGCCAGCTCGTGTCGAGCATGAGGTGCTTTCGCCCCATACGTATGCTTCCTCCTACCGCCACCGGCACGTCGTGCGCGGGTGAGGGCTCATTGAGTACTTCCGATGTTGTGACGGCGTTGATACTCACAGTGGCTCCCGACTTCCGCTTAAGACAATCTGTGAATCATGTGACTGTTGTAATTACAGCACTGTGATCTTGCACGTTCCAACCCGAGAATACAAGCAAAGTTGGCCAAAAGGTCCTCTGTTTAAGCGGGTCTAACCATCACGATGATTGGCTGAGCAGCGACCGGGCGCTGCGCTCAGACTCCTCGATCGTGCTCTCGACAAGTTCAGAACTGGACCAGAACGACCACAGTCAGTGACCTCGGGGGTGACACCGCCGATCATCCCGCAAGTGCCGATCCCAGTCATTGCATGTGGATATCCCCGACCAGCGCCGAGGATCGTGGTACACGTAGAGCCCCCACTGTTTCGAGAGACAGAGAGGGGCTCCGGGAGGGTTTGTCACCTACGGTGATCGGCCGCGCCGATCGATCGTCGGGCTCCGCCGGGCCGGATCGGCCGGAAACGGGCGATTTCACGCCGTTTGCCTCGCCTATCCGGTGTCTCTGAAATCTGGTGTGACTTTCGCCACACCGAGCCGATCGGCGGCGAAATGGCGGTCAAACGTCGTCGGTCGCCAGCAACTCGGTGAAGTTGTCGATGATGCCCTGGAATGCCACCGAGAAGCCGTAGTGACGGCCGCCGCCCACTGCCAGCTTCGCCAGGACCCGCTCCGGTTGCACGCTGGACCGCAGGCCGTAGCCCTCCATCATCGCGGTGAGGGCCATCACCAGATCGGCCATGGCCAGTCCCGCCCGCATCCCTCGGCCCGCCACCGCCAGGCTCTCGGCCAGCCGCTCCTCTATCTGCAACGATGAGCGCTGGTAGCTTCGACCGAGCGCCTCGGTGATCTCCGCCGGCCGATCGTGCGACATGCCGAAGAACCTCAGCGTCAGCAGGAACGCCTCACTGCCGACCATGGCCTCGACATACAGATCACCGGCACCGAGGACGAACTCCTCATGGCTGGTGGCGTGCGAGCCAAGAGCCTCCACGTCCGGGATCAGCGGATCGGGGCTGGCGTACTCGATGTTCTCCGCGATGTGGATCTGCAGGTCGGCCCGGAAGGCGGCCTGGTTGTCCCAGATCTGGTAGCCGGCGCCGGTGATGTAGCCGAGCTCGTCGAGAACCAGCGAGAGCCGCTCGTCCCGGGGTCAGGCGGCGGTCCAGGTACATCTGGTACGCCTTGTTCAAAATGGTCGCCCGGGTGACCGCCTTTGGCTGGCGGGTCCTGATCGGTTTCGGCTTCTCCATCTCCGTGCTCCCGGTGGCGCCTTCGGCCGGCACCTGGATGTCACGCCGAGCGTCGGGTCCCCCGACCACTGAGCAGTTTCCGCTTGTGCTCGATGAAGTCCACCAGTACATAGTCACCGAGCGTTTGGGGGGTGGTGAAGAATGCGCGACCCTGATTCATCTTGGTGATTCGCTCGATGAAGCCCCGAAGACCCGAATCCGGATCGAGCATGAAGGTGTTGATCGTGATGCCCGCTTTTGTGCATCTCATCACCTCGGCCAAGGTCTGCTCAACCGTTTCCCGAGCCGGGGGGTAGCTGAAGAACGGTGTGCCATCGGCCAACAAATGGGCGGTCGGCTCGCCGTCGGTGATCATGATGATCTGCTTGGTACCGCTCTCCTTGGCCAGCATGTTCCGGCTCAGGCGAAACGCATGCTGCATGTTGGTGCCGTACACGAAGTCCCACGAAACCTCGGGAAGGTCGGAGGCCTTGAGCTCCTTGGCCACCTCGCTGAAACTCACGATGCCCAGGTAGTCCCGGGGGAACTGGGTGGAGATCAGCGAGTGGAGAGCCATGGCCACCTTTTTGGCGGGCAGGAAGTTGTCACGCATCGGCATCGAAAGCGACAGGTCGAGCATCAACACCGTGCTGGATCGAACCTGGCGCTCGGTCCGATCGATCTCGAAGTCGTCCGGGGTGAGGCCGACCGGGGTGCCGCCACCGGTTCGCCTGATGGCATTGCCGATCGTCCGTTCGATGTTCAGGTTGAACGGATCGCCGAACTCGTATGGCTTGGTGGCGTAGTTCCGCTCGTGACCGGCGCCGGACTGGTCGATGTCGTGCTTGCCGAGCTTGTCCGGTGACAGCTTGGAGAAGAGATCACCGAGCGCCTGCTGACCCAGTCGGCGGAGGCCCCGGGGGGTCAACTCGAGACGGCCCTCCTTGTTCTGGATCAGCCCCTGTTCCTCCATCATCTTGGCCAGTTCGCTGACCCGTTCGAGGCTGGCGGCCGAGTCCTCACCGAGCAGGTTCTTGACCTGTTCGAGATCGACCTCGGCCAGCGACTGGGGCGATGTGGCCTGGCTGAGGAAGTTCTCCATCCGGTCGAGTTGGCCCAGGTCCTGCATCATCTGGGAGGCATCTGCGAAGCCGAGCGGATCGAACCCGGAGAAGTCGTAGCTCTGCTGCCAGCCGGCATCGGGGAACATCTGCTGGAGGTTCTGGCCCAGCCTGCTGACCTCGAAGTTCAGGTCCATGTCCTCCATCAGCTGATTCGACAGGTCCATCAGCTGCTGACGTTGCTCCGGCGTCATCGAGTTGAGCATGGCCTGCATGGCCGCCATTTGTCGGGCCATGCCTTCCAGCAATTCGTCGAGGGTCTGAGGGTTGTCGGGGAAGAAGTCTCCGTATTCCTCCATGAACTTCTCGAAATCCGGTTCTTCACCGTTGGCCCGCTGCTCCAACATGTTGTTGAGCTCGGCCATCATGTCTTTCATACGGGCCATGTCTTCGGGGGAGATGTTCTCCATGGCGCCGGCCATCTGATTGAACTGCTGTTGCATCAACTGCTGGCGGAGCTGATCGAGCAGATCGTCGAACCGCTGCTGCGCCTCATTCGACTCGAATTCGTAGTTCTGCAGGCCACGGACCTTGCCGGCCAGATCATCGGGCAGCATGTCGAGCTGCATCTGCTTGTTGGTTGTGGTCTCCTTGGCCAGCTCGGCCGAGCGCTGCGCCTCGTCCGAGGCGTCCGGGTCGGCGAGCTCCATGTCGGCCAGGGCGCCACGATCATCGAGCGACTGACGCTCCTGGTCCATCAGGGCCGAGAGCTCGTCGTTGATCTCGTCGTAGACGCCGCCGAGGTCGTGGTTCTCCAGTCGTTCCCGGCGCTCCCGGCGGAGCTGTTCCAGGATCTCCCGCAGCCCTTGGATCCGTTCACCGTTTCGGTCCTCGAATCCCTCCTGCATGAGTCGACGCAGCGCTGCCATCGGGTCGCCGTGATACATCAGGTCGTCGGTGAGTTCGTTCAACACGTCGAACGCGTCGAACTCGAACCCCTTCTGTGTACCGTCCCACCGCGAGTACCGATATCGCTGTCCTACCATTTCCCAAGGGTAGTACCACTCCCGCCGGGAAAGCCCACCGCGGCCCGGGCCGTCGCTAGGGTGCAAGCATGACCAGTACCGGGTCCGAGTTCGGCGTGGTGTTGACGGCCACCGAACTGGAGGGCTGTTCGCCTGCTGCGGATTGGAGCCGGTGGATCACAAAAGGAAGGGCCCCCGATTCCGACCGGGGCTCCAAGGCCACCGGTTTCGCCGACTCCTGGGCCGAGGATCTGGAACAGCTCCGATCGCTGGGGGCCACCACCGCGGTGATCACCATGGAGTGGGCCGACCTGGAGCCGAGCCCGGGACGCCACGATGCCCCTGCCGTCGAGTTCCGCCGTGATCTGCTGCGGACGATCGGTGAGCTCGGCATGACCGCCTGGGCCTGCCTGGTCGATGGCACGCTGCCCGGCTGGTTCGCGGACGACGAGGGAGGCTTCGGCGACGAGCGGGCCCGAGGGCTGCTCTGGCCCCGCCACATCGACTGGATCGGCGAGACCTTCGGCGATCTCGTCGACGGCTGGATTCCCCAGCGGGAACCGCTCCACTGGGCGTTGCGGCGGCACCTGCTCGGCACCGCACCGCCCGGCGGACGCGATCCGGCCAAGGCGGCGGCGGCGGTGAGGTCGGCGATGCTGGCCGATGGTGAGGCGTGGCGGCTGCTGCAGGGCTCGGCACCGGTTGCCGCCTATCACACCGCCCGCCAGATCTACCACCGCACCGACGACGTCAAGGCCCGGCCGCAGGCGATCGGGCTGGAACGGCTGCTGTGGCATCCCTGGCTGAGTGCGCTGACCGAAGGCAAGATGATCGTCGGCGACCTCCCGGAGACCAACGTCGACCATCTCCGGGACGCGTTCGATCGCATCGTGGTCGAACTGCGCCCGTCGGTCCTGGTCGACGGCGACGGCCGGTGGCAGCATCATCCGGCCGATCAGGCGCCGGGTCCGACCGGGATGTCGATGTGGCCGGAGGCCCAGGCTGAAGCGCTGCAGCGGGCGATCGACGAGTTGGAGGGCCGACCGATCATCGCCGCCGGCAATCTGGCCGATGTGGCCGACGACGGGCGGGCCAGGCCGGACCACCAGCAGCTCATGATGGGCATGGTCGAAGAGCACGGCCTCGCCGGATGGTGGCAATCGAGTCCGATCGACGGTTACCACTTCCAGTACGGCTTCGGGCTGCACCCCGGCCTGATCACCGCCGATCGGATCGAAACCCCTGCGGCCGAGAAGTTCCGAGCGGCGGCAACAGAGAACAGGATGCGGAGTTGAACATGGAACAGGGCAGGTACGACCTGGTCATCGTCGGCGGCAATGCCGGTGGCCTCTCGGTCGCCATCTCATCGGCCCGCTCGGGGATCGAGTCGGTCCGGGTGATCGAGCCGACGAACACGGTGGCGTTTCCCGAACTGGTACCGGAGAACCAGCTCGACATCGGTTACGGGGAGCATGTGGTGTCGGTGGACGTCGCACCGGACGGGCCGGGAGACAACGGCCCCGACCTCATCGTCACCACCAACCAACACGTCTACCGGACCACGGGGTGTCTGATCGCCCAGCGGGAACGGGATCCGAACTGGGTGGCGCCGATACCGGTGCCCGAGAGCGACCGGGTCCACGTCGACGCCCTGCCAGACCATGTCGACGACACCGACGTCATGATCATCGGCCCGTCGGACAATGCGGTTGAGCTGGTGGCCAACGCCGCCCACCGGGGAGGTCGGGTGGTCATGGCGGCCGGCGGCATGGATCCCGGCAAGCTGTCGCCGGCCGGGGAGAACATGCTGCGGCGGCTGGAGCGGGAGCGTCGGGCCACGGTGCTGTACCGGTCGGTGCCGAGCCAGATCGGCGAGATCGACGGCTTCCCCATCGCCTACTTCTCGGACCGCCGGACCCCGGACCTGGAGTTCGATCACATCGTGTTCGCCACCACCCGGTACCGCCCGGAGTCGGTTCGAAACGGTGTGACCGACGCCGCCATCGCCACCGGCCGGGTCATCTTCCTCGGCCTCCCGGACGAGGACCCGACGGTGCCAACCGCCAGGGGGTGGGAGATCGGCAACGTCGTGGCCGCGGCCTGCTTCCCCGATCTGGAGGTGGCACCGGCCCGGTCGAAACCGGAGCAGCGGGCCAGGCATTCCGGCGCCATCGAGGAGCTGCGGCACGAGCGCTACAACGCCACCATCACCAAATTCGAGCCGACCCACTCAGACCTGTGGGTGCTCCGGGTCCGCCCCGACCACGGCGACACCTCCCACCTCCCCGGCCAGTACGCCTCGCTCGGTCTCGGCTTCTGGGAGAAACGAATCGACGATGCGGTCGACGACAACCTCGACGAGCGGTGGACCAAGCTGATCCGCCGCTCCTATTCGATCTCGCACCCGATCTTCGACGAGCACGGCTATCTGGCTCGCCAGGTCCACAGCAACGAGTTGGAGTTCTACATCGTCCTGGTCAAGCCCACCGAGGACAACATCCCGGAGCTGACCCCCAGGCTGGCGCTGAAGCGGCCGGGCGACACGATCTACCTCGGACCGAAGGTCGCCGGCCGCTACACCCTCAACTCGGTGACCGACCCCCACGCCGCAGTGGTGTTCCTGTCGACCGGGACCGGGGAGGCCCCTCACAACGCAATGATCACCGAGCTGTTCCACAAGGGCCACATGGGCCCGATCATCTCCGCGGTGACCGTCCGCAACTGGGCCGACCTCGGCTATCTCGACAAGCACCGGGAGCTCGAGGGTCGCTTCTCCAACTACCACTACCTGCCGATGCCGACCCGGGAGTCGGACGTCCCGAAGCGATACCTCCAGGATCTGGTGGTCGACGGCGACCTTGCCAGGTCGGCCGGCGGTGAGCTCGACCCGTCGTCGACCCATGTCTTCCTCTGCGGCAACCCGGCCATGATCGGGCTCCCCGAGGAGGTGGACGGCGTCGAACGGTTCCCCGAGACCACCGGGGTGGTGGAGCTGTTGGTCGAGCGAGGATTCAAGCTCGATCGACGCAACGACCCTGGCAACATCCACTACGAGGAATACTGGTAGACCGCCGCCTGCGCCGCTCAGCGGGGGCGGACCCCGTCGAGCCACGGACCGTCCGGGCGGATGCCGAAGGCCTCGATGAAGGTCTGCCAGCCCGAGGCCACCGCCAGCGCCGAGCCCAATTCGAGGATCTGACCGTCGCTGAAGTGCTCCCGCAGCATCCGGTAGAAGTCCTCATCGACCTTCGGCGCGTCGCTGGTCAACAGGTCGGCCAGGCGCAGCGCCGCCACCGTCGCAGGAGGGAGCGCGACCCCGGCAGGAGCGGGATCGTCGAGGTCGCCCAGTGCGGCGGCGACGATGTCGTCGTTCAGGCTGGTGCTCATCAACGATGAGCTGCGCACGCTGCGTCAATGCACGCAGTCGTTGCGGTTGGCCAACCGGATCCGGCACAGCTCGACCATGGCCGGATCCAGGGTCGATCGGTCGGTGTAGATGAAGGCGGTCCAGTCGAGGAACATCGCCAGCACCTCCGGTTCTGTGGCCAGGGTGAGGAACAGGTTGTCGTCCTCGTAGGCCTTCTCGAACCAGACCCGTCTGCGCTCGGCCAGCTCCTGGCTGAGGGCGGTGGCATCGGCCTTCGGGAGGTGACCGTGTTCATTTGCCATTGCTGCTCCTGTCTCTACCCTTCGGCGGCCGGACCCTTCTGCGGCCGGACCCTTCTGCGGCCTGACCCTTCTGCGGCCGGACCCTTCTGCGGCCGGACCCTTCTGCGGCCTGACCCTTCTGCGGCCGGACCCTTCTGCGGCCGGACTGCTACCCGGGGATCGGGCCGTACTCGGGCGTTGCCGGCGTGTTCTCATCGAGAGGGTAGATCGGCCGTCGGACGTTCTCGAAGGTGAACAGTGAGTTGTCGCTGCTGGTCACGCCAACCCCGTTGCAGGGAATGTCCCGAACGGAGATGTCGGAGAATCCGGCCCGGTAGTGGATCCGAGACTTGAGGATCAGATAGTGCTTCTCGGTCGGCTCGATGCCGACGCTGCGGAAGCAACCCGGGTCCCAGGGCTCGACGTTGCGGGAGCAGACGACCACCTGGACCTCGCCGACCTCCAGCACCGCGCTTGGCCCCATGTCCATCTGGGTTCCCCTGCCCATCGGCACGGTGACGGTGAACGAGCCGTCGCTGAGCGCCAGCACCCGGCCCGTGACCTCGAGCGGTTCACCGACCCGACCGATGGCCGGCATGTCGAGCTTGCCACCGAGCGACAGGGTGACATCGGCCCCCACCCCGACCTCCGTCATCGTTGCGACCGCCGCAGGGTCGCAGATGCCGAACATGGCGACGTTGTCCAGTCCCTGGCGAAGGACCTCGGCCAGCACCGCCACCGTGTCCTGGGTGCCGCCGGATGCGGCGTTGTCGGCGTGGTCGAGCAACACGATCGGCCCCTGGTCGAGCTGTTTCGCCTCGGCGATGGTTTCGGCCAACGGTCGGCTGTCGAACACGAATTCCTCACGTTCGGCCCAGGCCGCGTCGAGCAACTCGTCCCTGGCGGCCTCGGCCCGGCCGCGGTCGCCGTCGGCAACGGTGACCACCGACAGCCCAGCGTGCCAGATGTCGGCCAGCGGGAAGCCCCCGAAGACCGACGACGCCAGCAGGCCCTGCGATTCCTGGCGGCGGGCCATCTCCAGCAGCGGTCCCATCGGCTCGTCCTCGTGGCCCATGCGAAGGGTCTGGGCCAGGATCGGCCGCGAACCCCACACCATCACCGGATCGATCTCACCGTCGAGCATTCGCACCAGCAGCCGCCCGGCGTGCTCCCCGGCCTGGTACATGTCGAGGTGGGGGTAGGTCTTGTAGCCGACCGCCACGTTGCAGTTGTCGACGATGGCGTCGGTCATGTTGGCGTGCAGATCGAGGCTGATGGCGATCGGCAACTCGGGGGCGATGCCCCGGATCCGGCCAAGCAGCGCGCCCTCGCCGTCATTGGTCGTCTCGGCCACCATCGCCCCGTGGAGGTCGAGGAAGCAGGCATCACAGCCTGCGGCCACGGCGTCGCAGATGGCGTCGGTCATCGTCCGGTAGGCCTCGGCCTCGACCTTGCCGCTGGGGGCGGCATTGGCGGCAATCGGGCTGACGATCTCCATGCCGGCCTCGGCCGCCACATCGAGGAATGCACCGATCCCGGTGCCGGTGCCCTTGAACCGCTCGACGACCTCCGGGCCGGTCGGCACACCGAAGCCGCCCCGAGCGAAGCGCTCCAGCGGCGTCGGCACCGGGGAGAAGGTGTTGGTCTCGTGTTCCATCATGGCGACGACGACTCGCCGGGTGTTGTTCTGAGCCATGACCGATTCTGACCCATGGGCGGTGCCGGGGTGTAACGGACTACCGTCTGGTGATGGCGATCGAGCAACCGAACCCCGCCGGCCACCTCTGCCTGTCGTTCGACTTCGACGGTCCGTCGCTGTGGATCATGCGCAAGATGGCGTCGGCAACCCCGGTCAGCCGCGGCGAGTTCGGCGCGGTGGCGGTGCCCCGGATCCTGAAACTGCTGGCGGCCAGGGACATCCCGTGCACGTTCTTCATCCCCGGCCACACCATCGAGACCTATCCCGACCTGTGTCGCATGGTGGTGGACCACGGCTGCGAGGTCGGCATCCACGGCTACGCCCACGAGATGAACGGGCTGCAATCCGAAGACGAGGAGCGGGCGGCGATGAACCGGTCGATCGAGCTGGTGACCAAGCTGTGCGGCAGCGGGCCGACCGGCTACCGGGCCCCGGCCGGCGATCTGACGAACCAGACCATCGAGTTGCTGGTCGAGCACGGCCTGACCTACGACTCGTCGCTGATGGGCCACGACTACCGCCCGTACCGGGTCCGGGTCGACGATCGGCTCGGCGAGAGCGAGCCGGCCCGGTGGGGCCCGGAAACCGATCTGATCGAGCTGCCCTGGTCGTGGACGAACGACGACTACCCGTATCTGGAGTTCGTGGCCTTCCGGCGGATGATCATGCCGGGCCTGGCCCGCCCCGACGACATGTTCGACAACTTCCTCGGCGACGTCCAGTGGATGGTGCGGGAAGTCAGGGGCGGGGTGCTGACCCTTGTGTTCCACCCCCAGGTGATCGGTCGGGGCCACCGGCTGCTGGCCCTGGAACGATTCCTCGACGCCGCAACCGAGCTCGGCGTGCGGTTCGACACGATGGCCGACATCGCCGCTGCGGTGGCCGACGGCGCCCCCTTCGGACTGGAGGACTGACGGGTCGCCAAGTGGCGGTGGGTCTGCCGGTGCGGTCACAATGCGACGATGAGCCAGTCCAGCGAGTCGAGTCGGATGGAGCCGAGTCGGGCGCTGGCCGGGGTTCGGGTTCTGGAGCTGGGCGAGATGGTCTCCGCCCCGTACGCCACCAAGCTGCTGGCCGACCTCGGGGCCGACGTCATCAAGGTCGAGCCGCCGGCCGGTGACCGGGCCCGGAGTCGAGGGCCCTGGGATCCGCGGCTGGCGAACGCCGATCGGCGAGATGCCTCGGGGCTGTACCTGGCGCTCAACACCGGCAAGCGCAACACGGTGATCGACGGCGACGACGCCGGCCGCCGGGCACTGGAGGCGTTGGTTGCCGAGGCCGACATCATCATCACCAACCTCGGTTCGCAGCGGCTGGCGGAGCTGGGTTTCGATGCCGAGCGACTGCTGGCCGACCGGCCGGAGGTGGTCATCTGTTCGATCACCCCGTTCGGTCTGACCGGTCCTTATGCCGACTACCGGGCCGAGGAGCTCACCGTGGCCCACGGCGGCGGCTGGGCCTACCAGTGCCCAGGCGCCACCGACGAGGATCACCTCCCGCCGCTGAAGGTGTTCGGACACCAGACCGATTTCCACGCCGGGGTGGCCGGGGCCATGGTGGCGTTGGCCGCCTTCGACCGCGCCGAGCAGACCGGCGTCGGCGACCACATCGACTTCTCGTCGATGGCCCACACCGCAGGGATGTTGGAGGCCGCGGTCATCGCCGCCAGCTACATGGGCGAGAACCCCAGCAGGCTCGGATCACGGCTCCTCAATCCGTGGAAGATCCTGCCCTGCGCCCCGGACGGACCCGGCCGACCCGATGGCTTGATCTTCCTGGTCACCGTCGAACAGGACCAGTGGGAGCGGCTCGTCGAGCTCATGGGGAGTCCCGAGTGGGCCGACACCGGCCTGTTCGACACCACCGAGCTCCGGCTGGAGAACGAGGACCTGCTCATCGTCTACCTCGAGGAGTGGACGAGACGACACACCGTGGCCGACCTGTGGCACCGAGGCCAGCAGGCCAGGATCTGCTTCGCCCCGGTGTTGACCATGGCCGACCTGGAGTGCCAGGAGCATCTGACCGACCGCCGGTTCTTCGTCGAGGTCGACCACCCGGTGGCGGGCACGGTCAAACACCTCGGCCCGCCGTTCCGGTCGACCCCGTCGCTGTGGGGTCCGCTCCGACCAGCCCCCCTGCTCGACCACGGGGGCCACGGCGAGGGGACCGGCCCCCGCTTCGGAGCCGGACGACCCCGGCCGGTCGGCGGCAACGACGGTGAGCGGCCGAAGACCCGGCGGCCCCTCGAGGGCGTCCGGGTGCTCGACTTCTCCTGGGTCTGGGCCGGACCGTACTGCACGATGCACCTGGCGTTCCTCGGTGCCGAGGTCATCAAGATCGAGACCCCCATCCGGCCGGACCTCGGGCGACGGCTCGCCCTCCATCCGCCCGACGTCGAGGCGACCCTCAACACCTCGTCGTATTTCAATCAGTGGGGCCAGGGCAAGCTCAGCTGCCGGCTCGACCTGACCGATCCCGAGGGTATCGAGGCGGTGGAGCAGCTCGTGGAACGCAGCGACGTCGTGGTCGAGAACTTCGCCACCGGGGTGATGGAGAACCTCGGTCTGGGTTACGAGCGGCTGCGGGTCATCAAACCCGATCTGATCATGGCCTCGATCTCGGGCTACGGGAGTACCGGTCCACTGCAGAACTACATGGGCTACGGACCGACGACGGGGCCGCTGTCCGGCCTGAGCTCGCTCACCGGCTACGAAGGCGGCCCACCTCGGGAGCTGGGGATCTCGGTCGGCGATCCCGGTGCCGGGATCACGACCGCCTTCGCCATCTGTGCCGCCATCGTGGCCCGCCGGGCCTCCGGGCGGGGCTGCTACATCGACACCGCCCTGTGGGAGGCCACGGCATCGAACGCGGTCGAGGGGTGGATGCACCACGCCATGGGTGGCCACCAGCCGGACCGGACGGGCAACCGTGATCCGGTGATGGCCCCCCACGGCTGCTATCGGACCGGTGACCGTCAGGACATCGAGGCGGGCGAGGCCGATCCCGGACTGTGGATCTCGATCGCCTGCACCGGTGACGACGAGTGGCGCAGCCTGGCGCAGCTGATCGAACCGGCGCTGGCAACCGACCGCCGGTTCGCCACCGCAACCGACCGGAAACGCAACGAGGACGAGCTCGACAACATCATCCAGACCTGGGTCGATGGTCGGGACCGTTGGGAGCTGACCGAGCAGCTGCAACGGGCCGGCGTTGCCGCCTTCCCGTCGATGAGCCCCCGGGATCTGCTGGACGACGAGCACCTTGAGGCCAGGGGCTTCTTCGAACGCCTCCCCCACCCCGAGGTCGGGATCCGAACCCATACCGGCGTGCCGTGGCGATCGGTCACCGGCGACAACGGGGTGCTCCGACCGGCGCCGCTGCTCGGCCAGCACACCGACCAGATCCTCGACCGGCTCCGGGCCGGGAGCGGGGCAGGCGCCGTGGAGGGTTGATCCGGTCTACTCCAGGCAACCGGTGGCGGCGATCTCCGCCACCTCGTCGACGTCGAAGCCGAGCAGTTCGGTCAGCACGTCGAAGGTGTGCTCCCCCAACATCGGGGCTGCGCTGCGGGGACCGTGACGGTATCCCTCGATCCGGTACGAGTGGCCGGCGTAGGGAAGGGGGCCGATCTCGGCGTGATCCAAGCGGTGGTAGAAGCCCCGATGGACGTACTGGGGGTCGGCCAGGAGGTCTCGGCTCCGTTGCACCTTGGCCGCTGCGATGTCGGCCTCGATCAGCAGCCGCTCCACCTCGTCCTCGGTCCGCTGCGACGTCCAGGCTTCGATCGCGGTGTCGATGGCGTCGTGGTTGGCGAGGCGACCCTGCACGGTGTCGAGCACCGCTCCCTTGGCCCAGCCCGGATCACCGAGCGCCTGACGGAACCGGAGCCACGCCGCGTCGTCGGTGACCGAGATCGCCACCCAGCAGTCATCGCCCCGGCACCGGTAGACGCCCTGGGGCGCCATCTCGGGGGAGCGGTTGCCGACCCGGCCCGCCACCGCACCGTCCAGTTCGTGATGCAGCAGCTCGGGCGCCAACAACTGCAGGGCGATCTCCAGCTGGGCCGCTTCGATGTGGCAGCCGGACCCGGTTCGCCGCCTCCGATCGACGGCCGCCACCACCGCGCTGGCGATGAACCGGGGCCCGATGGTGTCGGTGTATGCCAGCCACGGTCCGTCAGGAGGGAGGTCGGGCCAGCCGACCAGATCGAAGAAGCCGGCGATCGCCGCCGCGTGATACCCGAAGCCGGCCATGGGCGAGAACGGGCCACCGCTGCCGAGCAGCGAGGTGGTAACCGTGATCACCTCGGGGTTGGTCCGCCGGATCTCCTCAGGGCCGAGCCCCAACCGCTCCATGGCCCCCGGGGTCCAACTGTCGATCACCACGTCGGCCCAGTCGACGAGGCGGCGGGCCACGCGGAGCCCGCCCTCGTTCTTGAGGTCGATGGCCAGGCTCTGCTTCGAGGTGTTGAATGCACCGAAGAAATTGGACCGGTTGGGACCGGATTCTGCGTCCTTGAACGGCGGCTGCATCCGCAGCCCGTCGATCCGGTTCGCCGACTCGACCCTGACCACGGTGGCCCCGTGATCGGCGAGGGTCTTGGCGGTGATCGGGCCGACCCCGATCCAGCTGAAATCGGCCACCTTGAGACCCTCGAACGGCAGGGACGACGGTGCCGCCGGCGTCGTCGCCGGGGCCACCGTCGCACCGTGGTCAGGCGGTTCCCGGGACGATCGGTCGAAGTACAGCGGGGGCGAGAGCGGCGGGCCGAGCATCATCGGTCCGGGGTTCAACCGCCGACCGTCCACGGTGATGAACGAGCCAGGAACGCGGGCCGCGTCATCGTCTGCGATTTCGGGGCCGATGCCCGCAGGATCGAGGTCGGGATCGGCGTTCGAACCGAGGTCGCGACGCAGGTCGAGGTCGGCGGCAGGGACGAGGTTGGCCGGATCGGTGACCAGGCGCCGCCAGAACGACCTGGCCTCGAGCTGCTCGAAGGCCAGCAGGTCGGCGACGTTGTTGACCGGGGCGATCGTCACGCCGAGCGCCAGCCCCCGCTCCAGCAACTCCCGCTTCGTGTAGTTCAGGCACAGCCGGTCCATGGCGTCGATCAGATCGGCATGGGAGATGTCCGTCGGTTCCCCGTCGATGATCCTGGCATCGAAGGTCGCCCAGTCCTGGTCGGCCCACCAAGACTCGACGATGCCGTCCTCGATCAACCACGGGGTGATGGCGGCGCCGTTCGGACCCCGGGGGACGAGGATCACGTAGCCGTCGGCACAGCGGTGCCGCAGCGGCACGGACATGGCCAGCTCCAGGGTGGCGCCGGTCCGTTCGAAGTCGAAGCCCTGGACCTCGTAGGCCTCCATGGCGTTGAGCATGGTCCAGGTCATCACCGATTGGGCCGACAGGTCGACGAACTGGGCTTCGCCGAGTTGATCACCTCGGGTCTTGGCCACCAGTGCGGCCAGGGCCGCGTCGGCCCCGGCGTGACGCCAGACCTGCGGCACCGAGACCTTGACCGGCGCCCGATCGGGGGTCCCCTGGATGCGGACCGGGCCGCCGAGGGCGGCGATCGTCAACTCCGACGCCGGGTCGGCGGCTCGGGGACCGTCGGCCCCGAACGGGGTGACCAGCACCGAGACGACGGTCGGATTGAGCTCCAACAGCTTGGACCGGTCGACCCCGTAGCCGGCCAGGTGACCGGGCGGACCGGAGTCGATCACCACCTCGGCCCCGGCCAACAGGTCACGGAAGGTGGCCCGGTCGGCCGGCGATGTCGGGTCGAGGGTGACCAATCGCTTGCCGGTGTTGTATGCGGTGAACTGCAGGCTCACCCCCTCATGGATCGGATGGGCCGTCCTGGCCCAGGTGCCTCCCGGGGGCTCGACCTTGATCACATCGGCCCCGAGCTCGGCCAGGATCCAAGACCCGATCTCGCCGCGATGGTCGGTCAGGTCAAGTACCGGCAGGCCGTCGAGCATTCCGGTCAAAGTTAGCCCGGTCTCCGGGGATGCGTCACACTGTCTGTTTCATGTCGAGCGAAAACCAGTCCGATGATCCCAAGGTTGTGACCGGCTACTGCGAGCCGTGGTCGCTGCGAGCCGGCCAAGCGATCCGGTTGGCGGCGTCGAGCCACCACCCCGGCCCGGCCGAGCTGACACTGGTCCGGCTGCGCTGCGGCGACCCCACCGGCACCGGACCGGGTTTCGCCGAGGAGGCGGTCCCGGGAAACGGTGGTCTGCCCGCCACCGTCACCCTCGAGGAGCAACGGCTGCACCCCGGCTCCTACGGCACCGTTGACCTGACCGGGCTGACCCTGGCCTCGGCCTTCGAGCTGCGGTTCAGCGTCATGGTCACCAGGCCGGCCGAGCCCCAGATCGTCATGACCGTGCTCGGCGATTCCATGATGGCCCAGGTGGTTCTGGAGGACGGCATGCTCAGGGCGAAGGCGGGCGGCGCCGAGCTGACGCTGCGGGCAACCCCGCTGGCCCCGCAGCGCTGGTACGACGTCGAGATCCGGGCCGACGTGCACACGTCGACCATGACCGGCAACGCAACCACTGACCCGTCGGTCTCGCCCGGCCGAGATCTGCTCGAACCGAACGGCCGACCGACCGCCAGCCACATCACAATGGGGCCATCCCGGCTCGACCGGTTGATCCTGGCCGGCGACCAGTCCGGCGCCGGTTTCGACGGGCGGTTGGCCCGGCCCCGCCTCACCATCGACGACACCGAACTGTGGTGGGACCTGACCCGGGAGATGGACGGGTCGGTCATGGTCGACGGTAGCGGCAACGACCGCCACGGCGTGCTGCATCAGCTGCCGGCCAGGGCGGTCACCGGCCCGGATTGGGACGGCACCCACCAACGGTGGACCGATCATCCCCAACACTGGGACGCGGTGCACTTCCACAAGGACGACCTCTACGACGCCGGCTGGCGTACGACCGCGGCCGCCACCCTGCCCCGTGACCTGCCGAGCGGCATCTACGCGTTCCGGCTCACGACACCAGCACGGGGACGATCGGATCCCGTTCTTCGTCCGGCCGGCCGCCGACGCCCAGACGGCGAAGGTCGCGTTGCTGATGTCGACCGCCACCTACCTGGCGTACGCCAACCACCGGATGCTGTTCGAGGGTGCCGACTTCATCGCCGACCGTACCCGGCTTCGACCGGAACATGCCTACATCCGCGACCATCCGGAGCTGGGCCGATCGATGTACGAGAAGCACCCCGACCGCAGTGGGGTGATGTTCAGCTCACGGCGACGACCGGTCCTCAACCTCCGCCCCGGTGCCGACGGATGGAACTTCACGCCCGACACCGACATCAACGCCTTCCTCGAATGGACCGGCGTCGGTCACGACGTCATCGCAGACGAGGACCTGCACGATGAGGGATTCGCCGCGCTCGAGCCGTACCGGGTGATCGTGACCTGCTCCCATCCCGAATACTGGTCGACCGCCATGCTCGACGCCCTCGACCAGTGGCAGCGAAACGGCGGCCGCCTCATGTACCTGGGGGGCAACGGGTTCTACTGGCGGGTGGCCTTCAGCGACAAGTGGCCGGGAGCGATGGAACTGCGCCGGGCCGAGGACGGGGTTCGCAACTGGCAGACCGGCGACGGTGAGAGCTACCACGCCTTCGGCGGCGAGTACGGGGGGATGTGGCGCCGCCTCGGCCGGGCCCCGAACGAGCTGGTCGGCGTCGGGTTCGCGGCCCAGGGATTCGACCGGGCCTCGTACTACGAGGTGAACCCGGAGAGCCTCGGCGGCACCGGAGCAGACCGGCGAACCGCCCGTGCGGCCTGGATCTGGGACGGGGTCGAGATCGAGGACGGCCGGATCGGCACGTCCGGCCTCGGCGGCGGTGCCGCGGGCCAGGAGTTGGACCGCTACGACACCCGGCTCGGTTCGCCACCCCATGCGGTGATTCTGGCCTCGGCCACCGACTTCGGCCCCGACATGGTCCGGACCAAGGAGGAGTTCGAGGGATCGGTGATCTACTCCACTCCCGATCGATACGTCCGCTCCGACGTCGTGTTCTTCGAGACCCCGAACGGCGGGGCGGTGTTCTCGGTCGGGTCGATCTCGTGGTTCGGGGCGCTGGCCCGTCACAACTACGACAACGATGTGGCGAAGATGACGGCGAACGTGCTCGATCGTTTCAACGATCCGACACCGTTCGAGCCCCCTGGTTGACCGCAACCGTCGGATCGATCCCCCGGCGACTTGACGGCACCCCGCCCGACCCCGCTTTGATGGTTGGCATGAGCGACCGCGTCGAGTTGGAGATCGAGGACCACGTGATGATCATCACCATGGTCCGCCATGACAAGCGAAACGCCATAGACGCGCCGATGACACTGGCCCTCGATGCGGCGCTGAACCGCCTCGACGACGATCCGGACCTGTGGGTGGGGGTCATCACCGGAGGGCCGGACATGTTCTGCGCCGGCACCGACATGGCCGCCACCTCCGGCCCACCGACCGAGCGGGGCGGGGTCTACGGGGTGGTGGGGCGAACCAGGGTCAAGCCGCTGATCGCTGCGGTCGAGGGCGTGGCCTACGGCGGCGGGTTCGAGATCGTGATGGCCTGTGACATGGTGATCGCCGCCGAGAACGCCCGCTTCGGCCTCCCCGAGGTCAAGCGGGGACTGGTCGCAACCAGCGGGGCACTGTTCCGGGCGTCGCGGGTGCTGCCGCTCAACGTGGCGAAGCAGTTGCTGTTCACCGGAGCCGATCTGTCACCGCAGGACGGCCACCGGCTGGGGATGGTCAACGAGGTCACCGAGCCCGGCGGGGCCAGAGCGGTGGCCCTGCGGTGGGCGGCCACCATGACCGCCAACGCGCCGATCGCGGTCCAGCAGTCGCTGCGGGTGGTCGACGCACTGGCCTCGGCCACCGACGACGACGGGTGGGAGCTGACCAGGGCCGCCCGGAGGGTGATCGGCGAGTCCGCCGACGCCAAGGAGGGGGTGCAGGCGTTCTTCGAAAAGCGCCCGCCCCGCTGGACCGGCCGATAGAACGGACCGGTGGCCGAACCGCAACCCGAATCCAAACCAACGCCCGCCGTCGAACGGATCCCGGCCGATGTGGCGAACGTGCTCCAACTGGAGAGCCACGGTCCCGACGTCTGGGTCGGCGAGAGCCCCGACTACCCGTGGGGCCGGATCTACGGCGGCATGGTGATCGCCCAGGCCCTGCTGGCCGCCACCCAGACCGTGGTACCGGAACACGCGGTTCACTCCCTGCACGGCTATTTCATCCTCGGTGGCGACCCGACCGAGCCGGTTCGCTACGAGGTGGACCGGATCCGGAACGGTCGATCGTTCACCACCCGTCGGGTGGTGGCCCGCCAGAGCGGCGGGGCCATCTTCAACCTGTCGGCCTCGTTCCAGCGCCACGAGCAGGGCGTCGAGACCCAGACCGCCGACTTCCCGACCGACGCCCCGGATCCGGCCACCATCACCCCACACCGGGAAGGATCGGGTACCGATCGCTACGATGTGGTGCTGGAGCGGGACGAGCAGGGCCGCCGACCACCCCGATCGCTGGTCTGGGCCCGCTATCCGGCCGAACTCGGCGAGGATCCCCGGGTCCACGCCTGTGCTCTGGCGTACCTCAGCGACACCAACCCCATGGATGCGGTCGCCACCGCCCACCCCCGGGGCATGCCGGCCGATGGCGAGTGGGAGCACACCTATATGACCGCCAGCCTCGACCACGCCATGTGGTTCCACCGCCCGGCCCGGGCCGACGACTGGCTGCTGTTCGATCTCGACGGCCACGGCATCATCCGGACCCGTGGATTGAGCACGGGCCACGTGTTCACTGCGGATGGCCAACACATCGCAACCATCGCCCAGGAGGGCTTGATCCGCGAGCTCGACGGCTGAGCACCGGACCCCCGGGTGCCGTCCCGCCGAGACCGGTCGAGGTTTGTGGCCGACCGTCGATGGCGACAAGATTGAGGCCGTGACCACAGCGAACGATGTCGGCACCGCATATGGACGACCGGCTCCGGAGCCCGACCGGCTCCTGACCTCTGTCGGCCCCGGGACCCCGATGGGCGAGGTGCTGCGGCGGGTCTGGCAACCGGTTGCGGTCACCCCGGGGCCGGGATCGCCGCCGAAGCGGGTCCGGCTCCTCGGTGAGGACCTCATCCTGTACTGCGACGGATCGGGCCGGCCGGGATTGGTGGAGCCGCGCTGCGCCCACCGGGGCACCACCCTCTACTACGGCAAGGCCGAGGACGACGGCATTCGATGCTGCTATCACGGCTGGAAGTTCGCCACCGAGGACGGTCGTTGCATCGACGCCCCGATGGAGCCGACGGGCACGCTGGCCAACATCACCAGGAACGTGGTCCAGCCCTGGTACCCGTGCCTGGACTACCACGGCCTGACCTTCGCCTACATGGGACCGCCGGAACACGAACCGCCGTTCCCGACCTGGGATGCGCTCGAAAGCGACGGCGACGGCGACGTGATCCTGGCCGACGACACCGGCTACGGCCTGGGGGGCGGGACCGTGCTGGACTGCAACTGGCTTCAGGTGTTCGAGAACGTGATGGACCCCTACCACGTGTTCGTCCTGCACTCCACGTTCTCGGTCCAGCAGTTCTCCGACGCCATGGCGGTGCTGCCGACGGTGGCGTGGGAGTACACCGACACCGGGGTGCTGACCTATCAGGACCGGGTGCTCGATTCGGGCCGGATCTACCGGCGGATCACCGAGTGCTTCCTGCCCAACGCCCGGATCGTGGCCAACGTCGGAGCCGGAAGCCCCGGCGAGGGCTACCGGCCCGGGGGGCACGTCAGCTACGTCGTGCCGATCGATGACACCCACACCACCATGCTGTCGCTGTTGCGGTGCCACACCGACGCCGACGGCCAACCGGTCTTTCCGCCCCGGGCCACCTGGAACGGGAAGGCGTGGGACGACCTGAGCGAGCACGAGCGCCAGACGATGCCCGGCGATCACGAGGCCCAGACCGGTCAGGGCGCAATCACCAGCCACGCCACCGAGAACCTCGGCCACACCGACCGCGGCGTCCAGATGGTGCGACATCGCCTCCGGGAGATGGTGTCGGCGTGGGAGACCGGCCGGCCGATGAAGGGGCTGGCGTCTGGTCTGGTCTCGGTACCGAGCGTTGCCGGGAACTTTCTTCTGGACCCGCTGGACTGATTGACTCCTGGTCCGGCGACCATCCGGCCGAGCCCAAAAACCGCTCGACCGACCTGCCGCCGGAAGTGATGACCGGTAGAGGTGTTGGGACGCCCGATTTGGGCTGTTGGAGCGGGCGCCCCAACCTCTACCTCATCCGCTTCCGCCGCCAGATCGGTGTGAGGGTCGGAGAGGGCTGAATGCGCCGCCCAAGTCAATCTGAGTCCCGCCATTACACTGGCTCAGATCGACTTGGGCGGTTGCGATCAGTTCCTCACCACTTGCTGTCAACCGCGCTCGGGGATTACCTAGACGCCTCTAAGTCGCAGCCTCGTGGACAAAAGTTCCCGAAAAACAGAAAACCCTCGATGGCCCTCGACCGCGGTGGGATACGGGCGGTCGGCGCGGCCGCTCGAAGCGGCGTCCAAGACGATGAGCTGGTAACTTCGGGCCGGCGGCCCCCAATCAAGCGAACCGACCGACGACGGTCGACGTCGAAGCGAACGGTTCGATTCCGTACTGCGGCTCCGGAGGATCCGATGGATTTCACCCCGAACGACGATCATGAGGCGATACGGGAGGGCGTCCGTCGGGTCTGCTCGAAGTACCCGGACACCTACTGGCGGGACTGCGACGAGAACCACGAATTCCCGTGGGACTTCTACGCTGACATGGCCGCAGGAGGCTGGATCGGCATCGCCATTCCCACCGAATTCGGCGGCGGGGGTCAGGGCATCACCGAGGCATCGATCGTGCTGGAGGAGGTGGCGGCCAGCGGGGCCGCCATGAACGGCTGCTCGGCCATGCACCTGTCGATCTTCGGGATGGAACCGATACGTAAGTACGGCAGCCCGGAGTTGGTGAACGAGATTCTGCCCGGCGTCGCCGACGGTTCGATCCACGCCGCGTTCGGTGTCACCGAGCCGGACGCCGGGACCGACACGACTTCGATCAAGACCAGGGCGGTGCGCGACGGCGATGAGTACGTCGTCAGCGGGGCAAAGGTGTGGACGACGAAGGCCCCGTACTGCGATGTCTGCCTGCTGCTGGTCCGCACCACCCCGAAAGAGGAGTGCGACGGCCCGACCCAGGGCATGACGCTGCTGCTGGTCGACCTGAAGGACCCGGCGGTCGATATCACCCCGATCCCCAAGTTGGGACGCAACGCGGTGGTGTCGTGCGAGGTTCGCTACGACGGGCTGCGGGTGCCGGTCTCCCGCCGGGTCGGCGAGGAAGGTGAGGGTTTCCGCTACATCCTCGACGGCCTCAACCCGGAGCGGATCCTGATCGCCGCCGAGGCGCTCGGCATCGGCCGGGTCGCCCTCCGGCGGGCGGTGGACTACGCCGGGTCCCGGGTCATCTTCGGTCGACCGATCGGGCAGAACCAGGGACTGGCCTTTCCCCTTGCCGACAGCCACGCAAAGCTGCGGGCCGCAGAACAGATGGTCCGTCTCGCCTCGTGGCGCTACGACAACGGCCTCAACTGTGGTGAGGAAGCCAACCTGGCCAAGTATCTGGCGGCGGACGCCGCCTTCGAATGCACCGACCGGGCCCTGCAGACCCACGGCGGCTTCGGCTACGCCAAGGAATACGACGTCGAGCGATACTGGCGGGAGGCCAGGCTGATGAAGATCGCGCCGGTCAGCCAGGAAATGGTTCTGAATTTCGTGAGCAGCAAAGTGCTCGGCCTGCCGAAGAGCTACTGAGCTCGTGGTGAAAGCGCCGAGATCCACCCGGACGGCGAGTCGGCCGAAGCCCGGAGCGCAGTCCGGTTTCTGAGCTCGCGGCGTTGGACGATCATCGGCTGGCGGCCTGGTTGGCCGTCGAGACAGGGGTTCAGCTCCGGGCCATGCGGGACAAGGCGATGAGCGAGGCCTGGTCACCTTGGCAACTCGGCGACTCCGGGGACATGGCAGCCCACCACTACCTGCTTGACCGGTTGGCCGAGGCCAGGCCCGGCGATGCGGTGTTGTCCGAGGAGGGCAGCGACGATCGCCTCCGGCTCGCCTCGGAGCGGACCTGGATCGTCGACCCGCTGGACGGTTCCCACGACTATTCGTCGGGCCACAGCTTGGATTACGCCGTCCACGTGGCGCTGGTGGTCGAAGGTCGACCCGTGGCCGGCGCGGTGTCGGTCCCCGAGCACGACGAGGTCTACGCAACCGACAGCTTCGACGCCGACGCACCGGAGCTGGACCCCGGACGGACCGAACCGGTGGTGATCGCCAGTCGAATGCAGGCCCGCTGGGGGATCGCCATCGCCGAGGTGCTCGGAGGGTCGGCCCTGGTCGCCGGTTCGGCCGGGGTGAAGACGATGGCTGTCGTCCGGGGTGACGCAGACGTCTACGTGCACCCGAGCGGGCTCTACGAGTGGGATGCCTGCGCACCGGCCGCAGTGGCCGCCGCGGCGGGGTTGGCGGTGTGCGACATCGCAGGCAACGCCCTGGAGTACAACAAGGACTATCCGGTGATTCGGGGATTCATCGTTGCCAGACCCCGGTTCCTGGAGCCGGTGCTGGAAACGCTTCGCTGATCGCCCGCCACGCGACCAGCAGGGTCTGGGTGTCCTGGCCGTTGTTCATCGGATCGCCGCCACTGCCACCGTCTCCGAGGGCGATGTGGCCGGCCCAGACCGGTCTGGGCCCGGTCCGGCCCGCCCTGTAGTGTGCGTCTATGCAGGTGCGAGAAATCTGGCGATTCCCGGTGAAGTCGATGCAGGGCGAACGGCTGCAACGCGCGGCGGTCGGGCCCTACGGCATCGAAGGGGACCGGGCCTGGTCGTTGTTCGACGCCGAGACCGGGCTGAACCTGACCGGCAGGCGGGACCCGCAGCTGCTCGACGCCTTGGCCCACTACGACGCAGGCGAGGTGCGGATCACCCTCCCGGACGGAACGGTGGCCGGCGACGACGCAACGCTGTCTGACTGGATCGGACGGCCGGTCGAGTTGCGTCATGCCGATGCCGAGGCTCCGGGAACCTACGAGATCCAACTCGACGAGAACGACGCCGGCAGCTGGGTTCGATGGAGCGGGCCGAGCGGCTCGTTCCACGACTCGACCAAGACCAGGATCTCGTTGGCCGGGGTCGATGCCTTCCGATCCTGGGATCGGCGCCGATTCCGAACGAACGTGATCCTCGACGGATCCGGCGACGTCGAACTGGTCGGTCACCGGATCGAGATCGGCAGCGTCGGGCTCGACGTCCTGAAGCGGATCGACCGCTGCGTGATGACGACCAGACCCCAACCGGCGGTCGACGACCTCCCGGTGGTCGAACGCGATCTCGACGTCCTCAAGACCATCGCTCGAGATCACGAGAACTGTCTCGGCGTCGGCGCGGTGGTCCTGAACACCGGCACGCTGTCGGTCGGCGACGACGTGGTGGTCCGATAGCCATGGCCGACGAACCGCAACCGAAGCTGACAGACGATCAGTGGCTGAGGCTGAACCGGGGGGTCATCCCCGAGTTCCGGGCCAACGGCGGCCACTGCGGTGGACGGTGGGAGGGCAACCCCATGGTGCTGCTGACCACGATCGGGGCCCGCTCCGGCCTGGAGCGGACATCGCCTCTGACCTACACCACCGACGGCGTGCGCATCGTGTTGATCGCCTCGCGGGCCGGCGACGACCGCCACCCGGATTGGTACCACAACCTGGTGGCCAACCCGAACGTGGTGATCGAGGTCGGCACCGACCGGTTCGAGGCCATCGCCACCGTGGCCGATGAACCGGAGCGGACCAGGCTGCTGGAGGAGCGCATCGCCGTCATGCCCCGCTTCGGCAACTACTTGGAACAGACCGACCGCACCATCCCGGTGGTGATCATCGACCGCAAGCAGGCCGACACCTGAGCCTGGCGCAGCCCATCGCGGCCGGCGGCGTCAGCCTCCGGAGTCGGGGTCGGCTTCGGCCGTCGATTCCCGGCGATAGGTGTCGATGACCTGGCGATAGTCGGCAACGTCGACCGCCCCGGCCACCAGGTACTTCTCGCCGACCACCAGGGACGGGACGGCGTTGATACCGGCGCCGACCGCCTCGTTGTGCTCAGCAACCACCTGACCGAGCAGAGCGTCGCCTTCCTCCCGCCACCGCTGATCGAATGCCTGGCGGTCGATGCCGGCCTCCTCTGCGATGTCCAGCAGGACAGACCGGTCGGAGATGGTGCGGTTCTCGGTGAAATAGGCCTCCATGGCCCGCCGGTGGAAGGCCCGGTAGCGCTCGGGACCGAACCGGGCCGCGACCTTGCCGGCCACCGCGGACGGGACGCTGTGGCTGGGAGGTGGGTTGTCGGTCGACCACGTCTGGAACGTCACCTTCGGC
Source organism: uncultured Acidimicrobiales bacterium (assembly GCA_963715325.1). Classification (GTDB taxonomy): domain Bacteria; phylum Actinomycetota; class Acidimicrobiia; order Acidimicrobiales; family SZUA-35; genus JAHELU01. The sequence goes on from CAVQRR010000010.1 coordinate 65,464, forward strand.
TCCAGGGCCGCCGGCCGCTCCCATGATCGGGTGTACTCGACGAACTTCTCGGTCGAGCGCTCCTCCGGCTCCGGTCGCAGCATGAAGCTCCGCCAGATCAGTTCGACGTCATCGCCGTACTCCTCGACGATCTGGTCGAGACGCACGGTCCCGACGTAGCACCACGGTCAGAGGTAGTCCGACCAGACTTCCAGTTTCACCGGCTTCATGGCTGGGCCCTTCGGTTCGGTCTCGTCGACTGGTTGGTCACTGGAACTCGATGATGGTCCGACCGAGCACCTTGCCGTCATCGAGCAGTTTGGTTGCCTGGTTGATCTCGTCGAGCCCGACCCGGGAGGTCACGAGGGCGTCGAGGTCGAGATCGCCGTTGCGGTACCACTCCAGGAATCGGGGGATGTCCTGTTCCGGAACCGCGGTGCCGCCGATGGTGCCCATCACCCGCCGCTCGTTCATCAGCATGCTGAGCGCCGGGAGCTGAAAATCGCCGCCGGTCGGCACGCCGACCACAACGGTCGTGCCGCCACCGTGGACCGCGTTGCGGCTGTTCCTGGTGGCGTTGAACGCCTCGGTGAACGTCTTCTGGTTGGCGACGACATCGAACGCATAATCGACGCCGGCGATGGGGGCCCCACGGAACCCGAAGGCGTCGGAGGGGCCCGGGGTGAGGTCCCTGATCCGCTTGACCGCGTCGTCGCGGCCGGCGTTGACCGTATGGGTGGCGCCGAACCGCTCGGCCATGGCCAGCTTTTCGTCGTCGAGGTCGACGGCGATGATCGGCTCGGCGCCGGCCATCCTGGCCGCCGCAACCGCATTGAGCCCGACCCCACCGACACCCCAGACCGCAACACTCTGTCCACGGCCGACCTCGGCGGCCCGAAGGACCGCACCGGCGCCAGTCAACACCGCACAGCCGACGATCGAGGTCACGTCGGTCGGGGTGTCTGCCGGGAGCGGGATCACGTACTGGTCGTCTGCGATGGTATGGGTGGACCAGGTGAAGATGTTGGACGACTTGGCCACCTCACCACCGGCCAGTTCGAGGTCGGCCATCCACGGCATGCGGTCGGTGTCTCGAAGATTGCGGGGCTGGAACGTGAGGACCACCCGATCGCCGGGCCCGACGTTGGTCACGCCTCGGCCGACGGCCAGCACCTCCCCAGTGGCCTCGTGACCGAGCACGATGTCGGTGTTGCGGGGGCCGTGGATGGTGTGGAGCTGGGAGTGACAGATGCCGCTGGCGAACTCCTTGACCAGGACCTGGTGTGGGCCGGGGTCCGGCAACTCGACGTCTTCGATCCTCATCGGGGCCGGATCCTTGGGTAGTACCACCACCCTGGCCGCTGTTCCCATGACCCTCCCTTTCCGGAGATGCGATCGATCGCAAGCCCGAGGCTAGGGCCGAGCTGGGCGGGGAGAAAGTCGAGTCGTGGATAGCAGACGGAACGAGCGGCCGGGACGGGAGGTAAACCTCGGCCCCCGATGTGCCGATCCGGTGATGTGCGGATTGCGCAGAACAAGGCACCTCCGGCCGGGGAGGCACGCAACCGAGGCGTTTCCGTCGCGGTGCTGGTCTGCGGGCTGACGCTGACCGCGGTCGTCGCGGTGCTTCAGCAGTCGAACGCACGCCACGAACGGAACCTGAAATTCGAGGCCGCCGCGGCCCACGTTCAGGAGGATCTGGTCGACGCCGTCGACACGACGGTCAAGGACTTCCAGTCCGGCATCAACTTCATCGCCGCCACCCATCCCGGCCCCCTCGACCAGTACCAGGCGTTCTTCACCCGGGAAGTGGAGGCGGTACTGAACAACGATCCCGGCGTTCTGTTCCTCGAATTCGTCGCCACCGATGAGATCGACGGCCTCCTCGATCGGGAACGGGCGCTCGGCAACGACGACCTGAGCTTGACCGTGCTACCGGGCCCGGCAGACGAACGGCTCATCGTGACCCGGTTGGCCCGGCCGGCCCAGATCTTCGGCCTGCCCCTGCTGGGCTTGGACGTGACCGCCCTGCAACGCCAACTCCTCCCGGACGACTTGAGCTCGAACGGCTTCGAGCTCTTCATCGTCGCCTCGGAGGACCTGGCGGGGTTCATCAGCCCGGAAGGCCTGGAGGACGAGAACCACGCCGACTACGAGGACTACGTCGCCTTCCTCATGGGTGCGGTGACCACCAACGACGACACCTTCATCGGCTACGCAATCTATTTCCAGACGGTCCGTGGCCTGCTGGAGAGTGTGACCGAGCAGGATCTCGATCGCCTCAGCATCGAGTTGTACGTGGTCGGGATCGACGAACCGGTGGCATCCAGGCTCAGTCCCGATGCCCCCGCTGCCGACGCGGCGGGGCTCAAGGCGGTTCGAGAGATCACGACGACGTCACAGGAGTGGCGGATCGAGGTCAGGGCCGATCCGGACTTCGGCCCCCCGACCGGGCTGTTCGACCAGTTCTGGGTCTGGATCGTGGGATCGCTGGCCACCGCCACCGCCTACGGCGCCACGATCCGTCGGCTGCGAAACCGGTGGCACCTCGACACCGCCCGTTTCGAGCTGGCCCATGCCCGGACGCTGGCACTGACCGATCCCCTGACCGGGTTGCTCAACCGCAACGGCCTGGTCGAGGCGGCCAGACGAGCCCCGAACGACGGTCCGGCGACGGTCTTCTTCATCGACCTCGACGGTTTCAAACTGGTCAACGACACCGCAGGTCACGAGCGGGGCGACCAGGTGCTGCGGGCGGTGGCGGCCCAGCTGCGGACGATCTTCCGGGCCGAGGATCTGGTCAGCAGGCTCGGCGGCGATGAGTTCGTGGTCTTCACCAGGCAGCGAGGGACCTCCCAGGACGTGCGGGCGATCTCGGCCAGGATCACCGGGGCGATCTCGACGATCGATGAACGGGTGACCTGTTCGCTCGGCGTCTCGTCCCGCAACCGCGGTCAGGCCACGGACGTCAAGGATCTGATCCGGGCCGCCGATGCCGCCATGTACGAGGCGAAACGTTCCGGGGGCGACCAGTTCGCGGTCGGCCCCTCCATCGGCTGAGGCAACCGACCGGATCGACCGGCCGGAGGTTGGGCCGACGGGTGTGCCGGGCCCGGCCGAGGGGTCAGGCCCGAGCCCGGTAACTGGCCCGTCCGCCGACAGAATCCTTGTTCAGCCGCTTCGAGAGATGCAGGCCTTCGAGCAGCAGTTCGATGGCCGACGCCTTGACGCCGTCGGAGCCGTCGTCGCCGATCAGCTCGGCCACCGGTGCGGCCAGTGCCGGGGTCTTCTCCAGTAGATCGATGTAGGCCGACACCGGCAGGTCGTCTCCGGCGCTGGCGGTCACATCGCCCTCGAACGCGTCGACCACCTGACGGACCCCTTCCGCCGAGAACCGGTCCTTGAACACGGTCAGCACCGCGCCCCGCAGTAGGTGATCGATGACCTCGCCGTCGCGGCCCTCCTCCAGGGATTCGATCTCGATCTTTCCCGCAGTGGACGAGATCAACGAATCGAGATCGCTGACCCGGGGGACGATCTCGGTCTCGCCGAGCCGCAACGAGCGGCGGGTGGCCGCCGCAACCAACGTCTCCATGTTGGCCACCGTGAGCCGGACCGAAACACCGGACCGCTGATTCACCTGAGGGCTGGAGCGGGCCAGGTGGGTGAAGGTGGAGATCAGTTCCTCCATGAACTCGGGAACGATCACGTTCTCGTCGGCCGGCAGATTGGCCTCCTGGCGGGCGATCGCGGTCTCGGTTGCGACATCGAGAGGGTAATGGGTTCGGATCTGGGCCCCGAACCGGTCTTTCAGCGGGGTGATCATCCGGCCGCGGTTGGTGTAGTCCTCGGGGTTCGCCGACGCCACCAGCAACACATCGAGTGGCAGACGGATCTTGTAGCCCCTTATCTGAACGTCGCGCTCCTCCAACACGTTCAACAGGCCGACCTGGATCCGCTCCGCCAGATCTGGCAACTCGTTGATGGCGAAGATGCCGCGGTTGGTTCGCGGCACCAGCCCGTAGTGGAGGGTGAGCTCGTCGGAAAGGTAGCGGCCCTCGGCCACCTTGATCGGATCGACCTCGCCGATCAGGTCGGCGATCGAGGTATCGGGGGTGGCCAGCTTCTCGCCGAACCGCAGATCGCGATGCACCCAACCGATGGCGGTCTCGTCGCCGAACTCCTCGACCAGGTCCTTGGCGTAGCGGGAGATCGGACTGAACGGGTCGTCGTTGATCTCCGATCCGGCGATGATCGGCATGTACTCGTCGAGCAGGCCGGTCAGCGTCCGGATCATCCTGGTCTTGGCCTGGCCTCGCTCGCCGAGGAAGATCACATCGTGGCCGGCCAGCACCGCATGTTCCAGCTGAGGCAGCACGGTGTCCTCGTAGCCGAGAATGCCGGGAAACAGGGCCTCACCGGAGCGAATGCGCTTGATGGCGTTCTGTCGCATCTCGTCTTTGACCGAGCGGGAGACCCAGCCGGACTGACGGAGCGAACCGAGTGTTTCAGGTCGACTATCCACCCCCTGACCCTAGATCCCCCGATCTCGAAACGATGAATCGGGCCCCCAAACCGAAGCCACGCCGATGGGCCGGGGCCACCGACGCCACCGTCCGGCCCGAAACCGGCCGACGACCCGGGTCGAGCCCCGGTTTTGTCCCCCTGTATGGTTGGTCCCGTGGATTTTCGGCCCCGCAAACCGGCAGAAGGCGACCTGACCGGATTGTGGCGGGCGACGCCGGCCACACTCGAACTGAAACGAACCGGGGCCGACGCCGACCTCGACGATTCCGGTTGGCAGGCGCTGGAGGTTCCCGGCCATTGGGGCCAGCATCCGGCACTGGTCGACCACGACGGCCCGATCCTGCATCGACGGCGGTTCCGGCACCGCAACCCCGAACCGGACGAACGACTGTGGTTGCGCTTCGACGGAGTGCTGAGCGGGGCCGAGGTCTGGCTCGACGGCAGCTACATCGGCGACACGACGAGCTACTTCGCCAGTCACCGCTACGACGTGACCGGGCTCCTGGCCGCTTCGTTCGACCACCTGCTGGCGGTCGACGTCTCGTCTCCGGCTCCCGGTGATGACCGACGGAAGTCGACGTTGACCGGCTCGCTCCAGACCGGACATCTGGCCCCGGGCGGCAACCCGGGCGGCATCTGGCGGGATGTGGCCATCGACTCGACCGGTCCGGTGGCGATCAGGTACGCCCGGCTGCTGTGCACCAAGGCGTCGACCGAGGCGGCCGAGATCGTTGTTCGACTGGTGCTCGACGCCGCGGTCCAGACAGAGATCCGGCTGGACAGCTCGGTCGTCGGACCGGACGGCACCGCGGCCGGTGGCAGCGTGGAGCGCCACGACCTCGCGTCCGGCGAGAACCGGATCGAGTGGACGGTGACCGTCGACCGGCCCGCATTGTGGTGGCCGGCGGCCCTCGGTGGACAACCGCTGTACGAGGTGGCGGTTGCAATACGACTGGCCGACGGCCGGCTCTCGGATCGACGGGAATGGCGCACCGGGCTCCGCGAGGTCCGGGTCGACAACTTCATCTGGCGGATCAACGGCAGCCGCCTGTTCACCAAGGGCATCGTCTACGGCCCGCCGGACCGCTTCCTCAACAGCGTCACCGAGGCCGCGCTGGTGAAGGACATGGCCGCGGCCCGCGATGCCGGCCTCGACCTGGTCCGGGTCTACGGCCACATCGGCCGCAGCGAGTTGTACGACGAGGCCGATCGCCAGGGCTTGCTCATCTGGCAGGATCTGCCGATGATCGGAGGCTATTCGTCGAAGGTCCGCTCGGCGGCCAGGGTCATGGCACGCCATGCGGTCGATCAACTCGGCCACCACCCGTCGGTGGGGCTGTGGTGCGGCCACATCGAGCCAAACGGTCGGGCCATACCCGAGCCGCACAGTGCGCTTCGACAGCCGAATCGATCAGGTCGTGCGGCCGGCGGGCCGGCCGAACGGCGCGCCATCGACGGTGCGGCCACGACCGAAACCAGATCGACCGCCGGAGCGGTGGCGGGAACCGGGCCGCCCCGCCGAGTCGGCGACCGACCTCCCCGGTCGGGAACCCTCCGCCGCTCGAGTCCGGCCCGGCCGTCGGCCGCCCGTCGGCTCGTCCGGCACGTGCTCCCCAGTTGGAACCGATCGATTCTCGACCCCATCGTCAGCCGTGAACTGCGAAACGCCGATCGCACGAGACCGATCGTTGCCCGCTCCGGCAGCTTGCCGAGCCCCGCCGACCCGGCGGGTTCCGATGCCCACCTCTGGCTCGGTTGGCACGCCGGCCGGGCCGGGGACCTCGGCACTATCCTGCGTCGTTGGCCGCGGCTCGGCACGTTCCTCGGTGGGATCGGCAGCCAGTCGGTGAACCTCCAGAGCTGGGACGAGCAGGCCCCGACGTGGCCCGGCGCGGAGCGGGGTGCGTTCAACCGGTACCTGCCACGGCGAGCCTACGGCGATGGCCGATCGTGGGCCAGGGCCACCCGCTCCTACCAGGGCGATCTGCTGAGGGTCCATATCGAAACGCTCCGCCGGCTCAAGTACCGCCCCGCCGGCGGTTTCTGCGTCACCGCACTGACCGACGTCGCGCCAGAGGGCGGCTTCGGGGTGTTCGATGTCGCCAGACACCCCAAACCCGCGCTCAACGTGTTGATCGATGCCTGCCGACCGGTGGTGGTGATCGCCGAGCCACCACCGGCGCTGACCGTCCCCGACCAGGAGGTGTCGATCCCGGTTTGGGTCGTCAGCGACCGGCGGGAGCCGCTCCACGACGTCCGGGTCACCGCCGTCGCCCACACCAACCCGCCGGACGACGCAACCAGCGGCAACCGGGGCGAGGACCGACCGTGGAGCCGAAGAACCGTGTGGCAGGGGGACCTACCGGCGGATTGTTGTCAATGGGTCGGCGATCTGACGTTCACGACACCGGCCGGTCCGGGGGCGATCCAGATCGACCTGCAACTCGAATCGTCGGAGTTGTTGGCCACCAACCGATACCGCACCGTGGTCATCCCCCCGTCGGAGGCGATTCCCCACGGCCGCACGTCACCTCTTCGCTGAGGACCTCGCGGGCAGATTCGAGCACCTCCGGGGTCTGTGACGAAATAACGTCACAGTTGGGCCGGAAAGCGGCCGGGAGGCTATCGTCGGGCTCGGATTTCGTCCTCCCCGCGGTCGTATTGACCGGGGTCCAGCGGGACGGATGCCACCCGATGCGGACGATCGAGTTTCGGTGAGTTCTCGGGTTTCGAACTGCAATCCCTCTATCTCCAACGGGAGGTTCCCCTAGTGGCCGCACCCACTGCCGCCAAGCAGGCGTCGGGCAACAACAGCGCATCGCGACCGATACGGCCGAGGATTCGCCGCCGTCCGTTTCCCCTCAACCTCTACCAGACGGCGGTGGGCAAGAAGTGGGTGATGGCGGTCACCGGCATCATGCTGCTCGGGTTTGTCCTGTACCACATGTTCGGCAACATCAAGCTGTACCTCGGCGTCATCGAGCACGACGGCCAGATGGTGTACGACGTCGACGTCTACGGCGAGTTCCTCCGGGATCTGCTGGTGCCACTGTTCCCCAGGACCTGGTTTCTGTGGCTGCTGCGGTTCGGCCTGATCGGCGCCTTCGTGTTCCACATCCACGCCGCCTACAGCCTCACCAGGATGAACCTGGCAACCAACAACGCATACGAATCGAAGCGGGACTGGTTGGCCGCCAATTTCGCCTCCCGCAGCATGCGCTACACCGGCGTGATCGTGCTGGCCTACCTGGTCTTCCACCTCGCAGACCTGACGTGGGGCTGGATCCCCAACACCAACTGGGAGCGGGGTGAAGTCCAGGCCAACGTCGTCAACAGCCTGTCCAATCCGGTGGTGGCCGCGGTCTACATCGTGGCCAACGTCCTGCTTGCGGTTCACATCTTTCACGGCACGTATTCGATGTTCCAGACCCTGGGGATCAACAATCCCCAGTACAACCGGCTCCGCCGGGGTCTCGCCGCCACCTTGGCGTTGGTTATTCTGATCGGAAACGTCAGCTTCCCGATCGCTGGTGCTGGCCGGCGTCATCGACTACGAGCCGGGCCTGCTCGGCCCGGCAACCTAAAGGAGTTCGCCGATGGTTTTGGATTCGAAGGTCCCCAAGGGGCCGATGGCCGAGAAGTGGGAAAACCACAAGTTCGACATCAAGCTCGTGAACCCGGCCAACAAGCGCAAGTTCAAGATCCTGGTTGTCGGGAGCGGCCTGGCCGGCGCATCGGCCGCCGCCTCCTTCGGCGAGCTCGGTTACAACGTCGAGGTCTTCACCTTTCACGACTCGCCCCGGCGGGCCCACTCGATCGCCGCCCAGGGCGGCATCAATGCGGCCAAGAACTACCGAAACGACGGCGACAGCGTGCACCGGCTGTTCTACGACACGGTCAAGGGCGGTGACTTCCGGTCCCGGGAGGCCAACGTCCATCGCCTGGCCGAGGTCTCCGTCGACATCATCGACCAGATGGTGGCCCAGGGCGTTCCCTTCGCCCGTGAGTACGGTGGCCTGCTCGACAACCGCTCGTTCGGCGGGGCCCAGGTCAGTCGGACCTTCTACGCCCGGGGCCAGACCGGCCAGCAGCTCCTGCTCGGCGCCTATCAGCAGCTGATGCACCAGGTCGGCGAAGGCAAGGTCAAGCTCCACACCAGGATGGAGATGCTCGACGTCGTCGTGAAGGACGGTGAAGCTCAAGGCATCGTGTGCCGCAACCTCACCACCGGCGAGATCAGCTCCCACTCCGGTCATGCCGTGGTGCTGGCCACCGGCGGCTACGGCAACGTGTTCTACCTGAGCACCAACGCCATGGCCTGCAATGTCTCGGCCGCATGGCGGGCCCATCGCAAGGGGGCCTATTTCGCAAACCCCTGCTACACGCAGATCCACCCAACCTGCATCCCGGCCTCCGATGAGTTCCAGTCGAAGCTGACCCTGATGTCGGAGTCTCTGCGAAACGACGGCCGGATCTGGGTTCCCCGCAGCCCCGACGAGAGCCGCCGGGCCGACCAGATCCCCGAGGAAGACCGCTACTACTACCTGGAGGAGAAGTACCCGTCGTTCGGCAACCTCGTTCCCCGCGATGTCGCCTCCCGCAACGCCAAGACGGTTGTCGACCAGGGCCTGGGCGTCGGGCCGCTCAAGAACGGCGTCTACCTCGACTTCTCCGAGGCCATCGGCAGAGACGGTCGCGACACCATCGAGGAGAAGTACAGCAACCTCTTCCAGATGTACGAGCGCATCACCGGCGAGGACCCCTACGTCGTGCCGATGCGGATCTATCCCGCCACCCACTACACGATGGGTGGGCTGTGGGTCGACTACAACCTGATGACCACCGTCCCCGGGCTCTACGCCGCCGGCGAGGCCAACTTCTCGGACCACGGAGCCAACCGACTCGGCGCTTCGGCACTGATGCAGGGCCTGGCCGACGGCTACTTCGTGCTGCCGTACACCATCGGCGACTACCTGGCCCCCAAGCTCAACGAAGCGCCACTGTCGATAGACGATCCTGCGTTCATCGCGGCCGAGGCCGACGTCCAGGGTCGAATCCAGCGGTTCCTGTCGATCGGCGGGACCCGCTCCCCCGAATACTTCCACCGGGAGCTCGGCAAGCTGGTGTGGGACTACATCGGCATGGAGCGGGATCGCAACGGTCTCGAGAAGGCGATCACCGAGATCCGGGCCCTGCGTGACGAGTTCTGGGCCGACCTGCGCGTGCTCGGCGAATCCGAGACCCTCAACTCCTCGATCGAGAAGGCCGGTCGGGTCGCCGACTTCTTCGAGCTTGCCGAGCTCATGGCCCGCGACGCTCTCGACCGCGAGGAGTCGTGTGGCGGTCATTTCCGTACCGAATCCCAGACCGAAGACGGGGAGGCGAAACGAGATGACGAGAACTTCTCCAACGTCTCGGCCTGGGAGTGGCACGACGCGGACACCCCTCAGACCAAGCACGTCGAGGAACTGACCTTCGAGGAAGTCATCCCCAGCCAGAGGAGCTACAAGTAATGAGCAAGAAGCTCAATTTGACGCTGAGCGTCTGGCGTCAGCCCGGGTCAGACGCCCGGGGACAGTTCGTGACCTACCCGGCAAACGGGATTCCAGATGACGCCTCCTTCCTCGAGATGCTGGACATGGTCAACGAGGAGCTGATCGAAAAGGGCGAGGTCCCGATCGAGTTCCCCCACGATTGCCGGGAAGGTATCTGCGGCACCTGTGGGGTGATGATCAACGGTCGGGCCCACGGCCAGGAGAAGGGCACCGCGACCTGCCAGCTCCACATGCGCAAGTTCAACGACGGCGACACGATCGTGATCGAGCCATGGCGGGCCGCTGCGTTCCCGGTGGTCCGTGACCTCGTGGTCGATCGGTCCCCGCTCGACAAGATCATCGAGGCCGGTGGGTTCATCACCGCCCCAACCGGCACCGCGGCCGATGCCAACGAGACGCCGATTCCCAAAGAGGTGGCTGACTCGGCCATGGACGCCGCAGCCTGTATCGGGTGCGGGGCCTGTGTTGCGGCCTGCCCCAACTCGGCCGGTCAGCTGTTCACATCGGCGAAGCTCTGGCACCTCAACTCGTTGCCCCAGGGTCAGGCCGAACGGTACCGCAGGACCCAGAACATGGTGGAGACGATGGAGGAGTTCTTCGGCTCCTGCACCAACCACGGTGAATGCACCGAGGCCTGCCCCAAGGAGATCAGCCAGGACTTCATCGCCTACATGAACCGCGACTACATGAAGTCCCTGGTCTACAACCGCAAGCTCGCAGGCCAGAAGTAGACCGGGCCGGGCGCAGGCCTCGACCCGGTGGCTCGGCGAGCATCCTCGTTGGCCGCAATGGTGGCGATCGGCTTGATCTCGGTCGGGGTCATGATCGCCCTCTTCGTCGAGCCGGGGCTGCTTGCCGACCGATCGGACAACCGATCTGTCGATGGGGGCGATGGCGCCGCCTTCTCCTTCGCCGTACCAGACGGGGAGCCGACCCCGGTCGATCCGGTGCGAATCATGGTCAGCGCGTCGAGCCATCTCCCGGCGGCGAGCGGCATCGACTACGAGCCGACGAACACCATCGACGGCGATCCCAGCACCGCCTGGAACAGCGATGCCCCGGAAACCGACGGCCGAGGCGAGACCCTGGTCTTCCGCTTCGCCGAACCGGTGGACCTCAAGGCGGTACGGTTCGTCAACGGTTATGCAAAGAGCCCGGAGATCTTCGACGCCAACCACCGGCTGCGGGACATGGTGGTCAGAACCGATGAGGAAACCCGGTCGCTGACGCTGCTCGACACCGCCGATCCCCAGGAGATCGATTTCGATTTCGGGCTGACGTCGAAGGTCGTTCTGGAGGTGGTCGACGTCTACACCGGGACCGGGTTCGCCAGCGCCGGGTTGACCGCCGATCTGGCGGTGAGCGAAGTCGGCTTCCTGGCGGTTCAGCGCTGAGGACCGGGCCCGTCAGGCGAGGGTTCGGTGCGGCTCGACAGCCACCCGTCACCGCCATCCAGCCATGACAGCCACCACACCCCCGATTCCAACGGGAGACCGACCGGGCTGGCTGAGGCGGTTCCCCGATCATCGCCGTCATCGGGGCTGGGGCCATTGGATGCTGTGCCGAGCTCCGCCTGCATGTCGAGCAGCTCGATCGGCACCGCAGCGTTCGGACCCCACCAGTGCTGGCGCACTGCGTCGCCGATGAGCGGTCGTGACCGACCGGCGAACAGCAACAGCCCGTCGACGCGGCCGGGCTGGCCGTAGGCACCACCGTCGACAACCGGCCAACGAGCCACCGCGTCCGGCGCGCCTTCGAACTCCAGCTCCCAGCCGAGCGGGACCCGGCGACCGTAGCCTCGCCCGAGCAGTTCTGCGGGATCGTCGATCTCCAGGGCGAAGGCTTCCAAACCGTAGCTCCAATGGCGATACGGCGCCTCGCAGATGTTGTCGGTCCACAAACCCGACGTTCGGAGTTCCCAGCGCTCGTCCGGTACCGGGATGCCGTCCTCGGCGATCACCACCGGTGGGCCGCCGTCCTCGAACACAACGCATTGGAACGAGGCTGCATGGTGGCGCAGCGTGCCATCGATCCCGACCGACATCGCCATCGCCGGTTCGCCGTCGTCGCCGAGGACGAGCAGGCGGTGCCGCTCGGACCACTGGGGACCGATTTGGCGGTGACGGCCCTCGCCGTCCTCCCACTCGTCGAACGAGGTTTCCCGGCTCGCCATTCAGATCTCGAGCACGGTGGCATCCACCGGAAGGGGCACGTTCGGAGCCTAACGCCGGCCCGGTGGCAACGTTTGGAGCAGGCCGGCGGAAGTCCGGGCGACTGGACCCCCACCGACCTGCGAACAGGACCGACCTGGACTCTTCCCTCAGTCGATCAGGACCTGCGGCACGACGATCAGCACTACGTTCAGTGTCACTGCTTTCGGGCCCGTTGCCAACCCCGCCACCGCCGCGGCCGTTGGCAAGACATGGCGTACTCCCACCACAACGAGTCTGCCCGATCCCCGGTCAGCCTCAACCATGTGATTTTGCTCCTCGCCGGGGCGGGAACCTCATCGCCTGGGGCGTCGGGTCGGCCAGGGCGGCGACCGTCAGGCCATCGGCGGGCCGACACGACGCTCACGGGCCAACCGAACCTAGCCTGTAGACCTGATGTCCAGCGAAGCCACAACGATTGACGCCCTGGAGGCGCTGACCGCGGCGTTGCGGTCGAACCTGCTCGAGCTGGACATCGGCGATGCGGCCACCGCCCGCCAGACCCGCGACGAGCTGGCAGATCAGATCGGTGACTACCTGGTGCCGCGGCTGAAGCGGCTCGACGCACCGTTGCTCGTGGTGCTGGGGGGATCCACCGGCTCCGGGAAGTCGACGATCGTGAACACCATCGTCGGGGAGGAGGTGTCCCCCGCCGGTGTCCTGCGCCCGACGACCAGGGCGCCGGTCCTGCTGTGCAACCCGGAGGACGAACCGTGGTTCGCAGGCGGCGACGTACTCCCCGACCTACCCCGGATCACCGGTCGACCGGCGGCCGGCGACGCGGCCACCAGCGGCACGGTACTCCGGCTGGTGGCGGTCCCGGCCCTCGATCCCGGATTGGCGATCATCGACGCCCCGGACATCGATTCGGTCGAGGAGGCCAATCGGGATCTGGCGACCCAACTGCTGGCGGCGGCCGACATGTGGCTGTTCGCCACCACCGCGGTTCGCTATGCCGACGCCGTGCCCTGGGACTTCCTCCGTCAGGCGCAGGCCAGGGGAACCTCACTGGCCATCGTCATCAATCGCATTCCTCCCGGTGCGACGGCCGAGATCATGCCCCACCTGCAGTCGATGCTGGAGGCGGCGGGGCTGTCCGACGTGGCGGTGTTTCCCATCGACCAGACCGAACTGGTCCAGGGCATGCTGCCGGGGGCGGCCATCGGCGAGCTCCGAAAGCTCCTCGTCGACTTGGCAACAGACGCCGACCGTCGCAGCGAGGTGGTGCGGACCACCCTGGACGGGGCCTTGGACAGCATCGGCCCCCGGGTTCGTTCCGTGGTCGACGCCGGCCGGGAGCAGAACGCGGCGATCGGTGAGCTCCAGGAATCCTTGGAGCGGGTGTACAGCCGGGCCCGGGAGGGCCTGAGTGAGGACATCGGGTCCGGCAACCTGCTGCGGGGTGAGGTCCTTGACCGGTGGCAGGAGCTGATCGGCACCGCCGAGTTGATGCAGGCGGTGCAGAGCCGGATCTCCCTCATCCGCGATCGAATCGGGGCGTTCATCAGCGGCCGCCCCGCCGCCACCGCCGAGGTGCAGGGCGAGATCACCTCCACCTTGGAGCAGTTGTTGATCGATCACGCCGATGCCGCCGCCTCCGCAGTCGTCACCGCGTGGAAGGAGCTGCCCGCCGGCCGGCAGGTGCTGGGCGACGACCGCAGCCTGGAGCGGTCATCCGAGGAATTCCGGGCCACCGTTGCGTCCGAGATCCGCTCGTGGCAGGACGACATCCTGGACCTGGTGCGGGAACGGGGTGCAGGCAAGCGCACAACCGCCCGAATCCTGGCGTTCGGCGTCAACTCGATCGGCGTCGCGTTGATGGTGGTCCTGTTCTCCCAGACCGGTGGGATCACCGGCGGTGAGATCGCCATCGGGGCCGGCACGGCAGGCCTGTCCCAGACACTGCTGTCGGCGCTGTTCGGGGAGCAGGCGGTCCGTGAGCTCGCCACCGAGGCCCGGCGGCTGCTGATCACACGGGTGACCGGCCTGCTCGACGGTGACGCCAACCGGTTCAGAGCCAAGCTGTGGTCGGCCGTCGGCCCGGAGCAGCGAACGACGGCGCTGGCCGACGCCCTCCACCACTACGAACGGTCCCGATGATCGGTTTCGGCTCCCGTTCGGCAACCGGTCTCCCCCGCCAGGTCGAGGCATTGGCCGAGGCCGTGGATCTGGCAGAGGGTCGGTTGGACGACGAGCAGGTGGCGTTCGGTCGCCACGTCGTCGACAAGGCCGGCCAGCGTCTCCGCCACGGCACCACCCGCACATTGGTGGCGCTGCTCGGGTCGACCGGGGGCGGCAAGTCATCGGTGGCGAACGCGCTGGTCGGCCATGACATCGCAACCACCGGGGTCCGACGACCGACGACGTCGAGCACGTTGGCCTGCTACTGGGGCGACGAAGACGCCCAGCCACTTCTGGACTGGTTGGAGATAAAGAATCGGCATCACGTCGGCACCACCGGCGAGTCCGGTCGCGATCGTGATCTCGACGGCCTGGTGTTGCTCGACGTGCCAGATCACGATTCGGTGGCCGAGGCCCATCGGGAGGAGATGGAGCGGATCGCCGAAAACGCCGACATGCTGCTTTGGGTCACCGACATCGAGAAGTATGCGGACAAGGCGATGCATGACTATCTCCGGGAGCTGGCGGGCCACGGGGCGGTCATGGCCCTGGTGCTCAACAAGTCCGACCAGCTCGACCGGCCAAGCGTCGAGCAGTGTCGGGTCGACCTCAAGCGGCTGCTCGACCATGCCGAGGTCCAGGGAACGCCGGTGATGGCGATGTCGGCGTTGACCGGACAGGGTGTCGACACATTGCGGGCCCTGCTGATCGACATGGTCAAGGGCCAACGGATGATGATCGACCGGCTCTCGGCAGACACCACCATGGCCGCCGAATCGCTGCTCGACCAACTGGGACCGGCCACCGGTGCCACCTCGGTGCCGGGCAAGGTGACCAGGACCTTGACCGGGGACCTGGTCGATGCCTCGGGCCTCCAGCTGGTGAGCGATGCGGTGGCGGCCGGCTATCGACGAGATGCGGTGAAACGAACGGGGTGGCCCTTCACACGCTGGGTTCGTCGGCTTCGACCCCACCCGCTCGGCCGTTTCCATCTCGACCGGGGAACCGGGGGACGGGCGTCGTTGCCGGAACCATCGGGCGTCCAGTTGGCCCGTTCGGCCAATGCCGTTCGCCAGGCCAAAGTCGCCATCAGCGATGGTATGCCGCCGCCGTGGCCGGAGCTGATCGGCGCCGCCGGGGCACCCGAAGCGGCCCGTTTGAACGATCGGATCGACACCGCCATCGCCGAATCGGCTCGGGCAGGCCAGGGCAAGGAGCCCTCGTGGTGGCGGGCGGTGAACGTCGTGCAACTGGCCCTGGCCCTGGCCACGGTTGCGGGAGCGATCTGGTTGGGGCTGCTGGCGTTCGCCGCCTATCTTCGAATCCCGGAGCTGCCGACGCCGGAGTATCGGGGCATTCCGGTCCCCACCGGCCTGCTGGTCGGGGGGATCGTGCTCGGGTTGTTCGCGGCCTTTGTGGCCTCCCGGCTGGCGGCGATCGGAGCGGCCCGGCGAAGCCGGGCGGTCAGACAACGAGCCGAGAAGTCGGTGCAGGCCGTGGTCGAAGAGCTGATCATCGAACCGATCGAGGTGGAGCTGGACAGCCGACGGGAGCTGCGTCGACTGCTGATCACCGCCCGAGGTCGACGATGAGTGGTCGGGTCCGGTACCTCAGCGACGAGTGGCTCCGGTTGGCCGATCACCATCTCGGGGACCTCGGCCCGGTCGACGGGTCGGTGTCGGTCGGCATGACCGTGGTCGGCGGCCCCGACGGCACCCGGCACTACCGGTTGATTCTCGGCCCGGATCGGGTGGCCATCGCCGCCGGTCTCGGCGACAGCGGCGTCCGGATGACCCTGCAGTGGTCGGTGGCGGTCGCGGTGGCCAAGGGTGAGGCCGGAGCCCAACGGGCGTTCCTCGACGGGGACCTGCAGTTGGGCGGCGACACCTCGCTCCTGCTGGGTCATCAACGAACCATGGCCGAGATCGAGGATCGCCTCGACCGACTCAGGGCCGACACCGACTTCGGCTGATGCCTCGACGAGATCGGCGCCACGACCCGGTCGGTCCTTCGGCCGGTGACGCCGGTGGCGGCCAACGGTCGGTTCGCCACGTCCTGGCCGGCCTGGGAGACTTGATCCATGGACCCTACCTACACCGAGTCGGCGGAGGCGTTCCGCCAGAAGATCCAGGCCTTTCTCGGCGAGCACCTCCCGGCCGATTGGTCCGGTACGGGGGCGCTGTCGCCGCGGGAGCGGGCGGAGTTCATCGCCCGATGGCGGCCGATCCTGGCCCAGAACGACCTGCTGGCGGTGGCCTGGCCCCAACGCTACGGCGGTGCCGGCCTGTCGATGCTGGAACGCACCGTGCTGGCCGAGGAGTTCGCCAAGGCCGGGGTCCCGACCGGGAACGACAACGACATCTTCTCCATCGGGATGCTGGGTCACACCCTGATCGAGTGGGGGACCGACGAGCAGCAGGCCCACCATCTGCCGCGGATCCTCGACGGCACCGACGTGTGGTGCCAGGGTTACAGCGAGCCGAACTCCGGCTCCGATCTGGCATCGCTGGCTACCAGAGCGGAGCTGGACGGCGACGAGTGGGTGATAAACGGTCAGAAGATCTGGACCTCGCAGGGCCACAACGCCAACTGGATCTTCGTGCTGTGCCGCACCGATCCCGAGGTCCGCAAGCAGGCCGGCATCTCGTTCCTGCTGTGCCCGCTCGACCAGCCGGGCGTCGAGGTCAGACCCATCGTCAACGCCTCCGGGCATCACGACTTCAACGAGGTGTTCTTCACAGAGGCCAGAACCGCCAGGGAGAACGTCGTCGGCGGCGTCAACAACGGCTGGGCGGTGGCCAACACCCTGCTGGCCTACGAACGGGGCGACGATGCCACCATCACCGGCATCCGCCACGGCGACGAGTTGGCCCGGCTCATCGATGAGGCCCGCCGCCGGGGCAGGCTCGACGAGCCGGTGATCCGACAGCGGCTGGCCCGCTGTCATGCCGAGGTCCAGATCATGCGCTACCAGGGCTTGCGCATGGTCACCGACGCGCTCAACGGCTACCACCAGGGCCCGGAGTCGTCGCTCAACAAGCTGCGGTGGTCGGAGTATCACCAACGGCTGACCGAATTGGCGCTCGACATCATCGGCCCCGATGCCATGACCCCGTCGGGGCGGGACGCCGCAACCGGCGTCGGCATGGATGACGTCGGCAGCCCGTTCTCCTCCGCGGCCTGGGTCACCACCTTCATGGGGGCTCGACCGGGCACGATCTACTCCGGGAGCTCCGAGGTGCAGCGAAACATCATCGGCGAGCGGGTGCTGGGGCTCCCCCGGGAACCGCGAAACGACACCGGCCCGTGGAACGAGACGATCAGGTCCTGACGCCGGACCCCGACATCGTTGGCACCGGTTGCCGAGCCAGGGAACACCGCCGTTGTTAGGGTGGGTTCATGCCCGAGATGCCCGAGGTGCAGGCCCACGCCGAGCGGTTGACCGACGCCCTGGCCGGCAGGAGAACTGGCCAAGTTCGAGTTGTTGAATTTCGCCGCCCTCAAGACGTTCGATCCTCCGGCTGACGCCGCGGTCGGCCACATGCTGATCGGCGTCGGCCGACGGGCCAAGTACCTGTTGTTCGAGTTCGACAACGGCCACACCCACGTCGTCCACCTGATGCAGGGCGGTCGACTTCGGCCGGACCCGAAGCGGTCCCGCAAACCGAAGCTTGGCCTTGCTCGCTGGGTGTTCGAGGGCGGGTTGGCGGCCGGCGAAACCGAAGCGGGGGCTGAGCAAGCCTGGCTGTTGACCGAGGCCGGCACCGAGCGCAAGGCCGGTGTGTGGGCCGTCGCCGGTGATCCGCGGCCCAAGGAACCGCTGCTGGGACTCGGTCCCGAGGCCGACCAGCTGGACCGGGCCGAGCTGGCGACGATTCTCGCTGCGAACTCCCGGCGGCTGCACGGCCTGCTGCGGGACCAGAAGACCATCGCCGGGCTGGGCCGGATGCTGGCAAACGAGATCATCTACGAGGCGAAGCTGTCACCGTTCGCCAACGCCGCGAAGCTCGGCGGAGACCAGGTCGATCGGCTCCACGCCGCCATCGGGTCGGTGGTGGCCAGAGCCACCGACCACGAGCGGACCTTGGACGACATCGGCAAGAGCGCCGATCGGCCATCCAAGGTCCACAACCGCAGCGGCGAACCGTGCCTCGGCTGCGACGACACGATCAGAACCGTCGAGTATCGCCGCTACACCGTGTATTACTGCCCGACCGAGCAGACCGACGGGAAGCTGCTGGCCGACAACACGACCAGCAAGTTCCTCAAATAACCAGGGCCGGATCGAGCTCGGATCAGGCCGGGGCCGGATCAGGCCGGGGCCAGATCGAAGGCGGATCAGGCCGAGGTTGGATGGAGGTCGGCCCGGGGGCGATCGGTGTCAGATCAAGCCGAGGTCGGCGACGGTGTCTCGTTCCTCGACCAGTTCGGCGGTCGAGGCGTCGATCCTGGTCCGGCTGAAGTCGTCGATCTCGAGGCCGCCGACGATGCTGTAGTCCCCGCCGGAGGTGGTGCAGGGAAAGCTGGAGACGATGCCTTCCGGGACGTCGTAGGAACCGTCGGACGGGACCGACATCGACACCCAATCGTCTTCGGGGGTGCCGAGGGCCCAGTCGTGCATGTGATCGATGGCCGCGTTGGCGGCGGACGCTGCCGATGAGGCGCCGCGGGCCTCGATGATGGCCGCGCCCCGTTTGGCCACGGTCGGGATGAAGTCGTTCTCCAACCATGCCTGGTCGTTCACCAGCTCCGCCGCGTTCTTCCCGTCGACCTCGCAGTGGAACAGGTCCGGGTACTGGGTGGTCGAGTGGTTGCCCCAGATCGTCATCTTCTTGATGTCGGTGATCGGCCTGCCGACCTTGGCTCCGAGCTGACTCAGCGCCCGGTTGTGGTCGAGCCGGGTCATGGCGTTGAACTGCCGGGGATCGACGTTCGGGGCGGCCGACATGGCGATCAGGGCGTTGGTGTTGGCCGGATTGCCGACGACCAGGACCTTGATGTCGGACGCTGCGGAGTCATTGATGGCCTTGCCCTGCGGGCCGAAGATGCCGCCGTTGGCCTCCAGCAGGTCGGCTCGTTCCATACCCTGCTTCCGTGGCATGGCACCGACCAGGAGGGCGTACTGGGCATCGCCGAAGGCGGTGTCCGCATCGTCGGTCTTCACCATGCCGGCCAGCAGCGGGAAGGCGCAGTCATCGAGCTCCATGGCCACACCGTCGAGGGCACCGAGGGCAGGCGTGATCTCCAACATCTGGAGGATGACGGGCTGATCCGGGCCCAGGAGCTCGCCGGCGGCGATGCGGAACAGCAGGCTGTAGCCGATCTGGCCGGCGGCCCCGGTGACGGTTACTCGAACGGGTGACGTACTCACGGCAAAGCGCTCCTTTTACGGGTGGACGGGCCGGCTCCGGCCACGGCCGTCTTCGAGACGACGCCGAGGTGGGTGCCGCGGCCCCGCCCGATCGTAGCGCCGGGAGCCCCCCGACGACGACGTCACCGGACAACCGGTCCGAGCGGACCCGCACCGGCCCGGCGGCCATCGGCCAGTGGCTACAGACCGGAACGGGTGTTGCCGATCCAGGCCCGGTGGAGTTCGGTGTAGATCCCGCCGGTGGCCACCAGTTCGTCGTGGCTTCCATGTTCGACCAGGCGGCCACGATCGAACACGAGCACGAGATCGGCCGCTTCGGCGGTGGCCAGCCGGTGGGCGACGCTGACCAGGGTCCGACCGGCGGCCAGGCGCCGCAGGGCATGGGTCAGCGCCTGGTCGGTTTCGGGATCGACGGCCGAGGTCGCTTCGTCGAGCACGAGCAGACCGGGGTCGGCCAGCTGGGCCCGGGCCAGCGCAACCAGCTGTCGCTCACCGACCGACAGGTTCTCGCCCCGCTCCCCCACGGCGGTGTGCACCCCGTCCGGGAGCTTTCGAAGCCACCAGCCGAGGTCCAACGCCTCGAAGGCATCCTCGACCTGGGCCTCGGTGACCGGGCCGGTGGCCCCGAACCCGACGTTCTCCATGATCGTGGCATCGAACAGGAAACCGTCCTGTGGCACCATCCGCACCGACTCCATCCTCGACCGGGGGTCGATGTGGCGCAGATCCCGGCCGTCGAGCAGGATTCGGCCGCCGGTGGGGTCGGCCAGGCGGCACAGCAGCTTGGCGAAGGTGGTCTTGCCGGACCCGGTCTGACCGACGACCGCAACCTTGGTCCCGGCCGGGATGGCGAGACTGACGCTGTCGAGCACCAGACCGGGCGAATCGCGGTAGGCGAAGTCGACCGCGTCGGCCTCGATGTCGATCGGCCCCCGGGGCAGGGTCACCCCATCGGTCGGTTCGATCACGTCGATCGGATGGTCCAGCAGGGTGAGGATCTTGCGCCAACCTGCGGCCGCGGTCTGCGTCTGGTCCATCGTCTCGGCCAGATCGGCGATCGGCGCATTGAGCATCGTGGTCAGGAAGAGGCAGGCCAGCAGCGACCCCGGACCGAGGCCCCAGGCATCGCGCTGCCACAACCCGATCATCAGGGTCGCCACCAGCGCCAACGCCCCGAACAGGTCGCCGACGACGAAGATCATCGCCATGTAGCGGTTGGCCACCATCCTGGCCGAGTACCGCCGGTCGACCGTGTGTTGCACGGTCCTGCGGGCCCGGCCCTCGGCACCGTAGGCCCGGATCACGGCCGCCCCCATCACCGCCTCGGAGAAGGCCGAGAGCATCTCGCCGACCCTGGTGCGGAAGTTGTCGTACGCCACGATCTGGCGTTTCTGGATCCACCGCAGCGCCGGCACCACCGGGGCGTATGCCACGATCACCACCAGGCACAGCTGCCAGGAATAGACGGCCAGGACGGCCAGGACGCCGAGAATGAGCGCCGGGTTGACCGTCCAGGAGAACAGACCCCATTGAGCGAACCGGGCCAGCGCCTCGGCGTCGCTGGTGACCCGGGAAACCAGGACACCACGCTTGGTGTCGTTGTGGTCGGCCACCGAGAGGTGGTGGATGTGGTTGAAGGCTCGAATCCGTAGGTTGGCGATGGCGGTCTCTGCCCGATCGACCAGTCGCCGCTGTGTCCACCAGCCGACGAAGGCGGCCCCGACGATCACCGCCAGGGCCGATCCGGCCATGGTGACGATCGCGGTCGTGTCGACCGAGCCGTCGTCGAGCGGTTCGCTGTCCAGCGCCTGTTGGACGATGACCGGTACGGTGAGACGACCGACCGCCACCGCCAGCCCCATCAGCACGGTGACCGCCAGCCCCTGGCGCAACTCGGGGCTGGCTCGCGATGCCCCGACGGAGGATCTCCAGTGCGCCGACGTCGGCGTCGGCTGCCGGGTCCAGCAGGTCGACGGTGGCCGACGCCGGGTTCGCCTGCGGTCGGGCCGTCGGCTCGCCCGGCTGTCCGGTTGCGACACCGGGGTCGAGGGCGCTCACCGGTTGACCGCCTCGTATGCCCTGACCAGGGCGGCATAGCCGGGGATCGCCATGAGGTCGCCGTGGGGTCCATCACCGACGATGCGACCCCCGGCCAGGTACAGCACCCGATCGGCCAGCTCGATCGTCGAGACCCGCTGGGCCACGATCAGGGCGGTCGGGGACTCGATCGTCGAACCGCCGGTCGACGGGGCGCCTCCGGATCGGCCGTGGCGGAGCCCGAGCAGGATCTGCTGTTCGATCTTGGGGTCGACGGCGCTGGTGGCATCGTCGAGGAGGAGCAGGCGGGGTCGGCGGATCAGCGCCCGGGCCAGCGCCACCCGCTGCCGCTGGCCACCGGACAGGGTGACGCCCCGCTCACCGACGACGGTGTCATAGCCCCGGGGCAGGTCGGCGACGAACCGGTCGACCTGGGCGATCCCGGCCGCCCACTCGATCTCCTCGTCCGACGCCGAGCCGGCCAGATCGATGTTGGCCCGAAGGGTGTCGGCGAACAGGAACGATTCCTGAAAGACCAGCGACACCGCATCGGTTCGATCCTGAGCGGTGATCCGATCCACCGGCCGACCACCGATCCTGACCGTTCCCAGTGCAGGGGCGATGAGGCCGGAGACCAGTTGGCACAGGGTCGATTTGCCGGCGCCGGTGGAGCCGACGAGGGCGACGACCTCACCGGGTGCGATGGCCATGCTGACGCCGTCGAGCACGGTCTCGCCGGTGTCCGACCGACCGGCGTACGCAGCGCCGGAATCCGAGCCACCGAGACCGGGGTCGCTGGAGTCCGGGTCGCTCGGGTTCGGGACGCTCGACTTTTGGCTGCTCGGAGTTCGGGCTACTCGAGGCCCGGGGACCTTCCGGCGGTGGCGTCGGGTAGGCGAAACTCAGGTCGTTGACCGCCAGCGAGAGCGGACCGTCTGGCAGCGGCAGCGGATCGGCGATCGGCGCCGGGTCCGGCTGGTCGAACACGAAGTCGAGCCGTCGGCGCGAAACCACGGACGGCGGCATCATCTCGAGAAAGAAGCCGAGCACCCGCATCGGCAGCGCCAGCACCGCGAACAGGGCCGCCACCTGGATCAGATCTCCCCTGGTGATGGCGCCGGCCTGGATGCGATAGGTGCCGAACACGACCACCAGCACGATGCCGAGACTTGGCAGGGCGTCCATGATCGACTCGAACACGGCCCGGATGTAGCCGACGGTCACCCGATTCGATCGCAGCCGGTTGGCCGATGCCGCGAAGCGAGCGCCCTCGGCCTCGGCCCGGCCGAGGGTCTTGACGATCATCGCCCCGTCGAAGCTCTCGTGGGCGATGGAGGACACCTGGCCGACCGCCGCCTGGACGTCGGCCGACGGCCCTTCGACCCGGCGGCTGTAGATGTGGTTGAGCGTGGTGAGGGCGGGGAAGATCATGAAGGCCACCAACGCCAGCCAGACGTCGATCACCACCAGCGAGATGGAGGAGAACAGGGCCAGGAACGCCACGCCGAGCGAGAACGGCAGCGGATGGAGCAGCTCGGTGGCGACCTCGGTGTCGTTGTCGGCGTGGGCCAGCAACTGGCCGGTCGGTGTGCGGTGGTGCCACGAGAGGGGCAACGACAGGTACTTGTTGGTCAGCCGTTGGCGCATCGACCGCTGGCCCCGCTCGCTGGTCATCCCGGCGAAGTAGCGCCTGGTGACCACGCCCGAGATCCGCAGCATGGTGACGGCCAGGACCGCCAGGGCGGTCAACCGGAGGGAGCCGGGAGGAATCCGGCCGGTTTCGAAGGTGGGATAGAGGACTCGATCGGTGATGCGGCCGAGCACGATCGTGGAGCCGACGGTGGCCGCGGCGTAGACGGCGGCCCCCGTCACCGCCACCGCGAAGGGCACAGGGTGGAGGCCGACCAGCTCACGAACGAGCCGAAAACCACTCTTCAAAACGCTCTGTTCGGCCAAGAGACACTCCCGGGGAATCGCCAACGCCCCGGATGCCTGTCGGGGAGACCATCGGCTCGGCGACGACGGCGAACGAACAACGCTAGCAGCGACGACGATGAGGTCGGGCTTCGATTTCCCGGGCCCGGTCCAGCCGGCCTCCTGCCGAAAACGCGGGGCGCCGCCGCCGGTGGGTGGTGGCCACCGACGACGACACCTTCGGACACCGGCGCTGGATACCCGCCGTTTCACCGTTGCCGATGTCTTCTCAAGCGACTGTACGGTCGGCCCGCCGGCGGCGGAAGGGGGACCGGTCCCCATGGTTCCCCACCGTCCTCCCCCGCAGGCCGCGACCGGTCGAGGGCGCTTCTCCCCGGCGGGGTCGACCTCGTGCCCAGACGACCAACCTTGCGGCGTCTTGTCGGCACCAACCCGAGCGAACGCAGGTCGCCAAGGCACTACTGTTGACCCCATGGCGGACGGGGCGGACGGGGCGGACGGAGACGGACCGGGCGGCCGGAACCCCCCGGTTCGATCCCGATCGGGCCCCGGGAGCGGACCGGCGGTGGCGATCGGCCGACGCCGAACGTGGTCCGGCGCCCCCAGCGGGAGGTCGGAGGGCGGTGCATCATCTGGTTGGTGACGCCGCCGAACTGGGAATCGAAGGCCTGGGCGACGTGGCGCTGATCGGCAGTGGTGGTTCGTCGACGGTCTACCGAGCCCGCCAGGACGCCCTCGACCGAACGGTTGCCGTCAAGGTCGTCCACGCCGCCTGGAGCATCGAGACCAGGGAACGGTTCGAACGGGAGCGGCAGGTCACCGGCCGGCTGTCTGGCCATGCCGCCATCGTGCCCATCTTCGAGACCGGCATCACCAGGAGAGGCGAGCCATATCTGGTGATGCCGTTCTACGAGCGGGGTTCGTTGTTTCGGCTGATGCAGGATCGGGGGCCGCTCCCCTGGCGGGAGGCGACGTTCATCGTCGAGACGCTGGCTCACGCCGTGGCCGACTGCCACCATGCCGGGGTCGTGCACCGAGACGTCAAGCCTGGCAACGTCATGCTCACCGAGTACCTGCGACCCCGTCTCGGCGATTTCGGGATCACCCTGCCGGTTGGGGTGGCGGTTTCCGGGGCTGCGGTGGCATACACACCGTCCTACAGCCCTCCGGAAGGTTTCGCCGCCGGCATCGCCGGTCCCACCGTCGACGTGTACGGCCTTGGCGCCACCCTGTGGGCGCTCCTGGCGGGGCGGGCCCCGTTCACCGAGCCCGGCGAGGCGGTGGACGGCGCCCAGGTCATCGAGCGCTCGGTCAACGAAGACCTCGGACCGCCGACCGATACCACGCCCCGACCGATCGCCGAGCTGCTGTTGCGGGCGATGAGCAAGGACCCGGCCCACCGACCGCCGGACGCCGCGGCGTTCGGTGCCGAGTTGCGGCGGGCGATCCGCCTCAGCGAGCAGGGGGCGGATCCGGGGGGACACCCCAACATCGGGGGCGACAATCGGCGGGATCGGCTGGTGATGGCCATGCTCGTTTCGATGGTGACCGCCGGGCTCATGCTGGTCGCCGCCGGGACCGTCTGGCTGCTGGTGACCTGAGCCGGTGGCGAGCGGCCCGACGTCGAGGGCCAACGGCCGGCGGGATTGCAGAACCGGGGACCGCTCCCCATCCGCAACGCCGACCTATTCGATCTATGGTGGCGGGTGCCATGAGCTTCGCCTCGACCACCCGGCCGGATCAGCAACGGTCGAGCAGCCACCTGGACGGGCCGGCCGACGAGGCCCCACCGGTCGATCTCCGGGCGATCCCGGACCCGGCACCGGTGGCGACCAAGTTCTGCTCCCACCGCCACCCGAACAACGCCGACAGCTCGACCTGCCGGGTCTGCAACGAGACATTCACCGGAGCGGCGGACATGGTGGCGATACGGCCGCTGGCGGTGGGGCGGCTGCTGCTGGAGGACGGCACGGCCGTCGATGTCGCCGACGATCTGTTGATCGGTCGTAGCCCGACGGGAGACGGTCGGTCCTGCACGTTGACGGTGACCGGCCGCCAGGTGTCGCGTCGTCATCTCCTCATCGAAGCCCGAGGTTGGCAGCTCTACGTGCGGGACTGCGATTCGACGAACGGCACCTTCATCGCCCGCCAACACGAGCGGGGGCGGCGGCGGGTTCCGGTGGACCACGCCGTCCCGGTTCACGCCGGCGACATCATCCATTTCGGTTCGAGGCACGCCCTCGTCGTCCCGGCGACCACCGGTTGACCTGGTGAACGGGTCCGAGGCGGAGGGTGAGGCGGGGGGTTCGGTGAACCCACTTCGAGACGGGCTGACCGTGGTGGTCGGGGTGGGGGCGGCCATCGCGGTGTTGGTCCTCCATCGATCGAATCCGTTGACCGCCGTCGGCACGGCCGGGGTGGTGCTGGTCTCGACCTGGCTTGCGGTGATCGATTTCCGGGAGCACCGACTGCCGAACCGGATCGTCGGCCCGCTGGCCGGGGCGGTGGCGGCCTGGATTGTCGTGGCCGGATTGGTCGAGGATGATCTCGGCCGCACGATCCGGGCCTTGGGATTCGGGCTCGTCGTGGCGGGGTTCCTCCTGGTGGCCAGCATCGTGGGCGGCCTGGGCATGGGCGACGTGAAGTACGGCTTCCCGATGGCTGCAGCCGTCGGCTGGTTCGGCTGGGACGCTCTGTCGGTGGCCATTGTGGTCACCACCGTGAGCGGCGCTGCGGTGGCGGTTGCGATGCTGGTGATCGGCAGGGGCCGAGGGGCCCACCTGTCGTACGGGCCGTACATGGCCCTCGGGCTGGCCTGCGGGCTCCTGGCCGCCGCCCCCTAGCGCCTTGGCCACGGCACTCGTGATGTGTGTCGATCTTGCGAGGCCCGAGAAACTGGAAGGAAGCCGAGGGTCTGCCCTAGGTTTCGAGCAGCACCAGGTCCTGTGCGGTGATCAGGTTGGCCGAGACCGCGAAGTCGACCAGCCGTTCCCGGCGTTTCACGGCCAGCGCCCCGGCATCCCCGTGGAGGCCGGACACGCCGGCGTTGCCGATCTTGGTGCACACGTTGTCGAGCTTGCGATTGAACTTGGTCAGCTTCCAGTCGAGCCGGGCCGCTGCGGCCTTGTTGGTCGGCAGGTCGATCACCGAGGGATCCAGGAGGCGCGGCTCGGCCAGTGCCAGCATGCATCGGAGCTGGTCCGGGGTGAACGACAACTCGGCACCGGTGATGGTCGGCGTGCCATCACCGTCGATCGTCACGACCGCGTCCGGTGGTGACAGCGGGACGTCGACCCCCAGCTCATAGCTGGTCGTACCGGCCCGGAACCGCAGGGCGGCCTCCTCGAAGACCAATGCCACCGTGGCCCCGGGGGCAATCGTGAGACGGGAGGGTGAGTTGCGATCGACGACCTCGATGGTGATGGCCGAGCCAATGTTGTGAAGCCACCACATGCCGTCCACGAAATCGAAGAGGCCGAGCCGGCGATGGAGATGACGGTTGTCGTCGATCGAAAGATCGGCGTTTCTCCCGAAGCAGAAGGTTGCCGTCGGTGGGACCGGATACTCCTCGCCGATGAACTCGACGACCAGCTGATCAGACCACATAGGACGCCGCCGCTCGCGCCCCGCCCAGGGCCATCCTCGGCCCTCGGGGTGCCGGCCTGGATGCGGTCCGCTCGTATGCCGCCTCCCATTCGTCCACCACCCGCCTGGCGGCGTCGGCCGAACCGAGGACTCCCAGGAGCTGCACCCGGCGGGTGACCAGCGTTTCGTTCAGAGGATCGACCAACGATCCGGTCTCGCAGGCCCACACTGCGAGGTGGACATCATTTGCGCCGTAGGCGCTGTCACAGAGGTCGAAACAAGCGTCGATCAGAAGCGAGGACGCCTGGGTGGCCAGCGCCATCTTGTGATCGGCGGTCCACTGCCAATAACGCTCGGAGACACCGGCGAACGGCTGTCCCCGTACATCGGCCAAAGCCAGCTGGAGCAGGTTCCGGCCCCGTTCATCGCCCATCGAGGCGGCCTTTGCGATCCATCGGCGAGCCGAGCCGAGATCGGTGACGACCGACCGCAACCGGTGGCGACCGTCACCTGTGTCGGGAAATCGGGGTCCGAGCAGGGCCCGAAGCCGGCCGATCGTTCGATCCAGCTCAACGTCGTCGACCCCCTGGCCGGGCCAGACGGCATCCCGGAGCTGCTCCGCGGTCGACGGCCCGGCCAGGGCCAGGAAGGTGAGCAGTGAGCGTTCCGGCTCGCCGAGCTCGGTCGGACCGCCTTCGATCTCGACCGGGCCGAGAACCCGGATCAACATGCCGGTCTCGTTCTCGTCGTCCGACCGATCGGTGATCTCCTGCTCCTCGGACGGCAGCTCGGTGACGATCTCCTGTTCCGGTGTCTCCTCGGTCGGCACCTGGGCCGGGTCGGTCTCGTGATCGGCGGCGAGGATGTCCGGCTGGTCCGGCCGGCGGAGCACCATTGGGGCGTTCCGGGCGTGGTTGACGAGGGCCGCGGCTCCGGCAATGAGATCGACATCGAGGTACTGCATTGCTGCGGTGAACCCGTGCGGCTCCAGGGTCAGGCGATCATCGTCGAGACGGACCACCGCCTCGGGCGCCGCGGGCAGGCGGGTCAGGTCGCCGGTGAAGACGACGGCCAGGGGCAATGCATGGCGTTTGGCCCGTTCGACGAGAGGTCCGAGCCGATCGGCGTCTGCGACGTCGGCGAAGACGATGGTGGAGGTCGGGATCGCCTCCGGCGAGTTGGCGACCCGCAACGAGTACGCGCTGAACCCGCCGGATGCTGCGAGTCGGAGTTCGGCGTCCTCCAGCCACGGGCGGAGCTCTCCGACCAGGGTGTCGAGCGAGCCGCATCGAACGTGCTCGTGGAGATCGGCCCCGGGAAGCCAATCGGAAACCCGAATGTCGATCGACCGCCGTGCCGGACCGGTCGCCAGTTCCTGGACCATGGAGCGAACCAGCCCGGCGGCGATTTCCACCGGGCCGTCGATGCCGAGAACCCCGATGGTCTCCAGGTTGATCAGCAGGCCACCACCGATGGTCACACAACTCGGCGCGAAGCTGCCCGCTTGGACAGGGTCGGTGCCGTCCGGGACCGATCGGTGGTCGGGGCCATCGTTGTCAACCGGAAAGGACGCGGCGGGCAGCACGGCCAGTGATCGATCGGAAAGGCCGTCGAGCGCCGGGCTGGCGGCCGGCAACCACGGAGCGGGGAGGTCGGGATCGGCTCCTCGCTGCACCACCTCGAGGCGGTCGCCCGAGCACGCGAATCACTTCGGGGGCGGCGAGCGGCTCACCGACCACGATCGATCGATTGCCCAGCGACTGCACGGCCCGATGGATCGACCGGGCCCGCTCGCCATCGGCGCTGTTGCGCAACACGGTTTCCAGCTCCACCAGGTCGAGCGGCGGCGGGGCCGGCCTCGACCGTGGCCCGGCCTCGGAGAGCCGGAGCCTCCTGGTTCTGACCAGCAAGCCCAGGAGGCCGGACGCCATCAGCAGCCCGCCTGCTCCGAAGGCGAGCCCGGCCGGGGTCGATACCGGTCCGGTCGCGTTCTCCGTGGCCGCGGTGGCGGCCCTGGTTGTCGGTCTCGGCCCGATCGGGTCCACCGCCCGGTGCCGCAACCTGCGCTCGACGGCTCCCACCGTCGGGGCCGCCCGGACCAACCGCCCCATCTGAGCCATCGGGGCGACCCGGACCGTCGACTGCGGCCGAGCCGTCCGGGCTATCGGGGCCCTCCGGGTGATCCGGGCTGTCCCCCGGGTGATCGGGGCCGGCTCCGGTTGCCACCGGGCCGTCCGCGCCGGTTTCGGTCGCGGACGCGGCCGGCAACCCGGCGTTCGATGCGGTTCGACGGGCGGCGTCGGTGATTCCTCGCAGGTCACGAGGTTGGATTGCAGTGGCCCCGGGTTCCTCGGCGCGCCCGGTGGGATCGACGTGTTCGAGCGGCCCGATCACCTCGCCGACCAGCTCCGGGTCGGCGGCGGGGACCCCGACCGCATCGCCGGGCAACCAGAGGATCGAGTCGGGCCAGATCAGGTTCGGGTCGGTGATCCTGCGACCGAAGGTCTGCTGCAGATCGGTGGAGTTCTCGAAGATCTCCGGCCAGCGGAAGGCATCGCCGAGGTGCCGTTCGGCGATGTCCCACAGGTTGTCGCCCTCGACGACCTGGTAGGCAACGCCCGGCTCGCCGCCGGTTGTGCCGGTTGGCCCCTCGTAAACCAGCATCGAGGGCCGGATCGCATCGAGCAGACCGCCCATGGCGTGGCTGGCGGGGGCGCCATCGGGTGCTCGGCGATCGAGAGCGCCGTCGTGCGCTCGGCCCGGAGGGCGCCATCGGGTGCTCGGCGATCGAGAGCGCCGTTGTGCGCCCGGCCCGAAGCCACGGCGCCGCTTCGATCGTCGACGCCGGCCGGGTCGACGATCGGGATCGACTGGGTCAGCAGTGCGGGGTCGGCATCGGCCGGTACGTCGAGGTGCCACCCGGCGCCGACCGTTTCGGTCTGGTCGGTGATGATCTCCCCGGTCAGGGTCGTCTTGCCGGTGTTCAGTCGTCGAAGCTCGCTCCAGCGCATGCCATCACCCAGGAGCCGCTCCGCGATGTCCCACCAGTTGTCGCCCCGCCGGGTGGCATAGTAGTTCGCAAGGTACCGGGCCGAGGTGCCCGACGTCGCCACCGGTGAGTGGTCGGGCCCAGGTGTCGACGGTGACAATCGGATTGCGCCGAGGTCATCGAGCTGGGTCAACTGCATCGGCCCGCCCGAGGAGAGGTCGTCGGCGCTGGCCAGGGCGGCGTCGAGGGGCAGGATCGGTGCCGCGGTGACGGCCCTCGTGGGTGACAGCGCCGAAACGATGAGCACCGTCGAGGCCACCAGCTTGGCGGCGAACAGCTGGATACCGGGAAGCACCGGGGCTCGGCCCGAGGCGCGGCCCCGAAGCAGGCCGAACACCTCGGCCAGTACCGCGACCGCCAGCTGCACCCAGACGACCCAGACGACGAGCGCCAATGTCTTCACCACGAACAGATCGGGGATGATCCCGTCCTCGATGTGGTTGCCGATCAGCCGGAGCGATGGGACCTCGGTCGGCAGGGGGAAGCCGACGATCGTCAGCAGCAACACCGGAATGCCGACCAGGAGCGCGACGATCAGTGCGAGGCTGAGAACACCTTTGAGAAAATCTGTGATTCGTGTCATTTGCTGGCCTAGGGGGTGATGATGCCGCCGCGGGCGGTGGCTGATTCGGTGGCGATTGCATCTCTGGGCGGGAAGAAGAAAGCGGCGGGCCGCACGGTCACCTCGACGGTGACGGTGATGTCGGCGTCGGGGCCGGTACTGGGCACGATCCGGCCGGTGGCGGTCCCCGGGATGACGTGATCGGCGAAGAACTCGTCGACTCGGGCCTCGGCCTCTCGTCGATCGATGACCGGGCGACCGGTGGCCCGCCACTGATCGAGATCGACCTGCTGCGAGCCGAAACGGGCGGCGTTGTCTGCGATGTCGCGGGCTTCGGACAGCGCGGCCAGCTGCCGGCCGCCGTCGACCACCAGGGCCAGCGAGACGAAGATGGCGAAGCCGAGGACGGCGACCATCGACGAGACCGCGCCCCGATCGTCGGCTCCGGCACCGAGCCAACGGGGGTTCACGGCGCACCTCGATAGTCGTCGATGACCTCGGTCGCCTCGTACCAGTAGAGGTTTGCCGGCAGTCCGAACGATCCGACGGCTCGGGCGGTGCACTCCACGCGGACCGTGACCACCCCACTCGGCTCGAAGTCGGCCGGGGCGCTGACGATCGTTGTCGATTGGCCGCTGCAGGAGACGCCGCTCTCGGCCAGGTTTCGTGACGCCACGGCCCGGGCATCGGCCTCGGCGTCTGCGAAGTCGTCTCGGAGGCTGGCCGCCCGGGCCGCTGCGTGGGCCGCCGACCGCACATCGCTCTCCTGCTGCATGATTCTGCCCGCCATGATCATCAGGCTGAAGAAGCCGATGATCACCGCACTCATGACGATGGCGAATTCGATCGACACGCTTCCGGCCTGGCCGTCACATCGGTTCGCCTCGCAGGGACCGTTACCGGTCATCGCTGACCGGCCGGCACGAACGCCTCGAAGCGGCCCTCGGCAACCGAGCGGACCTGCCAGGTTCCGACCCCGACGATCCGGGGGGCCTCGGCCGTCACGGTGACGGTGAGCAGATTGCCGTTGACCGCAGGCTCGACGACGCCGTTGCGATGGTTCGTGGTGTCGAGGATCCATTGGGCGGCTGCCCGGGCCTCGGCCACGGCTCTGGTTTCGTCATCGGGAAAGATCTGGCCGGCGTCGAGACCCTGCTCGGCGGCTACCGCCGCAGCGTTTGCCGTGTGCCAATACAGGCTGATCTGGAACATGGACAGGATGACCAGGAGCACGGTCGGGAACAAGATCGCCATCTCCAGGCTGGAGACCCCGGATTCGTCGGCAGCCGGATGCGGACGGCTACGGCCGCGCCGAGGTCTCTCCCCGTCCCAGCAGGGGGAAAGACCTCGGCACGTAGCCGAAGGGTGAACCAGGTGATCGTCCGTCACACGATTCGCTCCTTCACCGCACCCTCCTCGTCCGTCAACCGAGACCGTCAACCGAGACCGTCAACCGCGATCGCAACCGGCCGGTATCGCATCGCCCGGGGCTGCCGGAATGCACTCCTGATGGGCCTCGGCCGAGTCCCGCATCACCACGCCGAGGGCGATTGCGATGGCAACCACGATGGCGACCACGATCGCCATCTCCGTGCCGACCGCGCCTCGTTCTCGGCCCACCATGCATCGATACGACCGGGTTGGTGGAACCTCGATTGTCGCCTCTTCATGATCCATTGTCGTCTCCATCCTGGTTTGCTGAGAATCTCCGGGCCGGCCGGGTCATGGGCCGTCGATCGGTGGTTGGGGGTCGGGCGCCGGCGTGCCGCCGCCGATGGCGTCGATGGCCCCTCGCCCGATGAACACCATCAGGCCCAGCACCATGATCGAGACCGGGACGATCATCTTCTCGGTGTTGGATTCGGCCATCGACTCGATCTCGGCGGTCTGCTGAGCTCGCAGCGCCTCGGATTTGGCAACCAGCGATTGGCGAACCCTGGCGCCGTGGCCGCCGGCCAGGGAGACCGAGGAGGCCAACTCCCGGAGCTCCTCGATCCGGTAGCGTTCGCCGAGTTCCTCGAACATGTCCCACGGGGTGCGCCCGGTCAGCTCGCCCCGTCGCAGCGACGCCCGGATCTCTGCGAAGACCCAACCGTCTCCCGCCTCCGCCGCTCCCACCAGGGCGCTCTCGGTCCCGCCGCCACCGGCCAGGATGATGCTGACCAGATCGAGATAGCTCGACAGCGAGTGGCGGAACGCCCGCTGCCGATCGGCCACCCGTTCCGAGAGCGGCAGGTCGGGGTAGAAGAACCCGCCAACCGCCAAACCCGAGGTGGCGAGCAGCAACAGCAGGGGCGACACGACGATCCCGTTCAAGCTGAACACCAGTCCCATCAGCAACGGCAGGACCAGCCCGACCAGACCGGCGAACATCTTCTCGTAGGCGTGACGCTCGAGCGACTTGTCGAGGATCCGCAACCGCTCTTCCAGCAGACCCCGGTCGGCGAGGCCGAGGCCCTCCAACAGCCGCAGTCCCGGTCTTGCGAGATAGCGCTGAAACCGGGAGAGCCCGTCGTCCGGTTCGCGGACCAGCGTGGCCACCGAGGCCCGCTGGCGTCGCTGGAGGACTGCGATCGCTTCCACCAACCGAACCGGACGGCGCCGCAGACCTCGGGCGCCGACCAACAAGCCGGCGCCGACACCGGCGGCCAGCACCGCGGCGACGAGTGTACCGGTCACGATCGATCACCGCCCCGGAGCGGGAAGAGGCCGGCGGCGCCCGACGACTCGGTGGGACCGGCGCCCGGGCCGGGGCGCCGAGTGTCCAGACCGCGGGCCGAGAACCGCTCCGGCAACTGCACCTGGGCGAAATGGTTCATCATCCACAGCGAGGCGATGAAAAGGCCGAAGACCGCCAGCAACCAGACCTGACCTCCGACGGTGTCGTAGACGGCCAGGAGATCGCGGGAGGTGAAGTAGACCATGGCGACCGTGGCCAGGGTCACGGCCAGCACGATCTTGGAGGAGGTTCGGACGCGGGCCCGCCCGACCTCGACCCGGAGCCGCATTCGTACGTCGGCCCGGATCGAATCGGCCAGCCTGGTCAGGAGCGGGCCCAGATCTCGACCCTCCATTCGCGAGGCGTTGGCCAGCGAGACCACGACCAGGTCGGCGGCCGGATGCCGGAGGTCTCGACCCAGCATGGCCAACGCTTCGACGACGTTGAGCCCGTCCAGCCGGTTGGCGAAGATCCGAACCTCCCTGGCGATCGGCTTGGGGGCGATATCGGCGGTGGAGAGCAACGCCTGCTCCAGCCCGGCCGCCCCGGCGATGTTGTCCCTGATCATCTCGGTCCAGGTGGCGACGGCCTGCGTCCGCTCTATCTCCTGCTTGATCGCCCTGGTGCTGCCGAAGAACCACGGCAAACCGATCACCAGGATCCCCGTTCCCACCGCGGCTCCGATCCAGCGGGTCGCCGCCAACACCACCAGCGCAACGACGCAAGCGCCAGCCGTCCAGGCGGTGGCCGTGGCCGCAGTGGTTCCATCGGGGAACAGCGAACCCAGCCGGGGAAGGATGCGATGGCCCCGAAGCCCCTGGGCGATGAGCAGGACCCCGAGAGCCACACCGGCCCACAGCGCCGCCATCAACACCGTGCTCATCGGTACCACGTCCCCGGTGTGTCGAGCCAGCGCCGATCGAAGCCGGCCCGCTCCAGGCGGACCATCCGCTGCTCGCTGAACCGGAACCGGGCCATGGCCCGGCCTTCGGCGTCCGGCCCGTAGATCTCGTTGGAGACCACGATGTCGCCGTCGGCACCGGTGACCTCCCGGACGCTGGTGACGGCTCGTGTCCCGTCCGCCAGCTTGGCCACATGGAGGATGCAATCGATGGCCTGCGCCACCATGAGGTTCGCCGCCTCGGGCTCGAACCGCTCCCTCGTCATCGCCAGGTACATCTGCATCCGCCCGAAGACACCACCGGAGGAATCGGCGTGGACGGTGCACATCGCACCGTCGTTGCCCTGGGTGCACGCCAGGAGCAGGGTCAACGCCTCGTTGCCCCGGACCTCACCGACGATCAGCCGACCGGGGTTCATCCGCAGCGCGTTGATGGCCAGGTCGTCCATCGACAGTCTGCCGACGCCTTCGACGTTGGCATCCCTGGCCTCGAGGTCGACGTAGTCAGGATGGAGGTCGGCGAAGCGTTCCAGCCCTATCTCCAGCGAGTCCTCGACGGTGACCAAGCGTTCGTTCGGCGGCACCTCGTTGAGCAGGCAGCGCAGCATGGTGGTCTTGCCTGCGCCGGTGCCGCCGGCCACGATGATGTTGAACCGGGCCAGCACCATGGCCTTGAGCAGGTGGAACAGCGGTTCGTTGATCGTGCCGAGACTGACGAGCTGCTTGAGCCGGTGGATGTCGAAGTCGTGGCGGCGGATGGAGATCGACGGCCTTCCCGAAACCCAGGCGATGGCGTTGAGGCGATCGCCGGAGGCGAGCTGCAGGTCGAGCGTCGGGCTCGACGGATCCCACCGCTGTTCGGAGCGGCCACGCCGAGCGGCAGTCTGGATCATCTCGATCAGATGGTCGTCGCTATCGGCGACCGGAGCGGCCCGGACCTTCTGCCCGTTCCGTTTCGTCAACCAGACCGAGTCGAAGCCGTTGATGGCGATGTCGGTGTTCGACGGGTCGTCGACGTATTGCTGGATCCTGCCCAGCTCGAACAGCTCTGCGATGACCGATTTCGTCAGTTCGTCGCGTTCGACTTCGGTGAGCACCGCGCCGCCGCTGTTCATGGCCAGGGTGTCGAGCTCCTGCACCTGCTCACCGATGAGTTTGCGGGCCAGCATCCGCCGATTCTCACCGAGGATCGGCGGCCGCCCGGCCGCTTCGGCCTCGGCCGCCCGCTGGTTCATGTGCTCGCCGACCTCGGCTCGGACCCGGTCGACCAGTGCCCGATCGACGCTCATCGCATGGCCCAGTCGACGTCGTTGTCCTCATGGGGAAAGGGGCAGGGCGGATCATCGTCAGCCCGCTCGTCCGGCCCGTCTCCCTCATCCGAGACCCGGTCCGGCGTCGCGAGACCAGCTTCATCGATCCCGACGTCGGCGCAGCGGTTGGCGGCGACGTCGGCATCGAGGCGACCGGCGGTCGGCCGGGGCGGAAGCGGCGGTGCCGGCGGCAGGGGCGGCGGTGCCGGCGGGCTCCCGGCCACGGCGGGCCGGGTGCGGGCCGGCGAGGAAGCCGGGGGCCAGGCCGGCAGGCGGGGGCCGGGTAATCCGGCGCCGAAGGGCCGGTCCCCTGTTCTGGTACCGGTCGGGCGAGCGACCGGGGGCGGCGGGGGCGAGGTTGCCGCCTCGGCTTCCTGGCTCGACGGTGGAGGAGCACCGGCCTGCGAGGCCCGGGACCGGAACGCCGGAGGGGGGCGGACCGCACGTTCGGGCAACCGGTCGTCGCGGACCGAGCCCGCTGCAGCCCTGCGGTCGAGGGGCCCGGTGATGCCCCCGGTATCCCCGGGATCGGCCGGCCCTCGGAGGCCGGTGGTTGACGCCGCGACCGGCGAGGGCGGGCCGGGCCGGTCGACAGCGGTGGCCTCGACGTCGACCGCTGCGTCTGGCTGCAGTGCCGCCGATGCCGCAGGATCGAATCGGCCGGCAGCGTTTCTCGACGCCGATCGTGGCCTGTCTTGCCCTGCGGGTTGGGCGCTGCCGACAGCGTCCGAGCCGGCCTCGCCCGCGGACGTGGCGGCCACCGGCTCGAGCCAGGTCGACAGGGTCTTGGCCAGCGTGACCGAGGAACGCAGGAAGGGGTGGCGCTGCAGCCGCTTCGTCATCGCCCCCTGCTCCAGGGCGACCACCGATCGCCGGTCGTCGGCGATCACGCCGACCACGGGGAACCGGTAGGTGCGCTCCACCTCGGCCGCCCCGTAGGGCTTCTGGCCGATGAGCACCCAACCCAGATTGGCGAGGCGAGGCCTCAGCAGGGCCAGCCTCCGGGCCGCGGGTTGGAGCTGCTCGGCGGTGGGCCGTGCCACCATCAGCAGTGCGCCGGCCTCGGCGACGAACGCCAGGCTCGGCGGGTCGGAGCCCAAGCGCCCGACGTCGCAGATCACGTCCACATCGGCAAGGCCGTTGAGGAACCGGCCGAGCGGACCTCCGCTGGCCGACATGGCGGCACCCACCTGTTCCGGGCCGTCGGGACAGACCACCACCGGCAGACCTCCCGGGAGTTCCTGGGCGTGACGCCAGAGCCCCGGCGGCTCCAGCCCGCCACGAACCGCCGCGGCCAACGTGAGCAGCCCCGGCTCGACCGGAAGGCGGTAGCGGATGGCCAGCGTTCCTCCTGCGGCGTCGGCCTCGAGAAGCAGCTTTCGGCGACCCGGCCCGGGCCGGAGGGCGGCGGCGACGGCCAAGGCGACGGCGGTCGTCCCCGGCGAGCCCTTCTGGGATGCGAAGCAGATGAGCGTCACGGCCGGCTACCCCTCGGGGACCTGGATGAGCCGAATCCGATCTTCTGCGTCGGCGGCGGCCACTTGGTCTGCGAGTTCCGCTCGCATGGTCAGGGAGATGAAACGGTCACTGCCGCTGCCGCCGACGACTTCCACCACCTCGGCATTGGTGTCGACGACGGCGACGGCCGCCTGGTCCACGACGTCGCCTCTTCGGGGCAGGATCACCACTCTGACCCGGTCCCCCGGGCGCAGCGACGACGTTGGGAACTCGCCGGGCGACAGATCGAGTCCCACAACTCCGAACCCGGCGGCGATCTGCGCCTTTTCGGCGAACTGATCCCGGGTGATCAGCGTGCCGGCCCGGAGGTCGGCCAGGGCGACCTGACCGACGATCGAGGTGGCCTCGGCCGCGCCAACACCTCGGATCGGTGCCTCGGTGTTCAGCTCATAGGTGGTGAGCTGCTGCTCGGCAATGACCTGACCGCGGGTAACGTCCTCGCGCAATGCCACATATGCGGTGCTCTCGGTTGACGTCGAGTAGAACCAGGCGCCGGCCAGGGCGAACAGCGAGACGAGGAACGTGCCGACGAGGATCTCCGGTACCCGTCGCTTGGCCGTGCCGGCTCGCGCCGTCGACAAGTCGAACGGGGTTCCTCCTACGGGGTCTTCTTTCGCACCGGTACGAACGGTCGCCGCCATCAGTCGTTCACCCACCTCTAGATCCGTCGCTGCGGAGCCACCACCCTGACCCACTGTGGAGGCTCGCTAGACCGCAAGGAATACCGGTGCCCCGAGTTGCTGTTCGAACGTTGCCGAACTGCGTGATCATACTAGGTGTTGCTTGTGACTTTTACGAGACCAGAACGGGGTGAAATCGACGATTTGTTTGCTCGGTCGGCGCTTCATACGGTGTAAACCGGACTCGCTGGACCCGGCGATTTGCCGGCAACAGACCCGAGGAGCGAAGGGAAATCGGCTAACGACCCGACGGTGTTGCCGCAGATGGGACCGACGGCCGAGGGTCCACCAGCAGACGGCCGACCTGGAGGGTGGCCACCCCCAGCAGCACCGCCCCGGCGGCGAACGCCGCCTGCAACCCGACCAACTCGGCCACCAGACCGAGGGCAAGGCCTCCCAGGATCTCGCCGACGGCCATGGACTGGCTGCGGAACGAGATCACCGTCGCCCGGATGGTGGAGTCGGCATGTCGGTTGACCCACGCCTCGCCGATCGGATCGACCACCTCCCGGATGACGTCCCGCAGGATCCAACCCGCCACCGCCAGCACGAAGATCGTGCCGGACATGGCGGCGACACCGACCGTTCCCAGCACCAGGAACCCGGTCATGAGCACCGCGGAGCGACGATCGCTGGAGCGTTCGATGCGGCGGCCGACCACCACCATCACCGGCAACGCCAACACTGTCATCAGGATCCAGATCCCACCGAACAACAGGGCCGAGTCGCCGCCGTCGAGGTCGGGGAAGCCGAGCTCGCGGATTCGGGGGAAGTCGAGTCGGTCGACGGTCTCGTCGACCATGGCGATCAACAGGGTGGCAACGACCAGGATCCGCAGCACCCTCGTCCGCCGGACGGCCCGAAAGCCGCGCCGCCAGGTGTCGACCATCGCCTCCACACCCGATCGCTGCGAGCGGTCGACGGGGCGGAAGTTGTCCTCGGTCATGGCCACCGCCAGGAACCCGCCGAACAGAACGGCGATGATCCCCGACACCACCATCGTGCCCCGCAGCGACCACTGGGCCAGCCCCATCGCCGCGAGCACGCCGACGATCACCCCCAGCGACATGGTGATGGCCCGACCCATGACCAGGCGATCGTCCTCGGTGCCGGTCTCGTCGGTGACCCAGGCGGTGTCGGCCCCGCTCTGGAAGGTGAACCCGAACCCGAACGTCGCCTGCCAGACCAGCAGGACCGTCAGCGACCCCGAGATCGGCGACAGGAGCTGGCTGACCCCCATGATCAGCCACGACACCACGATCGACCACTTCCGGCTGAACACGTCGGCCACCACCCCGGTCGGCGACTCCGAGACCAGGACGACCACCTCCATGATCGTGCCGAGCACCACCAACCGGAACGGCGACAGCTCCAGATCGACCACCCACCACACCACTGCGGCCAACGAGTAGGCCCCGAGGGACACGCCCTGCATGAAGCCGTGGGTCAGGTAGATGCGGCGGGGCTCGCGGAACGACTGCGGGACCGAAGTCACCGCATCACCATGGCACGACGATCACGCCCCGGCCGGGGATTTCCGACAACCATCGCCTGGCGAAGCCGGCGCACCGACGACGGGCCTCAGGCGACCCTGTTCTCGGCGGCGGTCACGGTGTTTCGCAACAACATGGCCACCGTGGTCGGCCCTACCCCGCCCAGCCGGGGGGTGATCCAGGAGGCGACCCGGCCGACCGACTCGTCGACGTCCGGCAGAAGCCTGCGCCCTTCCCAGGTGATGCCGCCGCTGACAACCACCGCACCCGGCTTCACCATGTCGGGAGTGATGAAGCTCGGGATCCCCACCGCCCCGATCAGGATGTCGGCCCGCCGGGTGTAGTCGTCGAGATCGGGAACCCGGGAGTGGACGACGGTGACCGCGGCATCGGCCCCCGACCCCCGGTTGGACAGCAGCAGCGCCATCGGCCGGCCCAGGGTCGGTCCCCGGCCGACGACCACCACATTGCGGCCGACGGTGTCGATCCCGTAGTGGCCCAGCATGGTCTGGATGCCGGCAGGCGTGCACGGCACCGGGCCCGGCTCCTGGAGAACGAGCTTGCCGAGGTTGGTCGGATGGAGTCCGTCGGCGTCCTTGGCCGGATCCATCCTGGCCAGGGCCTGGTTGAAGTCGAAACCGTCGGGGACCGGGTGCTGGATGATGTAGCCGTCGACCTCGGGGTTGTCGTTGAAGGCGTCGACGGCATCGACCAACGCTTGCTGGCCCGCATGGGCCGGGATCTCGATGTTGAACGACGCCAGGCCGATCCGTTCGCAGGTCTCGTGTTTCCGCCTGACATAGCCGGCAGACGCCGGATCGTCACCGACCAGGATCGTGCCGAGACCGGGGACCACGCCACGGGGCGCCAGAGCCAGCACCCGGGTCCGGGCCTCGGCCAGCACCGCCTCGGCGACGGGGCCACCTTCCAAGAGTTGCGCTTCCATCGACCGTGCCTTCGTTCGCTGTCCCCGGGCTCGATCCGATCGAACCCCCGAGCGG
Organism: uncultured Acidimicrobiales bacterium; assembly: GCA_963715325.1. Taxonomy (GTDB): domain Bacteria; phylum Actinomycetota; class Acidimicrobiia; order Acidimicrobiales; family SZUA-35; genus JAHELU01. The sequence goes on from CAVQRR010000010.1 coordinate 106,017, forward strand.
GTGGTTCTCAGTGGCGGAACTGCCGCTCACCGGTGAAGATCATAGCCATGCCGTGGCGATCGGCTGCTTCTATGACGGCCTTGTCGTTGACCGACCCGCCGGGCTGTATCACCACTGCGGCCCCGGCCAACGCCGCGGCGTCGATCCCGTCGGGAAAGGGGAAGAAGGCATCCGAGGCGCAGGCGCCGCCCTTGGCCCGACCATCGGCCTTCTGGGCCGCCAGCTCGCTCGATTCCACCCGGTTCTGCTGACCGGCCCCGATCCCCCACGCCACGCCGTCTTTCGCCATGACGATGGCGTTGGAGGTGACGTGGCCGCAGACCCGCCAGGCCATCTCGGCGTCGAATCGTTCCTCAGCCGTCGGTTGACGGTCGGTCACCACTTCCCAGTCGTCCGGGGTGGCGGTGAACGAGTACGGGTCCTGGACCAGGTAGCCGTCGCTCAGCTGGCGAACCAGCAGGCCCTTCCCGTCGGGAAGGGGCGCGGTGAGAATCCTGGTGTTCTTGCGTTTGGCCTTCAGCCGATCGATGGCCCCGTGCTCGTAACCGGGGGCGATGATCAGGTCGGCCTGGGCCGCGGCCTCCATGGCCTCGACGGTGGCGAGATCGACGATGCGGTTGCAGGCCACGATTCCCCCGAACGCCGAGCGCTCGTCGCAGGCGAACGCTGCGGCGTAGGCCGAGGCCAGATCGCCGGCCACGGCGGCGCCACAGGGGTTGGCATGCTTGATGATGGCACAGGCCGCCGTGGGTGAACCGGACGACAACCGGCCGAGATCGTGGACCAGCGACCAGGCCGCGTCGGCGTCGAAGATGTTGAGATAGCTGAGGTCGAGGCCGCTGTGTTGCACCACCGCATCCCACCAGCTCGACGTTCCACTGCGCCGGTACCGGGCCCCGGATTGGTGCGGGTTCTCGCCGTAGCGGAGATCCTGTGCCTTGTCCATCGACAGGTGGATCGACTCCGGAAGCGGGGAGTCCTTGGTCGCCGTTCGCTGGTTGAACCAGCCGGCGATGGCGGCATCGTAGGCCGCGGTGTGGGCGAACGCCTTGCGTGCGAGCCGCAGCCGGAGCCCCGGGGTGGTCTTGCCGCCCGTCGCCAGTTCTTCGAGCACCGGCTCGTAGTCCGCCGGGTCGACGAGCACGGTGACGTACTCATGGTTCTTGGCCGCAGCCCGCAGCAGGGTCGGGCCGCCGATGTCTATCAGGTCGATCGATGGATCGGCGGCGAAGGGGTAGAGGTTGCCGACGACGATGTCGATCAGATCGAGGTTGTGGGCCTCCAGATCCCGCAGGTGCGAGGGGTCTCGACGGTCGGCAAGGATGCCGCCGTGGATCCGGGGATGGAGGGTGACGACCCGATGGCCCAGCATGGCGGGAAAGCCGGTGATGTCGGCCACGTCGGTGACCGGAATGCCCGCTTTGGCGATCGCCGACGCCGTTCCACCCGAGGAGATCAGGTCGACGTCCAGGGCGTGTAGCCGCTGCGCCAGATCAACAACGCCGGTCTTGTCGTACACAGAAAGCAAGGCTCGCACAGCGCCGAACCTAGCGGGGTCGACGGGGGGAGCGTCGTATCTTGCCCAAGTCTTTACCGTTGGTGGTCCAACCATCACCGCCGGTGGCTGAAGCAGCGGCCAGCGAACGGCGTCGGCCGCACGCCTGCCCGCCCGCTACTCGAGCGCTGGGTCGTTGCAGCCCTCGACACCCCCGGTCGCCCCCGACGGATTGAAGACCCGTGGCCGGTCGACGAAGCCGGAGCCGGGGTCGTCGGTGGTCAGAAAACGCTCGATGGCGTCGGCCAGTGCGGTGGCTGCGGCATCGACATAGTCCTGGGTGGTGAGCAGGGTGGCCTCCTTGTCGTTGCCGAGGTAGGCCATCTCGATCAGGACCGAGGTGGTCGTCGGATAGCGGGCGATGCCGTAGGCGTCGCGATCGTCGTCATCGACCACGACGAGCACGCCGGCGTCGTCCCTCGACGTCCACTCGACGTCGAATCGGTCGAGGGCGTCGAACACCTCCTCGTAGAGCAACCCGCCGAGCCGTTTCGACCGATCGGAGGCCCGCTGGACATAGACCTCGGTGCCCGGCCTTGGTGACGGCCGGGATGCCGGGGTGTTGTGATGGATCGAAACGAATACCTCGGGGTCCACCGCGTCGGCCAGAGCGGCCCGCCGTCGGATGGGGATCCGGTAGTCGGCGTTGCGGGTCAGCACGGTGGTGATCGACCGGCCGGTCAGCTCCGCAGCGGTCACGACGGGCCAGAGCCAGGTTCAACTCGGCCTCGGTCAGTCCGTTCGAGGCCTGGGCACCCCGTTCGTCGCCCCCGTGGCCGGGGTCGAGCACCACCTGAACCCCGGTCACCGGCTGACCCCACGCCAACTCGGTGACGCCACCACAGGGTGTCTCGACCACATAGCCCCGTTCGCTTCGCCCGGTCACCGCCACCAGGACGCCGCTGGGAGAGAGCATCGCCCGAACGCCAACGCCCGAAAGGTCGATCTCGCCGCTGATCGGCGGGTACCGGTCGAGGTCGTCTGTCGGGCCGTCGTCATCGGCGCTGGGACTGTTGTCGTCGGCGCTTGGGCCGTCGTCGCGGCGGTTCGGCCGTTGTCGCTGCTGCTTGGCGGGCCGGCGCCGCCGCCGGGAGCTGCCGGTTCGACGTCGCCGGAGCGCATGCCGTCGCCATCGGGCCGATCGGCGCCGCCGACGTCGTCAACCGCAACGGTCCGGCCGGAACCACCGCCGGATCGCCCACCGTCGCCCGGGTCGCCCATGTCCTGTGCGTCGTCGCTCCCCGCAGGGGTGGGACCCGGCCGCCGGGAGGCCGAGGCGGTGGCCGCATCGGCGGTGCGGACCTGGCCATCAGCCGTTTCCGCCACTCCCTCCGGCCGAACAGGCCCCGGCCACGAACGACAGGACCCCGAGCATCACCACGAACGAGCGATGTCGGGGTCCGATCATGAGTTTGTGATCATCGGCGGCGGTCGAGGGGCCGGAGGTCAGAGGGCGGCGACGATCTCGGCCATCAGCTCCCCCGCTTCGGTCGGGTTGTTCCCAACCCTGGCGCCGGCATCGGCCAGGGCCTCCATCTTGGCCGCCGCCGTGCCCTTGCCGCCGGAGACGATGGCACCGGCGTGGCCCATCTTCTTCCCGGCAGGAGCGGTGACCCCGGCCACGTAGCAGGCCACCGGCTTGGTCATCTTGTGCTTGATGAACTCGGCCGCCTCTTCCTCGGCCGAGCCGCCGATCTCGCCGATCATCATCACCGCCTTGGTCTCGGGGTCGGCCTCGAAGGCCTCCAGGCAATCGATGAAGCTGGTGCCGGGGACCGGATCCCCACCGATGCCGACGCAGGTGGTGACGCCGATGTCCTTCTGCTTCAGCTCATACAGCGCCTGGTAGGTCAGCGTGCCGGAACGGCTGACGATGCCGACCGGGCCCCCCGCCTTGGCGATGTGGCCGGCGGTGATCCCGATGTTGGCCTTGCCGGGGCTGATGATCCCCGGGCAGTTCGGGCCGAGCAGTCTGGAGTTCGGGTGGTCGCGCTTCAACTTGTTGTAGAAGTAGGCCTCGTCGTGGGCCGGCACACCCTCGGTGATGGCCACGATGAACTCGATCCCGGCCTCGGCCGCCTCGAGTACCGCCCCCTGCACCCCGGGGGCGGGAATGAAGATGCAGCTGGCGTTTGCGCCCGTCGCCTGCTTCGCCTCGGCGACGTTGGCGTAGACGGGGATGCCCTCGACGTCGGTGCCCGCCTTCTTCGGGTTGGTGCCTGCCACCACCTTGGTGCCGTACTCCCGATTGAGCAGGCCGTAGTAGCGGCCCTGGGAGCCGGTCAGGCCCTGATAGATGACCTTGGTGTTCTCATCAACGAATATGCTCATCGCTCGTTCTCCTCAGCCCTCAGCTCGTCGGCCCGCCGGCCAGCTCGACGGCCTTGCGGGCCGCGTCGAGCATCGTTTCTTCCATCATCAGCTTGTCGTTCAGGTTGGGCCGCAGGATCTCCCGACCCTCGTCGGCATTGGTACCGTCGAGGCGGATCACGATCGGCGAATCGATGGTCACCCGTTTCATGGCCTCCAGGATGCCGTTCGCCACTTCCTCGCCCCGGGTGATGCCACCGAAGATGTTGATGAGGATCGCTTTGACCGCCGTGTCGTTGTTGATGACCTCCAGCGCCCCCGCCATCACGTCGGCGTTGGCCCCGCCTCCGATGTCGAGGAAGTTGGCCGGCTTGCCGCCGACCTGGTTGACGACGTCGACGGTGCTCATCGCCAGGCCGGCGCCGTTGGCGATCACACCGACCGAGCCTTCGAGGCCGACGTACTGGAGGCCCTTGTCGTGGGCCGCCTCCTCCCGCTCGTCGCGGGGCTGGGTGGCCTCGTACTGCTCGTAGTCGGGGTGTTCGTAGACCGCGCTGCCGTCGAGGCTGACCTTGGCGTCCAGGGCGTGGACCTCACCGGTCGGCTTGAGGATCAACGGGTTGATCTCGACCAGATCGGCGTCGCCGTCGGTGTAGGCGGTGTAGAGCTTCATCAGGATGTCGACCGCACCCTCGGTGGCCTTGGGGTTGAGCTTGGCCGCCGCCACCCATTCACGGCAGGCGGCTTCGGTGAGCCCGACGACGGGGTCGATGTGGATCTTGGCGATGGCGTCGGGGTTGTCCTCGGCCACGGTTTCGATCTCGACGCCACCCTCGGCGCTGAGCATGCCGAGGTGGAGTTTGGCCGAGCGGTCGAGGGTGAAGCTGGCGTAGTACTCCTCGGCGATGTCGGATGCGGTTTCGATCCAGATCGTCTCGACGATGTGGCCCTTGATGTCGAGGCCGAGGATGTTCGAGGCGTGCTCCCTGCATTCCTCGGCGTTGTTGGCCAGCTTGACACCACCCGCTTTGCCACGGCCGCCGGTGTGCACCTGGGCCTTGACGACCACCGGGTAGCCGATACGGTCGGCGATGGCCACCGCCTCGTCGACGTCGCCGGTGGCTTGGCCGTCGGAAACCGGGATTCCGTAGGAGGCGAAGAACTGCTTGCCTTGATATTCGAGTAGGTCCACTACTGCCCCTCTGGTCTGGTGTCGAAGATTCTGTCGGTCCGTTCATAGCATCAACCGCTGCGGCCGGCGTACTGCAGGGATCCGAAAAACGGAAACACACCCATCGAGCGCCGCCCGATTGACGGCAACCCAGAGGGTTGCTGCGATACTAGGGCGGTGAACACGTCGTTCCCGACACGGTGGACCCTACCCCCCGGCATCGTCCGATTGCGCCGCCGCAACCCCGTCGACGACCTGCCACGAGCCGCCGGGTCGGCGGCCGGAACCTCGCCCCAAGGCACCGGATGGCCCGGCCAGTGGGCCCCGCTCCTCCGAGGCGGATCGTCGCCGTGCCGGTAGCCCAGGGCAGCCGGCCACCGGCCCGCCAGGCGGTCCTGATCGGGCTTGGGGCACTGCTCGGACTCCTGGCGGTGGCGTTCCTGATCACCCGTTTCGACCGGCTCAACGCCTCCGACAGCGCCGAGATGGAACTCGGCGATCCCCTGTTCGAACTCGGCGACGCAACGGAGTTCGCCCCGCTGATCGCCGAGCAGGGGCCGCTGTTCCTGCCAGACGCCGCCCGGGGCGATCGTGACCTCTACCTCCAACACCTCGGCCCCGGCGACAGCGAGGGATGGCTGGCCTTCTCGGCGCGGCTGCCGGACGCGCCGAGGGACTGTTTCGTCGAGTGGCAGGCCGACGATCGGACCTTCGTCGACAACTGCGACGGTACGGTCTACCCGGACAACGGCGATGGCCTGACCCGCTATGCGGTATCTGTGAGTCCCGAAGGGGCTCTCACCATCAACCTCAACCCACTCGGCTGACGGTCCGCATCGATCGTCGACCGGGCCCGTCCCTCGCAGAACGAACCGTGGAGATCTCCGTGCTGCTGGCTCAACTGACAGACACCCACATCGTCGACCCGGCGGCCGACAACGAGCTCGTCGTCGACAACAACGAGCGGTTGGCGATGGCGGTGGCCCGGCTGAACGCCGAAACGGTGCAGCCGGAGATGATCCTGGCCACCGGCGACATGACAGACAACGGCACCCCGGTCGAGATGGACGTCCTGGCGGAACTCCTGGCTCCCGCTGCGGGCCCCGGTGCTGGCCCTACCCGGCAACCACGACGTCCGGGAGACCTTCCGCACCGCGTTCGACATGCCGTGGGCCACCGAGGACTCCCACCTGAGTTGGGCCGTCGATGTCGGCGACCTCCACATCATCGGGCTCGACACCCTCAGACCGGGCAGTCACGGCGGGCTGTTCGACGAGGAACGGCAACGCTGGTTGACCGACGCCCTCGACGCCTCCGGCGATCGGCCGACGGTGATCGCCATGCACCATCCGCCGTTTCTCAGCGGCATCCACTGGATGGACAACATGCGACTCGACGGACTCGAGGTGTTCGCCGACGTCGTCGGCCGCCGCAGCAACGTCGTCAGGATCCTCTGCGGCCACCTCCACCGCCCGCTGACCGCAACCGTCGGCGGGGTCACCACAACGGTCGGCCCGTCGACGATCCATCACGTCGAGCTCAACCTGGCACCGGACGCTCCGATCGAGGTGATCCGGGATCCGGCCGGCTACCAGCTCCACAACATCACCGGGGCGTCCTGGGTGACCCACATCCGCTACATAGACACCGGACAACAGCCCATCTCGCCCCGCTGGTCGAGGTGACGGGCCGCGCAGTGCAACCACGGTCGCCGGGGGCGGACCGGCCGGTCCCCGGTGACGAGGGTCGGCCGGGTCGTTCGACGCTGCCATGACGGCGCAGCGCTCCTCGGTCGGGGCATCGGTCGAGACGGTCCACATGCCGGACCGGGGCCGGCCGCCGCTACAGGCGGTGCTGCGGCGAATCGGCATGGCCGCCGGGCTGGTGGTCTTCGTCGCACTTGGTGGTACGGATCGGGCGGGGCGGCTACGTCGACGTCACCGGCGACCCGATCGGCTTCCTCGATGCGCTGTACTACGCCTCGGTCACGGTGACCACCACCGGCTACGGCGACATCACCGCCATCAGCTCCGGGGCTCGCCTCGCCACGGTCGTGCTGATCACCCCGGCTCGTATCCTGTTCCTCATTCTGGTGGTGGGGACCACCGTCGAGGTTCTGACCGAACAATCGAGACAGTCGTTCTTGACCAGCCGCTGGAGGAGACAGGTGCACGATCACTATCTGATCTGCGGGTTCGGGGCCACCGGCCGCAGCGCCGCCGACGATCTCGTCAGCCGAGGGGTCGAGCCGGGGCAGATCGTCGTCGTCGACAATCAGGTGGATGTGGTGGCCGAGGCGACCGCGCTCGGCTTCGTGGCCGTTCGGGGTGACGCATCGCAGAGCTCGGTGCTCCGCCAGGCCAGGATCGATCGGGCCCGGGCCGTTGTCGTCGCCCCGAACCGGGACGACACCGCGGTCTTGATCACCCTCACCGCCCGGGAGATCAACCCCACCATCCACATCGTGGCCGGCGGCCGATCCCAGGAGAACCTGCACCTGCTGCGCCAGGGAGGGGCCGACGAGGTGATCGATGCCACCGCCGCCGTCGGCAGGATGCTGGGCCTCGGCACCTTCGCCCCCGGCGCAGTCCGGGTATTCGACGATCTGCTCGACGCCTCCAGCGGTATGGAACTGGCCGAGGTGGCGCCGCAGTCCGACAACGGCACACCGACGACGCCTCCGGGGACGACGCTCGTGGTCGTGGTGCGAAACGGGTCTCGCCTCCGGGCCGATGAGGCCGGCGATCTCCGGCCCGGTGATCGGTTGATCGTCCTGCGCGATTCCTGACCGAGCCGGCAAAGGCCCTGGCCTCGGGGCGGCTCCAAGGCTCGCACATCTCGATGGGGCGGGAGCTCGAGGTCTGCTTCGGGTTGCATCGACCTGCTCGGGGCGATGATTCAGCGGACCTTTTCCAGCGGCGCCCAGGCCAGGAGCAGGGTCTTCTCCCCCTCCGATCCGAAGTTGACGACGACCTCGGTCTTGTCGCCGCTGCCCATGACATCGAGGATGACTCCCTCGCCGAACTTCTTGTGCCTGACGTCATCACCGATCTTGAGGTCGAGCGCGGCGGCACCGGACGGGATAGGTCCCCTTGGTTTCAGGGCGGTGTCGACGATGTCGTTGCGACCGGCGAACGACTTGGCGGTGCCGCTCGACCCGAACACCGACGTCCGCCTGCCGCGTTCGCTGCTGCGGCTGCCTTCGGCCTCCTCGATCAGGTCGGCCGGGATCTCGTCGAGGAACCTGCTCGGCGGGTTGTACTGGGTTTGACCGAACAACATCCTGGCCCAGGCGTGGGTGACGTAGAGCCGCTCCCGGGCCCTGGTGATTCCAACGTAGGCCAGCCGCCGTTCCTCCTCCATCTCGTCGGGGTCGGTCATCGACCGCATGTGGGGGAAGATGCCGTCCTCCATCCCCAGCATCACCACCACCGGGAACTCCAGGCCCTTTGCCCCGTGGAGGGTCATCAGGACGACCTCGGAGTTGTCCTCGTCCAGCTCATCGGTGTCGGTCAGCAGGCCCACCTGCTCCAGGAACTCGTCGACCGTTTCGAACTGGGCGGCGCCACCCACCAGTTCCTGGAGGTTCTCCAGCCTGCCCTCGGCCTCGTGGGAGCGTTCGTCCTCCAGCTCGGCCACATAGCCGGTGTCGCGCAGGATGGCCTCCAGCACCGCGGCCGGGCCCTTCTCCAGCAACTCGGTGAACCCGTTCATCAGCTCCAGGTAGGCGGCGATGCCCTTCAACGCCTTACCGCTGACCCCGGCATCGGCGGCCCGGCGCAGACCCTCGGTGAACGACATGCCGTGCAACTTGGCGAAGGCGTCGATCTTGCCCACCGAGGTGTCGCCGACACCCCGTTTCGGCGCGTTGACGATCCGCTTGACCGACACCTCGTCGGCCGGGTTCGACGCCGCCTTCAAGTAGGCCAGCGCGTCCTTGATCTCCCGGCGGTCATAGAACCGGGTGCCCCCGACCACCTTGTAGGGGATACCGACCCGCCGCAGGTACTCCTCGATGACCCTCGACTGGGCGTTGGTCCGGTAGAACACCGCCATGTCGTCCCACCGGTAGCTGCCCGAATCGTGCAATTGGGCCAGCTCGGAGGCCACGAACTGGCTCTCGTCGATCTCGTCGTCCGCGTGGAACCGCAGGATCCGGTCGCCCCGGCCCTCGTCGGTCCACAGCGATTTCGGCTTGCGGCCGAAGTTGTTGGCGATCACCGCGTTCGCCGCATCGAGAATCGTCTGGGTCGACCGGTAGTTCTGTTCCAGCAGAACCACCGTGGTGTCGGGGAAGGCATCCTCGAACTGGATGATGTTGCGGATGTCGGCACCCCGGAACCGGTACACCGACTGGTCGGAGTCGCCAACCACGGTGACGTTTCGGTGGGCGTCGGCCAGGCGGACCACCAGTTCGTTCTGGACGCCGTTCGTGTCCTGGTACTCGTCCACCAGGAGGTGGCGGAACCGTTGTTGATAGGCGGTCAGGGTCTCCGGTGACTGGCGGAACAGCCGGACCGCGTTCAGCAGCAGATCGTCGAAGTCCATGGCTGCGGACTGCTGCAGGCGCCGCTGGTATTCGGTGTAGACCTCGGCTGCTTTCCGCTCGATGATCACGTTCGCCCGCTCGGCGTATTGGGCGGCGTTGAGTCCTTCGTTCTTGGCCGAGCTGATGACGTTCTGGATCGACCGGGGTTGGAACCGCTTGGGATCGAGGCCGAGGTCGCGGATCACGTAGCCGACGAGGCGGACCGAGTCCGACTGGTCGTAGATGGTGAAGTTCGACGGGAAGTCGAGCACCTTGGCCTCGCGGCGAAGGATACGAACGCAGGCGGAATGGAAGGTGCTGACCCACATCTTCTCCGCCACCGGTCCGACCAACTCGGCCACCCGGTTCTTCATCTCGTCTGCCGCCTTGTTGGTGAAGGTGATGGCCAGGATCTCGAACGGAGAGACCCCCTGGTCGATCAGCCAGGCGATGCGACGGGTCAGCACCCTGGTCTTCCCCGAGCCGGCGCCGGCCACCACCAGCAGCGGGCCTCCGTCATGGGTGACGGCGTCGAGCTGGGCCGGGTTGAGACCATCGGCTATCGGGCGTGCGGACACGATTTCACCTTAGAGCATCGGCCGCTCGATCAGAGCGCTCGCTTCGCCACAGTCGGAGCTCGCCTCACGGCTCGGCTCCGAGAGCATCGGCCGCTCGATCAGCGCGCTCGGGCCCGACTGGGCCGCCCGGGCGACACGGCGTACGATGGTGCGACGTCGCCGCGGTCACAGGACGAGCGTGGCGACCGATGAGAGTACGTGAGCGACGCCTCGACCAGCCTGGCCGACCATCCCGCCGGAAAGGCCAACACCCTGCGACCGCCGGGCAGGCGGAGACCCGGCGCGAACGGCCGGAGCCCGCGCCGGCTCCGGACCCGGGCCACCGGCTCCTGGCAGGCCAAGCTGTTGGATTCGACGCCGACCTCGGTGCTGGTGGCCGAGGCCGGCCGGATGGTCGAGCGTCGGGATTGGCGCCGGGCGACCACGCTGCTGGCCGTCGCTGCCACCACAACCGACGGCCCCGACCGGGGCGACATACTGCGGCGCCTCGCCGTGACCGCGGCCGACGGCGGCCGCCACCGGATCTCCGGCGAGGCGATGTACGAGCTGCAGTCTCTGCAACCTCGCAGCGCCGACACCTGGGTTGCCATCGCCAATGTGGCTCTGGCCCGCGGCAACTATCAGCACGCCGACGCGGCGGCAAGGGCGGCGCTGGCCCAAGCCCCGGACCACGCCGGAGCATGGTCCGCACTGGCCGCAGGCTACGCAGGACTGGGGTGGTTCGAGCGGGCCCAGGAGTGCCTGGATCGCGTCGATCGAACGGCGCTGACCGAGCTTCAACGATGGCGGATCGGGCGGGCGGTGAACCGCTGGGCCATGGCCGAGAGCCGGTGGGGACTGGTTGCGGCGGCATCGGCCCTGCTGGTCGGGGTGCTCGCCCTGGCGGTCGGGACAACCGTGCCGTTCCTGGCCAGGGAACTCCGGTTACGGAGGCTGCGGACCTCGGGGCGGGCCAAGCGGTTCGAGGCCCTGGCAACCGAAGCGTGGCGGTACGAGCGCAAGCTTCGTCTCTGCCACGGCGTGGCGGTGCTGGCGTCGGTGGCCGGGTTCGTGGCCGCCGTCGTGCTCTGGTAGCACCTTCCGGCGGGCGGCCCGGCGTAGGGAGATCCCATGTTGGTCGATGGGCCTGGTTGTCGATATCGCGAATGCCGGCCGGCCATTCGGACCATCGATAGTTGGCCGATCGACGGCCCGGCCCCCGACCGATGTCGATACCGTTGCAAGCGACCGGACTGATCCGGGTCGCGGGCGATCAGGGCGGAAGCAAAGGCGGGCGTGCCGACAGAGGAATCTTATGGTTCGAGCTCGCAATCGCGCCCCGTCCGCCGATCGAAGTAGGTCCATCGATCCTCGCCGCCCGATCGATCCTCGCCCCCCGATCGACAGATCGGGCCGACCGCCGACGCTCGGCCTCACCGGCTTTGCCATCATGGCCCTGGTGTCGGCCGACCTGGGGCTACCGCTGTCCGGCGGGTACCTGGCCCTCGACATGCTGGCGGTGGTGATCGGTTTCGCCCTGGCCCGCCGCCTTCGCTACAGGGACCAGGACGACCACTGGCTGAAACGGTTCTGGCTGGGTTGTACGGCCCGGATCGTGGCACCGTTGGTCGTTGCCGTCGGGCTGATCACGCTGTACTGGCATTGGAACCAGGGGCTGGACGAGGCCCGGATCCGGGCCGTGCTCGGCGCGGTGACGATGACGCTCAACTTCTTCCTGATCTTTGGTGACGCCCGATTCATCGCGATCGAACACCTGTGGGCGGTGGCGGTGATCGCCCAGTTCACGCTCCTGGTCCCGATGCTGGTGGCTGCCGGACCGAGAGCCCTCGGCCGGTCACAGCGGGCGGTGATCATCCTGGGGCTGGCGGCCGGTGTGGCGCTCGGCCGGATGGCGTTGCTCGTCACCGAAGCGGCGGCGCCGGCAACGATCGCCATCCACACCGTGAGCCGGATCGACGGGCTGCTGGTCGGCCTGGCCATCGGTCTCCTACCCCGGCAGAGCCTTCGACGAGCGGTGCCGGTGCAATACGCGGCGCCGGCCTTCGCCGCCCTGGTGTTCCTGCTGGCCGTAGCGCCGGATCCCGACCGCTTTCCCATGCTGGGCCTCGGCCTGCTGATCGTCGTGACGGTCTGCCTCACCGCGGTCGTGGTGGCGGCCGCGGCCACCGATGGGCTCCAGGGGGCGCTGGCCGCCACCCTCGACAACCAAGTCATGCGTTGGCTGGGAGCACGGGCGCTCAGCATCTACATCTGGTCCGGGGTCTTCGCAGTGGCCCTGGAGCTCGGCGTGCTGGAGCCGGCTGGCGAGAGGCGGATGTGGCCGGGAACCGCCATCTTCCTCACCCAGATCGTGTTCTGCCTGGCCGCGGCGGCCACCAGCCATCGCTACATCGAGTTGCCTGCGGTGGCCGCCCTCGATGGGATCGCCGACCGCGGTGTCGATCGGCAGGGCCGGGGGATCACCGGCTCGCGGTCCATCGCCACTGAACCGGTCAGCAATCGAGCGACGTACCACTAGGCTCGACTGCCAACCCTATGGAATCATCACTCGGAGCCTCAGCGGACGGGCGACGCCTCTCCCCTCGCCGGGGGCGAGCCGGCCCGGCCCGGTTGTCGGCCCCCCTGCTCACCTTCGGTCGAGGGTTCTGCATGGGAGCGGCCGACGTCGTTCCCGGGGTCTCCGGCGGCACCGTGGCGCTGGTCTTCGGGATCTACGAGCGGCTGCTGCAGAACATCCGTCGCTGTGCCAAGGTGGTCGGCTCGATCGTGCGGCTCGACATCGCCGCCGCCCGTCGGCACCTGCTTGACGTCGAATGGGGGTTCCTGATCCCGCTCGGGGCCGGGGTCGCGTTGGCCATCGCTGCGCTCGCTTCGGTCATCGAAGGACTCCTGGAGACCCGCCCGGAAGAGATGGCCGGATTGTTCTTCGGGCTCGTCGGAGGTTCGATCGTGGTGGCCTGGGGTCTGCTGCGGCATCGTTCGGCGGTGGAGTTGCTGATCATGACCGGCGTCGGCGCCGTCACCTTCCTCCTCCTCGGGTTCCAGTCCGGGCCGGTGGCCGAGCCGTCGACGTTGGCGTTCTTCGGCGCAGGCGCGGTTGCCATCTGCGCCATGATCCTGCCCGGTATCAGCGGTTCGTTCCTGCTGCTGATGATGGGGATGTATGCCGCGGTGCTCGGCGCGGTCCATGATCGGTCCGGGTCGGACCTGGTCGACCTGGCGGTGTTCTTCATCGGGGCAGTGGTCGGCCTCACCCTGTTCTCGACCGCCCTCGGCTGGCTGCTCGACCGCCATCACGACCGGCTGCTGGCGGTGCTCATCGGCTTGATGGTCGGCTCGTTCCGGGTGCTGTGGCCGTGGCCGAATGGGGTCGGGATCATCAGCGATGTCGAAGCCGAGACCGTCAGCGGCACCGGGCTGGAGTGGCCGGCATCCGACGCCATCTTCGGCCCGCTGGCCCTGGCGGTGGTCGCCTTCGCCCTCGTGGTCGGGGTTTCGTGGTTGGCCCCCCGCAGCGAACCGGCCCCCGGTGTGCTGAGCGACGCCGCCCGCTGAGCCGCCACCGCCTCGCCGGCCCACCGCTCGGCCCGGATCCCCACTCGACCGGCTTTGCACTCGACCGGTCCCCCGCTCGGCCCGGTTTCCCGCTCGGCCGGATCCCCGCTCGGCCCGGTTTCCCGCTCGACCGGTTTCCCGACGCCACCGGTTCGTGGTGGCGTCGCAATGACTCCCGGTTGTTACCCTTGCGCCATGGCCGGGACTTGGAAACAGCGTGCGATCGTCGCCGTTCTCGCCATGACTGCGGTTCTGGCCTCGGTCCTGGTCATCGATTCGCTGTCCGATCGCCCAGCGTTCGTGGAAGCCGTGCCCCCCACCGCAGCCGAGCAGGCCCGGGACGGCGAGACCGCCCGGCTGCAAGCGACCGGGACCACGATCGGATCGGAGCCGGCCACCACCGCCACGACCAGCACCACCGCTCCGGCAGCGACCCCGGCCGCACCGACCGGACGAGGATCGACCGGCCAATTCGAAGCCATCCGCAACGTGCAGCAGAAGTTCTCGGTCTTCGCCGATGTACCGTCCGACCAACTCGATCTGGCGGCACTGACCGAGCCGGCCCCGGTCAACGACAACGGTGGCTCGACCGCCGGCCAGTTCCGGATCGCCTGCGAGTACTCCCATTTCGGCTTCGACGACCCGATCATCTTTCCCGGCCAACCCGGAAAGTCCCATCTCCACATGTTCTTCGGCAACACCGAGACCGACGCCTCCACCACTCAGGACGAGCTGGTGAACAGTGGCGGCGGGACCTGCAGCGGTTTCGAGCTCAACCGTTCCGCATACTGGACGCCGGCCCTGCTCGACGGCCGGGGCAACGCGATCGTGCCCGACGCCATCATCATCTACTACAAGACAAAATACCCCGAGGCGGTCAACGCCATGCCCCAAGGGCTGCAGATGCTGGCCGGCAACACCCGGGCCGAGTCGTTCGAAACCAGCGGCTACCTCCACTGGTCGTGCGGGCAGAACGGCAGCGCGTACAACCACACCAACCGCATCCCCGACTGCAACGGCGACGTGATCAACGCCTCGATCCAGTTTCCGAACTGCTGGGACGGCGTCAACCTCACCAGCCCCGATTTCTCGTCCCACCTGACCTACGCAGACGATCAGACACCGTGCCCCGGCAGCCACCCCAAACGGCTCCCACAGATCTCGATCCTGCTGTACTACCCGGGAAGCGAGTCGGTCGACGGTTGGCAGCTCTCGTCGGACGATCTCGGCGGCTTCAACGGGCCACCGGGTGGCACCCTCCACGCCGACTGGTGGGGCGGGTGGAACGACGAGACGATGAACCTGTGGATCAACGGCTGCATGAAGGCCGCCCGCAACTGTTCCTACGGCCAGACCGGCACCCCCCGGCAACTGGCCGGCCTCAACGCCGCAGAGGTCTACGAAGGCCAGAACTTCCTCCCCCTCCCAACCGGCTGATGCGGCTCCCTGCGCCGATCGCCCACCGTCTCGTGCCGGGCTCAGAAGCTCGCCAGGCCCCTGGAAGTTACAGCGGGGTGACACTACGATGAGGACTTGTATCGTCTACCGTCGCAGTAACGTCGTGATTGCTTGTTGACCACGAGGCGACATTGATGTCACGCAAACTCTTTCCCAATCCGCAGCGCTTTCGCCGATCTGCAGCTTCGAGCATGAGCCCGCAAACCTCACCTCGGGCTGGAGGCAAGCGGCATGCCCTGACTGAGGTCGGGCTCGTCCTGGGCTTCTACGTCATCTACACCTTCGTCCGCAACATGTTCGGTTCGGCCGGGGTCGGCTCCGATGTCGCCTTGGCCAACGCCCGGGAGCTCATCGAATTCGAGCGGTCGCTCAACCTGTATGTCGAGCTCGATGTCCAGAGGCTGTTCATCGACTGGGACGGCTTCATCTGGTCGTCGAACATCTTCTATGGCACTTTCCACTTCGTCGTCACGCCGGCCGTCCTGGTGTGGCTCTTCGTCCACCATCAGGCCGATTATGCACGGCTGCGCACCACGTTGTTGGCAACGACCGGTCTCGCTCTGATCGGGTTCACGATCTTTCCCGTGATGCCACCCCGCCTGCTCGGGAGTTGCGGGCCCTATGGCGGATGCGTGCCGTCCGGCTTCGTCGACACCATCGCCGAGGTCGGCGGTGTCTGGTCGTTCGAGTCGAAGAGCGTGCAAAGCGTCTCGAACCAGTTCGCCGCCGTGCCGAGCCTGCACATGGCGTGGGCGCTGTGGTGCTCGGCGGCCCTGGCGGCGCGGGTGCGATCACGGTCGCTGCTCCCGCTGATCTCCCTCTACCCGCTGGCCACGTTGTTTGCGATCGTGGTCACGGCCAATCACTACTGGATCGATGCGGTGCTCGGCGCACTGACGCTGGCCGGTGGCTATGTGGTGGCCCGCACGATGGAGCGCCGCTTCGGCCCCGCCGCCACCCCGCCACGTTCACCCGTCCCGAGCTTCGCTGCGCAGAGGCTTGCGGCCCCGACCGCCGCCACCTCCGGCCCATTCGATCGGGCCTGACACTCCGCCAGTCCGAGGCCTGACTCGGGTCCCCGTCACTCCCACTCGATCGTGCCCGCCGTTCGGCCAGAGGCCTCACTCTGCGAGTCCGGCTCCGCCGGACTCGGGTCCCCGTCACTCCCACTCGATCGTGCCCGCCGTTCGGCCAGAGGCCTCACTCTGCGAGTCCGGCTCCGCCGGACTCGGGTCCCCGTCACTCCCATTCGATCGTGCCCGCCGTTCGGCCAGAGGCCTCACTCTGCGAGTCCGGCTCCGCCGGACTCGGGTCCCCGTCACTCCCATTCGATCGTGCCCGCCGTTCGGCCAGAGGCCTCACTCTGCGAGTCCGGCTCCGCCGGACTCGGGTCCCCGTCACTCCCATTCGATCGTGCCGGGGGGTTTTGAGGTGATGTCGTATGCCACCCGATTCACCCCGTCGACCTCGTTGATGATCCGGTTGGACATCGACTCCAGCAGGTCATAGGGCAGGCGGGCCCAATCGGCGGTCATCGCATCGTCGCTGGTCACGGCCCGAATGATGATCGGGTGGGCGTAGGTCCGCTCGTCGCCCATCACGCCGACGGTCCGGATGTCCGGCAGCACGGCAAACGCCTGCCAGATCTCCCGTTCCAACCCGGCAGCGGCGATCTCCGATCGAACGATGGCGTCGGCCTGCTGCAGGATCGAGACCTTCTCGGCGGTGACCTCGCCGATGATCCGCACCCCAAGGCCCGGCCCGGGGAACGGTTGCCGCCACACGATCTCATCGGGGAGGCCGAGTTGGCTGCCGACCTGGCGGACCTCGTCCTTGAACAGGTTCCGGAGCGGCTCGACCAGCTTGAACTGGAGGTCCTCCGGCAAACCGCCGACGTTGTGATGGCTCTTGATCTTGGCCGCGTCCGCCGTGCCGGACTCGATCACATCGGGGTACAGCGTGCCCTGAACCAGGAAATCGGCGTCCTCGATCCCACCGGAGGCCTCCTCGAAGACCCGGATGAACACCTCGCCGATCGTCTTGCGCTTGTCCTCCGGTTCGACGATGCCTTCCAGCCGTTCCAGGAACCGCTCTCCGGCCCGGACATGGATCAACTCGATGCCCTGGTGTTTCTGGAACGTCTCCACCACCTGATCCGACTCGTTGAGCCGCATCAGACCGGTATCGACGTACACGCAGGTCAGGCGGGGGCCGATGGCCCGGTGGACGAGGGCCGCCGCCACTGCGGAGTCGACCCCGCCGGAAAGGCCGCAGATGGCCCGGCCCGGACCGATCTGAGCCCGGATGGCGTCGACCGAGGTCTCGATCACCGAGCCCATGGTCCAGGTCGGCTGGCAACCGGCGAGGTCGTGGAGGAACCGGCGGAGCAGCTCCATGCCGTTGGGTGTATGGCCGACCTCGGGGTGGAACTGCACCCCCCAGATACGTCGGCCGTCGTTCTCCAGCACCGCAATGGCGGCGTTGGGGGTGGAGCCACAGCCGACGAAACCCTCCGGGGCAACGGTGATGCCGTCGAAGTGGCTCATCCACACCGTCTGGGTTTCCGGGGCGTCCGGGCCAAGCAACGAGCTCGGCCGATCCCGGTCCTTGGTGAGCGTGGTCCGGCCGTACTCCCCCTGGCTGTTCCGGCCGACCAGACCACCCAGTTGGTGGGCGATCAGCTGGGCGCCGTAGCAGATGCCGAGGATGGGGATCCCCAGATCGAAGATCGCCGGGTCGAGCCGAGGTGCATGGTCGACGTGCACGCTGGCCGGGCCGCCGGACAAGATGATGGCCGCCGGTTGGCGCTCGGCGATATCGGCGGCGGAGATGTGGTGTCCGACGATCTCGGAGTAGACCTGCAGCTCCCGGACCCGGCGAGCGATCAACTGGGCGTACTGGGCGCCGAAGTCGACCACCAGCACCACCTGAGCCGGGGCGGCGACGGTGGTCGAGCCCTCGGTCAACGGCCCGCCGCTCACCGGTTGCTCGATCGAATCAACACTTCGGCCTTCTGGAGGTCCTTCAGATTCTCATAGCCCAGGGTGGCCAAGGACTGCCGCAGAGCGCCGAACATGTTCAATCGCCCATCGGCGCTCGAAGCCGGCCCCACCAGCAGTTCCTCCAGGGAGCCGATCTGCTCGATCGGGATCCGGTTGCCCTGGGGCAACGTGGGATGGATCACCGAGTTCCCCCAGTGCCAACCCCGGCCCGGCGCCTCGTCAGCGGCCGCCAGGGCCGAGCCGAGCATCACGCCATCGGCCCCACAGGCCATCGCCTTTGCGATCTGGCCCCCGGAGCTGAAGCCGCCGTCTGCGATCACGTGGACGTAGACACCGGTTTCGTCGAGGTGGCGCATTCTGGCCGCTCGTACATCGGCGATGGCGGTGGCCATCCCGGAGCCGACCCCGATGACCTGGCCGGCCGATGCGGTCATACCGCCGTCGACGCCGACCAGCACTCCCGCCGCCCCGGTCCGCATCAGGTGCAGTGCGGCCTGGTAGCCGGCGCAGCCGCCGACGATGACCGGCGTCTCCAGCTCCCTGACGAACCGCTTCAGGTTCAAGGTGTCGCCGTGGCCGACGTGTTCGGCCGAGATCACCGAACCCCGGATCACCAGCAGGTCCAGTTCGGCCTCGAGCAGGATGCCGGCCAGCGCCGCAACGTGCTTCGGCGACACCGCCCCGGCGGCGATGACCCCACCCTCGTGGATCTCCGCCACCCGCTTGGAGATCAGGTCGGGATCGAGAGGGGCGGCGTACAGCTCACGCATCCTGGCCAGGGCGGCGTCGCCCTCCAGCTCCGCCAGCTCGCTCAGCAGCCCGTCCGCATCATGATGGCGGGTCCAAAGGCCTTCGAGGTCGAGGACCCCGAGCCCGCCGAGCTGGCCTACGGCGACCGCGGTGGCCGGGCTGGTGACCGAATCCATGGCCGAGGCCAGGAACGGGAGCTGCAGGCGGTAGGCGTCGATCTGCCATGAGAGGTCGACCAGGTCGGCGTCGCGGGTTCGCCGACCGGGGAGGAGGACCAGTTCGTCGAGGCTGTAGGCCCGCCGAGCCGACTTACCCATTCCAATGTCTATCTCAGCCACGGCAGACCTCCGAAGGGGAAAGGACAAGACTAACGGCCGAGAACGGGGTCCGGGGGACTTTGCCCCCGTTTCACGACCGGCCCGAACCGGGCCCGGCCGCCGCCCGATGGGGGATCATCGACTCACCAGCCGACCGTCGCCGTAGCGGGCGAAACGTTCCGGTACATCACCGTGGACCGGATCGTCGGTCGGCCACGGCCAACCACCGAAGCCGGTGCGCTGGTAGTCGGCCATGGCCTGGCGGATCCCGGCCTCGTCGTTGAGCACGAACGGACCGTACTGGGCCACCGGCTCGCCGATGGGCCGGCCCTGCAGGATCAGCGCCTCGGCCCCGCCGTCGTCGGCCAGGATCTCCGGTTGGGCGGTCGGCTCCAGCACCACGCCGCTGTTCCTCGCCACGGGCCGACCGGCCACCGTGGCCTGGTCGCCGTCGAAGAGGTACAGCACCCGCGACGAGCGATCGTCGGCCGGCGGCGGGCGCCAGCTTGCGCCCGGTTCGAGTCGGAGATGCCAGATCGCCACATCGCTGCCATCGGCCGCGGCCCACGAGTCCGGCGGAGGAGCCGGCGGGACGGCGTCTCCGAGGCGCCCGGCGATGACCGTGACCTCGGCCCCGTCGTGGTGATGGCGGGGGATGTCGTCGTTCCACAGCATCGAGAAGTACGGGTCGACCATCTTGTTGGCCGCAGGCAGGTTCAGCCAGATCTGGAACAGGTGGAGGGTGTTCGGCCCCTCGGTGTCGAACAGCGGGAACATCTCGGCGTGCACGATGCCGCCGCCGGCGGTGATCCACTGCACGTCGCCCTCCCCGAACCTGGCCTTGGCCCCCAGGGAATCGGAGTGATCGCACCAGCCCCGCCGGACGTAGGTCACCGTCTCGAAGCCCCGATGCGGATGCTGGGGGAAGCCCGGCACGGTTGAGCCGTGGTACATGTTCCAACCATCGATCCCGGCGAAATCCTGGCCGAGGTGGCGGCCGGTCAGCGGCGCCTCCGGGCCGAGACGACCGTTGGCCGCCGGGTACCGGTCGAGATGATGGGCGCAGAACAGGAACGGATCCAGCGTCTGCCACTGGCTACCCAACGCGAAGGTTTGCAGTACGGGGGAGTTCACCCGTTCAGTGTACGCTCGGCCCGGTCACCGGGCCGGACCGGGCCGCCGAAGCCGATCATCCCAGTCGGTTCACGCCGACCCACCGGTGCTGGGCCAAGCTGTCGATCGGGTCGGTCGGTCGATCAGCTGCAGGCCCCGGCCAGTGCCGGTGCCAGGTCGCCTCGGCGCTCAACCGCCACATCACCGAGTCCGAGCCAGGTCGCCATCTCGGCCAGCGACCCGGCCAGCTCGGTCGCGACCCGAGCGGTGTCGACCCCGGGCTCGGCGAAGGCTGCACGAACCCTGAGCACGCTGCCCTTTCGGTCGGCCTTGAGGTCGACCCGGCCGACCAGCTGCTCGTCGAGCAGGAACGGCAGCACGTAGTAGCCGTGGACCCGTTTCGGTTCCGGCACGTAGATCTCGATCCGGTAGTGGAAATCGAACAGCCGCAGCGCCCGGGGCCGGAACCACACGACCGGATCGAACGGCGTGAGCAGCGCTTTGGCCTGGACCGAGCGGGGCTGTTTGGCTCCGGGATGGAGGTAGGCCGGCTCCTTCCACCCTTCCACCTCGACCTGCTCGAGCTTCCGTTCGGCCACCAGCTCGGCCAGCAGCGGGCGGGCCACCGGCACCTTCAGCCGGAAGTAGTCGGCGATGTCGGTTGCGGTGCCGATGCCGTGGCTCCTGGCCCCCAGCAACAGCATGGCCTTGTTTGCCTCGTGCTCGTCCGGCTCGGGCCTGGCCAGCACCTCGGGATCGAGAACCCGTTCCGGCCGGTCGTAGACGGTGACGAACATCGGCGTCCGCTCCCTGATGGCCAGCCGTCCGGTCACATAGAGGCACTCCAGCGCCCGCTTGCCCTTCGAATGGCCCCACCACGGGCCGGTTCGACCGCCGGGGTCGGTCAGGTCCTTGACTGAAACCGGGCCCCGTTCAGACACCTCCTCCAGCACGGCGGCGATGTACTCCGGCAGTTCGGCCTCGATCCTGGCGACCCACCGCTTTGCGGCTCGAGCCCTCGGCCGGAGCAGCGGCTGGTGATCCTGGGAGGTGATCGACGCCTCGTGGCTCAGGTACTCGAAGTGCTCCCCGGAATGGTAGAGGTAGCGGTTGAGCCGGGCCCGATCGTAGGGGCCGAGTCGGGCCAGCATCGGCAGGTAGTGGCTCCTGCACACCACGTTGACCGAGTCGAGCTGGAGGATCGTCATCCGATCCATGGCCCGACGGAAATGGCGGACGTCGACCGAGCCCTTGGGTTTCGGGTCGTTGAATCCCTGGGCCGCCAGGGCGATCCGTCTGGCCCTGGCCAGGCTGATCGACGCCATCAGGACCAGCCGCCGGCCGCGGCCATACGATGGCGACGCCGACGGTTGCGCAACGCCGTGGCAGGTCGATCCATCCCGGAAGGCTATCGCCGTGGCACAGTGGGGCCCATGGCGTTGCGGGCGTGGTTGCAGAAACTGGCGATACCCGGTTCAGGTGGCGTCCCGGGCCGCACCGTCGGGCCGCCGACGTCGAGCAACGGGGCGTCGTCGTTCCATCTCAGCTGGGAGGTACCCCCGGTCCCGCTGATCGATGTGGCGGCGACGTTCGAGGTCCTGGAGCCCCCCACGGTGCCGATGCTGTACTTCTGGGCCCTGCAGGTCAGCTTCATGAACGGACACGCCAGGACCGGCGGCGCCCACTTCGGCCTGCAGTACCACCCCCGGTATCCCGATGGCGGGGCGGTCAACTGGGGTGGCTATGCCGACCGCGGCGGCGAGCTCGACGGCTCATCGTCGAAACTGCCGTCTGCGTTGAACAACCCGAACACCCGGACCTACCGGTGGCAGCCGGGTCGGCCCTACCGGTACCGCGTCCACCGATCGCCGGAGCGGGGTTGGCGGGGTTCGATCACCGACCTGGAAACCGGTGCCGGCACCGTGGTTCGGGACCTCTGGCCGGAGGCCGACAGCCTGTTGAGCCCCATGGTGTGGAGCGAGGTCTTCGCCCACTGCGACCATCCCTCGGTCGCGGTTCGCTGGTCAGACCTGGAGGCCCGTGCCGTCGACGGCGAGCTCATCCGGGCATCGGCAGTGCGGTTGAACTACCAGACGTTCAGCGACGGTGGGTGCGCCAACAGCAACACCTCGGTCGACGGGGACGGGTTCGTCCAGCGAACCGCCACCGCCAGGGTCAACCCGACCGGCACCAGATTGGTCCTGACCGGCCACTGAACCGCCCGCGAGCCTCTGTTCCGATCCGCCCATCGACCGGTCGGCATGCCGGGCCGATGGCACGAGGCCGGGCCGATGAAAGAGGCCGGGCCGATGAAAGACGCGGGCCGGCGGGTCAGAAGGCCGGGTCGTCGGCCTGGAGGCCGAGCAGCACCTGACCGGCCGACAGCCGGTGATAGCCGCCGACCATGAAGTGCTGGGGAACCGCCCCCACGTCTGCCAGGCGACGTTGCAGCGGGTGGCCGCGGCGATTCGAGGTGGTGCCGGCGGCGGTGGCCAACAGCTCGACCGCCCGCACCGAATTGGCGACCGCAGTGGTACAGGCCAGCCGGGTTCTGGCGTGCACCGGGGCCGGGATCGGGTCGCCGTCCACCGCCAGGTCCCACACCGTTTCCAGCATCTCGATGGCGAAGGCCCGACCGGAGCCGAGCAGCGCCTCGGCCTCGGCCACCGCCAGCTGGGCGTCCGCCTGTTCCCGCAGTACTCGACCGCCGAGCCGGGCCCGCTTGGTTTCGGCCAGCTCGACGAAGCAGTCCAACGCCGCCCGAGCGAGACCGGCCGCAACCCCGACCTTGGGAAACGGGAACCGCAACGACGCCGGCAGCCGGAACAGCGGACCGTCCGGTACCGTCCGGTCGGTGCCGGTGGTCAGCCCCGCCCGCTCGTGCGGCACGAACACGTCCCGAAGCTCCACATCGTGGGACCCGGTGCCCCGCAACCCCACGGTGTCCCACGTGTCGAGCACCTCGACCTCGTCGGCCGGCACCAGGACGTAACACAACGATCTGGGCTTCGGCCCCTCGACGATCGATCCCAAGACGATGAAATCGGCACATGGCCCACCGGTGACGAACGGCCATCGACCGGTCACCCGCCAGCCACCGTCGACCGCCACAGCCCGACCGATCGGTGCACCAGCGCCGGCGATGACCACCGGGGGTCGGGAGCGGACCACCGAACCCATGTGGTCGGCGGGAAGGTAGGCGCAGGCGATCTCCATCTCCTCGTTGAGGGTCATCACTGTCCACGCCGCCGAACCGTCGACCCGGGCCACGGTCTCCACCAGCTCCAGGAACTGACGGCCGGTTGCCTCCTCACCGCCATAGGGGGCAGGGGCCAGGATGCGAAGCAGACCGCAGTCGGCGAAGGCCCGGACGACCGAATCGACGGGCCGCCGCTGCAGCTGGCTCTCCTCGGCGGCCGCCGCCACGCCGTCGAGCAGCGGCCGGGCCCGAGCGGCCGGCGTTGGACCGTTCACCGTGTTGTGCGTGTTGTGCGCTCGGACGGATCGACGGCCACCACCGGCCACCTCCCTGATTCGGTTGGCCAGATGCTACCCCGGCCACCGGATCAGGCACAGATCCGCACCGACCGGCGCCGATCCCTCCGTAGGCGGTCACCGGTCCCGGCGGCAGGCCGTCGGGAAAACGGCGAGAGACCGGGGCCGATGGCCCCGGTCTCTCGCTCACCGATGGGATCGGGACCGGCCCAGCCGCGGCATGCGGCTTCGATCGATCCTGCGCGCCACCGTGTAGGGATGGGTGACCGTCAGATCACATCATGCCGCCCATGCCGCCCATGTCGGGCATGCCACCCGGCATCCCAGCCTCATCCTCGGGCTTGTCGGCGACCAGCGCCTCGGTGGTGAGCAGCAGTGCCGCGATCGATGCCGCGTTCTGCAGTGCGGCCCGGGTGACCTTGGCCGGGTCGGTGATGCCCGCTTTCATGAGGTCGACCAGCTCGCCGGTTGCAGCGTTGAGGCCCTTGGCCCCCTTGGCATCCTCGATCTTCTGCACCCAGATGGCACCTTCGAGGCCGGCATTGTTGGCGATGAGCCTGGCCGGAGCCTCCAGCGCCCGAGCGACCGAACGGGCGCCGGTCTGCTCGTCACCAGTCATGCCCTCCACCGCGGCAGAGACCGCAGCCCGGGCCCGAAGCAGGGCGGTACCGCCACCGGCGACGACGCCTTCTTCCAGCGCAGCCCGAGTAGCGGACAGGGCGTCCTCGATGCGGTGCTTCTTCTCCTTGAGCTCCACCTCGGTGGCTGCCCCGACCTTGACCACCGCAACACCGCCGGCCAGCTTGGCCAGCCGCTCCTGCAGCTTCTCACGGTCCCAATCGGAGTCGGTGTTCTCGATCTCGGCCTTGATCTGGTTGACCCGACCGTCGACATCGGCCTTGTCGCCGCTGCCTTCGATGATCGTGGTGTTGTCCTTGGTGATGATCACTCGACGGGCGGTGCCAAGCATGTCCAAGGTGACGGCGTCGAGCTTGAGGCCGACCTCCTCGGAGATGACCTGACCACCGGTGAGGATGGCCATGTCCTGCAGCATCGACTTGCGGCGCTCGCCGAAGCCGGGGGCCTTCACCGCGGCCGATGCGAAGGTGCCGCGGATCTTGTTGACCACCAGGGTGGCAAGGGCTTCGCCCTCGATGTCCTCGGCGATGATCACCAGCTGCTTGCCGGACTGCATCACCTTCTCCAGCACCGGGAGCAGGTCCTGCACCGCGGAGATCTTGCCCTGGTTGAGCAGGATGTACGGCTCTTCGATGACCGCTTCCTGACGCTCGGCGTCGGTGACGAAGTACGGCGAGATGTAGCCCTTGTCGAACTGCATACCCTCGGTGAACTCGAGTTCCAAACCGAACAGGTTGGACTCTTCGACGGTGACGACTCCGTCCTTGCCGACCTTGTCGATGGCGTCGGCCAGAACCTGGCCGACGCTCTCGTCGGCGGCGGAGATGGCCGCGACCTGGGCGATCTCCTCTTTGGAGTCGATCTCCTTTGCCTGCTTGGCGATCTCGGCAACGGCCACCTCGACCGCGGCTTCGATGCCCCGCTTGAGGCCCATCGGGTTCGCCCCGGCGGCCACGTTGCGTAGACCTTCCTTGATCAGGGCCTGAGCCAGGACCGTTGCGGTGGTGGTGCCGTCGCCCGCCACGTCGTTCGTCTTGGTGGCGACCTCTTTGACCAGCTGGGCGCCCATGTTCTCGAACGGATCTTCGAGCTCGATCTCACGAGCGATGGAAACACCATCGTTTGTGATGGTCGGCGCACCGAACTTCTTGTCGAGGACCACGTTGCGGCCCTTGGGGCCCAGGGTGACCTTGACCGCATCGGCCAGCTTGTTCACGCCGGCCTCGAGGGCTCGGCGTGCGTCTTCGTCGAATTTCAGAGTCTTTGGCATGGTTCAGTGGCTCCGGTTCTACTTGACGATCGCAAGGACGTCGCGAGCCGAAAGGATCAGCAGATCATCACCGTCGATGGTGATTTCGGTGCCTCCGTACTTGGAGTACACCACCGTGTCACCTTCGCTCACATCCATCGGGATGAGATCGCCCGAGTCGGAGCGGCGACCCGTTCCGACGGCGAGAACCTCACCCTGTTGGGGCTTCTCCTTTGCGGTGTCAGGGATAACTAGACCGCTGGCCGTCGTGGCCTCGGCGTCTTGTGGTTTGACGACGATACGGTCCTCAAGTGGTTGCAGTTTCATGCAGATAGCTCCATGTTGGGCGTTAGCACTCTCAGTGGACGAGTGCTAATGTTAAAGGCACCGATCGAAACCGCCAACCTCAAAAGCGCACTTTCCACATCGGTTCCCATCGGGCCGGACGGCGGGATTGCTCCACAGGGTTTCGCGCCCGCGGCCGGGCCTGCATGAACGGGCCTACATGAAGCTGCGGCGATCGGATTCGACCGCGTACAGCGCCCGATCCCGAACCGCCATCGCCTCGACATGGTCGATCAGGGGGACGGCGAGGTGGCCTGCGGCGGTGGTGATCCGGACGGTGGCCAGGTTGCGGCGGCGCTCGAAGAAGCTCTGCGAGACCGACACCGTCTGGCACTTGATCAGGTCGATGTCGGCGGTGTGACGGTTCACCAGTTCGGTGGACTCGGCGATCCTCGTCGGCGACAGGCTCCAGCGGCGGAGCCGCCAGCGACGCCTGGCCACCAGCCATTCGAGGGGAACTGCCGCCAACGCCAGCAAGGCAGGCCAACCGATCGGTCGCCACAGCAGGGCGACCAGCGGAACGACGATCAGCACCCGATTCCGGACAGCCAGAAAGATCGAAAGCGATGAGATCCTGCGGTCGAACGCCGGTTCGGTGGGCCGACCGAAGACGATGTGCCGCACCGTGCCCACCTCGTCGTCGAACGCCCCCGACACCCCGAGGTCGCCCTCCCCGACCGTTGGCAGTGTCAGCTTCCGTATGCCCAGGAGGCGCTGAATCGGTGTCTGGTCGGTTCGCACGGCCTGGATTCTGCTGAAGGTGGAGGTCTTGCTCGTCTTGCTCAATAGACCGGCGGTTCGGCGAAAGCCGTTCGAGGTCTGCACCAGCCGCAGGTCCCAGTTCGCAACCAGTTCCCGGGCCACCTGGAGCACCGCGCCGAGGAATGAGATGACCACGACGACCGCCAGCACGCCGGCGAGGGCGATCGCCAACAATTCGGCACCGAACTCGGCCGGCAGGCTGTCCTCGACCACCGCCTGGTCTGGGAGGCCGAACGGGGCGACGGTCTGCAGATCCTCGGCCAAGGCCACCAGGGGCGCCAGCGCCACCAACCCGGCCCACGGCCACCGGCTGATCCCGATCCTGACCAGGTCCATCGGGGAGCGCCGAAGCACTTCGATCTCGACATCGGTGTCGTCTGCGTCGGCACCGAACGGGATCGACTGCGACCCCGAGGCGGGGCCGCCGACCGAACGAGCGGCCGAGCCCTGGGCCGCAGCTCGACGTTGCGACGCCACCAGGCGCTGCAGTGCTTCGGCCTTTGGTCGCTCGACGGCATCGATCTCGAACTCGGCGGCCGAGGAGCCGGCGGTGTCGACCGAGGCCGAGACGAGGCCGAAGGGTCGGTGGAGGAACTTCTGGTTGATGGCAACGCTCTGAACCCGATCGAGGGGGATGGTCAACCGCTCCTCGGCCACCACCCCTTTCGCCACCAGGAGGTCGTCGCCGCGAACGCTGAACTCGAATCGCCACCAGGCCAACAACATGAACACCAGACCGACCGACGCCGCCGCGGTGCCGACGGCCAGCAGCGCACCGGACAGTCGACCTGACACGAGGAAGGCGGCGGCGATACCGATGTTGACCGCCCCCAGGTTCTTGATGAACCGCCAGCCGATGAACACCACCGC
Organism: uncultured Acidimicrobiales bacterium; assembly: GCA_963715325.1. Lineage (GTDB taxonomy): Bacteria > Actinomycetota > Acidimicrobiia > Acidimicrobiales > SZUA-35 > JAHELU01. The sequence goes on from CAVQRR010000010.1 coordinate 133,714, forward strand.
CAGCGGCGACTGCCTGGACGGCATCGCCAACAGCGTACGGTCTGCGGCCAGCCGCCCCGGAGGCGGCGGACGGGAGACGGCGCCGTCGATGGGCCCGTCAGCGGTCCCCGACAATCGGGATCTCCCCCGGACGTGCCACGTCCTCGTCGTACTCCTCAGCGGCCGCGGTCGCAGCCCGGGCCGCCACCAGCGCCTTGAGTCGCAGGGCGACATCGTGGCTCATGCCGGGCACGGTCAGCCCGTCACCGGCGGTTCGCAACTGCAGTGTGGCCAGCCCGAACGATCTGGCGAGCGGGCCGCGGTCGATGCTGACGTGCTGGACCCTGGCGAAAGGCACCGTTGTCACGTTCCGGCTGATCGCCCCGCTGCGGAACGAGAAGTCCTTGTCCCGGACGAGAAAGCCGAGGTGGTCGACCTCGATCTTCTGCAGCCAGGCCGTGAGGCCGGTCAAGACCAACAGACCGGCGGCCACCAGCAGCGGCAGCCACCACCGAGAAACCTGCACCGCCAAGGTGGCGGCGGCAACGATCACGACCAGGGCGAAGGTGGCATCGGCGATGAGACGGACCCTGAGGTAGTTGGGATCAAGCGATTCGAAGGCCTCGACCGGCAGGGAGGGAAGGCCGTCCACGTCGAGCGGTTCGTTGAAAAATCGTGCCTCCATCTCGATGTCCTTTCCCGGCTCCACTGGCTGCCATTGTGCCGGTCGCCAACCGAACTCGGCGGATCGGGTGCCGCTGCCAGCAGAGTACGCCACACTGGTCGATGTGACATTTCGGCCTGGAACGGTAGAAGCGGCGGTCTTCGACATCGGTGGGGTGTTCACCTATCCCGACTATGAGCCGGTGGCAGCCAAGCTGGACGAGATCGGGGTTGAGCCACCGCACGACATCGGCGAGTACCGTCGGGCCCACCACGCAGGCGTGCTGGCGATGGCCGTGTCTGGCCACCCGCCGGAGGAGTACCAGGCCGACTTCTGGAGCTTCTATGACGAGGCCTATGCAGTGACGCTCGGTGTCGGCCTGGAACAGCTCGACGATTTCCGGGTGGCGATGCGGGTCGGTTGGAGCTGGGTCCATCGGGAGAACGTCGCCGCGTTCCACCGGCTGGCAGCCACCGGCTTCCCCGTTGCCATCGTCAGCAACAACAACGGAACCGCCCCGGAACAGATGCGGGACTACGGCGTCTGCCAGGTCGGTGAGGGGCCGCTGCCATCGGTGGCGGCCATCGTCGACTCGACCCTGGCAGGGGTGGCCAAGCCCGATCCGGCCATCTTCGAACCGGCTCTGGCTGCCCTCGGGCAGCTCCCGGACCGGGTGCTCTACGTCGGCGACACGGTCCACGCCGACGTGGCCGGGGCGACGAACGCCGGGATGCAGGTCGTCCAACTCGACCCGTACGACCACCACGCCGACTTCGACCACGCCAGGATGGAGAACCTCGACGTCATCGTCGAGATCCTGATCCGCTGAGAGGATCTGCCCTGCTCTCAGCGGTCGGAAACCCCGAGCGGTCGGAAACCCCAGCGGTCGGAAACCCCAGCGGTCGGAACCCCAGCGGTCGGAACCCCAGCGGTCGGAACCTCAGCGGTCGGAAACCCGGAACCAGAGCTCTTTGATGGTTGCTCCCTCCGGCTCGTATGCCGTGGTCTCCGAGCCGATCTCGGGGCCCGGATCGTAGATGCCGACCGGACCGCCGAATCGGCCGATCGCCACCAGCACCGACAGCGTTTCGTCGCCCCCGATCCCGTCGTCGAAGGTCACGAACTCCCGGACCTCGGGCCCGAAACGAAACGTCGGCTCGCCGTTGGTTGCGATCGCCTGCTCGAGCGGGAGCTCCGGCCGAAGGCCGGAGTCGAGACCGACCCGGGGGTCGGTGGTCATGATGACGGTGATCACACCGTCCTCTTCGATGCACCAGAACAGGACCTCATCGTCCCTGGTGACCGAATAGCCGGAACCGAATCCGGCCCGAATCGAGACCTCGGCGGCAATCTCGTAGTCGGGACCGAGGGCCTCGGCGATCTCATCGATCGAGCTGCCGAGCACGACGGGACCGAGGGCACCGTCCTGGTACACGAACTCGATGCGGTCCTGGCGGATCGGCGGCACGAAGGAACCAGCGCCTTCCTCGTCGGCGGGACCGGTGACCGGGTTCGAGGGGGCGACGTTGGCCCTCGGCGATTCGACGGGGCGACCGAGCACCTCGGAGGCAGTCAGCCCGGGCCGAGCTTCCTCGGAGCCGCCATCACCGGCGCTGTCGGGCGCCATCGACGGGTGCCGGGGTGGTGTCCCCGGCGGCGTCCGGCCGTCGCCATCGACGGTGTTGGCGGTGGCCGATCGGTCGGCGGCTGCTGCGTTCGCCACCAGGCCCGAGGATCGGGCTCCGCCCGCCGGCTCGGTGGCGGCCGACACCTCGGCCCCGGCAGACACCTCGGCCCCGGCAGACACCTCGGCCCTGGCAGAAACCTCGGCCCTGGCCGTGGCCGTGGATCCGGCGTAGGCGGCGACGGCCAAGGCGATGGCGGCGACGACCGAAACCAGGCTGACAAGCCGCAACACGCTGCGTTGTCCCTGTCGCCGTCGGTCCATGAGATGAACCTACCAACCCGATGTGACGCGGCGGGGTCGGGTCCGGGACGAAAGGACGACGTTCGGGAGTCGATTCTGGAAACGGTTCGGGAGGTCGTCCTGGACCGGCCGCTGCTGTGGTGTTCTCCCGGTCGAGGAGGTCGGGACGTGACGGGACAACTGGTCGACGTGGGACGGTGGGGGCGGTGGCTCGAAGGGCGCCGGGGTGCGGCCAGAGTGGGAGCAGTGGTCTGTCGATCACCCGACGCTGCGGGGCTGGACCAACCCCGACGTGGTCTCCCCGGTGGGATCGGAGCGGACCGATGCCATGCAGGCGGCGTTGGTGGCACTGGCCCAGGACGGTGAGGGCGAGGCGGCCCAGCTGCTGCTCGTTCAGCTCCGCCCGGGCCTGACGAGGCTCTGCCGGTGGAGCGTGGCGAGGGGCATGTGGCCGTGGGACGAGTCGACCGATGAGGTGCGGGCGGTCTTCTTCGAGACGCTGTATCGCCACCGACTCGACCGGCGACCCCACAAGATCGCCGCCAACCTCATGCTCGACACCCGGCAGCGGATCACCCGATCGAATCGACCGCCGGGTCATCTCGGAGGAAACGGCTGGAGCGATCACGGTCGGCCGGCACCGATCGATCTGGCGGGAGACGGGGCAGCCGGCCGGGCCGATGATGGAGCCCACGGCAGGCGACAGCGATCCGAGCGTCGCGGTTGGTGGCCACGGCGGCCATCGTGGCTGCGGTCGGGCGTCTGCCGGGATCGGCACCGTCCCGTCGACTCACCGCCACGGTGGCCTACCGGGCCTGGATACTCGACCAACCCCGCTCGACGATCGCCGCCGAGCTGGGGTTGGAAGCAGCCACGGTGAACACCAGGTTGCACAGGCTCCGGGCGATGGTCGACCGTCGGGACCTGCTGTGCTGAGCCGAGGCCGGCGCAGCCGCGGCCTCAGGCGGCGATCGCCTCGAGGACGTCGAGCCTGCCTGCTCGGCGGGCCGGGCCCCAGGCCGCAACCAGTCCGGCGGCGGCGGCCACCGCGACCAGTAGCAGGATGCGGGTGACCGGGATGGAGAGGGTCGAGGTGACCGTCGCCGGCAGCGCCAGCACTGCGGCCCAGCCGAACAGCACCCCGAGACCAACACCGAGCGCGGCCCCGAACAGGGCGACGAGCGCCGCCTCGAGGCGAACCATTCGCCGCAGTTGACGGCGGGTCATCCCCACCGCCCGCAGCAACCCGAGTTCACGGGTCCGTTCGAAGACCGAGAGCGCCAGGGTGTTCGCGATGCCGATCAGGGCGATGATCACCGCCAGCGCAACCATCACGTTGACCGCGGCCAGCGCTTCGTCGACCGTGCCTTCGAGCCGTTCGACGAAGCCGTTGGCGGTGTCGATCTGGACCTGGGGGTAGTCGGCGGCGATCGGGGCGAAGGCCACGTCGGCCTGGTCGGCGGTGACCCCGTCGGCCAGCGACAGGGCGATCCAGGTGTCGCTCGACTCGGCGCCGACCGCCTCCCAGGTCGACAGGTCGAGCAGGAACGGCTCGTCGGTGACGATGTCGTCCTGGTAGACACCGATCACCGTCAGATCACGGCTCTGGCCGCCGGCGAACGACATGGGGATCACGTCGCCGACCTCGATCCCGGACGCCTCGGCCTCCTCGTTCGAGACCAGCAGCGGATCGACGACCGTTGCCGTCGATTCCTCGGCCCTGCTCGACCCCGAGGTCGAACAGGGCGTCGGTGACGGCGAGATCGGTGGCCATGACCAGCCGAAGCCGCCGTCGACCATGGCCTCGTCGTAGCGGAAGCTGGTCACGTTTTCGGTGGCGGGCAACCGTTCGAAGGCGTCGGCCACCTCGGCCGGGAACGGGACGTTGTCGCCGGCGTCCGTGGCCAGGTAGTCGGCCTTGACCGAGCTGTCGAGGGTCGATCTGAGCTGCGCCTTGACCGATTCGCCGACGGTCAGCGTCATGGCCACCAGGGCCAGACCGATCATCAGCGCCGCCGCGGTCGTGGCGGTCCGCTGCGGGTTCCGACCGGCGTTCTGCTGGGCCAACCGGCCGGGCAGGCCCATCGTCCGATGCAGCGGCCAGCCGAACAACGCCGTGAGCGGCTGGGCAACGATCGGGCTCAACATCGTCACCCCGACGAACACCGCAATGGAGCCGACGGCCAGCATGGCGACCACCGATGCGGTCGTCGAGGCGACGAACAGACCGACGGCGATGACGGCCATGCCGGCCACCGTCAGTGTGCCGCCGACGGACATCCTGGTCCGACCGCGGAGCGAGCCGGCCTCGGCACCGTCTCGCAGTGCGGCGATCGGTGGCACCCGGGACGCCTTGCGGGCCGGCCCGATGGCCGAGACCAGGGTCACGCCGATCCCGACCGCGGCCGCGACCACGATGGTCCTGGCCGACAGGATGACCGGCGAGTCCGGTAGTTCGGCCCCGACGGCAGCGAACAGCGAGCGCAGACCGAGCGCAACCGCCACCCCGGCCGCGATACCGACGATCGATGCGACCGCCCCGATCACCAACGCCTCCAACTGCACCGACCGGCGCAGTTGGGTCGGGTCGGCGCCGACGGTCCGCAGCAGCGCCAGTTCCCTGGTCCGCTGGCCGAGCACGATGGAGAAGGTGTTGTAGATGATGAAGATCGAGACGAACAGCGACAGGCCGGCGAAGCCGAGCAGGATGTTGCCGATGACGTCGATGCCCTCGTTGAAGTCGGCCCGGGTCTCCGATTCGAGGGTGGCCTGGTCGACCACCTCGGTCGACGGGGTCGAGCCCGGCCATGACCTGGCCGACCTCGGCCCGATCGGCACCGGCCGCCAGGGCCACCGCAACCGAGTCGTAGCCCTGGCGGTCGACCATTTCCTGGAGCTGGTCGATGTCGAACTGCATCAGCGTGGCACCGAGGGTGTCGTTGTTCTCCCCGAAGCTGGTCAACCCGCTGAGCGTCAGCTCGAACCGGCCGGTGGGAGTGATCACGTCGTAGCTCTCGCCGACGACGAAGCCGTGGTTGCGGGCCGCGTCGAGGTCCATGGTGAAATCGCCGATGTCGGGGTCGGCCCCCTCGACGAGCGAGAATCGGGACAGCCCGGTGTCGTCGACCCAACCGAAGGCGATCTGGGGTGGACCGTTCAGGCTGATCTCCTCCCCTGCGCCGTTGATCGGCCGGATGTTGTTCTCGGCCACGACAACCGGGGCCACCGCCGCCACCCCGTCGATGGCCGCCACGTCGGCCAGCACCGACTCCGGCAGCAGATCGGCCTGGCCGAAGTCGTCGACCGGCCGCAGTTCGAGGTCGGTGCCGGAGACGATGTCCTCCGACAGCGAACCGAAGCTGTCCCTCAGGCCGTCGGTGAGGACGAACGAGGCGACGACGAACGAGACCGCCAGGACGACGGCGAAGGTGGTGAGGGCGAGGCGGATACGGTTCGCCGCCAGGTTCTTGATGGTGAGACGCAACATGATGCTGATTCCTCGAGGAGAGTGGGTGTCGGGTCGATCGCTCAGTCGCCGAGGCCGCGCATGCGGTCCAGCACCGAGTCGGCGGTCGGGTCATCGAGCTCGCCGACACGGCGGCCGTCTGCCAGGAACACCACACGATCGGCGTAGCCGGCCGCCACCGGGTCGTGGGTCACCATGACGATGGTCTGACCCAGTTCGCCGACCGCCCATCGCATGAACTGGAGGATCTCGCCTCCGGTCCGGGAGTCGAGATTGCCGGTCGGCTCGTCTGCGAAGATGATCTCTGGACGTCCGGCCAGGGCCCGGGCAACCGCAACACGCTGCTGTTGACCGCCCGAGAGCTCGCCCGGCCGATGGGTGAGGCGATCTCCCAGACCAACGGTGCCGATCACGTGATCGAGCCACTGCCGATCGGGCTTGGTCCCGGCCAGATCCATCGGCAGGGTGATGTTCTCGATGGCGCTGAGGGTCGGGATCAGGTTGAAGGCCTGGAAGACGAAGCCGATCCGATCCCGGCGGAGCCGGGTCAGCTGACGCTCGCTCAACGACGACAGCTCGACGTCGCCGATGACAACCCTTCCGGAGGAGAGCTGGTCGAGCCCGGCCATGCACTGCATCAGCGTCGACTTGCCGGAGCCGGACGGCCCCATGATGGCGGTCATCCGGCCGACATCGAAACTCACGTCGACATCGTCCAAGGCGGTGACCTCGGTATCGCCCGTGCCATAGGTCTTGGTGGCGGCGAAGGCGGCCGCAGCCGGCGTCGCCGTCTTGCGGGGCTTGGTTTCGATCAGGACGGTCATGGTCATTGCACCTTTGTGGACGTGGTTCGTGGGCTGTGACGTCGATTTCTCATGTCTCATCGACCGTACGACGGGACCGCCCACCGGCCTATCGGGCGTCCACCTGATTGGACCCTTGGGTCCCCCGGGATTGACCTCAGGGTTCAGCCGGTCGACCCTGACGTCTCACTCAGGGTTGCGTGTCAGGAGTGGACGACCGGGAGCTTGAGGGAGGGGTCGGCGCCCCCGTCGAGGCCGGTCGGGCCGTCGTTGAGCAGCCGCCAGTGGCCGGCGGCGGCGATCATCGCCGCATTGTCGGTGCAGAAGGCCCGATCCGGGACCAGATGGGCCAGCCCTGCGGCCTCGGCGTCGGCGGCGAACCGGGCTCGGAGCTGGGAGTTGGCCGCCACCCCACCGCCGAGACACACGGTCCTGGCCCCGACCGCCAAGGCGGCCCTGATCGTCTTCGTCACCAGCACGTCGACCACCGCGTCCTGGAAGGCGGCGGCGATATCGGCGTTGTCGATGTCGGGATGACGACGAACGTGGTTGACCACCGCGGTCTTCAGACCACTGAAGGAGAAGTCGAGCCCGTCGTCCATCATCGCCCGGGGGAACCGCACCGCGTCGGGGTCGCCCTCGGCGGCGAGACGATCGATGATCGGGCCACCGGGATAGCCCAGGCCGAGGTATCTGGCCACCTTGTCGAAGGCTTCGCCGGCCGCATCGTCGATGGTCGAGCCGAGATAGCGGTAGCGGCCGGGCGTCGGACACCTCGACGATCATCGTGTGGCCGCCAGACACCAGCAACACCACCAGCGGTGGTTCGAGGTCGGGATTCTCGAGGTACGTGGCGAACAGGTGGCCCTCCATGTGGTTGACCCCGACATAGGGCAGGTCCCAGGCCATGGCCAGGGCCTTTGCCGCGCTGACCCCGATGAGCAGCGCACCGATCAGACCGGGGCCGCAGGTGGCGGCGATCCCGTGGAGGTCTGCGGGTTCGACGTCGGCCCGGTCCATCGCCTCGGCGATGACCGTTTCCAGGTTGTCCAGGTGGGCCCGGCTGGCGACCTCGGGGACGACACCTCCGAAGGTCGCGTGGAGGTCGATCTGGCTCGACACGACGTTCGACAACACCTCGGTTCCGTCGGCCACGACCGCCACCGACGTCTCATCGCAACTGGTCTCGATGGCCAGGATCAGCCGACGCCGAGCCGGCTCACCGAACATGTCGATCTCCTCGGGGCCCGGTGTCGAGGCCCGGGTCGGCGGCTTGGCCGTTGGCCAGTTCGCTCAGCATCCGGCGGATACTCGCTGCGATACATGCGGTGCACCCACATGATGACCGCATCCTCACCGTCGGGGTAGTAGCGGGGCCGATGGCCGGATTCGACGAAGCCGAACCGGCGGTAGAGGCCCTGGGCCTGCCGGTTCGATGCCCGAACCTCCAGGGTGGCGGCGATCGTGCCCCGGTCGCCGGCCGCCAGGAGCAGGTTGGCCACCAGTCGACTGGCGATCCCCTGGCGCTGACGGACCGGGTCGACCGCCAGGTTCATGATGTGGGCCTCATCGGCGACGAACAGCAGTCCGCCGTAGCCGACGACCTCCCCCGCCATCGTGGCCACCAACCATTGACGGTCGTCGCGGGCCGTGGCCAGCTCGTCCGCGAACAGCGACCGGCTCCACGGGTCGGGGCTGACCAGCTCCTCGATGCGATGCACCACGGCCAGATCGTCGGCGGCCATGGTCCGGATGCCGATTGTCGCCTGGCGGGTGATCGAGGCCCGGGCGTCGCCCATCGCACCGCCCGTCACACCATCCATCGCCGCATCCATCACGTTGCCCCCGCCGTTGATCGTGATGCCTTGGGGTCGGCTCCGGCCCGGGTCCTGATGTTCGGCTTGGCGTCGGGTTCCCGAAGATACAGCGGCCGGACCTCGGAGCCCACTCTCCCCGGCAGACCCCGGCTGAGGACGATCATGGCCGTGGCATCGGGGCCGACCCCGCGGATCGGTTCGATGCCGGTGGTGGCCGCCGATCGGGCGTAGAGGTCGAAGTAGCGGTCGACGCCGTCACCGACGACCAACCCCCGGGCCAGCGGCGCGAGGTCCTCGGGGGTGCCGACCCGGGGGCGGTCGACCGCCAGGCCGTCGACGAAGCTCTGCTGGAACACTTCGCTGCGCCGGGCGTCGATGGTGGCGGTGACGACCCGGGACCCGCCGCCGTCGGCTGAGGGCCGCGCTCCGGCGGCCAGGATGGCAAGGCTGGTCAGACCGATGACCGGGATGTCGAGCGCGAACCCGAGGGCCCGAACCGTGGCCAACCCGACCCGGAGTCCGGTGAATCGACCGGGGCCGACGTCGACCACGAGCCGGTCGAGATCCCGCAGCGACACACCGGCCGCGTCCAGTACCTCCTGGAGGCGGGGCCCCATCTCCTCGGCATGGCGCCGATCGGTCACCACCTCCACCGCGGCCAACCGCTCGACCAGCGCCGAGGGCGGGGCCGGGGCGGGTGCCGGCGCGACGGGCGGGGGCATCGTCGGCGAGGGGGAGTCGGTCACCGCTTGGGGCCGGCCCGGGCCGGGTCGGCCGATGGCCAGGGCCATCACCCCTGTCGACGACGTGACCGCCAGGGTCAACCCGTCGGTTGCCGGCGTCACCGGTCGGCCCGCCACCGGGCCAGCCGCCGATCCAGTCCCCGATCGGCCCAGCCCGACGGCCGGTGGTCGGCGGTCCGCAGTTCGATGATTCGTTGCGACAGGTCCACCTCGTCCCCGTCGAGGTCCGCCGAATGGGCCTCCCCCGCCGGCGCCGTCGGGAGATCGGGATAACGGATGGCAACCACCAGGTGGTCGGTCGGCAGCACCTCGGTGATCCGATCGCCCCATTCGATCACGGTCACCCCGTCCTCCAGCAGGTCGGCCAGGTCGAGGTCGACGGTCTCGGCCAGCGAATCGAGGCGGTAGACATCGAGGTGGTGCAACAGCAGGCGCCCCTCGTAGCGGTTGGCCAGGGTGAAGGTGGGGCTGGTCAGCCGTTCCTCGATGCCGAGTCCCCGGCCGAGACCCTGGGTGAAGCAGGTCTTGCCGGCCCCCAGATCCCCGGTGAGGACCAGCAGGTCGCCGTCGGCGAGCACCGTCGACAGTTCGGCCGCCATCGCCCGGGTGTCGTCCGGCCCAGTCGTCCGCAATCGGGTCAGCACCCGGCTGCACGGCCCGCCACGGCCGTTGCCCGGGGGCTGGGAAATCCGATCTTGGCTCACCACTCAAGGCTACGGGCAGAAGGCCCGGACCAGGGACGGACAGCGGGCGGGGACGGCTACGGTGAGCCGGTGAACAGGACCGTCGTCACCCGCGCCGACATCGAATCGGCGGCGGCCAGGATCGCCGCCCGCCTCCGTCGCACCCCGCTGCTCTCGGTTCCGGCGTCGGAGCTCTCCGACTTCGGCCGAGAAGGGGCGGGATCGGGCTCCCCGGCCGCAGTCCACGGCAGGGTGACGTTGAAGCTCGAATTCCTCCAGCACAGTGGCACCTTCAAGGCTCGGGGCGCCACCAACTTCATGCTCGGCAACGAGATCGCCCCGGCCGGGGTCACCGCCGCCTCCGGCGGAAACCACGGCGCTGCGGTGGCCTGGGCGGCACAGCAACTGGGCCACCGATCGACGATCTTCGTGCCGACCATCTCGGCACCGGCCAAGGTGGACCGGCTGCGAAGCTACGGGGCGGAGGTGGTCCAGGTCGGCAAGGTCTACGCCGAGGCGCTGGAGGCCTGCCTGGAGCACGAGACCGCGACCGGGGCCACGGCCATCCATGCCTACGAGGCGCCGGACGTCTTCGCCGGCGCCGGGACCACCGGACGGGAATTCGAGGCCCAACTGGCAACCGAGGGGTTACCGCCTCTCGACAGCCTGCTGGTGGCCTGCGGCGGCGGTGGCCTGGTGGGCGGGATCGCCACCTGGTTCGGGTCGAGCACCCGGATCGTGGCCTGCGAGACGAACGACACCTCGGCCTACGCTTCGGCGCTCGAGGCGGGCAAACCGGTCGACGTGGCGGTCAAGGGAGTGGCGGCCGACGCCCTGGGGGCGACCAGGATCGGCACGCTGGCCTTCGATGCATTGTGCCGGGCCGGGGCCGAGAGTGTGCTGGTCGACGATCAGGCCGTCGTGGACGCCCGGCGGTCGCTGTGGGACCGCTTCAGGATCGTGGCCGAGCACTCCGCCGCGGTGCCGGTGGCCGCACTGCTCAGCGGGGCCTGGCGGCCCGAGCCCGGCCGCCACACCGGCATCGTGGTCTGCGGCGCCAACACCTCACCAGCCGACCTCTCCTGAGCCGAGCCGGGCAGAGGGTCGGCAACGGCAACGGGAGGGTTGCCGGTCGGGGTCAGCACTAGGGTCGGAGCATGAGAGCAGCGGCACCGACCCTGGACATCGACTTCGTCCGGGCCCAATTCCCGGCCTTCGCCAGCCCCGAGCTGGCCGACTGGGTCCACTTCGAAAACGCCGGCGGCAGCTACGTCCCGTCGCAGGTCATCGACCTGGTGACCCATTTCCTCCGGGCAACCAAGGTCCAACCCTACGGGCCGGCCGGACCGGCAAAGGCCGCAGGCGAGGCCATGGATCGGGCAAAACGGCTGCTCCCGGCCACCCTGAACGCCGGGGTCGACGAGGTGCACTTCGGCCCGTCGACCTCGCAGAACACCTACGTGCTGGCCAGGGCGCTGCGGCCGACGATGACCGACGGAGACGAGGTGATCGTGACCAACCAGGACCACGAGGCCAATATCGGCTCCTGGCGCCGGCTGGCCGACACCGGGTTGACGGTGCGGGAATGGTCGGTGGACCCGGACACCGGCCTGCTCGACATCGAAGATCTGGCCCAGCTGGTCGGCGATCGGACCCGGCTGGTGTGCGTGACCCACGCCTCGAACCTGGCCGCCACCATCAACCCGATCCCGGCCATCGCCGATCTGGTGCACGACCGCGGCGCACTCCTGGTGGTCGACGGCGTGTCGTGGGCTCCTCATGCGGCGATCGACGTGCAACGGCTCGACTGCGACTTCTACCTCTACAGCACCTACAAGACCTACGGCCCCCATCAGGGCCTGCTGTACTCCCGGCGGTCGGTCCTGGATCGGTTGGAGAACCAGGGCCACTACTTCAACGCCGACAACCCGACCGCCAGGCTCACCCCGGCCGGGCCGGATCATGTTGCGGTGGCGGCCACGGCCGGCATCGTCGACTACTACCAGGCCCTGTACCGCCATCACTTCGGCGCCTCGACCCCAACCCCGGCTCCCGCCGGGCCGTCTGCGGCGTCGGCGACGTCGACCGCGTCGACCGACGTGTCGCTGGTTCACCAGATCGCCGCGGTCTACGACCTGATAGCGGCCCACGAGCAGGCGTTGATGACACCGCTGATCGAGTTCCTGGTGGCCCGCGGGGCCGCCATCGTCGGCTCGACCGACACCTCCCGATCGGTTCGGGCCCCGACCGTCGCCTTCACCTCCGAACGGACCGACCCGGCCACCATCGTCGAGACCCTGGCCGGGGCCGGCATCGGGATCGGCAACGGCGACTTCTACGCCCGCCGATTGGTGGAGGCCATCGGCCGACCGGGAGGCGTGGTCCGGATCTCGATGGTCCACTACAACACCCTCGACGAGGTCGACCGGGCCATCGAGGCCCTGGACCCATTGCTCTGAGCGCCGGCCCGTTTCCCGCCTCCGGTGGCCGGCCGAGTGGTTCAGCCAGCGCCCACCGAGCGGATCGCCGAGGCCACCGTGGCCTGGGTCAGCGCTCGAAGATGCATCGGGTCGGCATCGACCCCGCCGACGGCGGCGGCGACCACGGCATCACCGTCGGCGCCGGTGTGCGCGGGCAACAGCGAGCGGGCCAGGCCGTCGTGGGCCGCCTGGGCCAAACCGAGGCAACCGACCTTGTCCACGTCGGCATTGGTCACCACCACACCGATCGTGGTGTTGGCGCCCGGCTCGGCGGCGTCCCCACCGTCCGGTCCGACCGGGGGGCCGATGTCTTCGACCGAGAGACCGTCGTCGATTTCGCCGAAGGCGTTGACCGCGAACAGCGCCGCCACCACCAGCTCACCCGACCGCATGGTGGCGGTGCCGAGGCCGCCGGGATCTTGACGACCCCACCACTTGCCGACGGTTGCGCCGGTCCCGGCACCGACCTGGCCCACCGGATACCGACCCGGCGTGGCCGCGTCGAACGCGGCGCGGCCCTCGGTCGGCCCCGGCCGGACGGACGGATCACCGACGGCCAGGTCGAACAACGACAACCCGACCACGATCGGGACCCGGCCGACCCGTGTCTCGAAGCCCCTGTCCCGGCCGGCGAGCCCGGCCATGACACCGTCTGCGGCGGCCAGGCCGAACGCCGAGCCACCGGACAGCACGACGGCGTCGATGTGGCCGACGGTCCTGGTTGGATCCAGCAGGGCGAATTCCCGACTGGCAGGCGCACCTCCCCGGACCTCGCCGGAGGCCACGGTGCCCGGCGGAAGCACCACGACCGTACAGCCGGTCTTCGCCTCCCGGTCGGTCCAGTGGCCGACCAGCACGCCTGGCACGTCGGTGATCACAGGGGCACTGTACCGCCGGCCGTGGCGTCAGGCCGCAGCGGTGAGGCGGGCCGAGACGGCGGCGATCCGATCGTCGTAGACCTTGGCCATCGTGGCCCAATCGAAGCGGCGCATGGTCTGCGGCAGACCGACCGCTTCGTCCCGGAGTTGGTCGATGCGTTTGACCGCGTCCACCAGCCTGGTGCCGAACGTACCCGGCTCGTAGAGCGTCATCGAATGCCAGGGCGGCCGGATGAGCTCGGGATAGCTGAGGGCGTTCGGCAGCAGGGGGACGCAGCCGCTGGCCACGGCCTCGACGACGGCCACGCCGAAGAACTCGTGCTTGGCGCAACTCACCACCAGATCGCACTGCGCCACGTAATCGAGGTAGTCGGCCCGATCGAACTCGCCCGAGGCCACGATGTGCTCCGAGAACTCCTTCTCGGCCGCGGCCCGCTCGTCCTCGGCGATCGTGCTGCCGCTTGGAGGATCCTGACCGGCCAGCACCAGACCGAAGTCGAGCCCGGCATCGCGGACCTTGCGCAGCGCCGCCACGAATGCCGCCGGGTCCTTGTCCCGCTCCCAGCGATGGGGCCACAGGATCACCGGACGCCCCCGAGACCCGGCATCGATCGACCTGACGACCTCCGCCCCGGCGGCTTCGGCCTCGACGGCCTCGACGGCATCGGCCCCGTCGACCCCATCGGCGACCCCGACCCCGACCCCGTCGGCGATACCCAGGTCTGGGGCAGGGTCATCGGCAGGGTCATCAGCAGGGTCGGCGGCGGCGGCCTCGAGGAACCGGAGGCTGCTGGGATGGGAGGTCGGCGGGGGCAGCGGCTCACGTTCGGGGATGCCCCGAAGATCGACCCCGACAGGAAAGACTTCGAACTTGCCGAACACGTTCTCCAGCATCGGCTCGTGGGATCGGTCGGGAAGGCCACCGACGAAACCGGGCAGCGCTTCGGCCACCGATCGCATGTGGTGATAGCTGTTGAACAGCACCAGGTCGGCCACGCACCACGACATCCAGTTCCGCAGCGCCGCCCCGTTGTCGTAGTTGCCCTCGGCAACGGGATAGACCAGCTGGCTCTCGTGCTGATAGATCACCACCCCGACATCGGGCGACAGGTTCCGGCGGGCCAGGCCCAGCATCTCGGCCACATCGACCAGCCCCGAGATCAACAGCAGATCCGGTTGGCCGTTGCTGTCGATCCAGGCGGTGATCTTCTCGGCCAACGGCAATGCACCACCCCGCAGCCGCCATCGCCACAGCTCGCCAGGCAGGCCGACGATGTCGACCTCGTGGCCACTCGATGCCCGGTAGCCCTCGGCCCAAGCCAGATGGGATCCGGTCTGCCACGGTTCCACCAGCAGAATTCTCATTGCACAACTCCAATGGTCATCCGCCGTTCAGCAATGTCAACAGACGCCGCGCTTGTCGAATCATCCGGTTCGTTGTCAATCAATCGGACGGTCGAGCCTGGCACCGGCATCGATCGAGCGGGCCCGGTCTGGGTCTCAGAAGACCTCCGACAACAGTCCCGCCAGCAGTGATGGTAGATCGCCTGCGGTGGCGCCGACTCGATACCCCCTGATTCCGGCCAGGCCATGCAGCTCCGCCCCCACCCCGGCGGCGTGGAACAAGTCGAGGCCGCCGGCCACGCCGGCTGCGATCACCCCCGAGAGCACGTCGCCGGTGCCCGCCGTCGCCAGCCGCTGATCGCCGGCGGTCGACAACAGGACCCGGCCGTCGGGGTGGGCGACGATGGTGGTCGGACCCTTCAGCAGCACGACCGCCCCAAGCCGTTCGGCGGCGCCGGTGGCCGCCGCGATGCGATCGGGCCCCGGAGCCTGGCCGACCAACCGGGCGAACTCGCCGTCGTGGGGGGTCACCACGTGGCGGGGACCGTCCGGTCCGGCCAGGGCGTTCGGACGGTCGGCGATGATGGCGGCAAGGCCGTCGATGGCGCCGGCATCGAACACCGTGGCGGTCTCGGTCCGTTCCAGGTACCGGGCCAGCTCGGCGTGGTCGCCGGTCGGGAGGCCGGGGCCCACCACGGCCGCACCGAATCGATCCAGCCTGGCCAGGACCGGCTGGGCCCACCGTTGCGGCACCGGGTAGGTCACCGCCTCTATCGGGCCCGGGTCGTCGGCGGTCGGCCCGTCTGCCTGGCCGGGGATGGAACGTGCAACGTAGCCGGCCCCGGCCCGGAGGGCACCGGCCGAGGACAGCGCCGGGGCACCGGTCATGCCAGGACCGCCGCCGACCACATAGACCGCCTGGCGCCATTTGTTGGCGTCGGCCGGACGTCTCGGCCACAGCTCGGCGATGTCGGACCGGCCGAGCAACCATGTTCTGGCCCTGGAGCAGTCGAGGCCGATATCGGCAACGGTGATCGGCCCGGTGTAGCGCCGACCGGGGCCGACCAGCAGCCCCGGCTTGGCCGCGGCGAAGGTCACGGTGGACGTCGCCCGGAGCGGGCGGCCCCGGAGTTGGCCGGTCAAGCCGTCGACGCCGGATGGGATGTCGACCGCCAGGACCGGCACCGATCCAACGTCGAACGGCAGGGTGCCGACGTCGAAATCCCGCCGCAACCCGGTGCCGTAGCAGGCGTCGATGACCAGATCGTAGGCCGATCCGCTCCCCCGCCCGGCGGGGCCGGGACCGTTCCCGGCGAAGGGGATGTCGAACACCCGGCAGCGGGCTCCCCAACGCTGCAGGTGACGGACCGCCCTGCGCCCGTCCTCACCGTTGTTGCCACCACCGGCGAACACCGCAATCCACTTGCCGTACGGCGACCCGTCCAACACGGCCTTGGCCGCCATGGCGGTGGCCCATCCGGCTCGTTCGATCAGCTGCTCGACCGGCTCCGGGGCCTCGGCATCGATGGCCGCCATCTGCGACGGGGTGACGATCGGGTCCATCACCAACCTCTCATTCGGTACCGGACCGGTGGTCGGATCCCATCAGATCAGCCGGTCCAGCACATCGCTGAGGACCTGATCGTCGAGGTGGGTGCCGCCGATGAGCGCCAGCCCGTTGATGACCGTCTCGGTCCTGGCCCAGCCGATGACCTGCCCGGCCTGATCGGCCTTGCCATGCCATGCCGGACCGCCGAGCCCGCCGAGCACCACCGAGGCCAGGTGGGCCGCACCCGGTCCGTCCAGTTCGATCAACCACGGTTCCAACCAGCGAACCATGGGGGCGCCGTAGCCGACCAGCACCCCGAGCACGACGTCGGGGGTGAACGGCGGCTGGTGCTCCCCGGGCTCCAACAACAACGTCTCCTGCCACCAGGCGTCGAACACCTCTTCCAACGCCGAGCGACGCCGGCCGCTCCAACGGTGGTTCCCGAGACCGGCCACCAGGGCGGCCGAGTCCTCGACCGACAGTTGCTGGTCGACCAGCAACTCCGTCAACCGGGGGGTTGCGGTGACCAGCTCACCCCGGCTGGCCCTGGCCATCGCCGCATCGAAGGCCAGGCCGGGGAACAGCCCGTAGTCGTCGGCCATGGCATCCCACAGGTCGGCCATCGCCGACCTCAGCCGGTTACTGCGGACCCGGTCCATCGACCGATTCCTCCTGCGAATCCTCGGCCTGGGGCGATCCCCGGCCGGGTCGATTCTCCCGCCGGCGGCGTTGACGGCTGCGATGACGGCGTTGGCTGCGTTGGCGGCGGCGACGAGCCGAGACCGGCCACGAACACCTGGGCCACGTGGTCGCTGTGGCTCATCGTGATCAGCCAGCGCTCGATTCCCAGCTCGGCGGCCTTGGCCGCGGCCCGACCAACGACCCGCAGCTCCGGTTTGCCGGACGGCAGTCGAACGACCTCGATATCGGTGAAGTCACCGCCGCCGATGCCGGTCCCCAACGCCTTGAGCACCGCCTCCTTGGCTCCGAAAGCGGGCCGCGTAGCGTTCCGCCGGGTCATTGCGCCGGTCGCAATAGGCCCGCTCCTCGGCGGTGAACACCCGCTCGTCCAAGCCGGGGCTGCGGGCCATGACGTCCCGCAGCCGATCGATGTCGACCAGATCGGCGCCGATGGCCACCACCACCAGACCCAGCAGGGCCGACAGGTCGGGCCCCTGGATCCCGGCGGGCTCTAGGAGCGGGTCCACCGGGCGGCAACGTCGGAGATGGGGGCGGTGAGCAGATCGACGGTCGAGACCTCGCCGAGCAGGTCCTCGCGGAAGCCGGGCTCCCGCTCGGTGACGACGTCGACCAGCTGGCGGTAGCGATTCCGGTAGCCCTGGAGCACCGTTCTGGCCACCCCGGCCCCGAGATCGTCGTGGAGGCGGACGTGGCACAACGTCAACCCGGTGGCCTGGGCGTCCTTGACCTCGGGAACGATCAGGACCACCCGACCGTCGGTGCCGACGGTCACGAACGGCTCCCGCTCCACCGCCACCCGGCGCTTGGTGCCCCGAAGGATCGGGTCCCGTTCCACCCTCGATGCGATGTTTATGGCGATGCCGCCCTTGTCGACCACGTGGAGTTGAGCGCCGTCGCGCGTCGACGGCGTCGGCAGCGGGGTCGCCCTCCAGCCGATAGCGGGTGTAGCCGACCACATCGTCGACCGCAGGGGTGATGGCGGCCAAGGTCCTCAGGGTCCGGTAGCTGAGGCGATCCCGGGGGCAGCCGGTGGCCAGCACCTTCTGGATCAAGGCCGCCTGCAACAGGCTCTCGTCGGCCCGGCTGATCCCGACGGTGACGGTCTTGGCCTGGTGCTTGATGGCGTCGACCGGTCTTGTCAGCTCCTCGATGGCCGACGTGAGGGCCAGGGCCAGATCCTCGACGACGACACCGGGGGTGCCGACCTTGCCGAACTCGGTCTGATACGACTCGATCGGCACGACCCCGGTGGCGAACCGGAGCAGCCCCGCCACCTTGGTTGCGGTCGAGGCCTCGAGATGCCCGTTGTAGGTACCGGCCCGCAGACCGTCGAAGAATCGGGCGCTGGCGGGGGCGATGTCCCTCCCGAAACGTTCGAACCAGTCGTCGGTGGCCGGGCCGGCGACGGCCTTGCCGACGTAGCTCTCGATGGCCCCCCTGGCCTCCCGCAACGGGCGGGCCGAGGCGTCGATGGCCAACGCCGCTTCGTAGCCGAAGAGGTGACCGACGATGGTGGACAGCACGAAGGCCAGCCGGGGGTTGACCTCGGGCACGGCGATCACGTCCAGGGCGGCTGAGAATCGGTTCTCGCCCTCGGTGGCGATCACGATCGGCGCCGCCTTGTGGGCCCGGAAGATCGCCACCTCCTTGGCCACGTCGTCGGCGTTCGAGCCGACAAGCCCGGCGGCGCAGACCAGGATCATCGGCTCGGACGAGAGGTCGATGTGCTTCTTGTCCTCGGTGACGTCGCAGGCGATCGACTTGTAGCACAACTCCGACAGCTTGATCCGCAACTCCTTGGCCGCCACGTGGTTCGGGCCGTTGCCGACCATCGCCCAGTAGCGGCGACTCGGCGCGTGGCGGGCCGCCGCGGCCGCGATCTGGGGTCGCAACGTGAGCGTGGCGGCCATGGCGTCCGGCAGGTCACGGAGCCCGGCCAGCGTGGCCTGGCGCTCCTGGTCGGCAACCACGATGCCGGGAACCAACTGGGCCACCCCGTCGGCCAGCAGGAAGCCGGCCGCGATCTGAGCGTAGAACGCCTTGGTCGAGGCCACGCTCATCTCCACGTCGCGGCCGTCGGAGGTGTAGAGCACACCGTCGGACTTGTCGGCCAGGTCGCTGCCACGGCGGTTGACGATGGCGATGACCGCCGCCCCCCGGGACCGGCACAGGTCGACGGTCCGGTTGGTGTCGGTCGTCGTGCCCGACTGGCTGACCGCCACCACCAGCGTGTCGGACATGTCGTCCCGCAACCGGAAACCGGAGAGCTCCGTAGCGGTCACGGCGTCGACGGCGATGCCGGATCCGGCCAGGGCGTTCTCGAAGGCCGCAGCGATGGCCTCGCCGGCAACCGCCGCAGTGCCCTGGCCGATCACGTGGATCCTGGTCAGCTGGCCGGCCGACAGACGCTTGGCCACCGCCTCGGACACGGTGTCGGCCGGCAGGTTCACGTCGAGCACGCCATCCTGCTCGACCAGGCGACCCCGCAGGGTCTTGCGGAACGACGTCGGCGACTCGCTGATCTCCTTGAGCAGGAAGTGGGGGGCGTCGCCCCGATCGATGTCCCGGGTGGTGACCGTCGGTACCTTCCATTCGTCGGAACCGAGCGGCAGCGGGGTGCCGTCGTAGGAGATGCGGGTCACCCCCGATCGGTCGCCGGCCAGCGCACCGGAGAGCCGGATGATCTGGCCCTGGCTGGCGGTCGGGTTGTCGGGATCGGCCGGGGTTTCGCCGTCCATCCGGAAGTACACGTCGGAGTCCTCTACAACGCCATAGGGCTCGGAGGCGACGACGAAGCAGTCCTCGGCCAAGCCGACGTACACCCCCTGGCCACTGCCCCGCAGTGCCAGGTGCACGTCCTCGGGGTGGATGGCGGTGCTGATCCCGATGGCCACCGAACCTTCGAATTGGGCCACAGACGATCGAACGGCCTCGTCGAGATCGAGCCCGGCGGCCAAGCCCCGGCTGACCATCGTCGGGATGACCTTGGCATCGGTTGTGATCTCGGCTGCGATCGACAGCCCGTCGGCGGCGATCAGGTCCGCGAAGTTGTCGACGTCGCCGTTGAGGGCGGCGGTCACGTACGGTCCGGGCTCGGCCCCGATCTCATCGGAGTTGACCGGGTGGGCATTCGGTTCGCTGATGATGCCGACGGACGCCCAGCGGGTGTGAGCCAGCACGGTGATCTCGGCGCTCTCGGCCTCCAGCGCCCGGTGGAGCAGCTGGTCCGAGGCGATGGCCTCCCGCATGGCCGCGGTGTTGTCTCCCAGTTCACCGATCTCGGCCGCCGCCTTGTACACGAAGCCGAGGTGCCCGTTGATCACCCGGACCGCCCGGTCGACGAACAGCGGATCGACGGTCCGGTCGGCCAACATGGCGTCGACGGCCTCGGATTCGAGGTCGAGTCGATGGCCCCTGACCAGCACGTGCAACCCGGCAGAGTCACGGCCCCGGACCTCGAGCCGATCGAGGTTGCTCAGGGCCTGCTGGATACTGAAGGTGGCGGCCAGGCGGGCCCCGGTGAGGTCCGGCCCGCCGAGCGCCGCCACTTCGGTGGCAGCCCGGAGCCGATCGCGCTCGATGGCCCACAGGGCGTCCTTCAGATCGACCAGGGCACCATTGACGGCCTCGATATTCCTGACCTCGTCGCCCTTGGCCTCGAGATGGGCCTCGACCGCTTCGACCTTGTCGTTGATGGCGGCCAACACGTCGGCCATGGCCGGCACGAACCCGGGCGATGCGAGCATGGCCGCCAGGCCCGCTTCTCCCCGCAGCAGCCGATCGGCGGCCGCCAGCCTCTCGGCGACCGCGGCGATGGCCGGTGCCTGAGCGGGAGCACCGGCGGTCGGCATCTCGCCGAGCGCGGTTCGAACCTCGGCCAGGAGCTGGTCGACGTCAGGGGGGCGGCGATCGGTTCGTCGTCTGACGATGGCGATGATTCCACACATGTGCTGCTGTTCCCTCCGAGGGATGTCCCGACCCGCTGGAGCTGCGACAACGGGTAAGGCTAGTGGCGCCCGCCGACTCCTACTCGACGCGGAACAGTTGTTTGGCCGCCGCGACCAGACGGTCGCAGGCCCGTTGGGCCACATCGGCGTCGAGGTGTTCGACCATGATCCGAAGCAGCGGCTCGGTACCCGAGGCCCGGACCAGCACCCGACCGTCTGCGCCGAATGCGGCCTCGGTCCGGGCAACGTGCTCTGCCAGGGCCGAGGCCGGGTCGGGCTCCCTGCGAGCCAGCCTGACGTTCTCCAACACCTGCGGCACCCGGTCCATCACCCCGTCGGCCAGCTGCGAGAACGGTTGTTCCGAGCCGACGACGACATCCAGCAGTTGGACCGCGGTCAGGATCCCATCGCCGGTCGATGCCAGGTCACGGCAGATCACGTGACCGGATTGCTCGCCGCCAAGCGAGAGCCGGTGCTCATCGAGCGCGGCCAGCACGTAGCGGTCGCCGACCGAGGTCGACATCACGGCGATGCCGAGTTCGGCCATGGCCCGATGGAAGCCGAGGTTCGTCATCACCGTGACCACGACGGTGTTGTTTCGCAGCCGGCCGGTGGCAGACCAGTTTGCGGCAAGGATGGCCAGGACCCGGTCGCCGTCGATCACCAGACCTCGCTCGTCGACGGCGATCAGCCGATCGGCATCGCCGTCGAGGGCCAGTCCGGCGGTGGCGTCGACCTCGACCACCTTGGCCTGCAGGGCCGCGGTGTCGGTGGAGCCGAACCCGTTGTTGATGTTGCAACCATCGGGTTGGTCGCCGATGACCACCACCTCGGCCCCCAGCCGACGGAACGGTTCCGGACCGAGCTCGCTGGCCGCACCGTTCGCGCAGTCGAGCACCAACCGGGCGCCCCGCAGGGCACCGGGCGAGACCGAGCCGGTGATCAGGTCGACCCAGCCGCCAACCCCGGCCGTTGGCCGCCGGGTTCCGACCGCCGTGGCCGACCTGATGGTCTGTTGCTCACCGTCGCCGTCGGGGGGTCGTTGCAGCAGTTCGAGGTAGCGCTTCTCGATACGGGCCTCCAGATCGTCGCTGAGCTTCGAGCCGCCGGGGGCGAAGAGCTTGATGCCGTTGTCGGCGAAAGGATTGTGGGAGGCCGAGATCATCGCTGCTGCGGCATGGCGATCGGCGGAGGCCCAGGCGACGGCGGGGGTCGGCACGATACCGAGCGATTCCACGTCGGCCCCGACCGAGCAGATCCCGGCCGTGAGGGCGCCCTCGATCATCGGGCCGGATCGCCGGGTATCGGCACCGATGACGAACAGCTCGCCGCCGAGCACCTCGACCGCGGCCCGGCCAAGAGCCAGGGCCACCTCTGGAGACAGCTGCGAATTGGCGACGCCCCGGATCCCGTCGGTACCGAACTGGAGTGCCATCCGGGATTCTCGAACCGTGCCGTCGAGCCCGGTCTCTAGCGCTTGCTGTACTGGGGAGCCTTACGTGCCTTCTTGAGGCCGTACTTCTTGGATTCCTTCTTCCGCGGATCGCGGGTGAGAAGGCCGGCAGCCTTCACGTTCGCCCGATCTTCGGGGTTGATCTCGATCAGCGCCCGGGTGATGCCGAGGCGAAAGGCACCGGCCTGGCCGGAGAGGCCGCCGCCGCAGAGGGTGACCGAGATGTCATAGCTCTCCTCGGTGCTGGTGAGCCGCAACGGTTCGGTGATCAGCGTGCGGTGGACCGCGGAGGGGAAGTAGTCGTCGAACTCCCGGCCGTTGGCCATTATCTTGCCGGTGCCGGGGCTGAGCCGGACTCTGGCGATTGCCTGCTTACGACGGCCGGTGGCTTGGATGGTTGACACGTGATCTGTTCCTTCGCTTCCTGGCTACTTCTCGGTTAGCGCTGACGACGGGCGCCGGCGATGTCCATCGGCGTCGGTTTCTGGGCGGTGTGGGGGTGGGTTGGCCCGGCGTAGACCTTGAGCTTGGTCGCCTGCTGGCGGCCGAGCCGGTTCTTGGGGAGCATGCCGACGATCGACTGACGCACCGCGTCGGCCGGGCGCCGCTTCAGCATCTCGGCGTAGGACTGGCTCCTGAGGCCGCCGGGATAACCCGAGTGGTGGTGGACCTGCTTCTTCTCCGCCTTGTTGGAGCTGAGCACGACCTTCTCGGCGTTGATCACGATCACGTGATCGCCGGTGTCGATGTAGGGGGCGAACGTCGGCTTGTGCTTGCCTCGCAGGACCCGTGCCACCTCGGTCGCCATGCGGCCCAGGGTCATGCCCTCGGCGTCGACGACGAACCAGTCGCGTGTGATCTCTGATGCTTTTGGTGCGTACGTCTTCACAGCTACCTCGAAAAGGATTCGGACGTCCGAAGGTCTGATGCCCTACGGGCGGCGGCGCTACCGTTGTGGTTCCGGCGACACCGGGTCAACAAACGGAATTCGACCGACCAGCTAGTCTACGGCCGCCGATCGGCGGCCTCCAACGTCGGGACCGGGAGATCATTCGTAGTCGACCTGCCACAGCGTCAACCCGTGAGGTGGCGCCGGCTGCTCGGCGGCGGCCCGATCCCGTGCCGCCAGCACCGACCGGGAGCTCATCGGCGTCGCGCTTGGCCCGACCGACGGCCACCAGGAACCCGACGATGCTGCGAACCATCTGGTGGCAGAACGCCGAGCCCTCGATCTCGAACCGGAGGACACCGTCGCCGAGGTCGTGCCAGCGGGCTCCGGTGATCCGGCGGACCAGCGAGGTCTCGACGACGTCGCCGCAGGTGTTCGACGATGGTTTCGGCCGTCGACAGAACGAGCTGAAATCGTGCTCGCCGACCAGGTGGGGGCAGGCCCGGTTCATCTCGTCGAGGTCGAGCGGGGTCGGCACCCACCAGGCGATCCTGGCCAGGAACGGGTCCGGGACCGCCCGATTGACGATGTGGTACCGGTAGCGCCGCCCGGTGGCCGAGAAGCGGGCACTGAAGTCGTCGTCGGCGAAGTGAGATCTCCCGCAACACCACCTCGGGGCCCAGTCGGGCGTTGACCGAGCGCTGGATCCGTTGGAGGTCGACGGCGTCGTCGTCCAACCGGAACGACAGGACCTGACCCCAGGCGTGGACCCCTGCGTCGGTTCGACCCGACATCACGATGTCGGGGGTTCGCCCGATCAGCGGCTCGATGACCCGTTGCAGCTCACCGACCACGGTTCGAACGCCCTGGTTCGGCGCCAACCCTCGGAAATCAGAGCCGTCGTAGGCGACCAGCAGTCGGACGTTGGCGCCGCTCATCCGGTTGGGTGGTGCCGAGATCCGGGGCGACGGGCCGCGTCGACCCCGGAACCCGGTGGATCACACCAGTTCGATACGGGCCATCGGGGCGTTGTCGCCCTTGCGGGGGCCGAGCTTCAGCACCCGTGTGTAGCCGCCCGGTCGGGTCTCGTACCGGGGACCGACCTCGTCGAAGAGCTTGGTGGTCATCTCGACGTCACCGAGATAGGACAGGACCTGGCGGAAATTGTGCAGCCCGCCCTTCTTGGCCTTGGTGATCATCTTCTCGGCAACCGGGCGCATGGCCTTGGCCTTGGCCTCGGTGGTCACGATTCCCTCCGCGGCAACCAGTGACGCGACCAGGTTGGCCATCATCAGCTTCTGGTGTTGGGCCGAGCCGCCGAAGCGCCGGGCCTTGCGTGGTCGTGCAGGCATGGGAACTCCTAGCGCGAGCCGCGCAGGGTAAGGCCGCGCTCGTCGAGCTTGGCGGTGACTTCGTCGAGCGACTTCTGACCGAAGTTCGTGATCGCCAGGAGGTCGTCCTGGTTCTTGGTCAGCAGCTCGCCGATGGTGTTGACCTGGGCCCGCTTGAGGCAGTTCCTGGGTCGTTCGGAGAGGTCGAGGTCTTCGATGGGGAGGTCGAGGTCCGGCGAGCCGGAGGCGGCGGCCGGAGCTTCGCCGAGGGTCAGGCCCTCGGGCTCCTCGCTCATCTCCTCAACCAGCTGGAACAGCGACCGGACCGTGGCGCCGGCCGAGGCCAGGGCGTCTCGAGGACTGATCGAGCCGTCGGTTTCGATGTCGAGGATCAAGCGGTCGAAGTCGGTGGACATCTCGACACGGGTCGGCTCGACCGAGATGGCGACCCGACGGATGGGGCTGAAGATGGCGTCGATGGGGATGATGCCGATCGTGGTCGACTCGTTGGCCCGCTTCGATGCCGGGTTCCAGGCCCGACCCCGCTCGACGGTGAGGTCCATGGCCAGGCGGCCCTGGTCGTTGAGGGTGGCGATGAGGGCGTCGCGGTTGAGGATCTCGACCTCCGGCGGGCAGGAGATGTCGCCTGCGGTGACCGAGCCGGGGCCCCGTGCGTCGAGGCGAAGCACCACCGGCTCCTCGCTCTCGCTCGTCAGCACGACATCCTTGAGGTTCAAGATGATGTCGGTGACATCCTCCAGGGCGCCGGCGATGGTGTCGAACTCGTGGAGCGCGTCGTCGAAGCGGACAGAGACGATCGCCGCGCCGGGGACCGACGAGAGCAGGGCACGCCGCAGCGACGTACCGAGGGTGTGGCCGAAGCCGGGCTCGAGCGGGCCGATGGCGAACTTGCCGCGCGTCGACTCACCGTCGTCAATTTGTTCAACTGTGGGTCGCTGAATCACCAGCATGTAACGCTTCCTTGTGTTCGGGGGGTGGTTTCGCGGCGGGCTTCGCCCACCGGACGGCTACTTGGAATAGAGCTCGACGATGAGCTGCTCCCGCAGCGGCACGTCGATCTGCTCGCGGATCGGCTCGGCGTAGACCTTGATGGCGAACTCGTTGTCGGCCCGCTCCAGCCAGGCCGGAGGCGTCCGGTCGAGCACGTCCTTGTTCCACTGCACGATCGGGTTCTGCCGGGTCTTCTCCCGGATCTCGATGACATCGCCCTTGCGGACCCGGTACGACGGGATCGACACCCGCTTGCCGTTCACGTTGACGTGGCCGTGGGTCACGAACTGCCGGGCCTGGGGCCGGGTCGACGCCCAGCCGGTGCGGTAGACCACGTTGTCGAGCCGTAGCTCGAGGGAGGTGAGCATGTTCTCACCGGTGACGCCGCCCTTGCGGGACGCCTCCTCGTAGACGCGGTGGAACTGGCGCTCGTTGAGACCGTAGGTGAAGCGAGCCTTCTGCTTCTCCTGGAGCTGGATCAGGTACTCGGTGTTGTTGTTGCCCCGGCGACGGGTCCGCCCGTGGATGCCGGGGGGATAGGGCCGCTTCTCGAGGGCCTGAGTCTCGCCCCTGGTACCGAAGATGTTGGTGCCGAGACGGCGGGAGATCCTGGCCCTGGGCCCGGTGTAGCGAGACATGTCAGACCCTCCGACGCTTCGGTGGACGGCAGCCGTTGTGGGGGACCGGGGTGACGTCCTTGATGCCGGTCACTTCGATGCCGGCGTTCTGGATGGACCGGATGGCGGTCTCTCGACCGGAGCCGGGGCCCTTCACCTGTACATCGACCTTGCGCACACCGTGTTCCATGGCCCGACGAGCAGCGGCCTCGGCCGCCATCTGGGCCGCGAACGGGGTGGACTTGCGGGAGCCCTTGAAACCGACGTTGCCCGCCGACGACCATGCCAGGATCCGACCTTCCTGATCGGAGATGGCGATGATGGTGTTGTTGAAGCTCGACTTGATGTGGGCGACGCCGTAGGTGACGTTCTTGCGCTCACGCTTGCGGGGGCGACGGCCCCCTGGTGCTGGCTTTGCCATTACTCGAACACCTTGCTTTCGAACCTCTGCTCGATCTGGAACGCCAGGATCACTTCGTTACCTTCTTCTTGCCGGCCACGGTCTTCTTCGGGCCCTTGCGGGTTCTGGCGTTGGTCTGGGTGCGCTGACCTCGAACCGGGAGACCCTTGCGATGGCGAATGCCCTGGTGGCAGCCGATCTCCATCTTGCGCTTGACGTCCTGGGAGACCTCACGGCGAAGGTCGCCCTCGGTCTTGAGGTTGGAATCGATCCAGGCCCGGATCCGCATGACCTCGTCATCGGTCAGATCCTTGACCCTGGTTTCGGGGTCGATGCCGGTGGCATCGGTGATCGTCTTCGACGTGGAGCGGCCGACGCCGAACACGTAGGTGAGGGCGATCTCGGTTCGCTTGTCTCTCGGAATGTCAACGCCGGCTATACGAGCCATCTCAGCCTTGCCTCTGCTTGTGTCGCGGGTTCTCACAGATGACACGGATCGTCCGATCGCGACGGATCACCTTGCACTTCTCACACATCGGTCTGACGCTGGGGCGAACCTTCATCGGAGCTTCCTGTCAATCGGGTTGTTGGTCTTGTCGGTGGTCATGGGTTTCGACGGGTCCGGCTCCGACTCGGGAAGTCGGCCGGAGCCCGTGCCTGGGCCCGGGGGGCGAGCGGCGGTGCCGCCGAACGGGGATTACTTGTAGCGGTAGGTGATTCGGCCGCGGGTGAGATCGTAGGGTGTGAGCTCGACCTGGACCTTGTCACCGGGGAGGATGCGGATGTAGTGGCGCCGCATCTTGCCCGAGATATGGCCCAACACGTTGTGACCGTTCTCGAGTTCGACCCGGAACATCGCATTGGGGAGAGACTCTGTGATGGTGCCTTCGAGCACGATCGCATCTTCTTTGTGCTTTGGCAGAACATGCCCTTTCGATTGGTGTCGGCGCTGGAAACCGGGATTTCTGGCACTGCTCGGAAGCAGCCTCCAGCTGGGTCGGTCCGAGGGCACGTACCGGCACCGGAATCCGGGCAGGGGTGTCGCGACAGACCAGCGTTCTATGCTAGTGGCCTCCGTGGCAGCAACCAACGTACGACCCGAGCCCGAGGTGCGGATTTCGGGGACGGGGACGGTTTTCACCGCTTCCGGGACGTCCGCTCACCCTAGCCGACTCCGGCCCGTCGGACATCGGTGATCGCCGACCTGCACAAAACCGCCACAGAACGCCCGAGACCAGTGGATCGACCACCGCCTACCGTGGGGACGAGATGAACAGTTCAGAGCTCATTCTGGTGGTGGAGGACGAGCCGACGATCGCCGAGGCGGTGGCGTCGCGGCTTCGCAGCGAGGGATTCCAGGTCGAGGTGGCGTCCGACGGACCGACCGCGGTCGACCAGTGCGCGGCACTGGCCCCGGACCTGGTGGTACTCGACCTGAATCTGCCCGGCTTCGACGGCATCGAGGTCTGCCGGCGGATCCACAGCTACCGCCGGGTCCCGGTGGTCATGCTCACCGCCCGCGACGACGAGACCGACATGCTGGTCGGACTCGGCGTCGGGGCAGACGACTACATGACGAAGCCGTTCTCCCCCCGGGAACTGGTGGCCAGGATCAAAGCGGTCCTCCGCAGAGCAGGATCGGCGGGTAACGGCGGGCCGTCGCTGTCGCTGGAGACCGACGACGGCTGGTGGAGATCGACCCCTCGACCCGTCGGGTCACCGAGTCGGGCCGAGACGTGCACCTCACCCCCACCGAATTCGACCTGCTGCGGGCCCTGGCCGAGGCCGGCGGTGCGGTGCTCAGCCGCGAGCAGCTCCTGGCCATGGTGTGGGGCTACCGCGACGGCTCCGGGGTTCGCACCGTCGACAGCCACATCCGCTCGGTCAGATCGAAACTGTCGGTCGAACTGATCCGGACCGTGCACGGTGTCGGCTACGCACTCGACAACACCAAGGCCCCTCAGCGATGAGCACCGCACTCCCCCGGCCCCTCGATCGGGTGTCGTCGATCAAGCTCAAGCTCTCGATCCTCATCGTGGCCGCGGTGGCGATGACCGCGCTCACCTCGCAGATCGGCTTCTGGTTGGGGTGGCCGGTGTGGATCCGGCCCATCGTGAGCGGCGCGGCGGCACTGCTCATGGTGCAGTTCCTGGCCCGGGGCCTGACCAAACCACTTCGAACGATGGCCGAGGCGGCGACCGCCATGGCAGGCGGCGACTACAGCCGCCGGGTCTCGGCCTCAGGCAGCGACGAGGTGGCCCGGCTGACCCGCTCGTTCAACGCCATGGCGGCCGAGATGGCCGAGACCGACAGGCTGCGCAAGGAATTCGTGGCCAACGCCTCACACGAGCTGCGAACGCCGGTGGCGGCGCTACGAGGAACGTTGGAGAACCTGGTCGACGGTGTCGGCCAACCGGATGCGAGGACCTTGGCCCAGATGCTGGCCAGGGCGGAACACCTGTCGCGCCTGGTCGGCCAGCTGCTCGACCTGTCCAGGCTCGACTCCGAGTCCGACCTGAGCGACACCTACCAGGTCGACCTCGGCGATCTCCTCCACGATGTTGCCGACGAGATCGGGGTGGTCAGCCCCGGCACCAGGGTGGTGGTTCGTTCGCCGTTCGACCTCAAGATCGAAGGTCAGCCGGCCAGGCTGCGGCAGGTCTTCGTCAACATCATCGGCAACGCAGCACGGTTCTCCCATCCCGGCGAACCGGTACTGGTCACGGTGACCCAGAACAACGGGTCGGCCGGTGTCGCGGTCCGCGACACCGGGCCTGGCATCCCCGCCGACCAGCGGGCCAAGGTGTTCGAGCGCTTCTGGCAAGCCGGGGAGACGGCCCGCACCGGCTCCGGCGGGGCCGGCCTCGGTCTGGCGATCAGCAAGCAGATCGTCGATCAACACGGCGGCTCGATCGAGGTTCGGGAGAACAAGCCCTGCGGTGCCTGCTTCGTGGTCAACCTGCCCCGGACCCGGCGGGCGACCATCCCCCCACCGAAACCGGCCCCTGCGGAGGTCGACCACCAGTAGCGACGACGGCCCGGGACATCGCCCGGGCGAAGACACCGCCGGGGGACATGGCGCCCGGGTGAAGACACCGCCTCGGGTGAAGACACCGCCCGGGTGAAGACACCGCCCGGGTGGAGAGACACCGCCCGGGGAAGACATCGCCCGGGACCGGGGCCCCGGCGTCGCCGGGGCGAAGAGATCGACGGAGAGAGGAACACCACATGGACCACGAGTTCGACGAACGCGCCCGGAAAGAGGCCACGACCGGGACTCGGCCACCGTTGCCGAACTGGGGGCCACCGCCGAGCCGGCCGACCTCGGTCGGCCCCGCGGTGCTGCCGCCACCACCGACCGGACCGCCGACCGGGCCCAACCACCACCGGACCGGTGATCGGCTCATCACGGCGCAGGTCGGGTCGCAGCGGACGGGATGGGCCGCCTCGGTGCCGACGGGGCGGCCGCTCGGAGCGGGGACCGAGCTGACGGGAACCGACATCGTCGGAGCATTGGCCGCGGCGCTGCTGTTCACGCTCGGACTGTTGGGCCGCCCCGGCTCGGTGGTCACGCTGGCCGCCACCTGCTGCATGGCCACCGCGATCTGGCGCCGACCGGGCCGTCGCCGCATCACGGTTGCGGTCGGCCTCGCCTCGGCCATCGGCGCGGCGTTGCTCCTGGTCGTGCGGGCCTCGCCATGGGTTGCAACGCCGGCCTTCTGCCTGCTGTCGGCAGGGCTCGTGGTGGCATCCCAGGATTGGCTACGGGCAGGATCGGGCCTCCCGACGGTGATGGCGGGCCTCGCCGGCGACGCCGTCGAGGCCACACGGCGTCTCGGCCGACCGATCGCCAAGCTGCTGCACGGCCGATCGCCGCAGCGACCGGTTCTCCGTGGCGGGGCGTTGGCAGCGGCGATCCTGGTGCCGCTGGCCTGGCTGCTGGTCAGTGCCGACCCGATCTTCGGCGAGGTTCTGACCGCCGGCGTCGTCGGTCGGACGGCCTGGACCCACCTGCTGATCACGTTGGCACTGGCGCCGCTGACCGTGGCGCTCGTGCTCGGAACCGGTCGGGACCCGGGGCCGCGCCAGCGGCCGTCGAACGCTCTCGAAGCCTGGATCGATGGTGGAAGCGACCATCGTGTTGTCGGCGGTGATCATGCTGCTCGGTGCGTGGGGTGCCACCCAGCTGGTGGTGGCACTCGGCGGCGCCGAACACCTCCTTGAGGCCGTCGACCTGACGGCGGCCCAGCATGCCAGGCAGGGCTTCTTCCAGCTCGTGGCCGTCGCCGCCATCCTGCTGGTGCTGGTCGTCGGCACCGATCGCGTCGTCGAACGGCGAACCGCCGGCGACCGGATTCGCTTTCTGGCCATGACGGCGGTGCTCGGTTTGGAGACCGTGGGTCTGGCCTTCGCCAGCTATCGCCGCCTGGCCCTCTACGTCGACGGGTTCGGCCACACCATGCTGCGCACGGCGGTGGCGTGGTTCCTGGCCTGGCTGGTGGTGGTGATGGCGGTGGTGATCTTCGGCATGAATCGACCGGCCACCCGATCGTTTCGAATCGGTCCGGCGTCGTTCGTGCTCGGCGCCCTCTGGGTGTTGGCCTTCGGGGCGTCGAACCCGGAGGCATCGGTGGCCGGCGCCAACCTCGACCGGCAGGCGGCGATCGAGCTCGACGTCGGCTACCTGATCCGCGACCTCGGGGCCGATGCGGTGCCGACCATCATCGAACGGCTGCCGAGCCAGGATCGATCGACCGCCAACCGGCTGTCTGTCCGGTTGTGCCGGGAAGTCGACAACGACCGCTATCGGCCGTCCGATCGATTGGAACCGGGCCTACGCCGAGGCCCGAGCGGCGGTCGAGCAACTCGACTGCGACCGCCTGGCTGGAGGGGGTTGAGGGGACGACGCCCGGCGGGCGTTCTGGACCGCCGATCCGGGTTGGACCTAGGCTGACGGCCTGCTCGACCGATCCGAACCGAACCGGGATTTGCGGCCGCAGCCGGCCGCTCCCCGGCCGGCCGTGTTTCGGGGCTGGTATATCGTGGCCGCCGGCTTTCTGGTGTTGTTCGTTGTCTACGGGCTGCAGTTCAGCTACGGCGAGTTCCGGCTGGCGGCAACCGAGGAGGAGGGTTGGTCCCAGACCTCGCTGTCGCTGATCTTCGCCGTCTACATCGGCGTCTACAGCGCCCTGTCGGCGGTCTCGGGTTGGGCCACCGACCGTTTCGGACCCCGGGTCACCGTCGCGTTCGGGGCGCTGGTGCTCAGCTCGGGCTACCTCCTGTGGGCCCGAGCCGAGAGCCTGCTTGCGGTGGCGATGGCCCTGGCGGTGATCGCCCCCATCGGCATGAGTTGTTCGTGGGTCCCGGTCAACGCCACCGCCGTGCGGTGGTTCGTGAGGCGTCGGGGGGCGGCCAGCGCCATCGTGACCGCCGGCGGCTCGGTCGGCAATATCGTGGGGCCGCCGATCGCCGCCTCGCTGATCGCCGCCAACGGTTGGCGGACTGCGCTGAGCGCCATGGCCATCGGAGGGCTGGTCCTGCTGCTGGTGGCGGCTGCGCTCCTGGCCAGGAGTCCGGAGTCGGTCGGTCTGTTTCCGGACGGCGACAGCGAAGCGCCGGTGACCGACGTCGCAGCGCCGGCGCTCAGCCCCCGGGAGGCGAGCCGCACCGGCACGTTCTGGATCATGTGGGCCATGTATTCGGTGACCTTCCTGGTGGTTTTCGTACCGTTCGTCCACGGTTCGGCCTTCGCCGTGGGCCTCGGCGTCTCCAGCCTCTCGGCGGCTACGGTGATCAGCTCCATCGGCATCGGGGGGCTGATCGGTCGGCTGTCGGTCGGTTGGATCTCCGATCGGATCGACCGGCGGCGGGCGGTCGTGTTCTCCCTCGCTCTACAGGTGGCGGCCTTTCTCGGTTTCGCCTCGGCCGATGGCCTGGTGGCGCTGTACCCATCGGCGGTGGCGTTCGGATTCGGCTACGGCGGAGCGGTCGCCGTCTTCCCGGCTCTGGTTGCCGACTACTTCGGCCGGGCCAGCGCCGGCTCCATCGTCGGCCGGATGTTCGCATCGGCCGGAACCATGGCCGCGGTAGGGCCATACGTTGCCGCCCTCATCTTCGACACCACCGGCAGCTACCGGTCGGCGTTCGCCATCGCCGCCGGGCTCAACGGCGGTGCGATGCTGCTGGCGACCAGACTTCCCCCGGTGCGATCGGTTCGGGCCCCACGGCGGTCACCGGAAACGACGCCATCGTCGGAATCCCTCCCATAGCCGCCATCGACGCCAGGTTCGGCCGACCGAGTGGTTCGAACCGCTCAGCCCGTCGACAGCCGCTTCTGCAGGGGGGTCGGGAAACTGGGCTTGACCACGACCGGGCCGACGAACCGGCTGACGAAGTCGACCTCGGCGTCGATCATGGCCCGATGATCGGCCCCGACCTCCTCGAGCAGTGCGACCACCACCTCACCGTCGGGCCGCTGGGCCCAACCGCCGACGATGCGACCGTCAACCCACACCGTTGGGCCGATGTTGCCGTTGCGGTCGAACAACTCCTCCTTGTGGGGGCCGAGGTACCATGCCCGGTCCTTCCAGCCCATCGGCGTCGGATCGAGCGACGGCAACAACGCGGCCCATGGTCCGTTGGCGGCGATCGGCTCGGCGTCGTCGGCCATGAGGTACCCGGCCTCGCTTCGGACCCCGGCCCCCTCGGCCCCGACCCCGACTTCGACTTGGACCTCGACCGCGTCGATGGCCGCCAACGTCCGGCGGGTCTTGGTCATCGTCCAGCCGGTCCACCACTTCATGTCGGCCAACGTCGCAGGACCGAACCGGGTCAGCCAGTGGGCCAGAAGCTCCCTGGAGGCCTCCTGTTCCGACAGATGGGCTGACGGTCCGACATCGGCGGTCGGCCACCATCGGTCCCGACGGTGCCAGCGGTACAGCCGGCTGGTCCAATCGCCGGTTGGTCGACCTCGAACCAGCAGCCCCTCCACCGCCAGCAGGCCGAGCACCCGGGACGTGGCGCCGGCCTCGGTCGCGTTGCGGGTGCCGGCGCCCATGACGATCCTGGTCCCCAGCTCCGGCACCGCCCTGGTCAGCTCCCGGGCCTGGAGCCCATCGGGTTGGTCGTCGAGGGCGCCCATCACCTGTTCGAACATGCCATCGAGCCACCGGCCCGGCTTGGTCATCCCCGAGTCCGCCAGGAACTTCTCGAGCCGCGACCGTTCGGTTGCGGCGACCCCGGGTGACGACGAGCCCTCGACCGCGGCGGCACCGGTCGTCGTCACCACGAACAGCGTTCGTCGCATGGCCAGGGTCCGGAGCATGGTCCGCCGCTCGAACAGGGCATCGTCGACCGACTCGACCGAGGCCTCCTCCAGCCGAGGGCCGACCGACAGGTAGACGGTTGCCGGGTCCGTGGCATGGAGGACGACCAGGTCGTCGACCAGTTCCTCCACAGACCGGGCCGCCGTTGCGAGCCGATGACGGGCGCCGAGGCGGGCTCGACGCTCCTCGATGGTGACCGTCCGCCCGCTCATCGTGGCCAACCGGCCGATGCGACGGCCATGGTCAGGACCGGAGACTCAGGAGGTGGCGGCCAGCACGTTGTCGATGGTCTCGAACAGCCGCTCGGTGACCTCGTCCTCGGTCCCGAGACCGTCGACGGTGACGAGCAGATCCCGGTCGGCGAACCACTCGATGGTCGGCACCGTCTCCTGCTCGTAGAGGGCCAGCCGCTTGGAGATGCCGTCGTCGGTATCGTCCT
Source organism: uncultured Acidimicrobiales bacterium (assembly GCA_963715325.1). Lineage (GTDB taxonomy): Bacteria > Actinomycetota > Acidimicrobiia > Acidimicrobiales > SZUA-35 > JAHELU01. Next base: position 168,161 of record CAVQRR010000010.1, read on the forward strand.
CGCGGGCCCTGGCCTTCATCCGGGCCGTGACCTCCTCCAGCGGCACGTCGAGGTTGATCACCGCATGCAGGCGATCGCGGCCCAACATCTCGAGCAGGGCCTCGGCCTGGTTTGGCGTCCGGGGATAGCCGTCCAACACGAAGCCCGACTGGCGGACATCGGCCGAGGCCAGCCGCTCCTCGACGATGGCATTGGTCAGCTCGTCGCTCACCAGCCCGCCCGAGGCCATGATCGGTGCCACCTTCTTGCCGACCTCGGTTCCCTGGTCACGGGCGGCTCGGAACATGTCACCGGTGCTGAGGTGTATCACCCCGTAGTTCTCGACGATGCGGTTGCACTGGGTGCCTTTGCCTGCGCCCTGACGGCCGAAGATGACGAGACGAATTGCGGTGTTGTTCATGAGAGGGGCACTTTTCGTGTCAAGGACTCGGTGATCTGGGCCTGCGGAGCCACCGGTCATCACCGATCGGAGCAGGTTGCGAAGTCTCGAGAGCACCGGGGCGCTACTTCAAGAATCCTTCGTAGTTGCGGGCCATCAGCTGGGAGTTGATCTGCTTCATCAGCTCCAACGAGACACCGACCCCGATGAGGATCGAGATACCGGAGAAGCCGAGCAGACCGACGTTGTTGCCGCCGCTGCCCAGCAGCTGGAACAGCAGGGCCGAGGGGATGAGGGCGATGGCGGCCAGGAACAGGGAACCGGGCAGGGTGATCCGGTTCAGGACCTTGGACAGGTAGCGCTCGGTTTGCGGCCCCGGCCGCACACCGGTGATGAACCCGCCGGACTTGCGCAGCTCATCTGCTCGTCTGGCCGGATCGAAGGCGATGGCGTTGTAGAAGTAGGCGAAGCCGATGATGAGCAGGCCGAAGACGATGAGATAGGCCGGGTCGGTGGGACGGAACAAGCGGTTCTGGATGAATTCTCGGACGTTGTCGCCCCAGTTCGGGTCGAGCTCGTTGCCGCTGGTCGGAAGGCTGGTGGCGATCAGGCTGGGCAGTTGCAGCAGTGAGCTGGCGAAGATGACCGGGATGACGCCGGCCTGGTTGACCTTGAGCGGGATGTAGGTCTTGTTGCCGCCGTACTGCTTGCGGCCCACGACCCGCTTCGGGAAGTTGATGGGGATGCGCCGCTGCCCCTGTTCGATGAACACGATCCCCACACACAGCCCGACCAGCACCAGCAGGGCGATGACCACCCAGACCCAGCTGCGGATCTGGTAGATCTGGTAGCCGAGAACCGGGAGATTGGAAACCACCGAGGCGAAGATCAGGACCGACATGCCGTTCCCGATGCCCTTTTCGGTGACCAGCTCCCCCATCCACATCAGGATCGACGTGCCGACGGTGACACACATGATGGCCAGCAGCATCCGACCGATCGAGCCGTCGGGGAACAGGCCGGGGTCGTAGCCGAAGATCTGCTCCGGGCTGCGGTTGATGAGGAACGTCAAGCTGGCGCTCTGAATGAGGGCCAGGACCACGGCGATGTAGCGGGTCCACTGGGTGATCTTGCGCTGGCCGACCGCCCCCTGGGACTGCCACTCCTCCAGCTTCGGCACCGCAACGGTGAGGATCTGGATGACGATCGACGAGGTGATGTACGGCAGGATGCCGAGGCCGAACAGGTTGAGGACACCGCCACTGCCGGTGAAGAGCGTGAGGTAGCCGAAGACGCCGCCCTGGTTCTCGTCGGCCCGTTGCCGAAGCTCCTCGATACCGTCGAGGCTGACCCCGGGGGCCGGGATCTGGGCCCCCAGCCGGTACAGCGCGATGATGAAGATCGTGAACAGGATCTTGTTCCGAAGCTCCGTTGTTCTCAGAACGTTTCGCAGTGTTTCCACGAGGTGCCTCGCTGGGTTCGGTTGCTAGAGCGATCGTTGCCGGAGCAACCGTTGTGGTATCGACTTCTGACCATTGTGGCCTGCCGAGGCAGGCGGTGAGCCGCGCCCGGTGCCGGCGTCTTGGATCGGAGCCGCCATCGACGCCAGCCGGTCAGCGGTTGGTCAGGGCGTTGCCCTGGGCCGCCGGCCGGACCTTGAACGGAAGCGGTAGCTTCTCGACGGTGCCCCCGGCGGCGGTGATCGCCGCTTCTGCGGAAGCGGAGAATGCGTGGGCCTTCACGTTGACCGCGCCGGTCAGCTCACCCCGGCCGAGAATCTTCACCAGGGCTCCCTTGCCCACCAGGCCGTTGTCGAGCAGCGTGTCGGGGGAGACCTCGCTCAGGCCGGATTCGCTGATCGTGTCGAGGTTGATGGCCTGGTATTCGACCCGGAACGGGTTGTTGAAGCCCCGCAGCTTGGGCATGCGTTGCTGCAACGGCAGCTGCCCGCCCTCGAAACCGACCCGGACGGTGTTGCGGGCCCTCTGGCCCTTGGTGCCGCGGCCTGCGGTCTTGCCGCCCTTGCCGCCGATGCCGCGGCCCTTGCGCTTACGCCTGGTGTGCGAGCCGTCGGCCGGCTTGAGATCGTGAACCTTCATGGAACTAGCCTTCCTCCGACGCCGACGCAGCGTCGGCCGGGTCCGAGACTTCGACCAGGTGGGGGACCCGGGCGATCATGCCACGGATCTCCGCCCGGTCGGGGAGAACATTCGACTTGCCGATCCGGCCGAGGCCGAGCGCCCGCAGCGTTCCCCGCTGCTTCGGCTTGGACCCGATGGCCGATCGGGTTTGGGTGACACGGATATCGGTCATGATGCCTCCGCAGCGCCGGCCTTGAGGGACCGCTCCCGCTCCTGGTATGCCTCGAGCATGCCCTTCGGGGTGAACTCGGAGGCGTCGAGGCCCCGAAGCCTGGCGACCTCGTCTGGCCGCTTCAAGCCCTGGAGGGCGTTGATGGTGGCGCGGGCGACGTTGATCTGGTTTGCCGACCCGAGCGACTTGCAGAGCACGTCGCGGATACCGGCCTCTTCCAGGATGGCCCGGGCCGCGCCGCCGGCGATGACGCCGGTACCGGGAGCGGCGGGCTTGATCAGCACCCGACCGGCGCCCTGTTCACCGATGATCTCGTGGGTCACGGTCCCGGCCGCCATCGGCACGTCGAACATCAGCTTGCGTGCTTCCTCGGTCCCCTTCTGGATGGCCAGCGGCACCTCTTTCGCCTTGCCGTAGCCGAGGCCGACCCGGCCGTTGCCGTCGCCAAGCACCACCAGGGCGGTGAAGGCGAAACGGCGACCACCGCGGACCACCTTGGCCACGCGATTGATCGCGATGACCCGTGATTCGCGGCCCTGATCGGGGCCACCCCTGTTGCTTCGATCGCTTCGTTCGTTTGCCATCTGTTTCCTCGAATCCTGGGGGCGACTTAAAACTTGAGTCCGGCTTCGCGGGCGGCGTCGGCCAAGGCCGCGACCCGGCCGTGGTAGCGGTTGCCGCCGCGGTCGAAGACAACGGTGTCGATGCCCGCGGCCGCTGCCCGCTCGCCGATCAGCCGGCCGACGGCGGAGGCCGCGGCGGCCGAGCCGGTGCCTGCGTCCTCGGACCGGGCTGCGCTCTCGTAGGTCGAGGCGGAAGCCAGGGTGTGACTCTTCGAATCGTCGATCAGCTGCACACTGATGTGCTTGTTCGACCGGAACACGGCCAAACGAGGCCGCTGGGACGTGCCGACGACCTTCTTGCGGACTCGCCGTTGCCTGCGGGACCGTGCGGCCTGTCGGCCGGGAGCTCTGGTGGCCATCACGTACCAGCCTTTCCGACTGTGCTCATTTTCCGGCCTTCTCCGGCAGTGCTCATTTTCCGGCCTTCTCCGGCAGTGCTCATTTTCCGGCCTTTCCTGCCTTGCGAATCACTCGCTCGCCGACGTAGCGGACACCCTTGCCCTTGTACGGCTCGGGTTTCCGGTAGGCCCGGATCTCGGCCGCGACCTGACCGACGACCTGCTTGTCGATGCCGATGACACCGATCTTGGTCGGCTCCGGCACGTCGAACTCGATGCCGTCCGGGGCCTTGACCGTCACCGGGTGGCTGAATCCGAGCGCCAGCTCGATTTGGTCCTTGCCCCTGGCGTTGGCCCGGTAGCCGACGCCGATGATCTCCAGGTCCTTGCGGAACCCTTCGCTGACGCCGATGACCATGTTGTTGAGCAACGATCGAGTCAGGCCGTGCAGGGCCTTCGAACTGCGCTCCTCGTTCGCTCGGGAGACGGAGGCCTCACCGTCGCCGAGCTCGACCGAGATCACCTCGGGAATAGAGTGCTCCAGGGTGCCCTTCGGCCCCTTGACGGTGATGTCGGAGCCGGAGATGTTGATCTCGACACCGGACGGGAGGGGAATCGGGGAATTGCCGATGCGTGACATGGCGGCCTCCTACCAGACGTGGCAAAGGACTTCGCCGCCGACCTTGGCCTTGCGGGCCGCACGGTCGGTCATGAGTCCATTGCTGGTTGAGAGAACGGCGACGCCGAGACCGCCGAGAACCCGAGGGATCTGGTCGTTCTTGGAGTAGACCCGAAGGCCGGGTTTCGACACCCGCTTCAGGCCACTGATGACCCGCTGCCGCTCTGGCGAATACTTCATACTGATGGTCAGGGTCGAGCCGGGACCATTTGAGTTGTCTCTTGCCTCGAAGCTCTGAATGTAGCCCTCGGATTGCAGGACTTCGGCCAGTGCGACCTTCAGCTTCGAGGACGGCATGCTCACCTCGTCGTGCATCGCAACGTTGGCGTTGCGGATGCGGGTCAGCATGTCGGCGATTGGATCGGTCATAGTCATGTCAGCATCACCTACCCGTTCACCAGCTGGCCTTGGTCACACCGGGGATTTCACCGGCGTGAGCCATGTTGCGCAGACAGACCCGACAGAGATTGAAACGGCGGTACACCGAACGGGGCCGACCGCAGTTGACACAACGGGTGTACGCCCGAACCTTGAACTTCGGCGTCTTCTGCTGCTTGTTCTTGAGTGCCTTTTTGGCCATTACAGCGACCTCTCCATTACACTGCCTGCCCTTCACGCCGGAACGGGAATTTGAAAGCGTCGAGCAACGCTCTACCTTCTTCGTTTGTCCGCCCCGTGGTGACGATGGTGATATCCATGCCCCGGGGGGTGTCGATGGTGTCGTAGTCGATTTCGGGAAACACCAACTGCTCGGTGAGTCCGAAGGTGTAGTTGCCGTGGCCGTCGAACGACCGGGGGCTGAGGCCCCGAAAATCTCGGATCCGGGGAATGGCCAAGGTGACCAACCGGTCGAAGAACTCCCACATCTGGTCTCCCCGGAGGGTGACCTTGCAGCCGATGGCGTTGCCCTGGCGGAGCTTGAAGCTGGCCAGCGACTTCTTGGCCTTGGTGATCACCGGCTTCTGTCCGGCGATGATGGTGAGATCGTTGACCGCCGATTCGAGGTTCTTCGAGTTCAGCAGCGCCTCGCCGACGCCGATGTTGATCACGATCTTCTCCATGCGGGGAACCCGCATGATGTTGTCCAGTCCGAGATCGGCCTTCAGCTGATCCCGGATCTTCTCGGTGTAGAGCGTCTTCATCCGGGGCGGGATCTTGGTCCCGACCGTTGACGGCGCGTCCAGTGTCTGGGAATCGGTCATGGTCAGTCGACCTCCGGGATCTTCTCGCCGGTGCGCTTGCAGATGCGAATCTTCTCGTCGCCCTCCATGGCGTAGCCGACACGGGTCGGCTTTCCATCCTTGGGGCTGATCACGGCAACGTTCGACACATCCATCGGCATGTCCTTGTCGATGATGCCGCCCGGCTCTTCGGCCGACCGGGCCTTGGTGTGACGGCGGGCCACGTTGTAGCCCTCGACGATGACCTTGCCGGTCTCGGGGAAGGCGGCGGCAACGGTGCCTTCACGGCCCCGGTCCTTGCCACTGAGGATGCGTACTCGATCTCCTTTACGGATTTTCATGTCTCACAGGACCTCCGGTGCGAGGGAGACGATGCGCATGAAGCGCTTGTCCCGCAGTTCACGGCCGACGGGGCCGAAGATGCGGGTGCCTCGGGGCTCACGGTTGTCGTTGATCAGCACGGCGGCGTTCTCGTCGAAGCGGATGTAGGACCCGTCCGGGCGACGTCGCTCCTTCTTGGTGCGGACGACAACACACTTGACGACCTCACCTTTCTTGACCGCGGCGCCGGGGATGGCGTCTTTCACGGTGGCGACGAAGATGTCGCCGATGCCGGCGTAGCGGCTGCGGGAGCCGCCGAGCACCTTGATGCAGAGCACTTCGCGGGCGCCGGAGTTGTCGGCGATGCGAAGTCTCGATTCCTGCTGGATCATCGGGCACGCTCCACGATTTCGAGCAGCCGCCAGCGCTTCTTGGCCGACAGCGGCCGGGTTTCCACGATGCGGACCCGATCGCCTTCGTTGAGGTCGTTGTCCTCGTCGTGGGTGTAGTAGCGCTTGGACTGTTGCACCGTCTTGCGGTACTGGGGGTGGCGAGAACGACGGACGACTTCGACCACGGCGGTCTTGTCCATCTTGTTCGAAACCACGATGCCCTCGCGGACCTTGCGACTGGTCGAGCGGGCGCTGGCCTCTTCGGCCACAGCGGCGTCGGTCTGGTCGATGTCACCCGTGGTCGCCGGCGCCGTGGCAGCCGCGGTGTCGGCCACGACGGTGCCGGGGTGCTGGCGGTGCCCGCGGTTTCGGTTGCGGCTTCCTCGTTGGACGGGGTGTCGCTCATCATGCCTCTCCTTTGACCTGGGCCGCTTGTGCGCCCTGAAGCTGGGCAACAGCCAGCGCTTCGGCGGCGGCGATCTCTCGACTGCGCATCTCGGTCTTGGCCCGAGCCACTTCCTTCTTGACCTCGCGGATACGGGCCGAGTTCTCGAGCTGACCGGTGGCCAGCTGGAACCGCAGGTTGAACAACTCCTTCTTGGAGTCGTCGTGGAGCTTCAGCAGCTCGGCGTCCGAAATATCGGTGATTGCGGCGTCAGCCATCGAAACCGTGCTCCCGTGTGATGACCCTGGCCTTGACCGGCAACTTCTGGATTGCCCGATTCATGGCCTGCTTGGCGATCTGCTCGTCCGGATAGGACAGCTCGAACACGACCCGTCCCGGCTTCACGACAGCAACCCAGTGCTCGGGGTTGCCCTTGCCGGAACCCATGCGGGTCTCGGCCGGCTTCTGGGTGACCGGCTTGTCGGGAAACACGTTGATCCAGACCTTGCCGCCACGACGAACGTGGCGGGTCATGGCGACACGGGCCGCTTCGATCTGGCGGGCGGTGATCCAACCTGGCTCGAGCACCTGGATGCCGTAGTCGCCGTATGCGACCTGCGTGGCACCCTTGGCCTGGCCGGTTGTGCGACCGCGATGTTGCTTGCGGTGCTTGACTTTCTTCGGCATTAACATGGTCGGGCTCCGTCCTCGAACATCGGTCAGTCACCATCCTCGGGCCGGAAGTGGAGGTCTTCGCCTCCGGACTTGCCCTTGAGCGACTCCTCGATGGCCTCTTCCTCGGCCAGCAGTCGTTCGAACTCGGGGTCGGCCTCTTTGACCAGCGGTGCTGGTTCCTCGTCGGCCGGCGTTTCGGCGACCGCTTCGTCGGCCGGGGCCGAAGCCTTGGGACGACGAGACGACGAGACGACGGTACGGGGGGCGTCTGCTGCGCCTGCCGCTTCGCCGACGGCCATGGCCGCCTCTTTCGCCGCTTTGTCGGTTGACGCCTTGTACGGCAGGATGTCGCCCTTGTAGAGCCAGACCTTGACGCCGATGCGCCCGTAGGTGGTGTGGGCCTCACGAAGGCCGTAGTCGATGTCGGCCCGCAACGTGTGCAGCGGGACCCGGCCCTCGCGGTACCACTCGGTTCGGCCCATTTCGGCACCACCCAAACGACCGGACGACTGGATTCGGATGCCCTTGGCGCCGGCCTTCATGGCGTTCTGCATGGCCCGCTTCATGGCCCGACGGAACGCCATCCGGCCCATCAGCTGGTCAGCGACACCCTGGGCGATCAGGGCCGCGTCGAGCTCCGGTTGCTTGATCTCGACGATGTTGAGCTTGACCCGGGGGTTGCCGGTGAGCTTGGTCAGGCCGCTGCGGAGCCGGTCCGCTTCGGAGCCCTTGCGTCCGATGACGATGCCCGGCCGGGCGGTGTGGACGTCGATCTGCAGCTTGTCCCTGGTCCGCTCGACCTCGATGCGGCTGATGGCGGCGTTCGGGAAGCTGCTCCATCAGGTAGCGACGGATGGCCGCGTCCTCGGCGAGGTAGTCGCGGTACTCCTGGCGATCGGCGATCCACCGGGATTTCCAATCGGTGGTGATGCCGAGGCGGAAGCCGTAGGGGTGAACTTTTTGACCCATCAGTTGCGCTCCTCGGCGTCGCTGTCTGCCTCGTCGTCGGCGACGACCTCATCATCGGTACCGTCGACGACCGAATCATCGGCACCGTCGGCGCCCTGATCATCGACACCGTCGGCGACCGAATCATCGGCACCGTCGGCGCCCTGATCATCGGCACCGTCGCGTCCGAGGCGGTGTCGGACGGGTCGGCCTCTTCGATCTCGGGGGTACCGGCCACGGTTTCGGTGGAATCGGCGGCCACCTCCGTTGCGGTGACCTCGGTTTCCCGATCGACGACCTCGGCGGTCGGGTCCTCGGCGGTCGGTTCTTCCGCGTCGGTTCTTCCGACGTCGGCTCGTCTGCCGCTTTGGCTGCGGCCTGGCTCTTGGCCACTCGCCGGGCACGGTCGCCGCCGGCAGCGGCGGCGCCGCCACGCTTCGAGCGGGACTGGCGACCCTCGTTCTTCAGATCGCTCGACGCACGGAGTCGATCGAGCTCGTCTTCGGTGTAGCGGCTGACCTCGATGGTGATATGGCAGGTCTGCTTGTGAATCCGACCGGCCCGACCGCGGGCCCGGGGCCGGAACCGCTTCAGGGTCGGCCCTCCGTCGGCGTAGCAGGCGGAGATGAACAACTCGTCTGCGTCGAGGTCGTCGTTGTGCTCGGCGTTCGCCACGGCCGAGGCCAGGCACTTGCCGATCACTTCGGAGGCCAGCCGTTCGCTGAACGAGAGGATCTCCATCGCCTCGTTGACCTGCTTGCCCCGGATGAGGTTCAGCACGACCCGGGCCTTGGAGGCCGACATGCGGACCATCCTGGCGTGGGCCTTGCTCCCGGGGCGACTCATCGCCTTCGTGCCCGGCCGTTTGGTGACGGTGGTGGCCATCAGCGTCGGCCTCCGCGTTCCTGGCCGGCATGGAACTTGAAGGTCCTCGTCGGTGAGAACTCGCCGAGCTTGTGGCCGACCATCGACTCGGTGATGTACACCGGGACGTGCTTGCGGCCATCGTGGACGGCGATGGTGTGGCCGACCATGTCGGGGATGATGGTCGAGCGACGGGACCAGGTCTTGATGACCCGCTTCTCGTTCTTCTCGTTCAGGTTGTCGACCTTCTTCAACAGGTGGTCGTCGACGAATGCACCCTTTTTAAGGCTTCTGGGCATGACTACCTCCGACCGCCACGCTTCCGCCTGCGGCGGATGATGAGATCATCTGATTTCTTCCCCTTCTTGCGGGTTCGACCCTCGGGCTGACCCCAGGGGGATACCGGGTGACGACCACCCGACGTTTTGCCTTCGCCGCCACCATGGGGGTGGTCGACCGGGTTCATGGCAACGCCTCGGGTCTGGGGGCGCTTGCCCTTCCACCGGGAGCGACCGGCCTTGCCGACCTTGATCAGCTCCGCCTCGGCGTTGCCGACCTCACCGATCGTGGCCCGGCAGTCGATCGCGACCCTGCGCATCTCGGTGCTGGGCAGCCGCAGTGTGGCGGTTGTGCCCTCCCTGGCCACCAGCTGCACGCTGGTGCCGGCCGAACGGCCCAGCTTGGCGCCGCCGCCGGGCTGGAGCTCCACCGCATGCACGACGGTGCCGACCGGTATGTAGCGAAGTGGCAGTGCGTTTCCGGGCTGAATGTCCGCACCGTTTCCCGACTCGACCTTGTCGCCGACCTTCAGGTCCCGAGGAGCAAGGATGTAGCGCTTCTCGCCGTCGTGGTAGTGGAGGAGGGCGATCCGGGCGTTGCGGTTCGGGTCGTACTCGATCGACGCCACCGTGGCCGGCACATCGTCCTTGTTGCGACGGAAGTCGACGACCCGGTAGCGGCGCTTGTGACCGCCACCGCGGTGTCGGGACGTCTTGCGGCCGTGATTGTTGCGGCCACCGGTGGAGTGCTGCTTGGCCAGCAGCGACTTCTCCGGCTTTCCTGCGGTGACGTCCGAGAAATCGGAACTCGTCTGGAACCGACGACCGGGGCTGGTTGGTTTGCGTTTGCGGATTGCCATTGCCTTCGCCTCAGTTCGAGTAGAGGTCGATCTCACCCTCGGAGAGGGTGACGATTGCCCGTTTGGTTGTCGGACGGGAGCTGGTGGTGTTGTTGCGGCGGTTCCGCACCAGCTTTCCCTTGCGGTTCAGCGTGTTGACCTTGGCCACCTTGACGCCGTCGAACATCGCTTCGACCGCATCGGAGATCTCCGGCTTGGAGGCGCTGATGTGGACGATGAAGGTGTAGGCGTTGTGGTCCTCGGCGGCGACGAACGACTTCTCGGATACCACCGGCTTGATGATCACGTCATGGGGATCGTTCATGAGGCTTCGCTTTCGGCTCCGGCGTCGCTGCGCTCCTGGTCGCTGGCTCCGGCGTCGCTGGGCTCCTGGTCGCTGGCTCCGGCGTCGCTGGGCTCCTGGTCGCTGGCTCCGGGCGCCGCCTCGGGTACGGCTGCGGTCGACGATGGCAGCGAGTCCTTGGAGAAGACCACGTAGTCGCTGACGAGGACGTCATAGGCATTGAGCTGGTCGGTGACCAGCAGGTGGACCTCGGGCAGGTTCCGGAAGCTGCGGACCGCGTTGTCGTCCTCGCGGCCGACGACCACCAGGGCCCGACCCTCGACGCCGAGGGCACCGAGAGCCTCCCTGGCCTGTTTGGTGCTCGGCCGGTCGAAGCTCCAGGCATCGACGACCAGCACCTTGTCGTCGGCGGCTCGATCCGAGAGTGCGCACCGCAGGGCCTGCTTGATCATCTTCTTGTTCGTCCGCTCGGCGTAGTTGCGGGGCTTGGGTCCGTGGGCGATACCGCCACCGATCCAGATCGGAGAGCGGGTGGAGCCGGCCCGGGCTCGGCCGGTGCCCTTCTGCTTCCACGGCTTCGCACCGCCACCACGAACCTCTTTACGGGTCTTGGTGCTGTGGGTGCCGGCCCGACGGGCGGCCAGCTGGGCCTTGACCACCTGGTGCAACAGCGGGATGTTGGCCTCGATACCGAAGGTCGCTTCGTCGAGATCGACCGAGCCCGATTCGGACCCGGACAGCGTCTTCACTGCAACGGTGACCATCAGGAGCCACTCACCTTTTCTGAACTGCGCTTGATCGCATCGCGGATGATGACGGTGCCGCCCTTCGGCCCCGGGACCGAGCCCTTGACCAGGACGACGTTCTTGTCTGCGTCGGTCTGTACGACCTTGAGGCTCTGGGTCGTGACCCGGTCCGAGCCCATCCTGCCGGCCATCTTGGTGCCCTTGAACACCCGGGCCGGCGTTGCGCACTGGCCGATCGAGCCCGGCATGCGGTGCACCAGGTGGGCACCGTGGGTGGCCCGCTGGCCGGAGAAGTTGTGGCGCTTCATGACGCCGGCGAAGCCCTTGCCCTTGCTGATGCCGATCGCATCGACGATCTCGCCGGCCTCGAAGGTGTCTGCGCCGAACTCATGGCCGACCGGGTAGTCGGACACGTCCTCGAGCCGTAGTTCCACCAGCTCGGTCCCCGGATCGACCCCGGCCTTGGCGAAGTGCCCGGCTTCCGGTGAGGAGAGCTTGCGGGCTTCTCGTTGCCCGATGGTGACCTGGATCGCGGAGTAGCCGTCGGTGTCTGGGGTCTTGACCTGCACGACGCGGCACGGCGTGACCTTGACCACGGTGACGGGAACGATGTTGTTGTTCTCGTCCCACACCTGTGTCATGCCGACCTTCTGGCCGACGATGGCCTTTTTCGGCCCGATTTTTCCACTCACTGTTTTCTTCTTTCCCCGTCAGAGGGCCGACGGCAGTCATCCTGATCAGGCCCTTGTTCGACAAGAGCTCGAGTCGGAATCGGCTGGCAGCCGTTCACGCGAACGCTCCGCCAGCAGCAGGGATCGCAGCTAATCGGAGCGGGTTTCGGTTGTGCCGTGCGGTTCTTCGGCCGGTTCGCTCCGGAGCCTTCACGGACGTCAGATAGGTGGTTCGAGCCTGCGCTCCAGTTGCTGTGGAGTGCCCGGGCTGAACCGAGACTCGCTCAGCCTAACGGCGGGGGTTTGCGGTTCCACCGGCTTCGGCAGACGATCCCGGCCATCTCGGCGGTTCTGTGTGCCAGCCGGCCTCCGGCTGCAAGCGACGGTGCCGATGCATCATGGCCGCGGCCTCGGTTCGGCTCTTTGCGTTCAGCTTCATCAACACGTTCGACACGTGATTCTTCACCGTATACAGGCTGCGATTGAGTTCGGCCGCGATCTCGGCATTGGACAAGCCGGCCGACACCAGTTCTGCCACCTCGACTTCGCGTTCGGTCAGCCCACCGATGATTGCCTGGCCCGGGATCTCCGGGGCCATCGTGAGCTGGCGGGTCACCTCCGGCGCCAGGGTGCTCTGGCCGCGAGCGGTCGTTCTGACCGCGTCCGCCAACGCCCGGGCGTCGACGTTCTTCATCACATAGCTGGTGGCGCCGGCGGCCAGGGCCTGGCGGATGAGCGTGCCGTCGCTGAAGCTGGTGAGGGCCAACACCTTCACCGTCGGGCAACGATCGTTGATGGCTCTGATCGCCTCCACACCGCCCCCCATCGGCATGACCAGGTCCATGATCACGACATCGGGTCGCAGGTCGGCTGCGATCTCGACCCCGCCGGCCCCGTCTCGGGCCTCCCCGATCACCTCCAGGTCGGCGAAGCCGCTCAGGGCGGTGGTGACGCCCTGGCGGAGCAGGTCGTGATCGTCGACGACCACCACGGTGATCGGCGGCTCGGCCGGAGGCCGGGGTGGGGCATCGTGGCTCCGGCGATCAGCCATTGGCTGCTCTCGGCACCGTGGCCGAGACGGTCGTCGTCCCGCTCCCGGAATCGACGATGCAGAACCCGCCGGCCGCCTCCGCTCGCTCGGCCATGATACGGAGCCCGAAATGGCCGGGCGGGACGGCGCACAGGTCGAACCCGCCGCCGTCGTCATGGACCTCGATCTCTATCTTGTCGTCGTGACTACGCAGGCTGACCACCACCTCGTCCGGCGTCGCATGCCTTGCAACGTTGTTGAGTGCTTCCTGAACGATCCGGTACAACGCCAGCTTCGAGTCGAGTGCGATGTCGTCGATCTCCTCCAGGTCCCGTTCGATCCTGGTGTTCTTGCGACTGGCGAAAGCATCGATCAGTTGATCTATGAGGCCCGGCAGGTCTGCGTCGTCGATGGCGGCCGGCCGCAGCTCGAGCAACAGCGTCCGCATCTCGGCCAGTGCACCCCGGGACAGCGTTCGGAGCCGATCGATCTCCCGGCGACAGTCGGCCGGATTTTCCAGGGTGGCAAGGGATTCGGCGCTGAGGCAGGCGGTCCACAGCGTCTGGCTGACCGCGTCGTGCAGCTCCCGGGCCAGGCGTTGCCGCTCGTCGACGGCCGCCAGTTCCCGGGCCTGGGTGATCAGCTGCACGGTGGTCAGCGCCGCGGCGGCCTGGTCGGCGATGAAGCGGATGCCCTTGGCATCGGACTCGGCGAACCGGTGTGCCGCTGCGCTCTCGGCCACCACATAGCCGATCGGTTTGCCGGCAAGCGAGATCGGGGCGATCAGCACCGACTGGGAGTCGATGGCCAGACGGGCTTCGGCCGATCCCGGGGCCGCACAGTCGATCACCTCGCTCTCGAACGGTTCCAGCACTGCGACCGCCAGCTCCAGCCCCTCGGGGCTGCCGGGCGCCAACACGCTGCCGGCGACCAGCCCGGAGCGGGCCAGGGTCATCCGCCCGTCGTCGCCGACGATCAGGACCGCCGCCACGTCGATGTCGATCAGCCGGAACAGCGACTCGACGACCTGCTCCAACACGTCGTCGATGTCCACCGCCTGATTGAAGGCGGCCGCGGTGTCCCGAAGGGCTTCGGCGTATGCCCGTTGCCGGCGCTCCAGCTCCTGGAGCCGGGACCGTTCCTCGACCTCGGCCTGGAGCGCCTCGTTCGCCGCCGACAGCGCCCCGGTCCGCTCCCGGACCCGCTCGTCGAGCTCGTTGAGCGCCTCGCTCAGCTGTTGTTGCACCCGGAGTCGGGAGGTGACGTCCTGGAACGTGCCGAGCAGGCCGACCACCTCACCGTGGAAGTCGACCAGCGGGACCTTGTTCGTCTCCAACCAGCGGATCTCACCGTCGGCCCGATGGATCGGTTCGTGGATCTCGAACCGGGGCTTGGCCGACTCGATGACGAGCTCGTCCCAGTTCCGGTAGTTGCCGGCATCGAGGGTCGTCCAGCCCAGCTCGACGTCGGTCTTGCCGACGATGTCAGCCGGGTCGTAGCCGACGGTGTCGGCGAAGACCTGATTACAGCCGAGGAAGCGCAGCTCGCGGTCCTTCCAGAACACCCCCTGGGGGATCGACGCCATGACCATCTGCAGCATCTGCTGGCTGGCCTGGACCGCGGCGCCGCCATCGAGATCACCGTCGAGAAGGGATTTGTAGAGCCCGGCCGTGCTCACGCCGCCGGTCGCGCCGCCATCGTCAGACCATTCTGACATTCCACGCCTTTCAAACTGGTCTCGGCATACTGTAACCGGCAACCGTTGGCCGGGACCGAACTGATTGGACATTGGTCGACATCATCGGTTCCTCGCCCCCGCCACCGCCCGAATCGACACCTTTCGTAGTTCCATCGGACCGGTCGAAACGCACTAGCAAAAGGGTTCTTCCTGGGCATGTGGGGCCCACCCCGAGTTGGCAGGATGGCAGCCATGACTTCGGGCCACCCGGAGTAGTCCGCGGGAACACCCCCATCCGTCGCTGAGGGTCCGCGGTTGAAGAAGGACCGCTCGGTAGGTCGCCCACATCCGAGCGGTCCTCTTCGATCCCGCACAGCCGGGGATAGAACGGTGACATGGAGATGACCGAGCGCTGGTTCGACGATTTCACGGTTGGTGAGGTGTTCGAGGCCGGGCCGCACCGGATGACCGAGGACCGGATGATCGAGTTCGCGTCGGAGTTCGATCCCCAGACCTTCCACACCGATCCCGACGCCGCCGCCGATTCGATCTACGGGGGTCTGATCGCCAGCGGCTGGCACACCGGCTCGGTGCTCATGAAACTGCTGGCCTCGACCCTCGGGCCCTCCAGCCTCGGCTCGCCCGGCTGCGACAAGCTGCGGTGGGTCGCGCCGGTCCGGCCCGATGATCGCCTGACCCTGCGGGTCACCGTGCTCGACAAGCGCCCATCGACCAGCAAACCGGATCGAGGCATCCTGATCTACGGCCATGAGGTCCTCAACCAGGACGGTGTGGTGGTCATGACCATGGAATCGACGATGTTCCTGCTCCGGCGACCGCCCGGCTGACCACACCGCTCCCATCGGGATCGATGCCGCCAGGCCGACCCCGGTTCGCCGTTGGATCGCAGCCGTCCTACCGTTGTGCCGTGGAACAACTCGAGGGCAGGACCGCAGTCGTCACCGGAGCCGCCAGCGGCATGGGGCGGGCCTTCGCCCGCCGCTTCGCCAAGGCCGGCATGAACGTCGTGTTGTCGGATGTCGAGGAGCCGGTGCTCGACGAGGCGGTGACCGAAGTGGCGGCCATCGCCGCCGATCGCAACGCCAAAGCCATCGGGGTGATCACCGACGTGGCGGACGAACGGGCGGTGGCCGAACTGGCCGACCGTTCCATCGAGCACTTCGGCACGGTCAATGTCGTGTGCAACAACGCCGGCGTTGCCGGGACCGGCCTGGTCGACGGGCCCGGCTCGATCTCCACCAAGGACTGGAAGTGGGTGCTCGACGTGAACCTGTGGGGGGTCATCCACGGCCACCAGGCGTTCCTGCCCCACCTGCTGGACCACGGCGACGGCCACATCGTGAACACCGCCTCGATGGCGGGTCACTTCCCCGGGCACAGCGCATACACCGCCTCCAAGTGGGCCGTGGTCGGCATCACCGAGGGATTGTTCACCCAACTCAAGACCATCGGCTCCACCGTGGGTGTCTCCTGCCTGTGCCCCGGATGGGTCAACACCAACATCGCAGAGTCGGCCCGCAATCGGCCGGAGTGGGCGGCTCCCGATGCCCTGGCCGAACCGTCGCCGCAGGTGGAGGCTCGCTTTGCCATGATCCGGGACCAGCTGGCATCGGGACGGAGCCCGGACGAGGTTGCCGATCTGGTCCACGATGCGGTGATCGACGACTCGTTCTGGATCTTCACCGACTTGTCCATGGTGGCCAACCTCCGGCCACGGTTCGACGCCGTGCTGGCCAACCGAAACCCCGACTGGACCCGCGGCTTCCTCGGCGACGACGACGAGTAGTTTTCGTCGTGCCGGTGCTCGTCGAGTGCTCGCTGGTCCACTTGTGAGAGCGTGCAAGCAGGACCGTAGGACGGATCAGGGCATCGGACCGAAATCAGACGGGTCGGCGACGAACCCGCCGACCTCGCCTGATCGGGCCGGGCAGAAGTAGTCAGTGCAGCGAGGCGTCGGGAACGAGGGGACCCCGTCGACGCATTCACCCCAGACATCGACCATCCCCCAGGCGCGCTCTTTTCCACCGCACGCACTTTTCCTCAACCAGAGCTCGACGAACCTTCTCGTTGTGTCTCTCGAGGCCGTGTTGGCGGCAATGGGGTTGGCGGCAACGGGGTTGGCGGCAACGGGGTCGGCGGCAACGGGGTCGGCGGCAATTGGGTCGACGGCAATCGGGTCGTCCCCTGACGTCTCGGGACGATTCTCGACAAGCTGATCCACGACCTGCGAAGCATGCTCGGGGTCGATGCGAGGAGCCACCGAAAGGCTCACGAACGCAGCGGCGATCGTCAATGCAGCAACAGCGCCGGCTGAAATGGTTCGCAGGTCGAGCCTCGCCTGGTTCCGGTCTTGCTCAGCGCCGGCCGGGCAGGATTCCGTCCCAAGCATCTCCACGTTCATGGCCTCTATCGGCAGTTCTTTGCGGTTCGTTCGATTTCGGCGTCTTCGACTCCGGCGGTGATCCATCCTCGTCAGCTCCCTCGAAATGGCCGATGAGTCGGAGGCTCTCATCTCGAGCGTTTCACGAGCGCAACACCTGACTGATACCGTTTCGGGGCAAGTCCACGCTGTGCTCTGTGGGTCCGGGATTGGTCCAACTGGGTAGTGTGATCGATGGTGCTTTTCACGATCTGGGGTGAGGTCGGCGCTGCCGGCACCTCTGGCGCGGTGCATCTGGGTGGCAAGCTCCGACGGCTCCTCGCCGGGCTTCTCCTGCACCGAGGCGGTGAGGCGAGCCGAAACGATCTCATCGAGATCGTCTGGGGTTTCGATTCCGAGCCGACGAACCCCGAAGCCACCCTTCGCCTCTACATCGCCCGACTTCGCAGGGCTCTCGACGCGGTCGAGGAGGGCTCGGGCCGGATGATCGTGACCACGCCCACCGGCTACCGTCTGGACACCGACGACGGCACGGTCGACACCGATGTGCTTCACGCAGCCATCGCCGGTCGGCCCGTCGATGTGGGTGCGCTACTGGGGCTCATCCAGAAGAGCCCGTTCGGGAGCTACGGCGACGAGTCGTGGTGTGTGCGAGCGTCCCAACAGCAGCGTTCTCTGGCCGATCAAGCGCTGGGGTGCCTTGCCGGCCGTAACCGGACGGCGGCCGGCGATGTCTTCCACGTCGCCGAGTCGGCTGGTCAGCTCATCGGACGGGATGCCGAGATCGAGGAACTGCTCGGACTGCTCGACAGCTTGCGGCTGGTCAATGTCGAGGGGGCTGGTGGCATCGGCAAGACGCGACTGGCGCTCGAAGCGGGGGCGAGGGTCCACGCCGAAGCAGCGCATCCGGTACTGTTCTGCGACTTGTCCGTCGTGAGAGCCGGGAGTGCGGTAACCCGTGCCGTGGCATCGGCGGCTGGAATAAGCGAAGAACCAGGAGCGACGGTGAGCGCCGGCCTCGTCTCGTGGATCGCCGACGAAGACATCCTGCTGATCCTGGACAACTGCGAACATCTTCGCCGAGCCATCGCAGACCTGATCGACATGTTGCTGGGCTCATGCCCGAACGCACGAATCATGACCACCAGCCGAGGGCCGATCGGCCATCCGGCGGAACAGCGGTTCGCACTCGGTCCGCTCCGCACGACCGACGACGGCGCCGAGCTCTTCGTGGACAGAGCGCAGCGCGTCGACCCCGGGTTCTCACCGCACGCCCACGCAGCGGCGATCAACGTCGATCTGTGCCCGGCTCGACAACATTCCTCTGGCGATCGAGCTCGCCGCAGCCCGAACCCGCCTCCTGTCACCCCGCGAGATTCTCGAACGGCTCGACCGGGAACCTGGTCTGCTGGCCGATCGACACGGCCGACGCCCGGCCCGTCACCGCACCATCGTGGCCTGCATCGACAGCTCGACCGCTCATCTGTCGTCGGA
Organism: uncultured Acidimicrobiales bacterium; assembly: GCA_963715325.1. Lineage (GTDB taxonomy): Bacteria > Actinomycetota > Acidimicrobiia > Acidimicrobiales > SZUA-35 > JAHELU01. Next base: position 186,700 of record CAVQRR010000010.1, read on the forward strand.
TGAGAGGATGTTCTTCGGCCAGCTCTCGGTCTTTGCGGGGGGCTTCACGGTGTCGTCCTCTCACGCGGTCTGCGCCGAAGCGAACAGCGCCTCGCAAACCTGCACCCTGGACCACCTCGAGCGGTTGTCTGGTCAATCGCTCGTCTCGGTTGTCGAGCGAAACGAGGTGTCGACCCGGTATCGCATGCTCGAACCCATCCGATCCCATGCCTCTTCTCTGCTCTCGGAGCAACAGCGCTTCGGCGTTGCGGAGAAGCATGCTGCGTGGTTCGCCTCTCGGGCCCATGTGCTCCAACAGCAACTCCTTTCTCCCGAGGAACGAGCCGCAGGCCGGCTCGTCGAACAGGAACTGGCCAACTTCCGCTCAGCACATCAATGGGCGGTGAAGGAAGACCCCACCACCTCGGCCAAACTCGTTTCGGGACTCGCCCACTTCCTGATCTACCGTCTCCATCTCGAGATCGGAGACTGGATCGACGAAACACTGGCCGTCATCGAGACCTCTGATCCGTGGTACGACCAGACACTGGCCGCCGCCACGCTGTCCTGGTATCACAGAGGTAGATTCGACGAGGTCCTCGCCGCCAGCGGTGTCGTCAATCGTGGCAACGTGGACCCAATCGTGTACGACAGCATGTTGCTGGTGGTCGGCAGCGTCGACAGAGGCCGAACGGGAACCCTGGACGGCTTCAGCCATGCCTTGGCATCGGCGAGAGAAGGCAACGATCCGTTCGTGGAGACGCTGGCACTCGGGTTGCTGGACAAAGCCGATGAGGCGAGCAGGGTGGCCTATGGGGCCGGGATCCCGACCGCGATCGGATGGTCGGAGTACTACGCAGGTCTGGCGGCGGAGCAGGACGACGCCGAAGAAGCTGCTCGCCGCTACGCCGTTGCCATCGTGCAGGCAAGGTCAACCGGCGCTCGACTCCTCCTCGCTCGATCCCTCGCCCACTGGGCTGCGGTCACCAGTCGGGCATCCCTCGCCACTGACCAGGCGTGTCGTGACGCCGCGTCCGAAAGCCAGGAGATCCTTCGAAAGACAGGAGCCACCGCCGCCCACGAACAGCTCCGGACGATGCTGGACCAGGTCCTTGCATCCGACAACCGGCTCGATTCTGACCGGCGATGAACCGCCGCCAAGGCATCCTGGAAGGGCCATCGAGGCTCACGATGTCGTCGGAGACACCCGGACGCCAATCGCTCGCAGGGTTGCCAAGGCGGCGCCGTCAGTGTGACGGATCGGCCGCCCGTTTCGCAACGCTCCAAGGCGGTTGCCGTCAGGATCGGACAGGTCGAGGCGGTGCCCTACCGGGTGGCTGCGATACGGTCTGCGGCCAACAGCATCTGGCGGCCGATCGGTTGGAGCCCGATTCGGGTTGCGATCAGGCCCGTCGCCACCCGCTCCGCCAAGCCCCAATCCCAGATGGCGGCGACGTCGGAACCGGTGAGCGTGGCCAGTGCCCGAGCCCGGTCCATCGGGTCTCCGGCCATGAGCTCCACCGGATCCTCCCGCATCAGCACCCCGAGGTCGCACGCCGGTTCCGCCACCAGGCCGTCGGGGTCGACAAGGGTGAATCCCGCCGGCCCCCGCCCTTGGCCGTCGGCGGCCTCCCGCTCGTCGATCGGCTCGAGGGACCTGGTGCGCTGTAGTGCGTTCCATTGGTGAACATCGCCATGAACCAGCACCGCCAGCTCTTGGCGGTGGGCGGCGATCCGCCGCTCGGCGGCGGCCATGGCCTGCGAAACCGCGGCCTCGGTGCACGGCCGATCCAGTGCCGTCCACAGCGATTCGATTCGGGTCATCAGCTGCCGCGCCCTGTCGGCGCCGGTCGGCAGACCGCTGTCGGCAGCCGGGCGCCACACGGTCGACGCAAGTGATGCCAGGATCTCCAGCCTCCGTGTGAGTGGGATCCCGAGCTCGACGAGTGGTCGACCGAGACGTTCGAGCAGCATGGCGCCGAGTCGACGGTCGCTGCGCAGCAACTCGACACAACCGCGACCTCCCATCAACTCGAGCGCGGTGACTTCGTCCAGGACCCGATCGTTGTGCGGTACCAGCACTTTCAAGACCGCCGCGCCCCCGTCGGCCGTTTCGACCTCGGCCACCAGCGCCTCGGTTGCATCGGCGTAGATCGCTCCGACACTGATCGACCACCGCCGCTCCAGATCGGCCACCACCGCCGGCAGCAGCTCCAGCCACCGGCCGGCGCCGGCGGTCAATGCCTTGTTGCGAACCGTTTCCGGTAAGCGATCCAGCACCGTGTTCACAGCTACATCGAGGAGGAGCTCGGCCAGCTCGGCCACGGACGCGGCGCCGTGGTCGGCCTGGGCCCGGCGACGGGCCTGCTCGGCCGGTCCCACGACGCCGTTGACCGAATCGAAGGCGTTCATGTGAATCACGGCACCGAATCCGGCCACAGAGGCCCCGGCCAACTCGTCCCCACCACCGTTGCCGACGTAGACGCAGTCCGGCCCGTCCGCTCCGAGCTCGGCCAAGACGATTCGATAGGTTGCACCGGCCGGTTTCATGACCCCGATGTCGCACGACCGGACCATCACCGACACGACGACGGCCAGCGGCGACTCCGGCCAGGCCCTCGTCTCCCGCTCGTGGCAGTTGCTGAGGACACCGACCGGGCCACGCTCCCCCACCCGCCGGACCAGATCAACCAGTTCCGGGTCCGGGCTGCGGAGCGACTCGTCCTTGCCGACCCCGAACCACTGGTCGACCAGGCGCCGCTGGCCATCGGTCAGGGCCGGGCGGCCGACGCCGCTCTGGTAACGATCGACCAGGTCGACCAGATCGATCGGGGTGGTCTCCCGTTCTTCGTAACCGCTGTCCCAGAACCGCAGAAAGTCCTTGGCGTCGGCACCGAGCAGCTCGATCAGGTTTTCTCGATAGCTGTAACCCTCCGGCATGTGGGCCTCGGGATTCACCAGCGTGTGGAACAGATCGAACACCACCGCCCGGGCCATCGGACCACCATAGGCCCCGGTTCGCGCCGGTGGCGGGGAATACCCGCCGCTCGGGCGACCCGTCTCGGCAACGGATCCACGCTTCGTATCGGCAACGGGTATCCACAGCGGGTATCGGCAACGGATCCACAGCGGCTTGTCGATCTGGCCGGTCCGACAAACTAGTGTTCGCCGCCATGTCGGTGGCCAACGTACTGTTCGACGTCCTGGGGCCGGTGGCGGTGCTGGTGGTGTTGGGTGCGGTTCTCGGTCCCCGGCTTCGTATCGATCCCGGTTCGCTGTCCCGCCTCGCCTACTGGGTGTTCGGGCCGGCCTTCGTCTTCGTGCTGCTGGCCGGGGCCGACCTCGACCGGTCGGTGGTGCTCAAGCTGATCGCCGCCGCCATGGCAGGCATGGCCGCCGCGGCGGTGATCGCCATCGGCTGGGCCGGAGCGACCGGGGTCGGCTACGAGGTGGGCGCCGCGGTCACCATGACCAGCGTGTGGGGCAACGTCGGCAACGCCGGACTGGCCATCGTGGCCTTCGCCCTCGGCGACGACGCGCTCCCGATCGCCGGGGTGCTGATGGTGACGATAAACCTGGCCTCGCTGATCCTCGGGGTGGGGATGGCTCAGGCCCGCACCGCCTCGATCGGTTCCGCCGTCCTGCGAGGGTTGAGCGCACCGATGTCGGTGGCCGGAGGGGTGGCGCTGGCGGTGAACCTGCTGGGAGTCGATGTGCCTGTGCTGGCCGACCGTTCGCTCGGGCTGCTGGCCGATGCGTTGATCCCGGTGATGCTGTTCACCCTCGGGGTCCAGCTGGTGTCGAGTGGTCGACCCTCCTGGAGCAACGACCTGTCGGTTGTGCTGGTGGCGAAGCTGGCGGCCGCCCCCGGTGCGGCGTGGCTCGCCGGATCGGCACTGGGGCTGGATGGCGACTTCCTCGATGCGGTGGTGATCCAGTCCGCCATGCCTCCGGCCGTGTTCTGCGCCGTGGTGGCGGCGGAGAACGACCTGCTACCGGAACGGGTGACCGCAGCCGTCGTGCTGGCCACGCTGGTGTCTGCGGTGACCTTACCGGTCGTCTTGTTGGCGGTTTGACGGGCATCGCCGAGCGACGTCGGCGATGCCACACCGGCCGATCTCCTAGGATGGCCGTCGACTGCGTTCGGCACTCGGGCTGGGCTCGGTCGAGGAACGATGATTTCGGAGGCAACGACGATGAGCACACAGCCGGTCGCCGATCCGGGTGCGGTGCTGCGGGCACTGCATCAACCGGGGAATCCGTTCATCCTGGCCAACGCCTGGGACGCCGGCTCGGCCAAGGTCCTGGCCGCGCTGGGAGCCAAGGCGATCGGGACCTCCTCCGCCGCTCACGCCTTCACCCTCGGTCGACCGGACATGGGCCATGTGACCAGGGACGAGGCGCTGGCCCACGCCGAGCAGCTGGTCGCGGCGACAGCCCTGCCGGTCTCTGGCGACTTCGAGAATGGGTTCGGCCGTTCCCCGGAAACGGTGGCCGAGACCGTCAGGCTTGCGGCCGACGCCGGTTTGGCCGGCATCTCGATCGAGGACACGGCGCTGCCGGCCGCCGACGCCTACGAGCCGTCGTTGGCAACCGAGCGAATCGTGGCCGCGGTGGAGGCCGCTCGATCATTGCCGAACGACTTCGTGTTGTTGGCCAGGGCCGACGGTGTGATGAACCGCTCCTACGATCTGGGCGAGGGGATCAACAGACTCCTGGCCTTCGAACGGGCCGGAGCCGATGCCCTGTACCTGCCACTTCCACCGGACATGGACGCCGTTCGGACCATCTGTTCCTCTGTCACCAAGCCGGTCAACGTCCTGGCCGCCGGACCGTTCACCAGGATCGGCTACGACGAGTTCGCGGCGGCCGGGGTGGCGAGGATCTCGCTCGGGTCGGCGCTGGCCAGGGTCACCCACCGGGCGATACACGATGCCGCCAAGGCCATGTTCGACCATGGCGACTTCTCCCCTCTCGGCCACGGGATCGCCGGCTCGGCCATCGATGCACTGCTCATCGACGGCTCATCGGCCGGACCGGCCGGCCGCTAACCGGACCGACCGGCGCTGCGGTCGAGGTAGGCCCGACCTCGGGGCGACAGCTCGTAGCCGATACGAAGGCTCCTGGTCAGACCGAGATTCTTCAACTTTCGGACGTCGAGCTTGAACGGCTTGGTTTCCCTCCCGACCATCTCGGCCAGGTCGGGGGCCCGTCTGGCCGGGTGTCGCTCGATGAGTTCGAGCGTCTGTGCGGTCCAGGGGCCGAAGCTGCTGGCCTTGTCGTAGCGGGCCAACCGCTCGCTGATCTCGGCCAGATCGGTCTCGTCGAGTCGGGATTGCTCGGCCAGCGCTTCACGGGGGTCGGGTTCGTCGAGGCGGCGGAATTCGATCCGATACAGGGTGCGGTCATCGCCCTGATGCAGCGCCTCCAGCACCTGGGCCGCCGAATCGTAGCCGGCACGACCGGCGTCGGCGTCGGAGATCGAAGACGGATCGACGGCCTCGACGCGCAGCACCTCGATCCTGCCGCCGCCGGTCCGGTATGGGCGACCGGCGACCACCGTTGGGGACAGCCACCTTCGGAACGCCACGGTCACCGAGCCTTGGGCGATCCCGTCCCAGAACGGTTTCGTGAAGCGCATCGATCAGCCCTGGCTGCGGTCGGCCGTGGCGGAGAGCCGTCAGCGGCCGAAGAAGCGAGCCGGCTCGACCAGGACCGCAGTCCGTCGCTCATCGGCCATCACCCGGTCGTATTCTTCCCAGTCGTCGTGGCTGCCGCCGGCCGCAACGAACACGTCCCGCAGGAACCGGGGCACTCGGCCGGGGTCGAAGCCGTCGAGCCGGTCATCGGGTCCGACGATCTGGACCGGCCCGGCCGCGGCGGCCCAATCCCAACCGACCCGGAACAACACGGTGCACCTCGGTTCGGCCCGCAGCCTTTTCAGCTTGAAGCTGTCACCTCGGACCACGAAACCGACCACCGGTTCGCCGCCGACCGGGTGGTCGAGCACTCCGGCATTGACCACCGACGTATGGGCGGTTCCGTCGGCGAGCACCATGGCGACCGTGGCTAGCCCATGATCACCGGCCACCAGTCGTTGAAGATCTGAGAGATCGGCCATTGCCGCAGTCTAGGGCCGATGGCTCAGCGGGGAGGAGCGTCGGGCCCAGATCTCATTCTGGCCGACGTGGTCCACCGGGGCGCCCACCGGCACCCTTCAGCCTGACCTGGTGGCGACAAAGCGAACGATCCCGGGTCGAGACCCGGGATCGTTCCTGCTTGGCGCTTCTTTCGGGCTCGATCACCCGACGAACGGTCAGACCTCCTGGATCTTCAACTCGATGTCCACACCGGCCGGCAGCTCCAGCCGTTGCAGCGAGTCGACCGTCTTCGGATTCGGTTCGAGGATGTCGATGAGGCGCTTGTGGATCCGCATCTCGAAATGCTCCCTGCTGTCCTTGTCCTTGTGGGGGGACCGGATCACACAGAAACGGTGCTTCTCCGTCGGCAGGGGGATCGGGCCACGGAACTCGGCGTTGGTTCGAGCCACCGTCTCCACGATCTTCTTGGTCGACTGATCGACGATCTCGTGATCGTAGGCCTTGAGTCGAATTCGGATCTTCTGCTTGCTCATCAGTGTCTCAGTCTCTGTTCTTGGTCAAGACGCCAGGGTCTGCTGCTCAGCGTCACTTGATTATTTTGGTGACCCGGCCGGCGCCAACAGTACGCCCACCCTCACGAATCGCAAACCGCAAACCCTCATCCATCGCAATCGGATTGATCAACTCAACCGTCATCTCCGTATTATCACCCGGCATACACATCTCCGTACCCTCAGGCAACGTCACCGCACCCGTAATATCAGTCGTCCGAAAATAGAACTGCGGCCGATAATTCGCGAAAAACGGCTTATGACGACCACCCTCCTCCTTCGTCAACACATACACCTGCGCCTCAAAATCAGTATGCGGCGTAATCGAACCCGGCTTCGCCAACACCTGACCCCGCTGCACCTCATCCTTCTCAATCCCCCGCAACAACGCACCAATATTATCCCCAGCCTGCCCCTGATCAAGAAGCTTCCGGAACATCTCAACACCAGTACACGTCGTCTTCTGCGTATCCCTGATACCGATGATCTCCAACTCATCACCAGTATGAACAATCCCCTGCTCAACCTTACCCGTCACCACCGTCCCACGACCCGTAATCGAAAACACATCCTCGATCGGCATCAAAAACGGCTTATCCAAATCACGCTCCGGCTCAGGGATATACGTATCCACCGCCTCCATCAACTCCGCGATCTTGTCCGCAGCATCAGCATCACCCTCAAGAGCCTTCAACGCAGACACATGAATCACCGGCACATCATCCCCAGGAAACTCATACTCGGTCAAAAGCTCACGAGCCTCCATCTCCACCAACTCCAACAACTCCTCATCATCAACCATGTCCGCCTTATTCAAAGCGACCACAATCGCCGGCACCCCAACCTGACGAGCCAACAACACATGCTCCCTCGTCTGCGGCATCGGACCATCCGCAGCCGACACAACAAGGATCGCCCCATCAACCTGCGCCGCACCAGTAATCATATTCTTGATGTAATCAGCATGACCCGGCATATCCACATGCGCATAATGCCGATTCGCCGTCTCATACTCAACATGAGACACATTAATCGTAATACCACGCTCCCTCTCCTCAGGAGCCTTATCAATATCCTCAAACGCCGTCGCCTGAGAACCCGGAACCCGCTCAGACAACACCTTCGTAATCGCCGCAGTCAACGTCGTCTTCCCATGATCAATATGACCCATGGTCCCCACATTCACATGAGGCTTATTACGCTCAAACTTCTCCTTAGCCACAGCGGCTGAGTCCTTTCAATCGTTCCGGAACGAGCTGTTACCGGTGTCTTCTTGTAAAGCGATCCGACGTTCGGACCGCTCACTCGCCCCGGATGCGCTGGACGATTTCTTCCTGCACGTTGCCGGGAGTCTGCTGGTAATTGTGAAATTGCATGGTGTAGGTGGCCCGGCCCTGGGTCTTCGAGCGGAGGTCGTTCGAGTAGGCGAACATCTCCGACAGCGGGACCTCGGCACTGACCACCTGGTTGAGGCCACGGGCTTCCATCTGACCGACCTGACCTCGACGGGAGTTCAGGTCGCCGATCACGTCACCCATGTAGTCCTCGGGGGTTACCACTTCGACGGCCATGATCGGCTCGAGCAGGACCGGCTTCGCTTTGCGGGCCGTCTGCTTGAAGATCATGTTGCCGGCGATCTTGAAGGCCATCTCCGAGGAGTCGACGTCGTGGTACTTGCCGTCGAGCAGCGTGACCTTGACATCGACCGTCGGGAAACCGGCCAACACGCCGGTGGTCATCGCTTCCTCGATGCCGTGACTGACCGACGGGATGTACTCCTTGGGAATACGGCCGCCTGAGATCTTGTCGACGAACTCGTACCCGCCGCCCGCCTCGTTCGGCTCCATCGAGATGGTCACCTCGGCGAACTGACCGGAACCGCCGGTCTGCTTCTTGTGGGTGTAGGTGTCCTTTTCGACCATGGCGGTGATGGTCTCCCGATAGGCGACCTGGGGCTTGCCGACGGTGGCCTCGACCTTGAACTCTCGAAGCATCCGGTCGACCAGCACCTCGAGGTGCAGCTCGCCCATGCCGGCGATGATGGTCTGACCGGTCTCCTCGTCCGACTTGACGGTGAAGGTCGGGTCCTCGGCGGAGAGCTCGGTCAGGGCCTTTGCCATCTTGTCCTGGTCGGCTTTGGTCTTTGGCTCGACCGCAACGTGGATGACCGGATCCGGGAAGTCGAGGGATTCGAGCACGATGGCGTTGCTGGCGTCGGTCAGGGTGTCGCCGGTGCGAACGTCCTTGATGCCGATGGCGGCCATGATGTCGCCGGTTGCGGCGAAGTCCCGGTCTTCCTGCTTGTTGGCGTGCATCTCCAGCAGCCGGCCCATGCGCTCTTTGTTGCCGGTCCGGGTGTTGAGCACCTGCCCGCCCTTTTCCATCTTGCCGGAATAGACCCGGAAGTAGGTGAGCTTGCCGACCTGATCGGCGCGCATCAGCTTGAAGGCCAGCGCCGCAAACGGCTCGTCGTCGCTGGGTTTGCGGGTTGCCGGCTCGCCGCCCTTGAGCATGGTGCCCTCGACCGGCGGCAGGTCGAGCGGTGACGGCAGGTAGTCGATGACCGCATCGAGCAGCGGCTGGACACCCTTGTTCTTGAAGGCCGTGCCGCACAGGATCGGGACCAGTTGACCGGCGATGGTGGCTCTGCGAAGGCCGGCCTTGAGCTCTTCCTCGGTGAAGGTGGCGTCCTCGAGGTACTTCTCCATCAGCTCGTCGTCGGCGCCGGCAACGGCTTCGATCAGACGGGCCCGGTACTCCTCGGCCTTGGCCTGCAGGTCGGCCGGGATGTCGACCTCGTCGTAGGTTGCGCCGAGATCGGTCTCGTCGGTGGCCTTCGGCCAGACCAGGGCCTTCATCTTGACAAGATCGACCACACCGATGAAGTCGGCTTCGGTGCCGATCGGCAACTGGGTGATGGCGATGTCCTTCGTGAGGCGATCCTCGATGGTGTCGACCACGAAGTAGAAGTCGGCGCCGGTGCGGTCGAGCTTGTTGACGAAGCACATACGGGGGACCCCGTAGCGATCGGCTTGCCGCCACACGGTTTCGGTCTGGGGTTCGACACCGGCGACGCCGTCGAACACGGCAACGGCACCGTCGAGCACACGAAGGGACCGCTCGACCTCGACGGTGAAGTCGACGTGGCCGGGGGTGTCGATGATGTTGATTCGGTGGTCGTTCCAGAAGCAGGTTGTGGCAGCCGAGGTGATGGTGATGCCGCGCTCCTGCTCCTGTTCCATCCAGTCCATGGTGGCGCCGCCATCGTGGACCTCACCGATCTTGTAGTTCTTGCCGGTGTAGAACAGGATGCGTTCGGTCGTTGTTGTCTTGCCGGCATCGATGTGGGCCATGATGCCGATGTTGCGATAGCGATCGAGGGGTGTCGGACGAGCAGACATGAGTTTCGGTCCTCAGACGAGAGTTCGGGTTTGCGTAGTAGGGCGGGCGGTCTAGAGAGGTGAATCGGGCCTCGGTCCCACCTCGGGTTTCGACTCTGCCGAAACTGGCGAAGTGACGCCGAAAGGCGGAACGGGGCAACCCTGCGGGTTGCCTACCAGCGATAGTGGGCGAAAGCCTTGTTGGACTCGGCCATCTTGTGCATGTCCTCGCGGCGCTTCACCGAGGCCCCGATGCCGTTCGACGCGTCGAGGATCTCGTTGGCCAGCCGTTCGGACATCGACCGCTCGCGGCGATCCCTGGCATGGCCGACCAGCCAGCGAACGGAGAGGGTGGTGGCCCGGCGGGGGCGAACCTCGACCGGCACCTGGTAGGTGGCGCCGCCGACCCGGCGGCTCTTGACCTCGAGTTGGGGCCGCACGTTGTCGACCGCCCGTTTGAAGGCTGCGACCGGGTCTCCCCCGGTCTTCTCGGCGACGATGTCGAAGGCGCCGTAGACGATCCGCTCTGCGGTGGTCTTCTTGCCCGAGAGCAGAACCTTGTTGATCAGTTGGGTGACGAGCACCGACCGGTAGACCGGATCCGGCTCGAGTTCACGACGTGGCGCGGGGCCCTTACGAGGCATGGTTTACGATTCCTTCTTTACGCCGTAGCGACTGCGGGCCTGCTTGCGGTCACGGACACCGGCGGTGTCGAGTGTGCCGCGGACGATCTTGTAGCGAACACCGGGGAGATCCTTCACACGACCGCCGCGGACCAACACGATGGAGTGCTCCTGGAGGTTGTGGCCCTCTCCGGGGATGTACGCGGTGACCTCGATACCGGTGGTGAGGCGGACCCTGGCCACCTTGCGGAGGGCGGAGTTCGGCTTCTTTGGCGTTGCGGTGTACACGCGGGTGCAGACACCACGCCGCTGGGGGGAACCCATGAGAGCGGGGGTCGTGCCCTTCTTCGATTTCGTTTGACGGCCCTTGCGGACCAGCTGTTGTATCGTGGGCACTGTCAACCTTCTCCGGGTTACCTCATGGGGCAACGCAGCGCCCCCGTGAAACGGTGGAGGCGCATTCGCGTCAGAAAAACTTGTGGGACATTCGAGTATTTCGTGGTTTGGTCGGCGCCCTGATCCGCCGCAGCCCAAGCCCTGAGGCGGGTGGGAGGCGGATCTGGAGGCTGAGAACCGAGTACGTGCACACAAAAGAGTGATTTACACGCCAGATGTAAAGGCTACGGCCCCGGAACAGGGTTCACAACAAGTGTGGTCGACGGCGATCAGCCGAAGTTCGGTGTCCGCTTGTCCTTGATGGCGGCCACACCCTCGTGCACGTCGGTTCCGGCGAAACCGAGGAGTTCCAGCGCGGCCGAGGCGTCGAACGAGGGGCCGGCCATCCGCAACCAGTTGTTGAGCGAGAGCTTGGTCCATTGGATGGCTTGCTGGGAGCCGGCGGCCAGTTGCCTGGCGATCTCGAATGCCTTGTCGATCACCTGGTCGTCGTCGACCGCCATCGAGACCAACCCGATCCGCTCCGCCTCTTCGCCGCTCAGTGATTCGCATGTCAGCAGGTAGTATTTGGCCCTGGCCATACCGCACAACAGGGGCCAGATGATCACCGCATGATCACCGGCCGCCACGCCGAGCTTCGTGTGTCCGTCGATGATCTTGGTCGACCGGCCACAGACCGAGATGTCCGCCATCAGGGCGGTGGCGAGGCCGGCGCCGACCGCCACCTTCTCGATACCGGAGACGATCGGCTTCGAGCAGTTGATCATGTTGTAGACCAGGTCCCGGGCTTCCCGGAACGTCTCGGCCCTGACTTCGGGATCGGCAACGATCTGTTCGATCATGTCCATGTCGCCACCGGAGGAGAACGCCCCGCCCGCGCCGTGGACGACGACGACCTTGGTCTCCGGATCCCGATTGATGACGGTCCACACGTCGGCCAGGTTGGCGTGCTTGACGGCGTCGACCGAGTTCAACCTGCCAGGCGTGTCGAGGACGATCCGCAGGATGCCGGGCTCGGGCCGATCGATTCTGAGGCCTGGGAACTGCTGGTATCGCTCGGGGTTGGAGCTCTGGGCGTCTTCACTCATGGACGCCGAAGCTAGCCTGCTGCGGCGACCACCACCAGCTTGCCATGACGGGCCGCTCCTGGCGTGGTGGCGCCGGCCGGTTGCCGACCGGCCGGACGGGTCGGGCGGACAAGTGGAGAAGCGGACAAGCGGTCAGGTTGGCAGATTCTCGGTGAACCGGTCGAAGTACCCCAGCGCCCCGGCCGAAGCGAGACCGTTGATGATCACGTGGGCGATGATCGGTGCCGCCAGCCGTTCGGTCACCACCGCGGCGATGGCCAGCGCGGTGCCGAGTGTGGCGATCGACAACCACAAGACGATCTGGCCGTCGCTGAACACCCCACCGTCGGCCAGGTGGACCGGTACGAACAACACCAGCGATCCGATGACCCCGGCAACCGTGCCCCATCGCTTCTGGACCGATCGCAGGACCAGGCCCCGGAACAGCAGCTCCTCGCTGAACGGCGCTCCTATCACCACCACGAACAGCAGTGCATAGAGCCACGGCGAGCCTTCCAGGTCGGTGAGGAACGCGTGTTCTCCGCCAGGGTCTGGTCCTCCAGGCCGATCAGGGCACTGGTCCCAGCGGCAACCAGGCCGGCGGCGAACATGGCGATCATGGCGGTGCCGGCGCCGATGCCGATGTCGACCGGCTTGAACGACCAGCCCCAGTCGGAGGCCGAACCGAGGCCCTTCCACCTCGAAACGACGAACGGCCAGCCGAACCAGGCCAGTTGTTGGATCAGGGTGGGCACGACGACGATCGATGCCGGCAGATCGGCCGATTCCGACGAGCCGATGTCTGCGAAGTCGATGCCCTCCACCGCGGCCAGGATGGCCCAGATGGCGAAGCTGACCATGAAGACCAGCCCCATGATCGGCACCACCAACAGCACATCACCCATGCCCCACCAGGGACGGATCTTCTGTGGCCGTGCCCCGGGGTCCGGCTCGGGGGCGACCATGGCGGGAGGCCCCGTCACCCTCGGCTGATCACCGAGGGGCGGTGGCGGTGGCGGTGATGTGGGAAAGCCCGATGGCAGGACCGGGTGAAACAGGTGGCTGGCCCAGGATCGGCGGTCCGGTCGGGGGTTGCCAACCGAACTCGGGGGGTGAGGACGGTGGTGATGCCCCGCTCATCGCATGACCTGGCGGTCGGCACCGGCCAGGATGGTGGCCAGCTGTTCCAGTGAGGCAAAGGAGTGACCCTCGACGAACAGATCGAGGTGGGGCAGGGCGGCGGCCATGCCGGCGGCCAGGGGCGCGTAGCCCGGCGTGGCCTTCAAGGGATTGACCCAGATCAGCTGGTTGGTCACCCGGTGCAACCGTTCCATCTCCGACCCCAGGACTGCCGGATCGCCCCGGTCCCAACCGTCGCTGAGGATGACGACGATCGATCCCCGGCCCATACCTCGAATGGCCCATTCGTTGTTGAATTCCCGAATGCCGTCGCCGAGGCGGGTACCGCCGGCCCAGTCCTTGACCTGCGGCATGGCGGTCCGAATGGCCGAATCGGGGTCCCGACTGGTGAGATGCCTGGTCAACCTGGTCAGCCTGGTGCCGAGCACGAACACCTCGACCTTGCTGCGGGCCACCACCGCGGCGTGGGCGAACCGGATGAGCGCCCTGGCGTAGCTCTCCATCGATCCCGAGACGTCGACCACCAGCACCAGCCGCCGGGGCCGGGTGGCCGGGCCGGAGTAGGCCCGCTTGACCGGTTCCCCCTGATGCCGCAGGGCCCAGCGGACGGTGCGGCGGAGGTCGGGGCGATCGCCGATGCCCTTCACCGGGACGTAGCGCCTGCTGAGGCGACGATGGGTGGTGAACCGCAGTCGGGACATCAGCCGGGTCAGCTCGGCCAGCTCCTCGCGGCTGCACTCGGCGAAGTCCTTGTTGGTGAGCACCTCGGTGCTGCTGAATCGGACCGGCTGTATGTCGCCCGCCGGTTCGTGCTCCTCGCCGCCGTCGTCGTCGGCGATGTCGAGGGCCAGAGTCACCGGGGGTGGGGTGCCCTCCACCGATATCGACTCGCCGATGCGCTGCTCCCAGTATGCGGCAAAGACCCTGTCGTAGAGGTTGAGATCCTCGGGTCGGTGTATCAGGGTGGCCCGGCCGGCCCAGTAGACGGCTCCCCGATCCTCGATCCCCACCAGACCGAGCGCCTCGGTGAAGTTGATCGTGGCCGTGGCCGGCAGTTTCAGCCCGGCCAGACGCAGCACGCGGCAGAAGCCGACGGCCAGACGCTCACCATCGGGTGGCGTCCCGGCGTCGACCGTGGGGCCCGCCGTGGCATCCCCGTCGCTCAACCACCACCTCCACGCAGCACCGCATTGCGGACCATCTCCGCCAGGCCCTTCTCCGATACCCGCTGCTGGTCCTCGCGGTACTTGAGTACCGAGCCCAGGGTCGACTCGACCGAGGACTCGTCGATCTGCTCCCGACCGAGGGCGGCCAGGGAGAGGGCCCAATCGATGCTCTCGGCAACACCGGGCGGCTTGTACAGGCCGAACCCCCGCATGGCCTCGGTGGCGGCCGCGACCTGGCGGGCCAGCGGGTCACCGACACCGGGGGCCCGAAGCTTGACGATCTCCACCTCGCGGTCGAAATCGGGATGCTCGACCCAGTGGTAGAGGCAGCGGCGCTTGAGGGCATCGTGCACGTCGCGGGTCCGGTTGGAGGTCAGCACCACGAAAGGTGGGTCCTCGGCCTTGATGGTACCGAGCTCTGGCACCGTGATGCTGTAGTCGGACAGCGCTTCCAGGAGGAAGGCCTCGAACTCGTCGTCCGCCCTGTCGACCTCGTCGATCAGCAGCACCGGCGGCGGCCCGTCGCTGGGGCTGAGCGCTTCCAGCAGCGGCCGACGAATCAGGAACCGGGGATCGTAGAGCTCCGATTCGAGGTCTGCGGTGTTGGCGCCGCTGGCCTGACCGGTTGCCTCACTGGTGCGGAGATGGAGGAGCTGGCGGGCATAGTCCCACTCGTAGACCGCCTGGGCCGAGTCGATCCCCTCATAGCACTGGAGCCTGATCAGCGGACCACCGAGCCAGCGGGAGAGGACCTTGGCCACCTCTGTCTTGCCGACCCCGGCCTCACCCTCCAGAAACAGCGGCCGCCGCAGCTCCAGCGACAGGAAGACGGCGGTGGCCAGGCCTTCGTCGGCCAGGTACTCGTGCTCGCCGAGGGCCTGGAGAACGTCGTCAACCGACTTTGGCATGTTGTCGTCACTCACAACAAATCAGGGTACTCGCCGTGACCGGGTGCGGCCCCAATCAGCGCCGTCCGGACACAAACCAACCCGGGCCCAAAACGGAGTTGACCGTTCGTGGGCCCACCCCTACCTCTCCCCGGGAGTGAGCCCACGAACGATCTCCGGGTAGCTTAATGGCTTCGTCGGATGTCGACACCTACAGCGTAAGGTTCGGCCCCTGCCCCGCCCGGACCTCCGGCCGCGTTTGCTGCCCTCGGCGGGCGCTCGACGGTCCGCCGGCGCCCGGCGCCGTCATGACAGCATGGGACCTTTGACCCTGACGCCGCACCGGCCGACCCGATTTGACTGGTCCGGCCGCGTCAATTTCCCAGGAGACACCCATGCCCCGCACCATCCACCACGACATCTCGCGTCCGGTCCTACGATGACCGCCACCGGTTCGAAGACCTCACCGGCCAACACCTCCCCATCCGGCTACTCGGCCAACGGTGCCGGGCAACAACAGGTCGGTCCGAGGTGGGTGCTGGGCTTCATCCTGGGTGCCATGACCATCGGGATGATCGGGTTCGTCGGCTTGATCATCGGCCTGGTGGCCCTCGGCGATCCGGCACCCGAGACCATCAGCTCGACCATCGATGTCAGCACCAGGGAGTACTCGATCACCGGCAACCTCACCGTGCCGGCCGGCGACGTCACCCTCAGGATCGCAAACGACGGCTCGCTCGAGCACAACGTCGGCATCAAGGAGCTCGGCATCGTGAGCCCGAACGTCGGACCCGGTGGAACGGTGGAACTGGCCCTCGGTGAGCTCGAACCGGGTGTCTACCAGATGTTCTGCGACATCGACGGCCACGAGTCGTCCGGCATGGTCAACACCTTGACCGTCACCGGCGACGGCGTGACGGCAGACGCTGCCGCAGCGGCGGGCGGCGGCAACGGCGAGATGGACTTCGCGGCCATGGACCGGGCCATGACCGAATCGATGCTGGCCTTCCCGGCCGAGACCGAAGGCAAAGGCAACCCGATCCTGGAACCGACCGAGATCCTGTCCGACGGCACCAAGGTGTTCGACCTGACGGCCGAGATCGTCGAGTGGGAGATCGAGCCCGGCCGCCTCGTCGAGGCTTGGACCTACAACGGTGTGGTTCCGGCACCGCAGATCCTGCTCGACCGGGGTGACAAGGTCCAGGTCAGGGTGGTCAACAACCTGCCGCTTGGCACCGACATCCACTGGCACGGTGTTCACACTCCGAACGATCAGGACGGTGTCGCCCCCTACACCCAGGACCTGATAGAGCCGAACGGCGGCACCTTCACCTACGAGTTCGTGGTGGACGAGGACGCCATCGGGATGTACCACGCCCACAACCACGCCCAGCTCCAGGTGGTCAACGGCATGTTCGGCGTCTTTCGGGTCGGCGAGAACCCCATCCCCTACGGACAGACCTTCAGCGGGGTGACCATTCCCGACGAGATCGATCTGGCGGTCGACATGCCGATGATCCTCAACGACGCCGGCACCATCGGCCTCAGCCTCAACGGCAAGAGCTTTCCCGCCACCGAGCCGCTGGTGCTGGACCAGGGCGACTGGGCCAGCGTCACGTACTACAACGAGGGACTGCAGATCCATCCGATGCACCTCCACCAGTTCCCGCAGCTGGTGTACGCCAAGGACGGCATCCCACTGGATCAGCCGTACTGGGTCGACACCCTGAACGTGGCCCCCGGTGAGCGCTACACCGTGCTGTTCAAGGCGCTCGACGCCGGCACCTGGGTCTGGCACTGCCACATCCTCAGCCACGTCGAGCGGGAAGAGGGCATGTTCGGCATGGTGACCGCCATCGTGGTCAACGAGGATCCCGACTTCGACCCGAGCCTGGAACCGGTCGAGCCCAGCAACTGGCGAAACACCGCAGGCGCACCGATCGACAGGACCCAATTGGATGCCATCGACGGTGAGACCCACAGCAACGCTCCCGCCGATGCCGGGGCGGGCGGGGGCGACGGCGAGGCCTCCACCTAGAGGATCCGCCGGATCGGTGACGGCTCGGCCGGTGGAGTACCGGCCGAGCTTCATCCGTAGTAGACACATTGGCCATGCGAATGATCACCGACGGTCTACGATTCCCCGAGGGCCCCATCGCCATGGACGACGGCTCGGTCCTGCTGGTCGAGATCGAGCGGGGCACGCTGAGCCGGGTCCACCCCGATGGGACGGTGGAGGTGGTCGCAGATTGTGGTGGGGGCCCCAACGGGGCCGCCATCGGGCCGGACGGGGCGGTCTACATCTGCAACAACGGGGGCTTCACCTGGCGCCGGGTCGACGGGATGCTGCTGCCGGGCCTGCAGGCCGACGACTATGTCGGCGGGTCGATCCAACGAGTCGATCTCGACACCGGCCAGGTCGACGTCCTCTACCGCGAGTGCGACGGTTGGCCGCTGAAAGGACCGAACGACCTCGTGTTCGACCGGGCCGGCGGCTTCTACTTCACCGATCTCGGCAAGGGTCGGGAGCGGGAGTTCGACCGAGGGGCCATCTACTACGCCACGCCGGACGGATCGTCGATCCGCACCGTGGTTCGCCCGCTGATCACCCCGAACGGGGTCGGGCTCTCACCGGACGAGGATCGCCTGTACTATGCCGAGACGATGACCGGCCGGGTTCGGTATTGGGCGCTGGCCGAGCCGGGAGTGGTGGCGATCGAGGGGCCGCAGCTGGCGTCGTCGGCCGGGACGCCCTCGACGCTGCTCGGTGTGGTCCCCGGCGACGGTCGGGTCGACTCGCTGGCGGTGGACAGCGAGGGCAACGTCTGTGTGGCCACGCTCGGTACCGGCGCGGTCACCGCCTTCGCCCCCGACGGTTCCCTGCGGGCAGTGGTCCCGGTCCCCGGCGACCCGATGGTCACCAACCTGTGTTTCGGTGGGCCCGAGCTGTCGACGGCCTTCATCACCGCCTCGGCGTTCGGCACCCTGATGGCTCACGAGTGGCACTGCCCCGGCCTGCCGCTGAACTTCTTGAACAGCTAGGGCCTTGGCCGACCCCGGCGTTCCCCGGCGTGCAGCCGGTCGGTCCAGCGCTCAGCCGGCCGCCTCGGTCAACGCTCGCTTGACCAATACCTGGGCCAGGTGGGTCCGGTATTCGACGTCGCCGTTGAGGTCCTCGGGCGGGGAGGTGCCCTGGGCCGCGACCGCGGCTGCGGCGTCGATGTCGGCCCCTGAGGCCAGCGCATCCTGCACCGCGGTGGCCAGCATCGGGGTCGGCCCCATGTTGACCAGCGACACCCCGGTCGAGCCGTTCTGGACAACGGCGACCCCGACGATGGCCCAGTCCTGGGCCCGGCGGTTGAACTTCTGATAGGACCAACCGGCGTCCGGGACCTTGGGAACCCGGATCTCGGTGATCATCTCGTCCGCCGCAACCGCGGTTTCGAGGAAGCCGGTGAACAGATCGCCGGCGGCGATCTCCCGCTGACCGCCCGGCCCCCGGACGATCACCGATCCTCCCAGCGCCAGCAACGCCGCAGGCAGATCCGACGCCGGATCGCCGTGGGCGATCGAGCCGCCGATGGTGCCCCGGTGCCGGACCGACGGATCGCCGACCTGCGACGCCACGTGGGCCAGCAGCGGAACCTGGGCCTTCAGCACCTCGCTGTTCTCCACCGTGTGGTGGCGGGTCAGGGCGCCGATGGCGATGTGGTCGTCTGCGGCGTTGATGTAGTCGAGATCGGCGATCCGGCCGATGTCGATCAGCACCGACGGGTTGGCCAGTCGGAACCGCATCAGCGGAATCAGGCTGTGCCCTCCGGCGATGAGCTTGGCCTCGTCGCCGTGCTCGGTGAGTGCAGCGATGGCCGCATCGGCCGAGTCGGCCTCGACGTAGTCGAATGGTGAGGGAATCATTGACCGCCTCCGGTTCCGTTCTTCGCTCTCTGAATCGCTTTCCACACCGTGGCCGGCGTTGCCGGCATCGGCATGTCCGTGATCCCCATCGGCGACAGGGCATCGCACACGGCATTGATCACCGCCGCCGCCGAGCCAATGGTGCCTGCCTCGCCGACCCCCTTGACCCCCAGCGGATTGCTGGTGCTCGGTGTGGTGGTCGAACCGACCTTGAGACTCGGCACGTCGGCTGCCGATGGCACCAGGTAGTCGAGGAACGAGGGGTTCTTGCAGTTGCCGTCCTCGTCGAACGCCGCACCCTCCCACAGCGCCTGGGCCACCCCCTGGATGATGCCGCCGTGGATCTGACCCTCGACGATCATCGGGTTGACCTGGTTGCCGCAGTCGTCGACTGCGATGTAGTCCAGCAGTTCGACGTTGCCGGTCTCCTCGTCGACCTCGACCACCGCCACATGGGTTCCGAAGGGGAAGGCGAAGTTCGGCGGGTCGAAGCTCACCTGCTCCTGCAGGTTCGGCTCCATCCCGTCCGGCAGGTTGTGGGCGGTGAAGGCTCCGAATGCCACTCCCTGGATCGGCATCGTCTTGTCCGGCGAGCCCTTGACGGCGAAGGTGCCGTTTGCGAACTCGAGGTCGTCGGGATTGGCCTCCAACTGGTGGGCCGCGATCTCCCTGGCCTTGTCGATGACCTTGTCGCAGGCCATGGCGATCGCCACCCCGCCGACGGCCAACGACCGTGAACCGTAGGTGTCGAGCCCCAGCGGGCTGATGGCGGTGTCGGAGTGGAGCACGGTCACGTCGTCGGGATCGACGCCGAGCTTGTCGGCAACGATCATCGACCAGGAGGTCTCGTGGCCCTGGCCGTGCGGCGTGGAGCCGCTGACCACTTCGACCTTGCCGGTGGGCAGGAACCGCACCACTGCGTGCTCCCAGCCGCCGGCTCCGTAGTTGAGGCCACCGAGGGCCCGGCTGGGTGCCAGGCCGCAGATCTCCACATAGGTGCACAGTCCGATGCCGAGATGTTTGGTGCTTCCCGCGTCCCGCCGGGCCTGCTGGTCCGCTCGAAGGCCCGCATAGTCCGCCCGCTCCAGTGCGGCATCGAGGTTGGGGCTGTAGTTGCCGGAGTCGAACACCAACGTGGACGCCGTCTCCAGGTTCTCGAACGCCGCTCCCCCGGCCAGGTAGTTGCGGCGTCGGATCTCATCGGGTCCGACGCCGATCTCGGCGGCCAGCATGTCCATGGCCCGCTCGATGGCGTAGCTGGCCTCCGGTCGGCCGGCGCCCCGGTAGGCGTCGGTCGGGCGTGAGGTTGGTGAAGTAACCGTCGCAGGTGAAGCCGAACGCCGGCACGTCGTAGACCCCGGTGTACAGGAAGCTCCCGAGCAGCGGCACACCTGGCGTGATCAGCATCATGTAGGCGCCCATGTCGGCGTCGAGGTGGACCCGGACACCGGTGAGCTTGCCGTCGGCATCGGCCGCCAACTCGATGGTCTGGAGCTGGCCCCGACCCTGGTGGGTGGAGAATGCCGCCTCGGAACGACCTTCGGTCCAGCGGACCGGCTTCGCCAGCTTGTGGGCCAGGGTGACGGCCAGGATCTCGTCCGGGTTGATGTTGAGCTTGGCGCCGAACCCACCGCCGACCGCGGGGGCGATGATCCGCAACTTGCCCTCCGGCAGCCCGGTGGTGGCGGCGATCATCACCTTCAGGATGTGGGGGACCTGGGTGGCGCTGTAGAGGGTGATCTCACCACCGGCCGGGGACGGAATGGCCAGCACACCCCGGGGCTCCATGGCCGACGGAATCAGCCGCTGCTGAACGAATTCCGCCTTCACGGTGTGGACCGCCGAGGCGAATGCCGCGTCCAGTGCATCGGGATCGGGGATCAACGGCCAATGGTAGGCCTTGTTGCTGTCCAGATCGGAGTGGGCGGTGTCGCTGCCATCCCGTGCCGCGGCCACCGAGGCCACCACCGGCAGGATGTCGTAGTCGACCTCGACCAGTTCGGCTGCGTCTGCCGCTCCGTAGCGGCTGTCGGCCAGGACCACGGCCACGATCTCGCCAACGTGATGGACCTCGGTGGCCGCCACCGGGTAGTGGGGTGGGTTGACCATGTCTTCGGTGACCGGCCAGGCACATGGCAGCGGTGCCGCCCACAGACCCATCTCGTTGAGCTCGGCGCCGGTGTAGACGGCGTGGACGCCGTCCATGGCTTCTGCCGCGGACTTGTCGATCTTGCGGATCGTGGCGTGGGCCATGGGGCTGCGGACCATGCCCATCCACAGCTCGCCGGCGGCATGGATGTCGTCGACGTACTTGCCCTCGCCGGTGAGCAGTTTCGGATCCTCTTTGCGAAGTCGGGGCGTGCCCATGACGGTCATTGCGTGCCACCTCCTGCGGCCTGAAGGACCGATTTGACACTGCTGAAGCTGTTGTGGTGGCCGGCAAGCCGGCCGATGCAGCGATTCACTTCGCACCTCCTGCGGCCTGAAGGACCGATTTCACGATGTTGTGGTAGCCGGTGCAGCGGCAGAGGTTGCCTTCCAGGCCCTCGCGGACCTCGGTTTCGGTTGGCTTCGGGTTCTCGTTCAGCAGCGACGTGGCCGCCATCACCATGCCCGGGGTGCAGTAGCCGCATTGCAGGCCGTGGCATTCCATGAACGCCTGCTGCATCGGGTGCAGGGCGACGTCGCCGTCGCTGCCGTTCGTCGCCATGCCTTCGATGGTGGTGATCTCCTGGCCGCGGGCCTGGACCGCCAGCATGGTGCACGCCTTGACCGATTCACCACCGACGTGGATCGTGCAGGCTCCGCAGGACGATGTATCGCAACCGATGTTGGTGCCGGTGAGGCCCAAGTCGTCGCGTAGGAAATGGACCAACAGCGTGCGAGGCTCGACATCGGCCGAGCGCACCTGTCCGTTCACCGTCATTTCGACGTGCACAGGTTTCCCCTTCTCTTTCTCTCGATCATCTGATGAGTGTCTCCGGCCCGACGACGGAACCGCAGGCGGGCCACCCGACCGCGGCGACCCAGCCGGAACTAGAGACTTGCACAGTTCAAACGAATTTGCATGGCCTCGGCCCAATCGGCCGATTGGCCGATCAACCTTGGCTTGCGGTGAGCGCCCACAGCTGCTCGATCGTGTCGGCATCGAGGCTGCCGGAGGAACGGGCAACCACCCGGTTCTCGCCGTCGAGGTACACCACATAGGGGAAGCCGCCGCCCCCGAACGCCTGATAGGCCGATGAATCTGCGTCGTCACGGACAACCGTCGGGGTGAAGCCCTCCCGATCGAACCAGGCCGACGGCGGGTAGTTGCCCTGCCCGGAGTTGACAGCGGTCGAAACGCCGTAGATCTCGAGACCTTCCGGCACCCGCCCGTCTTCGACCAGCTGTTGCACCAGCGGCACCTCATCCTGGCAGTGAGGGCACCAGTGGGCCAGGAAGTAGACCGCCTTCGGGGAGCCGTCGGCGCCGATGGTCACCTCGCCACCGTCGAACCCGGTCCCGGTGAGGGTCGGCGCCACCTGGCCGAAGTCCGGATCGGTGGTCTCATCGGAGACCCGTACGTCTTCGGGCAAACGGGTCAACGTTTCGCCCTCGGTGGTCACCGCCGCGGTCTCGGAGCCGTCGGTGGCCCGGGAGGCAGTCGATTCGCCAGCTGTTCTGGTGGAGGCGAGATAGGCCACTGCGGCCAGGCCCAGGACGACGATGCCGATGATGCTGAGGACGAACACCCTGTTGTTGGGGGCGCCGCTGTTGAGGCCGGCCCCACTGGGCTTGCTGGGCGACTTCGGTTTGCTGTTCGTCTGTGCCATGGTTCAACTCCGATGGGTTCGTGGCCTGGCGGCCATCCCTTGTTCGATCAAATCAGGCTCGGCCCCGGGTTCCAACCAGATGGCCACGAGAGCCACAACAGCGGCAAATCCGGCAGCCGCCATCGTCGGAATCGTCACGAATCCGAAGTGTTCGACCCACCGTGAGCTGCAGGGGTTGTCCAGCTCGCAGAACGATCCGATCCCTCCCGCAGCCTGATCGATCCGGTGGAAGACCGAGACCGGAAAGCCGAAGGCGGCCAGTACTGCTGCGATCATCGCAGGCCAACGTGACCTGGTGACCAGTGCCGCGACCAACAGGACCGCCGCCGGGTACATGAACGCCCGCTGTACCCAGCACAGCCGGCACGGCTCGTAGCCGGCGCCCTCCGAGAGGTACAGAGAGCCGACGGTGGCGGTGACGGCCACGGCGGCGGCAAGCTCCAACGCCACCGGCCTGAGCTGGGCCAGGAGCCCGAACCGGTCGCCGAGGGCCCAGGAGATCACGATGGCAACGGTCAGCCCTGCGGCCACAACGGCCAACATGGCCAGAAACAGTGTGACCGTCTCGGGCGTCATCGCCCACCGCCGATCGCCGCCTGATGCCGACCCTGTTGCTGCACTGCGTCTCGATCCCGTTCGTTATGTGGCGGCCGGCGCCGCCTCAGCAGACCGCAGACCAGCGTAGGCGGTTCCGGGCCGTCGCCCAGCGCGCCCCGACCATGTCGGTTGTCACGCTCACGACGCTCACAGCTCGGGCAAAACGGGCGATGCCCGGGCCGGGGATCTCATCGACCACCGACCCGGGCATCCACCTGCACTGCGTCCCTGGTGGTGCGTTCCTAGCCGATTTCGTCCGGGGCCGGGACCGTCGGCAGGGCGGTGACCTCGGCCGCCTGTTCGGCACCGATCGATGCCAGCCACTTGGCCGGATCCTGCTCCTCGCCCTCCGATGAGTAGAACGACATCGGACGGTAGTCGGGAGCATAGGGTTTCAGGTCCCGGTGCCGCATCAGGCCGGTTCCGGCCGGGATGAGCTTCCCGATGATGATGTTCTCCTTGAGACCGATCATGCCATCGGACTTGCCCTCGATGGCGGCCTCGGTCAGCACCCGGGTGGTCTCCTGGAACGACGCCGCCGACAGCCACGAATCGGTGGCCAGCGACGCTTTGGTGATACCCATGATTTCGGGACGACCCTCGGCCGGCTTCTGGCCTTCGGTCACCAGCCGTTTGTTCACATCGGCGAACTGCCACTGATCGCAGCGCTCGCCGGGCAGGAAATCGGAATCGCCGGGCTCCTGAATGGCGACTCGTCTTGTCATCTGCCGAACGATCAGCTCGATGTGCTTGTCGTGGATCGACACACCCTGATCCCGGTAGACCTTCTGGACCTCCTCCACCAGGTACTGCTGGGTCTCACGGATACCCCGGATCTCCAGCAATTCCTTGGGGTCCCGGGGACCGTCGACGATGGCGTCGCCTGCGGTGATCTCCTGACCTTCGACGACTTCCAGTCGAGCGGCCAGCGGGATGGTGTAGTCGTCCTCGGTGCCGTCATCGGCCACCACGGTCACGACCTTGCCCTTGCCTTCGTCCTCGGCGATCCGAACGACACCGGAGATCCGAGCCAGGGTGGCCTTGCCCTTGGGGCTGCGGGCCTCGAACAGCTCGACCACACGGGGCAAGCCGCCTGCGATGTCGGCGCCACCGGCCACGCCGCCGGTGTGGAAGGTGCGCATCGTGAGCTGGGTTCCCGGCTCACCGATCGACTGGGCGGCGATCACACCGACCGCTTCGCCAACCTCGATCTCGATCCCGGTTGCCAGCGACATGCCGTAGCTGGCGCCGGTGATACCGACCGGAGAGTCGTCGGTGAGCGGCGACAGGACACGAACCCGGGTGACCTCGGGGTCATCCCGCATCGCCTCCATCTCCTCTTCCCGAATCATCGTGCCCCGGGGGATGACCGAGCCGTCGGCCAGGGTCACGTCGTCGGCCAGGACCCGGCTGTAGAGCCTGGTCTCGAGGTAGGTCCGAACCATGCGGGCGTCGGGATCGGTCGGATCCGAGGCCTCGCCGGTGTCCTTGTGGTAGTAGCCGTCCGGCTTGATGTCCTCCAGGAACAGGCCGCGAACCGGGCGACCCTCCTCGAAGGGATCTCGATCGTTGATGATCACTTCCTGGGCGACGTCGACCAGACGCCGAGTCAGGTAGCCGGAGTCCGCAGTACGAAGCGCAGTGTCGACCAGCCCCTTGCGGGCACCAGGGGTGGAGATGAAGTACTCCAACATGGTGAGGCCTTCACGGAAGTTCGACTTGATCGGGCGGGGGATCATGTCGCCACGAGGGTTTGCCACCAGGCCGCGCATACCGGCGATCTGGCGGACCTGCATCATGTTGCCACGAGCCCCGGAGCCGACCATCATGTCGATCGGGTTGAACTGCTTCGAGCGAAGGTTGACCTCCATGGCCTCCCGAACCTCGTCGGTGGCCGATGTCCAGATCTCCACTTCCTTCTGGCGACGCTCACCATCGGTGATGATGCCCTTGCGGAACTGGCCTTCGATCTTTTCCGCCTCGAGCTCGTGAGCATCCAGGATGCCCTTCTTCTCGACCGGGGTCTGGACGTCGTCGATCGACACCGTCAGGCCGGACTTTGCCGCGAAGTGGAATGCCAGGTCCTTGATCCGGTCCAGGCTGGCGCCGACTTCGGCCTTGGGGTACCCGCTGGCCAGCTCGTCGACGATCTCGCCGATGTCCCGCTTCTTGATGACCTTGTTCACGTAGGCGAAGCCCTCGGGCAGCGCCTCGTTGAACAGGACCCGACCGGCGGTGGTCGGCTCGTACTCCGCGGCCTGACCGTTCGCCGGGGAGATCAGCAGATCGGGATGGCGGAACGATATCGGCGCATGGAGCTCGATGTGTCCGGACTCGTAGGCCCGTTCCACATCGGCCACGTTGCGATAGGTACCGCCACCCTTCTCGGCTTCGACACCCTCGGTGAGATAGAACACACCGATGACCATGTCCTGGGTCGGGGTGACCAGCGGGCGGCCGTGCGCCGGTGACAACACGTTGTTGGCCGACAGCATCAGCACCCGGGCCTCGGCCTGGGCCTCGGCCGACAGCGGCAGGTGGACCGCCATCTGGTCGCCGTCGAAGTCGGCGTTGAAGGCGGTGCAGACCAGCGGGTGGATCTGGATGGCCTTGCCCTCCACCAGAACCGGCTCGAAGGCCTGGATCCCGAGTCGGTGCAGCGTCGGGGCCCGGTTCAGCATGACCGGATGCTCCTGGATGACGTCTTCGAGCACCTCCCACACCTGGGGGCGGCGCCGCTCGACCATGCGCTTGGCCGACTTGATGTTCTGGGCCAGCTCCTGGTCGACCAGCCGCTTCATGACGAACGGCTTGAACAGCTCGAGAGCCATGATCTTCGGCAGGCCGCACTGGTGGAACTTGAGGGTCGGGCCGACGACGATGACCGAGCGGCCGGAGTAGTCGACCCGCTTGCCAAGCAGGTTCTGGCGGAACCGGCCCTGCTTGCCCTTCAGCATGTCGCTCAGGCTCTTGAGGGGCCGGCTACCGGGGCCGGTGACCGGGCGCCCACGGCGACCGTTGTCGAACAGGGCGTCGACCGCCTCCTGGAGCATGCGCTTCTCGTTGTTGACGATGATCTCCGGCGCACCGAGATCCAAGAGCCGCTTCAACCGGTTGTTCCGGTTGATGACCCTGCGGTACAGATCGTTGAGGTCGGAGGTGGCGAATCGTCCACCGTCGAGCTGGACCATCGGCCGCAGCTCCGGTGGGATCACCGGAACGACGTCGAGGATCATGGCCCGGGGGTCGTTCGATCGGTTGCCGTTCTCGTCGCGCCGATTGAAAGCGGTGACGATCTTGAGCCGCTTGATGGCCTTCTGCTTGCGCTGGGCCGACAGCGGCTTGACGCCGTCCTCGGGCTCGATGGCCGCCCGAAGCTTGATCTCCTCGTCGTCGAAGTCGATCCGGTCGATCAGCTGGGCGATGGCGTCTGCCCCCATGCCGCCCTCGAAGTAGTCGCCGAAGCGGTCGGCCATTTCCCGCCACAACAGCTCGTCTTCGAGGATCTTGCGGGGGAACAGCTCCTTGAACTCGTCCCAGGCCCGATCGAGTACGTCGATCTCCATCTCGTACTGCTCGCGGGTCATCGCCAGTTCTTTTTCGAAGGCGCGTTGGCGGGCCCGGATCTCGGTGTCCTTGGCCGCGTCGGCCTCCATCTGCTTGATCTCTTCTTCGAGCTCCTCGTGCTGCTCGGCCAGGCGGAGCTCCATCTCCTTGTTGATGGTCTCCTTCTCGGCCAGCACCTCGGCCTCGAGGTTCGGCAGGTCCTTGTCCCGCTTCTCGTCGTCGACCCAGGTCACCAGGTTGGCGGCGAAGTAGATGACCTTCTCCAGCTGCTTGGCCTTGAGCTCCTCACGGGGCTCGGTACCCATCAGCAGGTAGGCCAGCCACGACCGGGTACCACGGAGGTACCAGATGTGCACGCAGGGGGCGGCCAGCTCGATGTGGCCCATGCGCTCCCGCCGAACCTTGGAGCGGGTCACCTCGACGCCGCAGCGCTCACAGATGATGCCCTTGAACCGGACCCGCTTGTACTTGCCGCAGGCACACTCCCAGTCCTTGGTCGGGCCGAAGATCTTCTCGCAGAAGAGCCCGTCCTTTTCCGGCTTGAGGGTTCGATAGTTGATGGTTTCCGGCTTCTTGACCTCACCGTTCGACCACGTACGGATCGAGCCGGCGGTGGCCAGGGAGATCTTCAGCTGATCGAAGTCGTTTACGTCAAGCATCTCGTCTCCTAGTTCCGCACGCCGGCAGCGCGGGCGGCATCGTCTTCATCTGATCCTCGTTCGGGGCGACTCAGGTCGATCCCCAATTCCTCCGCGGTGCGGAACAGCTCATCGTCGAGCTCCCGCATCTCGATTTCGTTTCCGTCCTCGGCCAGCACCTCGACGTTGAGGCACAGGGCCTGCATCTCCTTGATGAGCACCTTGAAGCTCTCGGGGATGCCCGGCTCGGGGATGTTCTCCCCCTTGACGATGGCCTCGTAGACCTTGACCCGTCCGAGCACGTCGTCGGACTTGATGGTCAGCAGCTCCTGCAGGCAGTAGGCCGCGCCGTAGGCCTCGAGGGCCCACACTTCCATCTCACCGAATCGCTGACCACCGAACTGGGCCTTACCACCGAGCGGCTGCTGGGTGATCATGGAGTACGGGCCGGTGGAGCGGGCGTGGATCTTGTCGTCCACCAGGTGGGACAGCTTCAGGATGTACATGATCCCGACCATGATCGGGTTGTCGAACGCCTGACCGGTGCGGCCGTCGTAGAGCGTGGCCTTGCCGTCGGTGCCGATCAGACGGTCGCCGTCGACCGTCTCCGGGTTGAGGTTTTCGAAGATCGACTGGATGGTGGGCTTGTCGCCGGCCAACTCGGTCTCGTCCCACTTGGCACCATCGAACACCGGCGTCGCCACCAGGGTCGACGGGGTGGTGAAGGGGCGGGTTTTGGTCTCGGTGCCCCGGATCGGCGCCTCGCCGACCGACTCACCGTCGACGCTCCAGCCCCAACGGGCGGCGTAGCCGAGGTGGGACTCGAGCACCTGGCCCACGTTCATGCGGGACGGGACGCCGAGCGGATTCAAGATGATGTCGACCGGTGTGCCGTCTTCCATGTATGGCATGTCCTCCACCGGCATGATCCGGGAGATGACACCCTTGTTGCCGTGGCGGCCCGCCAGCTTGTCGCCGACGGAGATCTTGCGCTTCTGGGCCACGTAGACCCGGACCAGCTGGTTGACGCCGGGGGGCAGCTCGTGGCTGTCGTCCCGGTTGAAGACCTTGACCTCGATGACCTTGCCGGTCTCACCGTGGGGCACCTTGAGCGACGTGTCCCGCACCTCGCGGGCTTTCTCGCCGAAGATGGCCCGCAGCAGCCGCTCCTCCGGGGTCAGCTCGGTTTCACCCTTCGGGGTGACCTTGCCGACCAGGACGTCGCCGGGGCCGACGTCGGCTCCGACCCGAACGATGCCTCGCTCGTCGAGGTCGGCCAGGATGTCCTCGGAGAGGTTCGGGATGTCCCGGGTGATCTCTTCCGGGCCGAGCTTGGTGTCGCGGGCGTCGATCTCGTGTTCCTTGATGTGGATCGAGGTGAGAACGTCGTCCTTGGCCAGGCGATCCGACAGGATGATGGCGTCCTCGAAGTTGTAGCCCTCCCATGGCATGAAGGCCACGACCAGGTTCTTGCCGAGCGCCAGCTCGCCGTTGTCGGTCGAGGGACCGTCGGCCAGCAGGTCACCTTTCCTCACGGTGTCGCCGACCTTGACCCGGGGCTTCTGGTTGATGCAGGTGTCCTGGTTGGATCGGTCGAACTTGAGGAGCCGGTGGATCTTCTTGCCGGACTTGTACTCGACGGTGATCTGACGACCGTCGGCCTCGGTGACCAGGCCGTCGTCGTCGGCGATGAGGGTGTCCGCCGCATCCGAGGCGGCACGGCGCTCGATGCCGGTCCCTATATATGGTGACTCGGCGGTGAGCAGAGGCACGGCCTGACGCTGCATGTTGGCCCCCATGAGGGCCCGGTTGGCGTCGTCGTGTTCCAGGAACGGAATCAGCCCGGTGCCGATCGAGACGATCTGCTTTGGCGACACGTCCATCATCTGGACCTCGTCGGCCGGGACCTGCGAGATCTCGGTGGTGGCACCGAAGAAGACGTCCCGTTCGAGCTGGAGCTTGAGGTCCCGAAGCGAGGCGGCCTGCGGCGAGCGCCTGGCCAGGACCCGATCGTCGCGGAACGTGCCGTCGGGGTTCAGCTTGGCGTTGGCCTGGGCGACGACGTATTCCTCCTCCTCATCGGCGGTGAGGAAGACGACGTCGTCGGTGACCTTGCCGTCGATGACCTTGCGGTACGGGGTTTCCAGGAAGCCGAAGGCGTTGACCCTGGCATAGCTGGAGAGGTAGCCGATGAGCCCGATGTTGGGGCCCTCCGGCGTTTCGATGGGGCACATCCGACCGTAGTGGCTGAAGTGCACGTCCCGGACCTCGAAGCCGGCCCGCTCACGGGACAGCCCACCCGGGCCGAGCGCCGAGAGCCTGCGGCGGTGGGTCAGCCCGGACAGCGGGTTGACCTGGTCCATGAACTGCGAGAGCTGGGAGGTTCCGAAGAACTCCTTGATCGCCGCCACCACGGGCCTGATGTTGATCAGCGTCTGGGGGGTGATGGCCTCGACGTCCTGGGTGGTCATCCGCTCCCGGACCACGCGCTCCATACGGGACAGGCCGATGCGGACCTGGTTCTGGATCAGCTCACCGACCGAGCGGACCCGGCGATTGGCGAAGTGGTCCTGGTCGTCGAGGCGGTAGCCCGGCTCGGCGATCATCAGATGCAACAGGTAGGTGGCAGAGGCCAGTACCTCGCAGCGGGACAGCACCGGTTGATCGATCTCGGGCTTGTCGAGATCGAGCATCGGGAACAGCTTCTCCAGCTTTTCGATCTCGGGGCCGAGCTTGCGGTTGAGCTTGTAGCGACCGACCCGGCTCAGGTCGTAGCGGCGGGACTCGAAGAAGGCATTGCGGAGGTACGTCCGGGCCGCTTCCAGGGTTGGCGGTTCGCCGGGGCGGGCCCGCTTGTAGATCTCGATGAGGGCTTCGTCCTGTGTGGGTGAGATCTCGCGATCCTTCTCCCACTGACCTTCGAGGAACTCGAAGTGGCGGACGAAGGCTTCGAGGAAACCGGGAGCGTTCTCCTCGTCGTAGCCAAGGGCCCGGAGCATGGTGAACAGCGAAAGGCGGCGCTTGCGGGCGACGCGGACACCGGCGGTGGGGTCCTTGCCCGGCTTCTGCTCGACATCGAATTCGATCCACTCACCCCGGTAGGGGTGGATGGTCCCGGTGACCATCTGGTGCTTGGCCAGGTTCCGCAGCCGGAACCGCTCACCGGGCTGGAAGATGACGCCGGGGGAACGAACCAGCTGGGACACCACGACACGCTCGGTGCCGTTGATCACGAAGGTTCCGTTGTCGGTCATCATGGGGAAATCACCCATGAAGACGGTCTGTTCCTTGATCTCGCCGGTCGAGGCGTTGATGAAACGGGCCCGAACGAAGATCGGGGCCGAGTAGGTCATGTCCTTCTCTTTGCACTCCTCGACGGAGAACTTGGGGTACGGCTTCAGATCCTCGTCGTGAGGATCGAACTCCAACTCCAGTTGCAAAGTCTCTGTGAAGTCCTTGATGGGACTTATATCTTGGAACGCATCTGCGAGGCCGTTCTCCAGGAACCAGCGGAACGAGTCCCGCTGGACGGCAATCAGATCCGGAAGCTCCAGGGCTTCGTCGAGATTGCCGAAGGAGTAGCGATCGCGGGCGACAGTACGTGCAGGCAAGGGGCACCACCAACAGTTTGAGCACGAGCAGGGCTACAAGTAGCAAGAAACCGTGCGGGAACGCGTTGGACCGGAGACCGAAAATTCTCGGTGGTATGGAACAAGCGAGCAGGCACGGCCTCACTAGGATAGCCGTGCAGGGGGCGTCGCCAACCGATTCGGCGCGGAATGCTAGAAGTTTTCCCCTCGGAGGTCAAGGTTCTTGTTGGATCGACCTTCGATTTGGCAGGGATACTAGCGAAGTTCCAGAGATGCCGCTCGTCACCGTCGCCGTGCCGTACCCGAACCGGCGGTAACCATAGTTGATGCCGTGGCCGATCTGGTGACTTTCGGCCACACAACGCCGGATTCGGTCTCCGGGCGTTGGCGGTCGGTTCCCAGCCCGATAAAGCCCGGCCCCTCGACTGCCGATGATCGGTGTTGAACCATTCCTCGACGAGGGCGCGACGTGGACCCGGAACCAGAACTAGTGGACCTACTGGGCAGGCCGGATGCCCGGGCCATCGCCTTCGATCCGCTCGGTGGCTCATCGGTCCCATTGCCGCCGGCGTTCGAACCGTGCGCGGCACGCCTTCTCGACGGCGATTCACCTCTCGATCACATCGACCCCGAGAGCCAGGGCCGGGCGGTGGTGGCGTTCGAGCACGCCAGACGACACGGTCGGGGAGCTGCGCCGATCAAGCTGGCCGGCGAGGCGGAGGAGGCCTGGCTCGAGATCTTCGACCTCCAGCGGGCCCACGGCTGCTTCCTTGCGGTCGTCACCGTCGGTCGACCGACGGCTCCAGACGTCCCGGCGGCGACCGATCCGGCCCCCCGCCAGTCGCGATACAGCCTCAACGTCAGCGGCGTCATCCAGACCATCAGCCCCGAGTTCACCCGGATGTTCGGCTGGACCGAGGACGCCGTCATCGGCCGGTCCTCGCTCGACTTCATCCATCCCGATGACCACGAGAACGGGATCGTCGGTTGGGTCGAGCTCCTGGAACGCCCCGGCGGGCAGGTCCGGCTCCGCCAGCGTCTCAGGACCGCCAGCGGCGACTGGCGTTGGTGCGAGCTGACAGACACCAACCTCCTCGACGATCCCGGACACCGATGTGTCCGCAGCGAGATCGTTGACGTGTCCCGGGAGATGACGGCGCAGGCGGCGTTGCAGCACCGGGAGACACTGCTCGATCGGTTGAGTCAGGCGTTGCCGACCGGAGTGCTGCAACTGGACGCCGATGGGCTGGTGGCGGTCCGCAACGAGCGATGGACCGAGCTGACCGGCGGGTCGGAGACCGACGGTCTCGACGCGTTTCTCGGCTGCATCGCCGATCGGGCCGCGGTGGAGGATCTCGTCGACCGAGCGCTGCGGTGTGGTGAGGACGCAGATGTGGCGGTGATCCTCGACGGTCGAGGCAGCTGCCGCTACGGCGAGCTCCACCTCCGGCCCCTCGACAACGCCGGCGGCTCGCTCGGATTGCTGATCACCCTCGACGACGTGACGAAACTGCAGGCCTACCAGATGGAGTTGACCGAGCAGGCCAGACGTGACGCCCTCACCGGTGTCCGCAACCGGCGAGGCATCGAGGAGATACTCCAGTCCCGGCTGGCCGCCAATCGGGTCGGGGACGGATCGGTCACGATCCTGTTTCTCGACCTCGATCGATTCAAGGCCATCAACGACGCCCACGGCCACATCATCGGCGACGAGGTGCTGCGATTGGTGGCGAAATGCGTCAAGGGACTGCTCCGATCCGGCGATCACATCGGCCGCCTCGGGGGCGACGAGTTCCTCGTGGTCCTCGGACTGGGGACCGATCGCCGGGCTGCCGAGGCGATCGCCGGTCGGATCGCAGCGGCGGTGCCCGGGGTTGAGGAGCGATTCGCTCAGGATCTGTTCATCGGGGTCAGCATCGGCGTGGCCGAGAGCAGACCAGACGACGATTTCGACTCGTTGATCAAACGGGCAGACGTTGCCATGTACCGGGCCAAGAGCGCCGAGGCGGCCGACGGAGCCGAGACGCAACCGACCTGAGACGGGCCCGGACGCGGCGAATCCCGCCGACCGCAAGGCCTGCGGGATTCTCCACTTTTCCATTGCAGGGACCGGCAGGGGGCCGGCGGCGGTGCCGCCCGGCCTGTCCCCGGCCGGTTCCACTACTTGAGTTCGGCGGTACCGCCTGCCGCTTCGATCTTGGCCTTCGCCGCCTCGGCATCGTCCTTGGTGGCGCCTTCGACCACGGCGGCCGGAGCAGACTCGACCATCTCCTTGGCCTCCTTGAGACCGAGGCTGGTCAGCTCCCGCACCGCCTTGATGACCTGGATCTTCTTGTCACCGGCGCCGGTGAGCATGACATCGAACGAGGTCTGCTCCTCGGCCTCCTCGGCCGCACCACCACCGCCGACACCGGCGGCCGCAACGGCAACCGGGGCGGCTGCGGTGACACCGAACTTCTCCTCGAACTCGGTGAGGAGCTCGGACAGTTCCAGCACGCTCATGCTGGCGATTGCATCAAGGATTTCTTCTTTTGACATGATCAGGATTCCTTATCCTCTGGTGCGGCACTGGTGCCGTCGTTCTCTTCTGTTTGGTCTGTTTCGCTTGCGGGTGCCTCGTCGCTGGCTCGCGTCGGCGCCTCGGGCGCCTCGTCGCTGGCTGCCGTCGGCGCTGGGCGCCTCGTCGCTGGCTCCGTCGACGCTGGGCGCCTCGTCGCTGGCTCCGTCGACGCTGGGCGCCTCGTCGCTGGCTCCGTCGACGCTGGGCGCCTCGTCGCTGGCTCCGTCGACGCTGGGCGCCTCGTCGCTGGCAGTTGTCGGCGCAACTTCGGGCTCCGTCGGCACTGATTCGTCGCTCTCATGCGTCGGCGGCAGCCGGCGCTTGACCGGATCCGCCCTTGTCGATGAGTGCCTGGAGCCCGTAGGCAAAGTTGCGGGGCAGCGCCTGGAGCAGCCCGGCCATCTGCTGCATCGGCGCAGCAATCAAACCGGCCAGCCTTGCCAGCAACACCTCGCGGGGCTCGACCTCGGCCAACGCCTTGATGCCGTCGGCATCGATCGGCGCTCCTTCGAACAGCCCACCTTTGATCACAAGGTCCGGATTGGTCTTGGCGAAGTCCTTGAGGACCTTGGCCACCGTGACCACATCGCCGGGCTCCCCGTCAGGGGTTCGTTCGGTGAACGCCAGTGCGGTCGGTCCGATCAGGTGCTCTTCGAGGTCGACACCGGCGTCGCTTGCAGCCAGGCGGACCAGCGTGTTCTTGTACACCTTGTACGAACCGCCGACCGGCCGAAGTGCGGTCCGGAGATCGGCCAGAGCCTTCACCGACAGACCGCGGTATTCGGTAACCACCACAGCCGACGATTGTTCCAGTCGATCCTTGACCTCGGTGACGATCGCCACCTTGTCTTCTCTCGGGTTGTCCATTGCACCTCCTTCGCTTCATTCGGGTGCCGGCGATGGTGACGACGCTGTTTCGTGGCGCATCGACCGCCTGCACGATTGGATTCTGGTTGCTTGCAATCGACGCCCGTTTCGCCGATCTACCGCAACCAAACATCCGACCGAAACAACCGACAATCCGGAGGACTGCCTGGGTTGTGGAGGAGGTTCAGAAGAGAGGATCGCCTATTCCAGGGTTTGCGGACCACCCGATGGTTTCGGGCCGTCCCACCTGAGGTCTCTGGCGAGAGGATTTCGATTTTTGGTTTCGGGTGGACGCCGTGTTTCGCTGGCCCGCAGGAGCGGACCTGTGGTACTCGTCATGCCACCCTGCTCGCCCGGCGAAGACCTTTCGGAGAACGTCGGACCAGATCATGGTAACGGGCAGCCGGCGGGCCGCCACCTCTCACCGGCGCCCTGGCCGGCGGGGCTGGTGCCGTCGACGGTGGAAACTCAAGACATGCGGCGGAATTGAGCCCGGGGGCACGCCGTCCAGCGGGCGATGTTCGCCGGGAACCCGAAGGGTGGCCGCGAACTCGAGAGAGGCGGCTCCGCCCGCCTCGACTCAGACCTCGACCTCTTCGAGGCGGGCCGGATCGATCTTCACCCCGGGGCCCATCGTGGAGGAGATGGTCACCTTCTTGATGTAGCGACCCTTGGCCGATGCCGGCTTGACCCGGTTGATCTCTTCCATGAGGGTCGCGAAGTTCTGCTTCAGGCCGTCGCGGTCGAAACTGGCCTTCCCGACCGAGACGTGGACGTTGCCGTAGCGATCGGTGCGGTACTCCACCGTTCCGCCCTTGAACTCGCCGACGGCCTTGGCCGGATCGGGGGTGACGGTGCCGGTCTTCGGGTTCGGCATCAGGCCACGAGGGCCGAGGACCCGACCGAGCTTGCCGACCTGGGGCATCAGTTCCGGAGTGGCGATCGTGAGGTCGAAGTCGAGCATGCCGCCTTCCACCTCGGCCACCAGTTCCTCGCCACCGACGAAGTCGGCGCCGGCTTCCTTGGCCGCAGTGGCGGCCTCACCGGTGGCGAACACCGCAACACGGACCGTCTTGCCGGTGCCGGCAGGCAGGGCGACGGTTCCACGGACGATCTGGTCCGCCTTGCGGGGATCGACTCCCAACACCATCGAGACATCGATCGACTCGTCGAACTTGGCGGTGGCCAGGCTCTTCACCAGGTCGATGGCCTCGGTCGGGCTGTGCAGGTGCTCCCGGTCGTACCGCTTGGTTGCGTCTTTGTACTTCTTTCCTTGCGCCATGACTGGCTCCCGTTTGTCATGCGACCGTTGCCGGCCGCTTCGTGCCGACATCGACGGTTGTCGATGTTCGGGCCGCCGGGCTCGGTCTTCGATGTTCGGCGCGGAGGCCTCCCACCCGGGTCTGCACTCGGTGCAGACCCGCCGACGGACTTGTGTGATTCGGCGAGCCCGAACCCACCACCCGAGTTCGCCAAAGGCGAAATCTCGTGCTAGCCGGAGGCTAGCCCCTGACGGTGACCCCCATCTGGCGAGCCGTACCGACAACCTGCTTCTTGGCCGCGTCCAGATCGTAGGCGTTGAGGTCCGGCATCTTGATCTCGGCGATCTCCGCCACCTGCGCATCGGTGATGGTGCCGACCGGTTCACGCAGCGGGTCGCCTGCACCCTTGGCGATCTTCGCCGCCTTCTTGATCAGTTCCGACGTCGGTGGCGTCTTGAGGATGAAGCTGAACGTGCGATCCTCGAACACGGTGATCTCCACCGGAACGACCTGACCACGCTGCGACTCGGTACGGGCGTTGTACTCCTTGCAGAAATCCATAATCTGCAGACCGTACGGACCGAGGGCGGTACCGACGGGCGGCGCGGGCGATGCCTGACCGGCAGGAATCTGGATCTTCACGACCGCTAGTACTTGTTTCTTGGCCATCGACTTCTCTCAACGATTTGATGTGTTGACGTTTGAAGGTTTCTCACCGCCCGGTCGGGCGCCACTACTGCCCGAAATCCGGCGACCCGCTAGTGTATCGGGCTCGCTTGGGAACGGATCGCACCGTGGACGATCGCCGCCGGTGGAGTTCCGGCGACGTTTGGCCGGAGGCCGAACTCGAGGCAACCGGCAGGGTTGCCTTGCTAGATCTTGCCGACCTCGGCGAACTGGAGCTCGACCGGCGTCTCCCGACCGAAGATGTTGACCAGGACCTTGAGCTTGAGCTGGTCCTCGTTGATCTCCACGATCTCGCCCTGGAAGTCGGCGAACGGGCCTTCCTTGACCCTGACGGTTTCGCCCATGCCGTATTCCAGGCGGGGGCGACCCTTGCGGGCGGGCTCGTCGCCGTCTTCCTTGACCGACAGGAACGACTCGACGTCCTTGCGGGGCAGGGGTGATGGCTTGTTTCCGGCGCCGATGAACCCGGTGACACCTGGCGTGTTGCGAACGACGAACCAGGAATCGTCGTCGAGGTGCATACGGGTCAACAGGTACCCGGGGAACACCTTCTTCTGGACGACGACCTTCTTGCCGTTCTTGAACTCGACCACATCCTCCATCGGGATCACGACCTCCCAGATGCGGTCTTCCATGTTCATCGACTGGGTCCGGGCCATCAGATTGTTGCGAACCTTGTTCTCGTAGCCGGACTGGGTGTGGATCACATACCAGCGACCCGGCCGATCGTACGGCGACTTGCGGCGGGGCGCCGGTTGATCGTCTTCGGCCTCGGCATCTTCGTCCGCCCCGGCATCGGCATCGTCGGCATCTCCGTCATCGGCAGCCGACGCATCGACATCCGAGGCATCGGCATCCGAGGCATCGGCAGCCGGCGCATCGGCATCGGCAACGGTGTCGACGGGCGGGGCAACGGCGACATCGCCGTCCTCGGCATCGACCTCGTCCTCATCCGCGACGTCGGCAGTCGGCGCATCGACATCGACATCGCATCGCATCGGCATCGGCATCTCCGGCCGGTGGGGCCGCTTCCTCGGTGGTCTGGGGCTCCGCGGCCTCATCGGCCGGCGGCTCCTCGATCCCGTCGATGGTCGGCGAATCGGCGGCGACCGAGTCTTCGGTGATATCGCTCATTGTTTAACCTGCCTCCGTACCACTGCTGGTACCGACGTCGAGCAGGGCGATCAAGCCCTCGGCGAACAAGAAATCGAGTAGTGCGACCAGAGCGGTGACGATGGCCAGTGTGATCAGCACGACGATGGTGTAGTTGATCACCTCACGACGGCTCGGCCACATGACGCGACCGAGTTCGGAACGAACCTCCGAGAAGTACTCGACCGGGGTGACCCGCTCAGCCTTGACCGGCCGGCTGTCCCGCTTGGTGGCGATGGGATTGCCCTCATCGTCCATCTGGCCTTGTCGTTGGAGGTAGCGGCGCTGCTCCCGGTTCATCGCCATGTGAGTGATCCTTTTCGAGACGGCCGCCGTACCGGGGCGGCCATCAGCTTCAATTGAGATGCGAGCGTTTCGTAACCACGTGATGCAGAACGAGCAGGGCAGGAGGGACTTGAACCCCCAACCGTCGGTTTTGGAGACCGGTGCTCTGCCAATTGAGCTACTGCCCTTGGGGACATACTGAGGCTAGCAGGCCAACGGCCGGGAACCGCTTCGGCGAGCGGGCGTTGGGCGTGATGTTCACCCCCGGCCCGGTCGGCTCTGCACCGCCTGGGCGGGTGTTTCAGCTGGCCAGACGCTGCTTGCCGGCCAGCCGGGAGGCGATGACGATGGCCCCGGCGGCGGCGCCGGCCGTTGCTGCGGCGGCGAAGCCTCCGATGTATGCCACCTTCTTGCTCCGGTAGTTCAACCGGTGGAGCCGGTGGACCGGAGCGGCGGGTCGAATCACTTCGAGTATCTCGTCGAGCAGTGTGTCATCGACGAAGAGGTGATGATCGCGGAGCGAGGTGAGGGCGCGAAGCAGCTTGCGGTACTGCGCCAGCTCGGCCTGGCAGCGGAGACATCCCTCGACGTGGCGACCGGTGTCTCCGGCCAATGACGCATCGCCGTCGACCACGCCGGCCAACTGGATGCTGACGGTTTCACACAGCATGGGCTTCCTCTTCACCTAGTGGGTAGAGGCGCTCCCGCAGCCGCTTCCGGGCCCGGTGCAGCCTCACTTTGGCCGCCGATTCGCTGATGTCGAGCTGCTCGGCGATCAGCTCGTGTGGTAGATCGTAGATGTCGCGCAGGACCACGACGGCGCGGAGCTTGGGGGGCAGCTGCATCAGGGCCTCGGTCAGCTGCGAACGAAGCACGCTGAGGTCGGCCCGGAACACCGGATCCCGCTGCGGGTGTTCGTCTGCGATGTCCGATTCCTCGGCGAGGGGTTCGTGGCGATGACGGACCTTCCGGCCGAGGTAGGTGCTGGCACAGTTGGCGGTGATGCGATGCAGCCAGGTGGTGATCTGGGCGTCGCCCCGGAACTTCTTGATGCCTTTGTGAGCCCGGAGGTAGGTTTCCTGTACCACGTCCCGAGCATCCTCCTCGTTCCCGACGAGCCGGTAGGCCAGCGTGTAGGTGTCTGCATAGGTTTGCCGCACCAACGACTCGAATGCGCGGTGGTCGCCTTCTTTGGCTTCTTCGACAAGTTGCTCAACTTGTTTTGACTCCACCGGATTCGACCTCGTTCCGACCGTTCGGGTTACTTTCATCGTAGTTCGCCCCGACACGAACCCGTAATGCAGATCCGTCTCGCCGGCGACGCCTCGACGGTCGTCAGGGTCACGACAGCTCCAGCCGGTGGAGCACATCACGGATCTCCGGCGGCTCGTTCGGCAGATGGCGGTCCGACACCAGCGACCAGCCCCGCCGTTGGTTCGTTCCACCGCATCGACGATCACACCGCCTGGGAGAGCCACCACAAAACGGCCAGAGCCCCGGGGCTCGATCGGGCGGGTCGACCGAGCCACCGGGGCTCCCAACCAACTCTCTACCGAACCCCGTACGAGCGTGGGTACGTGACGGCGTATGGAGCCAGGTGGCTACTTGAGGATTTTGGTGACCCGGCCGGCGCCAACAGTACGCCCACCCTCACGAATCGCAAACCGCAAACCCTCATCCATCGCAATCGGATTGATCAACTCAACCGTCATCTCCGTATTATCACCCGGCATACACATCTCCGTACCCTCAGGCAACGTCACCGCACCCGTAATATCAGTCGTCCGAAAATAGAACTGCGGCCGATAATTCGCAAAAACGGCTTATGACGACCACCCTCCTCCTTCGTCAACACATACACCTGCGCCTCAAAATCAGTATGCGGCGTAATACTACCCGGCTTCGCCAACACCTGACCCCGCTGCACCTCATCCTTCTCAATCCCCCGCAACAACGCACCAATATTATCCCCAGCCTGCCCCTGATCAAGAAGCTTCCGGAACATCTCAACACCAGTACACGTCGTCTTCTGCGTATCCCTGATACCGATGATCTCCAACTCATCACCAGTATGAACAACCCCCTGCTCAACCTTGCCCGTCACCACCGTCCCACGACCCGTAATCGAAAACACATCCTCAATCGGCATCAAAAACGGCTTATCCAAATCACGCTCCGGCTCCGGAATATACGTATCCACCGCCTCCATCAACTCCGCGATCTTGTCCGCAGCATCCGAATCACCCTCAAGAGCCTTCAACGCAGACACATGAATCACCGGCACATCATCACCAGGAAACTCATACTCCGTCAAAAGCTCACGAGCCTCCATCTCCACCAGCTCCAACAACTCCTCATCATCAACCATGTCAGCCTTGTTCAAAGCAACAACAATCGCCGGCACCCCAACCTGACGAGCCAACAACACATGCTCCCTCGTCTGCGGCATCGGACCATCCGCAGCCGACACCACAAGAATCGCCCCATCAACCTGCGCCGCACCCGTAATCATATTCTTGATGTAATCAGCATGACCCGGCATATCCACATGCGCATAATGCCGATTCGCCGTCTCATACTCAACATGAGACACATTAATCGTGATCCCACGCTCCCGCTCCTCAGGAGCCTTATCAATATCCTCAAACGCCGTCGCCTGAGAACCCGGAACCCGCTCAGACAACACCTTCGTAATCGCCGCAGTCAACGTCGTCTTCCCATGATCAATATGACCCATGGTCCCCACATTCACATGAGGCTTATTACGCTCAAACTTCTCCTTAGCCACAGCGGCTTCCTTTCTCAGATCACTATCGACTCAGGTATCGGTCATGTCGACCCCGACGGCCGGCGTGTGGCGTCGACCGTCGGACCACTGACTGCGAGTCCTCGGATGTGTTGGCCGGCGGCTCGGTGCGTCCCAGCCGCTTGCTCCTGGCATCGTAGCGGCCTGTTCACGAACCGAGTGCCACCATCGACCGGGTCACCGAGGAGCGGCTGACAGAACCACGAGCGCACATGCCTCGAGATTCGGCCGGCGATTGCAGTAGCGACGGTGGGACTCGAACCCACGACCTCTCGATTATGAGTCGAGCACTCTCACCAGCTGAGCTACGTCGCCCCGACATGGGCCATTTCCAGCCACGCCAGACTACCGGTCCCGATCGGCCCTCACACTCGTTTCGGGCCCGGTCGGGCGGACTTCGGACCATCGGGCCGGCGGACTTCGGACCATCGGGCCCGGCCCGTGACCAGGATCGAGGGCCCGTCGAGGATCGACCATCGAGCGGTCGGCGCCAGGGGGCGGCTCATGGCCGTCGGGGGGAACGGCTCGTCAGCCGCTGGCGCCGAGCAGCTCGCTCGCCATGACCCGCAGCTCCTGTTTGAGCACCTTGTTCGAGGCGTTGAGGGGTAGCTGCTCGACGATCCAGATGTGGCGGGGCACCTTGTAGTTGGCCATTTGCTCCCGTGACCAGGCGACGAGTTCCTCGGCGGCCGGTGCGCCGGCCGGGCTGGGCACGATGAACGCCGCCCCCACCTCGCCCAGCCGCTCGTCCGGCACGCCGATGACCGA
The DNA here is from genome assembly GCA_963715325.1 of uncultured Acidimicrobiales bacterium. Taxonomy (GTDB): domain Bacteria; phylum Actinomycetota; class Acidimicrobiia; order Acidimicrobiales; family SZUA-35; genus JAHELU01. The sequence continues at coordinate 228,499 of CAVQRR010000010.1, forward strand.
GGCGATCCCGACCAACGGATGCTCCACCAGGGTCCGTTCGATCTCGGCCGGGTAGGCATTGAAGCCGCCGACGATGAACATGTCCTTCTTGCGGTCGGTGATGTCGATGTATCCCTCGGTGTTCATGACCGCGATGTCGCCGGTGTGGAGCCAGCCATCCTCGTCGATGGCCTCTGCGGTCTGGACCGGATCGTCGAGATATCCCGGCGTCACCTGGTAGCCGCGGACCAGCAGTTCGCCCTCGGTTCCGGGCGCCACATCCACACCGTCGTCGTCCACCACCCGGAGTTCGGCGCCGGGGATGGCCTTGCCCGATGTCGTGGCCGCCACCTCCGGTGGGTCGTCGGCCATGGTGTAGGCGGCGATGCCGGAGGTCTCGGTCATACCGTAGGCGCTGATCACGATCTCGAAGCCCAGCCGCTCTCGCATGGCCACGATCATCTCGACCGGGATCGACGCCGCCCCGGTGACGCAGGATCGGAGCGACGACAGGTCGTGGTCATCGAGCCGGGGATGGTTGAGCAGGCCTTGGAACAACGCAGGCGGGCCGGGGAACACCGCCACCCGCTCCCGCTCGATGGTGGCCATCACCGCCTCCGGTTCGTACACCGCAACCGGCAGGTTGATCGCCCCGAACAGCAGGCAGACGATGATGCCGGAGTTGTAGCCGAAGGCGTGGAAGTAGGGGTTGATCAGCAGGTAGGGGTCGCCGGGATGGACCGTCAGGGCCCGGCCGTAGGCGTGGAAGGCCCGGATGATGGCACCACCTCGGACCATCACCCCCTTGGGGTTGCCGGTGGTCCCGGAGGTGAACATGATCAGGCCGATGTCGGCGGGGCCGACCGCGGCGGACCGACGCTCGACCTCGGCCTGGAGCTCGGCCACGTTGGCGCCGGCGGCCGGCACTGCCCCGACGGCCCGTGCGTCGCCGGCCACCTCCACGGCGGCCGGTCCCCCACCGGCCAGGAACTCCTCGAAGCCGGTGACCCCGTTCGACGACGACGCCGCCAGGTCGACGATGGCGTTCAGGGTCGCCAGCTCGTGACCGGCCAGCGACCCGCTGTAGTCGGTGTCGAGGAAGCCGTCGACCACGAACAGCAGCCGGACGCCGGCGGTCCGCATCACATAGGCCGCCTCCCGGCCCTTGAACCGCGTGTTGATCGGCACCAGCACCGCCCCGGCTCGCGACACCGCCAGCCCGGCCACCACCCACTGCCAGCAATTGGGAGCCCAAACCGCAACGGTGTCCCCCGGCTCGATGCCACCGACGACCATCGCCCGCGCCGCCTGATCGATGCGGGCGCCGAGCTCGGCGTAGGTCAGGCTCACCTCACCGTCGCGTATGGCGACCAGGTCGGCGTAGGTCTCCGTCGACCAGCAGACCAGTTCCGGTATCGAGCAGGCGTCCACATCCATGCCGCTCGAAGTTAACAACTGGCCGGCTGGATGTGGAATGCGGTCGGGGCCGATGTCGGCCGCCGCACGGTCAGGGGAAGCCGGCCGACCGACCACCGTGGGTGGCCCATTGGCCGGTGCCGCCGGTCACACCACCATCGACCGGCAGGGCGACACCGTTGATGAACGAGGCCGCCGGTGAGGCCAGGAACGCGATGGCCTGGGCCACCTCCCTCGGCTCGCCGAATCGGCCGAGGGGGACCCGTGCCGCCATGGCGGCCCCGATGGTGCGGCCCTCGGTGGCCGCGGTCATGGCGCTCCTGATCGGACCGGGGCACACCGCGTTGACCCGGATCCCGAGGTGGGCGACGTCGAGCGCCGCAGCCCTGGCCAGGTTGACGACCGCCGCCTTGGAGGCGTTGTAGGCGAACAGCCCAGGGTCGCCTCGCAAACCGGACACCGAACCGGTGACCACGATCGACGATCCCGGCTCCATGACCGCCAGCGCCGCCTTCATGCCAAGCGCGACGGCCCGGACGTTGACATTCATCATGCGGTCGAAATCGTCCATCGAGCCCCGGGCGATGTCGCCCGGGGCCAGGATCCCGGCGTTGAGCACCACCGTATCGAGGCGACCGTGCGCTCCGAGGGCGGCCGCCACCATGGCATCGTTGGTGGCCTGGTCGGTCACGGAGCCCGCAATGGCGACGACATCGGCCATCGTCGGTCCGGCGGCCGGCAACCAGGCCAGCGCCTCGTCGTCGAGGTCGACGGCAACGACGCCGGCCCCCTGGTCGACCAGCAGTTCGACCGTGGCCCGCCCGATCCCGGCTCCGGCTCCGGTGACGACCACGACCCGTCCACTGTTTCCCTCGGCCACCGGCGCGCTCACGATCGGTCGCCGTCGGCGGTCACCGGCTTGCTGGCCAGGAGGTAGTGGTTGGCCCGGTCCGGTTTGATGCCGGTGACCTCGATGTCGACGAACCCGGCGTCGTCGAGCATCTGTACCGCCAGCTGCTCTCCCCAGGCGGTGCCGAGCCCTTCGCCGCCGTAGGCCAGCGACACCGTCATGCAGTGCATTGTCGAGATGGTGTACATCATGGCTGCGGTCGCCATGTCGAGATTCTCGTGGAGGTGGCTGGAGGCCTTCGGCTCGACGCAGAGGTAGGTGCCGCCCGGCCGCAGGGCGGCGTGGATGCCTTCCAGCATGCGCCGGGGCTGGGCCTGGTCGTGCACCGCATCGAAGCTGAAGATCACATCGAACCGAGCCGGCTCGTCGAGGGCCGCCGCGTCGCGGGCGAGGAAGTCCACGTTGGTGCTGCCGGCGGCCTCCGCCTCGCCCCTGGCCCGCTCCAGCGCTCCGTCGTCGATGTCGAACCCGGTGAACCGGGAGTTCGGGTAGTGGGCGGCCAGCACGTTCAGTGCCCGCCCGCTCCCGCAGCCGACGTCGGCCACGTCGATGCCGGCGGTGAGTCGTTCGTCCCCGTCGGGCAGCAGCGGGACGACGTGGGGAAGCAGGGCCTTGGTGAGGCGCTGTCCGCTGGATTCGGCCATCAGTGTCTGGAATCGGGGGTAGCGGTCGTAGGGGACGCCGCCGCCGTTGCGGAACGCATCGACCACCTCGTCCTCGACCTGGCCCAACAGCGAGATGTACTGGCAGTAGGTTGTGAGGTTGAGCGGCCCCGCGGCCCTGGTCAGCAACCCCGCGTGCTCCGGTGGCAGTCGATAGGTGCCGCCGGTCGCGCCATCGGCCGCGGACGAGCCGGCGGTTGTGCCGGTCGCGTCCTCGGCCGCCGACGAGCCGGCGGTGGAGGGTTCGTGGTCGACGATGCCGCCTGCGGTCATGGCCGCCAGCCACTCCCGGACGTAGCGCTCCTGGAGACCGGCGGCCTCGGCGACCTCGGCCGAGGTGGCGGGGGCCGACAGGCGGGCCATGGCGTCGAACAGACCGGTCTTGTGGCCGATGGAACACATCAGGGCCAGTGAGCCGCCGTTCATGATGCCGGTCATCGTGTCGAGGAAGGCGGCGCTGCGGGCGCGGTCGAGGACCGGGCCCGCAGCCTCGGCGGTGTCATCGGACATGGTGCGCTCCTCCTACGATCGACCGGCCGGCCGTTTTGCCATGCCCGAGACCGTAGTGGTGGGTGCCCGCCCGGTCGAGGTGGGTGTGCGGGGTGAGGAGTGGGGTGAGGGGCCTCGAACGCCTGGCCGCGGGTCGACCACCGATGCGGGCACGCGGTTGCGCTTGGCGGTCGGCCGTGTGAGTATCCCAGCCATGACCCCAGCACTCGACGTGATCATCAGGAACGGGACCGTGGTGAGCGGGGGCCTCGAGTCGAACCTCGATGTCGGCATCGCCGACGGGGTGATCGCCCAGCTCGGTGGCACCATGGAGGCCGGGCGGGAGATCGACGCCACCGGCCGATACGTGTTGCCGGGCGGGATAGACGCCCACGTGCACCTGACCGCCCCCGGCACCGAGCCCGGATCGTGGCAGTGGGTCGACGATTTCGAGGTCGGCACCAGGGCCGCGGCCGCCGGCGGCATCACCTGCGTTGGCAACATGTCGTTCCCACGCAAGGGGGAGCAGATCATGGCCGGCCTGGCCCGCGACATGGCGGACGCCGAGGCGAACGCCATCGTCGACTACTTCCAGCACCCGGTGTTGCTCGACCCGGGCGACGACGGCGTCGAACAGATCGAGGCCGCGGCGGCGGCCGGTCACCCGTCGATCAAGATCTTCCTGTCGTTCCGGCGGTTCGACCGCAACGTCGACGGCTACCTGCGGGCCATGTCGGCCGCCGCCGCGGCCGGGGTGGTGGTGCTCGTCCATTGCGAAGACCCGGCCATCATGCACTGCTGCGGTCTGGAGCTGGCCGAGTCCGGCCGGGACGAGGCCCGCCATTTCCCCGAGAGTCGGCCGGTGGAAGCCGAGCGCATCGCCACCGAGCGGGCAGTGGGCTATTGCGCCACAACCGGTGCCGCCACCTATGTGGTCCACCTGTCGAGCCGGGCCGCCCTCGAGGCCTGCCGGACCGGGCGGGCCCGGGGCCTGCCCATCTATGTCGAGACCAGACCGATCTACCTCCACCTCAACGAGGACCGGTTCGCCGAGGCCGACGGTGCGAAGTACGCCGGGGCGCCTCCACTACGGACCGACGCCGATCGCGATGCGCTGTGGGCCGGGATCAACGACGGCTCGGTCAGCACCGTGTGCACCGACCACGCCCCCTGGACCCTCGAACAGAAGCTCGACCCCAGCCTCACCGCCTCGACCCTGCGTCACGGCATGGCCGAGCTGGAGACCATGCTGCCGGTGCTGTGGAGCGAGGGTGTGAACACCGGCCGCATCTCGGTGGCCCGCTTCGTCGACGTCACCAGCACCCAGGCGGCAAAGCTGTTCGGCCTCTACCCCCGGAAGGGCACGATCGCCCCCGGTTCCGACGCCGACCTGGTGATCTGGGATCCGGATGCGGTCCGAACCGTCGACGGTTCGACCATGCACTCCAACGCCGGCTACTCCCCGTATGACGGCTGGGAGATCACAGGTTGGCCGGCGATGACCTTCAGCCGGGGCGAGGTCGTCGCCCAGGGCGTCGAGGTCACGGGCCGTCCCGGCCGGGGGCGGCCGGCCAGCCGTTCGAGATTCCGCCGGCCCTGACCATGCCGAATCCGCAGGTCGGGCGGTACCGCATGGATCGTGTGCGATCGGAGATGGCGGCCCGCGACATCGTGGGAACGATTTCCTCGCCGCGGCACCTCTCCTAGACTCGGGCCGTGACCCCGCCGGGGTCGCCACCGAGGGGGCCCATGCCAGCAATCGAGCCGTTCAGCGATGTCGTCGTGGTGATTCCGGGGATCGGAGGTTCGGTGCTGGCCCGCCAGGGCCGGGAGCTCTGGGCCCCGAGGCCGGGGGCCGCACTGCGAGCGGTGTTGTCGCTCGGCTCGTCGATCAAGGACCTGGAGCTCGACGGCGACGATCCGACGGCGGCCGATCTCGGCGACGGCATCACCGCCACGAGACTGGTACCCGATCTGCACGTGGTGCCGGGCCTGGGATGGAAGATCGAAGGCTACGGCGGCCGGCCCTACGGGAGCAACTGGTGGGGCGGCTCGGCCTGACGCCCGGTCACCTCGGTCTACCAGCTCCTGCCCTCCTACCGGTGCATGACAACCGACGCGGGCCTCGACTACGTCGACCGTGTCGGCGAGCTGCCCGGGCTCGACACGGCCCGGACCGCGGCGGCAATCGGGTTGCACCGCAGGCTTCGAGCTGCGGTCGACGAGCACCGGAGCGGCGACTACGGGGGGACCGGCGGCTACGACATCCGGCCGGTCGTCGGCGATTTCCAGGTGACCAAGTCATCGGCCGGGATCGACGCCGGTCGGCTGGAGATCTCGAACCTCCGGGGCGGTGCGGACGAGCGGGGCGACGGCACCGTGCCCAAGGTGTCCGCCATGCCCCACGAGCTGCTGGACTCAGCGGCGCCACCCCCGGACCACTGGTCGACCCGACCGCCAAGGCCACGAGACCGCCGGCGGTGCGGCGGGCGGTGCAGCGGATCGGGGTCCGCCAGGGCGACGACGGGCTCGAGGAGCTCTGCCGACTGGTCACCGAGGTGCTGAAGGACGCAGGCGAACGACCTCGGAGCCGGGCCAGGCGCACGGTGATGCAGTGGTGGGAGGGGCTGCTCGAGGACCTGACGGCCACACCGTTCGCCCTGGTGGTCGACGACATCGACGAGCTGTCGCCGGACGCGCCGGTCATCGATGCCCTGCGGTTGTTGGTCCATCGGCGGGGCGCTGCCCGGCTCGGGGTCAGCGTGTCGTCGGGGCGTAGCCACTGGCGGCCGACCTTCGATCCGAGCAGGTCCGCCTCGTCACCCTCTCGCCGCTGTCGTGGCAGGACACCTGGCAATGGATTCGGCGCAACCTCCCGGTGCTGGTCCGGCGAGGCGAGGACGCCCTGCTGCCGTTCTTCTCCGATCTTGGCCCTCAACTCGAACAGTGGGAGCAGCTGGCAAGGCGGCTGGAGACCAGCATGGGCCCGACCCCCCGGGACGAGATCGGCCAGATCGTGGCCCAGCTGGCCGGATCGACGGTCACCACCACGCCACAGGCACCCCCGGTATTCGACGGTGCCGCCGCCGAACGGGACGCGGTGGCCGAGCCGGCGCTCGGAGGGCCGCTGAAGATCGCAGTGGCCGGACCAATGACCGATGGCCGCACCACCGAGTTCGCCAGGAGCATCACCAGCATGGCGGCCAAGCACCGGGTTGCCGGTCGGGCCGTCGATCAGAGTGCGGCCGACCGGTCATCGTCGCTGGCCGAGCTCCTGCCCGCCCAATCGCCGTTCAACGAAGGCACCACTGCCGCTTCGGCCATCAACGCCTGGTTGGTCGATGTCACCAGGGCCGGAGCAGACATCGTGGTCCTCGACTACGCCACCACGGCCGACTCCCCGAGCCAGCGGGTCGGCGTTCGAGCAACACGAGGCGCTCGAGCTGGCCATCGAAATGGTGCCCGATCTCGACGACGCCGAGGCCGCTGCCCTTCACCGGGCGCTGGAGGATCAGACCGACGGGTCCGGCTTCATCAACGCCGACACCGACCGTTGGCCCCTTGCCCAACACCTGCTCGGCCGGCTTGCGGCGCGGGCCTGAACTTGTGCCGGGCTCGGGTCCGGGCTGCAGTTCGGCTCGGGGCGACTTGCCGATCGAGCGGAGTCTGGCTGCAGTTCGGCTCGGGGCGACTTGCCGATCGAGCGGAGTGGGTTGCCGCTCGAGCGGAGTCGACTTGCGGCTCGATCGGAGTCGGGGCTGGGAGTCGATCAGATCCAGACGCCGCTGCCGTTGTCGGTGCAACCGAGCGCCCGGTAGGTGGCGTCGACGAGGGCCTGGCCCCGAGGGTTGAGCAGGATGCCCGGCCCCATCATCGTCATGGCGTATCCGAATGACAGGCCTCGGGCCGGGTCGGCGAAGCCGATGCTGCCGCCGGCTCCCACGTGGCCGAACGCCTGGGAGGACAGGATGACGCTGTCGCGGTCGCCGAAGGGCACCCGGCGGTTGTCCATCGACTTCATGAACCCCAGCGCGAACCGGGTCGGCAGCAGCAGCGTTGCGTCCCGCTTGGTTGCAACCGACACCTCGCCCATTCTGGCCACCGCCCGGGCGCTGAAGAGGTCGCCGCCGCCGATGGCCAACGGCCGGTACATCGAGGCCAGGCCCCGGGCGTTGGCCACCCCGCCGCCGCCGCCGATCTCGGCCCGGCGGTACACCGGGTTGTTTGGGTCGAAACCGCCGTTGTTCATCAACGCCATCCGCTGCAGCGAGGTCGGCTCGTCGACCACCACCTTGGTGAACTCGGTCATGTCATCGCGCTGGGGTTTTGCGGGGATGATCGACGCCACCCTGTCCTCGTGCTCGGGCCGGATGCCGATGAAGAAGTCGGCGCCGAGTGGGCCGGCGATCTCCTCCGCCAGGTAGGTACCGAGAGACCGACCGGACACCCGGCGGACCAACTCGCCGACGGTCCAGCCGAAGCTCATCATGTGGTAGCCGTTTCGGGTTCCCGGTTCCCACCACGGCTCCTCGGCCGCCAGTCGTTCCACCATGAGGTCCCAGTCGGCACAGGCGCCATCGGGAAGACGGTCCCGGAAGGCCGGCACCCCGACCGAGTGATTCAGCATCATCTCGACCGTGGCCTTCTCCTTGCCGTTTGTGGCGAACTCCGGCCAGTACTCGGCGACCGGTGCGTCGAGGTCGAGCTCTCCCCGGTCGGCCAGCAGGTGGGCGCAGAGGGCGGTGGCCCCCTTGGTGCAGGAGAACACCACGGTCATCGTGTCCTCCGACCACGGGGTGCCATCCCGGTCGACGGTCCCGGCCCAAAGGTCGACCAAGGGTTGGCCGTCGACCAGCAACGCCACCGACGCCCCGATCTCCCCCCGTTCGGCGAAGTTCCGTTCGAACTCGGCTCGCACCTCGGCGAAACGCTCGTCGCAGTATCCGGAAACGGTCAGCTCGGTTGTCACTCCACGATGATGGCCGAGGGTCACCCCGGCTGCCAACGCGATCGGAGCGTGGTTGGCCCGGCCACGGCCCGTTCAGCCGGCGACCCGGTCGGGGGCGTCGTCCTCCCGGTCGAGATTGGCCAACATCTTGGGCTTGGAACTCAGGTACAGCGCAGCGACCATGAGGAACGCGCCGAACGAGACCACGGTGACCTGGGGCCCGATGGCATCGGCCAGGATCCCCTGGATCAGCGAGCCGAGCGGGAAGGCCAGCGTGAAACCCATGACCCTCACCGACATGACACGGCCCCGCATCTCGTCGGCCACGATCAACTGGACTGCGGTGTTGGTCGTGGCCACCACCGCCAGGAACCCGGCCCCGACCGCCAGCAACGCCACGAGCCCCAGGGGCCAGTTTGGCGCGGCGCCGAAGGCCATCACCGCCAAGGCGTAGAACGGGAGCCCGATCCGGATCACCACCGATCGGGGGATGCGGGTGTCCCAACTGGACAGGATCGGCGCCACCATCACCGCCCCGATCCCGACCGCCGAGGCCAACAGGCCCAGCACCCGGGGGCCGGCGTTGTACACCTGATCGGTGAACACAACGGTGAACTGGGTGATCGGGTTGCCGAAGAAGGCCACCAGCATGGCGGTGAGCACACCGAGTCGGATCCCGGTTCGGTCCTTGATGTAGCCGATGGCCTCGGTGAAGCCCTCCGCAACCCCTCGGGTCGGCTGGGCCTTTCGTTCCGTCGGCAGCGGCCGCACCACCCAGATGGCGAAGATGACCGCCAGGAAGGAGACGCCGTTGAGGAAGAAGGCCCACCCCGGTCCGACGGTGGCCAGCAGAACCCCGGCCAGGGCCGGGCCGAGTGCCCGGGCGGCGTTGAACTGGGTCGAGTTGAGGGTGATGGCGGACGCGAGATCGGCCCTGGGGACCAGCGACGGCACGAACGCCTGCCAGCTGGGAATCATCAGCCCGCTGAAGACCCCGGTCAGGGCGGTGATGGACAGGATCAACCACGGGTTGCGCCAGCCGGCGGCCCAGGTCCCCCACAGCAGGAAGGCGGCAAGGGCCATCATCGACTGCGTTCCCAGCAGGACCCGGCGCCGATCGAGCCGGTCGGCCAGCGAACCGCCCAGCGGGCCGAGCAGGAACGACGGAATGAACTGGGCGAACCCGGCCAGACCGACCCACACCGACTTCTGGGTCAGCTCGAACAACACGAACGGCACTGCCAGGTTCTGTAGCCAGTTGCCGGAGTTCGACGCCATGGCGCCGAAGAAGAACAACCGGAAGTTCCGGTGTCGAAAGGCCCGTACCCCGTGTCGGAAACCTACCGGCATCGTTGCCGCCGGGCCGGTCCCTCCGGGGCCGCCGACGTTTTGGACCTGTGCCATCGCATCCGACCATACCGGACCGTCGACCCTCGACGAACGAACGGTGGATGGGCGCTGCGTCTGGTGTTGGCGATGATCGAGATTATCGGCCGCCGGGGCGCCGCCGATCCAACCGGCGACCGCTACCGGGGATTTTTCGGGGCTGGTGGGTGCTGGCCTACTGGCTGATGTCCAGGAAGGTTCCGTCGCTGAAGTTGACCCGGATCGTGTAACCCGAACTGGCCGACTTCTTTGTGAAGTCCAATCGCAGGATACCCTCGCCGGTCAAGAGCGTTCCGGCGATCCAACCGGAGTCCGACGCATCGAGCAGGGTGTCGGGCGGGGACTCGTTGCCGGTCCACGTCGTCACATCGTCCAGACGGACCTTGGTGAGGTCGCCGTTGGAGTTCGGCCACGTGACCGAGATGTCAACGATCGGCTTTGCCTCACCGGTGTAGTTGGAGAGTCGAACCGTGAGGCGCTTGCCGTTGGTCTGCAGCCGGTCGAGGGTGATTCCCGGTTCGACGGTGACCGTTGCATCGTCCGCGACCGACTCGGTTCCGCTCGAGTCGCTCCCGGTGGCAGTTGCCGTGTTCGGGACCTCGAACGGGTTCACCACGTTGCCGCAGTTCTTGAGGAAACCCTGCGGGTTGTAGCGAGCGATCGTGAAGAACGCGATCTGCCAGTTCGTGTCGACAACCTCGACCGGACCGCCCGACTGTCCCCAACCGCCCGTGAACGGATCGGAACACGAGAGGTGCATCTCGAACGCCGGATCGTCGCCCGGCGGGTCGAAGATCAGGTCGTTCCGGGTCAAGCTCGACAGGATCGTCGTCTGGGCGGTGATGTCGACACCGTCCAGGTACACCGGGCCACCGTCGGTCGAGCCCTCAAGGATGCTGCCGTTCTCGAACACGAACCGGAACTCGTCACCGACGTCGGTGCCGTAGATCGGTACGTCGCTCAGGAACGGCGCCGTCAGGTAGTCGACGGTGACGGTCACCGATTCACCAGCGGGGATCTGGACCGTGCAGTCCACCTCCTGGCCGATGCTCGCCGAACAGTCACCTGCACCGGACGTCACCGACACACCGGTGACATCGAGGGAGGTGTTCACCGAGTCGGTCACCGACACATCGACCGCATCCGACGGACCGGCGTTGGTGACTTCGATGGTGAAGCTCTGGGCCGTGCCTTGCGGCACGTCGGTCGGGCTGAACGTCTTGACGATCGACAGGTTGATGTCGGTCACGATGTCGACGGTGTCGCTGTCTTCATCGGTCAGCTCGGTGCTGTTACCCGAGCCATCGGTGTAGCTGTCGGTCACCGTCGCAGTGTTCGCCAGATCGTCGACCGCCGGCACCGACGAGCCGACCGAGAAGTCGACCGTGATGGTCACCGAGTCACCTGCGCCGAGGCTTGCGATGAGCCACTCGACCGTTTGGGCGTCGCTGTCGGAGTCGGTGTCAGTGCCGGCCGTTCCGCTGACCCCGGTCACCGTGAGACGATCATCGACGGCGTCGAAGACCGAGACGTCATCGAGGTCGACGTTGCCGTCGTTGGCCACCACGAGGGTGAATGAGCTCCCGGCTCCACCGGCGGTCACCTCGTCAGCGGCGAATGTCTTGGTGATGTCCACCGACGGCGTTGCACCGAAGTAGCTGCTGGGGTCATCGTCGGTTCTGGTCGCGGTGTCGCCGTCGGAGTCGGTGTAGCTGCCGCTGACCGAACCGATGTTGTCGTACTGGCCGCTCCCTGCGGTACCGGTGGCCGAACAGGTCATGGTCGCACCGGCGGCCAGTGTGGTGCCGGGGCAGGTGATCGCACCCTCCTGGTCGTCGCTCACCGAGATGTTCTCCAGCGCAACGTCACCGTCGTTGGAGACAACGTAGTCCCAGGTGATGGTGCTGCCCTCGAGGATGTCCAGCCCGTCACCACCATTGGTGGTCTTGGTGATGGAGATCGCCGGATCGACGACGTCGACCGAGGCGCTGGCCTCACCGGAGACCGGGGTGCCCTCGTCATCGGTGCCTTCGGCCGTCACCGTATTGGTGTGGTCGCCGCTGATCAACCGGTCGATATCACAGCTGAACGTCGCACCGGATCCGAGTGTCTGGGGAAGAGCGCACTCGGCAGACAGATCGCCGAACACATCGTCCACCAGAGACGTCAGAGTAATCGGGTCGCTCGAGACCGAGGTGTTCTGCACTGAGATGGTGAACCGAACCGTCTCGCCTGGGGCGAAGACCACGTCCTGATCGGGCGTCTTGGTCACGATGATCGACGGGGCGACGTCGTTGATGACCACGGTCTCGTCGTCGGACTCGGTGTCGCTGTTGCCGTCATCGTCGGAGGCCACCACGGTTGCGGTGTTCTCGTGATCGCCATCGGCCGGGTTGCCGGCGACGAACTCGGTGAAGGTACAGCTATAGGTGGCCCCGGAGGCCAGGATGGTCCCGATCGCATCGGCGCAGTTGGCCGCCAGGTCGAAGGCGGAGTCGGTCAACGAATCGATCGTCGCCTCCTCCAGGCTGTTGTTGGTCACCACGATGGTGAACTCGACGTCACCGCCCGGCTCGTCGACCGAGGTCGGGTTGGCCGTCTTGACGATGCTGACGTCTGGCAGGACGTCATCGAAGCCGACGATTGCGTCGTCGGTGTCGATGTCGTCGTTGCCGTCGTTGTCGGACCCGACCGCTGTCACCGTGTTCTGGTGATCGGGACCGCTGGCGTCGCCGGACAGGTTGACCGTGATCTCACAGCTGTAGCTCTCGCCTGCCGCGAGGCTTGCGCCGGTGGCGCAGGTTCCCTGGCCGCTGAGGTTGCCGAAGTCCGAATCGGTCAGGCTGGTGACCGTCACCGGCTCCAACCCGTCGTTGGTCACCACGAAGGTGAAGGTGACGTCGCCTCCGGTCTCGGGAACCGAGGTCGGATCGGCGGTCTTGGTCACCGAGATGTCCGGCAGCACGTCATCGAACGGGACGGTTTCGTCGTCATCGTCCTCGGCGGTGTTGCCGTCGTCGTCGGATGCTGTCGCCGTCACCATGTTGTTGTGGGCCGGGCCGCTGGCGTCGCCGGACAGGTTGACCGTGATCTCACAACTGTAGCTCTCGCCGGCCGAGCCGGAGGCGGCCAGCGGCTGCGGTACCGAACAGTTGCCCTGGCCATCGAGGTCACCGAAGTCACTGTCGACCAGGCTGTCCAACGTTGCCGCCTCGGCGCTGTTGTTGGTCACCACAAAGCTGAAGGTGACGTCGCCTCCGGTCTCGGGGATCGAGGTCGGGTTTGCCGTCTTGACCACGGTGATGTCGGGGAGCACGTCCTCGAAGTCGACCGTCTCGTCGTCGTCATCGGAGACCTGGAAGCCGTCGTCGTCGTTGCCGGTGGCGGTGACCACATCGGTGTGGCTGCCGGGAGCGTCACCGGAGACGAACTCGGTGAAGCTACAGGTCAGTGCTTCGCCGGGAGCGAGCGTGGCCGGCACCACCGGGCTGCAGGATGAGCTCACGTCGCCGAAGATGTCGTCTACCAGGGAATCGATCGTCACGCTGTCAACCGTGGAGGTGTTGGTCACCGTCACCGTGAACGTCACGTCGGCACCGGTCTCGGGGACGGACGTCGGGTTGGCCGACTTGACGGTCTCGATCGACGACGGGACGTTTTCGACAGTGACCTTTTCGGTGTCGTCGTCGCTCACCGGCTCACCGTCGTCGTCGGTGCCGGTGGCGGTGAAGGTGTTGGTGTGCGTGTCGAAGGCGTTGCCGGTGACGGTCTCGGTGATCGAGCAGGTGTAGGTCTCGGTCGGCGCCAGGACGGCGCCAATGGCGCAGTCACCTTGGGTGTTCAGATCGCCGTAAATCGTATCGTCCAGCGTGTCGATGGTGACGTCGTCGACGGCGGAGGTGTTCTCGACGACGAAGGTGAACGTCACCGTGCCGCCCGGCTCGTCGACCGTATCCGGTGTCGCAGTCTTGGTGACCTCGATGGAGCCGGGCACATCGTCGAACGTGACGTCTTCTTCGTCGTCGTCCTCGACCGGGTTGCCGTCGTCGTCGATACCGGATGCGGTCACCACGTTGGTGTGGGTGTCGGCCGCATCGCCAGACAGGAACTCGGTGAAGCTACAGGTCAGTGCTTCGCCGGGAGCGAGCGTGGCCGGCACCACCGGGCTGCAGGAGCCGCTGATGTCGCCGAAGAGGTCGTCGATGACGGAGTTGATCGTGACATCGTCGACCGCCGATGTGTTCTCGACCGTCACGGTGAAGGTCACGTCGCCGCCGGTCTCGGGCACCGAGGTCGGGTCGGCCGACTTGAGGACCTCGATCGACGACGGCACATCGTTCACCGTCACCGTGGCGTCGTCGTCGTCGGTCACCGGCTGCCCGTCGTCATCGATACCGGATGCGGTGACCACGTTGGTCTCGACGTCGCCGGCGCCGCCGGCAACGAAGGCCGAGAACGAGCAGCTGTAGCTGTTTCCGGCGGCAATGGTCTGGGGCACCGAGCAGTCACCTTGGGTGTTCAGATCGCCGTAGACCGAATCGTTCAGCGTGTCGATGGTGACGCTGTCCACCGCCGAGGTGTTGTTGACAACGAAGCTGAAGGTCACCTGGCCGCCAGGCTCGTCGACCGTGGTCGGCGTCGCGGTCTTGATGACCTCGATCGAGCCGAGGACATCGGTGAACGTGACTTCCTCGTCGTCATCGTCGTCGACCGGGTTGCCGTCGTCATCGGTGCCGCTGGCGGTTGCCACATTGGTGTGGGGCGTGTCGGTATCGCCGGACAGGAACTCGGTCTTGGTGCAGGTCAGGATCTCGCCCGGAGCCAGCGATGCCGGCAGCGTCTGGTCGCAGCCGGCGCTCAGGTCGCCGAGCTCATTGTCGGAGACGGTGTCGATCGTGACCGTGTCCACCGCCGAGGTGTTCTCGACGGTGACGGTGAAGGTGACGTCGCCCCCGGTCTCGGGCACCGAGGTCGGGTCGGCCGACTTGAGGACCTCGATCGACGACGGCACATCGGTGACGGTGACGGTTGCATTGTCGTCGTCGGTCACCGGCTGACCGTCGTCATCGGTGGCGCCGACGGTCACCTCGTTGGTCTCGCTGTCGCCGGCGTTTCCGGCCACGAAGGCGGTGAACGAGCAACTGTAGCTCTCGGCGGGGGCCAGGGTCTGGCCGGTTGCACAGTCGCCCAGCAGCGTGAGGTCGCCGTAGATGGTGTCGTCCAACGAGTCGATGGTCACGTCGTCGACCGTGGAGGTGTTGGTGACCATGAAGCTGAAGGTCACGTCGCCACCCGGCTCGTCAACCGTGTCCGGGCTGGCGGTCTTGACGATCTGGATCGACGCCGGCACGTCGCTGAAGGTCACGTCGGCGTCGTCGCTCCCGCTGACAGGGTTGCCGTCGTCATCGATGCCGCTGACGGTGGCCTCGTTGGTGTGGGTGGTCCCGACCTGGCCGCTGACGGTCTCGGTGAAGGTACAGGTGATCGTTCCACCGGGGGCGATGGTGGCCGGCAGCGCAGGGTCACAGGATGCGCTGACATCGCCAAACATGTCATCGTTCACGGTGTCGATGGTCACCGAATCGACCGATGAGGTGTTCTCCACTTGGACCGTATAGTCGACGTCGCCGCCGCTCTCAGGGACCGTGGTCGGGTTGGCGGTCTTGGTCACCGAGATCGACGACGGATCGTCGCCGATCGTGACGTCGGCATCGTCGGTGCCACCGACGGGATCGCCGTCATCGTCGGTGCCGGCCACGGTCAGAACGTTGTTGATCGTCTCGCCGGCGTTGCCGGCCACGAACTCCGTTATCGAGCAGCTGTAGCTCTCGGTGGGGGCCAGCGTGGCCCCGGTGGCGCAGTCACCCTGGCCGTCGAGATTGCCGTAGATCGAGTCGCTGAGCGAGTCGATGGTCACCGAATCGACCGCCGAGGTGTTCTCGACCTCGAAGGTGTAGATGACATCGCCGCCGCCCTCGGGCACGATGGTCGGGTTGGCGGTCTTGGTGACCACGATCGACGAGGCGATGTCGGTGATGTCGACCGTTGCACTATCGAACGCGGTGTCGGAACCGGCACCGTTGGTCACCACGGTGGTGACGGTGTCGGTTTCACTGTCGCCGCCGTTGCCGGTCACCGAGGCGGTGAAGGTACAGGTGAGGGTCTGACCGGCATCGATGGTCTGACCGACCAGTGGCGAACTGACCCCGTCGACGCAGGTGGTGGCCAGATCGCCGTGGATGTCGTCGATCAGGGAATCGATGGTGCCGGCACCACCGTTGTTTGTGATATCGACGGTGAAGGTCACGCTGCCACCCGGCTCGTCAACCGAGGTCGGGTTGGCGGTCTTCACCAGCGCGATGTCCGGGGCTTGCAGTGCTTCGGAGTTGGTGAAGGTGCAGACCGTGGTCTGCAGTTCGCCGACGGTCACGGTCCCGTCGGATTCGTCGACCGGGGAGCCACCGTCGGTACTACAGCTGATGCTGTCGAGCTGGTAGGTCCCATTGTCGAGCAACGCCGATGTCTCGGAGAGGGTGTAGTCACCGGTCGAGACGGGTTGGATCTCGGTGGAGCCGGCGCCGGAGACGGTCTCGGTCCCGTTCGTTGCCGAGAGCACGAAGTCGGTCGGCACCGCGCTGCCGTCGGTCACCACCTTGATCAGCTGCAGGAAGCCGGGGTCGGGTGCCCCGGGGTCGAAAATACAGTCATTGGACAGCGACGACGGTGAGGCGCTGGGCTTGGTACAGGTGTTGACGTACTGCAGATCGTTCGGATCGTTCCCGTTGAGGCCGGCGAGCGTGCAACTGGCCTCCAGGTCCTGATCTGGGTCCTGGGCGAAATAGGGAGCGACCAGCACCGGGTCGGTACAGGTCACCGAGTACTCCGCGGAAACTGGGTTGTTGCCGGTGCACTTGCCGTTGCCGTAGGTGGTGCCGCAGTCATAGACGGTGTATTGGGGGAACCCGGAAGTGATCGACCCGTCGTTGTCGAACTGCACCGAGTAACAGATGGAGGTGACGGTGCCGTCTTCCTCTTGAAAATAGGTACAGGTGTCGCTGGAGTTGTTGCCGGTGAGCGAGGGCTCGTCCCAGGCGAAGGCGAACGTGGTGCCGTCGATGGCGACCCCGGCGATGTCCTGCTGCGCGCCCATGCCCTGGTCGATCTGGTCGTAGCCGCCGGTGTCGGGGATGATCGTCGCCGCCGCCGCCGGCGAGGCCGCCAGCCCGGTGATCGTCAGCGCCGATGCCACGAGAGCGAACGCGGCGAAGATCGCCCGCGCCCCGCCTCGATGTTGCCGCCGCCTTTTGCCTGCGTTCGAGCCGTGCCTCAAATGAGACCGTCGAAAATAGCGCATGGAATTTCGCCCCGTTCCGTGTCACCTAGCAGTGTCTGGGGCCGGACTCGGTCACCTGTCGAGACTCGTAACACCCAACACCGATTCCCTTTGGAGGAAGTGAACGGAGTCTTACCTCGACCTTCTTGTCTGTCAATGTCGAGCTATGCCGATGCATAAATGTGTTTTGATAATGCAACGCGGCCGGGTAGTTGTCCCCATGGCACCGAAACGGGGTGACCATCGCATTCGAAGCCAGGCTCAACCCGCGAGACTGGGTCCGATGAGGTTCGCACCAACGGAATTGACCGCAGACGAGCTGCGGCTCCAGGCCGACGTCAGGGCCTTCCTGGCCGCAGAGCTCCCGCCCGGCAGCTACGAGCGAGCCCTCGGCATGGGCGCAGGCAAGGACAAGGAGTTCTCCAAGAAGCTGGCGGCCAAGGGGTGGCTCGGCATGGCCCTGCCGAAGAAGTACGGCGGCCACGATCGCACCGCGGTCGACCGGTTCGTGGTGGTGGAGGAACTGCTGCGCCACGGCGCCCCGGTCGGCTATCACTGGGTGGCCGACCGCCAGACCGGATCGATCATCAACCGGTTCGGCACCGAGGAGCAGCGGGAGCGTTTCCTGCCGCCGATCTGCCGTGGCGAGCTCGGTTTCTCGATCGGCATGAGCGAGCCGGACAGCGGCAGCGACCTGGCGTCGGTGTCGACCAGGGCCACCAGGGCCGAAGGAGGCTGGCTGCTCAACGGCACCAAGGTCTGGACCAGCGGCGCCCACGAGAACGACTGGTTCGTGGTGTTGTGCCGCACCGCACCGCTGGAGGACGGCAACAAGCACCAGGGCCTCAGCCAATTGCTGGTCGACCTGAAATCACCGGGATTGGAGATCAACGGCATACCGTTCCTCAACGGCGAAGCCGGCTTCAACGAAGTGGTGATGAACGACGTGTTCGTCCCAGACGAACTCGTCCTCGGCGAGCTCGGCATGGGCTGGGCCCAGAACACCTCCGAGCTGGCCTACGAACGGGGCGGACCGGACCGCTGGCTCAGCACCTACGGGATCGTCGAGGAGTTCCTCCGGGTCAACGCCGGAACACCGCTCGGCGAGCGGGCGCTGGAGATGCTGGGCTGGGCCAGCGCCCGATGGTGGGGCCTGCGCAACCTGTCGCTGACGGTGGCGAGAATGATCGACGACGGCCAGGCACCATCGGTCGAGTCGTCACTGGTCAAGGAGATGGGCACCCGCTTCGAACAAGATGTGCTGCAGCGGGTGCTGGACCTGGTCGACCTCGAGCCGTCGCCGGAGGCCGCCTCGTTGTTCGAGCGGCTGGTGGCCGCCGCAGTGCTCACCGGCCCGTCATTCACCATCCGAGGCGGCACCATCGAAATACTCCGTTCGGTGGCTTCGAAAGGACTACGGGCATGACGCCGAATCGGCAATGGCGGACTCTCGCAGGAGGGAGCGGCCGGTGAGCGAAAACGGGAACGCATTCGAGGTCGACGAGCTCCTGATCGACAGCGCCACGAACCTGTTCGCATCGACCTGTTCGTTCGACACCGTGCAGGCCGCCGAGGACGAGGGCTGGGCCCCATCGGTGTGGGATGCGGTGGCCGAGGCCGGCTTCGCCTGGATCGGGCTCCCCGAATCGGCAGGCGGATCCGGCGGCTCACTGCTCGACGCGGCCGAGGTGCTCCGCATCGCCGGGGCCCACGCCGCGCCCATCCCACTGGCCGAGACGGCGATGCTCGGCGGCTGGCTGCTGGCCGAAGCGGGGCTGGCACTGCCCGACGGTGCGGTCTCGGCCGTTCCCGGTGTCGATGGGGACACCCTGACCGCCGAAACGACGGGCGACGGCGGCCTCGTACTCAACGGGTCGGTCCACCGCGTGCCGTGGGCGTCCCGATCCGATCGGGTGGCGGCTCTGGTCGCCACCGGCGGCGAGGACCCCCGGTGGTGGGTGGTGGCCATCGACCCGGTGTTGGCCCGCATCGAAGGATCGACCAACCTGGCCGGTGAACCGCGGGACACGATGGTCTTCGACAACACCGCCATCCCCGCCGACCATGTGGGCGCCGTCCCGTCGGGGAAGGACATGGCGGCCGAGTTCCGGCTCCGTGGCGCCCTCAGCCGGACGATGTTGATGGCCGGGGCCATGGAGGCCATGAGCCGCCTGACGGTGGACTACACCGAGCAGCGCCAACAGTTCGGCCGCCCGGTGGCCCGATTCCAGGCGGTGCAACAACACCTGGTGTGGGGCGCCCAGGACGCCGCCATCACCAAGATGACAGCCCAGCTCGCAGCGGCCAGAGCGGCCGGAGCAGCAGACGGTGTGCTCGGGGCCCGCTTCGAGATCGCCGCCGCCAGGACCGTGGCCGAGGACTCGGCAGGCACCGCCACCCGATGGGCCCACCAGGCCCACGGGGCGATGGGCATGACCCAGGAATACGCGCTGCACCACCTGTCCCGCAGGCTGTGGGCCTGGCGCCACGAGTTCGCCCATCCCCGGGAGTGGGCCATCGAGGTCGGCAGGCTGGCCGAACAGGCCGGCGCAGACGGGCTGTACCCACTGATCACCTCCTGATCGGTGGCCGTTCCGGCCCCCGAAGAGATGCGCCGCCCGGCGCACCGTCCGCGGTACGCGGTGGGCTACGTCGACAATCGGTGAAGCTCGGCCACTGCGGCGTCGATCGATTCGGCACAGATCCCGACCAGGGACTCGAGTTCGGTCTCGCTCACGGTGAAGGGTGGGCCGAACAACAACGCATCCGGCACACCACCGGAACCGGCGGGATAGATCCAGCAATCGCGGTCCAACGCCTCGGCCACCACCTTCGGCGTGAGTTCGCCACCGAAGTGGGTCCCGGTGCTGCGGTCCTTGACCAGCTCCACCCCCTGCAGCAGCCCACGACCCCGGATGTCGGCCACGTTGGGGTGATCGCCGAGGGCATCGTCGAGCAGTTCGACCAGGCGGCGACCCATGGTGGCCGCCCGCTCGATGAGGTTCTCGTCCTCCAGGATGGTGAGGACCCGATCCGACACCGCGCAGGCAACGTCGGCGCCGCTGAAGGTGAAGTACATCACGGTCAGCTCCGCCTCGGCGATCGGCTCCACCACCGCATCGGTGGCGAACACACCGCCGATCGGCACATAGCCACCGCCGAGACCCTTTGCGCCGACCAGCAGGTCGGGCACGACGCCGACATGGTCGGTGGCGAATCGGGCGCCGGTCCGGCCGAATCCGGTCATCACCTCATCGCAGATCAACAGGATGCCGTGGTCGTCGCAGATGCTGCGCAGCCCGGGGAGATAGTCGTCCGGCGGGACCAGCGCCCCGCCGGACGCCCCACTGACCGGCTCGACCACCAGTGCGGCGATGGTGGACGGGTCTTCGGTCTCCACCAGTTTGCGGACCGCCTCGGCATCGAAGAAGTCGGCCTTCGGCTGGTCGGTGAGCATCGGTTCCAGGGTGGCCCGGCGTCGATCGTGGTTCGCCGCCGAGAGGGTGGCCAGGGTGGCACCGTGATAGCTGATCTCCCGGCCGATGATCTTCCAACGGTCGATGTCGCCTCTGGCGACGTGATGCTGACGAGCGACCCGGATCGCAGTGTCGACCGACTCCGAGCCGCCGGACACGAACAGGCAACGGGTCAGCCCTTCCGGCAGCCAGCCGTCCTGCAGGTGCTCGATCAGCCGAAGCCGGTACTCGGTGGCCCACACCGGCACGACATAGGCGGCACCGGTCATCGCCGCTGCAGCCGCTTCGGCCGGCTCGGGACGGCCGTGGCCGATGTTGGTCACCACCGCCCCACCGCCGCCGTCGAGGATGCGACGGCCGTCGGCGGTGTGGACATGGCTGCCCTCGCCGCCGACGATGGTCAGCGGCGCCGTGCCGGGGAGGAAGGGGTACTTGGCCGATCGATCAGCGCTCATGGCGCGAGATTACCGGGCCGACCGATGCAACGACAGCGAGCGTGCGCTCGGCACAACCGCAGCGTCGAGCTACACCGGCCGATCGCCGACGAGCGTGACCCGTTCCACCCGACGATGTCGACCGCCGTGGTCCGGCACCGCATAGTGCTGGGTGCAGCGGTTGTCCCATTGGGCGATGCTGTTGGGCCGCCACCGGAACCGGACCTGGATCTCGGGGATGGTCGACTGCTCGTACAGCCGATAGCGGAGCGCCCGCGACTCGTCCGGCGTCATCCCGTCGATGGTCAGCATGAAGTTGCGGGCCATGAACAGGCATTTCCGCCCGGTCTCGGGGTGGGTTCGTACCAGGGGATGCTTCTGATCGGGGAACTTCTCGTACGCCTCGGCCCGTTCCTCGTCCGACAGATTCCGGCCGAAGGCCTTCACATAGGAATGAACGGCATAGCGACCGTCGATCGCCTCTTTCAGCTCATCGGGAAGGAGCTCGTATGCCAGCTCCATGTTGGCCCAGCAGGTGTCACCGCCCCACGGCGGGATGATCCGGCCGAGCAGGATGGACCCCAGTGGTGGGCACTCCCGGAACGTCACGTCGGAGTGCCAGGTCTCAGCGGACTGGAACCGGTCCGGCGTCGACTCGAGAACGATGATCTCGGGGTGGTCGGCAACGCTGGTGACGAAGGGGTGGATCTCCAGGTCCCCGAAGGCCCGACCGTAGGCCACGTGCTGGGCGTGGGTCAGGTCCTGGTCACGGAAGAACAACACCTTGTGGTCGAGCCAGGCCTGGCGAAGCTCGGCGATCAGCTCGTCGTCGAGGTCCCGGAGATCGACGCCTGCGATCTCGGCTCCGATCGAGCCGGTCACCGGCTCGACCCTGATCCGATTGAAGTCGCCGACCGGCGTGGTCTCGATGCGCACGGCGTTCCCCCTTTGTGGCCTCGTCGACGCGGTCGATGAGGCAGGACGTCTCTCGCTTTGGTTGTGGACTCAAGCGTAGGCCATCGATCACCAGCGGTCAGATTCGGGCCGGCTCCCGAATCTTCGACGACTCGAACCTCGCCCGCTAACGTCGAGTCCGTCGCCACGGCCGGAGGAGCGTCGTTGAGATTCGGGATGTTCGATCAATTGGAGCAACCGGGCGGCCTCGATCCGGGGGAGCTCTACGAGAGCCGGCTGACCCTGGCCCAACGGGCCGAGCAGGGCGGCTTCTGGGGGTACCACAAGTCCGAGCACCACATGATCCCGCTCGATCACGGGCCGGACATCGGGATCTTTCTCGCTGCTCTGGCCCAACGGACCACGACGATGCGGCTGTGCTCGCTTGTCCATCTGCTGCCGTTCCATCATCCGATCCGGCTGATGGAAGAGGTCTGCATGCTCGACCACCTGAGCGGCGGTCGCTTCGAGTTCGGCTTCGGCAAGGGCATCAGCGCCCCCGAGCACCTGCTGTGGGGGCTCGACGCCGAGGAGGCGGTGGCCAGGACCGAGGAGATGCTGACGCTGCTGTTGGCCGCCTTCACCTCCGACGATGATCTGTTCAGCTTCCACGGCCGTTTCTGGCAGCTGACCGACGTGCCGCTGGAGATCCGGCCCCGCCAGCGGCCGTATCCGCCGATGTGGCGACCAGGCACGGTGACCACAGCAGCCGAACTGGGGGTCAGCACCCTTGCCGGCGGTCCCATCGAGCGGGTCAACCAGTCGATCGAGGCCTACCGGGCCGCCTACCGGCCCGGCGTCGGTGGCGGCCACCGGCCGACCGTGGGGGCCATCCGCAAGTTCATCGTCGCCCCCACCGACGCCGAAGCCGACGAGCTCGGCCGGCGGACCTGGCCGGCCTACAGCGACCACCTGTCGCGGTTGTTCCGCCGCTATGACGTTGCGATTCCCAACGATCCGACCATCGGCGGCGACTACGAGATGGCGAAGAAGGTCCAGGCCGTGGTGGTCGGGTCGCCGTCGCAGATTCGCGACCACGTCGAAGAGCTGTGCTCGGCCGGGCTGGTCGACTACGTCGTCGGCGGGTTCGCCTTCGGCGATCTGACCCACGACGAGGCGCTGCGCTCGGTCGAACTGTTCAGCGAACACGTGGTCGCTCCGCTCGGCCATACTTGAGCCGTGGCATATCGCGGAAGACGGCTCATCGACCGGTTCCTGCTGGCCGGCGGTGGCCTGGCGCTCGGCGGGTTGGCCGCCATCGGCGCCGCCGCCGGCGACAACGAACGGATCGACGGCTACTGGGCGTCGGCCACGGTTGCCGCCGATGGCCGAGCGGCCATCACCGAGGTCATCGACTACGACTTCGGCCTCTCCGATCGGCACGGGATCTTCCGGGACGTGCCGGGCCTGGACCCGGCGGCGCCGATCGAGGTCGACTCCCAGACCGCACCGGACATGTTCATCGTCCAGCCCGGTCCGGTCGACACCAGGATCCGGATCGGCGACCCCGATCGCACGATCAGCGGACGTCACCGCTACCGGATCGACTACCCGATCGATCTGGCACCCCGAGACGGCATCGACTCTGGCTCGGACGCCGCAGGAAGGATCTCGTGGAACGCCGTCGGTGCCCAGTGGCCGGTCGGCATCCGCAACATCGAGATCCACCTCCTGGCCGACCGGGAACTGACAGAGGTGCAGTGCTCCAAGGGCGAGTCCGGCGCCTGGGACGGTTGCACCGCTGACCAGCCGGAACCGGGCCATCTGGTGGTCATGGTCGACAAGCTCGATTCGTTCCAGGGGGTGACCCTGTCGGCGACGCCGACCGGGGCCGCGGTGGCGATGGCCGCCGTCACCCCACCGGCCGGGTCGGCCACCGATGTCGGGTCGGGGATCGTTCCCCCGGCGGTCACCGCGGCCGCGGTGGCGCTGCTGGCGGCGGCGGCCGGGTCGGTGGCCATCCGCCGGGCCGGGAGGGAACTGGTCTGGGCCGGTGGCAGCGCGGACGCGGCCTACGGTCCGCAATTCGACGAGAGCTACCCGGTCCGGCGAGTCGATCACGACCAGCTGAACAGTCTGGCCAGTACCGAATTCGCTCCACCGAAGAGGCTGACCGCATGGCAGGGTGGCGTGTTGTACACCGAGCATGCCGACTCCGAGCACCAGGTGGCCTGGCTGTTGGAGCGGGCCATCGCCGGCGAGGTGGAGATCGAGGGCACCGGCAAGGACATCACCCTCCGGTTGCTGGACGTCGACTCGCCCCACCACGAGACGCTCGAGGCGCTGTTCGGTGGACGCAAGACGGTGGATCTCGGAAGCTACGACAAGCAGTTCGCCGCCGGCTGGAAGCGGCTGCACACCGACCTCGACCGCTGGCACCGCGACGCCCCGTACTGGGACCCCGCTGGGGACCGGCGCCGCACCCGGGCGTTGGTCTCGGGCATCCCGCTCCTGGTCCTGGGAGTGATCGGCGCGGTCGGGTTCGCCGTGGCCGCCAACCGCTCCGGGCCCCTGTGGCTGGCCGGCGTCGGTGTTGCGGCGGCGCTGGGCGGCGCCGGTCTCGCCCTGGTGACCAGGAGCTGGGAGTTGCGGATCCGGACACCGGAAGGCAGTGGACTGTGGATCCTCATCGAGTCGTTCCGTCGCTTCATCCACAACTCCGACGCCCAACACGTCGAGGCCGCGGCCAAGCAGGGGGTCCTGCTCGACTACACCGCTTGGGCGGTGGCACTGGACGAGGCCGACGAGTGGTCGAAAGCGGTCCAGGCGGCCGACCTCGATCAGTCGTCGGTCGGCACCCAGGCCCTCTACCTGACCGCCATGGCCCCGAACCTCGGGCGGGCGACCTCGGCCGCGGCGACCGCACCGTCGAGCGGCGGCGGAGGAGGAGGCAGCGTTGGCGGGGGCGGCGGCGGCGGGGGCGGCGGCTCCTGGTGACGAGGACCCCGGCGGCTCGGGCCGGCGGAAAACGCGGCCGGGTCGGCGGCCGCGACCGGCTCCCGGCGGCTAGGAGTCGCGGCGGACGATGAGTTCGACCGGGGCGATCAGATCGGCCCGAACGTTGGCCACCATGTTGGCCACCTTGGTGCCGACCGTCGGCCCCATGATCAGGTGGAGCCCCAGCGGCGGCGGCCCGTCCTGGGTGGCGAGGCGGTCGAAGAACTGCTTCGACTCCTCCCGGCGATCGTTGTGGGCGATCACCGTCAACCCGGCTGCGGCCGCCGCCTGCACGTAGCGCTCCGGCTCGGCAACATGGCTGGTGGTGGCGTCCCCGGCCCAGGGCACGGGAAAGGCCAGGTCACCGTGGGACGCCGCCATCACGTCGTAGATCCCGAAAAGGCCTCCCGGTCGCAGAACCCGGGCCACCTCGGCCATGAGCGCCGTCTTGTCCTCGATGTTCATGCCGACGTGGATCATGTACCCGCCGTCGAAGTGGGCACCGGGAAAGTCGAGCGCCAGGGCGTTGCCGACCCGGAGTTCGATCCGGTCGTCGAGGCCGACCCAGCGGTTGAGCACGTTCCCGGTTTCGACGAAGGCCGGTGTCAGATCGATGCCGGTGATCCGTTCGACGCGGCCGGCGGCGAATCGGGCAGAACCGCCGATTCCACAGCCGACGTCGAGCAGGTGGGCCTCCGGTTCGAACGCCAGCTGGTCGAACAGGTGCTCGGTCGCCGGTCGCCCGCCGATGTGGAACTCGTCGGCCGGGGCCAGCTCGTCGACGGTCACCGTGTCCGGCGTCTTGCCGATACGGCCCACCGCTCGTTCGATGGCGGTGAGAAGCTCTGGTTGGGCGTAGTGCTCGGTCACCGCAACATCGGTTGTCATGAGGCGGACTGTAGTGACTCCGGTCGGCCAGCGCCCGGGGTCAGCGGGGGACCCAGCGCCGTTCGGCCTCGGCGGCCAAGGCCGCCTTGTCGATCTTGGCCGTGCCGGCCAGCGGCAGCTCGTCGACGAACCATACCGCCCGGGGGTGCTGGTAGGCCGGTCCGTTCTCGAGGGCCCAGTCCTTGATCCCCTGATCGTCGGCCTGGTGACCGGCCGCCACCACGACGAAGGCGACCGGCAGCGCGCCCTTGAGCTCGTCTGCCACCGGAACCACCGCGGCCTGGTGGACGGCCGGGTTGCGTTCCAGCAGCTGCTCCACGTCGCCGGGATACACGTTCTCCCCGGCGCAGGAGAACATGTCGTCGACCCGGCCGACGAAGAAGTGCCAGCCTTGGGCATCGGCTTCCATCACGTCTCCGGTGTGGTACCAGCCCTCGGTCAGCCGGGCCGCGGTGACCTCCGGCAACCGGTGATAGCCGGCCATCACGCCGGGACTGCGGACCCACAACTCGCCCTGGCGGCGCCCGGTGGCCGGATCGACCACGGCATCGGTCCCGGTGGCCGGATCGACCAGCCTGGTCTCCACCGCGTCCAACGGATGGCCGACCGAGATGTCGGGCCGGGGGGCACCATCGGGGTGGCCGCCGAACACCGCCACCACCTCGGTGGTCCCGTAGCCGTTGGTGATGACACAGCCGGGGAACAAGGTCCTGGCCTGGTCGAACAGGCCCTGGGTCATCGGGGCCGACCCGATGGACAGGCGACGTACCGACGATCGGTCGAGGCTGTCGAGCAGATCCCGCCTGGCGAACATCAGCGCGAACATGGTCGGCACACCGGTCATGGCGGTCACCCGGTGGGCGTCGATGGCCCGCAGGTAGGCCTCGGCGTCGAAGCGCCGCATGAGCACCACGCTGCCGCCGAGGCTCAACGCCATCTTGAGTTGCATGGCGGCGTTCTTGTGGTACATCGGGGCCGAGATCAACAACCGCTCGTCGGGGTCCATCGGCATCACCCCGCTCAGGTACTGCCCGATGCTGAACAGTTGACCGCCGTGGGTCAACAGCACGCCCTTGGGTCGGCCGGTTGAGCCCGAGGTGTACATCTGAACCGCGACGTCATCGCCGTCCATCGGGCGGAGCGCGGCCGGCCTGTGCTCGAGCAGCGCAGACCACGCCGAGCCTGCCAGTTGCATGGCGGTCACACCGTCTGGCACCAGTGAACGGTTGGTTGCGTCGTGGAAGACCGCCTCCAATGCCGCGTCCGACGCCACCCAGGCCAGGGTCTCGGCCGGTTGACGGGTATTGAGCGGGACGGTGACCATGCCGGCGCGGGCGATCCCGAAGTAGCAGGCCGCGTAGTCGACCGAGTTGTCGGCCAAAACGCCGATCCGTGCCCCCGGCGCCAACCCCCGGGCCAGCAACCCGGCGGCGACCCGGCCGCACCGGTCGTCGAACTCGTCGTAGCCGACCTCGATCGGAGTTGCGACGTCGCCGTGGGTCACGTCGAGGAAGGCGACCCGCCCGGTGCCGACCCATCGGCTCGAGATCCCGCCCAGGTTGGCCTCGCTCACGGGGCGATCACCACCTTGCCGAAGAATCGTCGTTCCTCCAGCAGCCGCATCGCTTCCACCCCCTCGGTGAGTGGCAGAACCTTGTCGACCACCGGCTGCAGCCGGCCGTCGGCGACCATTGCCAACAGGGCGTCCAGATCGTCCCGTTGCCAGCCGTTCGAGCCCCGGATGTCCATCTCGGCGGTCCAGATGAAGCGAATGTCGGTCTTGGGGTCGAACCCGGCGGTCGCTCCGCAGGTCAGCAGCCGGCCCCCTCGCTTGACCATCCGCAGCGTCTTGGGCCAGGTGTCGCCGCCGGTGAAGTTGATCACAACGTCCCAGCCCCCACCGGCGAAGAGCGAGCCGGTTTGTTCCCTGGTGAAGCGGGCGATGTCCTCGGTCGAGTAGTCGACCGTCTGGTCGGCCCCCAACGCCTCCAGTGCTCGGCATTTCTCGGCCGATCCGGCGGCTGCCACGACGTGGGCGCCGGCCATCTTGGCCAGCAGCACGCAGCAGGTGCCGACCCCGCCCGAGGCCCCCAAGACGGAAAACACTTTCACCGGCTTGGACCCGACCTCTGGTGAACAGCATCCGGTGGGCGGTGCCGTACGCCACCGGCAGGCACGACGCGTCGACCGCCGACACCTCGTCTGGCAGCGACATCAGCTGCCGGGCGTCGACGATCACGTACTCGGCGTACGCTCCCCAGCGGGTGTCGCCGATCATGGCGATCCGCCTGTCGTCGGTCCACTGGACCGGGTCGACCAGCACCCGATCGCCGGCCGACCAGCCGGTCACGTCATCGGCCAAGGCGTCGACCGTTCCCGCCGCGTCACAGCCGGGAATCATCGGCAGCGGGGTCTTGATGCCCTCCATGCCCCGCCGGGTGAACACGTCGTGGTAGTTCAGCGAGCACGCCTCCACCGCCACCCGGACCTCACCGGGCCCCGGTTCCGGCGTCTCGATATCGGTGTAGGCCAGCACGTCGAGATCGCCGTGCGCTTCGAAAACGATTGCCTTCATACATCCCCCGGGGCTCGACCG
This sequence comes from uncultured Acidimicrobiales bacterium, assembly GCA_963715325.1. Taxonomy (GTDB): domain Bacteria; phylum Actinomycetota; class Acidimicrobiia; order Acidimicrobiales; family SZUA-35; genus JAHELU01. The sequence continues at coordinate 256,907 of CAVQRR010000010.1, forward strand.
AGCCAAAACCCTATTGCACATCCCGCTGGGCTTCGAGCCCGGGGCGGGCCCGGGCAACGCTGTGCCAGGATGGCGGTATGCGAACCACCATCGTGAACGGAACACTGCTCGACACCGACACCATGGCAATGGTCGGGGAGCGGCATCTCACCCTGGAGGGGGACACCGTCGTCGACGTGAGCGAAACCCGGCCGACCGGCCAGGTCGATCGAACGATCGATGCCCGCGGCCGGTTCGTGCTGCCGGGTTTCATCGATGCCCACGTACATCATGTGATCACAACGATGGACTTCCATCGGCTGCGTCGGCTGAGCTCGGTCGAGCTGTCACTCGGCATGGCCGGACTGGCGGGGGCAACGGTGCTGCGAGGTTTCACGACGGTTCGCGACACCGGCGGCGACGTGGCCGGCCTGGTTCGGGCCATCGACACCGGCCTGTGCGACGGCCCCCGAATCGTGCGAGCCGGCCGAGCCATCTCCCAGACCGGCGGGCACGGCGATTTCGATGTCGTCGAGGGTGCGATCTGCGCCTGCCAGGTCACCAGCAACGACCTGAGCCACGTCGCCGACGGGGTCGACGCGGTCCGAAAGGCGGTCAGAACCGAGCTACGGGCCGGGAGCGCCTTCATCAAGATCATGAGCTCCGGCGGTGTCGCCTCACCATCCGACCCCTTCGATGCAGTGCAGTACACCGCAGAAGAGGTCAGGGCGGCGACGGTGGAGACCGATCACCGCCACACCTACACCACCGCCCACGCCTATCAACCCGAGGCCATCGGCCTGGCCATCGAGAACGGGGTCCGCTGCATCGAGCACGGCAACCTGGTCGACGGGCCGACTGCGGCCAGAATGGCCGAGCTCGACGTGACGATGGTGCCGACCCTGGTCACCTACGCGGCGATGGGCGAACTGGGCGCCAAAGCGGGAATGCCCGAGAAGAACCTGGAGAAGAACCAGGGGGTGTTCGACCTGGGGCGCCATTCGATCGAGATCGCAAAATCGGCCGGGGTGGCCCTGGGGTTCGGCACCGACCTGCTCGGCGAGGCCCAGCCGTGGCAGAACCGGGAGTTCGCCATCCGAGCCGAGCTCGAACCGGCGGTCGACGTCCTGCGATCGATGTACGTGGTCAATGCCCGGCTGTGCGGCCTGGAGGGCCGGATCGGGCGGCTGGCACCGGGCTGGGCGGCCGACGTGGTGGTGAGCGACATCGACCCACTCGCCAACCTGTCGGGTCTGGCCGATGCCGACGCCTCGATCGCCGCCGTGGTGGCCGGGGGCCGGGTCATGGTCGACCGCATCCAGTCGTAGAACCGGGCGGCCTGCGCACATCGTCGCGGACGGCCGCCCTTTGGACGTGTCATGCGACACATTTGCGAATCTGCATCTGCAAGCGGGTCAGTGGCGAATACCCTCCGTCAAGCAACAAACCCCCCCCCTAATGAGGAACATCAAATCAAATGAAACACCTGACGAAGCTATTTGCCCTTCTCCTTGCTGTCTCGCTGTTCGCCGCTGCCTGCGGTGACGACGCAGACGACACGGGAACCGATACCACCGATACCACGGCGGAAGCGACCACCACCGAATCGACTGCGGAAGCGACCACCACCGAATCGAGCGCATCGGAAACCACCGACACCACCGAAGAGGCGATGGAAGACGAGCCTGGCACGATTGTCGAAGTGGCAACCGAAGCCGGTGACTTCACGGTCCTGCTGGCCGCGGCCGAGGCTGCCGGTCTGGTCGAGACGCTCAACGGTCCCGGTCCGCTGACCGTCTTCGCCCCCACCGATGAGGCCTTCGCGACCGCCCTCGTTGACCTCGGTCTGACCGCAGACGAACTGCTCGCCGACACCGCGACGCTGACCTCGATCCTCACCTACCACGTGGTTGAAGGTGAAGTCCTCAGCACCGACCTGAGCGACGGCATGACCGCAGCCACGGTCAACGGTGCCGAGATCACCGTCGACCTGAGTGACGGCGTCAAGATCAACGACGCCACCGTCACCACGGCCGACATCATGGCCAGCAACGGCGTGATCCACGTCATCGACATGGTTCTGCTGCCGCCCAGCTGATAACGGCGAGAGCAACAATCGAACCGGCCCCGGGATTCCCTCCCCCGGGGCCGGACTCGTTTTTCCCACGACCACCGGTACCGGTTTGCGTCGACCGGAGGATTGTGGTCGGCTCGATGACCGATGTCGTCACCGGAACCGGATCGCAGGCTCGAGTTCGTGAACGGACCGATCGAGGTCGAGGGTTGTCACGCCGAAGGTGAAGTCGGTGACGTGATCCTGGCCGGCGTGGCCGTGCCACCGGGGGACACGGTGTGGGATCAGTCCCGCTGGGTCGCCTCCGATGGCCGACTGCGACGGCTGATGCTCAACGAGCCCCGCGGCGGCGTGTTCCGTCACGTGAACCTGCTGGTCCCGGCCACCGATCCTGGGGCCGACATCGGCTTCATCATCATGGAACCGATGGACACCCCGCCGATGTCGGGCTCCAATTCGATGTGCGTCGCCACCGTGGTCCTGGAGACCGGGGTCGTCGCCATGACCGAGCCCATCACCACGTTGACCCTGCAGGCACCGGGCGGCCTCGTCACCGTCGAAGCCCACTGCGCCGCAGGCAAGGTGACCACGGTGACGATCACCAATGTTGCGTCGTTCGTCTCCGAACGCGACGCCACCTTGGACCTGGGATCCCTGGGGACGGTGCGGGTCGATACGGCCTTCGGCGGCGACAGTTTCGTCATGGTCGATGCAGCCGATCTCGATGTGACCATCGCACCACAGCACGGCCGGGAACTGGCGCTGCTGGGCAGAACCATCACCAGGGCGGCAAACGAGCAGCTGCGGTTCGCCCACCCGACCACGGACTGGAACCATATCTCGTTCTGCCAGATCGCCGGGCCGCTTCAACGCGACGGTGCCGGCTCGTTCGCCATGACCAACACCGTGGTGGTGGAACCGGGCAAGCTCGACCGCTCGCCGACCGGGACCGGGGTCTCGGCCAGGATGGCCCTGCTCCGGGCCCGGGGAATCATGGCCGTCGGCGACCGCCTACGGATGCGATCGGTCATCGGCTCGGAGTTCACCGGCCGCATCGAATCGGACACGACCGTCGGACAACACCGGGCGATCGTGCCACTGATCTCCGGCCGGGCGTGGCGAACCGGCCATTTCTCCTATGTCGTCGACCCGTCGGACCCCTGGCCGCTCGGCTACCGCGTCGGTGATACCTGGCCGGTGTGAGCCAAGCGATCGCTCGAGCCGGGATCGGCCGGAGCGGCGCAACTTGACCGCAAATCGATCGGCGGGCCACAGTCGGGTTGAGCTTCGGCCCGAAGGGGGTTCTGGTGCTGTCGTCGTACCGAGTACTCGATCTGTCCGATGAGCGGGGGCAGTTGTGCGGCCACGTGCTCGCATCGCTCGGGGCCGAGGTGGTCTCGATCGAGCCTCCGGGCGGCTCCACCAGTCGAAGGATCGGCCCCTTCGCAGACGACGTCGACGGTCCGGACACCTCGTTGTGGCACTGGTCGTACAATCGGGGCCGGAAATCGGTGGTCCTCGACCTGGAGACCGAGTCCGGTCGCCGTCAGCTGCTGCGACATGTCGATGGCGCCGATTTCCTGATCGAGTCCGCCGGACCGGGGGCCATGGAACGGCTCGGCCTCGACTATGACACCCTGGCCGAGCGCAATCGGGCGCTGATCATGGTGTCAATCTCGGCCTTCGGGTCCAGCGGACCGAAGGCGGGGTGGCCGGCCACCGATCTGACGATCATGGCCGCAGGCGGGCAGATGGTGCTGACCGGCGATGCCGACCGCCCACCGCTGCGGATCCCGCTCCCCCAGGCCTACTTCCACGCCGCGGCCGAAGGGGCGGGGGCGGCGTTGATCGCTCTCTACGAACGCCAGCATCACTCCGGGGTGGGGCAACACATCGACTGCTCGGCCCAGCAGTCGACCATGCAGGCCACCCAATCCAACATGCTGGCCGACGCCATCAATGCCACCACCTCGACCCGCTCCGCCGGTGGGGTCAGCCTGGCCGGGATCGACATCCAGCTGATGTGGCCGTGCGCCGACGGTTTCATGTCGGTCACGTTCCTGTTCGGACCGGCCCTCGGGCCGTTCAGCCAACGGCTGATGAACTGGATCCACGAGGAAGGGGGCTGCGATGAGGCCACCAGGGACAAGGACTGGTTGAACTACGGCGAGCTGGTGTTCGGCGGTGTGGAACCGGTGGCCGAGTACGAACGGGTCAAGCAGGTGCTCACCGACTTCTTCGCTACGAGGACCAAGGCCGAGCTGTTCGCCGCGGCCTTCGAGCGGCGGCTGTTGTTCGCCCCGGTCACGACCACCGAGGATGTCCACGACAACCCCCATCTGGCGGCCCGCCGGGTGTGGGAGGACATCGACATCGGCGGCCGGCAGGTGCGATTCCCCGGCCGCGTCGGGATCTTCAGCGAGACCCCGCAACCGGTGCTGCCCGCGGCCCCGTCGCTCGGCCAACACACCGTCGAAGTGCTGGGCGAGCCGCCCCGCCGGCCAGTCGTCGCCGTCGAGCCGAAACCGGAGCGGAGCGGAGCGGCGCTGCAAGGCCTGAAGATCCTGGACTTCATGTGGGTCATGGCCGGGCCGGCCGGCTCCCGTGTCCTGGCCGACTACGGGGCCAACATCGTCAGGATCGATTCGCAGGCCCGGCTCGACACCGCCAGGACGCTCCAGCCGTTCCGCGATGACGAGGGCCTGCCGGACAACACCGCGCTCTACAGCAACATGAACGCCGGGAAGCGGGGCCTGTCACTCGACCTGGCGAAACCGGCGTCCCGGGCCGTCGTCCATGATCTGGTTCGATGGTCCGATGTGGTGCTGGAATCGTTCTCTCCCAAGGCGATGAAAGGCTTCGGTTTCGACTACGAGTCGCTGCGGGAGGTCAAGCCCGATCTGGTGATGCTGTCGAGCTGCATCATGGGCCAGACCGGGCCATACAGCTCGCTGGCCGGGTACGGCACGATGGCGGCCGCCATCTCGGGGTTCTTCGAGATCACCGGCTGGCCGGACCGCCCGCCGAGCGGACCGTTCGGGGCGTACACCGACTACATCTCACCTCGGTACCTGGTGGCTGCGGTGATGGCCGCGGTCGAGCACCATCGGGCCACCGGTCAGGGCCAGTACATCGACTTCTCCCAGGGGGAGGCTTCGCTGCAACAACTCACCCCGCTGCTGCTCGACTGGTCGGTCAACGGCAGGCTGCCGCAACGGCAGGGCAACCGCGATGACGTATTCGCCCCCCACGGGGTGTTTCGCTGCGACGGGGACGACCAGTGGGTTGCCATCGCCGTGACCACCGATGACCAGTGGCGGGCCCTGTGCGACCTGATCGGCGGGAACGGGTCGGCCGAGCTCACGGCGCCGGAGCGCCACGACCGGGTCGACGAGCTGGAGAAGCTGGTCGAGGCCTGGACGTCGACCCGTTCGAAGTCCGAGGCCATGGCGGCCTGCATCGAGGCCGGGATCCCCGCCCACCAGGTGCAGGGCTCGGCCGACACGCTGGTCGATCCCCAGCTGGCCCACCGCCGCCACTTCATCGAGGTCGGCCATCCCACCCAGGGCACGACCTGGATCGAGAACACCCGCTTCCATCTGTCGCGGAACCCGGCCGAGGTGACCTACGGCGGGCCGTCCTGGGGCGAGCACAGCTGGGAGATCCTCTCCGAGGAGCTGGGCTACGATGCAGACCGCATCGCCGAGCTGGCCATCGCCGAGGTCCTGGGCTGACCATGACCGACTCTTCGACCAAGCCGGCCCCACGGGCCGACCGCGGTCCCGGATGGGCCGACGCCGACCGCAACGACGCCCCCATCGTTGCGTTGCGGGAACACCTGGCGGCCAACAACGGCATCCGCGGTCTGGAGATCTTCCAGCACCATGAGCTCGACCACATCGTTCGGGTCTTCCGCCGCGACGGGTTCGTGGTCGTGGCCGATGTGCTCGACAGCGAACAGATCGACTTCCTCCGGGCCGGTTGCGACGAGGTGGTCGACCAGGTGCTGGCCCTCGATCCGGACCGCAAGGGCAACCGTGGATCACACCGCTATTCGTTCGGGGCGGTGAGCACCACCCGTAGCCAGCTCCACCGCCCGGAATGGCAGATGCTGATCGATCTGCCCCGTGTGACCCCGATCATCTCGGCCCTGTTCGGCACCGCCGACTATCTGCTCCGCTCAGCCAGCGGCGACGTCTGCCTCCCCGGCGCCTACCGCTACCAGCCGCTCCACAGCGACATGGGCGATTGGCGATCGGCCGAGACGACGCCGTACAGCACCTTCCGTGACCCGCGGGGTTTCCTGTCGACCCGAGACCTGCCCTGTCCCTACATCTGCGTCAACTTCTTGACCATCGACGCCACACCGATCAACGGCGCCACCCGCCAGATCCCCGGCACCCAGCACTCCAGGGAGCCGTTCCCCACCCTCGACGAGGAGCCGGAGTGGATGCGGTTGAGCACGGTCTGCCCGGCCCCGGCCGGCGCGGTCCAGATCCGCGACGTCCGGGCCTGGCACGGTGGGACCCCCAACCTGTCCGACGATGTCCGATCGATACCCAACATCGAGTTCTACGCCCCCTGGTTCCGGGAGCCGATCTCGCGAAGCATCTCCTACGCCGACCACCAGCGACTGTCGGACCACGCCAAGAACCTCGCTCGGTTCCACGTGCTCGACTCCAGCGAGACGCTGGAACCGGCGATCCACCTCAACAACACCCCCGAGCGGCTCAAGACCGAACCGAACTGAGGTCGTCGCCCGGCCGGTACGGCGACCGACCACATGCCGTCTGCGATCTCAGCCTGCGCCAGCCAGTGGCCAGGATCGGTCCGCGGTCGTTCGGACGTCCTCGATGATGGATGTCAGGGCCGCGACCTGCCATCATGCGGCGGTGATCGTGATCCGCTTCGTGGTCGGCCTGGCCGGCGCAGCGATGGCCTTGGCAACGCTGGGCTCGGCGCTGCGCACGGTCGTCGTGCCCCGGGGGGAGCAGACGATGATCGGTCGAGCCACCTTCATCTGGGTCCGCCGGATCTTCGACCTGCTGGCCCGATCCCGCCGCGACCCCGAGGCCAAGGAGCGGCTCAAGGCCCGCTACGCTCCGGTGGGGCTGGTGACCCTGCCGCTCATCTGGGCCCTGGGTGTCATCCTCGGCTGCTCGGGCGTCTATTGGGCACTCGGCGTCGAACCGTACCGAGAGGCGCTGGTCCTGTCCGGCTCGTCGCTGACCACCCTCGGCTTTCGCTCCAGCGAGGATCTGGCCGTCCTCGTCATCGACATCGTCGAGGGATTGATCGGGCTGGGCCTGATCGCCTTGCTGATCAGCTTCCTCCCCACGATCTACACCGCGTTCTCCCGGCGGGAGACAGCGGTGGCAAAACTGAACCTGCGGGCCGCCGACGCCCGGGGCGGCGCCACCCCGGAGGCCATGTTGATCCGCAGACACGTCGTCGACGACCTCGACGGGCTCCTGACGGTGTGGTCCGATTGGGAGGACTGGTTCGTCGAGGTGGAGGAGACCCACACCTCGTTCCCGATGCTGGTCTTCTTCCGGTCGCCGGTGCCCGACCGCTCGTGGATCACAAGCGCCGGGTTGGCCCTCGACGCCGCCTCGCTCTACCTCTCGACGATCGACGATCGACGTTCCCCGCAGGCCCAGCTGATGATCCGGACCGGCGCGCTGTCGCTTCGCCGCGTCTGCGACTACTTCGGCTTCGACTACGACCCCGACCCCCGGCCGACCGACCCGATCTCGATCGGTCGCCACGAGTGGGAGCAGATCTACGACCAGATGGACGAGGCCGGACTCCCGCTGCTGGCCGATCGGGATCAAGCCTGGCGGGACTTCGCCGGCTGGCGGGTCAACTACGACCGACCCCTGTTGTCGTTGGCCGCCTTCGTCGACGCCCCGCTGGCCCGCTGGTCGTCGGATCGGGCCATCGCCTACCGGTCACCGACAGTGCTTCGCCGCCGGGCCTGATCCCGGGTCGAGGGATCTTCGCCTCCGGGCGGCATCGACCGGACGACCGAGGCCGGGCGATCCGGGGGAAGTGAGGCGCCGCTACTCCAGCACCCCGGAGGCGGCCACCTCGCCGAGGGCCTCGTCGTCGTAGCCGAGGATGCCGAGCAGCACGTCGAAGGTGTGCTGGCCCAGTGACGGCCCGGCGTCGGTGATCTCGGCCTGCGAGCGGGACATGCGGAACCGCGGTCCCTCGATCCAGAACGTGCCGTGGTCGGCGTGGACCACCTCGAGGAAGTGGTTGCGGTGGGTCAGCTGTGGGTCGACCGTGGCGTCGGCCGACACCTGGACGACGTGTGCCGCCACCCCCTCGGCCTGGAGGCGGTCCTGGAGATCGAACCCGTCCTGGTCGGCGGTCCAGGCCCCGATCCGCTTCTCCAACTCGTCCTCTCGGGCCCGGCGGGCGTCGTGGTCGAGGTCGGCCAGCTCCGTACCATCCGGGTCGCGGTCGAAGCCGACCAGCGCGCACAGGGCCCGCCAGCGCTCGTCGTCCTCGACAGTGATGGCGATCCACCGGTCGTCTCCGGCGGTGGGAAAGGCCCCGTGGGGCGTCATCTCCGGGTGGCGGTTGCCGAGGGCGGGGGCAATCCGGCCGTTGACGTCGTAGTCGAGCACGGCCGGGGCCAGGAAGGCCATCGAGGCCTCGGCCTGCGACATGTCGATGTACTGGCCCTCGCCGGTCCGGTCCCGGTGCTCGAGCGCGGCCAGCAGGACCGAGCTGAGGTACTTGGGGGCGATGTAGTCGGTGTAGGCGCCGAAGACACCGGCCGGGTCACGGTCGGGCCAGCCGGTCATCTCGTAGAAGCCCGACATCGAGGCGCCCATCGTCCCGAACCCGGCCAGGCTGGACAGGGGGCCGTTCTGGCCGAACAGGCAGGTCGAGGCCACGATGATGTCGGGCTTGATGGCCTTGAGGTCGTCGTAGGTCAGACCCCAGCCCTTCATGGCCTTCGGGGAGAACGACTCGGTGACGACGTCGGCCCACCGGACCAGGTCCTCGATCACCCGGCGGGACGCCGGGTTGTTGACGTCGAGGGTGATGCCCATCTTGCCGGCGTTCATGTTGTTGTAGAGGCCGCTGTTCTCCGCCCCGCCCTCGTCGTTGAGGAACGGCCCGATGGTGCGGGCGGTCTCGATCCGGGTGCTCGACTCGACCCGAACCACGGTGGCGCCCTGATCGGCCAGGACCCGGGTGGAGGCCGGTCCAGCCATGACCCACATGAAGTCGAGGATCTTGACCCCCTCCAACGCGGGGCCGGTGCGCTCGGGGTCGCCGCCGTCGGGGACCTGTGGCCGGCGCGAGAGGTCGGCCAGGACGTCCTCGGTGTGGGCGCCGATCGTCGGGGGTGGCGACTCGACCGCCAGCGGTGAGGCGGACAGCTTGGCCATCGGCCCCGGGACCCGGATCGGCCGATCGACCGACGGCATGTCGATGGTCCGCCAGAAGTCTCGGACCTGGTAGTGCTCGTTGTCGACCACGTCGGCCACGTTGACCACCGGCACCAGCAGCAGCCGGCGCTCGAGAGCCTCCTCCAACAGGTGGGCCTTGGTCCGCTTGGCGGTGAAGGCCTCGGCGACGTCCTGAATCCGGTCGTACTCACTGGCCGGGATGTTGCCGGCCATCACCTGGTTGACGAAGTCCTCCCACTCGAAGTCGAGGTCCTCGTCGGAGCACTCGCCCTCGGCGTGAATCCAGTCGAACAGCCGCCGGCTGAACGGGCCGATGGCCTCGCCGAACAGGATGGTGTTGGACACGTAGCCGTCGGCGGCTTTGGAGCGCAGCCGGACGTTGAAGGGGCCGGCCTTGGTGCCCCCGCTCATCCGGGTCGTCGGCTGGCAGTTGACGAGGTGGCTCAGCACGTAGGATTGGGTGGCCTGCAGGATGGCCTGCTGGGCGCTGACGTCGACGTGCTGGCCCCGACCGGACAGTCGGCGCTCCCGGAGAGCGATCAGCGAAGCCGCCGCGGCCTCGGCCGAGGCGTGGAGGAAGGCCTGGTCGAGGGGGATGCGGAGGGGTGCCCGGTCCTCGTCGCCCATCATCGACATCTGCACCCCGGCCGCCACCACGGTCAGGTCGGTAGCCCGCCAGTTCGCCTTGGGGCCGTCCTGCCCGAAGGCGGTGATCGACGAGTGAACCAGCGCCGGGTTGACCGCAGCCAGATCGTCGTAGCCGAGACCCCGGGACGCCATGACGCCGGGCTCGGCCGAGTCGATCACCAGGTCGGCGGTGGCGACCAGTTCGAGGAACCGGTCCCGGTCGGTCCCGCCGTCGTCGAGGTCGAGCACGACGCTGCGCTTGCCCCGGTTGTAGGACCAGAACCACAGCGAGTTCTCCGGGTCGTTCTCGTGCCCATCGACGAAGGGGCCGATGTCTCTCGACCGCGACCCACCCGGCGGCTCGATCAGGATCACGTCGGCGCCGAGATCGGCCAGGATCTGGCCGGCCAGCTGGCCCCGCTCGTCGGTCAGGTCGAGCACACGAAATCCCTGCAGCATGAGAACGGTTTAGCCGAACCGTGTGGCCCTGGCCACGCCGGAACGGCGATACTGGTCGTGGGCGTCAGGGAGCGTCCCGAACGAGGAGGACCACCATGCGGATGGGCGCCACGATCTTCTGTCAGAACTACGCCGACTGGGATCGCTACGAGGCCGAGGAACGCGGTGAGCCGGTGCCGGAGCGGCCGTAGACCGCCGACCGATCGATCTTCCACGAGGAGCTCGAGATCGCCAAGCTGGCCGACAGCTGGGCTTCGACAGCGTCTGGACGATCGAGCACCACTTCACGCCTACACGATGGTGACCGACCCGCTCCAGCTGCTGTCGTACCTGGCAGGGGTGACCGAGCGGGTCGATCTGGGGACCATGGTGGTCGTCCTGCCCTGGCACAACCCGGTGCGGGTGGCCGAGGACATCGTGATGCTCGACGCGCTGCTCGGCGAGCGGAAGGTCATCGCCGGGGTCGGCCGCGGGTTGGGTAGGCGGGAGTACGGCGGGCTCGGCATCGATCAGAACGAGGCCAGGGGTCGCTGCGACGAGGGCGTCGCTCGCCACCCAGTTCGGAACGTCGGAGATCATGGGGATCTTCCGGTACGGGGGCATGGGGAAGGCCGAGGCGATGCGCAACATGGAGCTGTTCGCGGAACGGGTCATGCCCGAGGTGCAGCGCCTGTCGCCCGAGCCGATGATGGCGGTCGAGGTCCGGCCGGGCTGATCTGAGACTCTGGTTCGGCCACGGGAAGGCCGCGGCGCCGTGCGATTTGCGCCGCATGATGGGCGGCGATCAGATGAGAGGACTGTGACCTATGCTCACGACCGTGCGCATCGATCTCCTGCTCGACCCCTTCGGAACCTCGTGGCCAGCGGTGCTGGAGGTGGCCGAGGCCGCCGAGGAGCTCGGTTTCGACGGGCTGTGGACCTGGGATCACCTCGCCGGCGAGGTCCACCGGTCCGACAGCGTGCTGGAGAGCTGGACGGTGCTGTCGGCTCTCGCCGCCCGTACCAACCGGGTCTCCCTCGGACCGCTCGTGCTGAACGTTGCCAACCGCCGACCGGGGGTGCTGGCCGTCATGGCGGCGACCCTGCAGCACGTGTCGGGTGGCCGCCTCTTCCTCGGCCTCGGCGCCGGCGGCGGCCGCAACACCCCCTACCACCGGGAACAGGTGGCGCTGGGAGGCGAGGTGCCCGGCGACGCGACCAGGCGTCGTGAGGTGGCCAAGACCGTCGCCACCTGCCGTCAGGTGTGGACCGGCCGCACCGAGCAGACGGAGCTGGCCGGCCAGCGATTGGGGGCCGGTTCGGGATTCCTCCGGCCGGATCCCCCGCCGCCGATCGTGATCGGCGGATTCGGTCCGCGCATGGCCGAGCTGGCCGGCTCGATCGCTGACGGCTTCAACACCCAGGCCGGGCACCCGGATCTGGACCGGCTGATCGACGTGGCCCGGACCGCCCACGGCGATCGAACGGGACCGTTCGAGATCAGCGGCTTCGCCGGGCTCGACCCGGGCTGGGTGGAGCGGAGCGAGGGGCGCCTCGATCGGCTGGTGCTGATCGTCTCCCCGAGCGACGGAGTGGGGCCGGTCGAGCGCTTCGCCGCCGCAACCGGTCTCGCCACCCGGGAATGAGCCCGCCCCCGAAAGGACCCCGTGGGTCCTCCTGGCGGTTGTGGAACGGTGCTCTACAACATGGGAATCGACTCGGGGCCAGTACAGGTCCGGGGTCAGGATCGTTGCCGGCCGCCCTTCGATCGCCGCCTTCTGCTTGAGCAGGGCCGAGATCCGCTGGCGGGTCACGCCGAAGAGCTCGGCGATCGATTCGATGGTGAGCCCTTCGGCCCGCAGAGCCAGCGCCTGGGCGGCTCGCAGCTCCGCGCCGACCGTGTCGAGCGTGGCCATGTTGCTCGACAGCAACTCGACGACCCTCGGCGGCTCCTCGCTTCGAACCAACTCGACGAGGTCTTCGCCTGCTTCCAGCCGCTCGCGGAGATACCGCACCCGGCTCTGGATCTCGATGCTCCTGGCGACGTTCTCGGCCGCCCCGGCCTCGATATCGACCAAGGCGGTGAGAAGCCTGGCCACGGTGTCGTCATGTGCGTTCACGGGCGTTCAGTCAACCAGACCCGGCAGTGTCTGGCAATAACCGTTTCAGCAATAACCCTTTCAGCAATAACCCTTTCAGCAATAACTATTGACAGCGTGCTCGGTCGAGCCTACAGTCCTCTGCGGAAACGTCAAGTCCGAGCACAGTACCCGAGCCCGAGGAGCACGACACCCCGAAATGGCCGTCAAGACGGAAATGGACAACCTCTTGTTGTCCACCGAGTCCCGCCCCTACGCCCGTATCACCGATCCGGGCCCGCAGAGGCAGGAACCGACGATCACCAATCGCCGTCGGGTCATGAACGGGGTCATCATCTCGGCCACCATCCTGGCCGGGGCCGTCCTTTGGCAGGTCGTCGACGGTCAAGGCAGCCAGCCGGCAACGGCCCAGCTCGATGACGGGACCGCCACGATCGGCAGCGCCGCCGTGCAGCCGACCGAAGGTCGGCCCTAGCAGGCAGGCCGGTCCCGAGAGAACCGGTGTCGTACCGCCCCCAACGGTGTGGGCCGCACGACACCCACGGCTGTGCCCAGCACGCAGCCGTCGAGTCCGGCGCCGGCAGGAGAGGGGCCGGAGCCGGACTCGCCCAGCGAAATCGGATCGGTTTGACGGCAGGCCGGCGACGGCCTTGGTCCGCTCAGCCGGTGGCCAGTGCGTCCCGAACCGACTGCGCCGCCCCCTCGAGGATTCCCCCGATGGCCGCAGCGTTGCCCTCTTCGAGCACCCCGGTCCACTCGTCCATGAACATCTTCTTCATCTCCACCGCAATGGAGCAGGCGCGATCGCCGTAGCGGTCGTTGATCCAGCGGCTCATGGCCCCGCCCTTGAACTTCACGTTCGAGCGCACGTCGAGCACGTCATCGTCGTACGGCAGCTCGCTCATCGACGTTGGCGAATGCGTCTACCACCGGCCGCCACGCTTCGTCGATCGACTCCGTGCCGAGGTTGACCTCCGGATTGAGCTCCGGATCGTCGACAGGGGCGTCCGGCCCGTTCCGTCGATGGTTGTAGGAGTGGATGTCGAGTACCACCACCCGACCGTGGGTCTCGACCAGGCCATCGCAGAGCTCGCCCAACTCCTCGTAGAAGCGGTCGTACAACGCCAAGGAGCCGGCGATGACATCGTCGCTCGGCCGCGACGTCCAGACATCGAGGCCCCAGGCGTCATCGGGTACCACGTAGATCGCCTTGTCCCTTACCCGGTTCAGATCGACCTCGAAGCGCGACCGATTGACCACGATCGAGTTCTTGGCAACGCCGACCCACAAATCGGTGAAAGGGTCCTCCTCACGAAGCCGATCGGCCTCCGGCAGCTTCATCAACGCCTCGACCTCGGGTCGCAGCTCGTGGCCGGCGTGGATGGCGGTGGCCACCACGGGATCGTCGCCGGTTGTGATCGTCCACCCCGAATCGGTCACAGTGTCGCCATCTCTGTGTTGTTGAAGTTCCGCCGGTAGAACCCCATGTAACTCACCTTGCGCTCCAGGCTGTCCATCACCGCGTCGTTGAAGTTGACGCCCTCCAGCTTCTGGGCCGAGCCGAGGCCCCCGGGACTGAACACGTTGATCTCCATCAGCTTGTCACCGACGATGTCTATCCCGACCAGGAACATGCCGTCCTGGACCAGTTTCGGCCGTACGATCTCGGCCAGCCGGAAATCGGTCTCGGTGAGGGTGGCCTTGGCCAGGGAGCCGCCTGCGTGGAGGTTCGACCGCATGTCGCCACCCTGTCGGATCCGACGGAAGGCGGCGTAGCGACCCTTGTGGCGCAGCGGCTCGCCGTTCATCAGGAACAGCCTGGTATCCCCGTTTTCGGCCTGGGTCAGGTACTCCTGGGCGATGATGTAACCGTCGCGGGCCACCGCATCGATCATCTGGTTGAGGTTGGACGGGTCGTCGGACCGGACCAGGAACACGCTCTCGCCCCCTGAGCCGTGGAGCGGTTTGAGCACGGCTCGGCCCTCCTCTTGGACGAAGTCTCGAATCAACGAGCGATCCCGGCTGATGAGGGTCCGGGGCCGGACCTCCTCGGGAAACATCTGGAAGTACATCTTGTTCTCGGCCTTGGCCAGGCCGTTCGGATCGTTGAGCACGATCACCCCGTGGCGCATGGCAACCCGGCCGAAGTCCAGGGCCGCGGTTCGCGCCCACTCCCGTTTGCCCTTCTCGTCGGAAGGCACGTTGCGGAGGAACAGCACGTCGAGATGGTCGACGGTGACCCGCTCCTTGATGGCGGACTTGCCGTGGAGATCCCGGATGTAGGCCGCCCCGTCCTTGTAGCGTGCCTTGGGGACCCGGGTGGCGTTGGCCCGCACCAGTTCGTCCGGGTCGTACGCCAGATCTCCGACGCTGATCACCCACGCCTCATGGCCCCGATTGGTGGCGGTCACACCAAGCCTGGTTGTGGTGTAGCCGGGTTCCTCCGTTTTGAGGTCGTTGACGACGAATCCAATGCGCACAGCGTCTCCTTGGGTACTGCTGACGAACAAACGCTCTCGGCCGGGGCCACCGCATCGAGCCGATGCTCACCTGCCAGCGTCTGGCAATACCTTACACGGAGCGGAAGAAACGGCCATCGCCGGACTAGCCTGGCCCGGAGCATTGCCGAGGCCCGAGGCCGGATGTCAACCGGGGAGGGCTCGGATCCCAACGATCCGCTCAGACACCTCGGCCCAGGAGACCCCATGGCGAAGCCGACAACCGTTCGTCTGGATCAGCCGCTGATCGATTCGTTGGCCGAACAGGTGCGAGAGAACCGGCCGGTCCGTCAGACGCTCCCGGCAGACGGTCTGCTGAACGTCGATCGTCAGCTGCCGTTCCTGTTCGTCTATCGCCCGCCGGCCGGGGAGTCGAATACCCTTTTCTCCACCATCCTGACCGGCGGCTCCTCGTACCTCCTGGCCCCCAGCGGCAAGCGGTCGCACGCCTGGACCACCCGTCTCATCACCGCCATAGCCAAGGAACTGTCGGCGGTGTTCGGATCGGTGCTGCTCATCGAGCTGTGGCCCAGCGCCAAGGCCGAACCGAACTCCAAGTCGCCTGCGATGGTGAAGCCCGGTTTCCGGCTGCACTACGGAAAGGCCGAACGTAGCTCGGCCACCGTGGAGCGGCTGGCGTCGTCGCTGGAGCGGATAGCCATCATGAAACAGCGGGCGAACGTGGACCGGGTTGTCGGTCCAAGCATCACCAGGCCCGGCATGCCCCGGCTCCTGACCCCGGCGGTTCGCGATGAGGTCAACGCCACCGTGCTGGGTGTCGAGGTGGCCCCGATCTACATCGACCGTGAAACCGGCGACATCCTGCCACTGGTGGCACGGACACTGGCCCGCCTCGCCGCCCGATCGCTGCAACGGGCGGCGTTCGAGTTCGCCAGGGCCGAAACCAACGACCGGTCGATGCACTTCCATGCACTGGGCAGACGGACCTTCGTGGCGGCGGTCAAGCGCGTCGACGGGCAGTTGACAGCGCTGGCCGAATCGTTCGATCTGCTGTTGGCGGTCACCCCGACCAACTCCGAGGCGGCGTACCGGGCATTCCGGCGAGCCAAGTTCGAGCGGGCACCGAGGTTTCACTACCGACCGATGGCCGTCGATCCCGACCTGCTCAAGCGGCAGCTGTGGAACATCAAGATCGAGCGGGTCGAAGACCCGGTGCTCGACGAGCTGTTCCGGGAGAAGCGGCGCGAGCTCGATCTGAAGTTGACGCTGCTGGCCGAACGGGAACGGCAGCGGTTCGTCCACACCAGCATGGCGCTCTACGGCCGAATCACAGACGAGCTCCGGTCGTCGGCGGTGCAGGTACTCGACAACGTCCAAAGCTCCAACGGCACCACCCGCCACCGCAACGTCACCGCGGCCGCCTTCATCGCCCGGGCCCAGGAGGAGTTCGAACGACTGCGGCACGGGTCGGGCCAGATGGACGGGAAGATCATCGTCCAGAAGGAGGTCTCGTCGCTCATGGTGTCTTCCGGCAACCTGATCGTCGGGGCGAACATGTCGTTCCCGGCCAATCGTGTGGAGCCGTTGATCCAGCACGAGGTCGGCACGCACGTGCTGACCTACTGGAACGGTCGGGCCCAGCCGTTCAAGCTGCTGGCCACCGGGTTGGCCGGACACGACGAGCTCCAGGAGGGGCTGGCGGTCTTCGTCGAGTACCTGGTCGGTGGGCTCACCGCAGGGCGGCTGCGGACGCTGGCGGCCCGGGTCCAGGCGGTTGGCGCCCTGCTCGAAGGAGCGTCGTTCGTCGAGACCTTCCGGCTCCTGCGCGACGAGTACGGCTTCTCAGACCGAATGGCGTTCATGGTGACGATGCGTGTGTTCCGTGGCGGGGGGCTGACCAAGGACGCCGTCTATCTCCGGGGCCTCCAGTCGGTCATCACCTACCTGTCGAAGGGAGGCAGGCTCGACACGCTGTTCATCGGCAAGATCGCCACCGAGCACGCCTCGGTTGTGGAGGAGCTGCAGCGCCGTCGGGTGTTGGAGCCACCGCCGTTCCGGCCCTCCTACCTCGATCAGCCAGACGCCCACTATCGCATCGAGCGAATCAGGGGCAACCCGTCCCCCACCGACCTGGTCGACGTCTGACAGGGTGCTGCCAGGCCGGTTCGGCAGCCGCTGCCGGCGGGTCGGTTTCAACCGACCGCGTTGAAGACCCTGATGGCATCGACGGCCATCGCAGGCACCTCGCCGCCGGCGGTGCCGGCCCCGGCGGCCAGGAAGCTCTCGATGATCACCGTCCGCTGATCGACGGCCACGACCCGAACGCTGCGAGCACCGTCCGGACCGGCGAAGCGGTGATCCATCGCGGCCACGATGTCCACGACGGCGGCCCGGCCTTCACCCCGGTCCTCCCAGACCTCGACCGCCACCGCCTCGGTGCCGAGCCGGTCCTCGCCCGGCAACGGCCCCGGCGCTGCCACCGGTCCTGAGCGGACCTGGATCTCGACGAACGAGGCAGACTCGAGATCCCACATCGAGGCGGTGGCGCCATCGTCATCGATCGGGGCGTAGTTCCAGCCGTTGGGGACCACGAAGTCGATCCCCATCAACTCGAGGCCGTCCCGGAAGCCGAGCTTGTCCGACCATTGCCACATCGAGCCGTCGAACGCGTCGAAGACGACCGTCTCGACCCAACTGATCCCATCATCGGCGAACACCGCATCTGCGGCGAAGAAGCCGGTCAGCCCGAGCCAGCCCGGACCATCGAGATGAACGACCTCGTCCGGGATTGGGTAGCCCTGCCATTGCGGCGCATCGCCGGGGGCCGCCAGGGCGGTCGAAGCGAAGAGGAGCTCGCCGATCGACTCCTCGCACCGTTCCACCAGCGCCGCCTGGCCGTACGGCCCTGCGTCCAGCGTCAGGTGACCGTAGGAACCTGGATAGGTGTGGGTCACCCGACCGTTTCGTTCGACGACCAGCGTGCCGAGTGGGCACTCGCTGTCATCGCCCGCCGGCACCATTCGAACCAGTTGGCCGCCACCCTGGGGCAGCGGACCGACGAGCTGGCGCTCCGTCGGCTGCGACGTGGCCCCGGTGCCGATGGGCCCGGCCGTCGTCGACCGGTCGGGGTCGGTCCGGCCGGTGGGCGACGACGTCGGGGGCACCGATGACGTCTTGGCTGATCCACCGGTCCAACCCGAACCGACCGCGATGGAAGTGACGGTCTCCCCCGATGAGACGGTGTCGGAGGTCCCAATCGATGTGTCGCTCGGCGCGGAGGCCGTCGAACCGACGGCGACCGACGTGCTGGGCCGCCGGTGACGGCCAACAGCGCCAAGACGATGGCGACCACTGCGATGGCAGCCGCCGGCGCCACCAGCAGGGCCACGGGTCGACCGTCCCGTTCCGCCGGGGTTCGATGCGGTGAGGTCACAAGTGGACCATCGACGGCGTCGCAGCGACGCTTGAGGCCCGCTCGGTCATCGAGCGGCTGCCGCCGAACCACCGACCGGCGAGATCGCCGGCCGCGAGGCTACCAGCCGGACGTGCCCGGATCGCCCTTGAACGGGCCGACCACGTCGTCGGTGATCCAGCCACCGTAGAATCCGCCGGCCTGGGCCTTGACCGGCTCGCCGTCGACCCGGCACCGCACCCGGTCGGGATAGAACGAGGTCCAGTTGGCGTAGTTGGCGAACTCGGGATAGGGAGCCGGGTACCGCCAACCGACCGGTTGACCGCCCTCGGCCAGCGCCAGGTACTCGGCCCTGCCCTTCCACTCGCAATGCGAGGAGCCGGTGGTGACGACGAGCCGACCGGGGACGATCGCCTCCGGCGGGAGATAGAACGAGGGTGGGTGCGAGGTCTCGAGGACCCGGATCGATGTGGTGGTGCCGGCGATCGGTCCCTGCTCGTCACCGATCTCGATCAGTCGTCGATCCTCGACGATC
Organism: uncultured Acidimicrobiales bacterium; assembly: GCA_963715325.1. Classification (GTDB taxonomy): domain Bacteria; phylum Actinomycetota; class Acidimicrobiia; order Acidimicrobiales; family SZUA-35; genus JAHELU01. The sequence continues at coordinate 275,960 of CAVQRR010000010.1, forward strand.
GCCGGCGGCCGGGGATAGTCCCAAACCGACTCCTGACCTGGACCGGGTTCGACGGCGAACCCAGGACGCCGGTCTCCCCGGTTGGTCCAGGAATCCCTGGCCGATTGCAGCCACGATGGCACGTCGTCAGGCACCGGCACACCGTAGCCCAGTGCTTCTCCGGGCCCGGAGTCGGGTGAACTTTCCCTTTGACGTTTCGCCGCCGTTGTGGCCTACTTGTCACACGGCGACCAGCACCCCACAGTGCCAACGTCGACAGCCGCTCCGTACCCGCCACTGGCCAACATCTCGACCAAAGGGCTCGTACCAATGGAACGTCAGGTTCGACACACCGCCCATGTGAAGCGGAGCCTGGTCGCGATCTGCGAGGAGTTCGAGCGCCACGGTCAGTCGATCCTGACAAGGGCCACCGACGAGGCCGGATCCCACGCCGATCGTCTGATCCTCCGCATGGACCAGATGATCCCGTGTTTCGATCCGGAGGAAACGGTCACCATCGTGGCGTCGCCGATGGAGCGCAGGGGACCGGAGACGGCGGCCATGAAACTCGACTGGCGATCGGCGAAACGGCAACGCATCCTGTCGAACCTGGACGCCGAGTTGGTGCTCCATGCCGTGATCCAGTCCGGTTCGCAGGCGACGACCGCCGTCTCGGTGATCGGGCGGTTCGTCCCGCCACCGGGGCTGCGGGGGTGGATCGAGCAAACGCTGTTGAGCCGCAGGGTGGTCGAAGAGGTGGTCGGCGCCTTCGTCGACGCGGTGGCCGACATGCTCGATGCCCAAATCGAGCTGCGCAAAGCCTGAGCCGGACCTGCGGAGCAGATCCTCATCGAGTCGGCACAACGGGAACACCCCTGGGGCCAATACCGCACCGGAGCCTGAGCCGGGCCTGCCCCGGGGGTCACTTCCGCCGCGGAGCCCGAGTCGGGCAAGCGCTGCTCGATGAGCGAATCCCGACCGAGACCGGAGGACCGGCAATACGCTGATCCGGTGGAATCCGGGTTGACCAGCATCATCCGCCAAGGGCATCCCGACTTTCTCGACCTGCCGTGGAACGTGCCGTTGGCCCACTGGGACGACGTGACCGAGCGGCTGATCCGGGTCCGCCGGGGGCTCAGCCGTCATGTGGTTCGCATGGTCCAGTACGACGGGCGGGTCTACGCATTGAAGGAGACCGAACAACGGCCGGCCGAACACGAGTATTCGATACTGCGCCGCCTGGAAGACGAGCGGCTCCCCGCGGTGCAGGCGGTCGGCGTGGTGACCGCCCGCCGCGACGACGACGGCGAGCCGCTCGGCGCCATCCTGATCACCCGGTTCCTCGATTTCTCCCTCCCCTACCAGTATCTGTTCCGAACCACGTCGACCGCCGAGCTGCGGGAACGGCTGCTCGATTCGGCGGTCGTGCTGTTGGCCCGTCTCCATCTCGAAGGCTTCTTCTGGGGTGACATCTCGCTGGCCAACGTGCTGTTCCGGCGGGACGCCGGCGCCATGATGGCCTACCTGGTCGATGCCGAGACCGCCGAGTGGCACGCCACAATGTCGGACCGGCGCCGACGCTACGACCTCGAGCTGGCCAGGGTGAACGTCGCCGGGGGGCTGATGGACGCCATCGAAGGCGGCTTCCTCGAACCGACGATCGACCCGATCGAGGTGATCGATGATCTGCAGGCCCGATACGACGGGCTGTGGGCAGAGCTCACCGCCGAGGAGGAAGTGGAAGCGTCAAACCGGGATCGGATCAGTCAGCGGATCGAGCGGCTGAACTCCATGGGGTTCGACGTCGAGGAGCTGGCCGTGGTCCAGTCCGTCGATGGTTCCCGACTGCGGATCCGGCCCATGGTGGTCGAGGAGGGCCACGCCCATCTGCGGCTCCGTCGACTCACCGGCCTCGAGGTGCAGGAGAACCAGGCCAGAACGTTGCTGGCCGCCCTCGACGCCTTCGGGGTGTACCTGGAGCGGGAAGCGGGCAAGCCGCTGCCGGAGGCCATCAAGGCCTACCGCTGGTTGTCGGAACGCTACGAGCCGGTGATCGAGGCCATCCCCGACCGGTTCCGGAGCCGACTCGAGGACGCCCAGCTGGTCTACGAATTCCTCAACCACCGTTTCGCCAAATCTCATGACCGAGGCCGGGAGGTGGAGAATCCGGAGGCGATGGTGACCTTCATCTCCGAGGTGTTGGAACACCTGCCGGATGAGAAGACCCTGATCGACGAACACGGCGACAACGATCCCTACGATGCGCTGCTCCGCAGCGACGGTCACCAGTCCGGCGGGTCGGATCGGTGACCAGGCGTTACGCAGGAACCCTGGTGTTCACGACCTCCGCTGCGGTGCTGGTGTTGGAGATCCTGGCCGGCAGGTTGATGGCACCGTTCGTCGGCGTTTCCCTGGAGACCTTCACCGGGATCATCGGTACCATCCTGGCCGGCATCGCCCTCGGGGCCGGGGCCGGCGGCCGGCTGGCCGACCGCCACGATCCGAACCGGCTGATCGGTCCGGCCCTGATGCTGGGCGGGGTGTTGTCCTGGCTGTCGATCCCCATCGTCTCCTTCCTCGGACCGGGCGTTGGGCGGGACATCCCGGCCATCGTGCTCCTGGCCCTGTTCGGCTTCTTCGCCCCGGCCATGGTCCTGACCGCCATCAGCCCCATGGTGGCAAAGCTGCGGTTGCAGAGCCTCACCGAAACCGGCGAGGTGATCGGCGGGCTCTCGGCGGCGGGAACCGTCGGTGCCCTGTTCGGCACCTTCTTCACCGGGTTCGTCCTGGTGTCGGCCGCGCCGACCAGGCCGATCATCCTCGGTGTCGGCCTTGGGCTCGTGATCTGGGGCCTGGTCTTCTCGCTGACCAGAGGGGACCGGCGGTTGCCGTCGGCCGGTGCTGCGATCATGGCGGTGGCGGTTGCCGGGCTGGCGTTGGCGGCCGCCGACCCATGCGAGTTCGAGTCGGCATACGCCTGCGGGCGGGTGACCGACGACGGCGATGACCCGTCGCTGCGGTTCCTGGTGCTCGACACCCTGCGTCACGGGGCGGTGGATCTCGATGACCCGACCCATCTCGAGTTTCGCTACATCAACATCATCGGCGACACGATCGACGCCATGGCCGCTGGCCCGATCGACGCTCTCCATCTCGGCGGCGGTGCGTTCTCGGTCCCCCGCTACATCAACGCCACCAGACCGGGGTCGACGAACCTGGTCCTGGAGATCGATCCGCTGCTGGTCGACGTGGCAACCGACGAGTTCGGCCTGGTGACCGGGCCCGACCTTCGGGTGATCACCGGCGACGCCCGCCTGACGGTGACGGACCTGGAGACCGACGGCTACGACCTGATCGTCGGCGACGTGTTCGGGGGACTGGCGGTGCCGTGGCATCTGACAACCACCGAGTTCATCGCCGAACTGGATCGGGTGCTCCGCCCCGACGGCATCTATGTGATGAACGTGATCGACGGCCACGGCAACCGATTCGTCGAGGCCGAACTGGCCACCCTGGCCCGGCATTTCGATCATCTGGCTGCGGTGGTGCCTGCGGATCGTCCGATCGAAGACGGTCCGACAAACCAGATCCTCGTCGCTTCGGACGCTTCGCTCCCGATCATCGAGGTCGATGCCGAACACGGGCGATTCGTCGACGACATCACGGCGTTCACCGGCGACGGGAGGGTGCTGCGTGACGATTTCGCCCCGGTCGAACAGCTGACGGCAAATCTGTGAGCGGACCTGCTGCGTAGGC
>CAVQRR010000011.1:0-139191 GCA_963715325.1 uncultured Acidimicrobiales bacterium
CCGATGTTACGGTTCGAAGAGTTCCACCGTTGGCCAACGGGGGCCAACTACTGTGCCCCACGGCGGAATCGGACGTCGTCTCCAACGAAGGAAGTCTTGCCACGCAATGGCGACCCACATCAACTCGCGCCCTCCCTCCGCCACCCCTGCCATCGTCGATCGGAGCCACGTCGTGTACGCCCGTCATCAGTGGTTCGGATTCGCGGTCTTCGGCTCCCTCTCGCTCGTCGCGGCCATGGTGTTCTCCCGGTGGGACCCGACAACCACCGACAGCCGTTGGTTCTGGGTCGTCGTCGGCCCCATCGCCGGTGTGGTGGCGATGTTCCGGTCACAGACGATGTTCGACAACGAGGGGGCGGACCGTGACGCCGGCCCCTACATCGGCATGCTGGTCGGCACCACGGTGGGGGCGCTGGTGATCGGCATGCTGTCGCTCGCCGGTTGGGTCCTGCCTGGCGTGCTGCTCCTCATGGCCGGCTTCGTCGTGTTCATGGCCTGGTTGGAGCAGAGCGGCATCGGCATGACCACCGCCCTCACGGTCGCGGTCCTGGCCGCCACCACCGCCGTCACCGACGTGTACGGCTCGGTCGTGCTGTTGTCGCTGCTGATAGGCGTGATGTTGCTTGCAGGCTCACTGGCGCTGATCGTCGGTGCCGATCAGCGGACAGAACGCGGCTTGCGCTGAGAGTCTGCGGTGCTCAACCCGTCGCTGTGCTCGGTGCGTCACTCGAGGTGTGACTTCACCAGATCGGCGACGGCCCGGCCGTCGGCGCGGCCTGCGACCTTGGCGTTGACCGCCTTCATCGCCGACCCCATGTCGGCCTTCGAAGTCCACCCGCCCTCGGCCAGGGTGTCGGCCACCAGCGCCGCCAGCTCCTCCTCGCCCAGCGCGGCCGGCAGGTAGGTTTCGAGCACTTCCTGTTCGGCCCGCTCCTTCGCCGCCCGCTCATCTGCCCCACCGGCCTCGAACGCCTCCGCGGCCTCGACCCGCCGCTTGACCTGGGCCGCAATGACCTTCCGGACCTCGTCGTCCGACAGGGTCTTGGCCTCCGGACCGGCGACCTCGGCCTCCTGGACCGCGGCGATGACGGCCCGCAGCGATCGCAGCTTCAGCGCATCCCGTTGCTTCATGGCCTGGGTGAGGTCCTGGCGGATGGTGTCCAACAGCATGGTGGTCGTCCTCTCGGTGGTGCCAGGTCGTTGGTGATCGAGCGGTGGCTCAGCCCGATTGTCGGAAGGGGCGAACCCAGGCGACGTAGAACGAGGATGCCATGATGCCGAACGAAAGCAGCGCAATGAGTCCGCCCCAGAACCAGTAGGGGAGCAGGAGCACTTCGGCGATCTCCTGGGTGTCGGAATCGATCACCTGACCATCGCGACGGAAGTTCTTGGTGAACATGTAGTCGAGCGTGCTCCAACTGGCCAGGCAGAACTGGATGCCGATCAGCTGTGCGACGAAGACCTTGAGCAGGTCCGGGCCGTAGGCTGCGGCGGCCCCCAGGAGTGCGGCGATCAGCGCCAGCGCCAGCACGCCGAAGGCGTTGCGTACGAACAGCACGAGCGAGAGGGCGAGGAGGATCGCCAGGCCTGCCAGCACCCATCGGGCCGTGCTCTCACGGGAGCCGAGGATGATGATCGCCCCGCCGGCCAACGCCGGACCGAGCAACCCTCCGGCCGAGACGAAGGCCCGACCGAGGGTGCCGACGCCACTGGAGTAGGCGGTCCCACCGAGATTCTGGTAGATCACCAGCCGGTTGAACGTCCCGCCGGCCATGATGGCCACCAGGCCGTGGCCCATCTCGTGGGCCCAGGTCCCGAGCAGGGCGAAGGGATACAGCAGGTGGCGGCCGTAGGGGATCCGGGGCAGGATCAGGCTCACCGCGGTGGCTATCCAGAAGAACGCCATCAGCCGGTTGCTGCCGACGGCGGTGAGGTCTTCGCTCAGGCCGCCGGTCAGATCGTCCGGGATGTCCACCATCGAAACACTGTAGTGGCCCGCGATGGCACACCGACCTCCCGATCGTCGGCCCGGCCGCCATCTGTGAGGGGTATGTCTGTTGCCGCAACATAGAGATAATCCGAATGGCTCTGGTGGGCCCGGGCCGGATGGCACACAATGCATGGGTACAACGACCAAAGAAGCCCTTTGATCGTCGCCTGGTCCAGGCGGCAGGAAGGTGATTCATGTCAGTCCGTACACGCAACAATCGCCAGCGCAAGCCCGGTGTCGCCGCGGTCAACCGACCGGCCAGATTCGATCGCAGGGTCGAGCATCGCCGTGTCAGGAGGGCCGCACACGTCGAGTTGAGTCGGCTGTTCGAACCGGAGGACCATGCGCTCCCGCTGCCGGTCCACACGTCGGCCAAGGCCGATCCCGCGGAACGACCGGTGTCACCGGTGGCCCGGAGGCGGTTCAAGGTGTGGAAGACCAAGGACTGGAAACGTCGTTCGGCCATGCGGGCCCAGCGGGCTGCAACCTATCGGGCGCTCCTCAACGCGGACTGACAGCCAACCAATACCAGGGTGTCCGCAATGCACCACTAGAATCTGGCAATGGAGCAGATTTGTGCGGATCTAGAGGCTGAACACGCCGCGCTCGACGCAGTGGTGGCCGACCTGACCGAGCAGCAGTGGAACGCCGCAACGCCGGCCGAGGCTTGGGATGTCAAGGACACCATCGTCCACCTGGTGCAGGCAGACATCGCGGCCAGGATCGCCGTGACCGACCCCGAGCGGTTCGTGGAGCTGAAGCAGGGCCTGCTCGAATCGGGTTTCGAGGGGACCTTCGGTTCGAAGGAGGGGAAGTCGGGCAAGGACATCCTGGCCTGGTGGCGGGACGAGCGCCGACAGATGGTCGAGGCCTTCCGGTCCAGAGGGCCGAAGGAGCGGATCCCGTGGTTCGGCCCCGACATGAGCACCCTGTCGTTCGCAACCGCCCGGTTGATGGAGACCTGGTCCCACGGCCGGGACGTTGCCGACACCGTCGGCGCCCCCTGGGAGCCGACCGGTCGTCTCCGCCATGTCGCCCACATCGGTGTCACCACCCGGGGGTGGAGTTATGTGAACCGGGGTATGGAACCGCCCGAGGGACCGGTCCGGGTCGAGCTGTTGTCCCCGTCGGGCGAGGTCTGGAGCTGGGGACCGGAGGACGCAGCCGACCGGTTGACCGGTTCGGCCGAGGAATTCTGCCTGGTCGTCACCCAGCGCCGCCGCCCGGAGGAAACCGCGCTCGTGGCCGATGGCCCCCTGGCCCAGGAGTGGCTCGGCCTGGCCCAGGCCTTCGCCGGTCCTGCGACCTTCGCACCCTCGGATCGCGTCGGTAGCCTCGGCTGAGCGCCCCGATCACCGATGGGCCGGCTGCTGCGAAGGGTGATCTTGCCCACTGGTGCCGATGTAGGCCGAGAGATTTTGCATCGCCACGGTCCATTCCCAACATTGTTGCCCCAGCATCGCTAACTTTGATGTCGGAGCCTCATCCCGCCGGCGAGTTGCGTGGTCTCGTCGACGCCCGAAGACAAGGGACGTGTCAATGATTGAGCCGGAATGGCAGCCGGAGAGTGATTTCAGCTCGGATCTCCCGGTTTGGACTCGCGCCCTGGTTGGCGAGATGCTTCCGGAGGTGGTCAGCCCTCTCGGCTGGAGCATGGTTTGGGAGTCGTGTGCCGCGCTGGGCTGGCGGGATGCCATGGTCCGCCGGATGGGCTTCGACGAGGACGACTTCAACCAGACCACACCCGAGACGATCGGCCTGATCGGGGGTTACGGCTATCTGAACGCCAGCCATCTCCGGGTTTGGGCCGAGCGCTCCCCGGACCTCACCGTCGATCACATAGATCGAATCCTGGTCAACAACGGTTCACCGCTGCCGGGCCATCATCACGTGGCCTGGCACAATCCCGATGCGGTGGCCACCGGCATGCTGACCCAGTGGTACCGCTGGGTCATGGAGAGCCGCAACCAGATCGAGCTCGACAACGGCCACGCCGAGTCGCTGGCCTGCCGGAACGGCCGCCCCGACTTCGCCGAGCTGTCCGATCTCGATCTGGCGAAGCGGGCGATGAGCCTGCAGCCGCTGTGTCGCCGGTTGTTCGAACAGCACGCCAATCAGACCTTGGCCTCCACCATCGGCCCCTGGATTCTGACCGAGATCTGTGCCGAGATCGGCCAGCCGGCCCATGCCCTGCGGCTGTTGAGCGGCCTTGGCATGATCGACTCGGTGTCGCCGACGCTTGCGCTGTGGGATCTCTCCCGCATGATCCGACAGTCCGAGAGCCTGACCAGGGTGTTCGACCAGGCCGACGAGGGCCTGGATCGAATCCTGCGGTTGTCGAACCACGCCGAGTCGGCCGGGCTGGTGGCCGGGATCGATGCGCTGATCACCGAGGTCGGCTACCGGGGGCCAAACGAGTGGGACCTGTCCTCACCGACCTGGGATACGGCACCGGAGATCGTCGTCGCACTGCTCGACTGTATGCGGCACTGCCAGGACGAGGACGGGCCGCGGCAGCGCCGGGCCCACCTCGAGGCGGATCGGCTACGGCTGGCGACGGAGATCTCCGACGCCCTCAGCGGCCAGCAGCACGATCGGTTCCTGGCCGGTTTCGGGGCGTCGACAGCCTTTCTCCGGGGCCGTGAGCTGTCGAGGACGAACGTGATGCGGGTCATCCACGAGATGCGCCTGGCCCTGCGCGAGCTGGGGGCTCGGGGGGTTCGACGGCACGACTTCGACGAGGTCGACAACCTCTGGATGCTGACCGCCGATGAGCTGGAGTACTACGCAGACGGTGGTCTGGCCGATGTGGCCGAGATCAGCTCAAAGCGGCGGGTGCAGTACGAGGACCTTCGCAACCGATCTGCTCCGGCCAGCATGATCGGATCTGACGACGGCTGGATCCCGGCTCCTGGAACAACGCCCGGTTGGGGTTTCGATGACCGGCCCCTGGAACCGGGTGACATGATGCTCGGCTCGCCGGGCAGCCCCGGGATGGCCCGGGGCGTGGCCAGGGTCATCGAGACCGACGCCGATGTTGCCAAGGTCGAGCCGGGCGACGTGGTGGTGCTGTCCCGCCCCGATCTGGCGGCCACCCCGCTGTTCGTCTCGGCCGGTGCCGTTGTCACCGATCGCGGTGGCACCTTCACCCATGCCGTGGTCGTGGCCCGCGAGTTGGGCACACCGATGGTGGTCGGGGCCCATCGGGCCAGCGAACGGATCGTCTCCGGCAGCATCGTCAACGTCGATGGCCTGACCGGCGTCGTGTCGATCGAAGCCGGGTAGCGAAGGCGGCCCGAATCGCCGGCGCCGTACGCCTCGGAACTAGACCGTCGTCGGTCTTTTGGCCCAGGCGTTGGCGAGGCAACGCTGATCCAGGGGCCCGGGGGCCCACATCCCCCACAGGCCGTTGAGTGCCCCTCGGCTGTACTCGGTCCAGGCGATGGCGTCTGGACGCATGATCCGCCGCACCACCTGGCGGATACCTCCTTCGTACACCGCATAGCCGGCCCACACCCCGGGCCAGTCCTTGGTCGAGCCGACCTCGGTGACCAGGACACTGCGATGGAACCGGGCCCGATTCCGATGGGTGTGGCCGGAGCTGACGGTGATCGGACGGTCGATGTCGTCCAGCCGGTCGAGGAACCGGGTCGAGTCGGGGGCGCCGATTCCCACCGGCCAATGGCGGGGCAGTCGCCCCGGTTGGAGCTGATGATGGATGGCGATGAACAACGGCCGATCCGAGCCGGCGGCCTCGTCGAGGATCGGCTGCTCCACCCTGGCCAGCGAGCCGCGCCCTCGACCGGGAACTGCGGTGTCGGCGGCGACGATCCTGACCCCCGGGAGATCGAACCGGTCGACCCGCCGGGTGAACGGCAGCCGGCGGCGTCCTATGGCCAGGGGAATCGAACCGGCCCGACCGTCGACGTCGTGGTTGCCGGGGATCAGGACCATCGGCAGCGAGTCGAACTCGTCGGCCAGCCTCCCCACCTCGGCGAAGTCACGATCGGACTCGTGTTGGGCCGCATCGCCCTTGATCACCAGCAGCTCGGCTCCCCAGTCGACGGCCTCGGCCACCGCAGCGGAGGCGCAGCGATAGGGGTGGGGAATCTCGTGGCCACTGTCGTCGGTCATCGTCTTGAGCGCTCCCCACCGGTGGGCGCCGAGGTGGAGGTCACTGATGGTGGCGAAACGGGCCAGCAGCTCGCCCGGCGGCCGGGGCATCGTCCTGGCCGTCAGCGTGGCCGAACCGTCGTTCCAACGCAGCTCGACGTCGACGGTTCGGTCCGGAGCGAGATCGTCGAGCACGAGACCACCCGGTCCGCCGAGATGGTCGATGACGGTGCACGACGATCCGGCCGTTGCCACGACGAGACCCGGCGGCAGATCGCCCCACGTCAGTTGGAGGGCGGTGTCCTCGACAGCCCAGACCTGGGGTGGCGAGGATGGCGGTCCGAATCGGATCATGGAACGAGGAAGCGGCTCAGACCTTCTGCCTCGCGGGCCCGCAGCGCCACTTGGATCCGTTGCTTCTCCAGGATCTGAACCAGGGTCTTGGAGCCGGTAGGGACGTCGTGATCGGCGAAGAACTCCGAAGCCGACCGCTGGTCGGCCTCGGAGTCGAGCGAGGTCAAACCTTCGAGCATCCTCACCATGAGGCCGCCGGGAAAGAGCTCGATGAGCCGGTCCCAGTTGGCGGTGATGAACTCCCAGGTCTGACGGCCACAGTGCTTGTTTCGCATCGACCGGCCAAGCATCAGCGGCGCGTTCTGGCTGCGGATCTCACCGTCGAAGATCAGCTGGTAGACCCTGGCCATCAGGTCGGGGTCGGGGAACTCGACGAGGGCGTACAGGTAGCGCTGTTCCTCCTGGGGGTTGTCGGCCGTCTTCCACGCCGCCACGAAGTCTTCGAAGTCGGTTTCGTCGCCGTTGGCCGCAACCACGTCGACCGATGCCGCCATGAGGGCGACGTCGATCAGTTCCGGCTCACGCCTGCCGATGGCAAGGCCACGCTTCGCCTCCTCCTGGATGTCGGGGTCGTTGGCCACGGTCCCCAGCGCCCGGACCAGGTCGGCCCGGAGCTGGCGGGTCTGATCGTCCTCCTCGGGTGCCGGGGTCAGGCCGAGGTGTGCCAGGGCGGGGGCCATGGCGTCGTGAGCGATCTCCTCCAGCCGCTCCTCGGCCTCGCCGTCGACCAGCCGTTTCAGTTGGCCGAAGCCGGCGATGAGCCGCTGCCAGACCGAGCGGTTCTGCTCGGCCGTCATTGCTTCCAGCAGGTTCAAGAACGCAGGGGCGGAGGTCCGTCCGGCCAGAACCGACGCCCACGCGTCGTCGACCAGTCCGTATCGCTCTACCGCGGTCAGTGCCTGGTCGCCGACGACGGCCAGCTGGTCGAGCATCGGATCGGGGTAGGCGGTCCGCAGGAAACCGGCGCCGCCGGCATTGGCGATCAGCCACTCCGGCTGCCGGGCCAGATCGAGGGCGACCGGATCCGGACCTTCGAGCAGCATGCGGCCGTCCTCCGGTACGTCGGCGCCTTGGGGCTGCCAGCGGTAGCGGATGGGGATGACCCAGGTCTGGTCTTCCGCCTGTTCGGCACCGACGTAGCGCATCCGCTCCTGGGTCAGGGTCAGGCCGGTCTTGTGGGACGACACCGAGACCAGCGGGAATCCGCCCTGGAAGATCCAGCTGTCCATGATCCGCCTCACCGGTTCACCGGTCTCCGCTTCGAGCGCATCCCACAGATCGGTGGTCTCGGCGTTGGAGAACTGGTGTTCTGCCATGTAACGGCGGATGCCGGCCCGGAACCGATCCTCGCCGAGGTACTGCTCCAGCATCCGCACCACCGCCGCCCCTTTTCGTAGGTCAGGATGTCGAACATCCCGTCGGCTTCGGTCGGGCTGACCACCTCGTATTCGATCGGGCGGGTCGAGGCCAGGGCGTCGGTGTCGAACGCCGCGGTCCGCGACAGCCCGAAGTCGGTCCACCGTTGCCAATCGGGACGGAAGGCGTCGGTACAGCGCATCTCCATGAACGTGGCAAAGGCCTCGTTGAGCCAGAGGCCGTTCCACCACTTCATGGTCACCAGGTCGCCGAACCACATATGGGCGATCTCGTGGTTGATCACATCGGCCGCTCGTTGCAGCTCGGGCTGGGTTGCCTTGTCCGGCTCGATCAGGAGCAGGACCTCGCGGAAGGTGACACAACCCAGGTTCTCCATCGCCCCGAATGCGAAGTCGGGGATGGCGACCAGATCGAGCTTCTGGTCCGGGTACGGCAGCCCGAAGTAGTCGGTGAAGTAGCGAAGGGCGAAGGCCCCGGCTTCGAGGGCGAACTCGGTCAGATGGTCCCTGCCCGGGATGTGCACCACCCGGAGCGGGACACCGTCGACGTCGACCGGATCGGTCATTTCCAGCGGCCCCACCACGAACGCCACCAGGTAGGTGCTCATGACCATCGTCGGTGCGAAGTCGAACCGGATGGTGCCGTCGCCGAGGGGTGTCCGACCGACCTCGGGGCTGTTGGCGACCGCAACCAGGGAGTCGTCGACGATCAGACCGAGGGCGAACCTGGCTTTGAACCCCGGCTCGTCCCAACAGGGGAAGCACTTGCGGGCCGCGGTGGCCTCGAACTGGGTCGTCGCCAACTTGTGCTCGGTGCCGTCGTCGGCGGTGAATCGGCTGAGGTACAACCCGATCAGCCGCTCGTTGAACACTCCCTCGAAGTCGAGTTCGACCGAGACCCGGCCCGGCTCCAGGGGCGACGGTGGCGAGACGGTGAGGCGCTCGTGTTCTGGCGTCGACGCTGTGCTTGCATTCGATCGAGGGTCGGCCGTCGGGGGTGACCGACGCGGCGGTGATGTTCAGCTCGTCGCTGTTGAGAACAACCGTTTCCACCGGCTCGTCGACCACGACGTCGATGACGACATTGCCACTGAAGGTCTCGGCGTCGAGGTCGGGTCGAATGGTGATCCGGTAGTCGGTCGGCCGGACCGATTTCGGGAGCCGATATGGATCGAGAGACACCGATTGAGCGTATCGCTGCAAGGCGGACGGTCGTTGTGTTTGACCCGATTGTGGCCCGTTGCGGGCGACCGGCCCGGGGCCGGACGCTGCGGTAATCGCCGGGGGCCCGGCGGCGCTTGAGAAGGTATGGAACCTCGTTTGTCGGTTTCGGTCCGGTTCGGATCAGGCGCCGGCCGCCTGGTGTGGCTGGCCGATCGCTGCACCTTCTCGATACGACTGCGGTTCGACGACCTGGACGGCGTCTGGGCCGCGGTGGCGTTCGATTCCCCGCCTTCGCCGGTGGCTCCATCGGTCGACGGCCCGCACCTGGTGGTCGGTGACCGACCGGGGCAGTTCATCACCGCCGACCGCCTGCTCAACCAGCTCCGGCTCTACGGCCTCGAGCCGGACGCCCCCTCGCGCCAGGCCCTCCCCGGGTTTCGTTTGCTGGTCAGCCGGACCTTCGGAGACGCCGAGATCGTGGGGTTCGCCGACCCGGACCGTTGCCGGTTGCTCGTGGCCCTGCCGGACGGGCGGACGATCGAAATCGGGACCGAGCTGAATCATCCGGCCCACCGATTCGGTTGGGGCCCTCGATCGGGGAGCGCGACGTCGACGATGGCGACCGCCCGGGCGCTGGTCATGCGCTGCTGGTCTCCGGCATGGGGGACGGATGAGGAGATGCTGGCCCAGAGCCTGGCCCGTTGCCATCTCGGTCGCTGTGGGCCGTTGTTCTCGATCAACGCCAACTCGCTGTGCGACTGGTACCTGTTCGACAAGGACCTGTCGACGGGTCTGGAGCCGTCCCAGTTGGCCAACCTGACCCGGTCGCTCAGCTGATCGAACGCCCCGCTTGTGAACCGAAATGAGCGTTGAAGCTTGTCCATGATTTCTATCCATCGGCGATCGACTTCATACCCAGTTTTGGGGGAGCGATGGATTGATCCGCCAGCCTATATTCAGCCAATGGACGAGACCGTCGGCCGGCAGGAAGCACAGTGGGCGACGCCGAAGGGACACCATGTCGACCAACCGATCGACGGCGGTGGTCAGGCGGCGAGTCACCCGGTCGTCGATGTCGATCTGCGATCCATGGCGGATGGCATTGCCCTGCTCGACGAGCTCGAGGCGGTGCTGGCCGATCTCGAATCGGGCATCCGCCGACACGAGGACACCGACGGCGAGCGGTGAGTCGGGACGTGGGAGGGACCGGCGCCCCAGAGGTATCCGCCGCGATACGTCCAGGGCGCCAAGATCCGCCGCACAGGAAGGGTCCCCGTGGTTGCACGAAGTCGCTCCCTGTCGAGAACATCTCCCACGGCAGGCCGTCTGTCAATACGGCCCGGGGAGAGGAAACATGTTTGCAACGTGAGACAATCTGTCGACCACGGCCAGTGTCGGGAACCGCTCTGAGCGGGCGGCCTGGCCCGACCGTCGAGCCGATCTGCGCCTCGACATCGGCCGTCGCCGGTGACATCGGCCGGTCGCCCGGCTGACATCGGCCGGCGCCCGGTGTCGCCCCTGGCAACCCGGCGAGGACCTGACCACCAGGTGGTCGCATCGCCGCCAAGGCGATGGAGAGGTTCCTCCGGCAGGGCCGATGCCGGCGTTGCGTTGATCGAGCTTCGGGCACTACAGTCGCCGGTATACGGCGTCCGTCCCGGCGTGGTTGCCCTGGCGGGAATGGGCAATCGGGGCGCCGGCTTCGATCCGGTGGGCCTCCAGCCCACCCTGATCTGCGATGCCAGGCGGTTCTCCAGTGGCGACAGTTCTCTCAGGCCATTCCGGCCATTCCAGGACCCCGGAGGCGGCGCTTTTGCGTCGACGATACACAAACCTTGTCGGGATCCGGCGATGACCCCGCCGGTCCAGAGCCGGTCGCCCGGTCGGTCGAGGAGCCGAGGCCATGACCCACTTGGTCGACGATCCGTTCGATACGACCGGGCAGGCCGAGGCGGCGAGCGGCGGGGGTCGGCCGGTGCTCCGCCTCCTGGGCAAGATCGAGCTGACGGGCGTCGATTGGCAGCTCACCTCCCAGCAGCTGTCGCTGATCGCCTTCCTGGGATGTTGCGGCCCGGCCGGGCGCATCGCCATCACCGAAGGCCTGTGGGATGGCCGCGCCATCTCGCAGAGCCGGTTCCCGAATCTCCTGGCCGAGATCCGGGCCAAGATCGGCCGACGCCATCTGCCGGAAGCGGTCGGCGGTCGCTATCGGCTGGCCGGGATAGACACCGACCTGCAGTACTTCGAGGCCGCAGTGGCCGCTGCCGCGGCCGCGCCCGACGAGAGGCATTTCCTCCCGGTCGCGGCCCGCACCTTCGGTCCCACGACGGCTGAGCGGCGGTTGCAGCAGGCGATGGACCTGGTGCAGGGTGTGCCGTTGACGACGCTCGGTCGTCGCTACTGGTCCTGGGTCGGTGACCGGGGCGATATCGCCGTCGGTATCGAATGCCTGGTGGCCGAGACCGCACTCCGACTGGCTCGTCGCTACCGCGACCGCGGCGATCTCGCCGGCGCGGTGAACGCCTGCCGTCAAGGCCTCCTGGCCTGCCCTCTCGATGAGAACCTGGTCACCGAACTGGCCGGGCTGCACATCGAGTTCGGCCGATTCGGAGCCGCTCGGCGGCTGGTGGACGGCTGGGAGTCGAAGGTGCGACGGCTCGGCTGCGGCGGCCCGCCGCCGGACGGCCCACGAGCTCGGCTGCTGGCCAGTGCCCGGCGGACACCGTGACCGGCCCATGGAGTGCCGGGTCGAGGTCGTGGTCGATCAGACCAGGCCCGAGCAGGGATGTCGGGGGTGGGGCGGTCCGCTCGGTTCCCGGTCCGGTCAGGCCTCGATCGGTTCTGCGGTGACGACCACGTTGCCGCGATAGGAGCGGTGTTCCTGGTCGAAGGTCCCGCCGCAGGTGATGAGGGTCAACACCGATGCCCCGTCCTTGCGGAACAGCTCATCTGCTGGCAGGTCTGTCTTGTCGTAGAGGATGTTGGTCGTGACCCGATACCGCAGGATCGAGCCGTCCGCCAGCTCGACTTCGAGCGTCTCTCCCTCTTCGAGATCCGACAGGTTGAAGAACGCGCCGGCCCGTCCGCCGTAGTCGACATGGGCCGCCAGCACCGTCGAGCCGGCCGAACCCGGCATGGCGCTGTGTTCGTACCAGCCGACGGAGTCGGCGGCCGGAACCGCGAACTGGTTCTTATCGTCCACCCCGACCGACAGGATCGGCGCTTCGAGGCCGAGATCGGCGATCCTCACCGCCACCGGCATGGTCGATTCGTCGAGGCCAGACGCCTGCCCGTCGAGAAACGCCGAACGCAACGGCACCTGGGCCCGCGCCGCGCCGGGTCGCTGAAGGGCGATCGCTTCTGACTCCAGCTGTCTCGGTCCGGCCGTTGTCGGTATGTCGTTGGCCGTCACTGCGGCACCGACGAGAGCCAGCGAGATGGCCATCGCGAAGGCGCCGAGGAGCAGCCGTTGATTCACAGAACCCGGCGGTTCCGCCTGATCATCACCAGACCACCGAGGGCGGCCATGATCGAGGTCAGTGCTGCGAGGATGTAGAGGCCGGTCGGGTCTTCACCGGCGGCCAGCAGGTTGCTGTTGCCGGTCGGCACCGCTTGCGGGGCCGAGGACAGACCGGTGTAGCGCTGAACCACGACGTCGATCGTGCCGTCCTCGACGGCGCCGATGATCGAGATGTCGGCCAGCTCACCGTCGGCCAGGGTGATCGTGGCCGACTTGACCGGCGTTCCGTCTGCGGTGGCCGCTTCGATGGTGTGCTCGCCGGCGGCCAGGACCGCGGTTGCGGTCTCGCCCGGTTCCAACAACCCGCCGGCGGCCTCGCCGTCGATCGTGGCCTGGACCGCAGGGGCGGCCGCAAGGTGACGTAGTTCGATCCGGCCGGTTGCCGGTTCCAGCGTCTCGAAGTTCTCGACGAAGGTGGAGATCGTCGGATTGCCTTCGCCATCGAGGTAGGCGACGATGGTCGCCGGCACATCGCCGACGGTGACGGTCTCGCTGATCAGGGGATCGTCCGACCGGTCTGTCGCCGATGCCGGTGCAGTGTCGCTGGCGGCGTAGATCTCGATGTCGTGGCTTCCGGGGGCGAGATCGGCCGGGCCGGCGATGGTCCCCACCGTGAAGCCAGGGGCCAGGGCCTCGCCGTCGACGTAGACGTCGACCTCGGCACCGGGGATCCCGTGGAGCACCTGTATGGCGGCTTCGTCGGCCGGTATCGGTCCGTCGACGGTGACCGTCGGACCGGCGATCGTGACCTCGGCGTCGTCGGTGGTTCCGCTGGTCGAGCTGGCGGTCGTTGCCGCCTCCTGGTCGGCCGTCGTGGCGGTGGTCGCTGATTCCTCGGCCGTGGTGGCCGTGGTCGATGCGGTGGTCGCCGCGCCCTGATCGGCGGTGGTGGCTGTTGTGGCTGCGGTGGTGGCTGTCGTGGCTGCGGTGTTGGCTGTCGTGGCTGCGGTGGTGGCTGTCGTGGCTGCGGTGGTGGCTGTGGTGGTGGCGGTGGTGGCTGTCGTGGCCGCGGTGGTGGCTGTCGTGGCCTGACTGGAGGGAGCTACGCCGTTGCCGGTGGTGACCGTCTCTTCGGCCGTCGTGCTGGGACCGGTCGCTTCCTCCTCACTCCCTGGCGCTTCGGTGCTCGTGCTCGGCTCGTCCGGTGCCGTCGAGCTCGGCTCGTCCGGCAGCACTTCGACGGTCCCGTTGTTCGAGGCATCGGTTGTCGGGTCGTCGTCGGAGGTGAGCAGTTGGTAGCCGACGACACCAAGGCCAAGGGCGAGAATGGCCCCGACCAGTATGCCGGCCTTGTTGCCCTTGCGCTCGGCATCGAAGCGTTGATCGAAGTCGAGGGTCTGCGCTGCCGCCGGTACCTCGTAGTCGGCATCGTCGTCTGCCCGCATCGTTGATCTCTTCGCTGTAGCGGCGCGAATCGAACACGGGCTCCGTCGCCGCCGCCGACACATCGGCATCACTGATCTCGCTGGTGGCAGCGGCCGCTCCTGCGATCGATTCGGGCGCCAGCTCACCGGTGGCGGCCGCCTCGGACTCGATCGACGATTCGTCGACCTCACCGCCGGCGTCGCCCTGGTCGGTCTCCACGTCGGCGACATCACCGTCCGCCTCGGCCGGAGCATCGTCCTTGCCGCCAAGCAACGATGCCGAAGCGACTCCACCGGCTGCGGCGGCGGTGGCTGCCACCGCCCCGCCGACTCCGGAGCCGGAATCGGCCGACGATGGAACGAAGGCCGCAACCGACTCCGATGCGGTTGATGCCAGGTCGGTGGTCTCAGCCGTCGGGATGAAGGCCGGGCTGTAGGTCTTGCGGTCCTCGCCGAGCGCTTCGGCCAGGATGCTTGCGAACTCGAGCGCCGAGGGCGGCCGGGCCTCGGGGGTGTCAGAGCTCGACCACATGATCAAGCGACGAACCGAACGAGGCACCTCCTCGAGCGAACCACCGAGTGAGGCGTCCAGGATCCTGCCCAACGAGTAGACATCCGACCGTTCCGTGGCCTCGCCGCCGTCGAGCACCTCCGGGGCGACCCAGTGGGCGTAGTCGGCCGACGGCGTTCCGCCGAGCCCAAGACCGATGCCGTTCACCGCAACGTCGTTGTCGATGACGTGGATCTGGTCGGGGGAGAGCGAGCCGTGGAACAATCCCCGGAGGTGGGCTTCGTGGGTGGCGCGAGCTGCGGCCTCGGTGATGGCGGCGCAGTCCTCCCATTCCGACCCGGACGGGGGAATTCGATCGGCGAGGGTGGGTGCATCGACGACCGGCGTCACGGCGAAGGGCTTGCCGTTGCTGGCGAAATCACTGTCTATCACCGGGACCAGGCCCGGCAGGTCTGCCGACTGGCGGAGCCGACGAAGGTGGGCCTTGTCCCACTTCTCCGGCGAGCCGATGGTTACGTAGACCGCGTTCGGACCATCGCTGAGTCGCAATTGATCGAATCCGCACCAGTTGGAGCCTGCCACAGAGTTCCCCGCCATCTCGTCCTGAGTGTTCACCATCAACCTCCGCCGGCACCGCGCGTCCGTCACGCACGCCGAAAACTACCAGCTGCGACCACCGTTTGCAGTGGTCTCGCCACAAATGTTCTTCGGCTGCCGCTCGTCAAAAATCACGCCTTGAGGCTGCCCGACGTCGAGGGTAGCAAAGCCAAGGACCCATGGCGAGAATCCCCCCGTTTTGGCCGACCCGCACCGCTGCCCTCGCCGGCCCGCCGGCTCAGGGCCGTCCGGTCCAGCGATAGAGATGGCCGGCCCGGGTTCGGTCGACGACCTCGATCCGGTCCAGCGCCCGCAGGCAGTAGGCCAGCTTCTGGGCCGCGTCCCGGCTCATCGTGGCGGCGGCTGCCATGTCGGCGGTGGTGAATCGGGCAGGGAGCTCGGCCGGCATCAGCTCGACCAGGTCTTCGGTCGAAGCGAATCGGTGCCGTGCCTCCACCGATCGCAACCGTTTGTCTGTGGTCCGCCACCCCCCTCGACCCCGCCGGGCCGCGGGATCGTGCTCCTGGAACTTGTCGACGGTCACCAGCAGCACATCGAGCGTCAGATTCGGATGGTCCAGCAGGGTCGGAATGCTGACCAACTCGTCCAGCACCGAGTAGAGGTCTCCCTTGCGCGGCGATCGCCGGGGCTTTGCTCCGCCCTTGTGGAGGTAGGTGGCGACCGGGACGGGATGGACCAGCAGGATCCGATACCCCACCAGCAGTCGGTCGAGCTTGCGACCCATGGCGGCGAACGAACCGGTCTGGACCTCGATCAGCAGATCGTTGCGGCGGATGTCGATCACGAAGCCGTCGAGCTCGAACTCGAGTTCGTCTCCCGGTTCGCACAGCAACTCCTTCAGCTGGGCGTGGAGTGAGCTCTCGTTGAGGGTGCCGATGTCGACGATGGCCCAAGCGTATTGGCCGGGGGTCGCCGGGTCCGGTGTTTGGTCGGGAAATCGCCGGTCGAGACGGCATCGGCGAGTCGTTGGGGATCCCGGCTTCGGCTCGAGGTGGGAACGTCGGAGGCAAAGTCAACTAGGTTACGTGGCGTTATGTTCGAGCCTGCTGTAGCCGTTCCCGACCACCTACGAGGACGACCCGGTCGTTGGTTCCTCTTCGATCCCCGCCGGCAGCTGCTGCTGGTCGACGGAGAGCTCCCGGTCGCCGCCGAGCCGATGCCGGGGGTGATCGACGTGCACGTTCTGGGCCACGACGAGGACGGTCCGGTTTGGGCCGCCAGGGTCGGCTCCGATTTCGAGTTTCCCGACGATGGCCAACTCATCGACCTCCGGCGGGCCTTCGGGGTGCTGGCGGAGCAGGACTGGGTGCTGGCCGGGCGGGCGGCCCAGGTCTTGACCTGGCACGATGATCATCAATACTGCAGCCGGTGTGGCAACGAGACCGAGCACCACGAAGGCGAGCGGGCCAGAACCTGCCCGGCCTGTCGGCTCATGGCGTTCCCGAGGCTCACCCCGGCGGTGATCATGCTCGTGGAGCGAGATGACGGCCGGGCGTTGCTGGCATGGGGCCGCCAGTTTCCCGGTCGGTTCTTCAGCGCCTTGGCCGGGTTCGTCGAGCCGGGGGAGAGCCTCGAGCAGTGTGTGGCTCGCGAGGTCCGGGAGGAAGCGGGCGTCGAGGTGGCCAACATCCGCTACTTCGGCTCGCAGCCCTGGCCGTTCCCACACTCGCTGATGGTCGGCTTCAACGCCGACTACGCCGGTGGGGAGCTGCGCATCCAGGAGAGCGAGATCGTCGAAGCGAACTGGTTCCCCCACGATCGACTCCCACCGGTACCCACCGGAGGGATGTCGATCGCCGGCTGGCTCATCGAGGATTGGGTCAACCGCATGACCAGTCGCTGAGCGTCCCCGTCACTCCTTGGTGGCCACCGCGTTCGGGGTGACGTTCATCTTCGGCTCGTAGTCCGGGGCGTCGACCTGGCGGGTTTCCGGCAGGTACTTGGCCCGCAGCTCCTTGGCGCAGCTGTCGCACGGCCCGTAGAATCGACCTTCGGCCGGTTCACCGCAGCGGGGGCAATCGAAGCTCAGATCGGTCATGGCAGGAAACATTACAATCGGTGGCGCCCGGCCAGGTTGATCTGCCATGATCGGGCAGCCGGTTGCCCAACCAGGTACGGTGTTGTTCGGTTCGACTGAGGAGATGGCAGGGGGAATATGGCTGGAGTGGTGTTAGAGCAGGTTGCCAAGGTCTATCCGAACGGCTTCAAGGCGATCGAGGACCTCAACCTCGACATCCAGGACGGGGAGTTCCTGGTCCTGGTCGGGCCGTCCGGGTGCGGCAAGTCAACGGCGCTGCGGATGGTCGCCGGCCTCGAGGAGATCAGCAGCGGCGAGCTACGCATCGGTGATCGGGTGGTCAACGACGTCCACCCCAAGGATCGGGACATCGCCATGGTGTTCCAGAACTACGCGCTCTACCCACACATGACCGTGGCCGACAACATCGGCTTCGCCCTCAAGCTGGCCAAGGTGCCGAAGGCGGAGATCGTCGACCGGGTGTCGAAGGCGGCCCAAACCCTCGATCTCACCGAGCAACTCGACAAGAAGCCCGGTCAGCTCTCCGGCGGCCAGCGCCAGCGGGTCGCCATGGGTCGGGCGATCGTCCGCCAGCCCAAGGCGTTCCTGATGGACGAGCCGCTCTCCAACCTCGATGCCAAGCTCCGGGTCCAGATGCGGGCCGAGATCGCAGGGTTGCAACGAGATCTCGGCGTCACGACGATCTACGTCACCCATGACCAGGTCGAGGCCATGACCATGGGTGACCGGGTGGCGGTCCTGAAGCGGGGCCTTCTCCAGCAGGTCGACACCCCCCAGAACCTCTATGACTCCCCGGACAACGTCTTCGTCGCCGGATTCATCGGCTCGCCCTCGATGAATCTGATGCACGCCAACCTCGATCGGGTCGGCGATTCGCTGGCCGTCAAGCTCGGCGAGCAGACCTTGTCGATTCCCGCCTCCGTCCTGAGCGAGCGCCCCGCGCTGGAGCGCTTCGTGGGTCAGGCGGTGGTGGTCGGCGTCCGGCCGGAGGATCTGGCCGACGCCGCTCTGGAGCCGGATGCTCCCGCCGATCGCAGGCTCCACACGTCTGCGGCCCTTGTCGAGGCCCTCGGCTCCGAGATCATCGTCCACTTCCCGATGGCGGTCGAGCCGTTCGAGATCATGGATCAGGAGTTCGAGGGTGAGGACGCGGTGGCCACCGCCACCGACGAAACCGGCAACTACATCTATGTGGCCAGGGTCAACCCCAGGTCCACGGCCCGGATCGGGCAACCGATCGAGTTGGTCGTCGACACCGGACGGTTCCACTTCTTCGACCCGGCCGACGGCTCGGCCATTCGCAGCTAGGGAGGCGGGCTGGTTCGATCGACCCCGCCTCGCAGGGTCAGCTTGCCTGTCCCCGCCAGGCCATTATGCGCTATCTTCTATCGGGAGGACGCACAATTGGTCTCTCGGGCGTACGTTGCGGGTTGCCGTACAGAGGGCATGTGGGCCACGGCAGCTGGGTAGGAGGTGACAGGTGGATGATCTAGCGACGGGTTTGTTATTCGGTTTCGTCGCTGCGATCGTGCTCATGGCGCCTGCGGCGTTCGTTGTGGTTCGTCGGTTCACGGCCGGTCACCGTGACGAGATGGAGCAGTACGAAGCCTCGATCATCGACCTCCGCCAGGAGCGGGCCGAGGACAAGGAGACCAACCGGCGCCTTCGCCACGAGCTGGTTTCCCAGAGTCCCGATCGGCTGATGGAGGCGGCCAACGCGGCCGAGCTCGAGCGCGACAGCGCAGTGAGCGAGCGCGACCAGGCCATCGAGCAACTGCACCTGGTCCACGAGGACCTGGCGGCGGTCAATCGTCGTCTGGCGGATCGCGAGGCGAGGATCCGCCACTACCGCCAGGAGTTGAAGGAGATCCGGGAATCGCTCGAGGCCCAGGACCGGGGCCGCGCCGTGCCGACCGCCGGGGATCCGCTCAGTACCGATACCGGTGAGATCCCGATCGGTGCGCTCGAAGCGGGTCGGGCCGATTCCAACGGCAGGGGCCGCAGCGACCTGGTCCCGGGAGACCTGGTCCCCGAAGACATGCTGTCCGGGGCCATTCGATCGAATCCCGTCGCATCGGCCGGGTCGGACGACAGCGGCCGGGATCCGACCGGGCTTGGTGGCGATGGTCTCGACGTGTCGAGGTTCGACCCGGCCGACGCCGAGACCGCCGACGTCACAGCCAGCGACTGACGACCGCTGCCCCATCGCTCGGCGGCGACCGCCGGCCCCGTCGCGATCTTGTCCACCGGCCGCCGAGATCGACCGAGGAGAAACCCCGACGGGACCGGTGATGGTGCTGGCACTATGGGTGTCATGCCAGCTGTGCCGCCCGGCCCGTCCGCTCTCGCCGTCGAGCCGCTCTCACGGCCACCGGACGTGTCGATCGAGGTCCCAGGCTCCAAGAGTCATACCAACCGGGCCCTCATCTGCGCTGCGTTGGCCGAGGGGCGCTCCCACCTGGGGCGGGTGCTGTTCGCCGATGACACCGCGGCAATGCTCGGTGCCATCGCCACCCTCGGCGTCACCGTCGAGGCCGATCCGGACCGTCGCACCGTCACCGTCGACGGTCCCCTCGGGTCGCGCCCCGAATCGGGGCCCCGGCTGTCGATCGACGTTCGCCAGTCCGGCACCACCAGCCGGTTCCTGTTGCCCGTGTTGGCCGCCACCGCGGGTCGGTTCCTGCTCGACGGCGACCCGCAGCTCCGGCGGCGGCCGTTCGGGCCCCAGCTCGAGGCCTTGCGATCGATCGGCGCCGAGATCGACGGCGACGCTCTCCCGCTGATGATCGACGGTCGTCGATTGGCCGGGCGGCCGGTCGAGGTCTCGGCATCGATCTCGAGCCAGTTCCTGTCCGGGCTGCTCATGGCGGCGCCGCTGCTGAGCGGCACGACGTCATTGGCCGTCGACGGTCCCATGGTCTCGAGGCCATACGTCGACCTCACCGTCGACACGATGAGACGGTTCGGCGTCGACGTGTCTGTCGATCGGATCGCCGGATCGTCCGGCAGCCAGGACCGCTTCACGATCGAACACGGTCGCTACCGGGCGACCGACATCGAGCTCGAACCGGACGCATCCGCCGCGTCGTACTTCTTCGCCGCGGCGGCGATCACCGGCGGCCGGGTCCGCATCGACGGGCTCGGCCCAGACACGGTGCAGGGAGACCTCGGGTTCGTCGACGTGCTGTCCCGAATGGGGGCCACCGTCGTCTCCGGTCCGGACTGGACCGAGGTCCGGGGTGGTGAGCGGCTGCGAGGCATCACGGTCGACATGTCCGACATCTCCGACACCGCCCAGACCCTGGCTGTTGTCGCCGCCTTCGCCGATTCGCCGACCGAGATCACAGGCATCGGCTTCGTGCGGTTCAAGGAGACCGATCGCATCGCCGCGGTCGCCACCGAGCTGAACCGGCAGGGTATCGAGGTGAAGCAGACCGATGACGGCATGATCATCCACCCCGGAACACCGAGCGGTGGCCTGGTCGAAACCTATGAAGACCATCGGATGGCGATGAGCTTCGCCCTCCTGGGGCTGCGCCACCAAGGGATCGAGATCGACAACCCGGGTTGCGTCTCGAAGACCTTCCCCGACTTCTTCGAGGTCCTGGACCGGCTCAGGTAGGTGACGCCGGGCCGGTGGCGCTCTGCCCGGGTCTTTGGAGGGTCAGGTGAGGCGCAACGCCCCGTCGGCATCGAGCTCGGCGCTGCGGCCGATGGCCTCGTTCTCGAGCAGCTCGGCCAGCATCGCAGCCTCGGTGACCCGACCCCAGCTTCTCGACCCGTTGGGCGTCTTGACCGCGCAGAGCCCCTCGGTCGGCCCGTCCCCGTCGTGCATCACGGTATAGGCCTCGATCGTCACCGGCCCGCTGTAGTCCTGGTCGACCGGGGTCGTCGGCGATCGATCGACGGCGTCCTGCACATCGCGGGCCTGGAACGGCCCACCGGGTGGCGTGGTGCTGTAGAGGCCGAGCGCGTGCTTGGTGAGGAAGCCGCCATTGGCGGTGACAAGCCCGACCGAACCGGGATCGGAGCGAAGCACGTCGGTCATGGCGGCGATCGAATGGGTCACGTAGTTGTTCAACGGCCCACCGGCGAAGGTCAGCCCGCCGGTCTGGGTCAGCTGGCGGTCCTGGCCCAGTCCGAGTGCCTCGGCGCTGACCTGAACCGCGGAGGGAAAGCAGGAGTAGATGTCGATGTGGTCGATGTCGTCGGGGCCGATGCCTGCCAGCTCGTACAGGGCCCGGCCCGCCTCGGCGATGGCCGGCGACGAATGCAGATCGCGCCGCTGCGACACTGCGTAGGTGTCGTGGGCATCGGTCCCGGCCCAGGGGAAGACCCAGCGATCCCGAGGCACCCCTGCGGCTTCGGCCTGCGCTGCGGAACAGATCAGGACCGCTGCGGCCTGATCGAGATCCCAGTTGGAGTTCATGGCCTTGGTGTACGGGAAGCCGACCATACGATTGCTCGTCGACGGCTCACGGATCTCCTCGGCCGTCATCGGCTCTCGGAACCAGGCGTACTCGTTGGCCACCGCCACCTTGTTGAACCGTTCCCACAACTCGCTCACCCGGGTCCGATGCTGCTCGATGCTCTCACCGTTGGCTGCTCGGATCGCCGACTCGAACATCGGGTAGAAGTTGATCGGCATCTCCATGCCCCGGGAGATCTCGAAATCGTTCGACATCGGCACGTCTGCCCCGAACCGCTCGTCCGGCTCGACCCCCTCCTGCACGGTGGTGTCGGCGGTGATGCCGGCCCGGCGCTGCCGCCGCCTGCTCCAGATGATCTCCGCACCCACCACGACCGCGACATCGAGTTCCCCGGCCTGGATCCTCGACGAGATGTTGTTGACGTAGGACTGGGGGGTGTTGCCGCCGTTGGCCGAGATGGCGGTGTGAGCCTCGGTCGCCCCGACCGAATCGGCGATGAGCCGACCCGGATCGCTGTATTTCCACGCCCCATCGACCACGCCGATGAGGTCGAGCTCCTCGAGGAGCGCGTCGGCGCCGGCCTCGGCCCGGCTGTCGGCGGCGGCGCCGCGGACCGCGGCCGTCATCAGCGCGATCGCCTCGACTGCGTCAGCAGGGTCGTCCGGCCGCTGTTTGATCTGGGCCACGCCGACGATTACCGGGTTGCGGGGATCGATCCCCAACTCGCTCAAGGTCATGATCCTCAAGCTAGATGGAAGCTCGCCCGCGGTGCCAACAGGCGCCTCGGCCGCGGTGTGGGGCAGGGGGCTTGCGGGCTCGACCCTGCCCTGTCAGCATTCGAGGGATGCCGATCGACGCAGCGTTTCCCTACGTCAAGAAGTCGGCCGAGGTGCTCGGTCTCACCATGGCCTACGTGGACGAGGGCGAAGGTGATGGCATCGTGTTCCTCCACGGGAACCCGACCTCTTCCTACCTCTGGCGCAACATCATGCCCCACCTGGCCGATCAGGGGCGGATCATCGCCCCCGACCTCATCGGCATGGGCGATTCTCAGAAGCTGGCCGACAGTGGCTCCGACTCCTACACCTTCGTCGAGCATCGCCGGTACCTCCATGGGCTGTTGGACCAGCTGGATCTCGGCGATCGGGTCACGCTGGTGATCCACGACTGGGGTTCGGCGCTGGGATTCGACTGGGCCCACCAGCACCCGGATCGGGTGCTGGGGATCGCCTACATGGAGGCCATCGTCCGCCCCATCGCCAGCTGGCAGGACTGGCCGGAGAACGCAGCCGGGATCTTTCAGGGGATGCGCTCCGAAGCCGGTGAGGAGATGGTGCTGGAGAAGAACCTCTTCGTCGAGGCCATCCTGCCGGCGTCGATCATCCGAACCCTGTCAGAGGAGGAGATGGCCGTCTACCGAGCCCCGTACCTGGAGCCCGGTGAGGCCAGACGGCCGACGTTGACCTGGCCCCGGCAGATCCCGATCGAGGGCACACCGGCCGATGTGGCAGAGATCGTCGGCGCCTATGCCAGGTGGCTGGCGCAGTCCCCGGTGCCGAAGCTGCTGATCAAGGCCGACCCGGGAGCGATCCTGACCGGGGCCCAGCTCGACTACTGCCGGACCTGGCCGAATCAGACCGAGATCGAGGTGGTGGGCAATCACTTCTGCCAGGAGGATTCACCGGACGAGATCGGGACGGCGATCGCCGACTGGCGGCGGGCCCTGTAGCCGCTGGACGATCGGACCGGTGGGAGGGCGAGCCGGCCCTGCGCCGTAGGCGGCCGGCGAGGTGCGGTGGCCCGTCAGCCCGGCCGGCATGGCTGACCACGTAGGTTGCCACACGCCGGTCGCTCGGTCGGGACCACGATTCCGGGGATGACAGGGAGCACCAGTTTGGATGGTCGATCGGGGTCGCTGTGGACGGTGACCTCGACCGGGGTCGGATCCAGATCGAATCGCCACCGGGGTCGGGAGGCCCCCGGGGTGTCGATGCTGACTCGAAGCCGCGAACCCCGGCGGAACACGTGGGCGAAAGGCAACACCTCGACCCTGGCCTCCACCGGGTCGGCACCGGGTGCCAACGGCTGCCGATCGGCCTCGGTGCCGGTGATGACCGGTCGCAGTTCGGTGGCCGCCGACGAGACGGCCCGTTGGGAAAGCCGCAACCAGCCGGTCTGGACGTAGGTCTCGGAGCCGTCGGGCGCCACTTCGCTGACGGTGACTTCGATCGGGGCATCGGATCCGCCGTCCAGCGAAACCCACAGGTCGGCGCTGAGGTTGCCGACCAGCACCAGGTCCTCGTCGAGCGCATCGGTGGACGCCACGATCGAGTTCTCGGCCGCCGGGGCGGGCCAGTTCCAGCCCGGTCGATTGGACCAGATGGCGCTCAGGTCATCCAGCGTGGTTCGCTGTCCCTCGTCCGGGTCGGTGGTGAACCGCAGCGCGACCTCGCCGCTCGGCGGTTCCGGTCGCAGCATCGGATCGTCGGCCGGGCCGGTCAGATACAGCTCGGTCGGCAGGGTGACGCGGGGTGGCCACTGGTCGAACCCGATCCGGAACCCCGGCACGGGAAGGTTGGGGTCGACCGCCCCCTGCTCGAACAGGATCTCGATGGGCGGCTCGGCCTCGTAGCGCTCCTTCGCCTCCTCGTAGGACAAGCCGGCCAGCCCGCTGGCCGGAACGGTCAACGCCTGGCCGAACACCGCACCGAGCCCGAAGCCGATCACCGTCCTGGTCAGCGGGTCCATTCGCGGTGGTCGTTCCGCGACGTACAGGTTCAGGAAGTCGACCAACTCGACCAGCATCTGGCCCGAGATGGCATCGACGTGGAGCCCGTTGTACAGCACCGCCCGCAAGGGGCGGGCATTGCTCAGCTCGCCGATGAGGGCCGGGAACCGGCCGCCGGTCTGCTCGTCCTGCCAGGCGCCTCCGATCAGCGTCGGCACCTCGATGTCGGCGGCGTAGGTCCTGGCGGAGCGGTCGCGGGACAGATCGGTGACGAACGGCGTCGCCTTCACCGATTGGACGAGATCGGGATTGTGGACCCGCAGCCGCTGGTTGCCGGCGCAGATCGTGTCGCCCTGCTCGATACGATCGACGGCCCAGGCCTGACCACCGGCCCCGGCCCGACCTCCGACCTGGCCGGTCCACTCCTCGCCGAAACCGTTGTTGTAGATCCCGCCCGGGTACAACACCGAATCGACGCCGTCGGTGACCGACAGGGGTGTGATGGCGGCCAGCGACGGGGGCCTGGTCGAGGCGACATGGAGCTGCATGATGCCCGGATAGCTGACCCCGAACATGCCGACCCCGGTCGACCAGTCCTGCGCCGCCACCGTCTCGATCACGTCGTACCCGTCGATCGACTGGATCCGCTCGAACGCGTCGAACGACCCTCCCGAGCAGCCGGTGCCCCGCACGTTGACCTGGACGAGGGCGAAGCCGAGCGCCGGGACCAGCAATCGGCTCGGATCCTGCGTGGCGGTCGGATCCGATGGCGAGTACCCCGAGTACTCGACCAACGTCGGGTACGGGCCGTCCCCGATCGGGCCGGGCAGGGTGACGAATGCGGACAGGGTGGTGCCGTCGCGGGCCGGGATGTAGTTGTAGCCGGGTTCGAGGTCGATCGACCGGTAGCTCGACCGAGCGGGTGGCGTCTCGCCGGGGACGGCCACCACCGGCCCCCGGTAGCGGGTGCCGCCCTCCGCCTCGAGATCGACCACCTGGAGCTCGACGGGGCCCTCCGGCAAGCCCCGGAGCAACGCCGTGCCGTTGTCGGTGAAGGCCGTGGCGGCCAAAACCAACCCGTCCGGTCCGATGGCCTCGACCACGGCCCCCGGGCCGGCCGGCACCGGTTCGGCGTCGATGGTGATCTGGAACGGCCCGGGTCTGGCGAGCAGGTCGATCGGCTCCAACCGCTCCTCGGCGACGGTGGTCTCGACCGGTGTGGTAGCGGCCCCGGCGCCGTACCGGCCGTCGGCCCCGGCCCCGCCCTCGACCGCCGAGGTGCAGGCCGATGCCATCAGGGTGAGCGAGAGCGCTATCGTGGTGATCGTGGTCAGGGCGGGCGCGGCGTCGAACGGCCGATCGAGGTTGCTGCGTTGTCCATGACCCGTCCGTCGAATCCGCACCCCATCATCATCGCAGCCTCCGGGTCGAAGCGGCCTACGGGGCCGATGTCACTGTCGACATCACTGCCGAGGTCACTGTCGATGTCACTGTCGATGTCACTGCCGACATCAGGACAGGGCCGACTACCGACGTTGCGGGGTGCTCGTGTCATCCCGGGTTTCCGGGGTTCTCCTCCCGCCCCGACCTCTCCGCTACCCTTCAGTTCGGAATCCTCTGGAGTGCGATGAAGAATCACCGGCAGACGATGTGGCGTTTCCTGGTCATCGCACTGGTTTCGGCTGCGATCTGGCTGGTCCCCGGCTCGGCCGTGGCACAGGACGCCGGTGATGGCGTCGCCCCCGACATCGCCATCGTGGCCGACGATGTCGGTGACGAGTCCGGTGTGGACGTGGTGGCCCGACTGTCCTCGATCAATGGTGTCGGTCGGGCCACCGTCGACACCATCGGCGACGGATCGCTCGTCTTCTACCTCGATGACTCCGGGATCGGCGCCAACCGGCCGGTCTCGGCCATCGCCTCGCAGGCCAGGGAAATCATCGCCGCCGAGCTGCCGGAGGCCGAACTGCTCGTCGGCGGCTCGGCGCTCGTCGACCAGGAGCTGAGCGGCCGTTTCGACACCAGCGCCCTGGCCGTCGTTGTGCTGGCGGGGGCCATCGGCGGGCTGCTCGGTGCCGTTTTCGGCTGGAAAAGAGGCCTGGCGGTGGCGGCGGCCTCGGCGCTGGCGGTGTTCTGCGCCGGCAACATCGCGGCCCAGGTCGGTGGTGGGTTCGACGGCACGATGACAACCACCTCGCTGCCGGGCGCCCTGGCGGGGCTGGTGGTGGTGACGACGCTGTCGGTTCGCCTCCTGATCTGGTTCCGGGCGCCTTCGGGAGTCGACGGGGCGGAGACGATTCGCCTCTCGATCTCGGCCCTGCTCCCCGAGCTGGCCCTGCTGTTCTCCGGTCTCATGCTGGCCGCAGTACCGGTCGAGCTCTTGAATCCCGGCCGGTCTCCGCTGACCGTCGTGGCGGTCAGCGGTCTGGTGACGGCGGTCGTGCTCCTGGCCGTCGTGGCACCGGCGCTGACCGTGCTCCGGGACGAGCCGGCGGGGTCGGAGCAACGGCTGCCGTTGTCGGTTCCCGATGGTCGCGACCTCCCGTTGGTCCTCCTGGCGTCGATCGGGCTGGTGTTGGCCGCCCTGTCGTTGTTTGCCTTCCGCCAGCCGTCCACCGCCATACTCGACGCCGAGGCGTTGCCGGCCGGGAGCGAACCGGCCGTGGTCGCATCGCGACTGCTGGTGGGCGGGGGCGATGCCACGACGGCGCTGGTGGCGACAAAGCCGGCCGCCACCAGCCAGGTCGACTTCGAGGGATGGGCGGGGGCGATCGTCGAGCGAGCAGAGGTCGAGCGGGTCGACATCGCCTCGGGCCGGCTCCTGTCGACCGGCGAGGTCGCGGTGGGGGACGAAACGCTGCTGCTGCCGCCGGGAACCGAGGGTGTTGCGGTGATCGTGCTGAACGTGTCACCACGCTCCGAGATCGGCCAGGAGGTCACCTCCCGCTTGGCGGCGACGCCGTTGGCGGGTGGCCGCCCCGGCTTCACCGGCGAGGCTGCGGACGCGGCTGACGTGGCCGGCTCGGCCACACCGGTTGTGGTCGCCGTCATCGCGCTGGCCCTCGCCGGAGCCGTCGCGGTGCAGGTGTTGACCCAGAGCACCGCCCAGTCCGCCGTGACCCTGTTGCTCAGATTGATCGGTGGTGGAGCAACGGTCGGGGTCTACCGGTTGATGATTCCCGGCGCGACGATGTCGGAGTTGTTGATCGTGCTGGCCCTCCTCGCGGTCGGCGTCGGTCTGTTCGAGCTCGAGTTCCTGCAGGACATGGCGGGCCGCGTCGAGGACACCGTTGACGGCCGACGCCCGAACCCCGGTCAGAACGGCGCCTTCGGCCTGGTGGCACTGGGGCTGGGTGGGCTGGTGACGGCGCCGGTGATGTGGCTGGGCGGCGGGCCGGGAACCGGTCGCTTCGGCCTCGGTCTTCTCGCCGCGGCGATCGTCGAGGTCCTGATCGGGGTCGTTGTGTTGCGTCCGGCCCTGCTCGGGCAACGGGCCGCCTTCCACACCGCGGTGCGACCGGTCCGGGTCGCCATGCACTCCGGCACCGATCCGCGAACCGAGTCGGCCAACGGCCCCGAGGACCCGACCTGGCGTCGAGTGGTCGGTGACCTGCTCCAGGCCGAGTTCCGGCTGCAGTCCCAGCCTGCCGATGCCGACCTCGAATCGGTGTTCGTCCGGGACACGCCGTTGTACCGGCAGGCCGCGACCCACCATGACAACCTGGCAGACGCCGGGTTGCGGATCGTCGGTCGCAGCCCCCGGCTCAGAAGCTTGAAGACGGTGACGGCCCGATCGCCGATCACGCTGGCGGTCACGGTCGACCACCCGGAGCGGCAGCTCGTCGATGCCGCCGGCAACGTCGTCGGCGTTCGAAAACCGGAACGGCGCTCCGGCGTGCTGTGGCTCCATCATGAATCGGACGGCTCGTTCCGTATCGCCGAATCGGTCGAGCTGAGTTCGACAACGCTGCCGGACGAAGGGGGTTCCGGCACCGGCTCGAACCGCGGCGGCGACTCGGCCGGTCCCGACGACGCCTCCACCCGGGACATCTCCGCCCGAGACGTCTCGCCCGACGACATCTCGGCCACCGGCGCCGGCGGCTAGCGGGAGCCCTCAGGGCTGCGGCCCCGATCATCGGACCGTGGCCGGCGATGACCGACCGTCCGCCATCAAGCGGGCCGATCGATGGGCTGGATAGAGTTGAGGTGCTGGGGAATGGCTCACGGGGCGCGGCTGATTCCTCCTGAGTTCTTTCGGAACTGCGCTACGAGACAACGGAAGCTGGTAGGAAGCAATGGAAATCGCTGACTCAGTACTGGATCTGATCGGTGAAACACCGATGGTCCGGCTCCGCCAGGTGACCAGGGGCGTCGCCTGCCCGGTGGTCGCCAAGGTCGAGCTGACCAATCCCGGGGGGAGTACCAAGGACCGCCCTGCGCTGACCATGATCGACGTCGCCGAACGGGACGGACTGCTCAAGCCGGGGGGCACCATAATCGAGCCGACATCGGGCAACACCGGGGTCGGGCTGGCCATCGTCGCCGCCCAACGGGGTTACAACTGCATCTTCGTCGTCACCGACAAGGTGGCGCCGGAGAAGGTCGATCTGCTGCGAGCCTACGGTGCCGAGGTCGTGGTCTGCCCGGTGGCCGTTCCACCCGAGGATCCGAACTCCTACTACTCGACGGCCGAGCGCCTGGTCGAGGAGACGCCGAATGCGTACCGCCCGAACCAGTACGCAAACCCGGCAAACCCCCAATCGCACTTCGAGACGACAGGCCCCGAAATCTGGCGCCAGACCGATGGCCGGATCACCCATTTCGTGGCCGGCGCCGGCACCGGTGGCACGCTCAGCGGCGTTGGCCGCTACCTGAAGTCGCAGAACCCCGGCGTCCAGATCGTGGCCGCCGACCCCGAGGGCTCGGTCTATTCCGGCGGCTCGGGTCGGCCGTACCTGGTGGAGGGCGTCGGTGAGGACTTCTGGCCCACCACCTACGATCCGTCCATCGTGGATCGGGTCATTCCGATCTCCGATCAGGATTCGTTCCTCACCGCCAGGCGGGTCTCCAGGGAGGAGGGGCTGCTCATCGGCGGCTCCTGCGGTACCGCGGTCGCCGCCTCGCTGCTGCTGGCAAACGAACTGACGGCCGACGACCTGGTGGTGGTGCTGCTGCCGGACTCCGGCCGTGGCTATCTCAGCCGGGTCTTCAACGACGAGTGGATGGCCGGTTTCGGCTTCCTGACCTCCGAGGGCCCGACGGTGGCCGACGTGCTGGGCGCCAAGGACGACGACGTACCCCGGCTGGTCTACCTGCAGCCGGAGGACAGCGTCCGCCACGCCGTCGATCTGATGCACGAGCACGACGTCTCACAGCTGCCGGTGGCCAAGGGCGAGATGCCGCTGGCCGCGGCCGAGGTGATGGGCTCGATCGACGAGCTGCGGATCATGGAGTTGGCCTTCGGTGACAACACGGTGCTCGATCGCTCGGTCGAAGACGTGATGAGCCCCAAGATGCCGACCATCGGGATCGGCCAACCGGTGGAGTTGGCGGTCCAACTGCTCGACATGGCCCCGGCGCTCCTGGTCCTCGACGGTGGCCGCCCCCGGACGGTGGTGGCCAGGGCAGACCTGCTGTCGTTCTTGTCGATCGATTCTGCCTCGACCCATGGAGTTGTCCGATGACCGCCGATGATCGCAACGACTGGCGGACGTGGGGGTTCTCGACCAAGGCCATCCATGCCGGTCAGGACCCCGAGCCGATCACCGGTGCGGTCACCGTGCCGGTGTTCCAGACCTCCACCTTCGCCCAGGAGGCGGTCGGGAAACACTCCGGCTACGAGTACGCCAGGACCGGAAACCCGACCAGGACCGCCCTGCAGACCGCCCTTGCCGCCCTCGAGGGAGCGGCGTTCGGGGTTTCGTTCGCCAGTGGCCTGGCGGCCGAGGATGCCATTCTCCGGCTGCTGGAGCCGGGCGATCACGTCGTCATGGGCAACGACGCCTACGGTGGCACGTTCCGGTTGATCTCGAAGGTGTTCGGCAAGGCCGGGATCACCTGGTCCGCCCACGACCTGACCGAACCGAGCGAGCTCGATCAGAACTGGCCGGACAACACCAGGTTGGTCTGGGTCGAGACGCCGACCAACCCGCTGCTGACCGTCGTCGACATCGGGGCGGTGGCGTCGGTGGTGGCAAAACACTCCGAGGCCAGACTGGTGGTCGACAACACCTTCGCCACCCCGTACCTCCAACAGCCGCTGGCCCACGGGGCCGACATCGTCGTCCACTCCACCACCAAGTACCTCGGTGGCCACTCCGACGTGGTCGGTGGCTTCGTGGCCACCAACGAATCCGAGGTCCACGACCATCTGACCTTCATCCAGAACGCGGTCGGGGCCGTTCCCGGGCCTTGGGATTGCTACCTGACCCTCCGGGGAACCAAGACGCTGGCCCTTCGCATGGACCGCCACAACGAGAACGCGGCCAGGGTGGTCGAGCTCCTGGCCGGACACGCCAACGTCGCCTCCGTGCTGTGGCCGGGCCTGGAGGGCCACCCCGGCCACGAGGCGGCAAAGAAGCAGATGCGGGGCTTCGGGGGGATGGTGAGCTTCCGGGTCGCCAACCGCGATGCGGCCATGCGGGTCACGGAGGGCACCGAGCTGTTCACGCTGGCCGAATCGCTCGGCGCGGTGGAGTCGCTCATCGAGCATCCCGGCGCCATGACCCACCTCTCGGCCGCAGGGTCGCCCCTCGAGGTGCCGGACGATCTCGTCCGGTTGTCGGTCGGCATCGAGGACATCGCAGACATCCTGGCCGACCTGCACCAGGCCCTCGACCGCCTGTGAGCGGCGGTCCCGGCAATGGCCCCGAGCGCCCATCGATCGCGGTCGAGCCGAAGTCGGGTCGATACGAGTCGCTCGAGGAGGCGGTGGTCGACGGTGGCGGCCAGGTCGTCGAGTTGGCATCGGCCGAGGGACTGGTCTGGGCCGATCCGGCCCGACCGGACGAGCTGCCCGATTTTCTCGGCCGACAGGAGTCGATTCGATGGGTCGGCCTCCCGTTCGCCGGTATCGAGCCATACCTGCCGTACCTCGACAAGGATCGGATCTGGACCTGCGCCCGGGGTGTCTACGCACGGCCGGTGGCCGAGCACGCCCTGACACTCGGCTTGGCCGGTCTCCGGGGCCTCGCCACCTATGCCAGGGCCACCACCTGGTCCGAGCCCCAGGGACGGAACCTCGTCGACGGCCGGATCACCGTGTTCGGCGCCGGGGGCATCACCACCGAACTGATCGGCCTGCTCGCTGGATTCAACACCGAGGTCACCGTGGTTCGCCGCAAGCCGGAACCGTTCCCGGGGGCGGTCTCCACCGTCGGCTTCGAGCAACGGCTCGAAGCCCTGCCCGGCGCCGACCTGGTGATCCTGGCCCTGGCCCTCACCGACGAGACCGAGGGGGCGATCGGCCCCGACGAGCTCGAAGCCATGGCACCCCATGCCTGGTTGGTCAACGTGGCCAGAGGAGGCCACGTCGAGGTCGATGCCCTGCTGGCCGCCCTCGACGATGGCCAGATCGCCGGCGCCTGCCTCGACGTGACCGATCCCGACGAGCCGCTCCCGGACGGCCACCGCCTGTGGTCCCACCCCAAGGTTCTCATCACCCCTCACGTCGCCAACACGCCGGAGATGGGCATCCCGCTGCTGGCGGCCCACATCCGCCGCAATGTGGCGCGGTTCGGATCCGGTGACGAACTGGAGGGCGTGGTCGACGTCGACGCCGGCTACTGACCGGTCACCCCTGCGGGCCCGGCCCACCGCTTGGGATCGGTCGGCCCCGTCGGAGTAGCCTTCTCCCATGACCACGTTGACCGACTCGGCGGTGTTGTCGACCGAGCAGAAGGACTTCTATCACCGGACCGGCTATCTGCAGCTGCCGGGCTTCGTCGACACGCAATGGCTGGCCGAGTTGCGGGCGGCATCGGCCGAATTCGTGGAGCTGAGCCGCGAGATCGCAGCCTCCAACAAGGTCCTGGACGTCGAGCCGAACCACACCGCCCAACAGCCGCGGCTGCGGCGCCTCATATCCCCGGTCGACCAGCATGACACCTTTCGTCGGTTCACCCTCGAGGGGCCACCGGCCCGGCTGGCCATCGAGTTGCTCGGCGGACCGGTTCGCTATCACCACTCAAAGCTCAACTACAAGTGGTCCGACGGAGGCGAGGAGGTGAAGTGGCACCAGGACATCCAGTTCTGGCCCCACACCGACTTCACTCCGCTGACCATCGGGGTCTACCTCGACGAGGTCGACGACGAGATGGGTCCGATGGGCGTGCTGCCCGGCAGCCACACCGGCCGACTCTATGACCTCTACGACGCCGATGGATCATGGGCCGGGGCCATCGCCGATCACGACCTGGACTCGATCGACATGTCGCAGATGGTCTGGCTCAAGGGTCCGGCCGGATCGGTCACCGTCCACAACTGCTGCATGGTCCACGGTTCGCAACCGAACGGGTCGCCCCGGCCCCGGCCGCTGCTGTTGCAGACCTACTCGGCCGCGGAGTCGTACCCGGTGGCCGGTATCGGGGCCAACGGGGTGACCGGGCGAACCAGCGGAGCGATCATCGGCGGCTCGGCAACCCAGCTGCTGGAAATCGACGGCCGCAGGATGCACGGTGCCCCGGACTGGTCGAAGAAAGGGCCACCGACGATCTTCGGCTCCCAGCAGAAGGACCGCTGAGCCGCCGCGCCCTCGAGCTACGGGCCCCGAACGTCGGCCCGGACGATGACGCCGGCCGCACACTGCCACAGAAGGGTCATGGCGGGCAATGTCGCCGGGGTGGCCGGAGCGTTCGGCGGGCCGGTCAGCCACGGCGCACCGCTCGAACATCACGGTTGGGGAGCGGTCGTCGTCGTCGGATACGCTGCTCAACGGTTGCCAATAGAGTCTGTTAGCGAAGCACGCCCGAACCGGGGTGCCGATCCAGGAGGATTAGATGAACATCACCACCCGTTTGCTCCGTACGCTCGATGCCGTCCGTCCGGCCCCGGTGGCGTCCGCCCACTGCGATGGCCCCTGTGGTGTCTATGACCCGGCCAGCGCCAGGATCGCCGGCGAAGCCGTGCTCTCGATGACCAAGAAGCTGCTCGATCTCGACATGTCGGCTGACGGCGCCCACAACACCTACACCCGGTTTGTCGGCATCAAGGAGGAGCAGGCCGAGTTGGTGAAGCGGGAGCTCAACATCTTGTGGCACGACTACTTCAAGCCCGAGCACCTCGAGGCATACCCGGACCTTCACACCACGTTCTGGCACGCGGCCAAGCAGGCCTCGGCCTGCAAGACCTCGGTCAGCCTCGACGCGGCGAACGAGCTGATGTCGCAAATCGAGAACATCCACAACATGTTCTGGGCCAGCAAGGGCCGCGACATCCCCTGGTACACGGCAAGCTGATCCACCACCCGGCAACCGGTTTTTGATAGTTCTCGACCGGAGGCGGCTGCGGGCGATAGGCCAATCGGCGGCCTGGTTGCTGGGCCGGCGTCGGCGGATCCGGGTGGTCGGCGACTCGATGGTGCCGACCCTCACCGCCGGTGAGTTCGTGCTCGTCGACCCTCGTCGCCGACCGGAGGTCGGCCGGCTGGCCGTTGCCGACCATCCCAATCGCCCCGATCTGCTGGTGGTCAAACGGGTGCAGTCGATCACCGGCGACGGCCGCTATGTTCTGGCCAGCGACAACCCGGCTGCCGGCACCGACAGCCGCACCTGGGGACCACTCGAACCGCGGGCCGTCGTCGGCACGGTGACGTTGGTGTTCGGTCGGTCATCGGCCGACCTGTGATCGATGCTGCTCGCGAGCCGGCAGACGGTGATCAGTACCGCCCGTGATCCGACTGACAGGTGATCCGGACGGCGTCGTGTCGGATGGCGCAGTTCACGGCCGGGAACCGTCGATAGCCTGAGCCCTGTGTTGACCGTTTCCGGACTGTCGAAGTCGCATGGGGCCAGGACGTTGTTTCGCGACGTCACGTTTCGGCTCTCGCCCGGTCGGCGGATCGCGCTGATCGGAGCAAACGGCGTCGGCAAGACCACGATCCTGGAGATCCTCATGGGTCTGCAGGACGCCGACGAGGGAGAGGTGTCCCGCCCCAAGGACTACCGGATCGGCTATCTCCCCCAGGAGCTCATCGAGGCCTGGACCGGCTCGGTACTCCACGAGGTGTTGCGTGGGGCCGGTCACATCGTCGATCTCGAGGCCGAGCTTCGTTCGCTGGAGCAACAGATGACCGAGGTCGATGGCCCGGAGCACGATCAGATCGTCGCCCGCTACGGGGAGGCCCAGTCCCGTTTCGAGACCCTGGGCGGCTATCAGGTCGAAGCGGAGGCTCGCCGGATTCTCGGTGGCCTCGGGTTCACC
Organism: uncultured Acidimicrobiales bacterium; assembly: GCA_963715325.1. GTDB lineage: Bacteria > Actinomycetota > Acidimicrobiia > Acidimicrobiales > SZUA-35 > JAHELU01. Next base: position 34,626 of record CAVQRR010000011.1, read on the forward strand.
ACCACCGACATGGACCGGCCGCTGCGTGAGATGTCCGGTGGCTGGCAGATGCGGGCGGTGCTGGCAAGGCTGCTGTTGCAGCAGCCGGACGTGCTGATCCTCGACGAGCCGACGAACCACCTGGATGTGGACTCCGTGGCCTGGCTGGAGCAGCAGCTGCAGGCCTGGCCCGGTGCCCTGCTGTTCGTCTCCCACGATCGGGACTTCATCGACGCGGTGGCCGAGCGGGTCATCGAGATCGCCTGGGGTACCTCATCGGAATACATCGGCGGGTTCGCCGAGTTCGTGGTGGCCAGGGAGGAGCGCCTGGCTTCGCTGGAGGCGGCCGCCGGTCGCCAGGCGAAACAGATCGAGCAGGTCGAGCGATTCATCGACCGGTTCCGGTACAAGGCCACCAAGGCCCGCCAGGTCCAATCCCGGATCAAGACCCTCCAGAAGCTGGAGAAGATCGAGGTTCCCAAGGTAGACGATCTCAGACTCAAGTTCTCCTTCCCGGAGCCGCCACGATCATCGCGCCTGGTGATCGAGATCGAGGACGCAACCGTCGGCTACGACGGTGTGCCGGTGCTGGAGCACGTCGATCTGGTTGTCGAGCGGGGCCAGAAGCTGGCCCTGGTCGGGCCGAACGGGGCCGGGAAATCCACGCTGCTCAAGATCATCATGGGCCGCCTGGCGCCGATGGCCGGCACCGCCAAGCTGGGGGCGAACGTCGACGTCGCCTACTTCGCCCAGCATCAGGTCGACGCCCTCGATCTGGGCCGCACCGTCGAGCAGGAGTTTCGCCACAAGGTCGGTGAGCAACCGAAGAACCGGAACATGCGAACCGTGCTCGGTTCGTTCGGCTTCTCCGGCGACGCCGTCGACCGGCTGGTCGGCGACCTGTCCGGTGGGGAGCGAACCCGGCTGGCCCTGGCCGAGATCATGTGCAATCCGGTCAACCTGCTGATCCTCGACGAGCCGACCAACCATCTCGATCTCCCGAGCTGTGACGTGCTGGAGGATGCCCTCAGGGTCTATCCCGGCACCGTGCTGCTGGTCAGCCACGATCGATATCTCATCCGCAACACCGTGAAGGAGTTGGTGACGGTCCGCGATGGCGAGGTCGTTCATCATCACGAGCTCGACGAATCGCTCCTGTCGCCCGGCACGCCGATCCTGGCCGCCAGGTCGACGGCGGCCGAGCAGAAGCAGGCCGGCGGCCGGCCCCGGCGGAACGGGAACGGTGGGGGACCGGCCGGTCGGAACGGCGACGGCCCCGCCGGACGGAAAGAAACGGGCGCAGGCGGCGGACAAAGCGAACGGCACGGCGCCACCGGGTGCGGCCAAGGCCGGCAGCGGAAAAAAACAGGGCTCGAGCCGCAAGGCCAGAGACCTCCGCAAGAACGTCAGTCGGCTGGAGAAACGGGCGGCGGACGCCGAGACCCTGGTCAAGGACCTGGAACGAAAGCTGGCCGAACCCGAGGTCTATGCCGACCGCGACCTGATGAACGATCTCGTCGACCAGCACGAGACGGCGAAACGCCGAGCCGATCGACTGATGATGGAGTGGGAAGAGGCGTCGACCGCATTGGAGCGGGTCGAGGCGTCCAGCTCCTAGACCGGCTGGCCGGACCTCGGCGTCCCGCCGGGCCCGGCCGATCGGGCCACGACCGACCCGCTCGCCGGCAAGAAGCAAAAAGATCGGTGGTGTGTCATGGCGGCGACAGACCGGCGATCGCCGCGGGCGTAGTTTCGGAGGGGCAAGGAACCGAGGGAGTGTCACTTCCCGGTTCGACCACCGAGGGGGAACTCGTCATGCAGAACACCACCACATCGCCGCCAACCGAGGACCTGCTCCGCTCGGCGGCGCAGGGCGACGGCGCCAGCTGGAATGCACTGTTCGATCGATTCAGTCCGCTGGTCCGCTCGGTCGTCGCCGGCTACCGCCTCGACCACGAGACCGCGGCCGACGTCTGCCAGACCGTCTGGCTCCGGGTCTTCGAGCACGCGGATCGGATCCGGCAGCCGGAACGGTTGGGAGCGTGGATGGCCACCACCGCCCGCAACGAGGCCCTCCGCTGCATCAAAGGGGTCCAGCGGACCCGCCCGGCCGGGGTCCTGGAGGATGAGGCCGACCTCAACACGCCGTCGCCGGACGAGCGGGCCATCGACGAGGAGACGCTTCGTGATGCCCTCAGCGCCTTCGGCCAACTGCCTGAGGAGTCCCAGGCGCTGATGCGGCTGCTTGTGGCCTCCCCGCCGCTTCCCTACACCGACATCGCAGCCAGAATAGGCCGGCCGGTCGGAAGCATCGGGCCGACCAGGAGCCGCTGCATCGAAGCGATGAAGTCGAACATGATCGACCCCGATCCGGTGCTCGCCGCCTAGACGGTCTGTCGCACCGCCGGCCCGCAGCGGCCGGTTGCTCGGCCGACCGTCGGTTCGATGCAGCCGCTCAGAGGCAACGCTCGAGGGACAGGGCGTTGCCGATCAAACCGAGATGGGAGTACGCCTGGGGCACGTTCCCGAGGGCTCGATTGCTGTCCGGGTCGTACTCCTCGGCCATCAGGCCGGTCTTGCCGACCAGGCCGCACAGATCCTTGAACAGGGCCTCGGCGTGCTCCTGACGGCCGATGAGGCACAGCGAATCGATCAGCCAGGAGGTCATCAGGTTGAACCCACCCTCCTTGCCCGGTAGCCCGTCGTCCTCCATATAGCGGTAGACGGTGGGCCCGGCCCGGAGCTCGGCTTCGATGGTGGTCACGGTGGAAATGAAGCGCTGGTCCTCGGGCGCCACCAGGCCCCACAGCCCCACCGCCAGCGCCGATGCGTCGAGGTCCGGCGCGCCGTAGGCCGCGGTGAATGAGCTGACGTCTGCGTTCCAGCCCTCCGTCGACGACCTCGGCCGCAATCTGGTCCCGCAGCTCGACCCATGCCTCGGGCTCGCGGTCGAGGAACTGGTCTGCGATGGAGATCGCCCGGTCGACGGTGACCCAGCACATCACCTTGGAGTAGACGTGGTGCCGAGGGGGCTTGCGGATCTCCCAGATTCCGTGGTCCGGTTCGGTCCACCGCCGCGACACCGCCAGCACCATGGCTTCCACAAGCCGCCAGTGCTCGGCGGACAAGGCTTCGCCCTGCTCCAACAGGCAGTGGACGAGGTCGACCACCGGCCCGAACACATCGAGCTGGACCTGGCTGTCCGCTGCGTTTCCGACCCGGACCGGCCGACTGCCCCCGTACCCCGGGAGGTCGGCGATCTCGGCCTCCGGCGGCAGGTGACGGCCGTTGACGTTGTACAGCGGGGCCAGTCGCTCCGGATCGGAGCGGGTCTCGAGCAGGTTCAGCACCCAGTCGAGGTATGCCATGCCCTCGGCGTGGGAGCCGAGCCGGGCCAGGGCCGTGGCCGACAGCGCCGCATCGCGTAGCCAGCAGTAGCGGTAGTCCCAGTTGCGGGTTCCGCCGAGGGTCTCGGGCAGGCTGGTGGTGGCGGCGGCCAGGATGGCCCCGGTCGGGCCGTGGCACAGGCTCTTCAGGATCAGGGCGCTCCTGGTCACCAGATCCCGCTCGATCATCGGCACATTGAGCTTGCCGGCCCAGTTCGACCAGAAGTGTTTCGTGTCGTGCAACCGGTCGAGCTCGGACCGTGCGTCAGGGCGGATCGTCCCGGTGCCACTGCGCATCTCCAGGGCAACGGGCCTGCCCTCCTCGAGCCGGACCCGGCCGTGAGCGGTTTGGTGGGAGCCGTCCTGGACGACCTCCCACTCGATGTCCGGGGCCCGCAGCACCAACAGATCGGCGGTGCCCTGGACCACAACGCCATCTTCCCGCAGCTCCAGCCGGGTCGGAACCCGGCCGAAATCGAGCCGGGGAGCGAACTCGATCTCCGCTTCGCCGCTGCCTTCGAGGATCCGGATCAGGTCCGACCGGCCCGCCAGACGACGGGTCCGGCCGCTGGACGAGTCGAGAAAGTCGGTCACGGTGAAGGTCGAGAACTGCGATTCCAAGCACCATGCTGTTGGCCAGGTACCGTTGCCCGGTCGGTGCGACGGGACCACCGTTGCCGTCCCGGACGGTGAAGTGTCCGGCGGAGGGTCCGCCGAGCAGTTGGGCGAAGACGGCGCCGGAATCGATCCGGGGCACGCAGAGCCAGGAGATCGAAGCCTCGGGGGTCACGATGGCTGCGGTCCGCAGGTCGGACAGGATCGAGTGATCCTCGATCGGGATCAGACCCTCGCCTCGCAGCCACCGACCTCGCAACTCGGCCAGCAGGGCCAGGATCTGGGCCACGGTGTCGGTGTCCGCCACCCGGTAGCCGGCGGCGGTCTTCGCCTCGCCGACCTTGACGCCGACATCGGGACCGGTCAGGGTTCGGAAGCCGTCCTCGTCGGTGGTGTCGTCGCCGACATAGACCACGGCCGAGGCACCGACCTGATGCCGGATCGTCTCCAGGGCTTCGCCTTTGTTGGTGTCGATCACCGAGAACTCGAGGATCTCGTGACCGTTGCGGACGAACACCCCTTCCCGCAGCGCCGGACCTCTCACCAGTTCCTCCCGGGCCGCATCGACACGGTCCTCGCTCATGCTGCGGAAGTGGTAGGTGACGCCGGCCGGCTTCTCCTCGACGATGGCGCCGTACTTGCGGCCGAGGGCACGAACCTCGGAGACCACGTTCTCACGACGTTCGGCCAGCGTCGGGTCGAGTTGGGAGGAGAAGCCCAGGTCGAACTCGCTGCCGTGGCTGCCGACCAACCGGATCTCCTCCGGCAGCCGGGAAAGGGTGGCCAGGTCCCGAAGGCTCCGGCCGGAGATCACGGTGACGTGGGTGTTCGCCAGCTCGGCCAGCGAGCGCATGGCGGCGACGGAGTCCCGGTTCGGGGTGGCCTTCATCGGGTCGTCGACCAACGGCGCAAGGGTGCCGTCGTAGTCACAGGCGACGAGCAGGTTTGGGACCCTGGCCAGATGTCTGATTCGCTCTGCCAGTTCACCAAGATTGTCGGTGGTCATCGTCTCCCCTTGATCCGTCGGCCCCAGATCGTCTGCTCAAACCCCGCGGTCTCCGTCGACAGAAAGAAGCCTAGGGTTTGTGTATCGGTTCGCGCCGCATCCCACCCGTATTGCAGCGCTCGACCGGCAATGATGATCCCGTCACCGAGGCGACGATCATCGAACCAGTGGCGGCTCCATCCCGCCGCCGAACACTCCGAACCAGATGCCAGACAGACCAATCCCGTCAGACGAGCCAACCGCCGAGCGCCTCGCCCCCAGGCGGGAGGGCCTGGCGATGATGGCGGCCGCCCTGTTCGGTGCGGTCGTGGTGCTGGGGCTGCTGGTCGGGTTGCAGCGTTGGCGCTCGGGCGACGAAACCGCGGTGGCGGCCGAGATCGAGGATGGGTCCGGGGGAGGCCCGCTCCGACGAGGCGCTCGGCTCCGAGCAGGCCGATCGTTCACCGCAAACGACGCTGGCTCCCGATCCCGATCCGGCCGGTCCCGGGACCGATGGCTCGCCCGACGCCGGGCCGTCGCAGGGCCCGTCGGCCACAGACGTCGAGCCGGTGCCCTGCCCCCGGCGCTACGACGAGGTGATCTGCGATGCCGCCGACTTCGTGCAGCGAGACCCGGGGCCGCCCCTTCAAGGAGTTCCCGTCCATCGAGCTGCTGGACGATGCGGACTTCGACCTGGCCCTGGTCGAGGATCTCGAGGAGTCGAAACCCGACCTCGAACGCGATGAGCTGCTGCTGAAATCGTTGGGGCTGGTCCCACCGGATCTCGACCTGTTCGGCGCCTACCAGTCGTTGATCGAGGCCGGCGTCGTCGGCTTCTACGATCCGAAGACCGAGCGGTTGGTGGTGCGGGGCGGCGAGTTCGACCTCTACGGGCAAGCCATCCTGGTCCACGAGTTGGTCCACGCCTACGACGACCAGTGGTTCGATCTCGGCCGGGACGATTTCGAGGACGACGCGGAATACGGTTTCCTGGCGGTCATCGAAGGCAACGCCAGCCGGGTCGAGCAGTTGTGGCGATCGCAGCTCAGCCCGTCGCAGCGCCAGGAGCTGCTGAACCAGGAGTTCGGGGCCCTCTCGCCGGACGACTTCGATCGGTTGGCCGCGTTGCCACCGGTCATCCTCAACCTGCAGCTCTCGCCGTATCAGGACGGCGAGGTCTATGTCTCGGACCTGGCGCGCCGGGGCGGCGAGGATGCGGTCGACCAGCGATTGGCAGAGCCGCCGGAGTCCAGCGAGCGGGTGCTGCGGCCGGCGGCGCCGCCGGCCGAGCTGACCGTGGTCGATGTCGAGATACCACCGGTCGACGGGCCGGTCGTCATCGATGGAACCGTCGGCCAGTTGTTGGTCGAGTACTGGCTCGGCCCGAATGCGGCCGATGGTTGGGGTGGCGACCGCTTCGCCATCTGGGAGTCCGGCGGAGGTACCTGCATCACCGTGGATCTGGCGGCCGACACCACGGCCGATCTCGACGACATGGTGGCCGCCGCCACCCGCTGGGTCGGCGCCGACCCCGAAGACCGGACGGTCGAACCGGTCGACGGCGTCGATCGTTCGCTGCTGCGGGTCTCCGGCTGTTCCTGAGGGTCCGGCCGTCGCCGCCGAGTGTCGCAGCGGGGCCCCGGGGCCGGGCCCGATCGGGCCGAAACCTCAGCCGATGTCGGCACAGGGCTGGAGGAGCTTCTCGGCCATGGCCGCCGCCTGCTCCTCGACCGAGCCCTTGGCCAGCAGGAACGCAGGGACGATGGTGCGATCCACGCCGATCGATGCCAGTTCCTCGGCTGCGGCCACCGGGTCGTCTCCGAACAGTCCGGGATGGCCGGCCGTCATCTCGATGGCCTGCGGGTCTCGGCCGGCGTCGGCAGCGGTCTGGTTGACGACGTCGATGAGCTCCGCCAGCTCGCTCATCGAACCCTTGCCGGGGAAGAACCCGTTACCCAGCCTTCCCGCTCGACGGGCCGCAGCCTTGGAGTGACCACCGACCACGATCGGCACCTCACCGTTGACCGGCTTCGGGTTCGAGGTCACGTTCTCGAACCTGGCGAACCGACCGTCGTAGGTCACGTTGTCTCCGGCCCACAGCGCCCGCATCGCCCCGACGTAGTCGTCGGTTCGTGGTCCCCGGTCGGCGAAGGGAATCTGGAGGGCGTCGAACTCCTCCTCCAGCCAGCCGACCCCGATACCCAGATCGAGTCGTCCCCCGGACAGCACGTCCAGCGTTGCCGCGCTCTTCGCCAAGACCAACGGGTTCCGTTCCGGCAGGATCAGGATGCCGGTGGCCAGTCGGATGGTGGAGGTGTTGGCACCGGCGAAGCTGAGCCAGATCAACGGATCGGGCAGTGGGGCGCTGGCGTCACCGGGCATCTTGCCGGTCGGGGAGTACGGGTAGGCCGACGAGTACGACTCCGGCCAGATCACGTGCTCGACCGTCCAGATCGATTCGAACCCGACATCTTCGGCAACGGTGGCGAGGTTGACCATGCCCTCTGCGGTGGCGAACGGCCCGGTGTTGGCGAACATCAATCCGAACTTCATCCCAGAACCCCTCATTCCGCCATGGTGTTGGCGCCTTCGACGCTGTGGTCGATCTTGGCCCACCGGACGGCATCGCTCAAGTCGATCCGGTCCGGCGACGGTGGGATCAGAGATGGCGGTGGCCGAGCTCAGCGGCCCCGCCACGCCGGCTTGCGCTTCTCGGCCCAGGCCCGGCGGCCTTCCTTGGCATCGTCGGTGGCGCCGGCCACCAGGCGCATGGTCTCGCCGAAACGGACCGCCTCGGTCCAGCCGAGCTCCCGGCTCCGCCACGCAACCTCCTTGGTGGCCCGCTGGGCCAGCGGGGCCGCTTCGGTGAGGGTCGTGGCCCATGCCCGGGCGTTGTCCATCAGGTCGCCAGGCTCGGTGATCCGCCACACCAGCCCGGCCTCTTTCGCCCGCTCGGCGTCGACGGGCCGGCCGGTCAGCAACAGCTCCATGGCGTTGGCCCAGCCGATGCGCTGGGGGAGCCGGATGGCGCCGACGATGGTGGGCACGCCGATCGACACCTCGGGGTAGGCGAAGGTGGCGGTGTCGGCCGCGATCACGAAGTCGCAGAACAGCACCCCGGTCAGGCCGTAGCCGATGCACGGGCCGTTGACCGCGGCGATGGTCGGCTTGAACAGCTCGAGCCCGCTCTCGAAGGAGTTGATCGTCGGTTTCTCCCAGAAGGTGCCGGCGAAGGTACCGGCCGATCCTGCACCGTCCTTGAGGTCGGCCCCGGCCGAGAACACCTGGCCGGAACCGGTGAGAATGGCCACCCATGCATCCTCGTCCTCCAGGAAGTCGGTCCACGCCCGATTCAACTCGATCCGCATCTGACCATTGATGGCGTTGCGCGATTCGGGACGGTTCAGGGTGATTGTTGCGATGTGGTCTGTCACTTCATACAGCACGGTCGACATGGATCAGACCCTACCGGCCACCCCGGTACGGTGCCCGGTTGAGCGGCCCAGGCCCGAGTGCCGCTGGTGAGCCGTGACCGCCCGATGTCGGTTCGGTGATCAGCCGATCAATCAGCGTGGCGGCCGAACCACAGGTTGGCGACCGTGACGCCACTGTCCGCCTTGTCGTGCGCTGGACCGAGCACCAGGCCGCTGCGATCGGGTTCCCCGGCCAGGGTGTTGGCCAGCTGCTCGTGGCTGAGGAACACCGCAGAGGGTCCCAGTTGGTGCAGCGTCGGTTCCAGGATCGCCCCCACCGCCTCGGGAGGGAGGAAGGCGAACACCAGGTCGGCATCGCCAACCGGAGCGCCGACCGCGTCGTCGTTCACGATCTCCACCAGGTGCTCGACCCCGGCCGATGTCGCCGCGTCCCTGGCCCGGCGGGCCAGATCCTCGTCCGTTTCGTAGCCGCGGCCCCGGCAGCCGAATCGGGATGCCGCCTCGATCAGAACCCGACCGTCGCCACAGCCGAGATCGACGATGGTCCGACCCTCGGCAACGCCGGCGAAGTCCAGCAGTGGACCGATCAGTCCTGGCGGGGTTCCGAGAAAGATGCCGAGGTCGTGGTGTCGCCGCCGCCCCGTGCCAGGTCCGCCGTCGGTACCGGCACCGATGTCGGCGAGGCGGTCCCGGATCAGCCTGAAGGGACGGATCGGCCAATATCCGGCCCAGGCCCAATCCGGCAGGTCCACCACTTGGTAGTCGGGTCCGGTCGGGTTGAGCTTGGAAGCCAGGCGCTTCAGCCGGGAGCCCGACACCGCGCCGGATGGACCGCCGCTCGTGCCACAGCAACCGGAGCCGGCTGGTGCCCGAACCCCTCCGGACGAAGTCCACCGCGCCGTCGGCTCGGACCGCGGCGGTCACCGCGGCCGTCGACGGACAGTCGACGGGGCCGAAATCGAGTTCGGCCATCGCCTCGACCGCGGCGCCGATCGGTCCACAAACGCGGATCGCGGCCGTTGCGTGCTGCAGTCGGGACGGGATCGGCACGATGTCGGCCACCAGCCCCGCGGCCGTCAACCGGCGGGCCGCCTCGGCGGCGACCTCGGCGGTTGCGTCCGCCAGGCCCGTCATGATGCTGTCCGCCTCGGCGACCAGTCTGGCCGCCGGTTCATCGAGGTCGGCCCGATTCTGCATGCGGCCGACCGTGGATGGGAGGCGACCGACTCGAAGCGCCCCGATGAGCGCCCGTTCGGTGGTCGCAAGGTCGACGACCGGCCCGGTCGGGCGGACATCGGCGGCGGCGTTCAGGTGGCGACCAACCGCGTCGGCCACCGCCTCGACGTTTGGTTCGGCCATCATCGACAGGTGCTGACCGGGGGCAACGGTGATGTCGAGGCCGCCGGCGGCAACCGATGCCCAGCCCATCCTGTCCCGGATGTGGAGCTCGGCGAACGGATCATCGCCGGCCTTCACCACCAGCATCTGACCGAGGTACGGCTCGTAGGCGTACGCCACCTGCGACGCCACATTGGCCTCGATGAAGCGGCGCACCTCGAGCTGATGATCGGTCCTGGCATCGATGCGCTTGCGAACCGACAGCTCCAATCGCTGCTTTGTCCGGCGGACTCGTTCTCCCTGGAAATCGAGCTGGTCGGACAGATAGCGACCCGGTTGGTCGGTGAAGCGTTCGAGGTGAGCGGCCAGCCGATCCCGGACCGGCGGCTTCGTGCCGATGGCCTCCGGGCCGAACGCATCGAACAGGGCCAGCAGGTCGATCTGGCGACCGCGGGCCACCAGCTGCTGCCCGAGCTCGAAGGCCACGACACTGCCGAGCGAGATGGCCATCAGGCTCAACGGTCCCGTCGGCGCCACCCGCTCGATCTCGTCTGCGTACCGGGCGGCGACTTCGGCCACGTCGGTCGGCCCTGCGGTGTCGAGATCGGACGTCGGCTGCCCGAGACCGTACACGGGTTGGTCTGGGCCCAGCCGGGCCGAGATCGGACGGAAGAACTGGCAATCGACGCCGAGCACGTGCACGGCGAAGATCGGCGGCAGATCGCCATCGGGTTGGATCGGTACCAGGAAACTCCTCGGCCCGTCGCTGGCCTTCGTCGCCAACCGGCCCGCCAACCGCCTCGGGGTACCGGCGCCGTACAGGGCCGCCGCCGGGAGCCGAACCCGGTGCCGGTCCTCGACGGCCAAGAGCAGCTCCATTGCCAGCAACGAGTGCCCACCCCGCTCGAAGAAGTCGTCGTCGGGTCCGAAGGACGGGTCTCGTAGGGTGTCGGCGAACAACCCGGTCAGGCCGGCCACGAGTTCGTCGTCGGCCCCGGTTGCAGCTTCGTCGGTTCCGTCCCCGACGGCGTTGAGCGCTGCAATGCCGTCCCCCGAACCGCCGGCGAAGGAGATCGGCAACAGGGCGGCCGCTTGGCGGTCGAGCTTGCCGTTGGGCGTGGTCGGCAGTTCGGGGTGGAGCTCGTAGTGGGCCGGCCGAAGCAGCGCTGGGAGCGACGACGAGGCGGTGACACGGACCGATCCGATGTCGAGTGAATCATCGGCCTCGAGGTGGGCCACCAACCGAAGCCGGGGCTCGCCGTGCTCCCGCAGCCTGCGGAGAAGGGCGGCCGCCGGGTCGGGTTGTGATGCGGCGTCGCTCATCGACCGGCCGACGACGTCGGCCGGCAGGTTGGCCAGCAGCTCATCGAGGGTCCTGGCGTCGGCGGCGACGACCACTGCGGCCGAGACGCCGTCAACGGCGAGCAGGACGTCTTCGATCTCCTCCGGCTCGACCCTGGCCCCGCCGATGTTCAACTGGCTGTCGACCCGTCCCAGGAACCGAACTTCGCCGTCGACCACCACCGCCCGGTCGCCGGTCCGGAAGAACCGGCCGTCGATCGGGCTCGCCGCGGACCTCAGGTCCGATGGCACCAGGTCAGCTCGCAACCGGCCGAACCGCTCCCGACCAGCGGCCGCGTCGTGGAGGTAGCCCTCGACGACACCGTGGCCGCCGATCACCAGCTCGCCCTCGACACCGCCTGGCCGGATCGATCCCTCGCCCAGCTCGCCTTGGTGGTCTGCCGAGTCGGCGTCATCGATCACCGCCACCCAGGTCCCCGGGACCGGTCTGCCGATCGGGACCGGATCGTCGTCGATCGAGCAATGGTGGGCGGTGGCCCACACCGAGGCCTCGGTCGGACCGTATTCGTTCGTCAAGGCGCTGGTCGGGAATCGTCGGAAGTGGGAACGGACCAGTGTGGACGGGCAGGCCTCCCCGGCGACGATGACGTGCCCCGCCCACGGCCCGTCGTGACCCCGGCGCTCTGCCATGGCCAGCAGCCCCTGATACAGGGTCGGCACCAGGAGCGTGTGGGACACTCCGGCCGCCAGGAGTTCGGTGATGGCTGCGATGTCGTGGGCCTGGTCCTCGGTCGGCAGCACCACCGTGCCACCCTCGGCCAGGGTCCAGAACAGCCCGACGATGCTGCTGTCGAAGGCCACGCTCGACAACATCAGGAACCGTTGGGGGGCCGACGAGTAGACCGACGCCCTGGCGTTGGTCGACGCCGCCAGGTTGGCCTGGGTCACCGCAACGCCTCGGGGCTCGCCGGTCGAACCGGAGGTGAAGATCAGGTAGGCGGTGTCATCGCCATCCGCTGCGGCCGGCGTCGCCGGGTCGAGCGGGGCGAACTCCTGCCACGGCCGGCCGGCGATGCCGGCCTGGTCGATCACGACGGGTTCCGCCAGCGACGACCGGTTCGGCGGATCGACCAGGGCCAGGACGGCACCGGCCCTGTCGGCCACCAGCCGCCGCCGGTCGGCCGGATATCCGGGATCTATCGGTACGTAGGCCGCCCTGGCGAGGTGGACACCGACGATGGCCGCCACCAGATCGGTGGAGCGGTCCATACAGATCGCCACCCGATCCCCGGGGCCGACCCCGTTCTCGGCCAGCACGGCGGCAACCGCGGCGGCTCGGCGGCCGAGCTGGGGCCAGCTGAGCTCGTGGTCACCGCAGACGACGGCCGGGGCCGACCGCTCCGACACGAGGTGACCGGCGATCCTGCTCGGGATCAGGGTGTGCTCGGCCAGCGGCCCGCCGCTGATGAGGCTGAGCGCATCGCCGTCGACAACCGCCCGTTCGGCTGTGTCATAGGGCCGGACGGCTGTGTCATGGGGCCGGACGGCTGTGTCATGGGCCCGTTCGGCTGTGTCATGGGGCCGTTCGGCTGTGTCATGGGCCCGGACGGCCTTGGTGAGGATGCGGTCGACGTCGTGGAGCATCCGCTCCGCCACGGCCCCACCGACGACCGAGCCACGATGCTCGACGCTCAGATCGATCCGCTCGTCGCGGACCTCGACGAAGAAGGTGAGCGGTGCCACGGCGGTGCCGTTCCACAGCACCCGCTGGCGAGCCGGGGCCCCGTCGATCGAAATCGTTGGGAGCTCATCAAAGGCGACGAGGGTGTCGAGGTTCGGGGCCGGCCGCCCCGCTTCCAGCCGATCGGCGATGATACGGGCCAGTGGATAGGTTCGGTGGGCCAGCGCCCCGCCGATGGCGGCCGCGGTGGCGGTGGCCAGCTCGGCGGTCGAGCGGCCGGCGGCGACGTCGATCCGCAGCGGCACGGTGTTGAGGAAGTAGCCGAACAGCTGCTCCGCCACCGGATGGTTCCGGGTGGAGGTGATCAGCCCGAGCTCGATCTGCGGTCCGTCGCTGTATCGCCTGACCGCGGCGGCCACCGATGCCACCGCCAGCGCCGCCGGACTGGTGGTCGATCCGGCTCGCAACTCGGCCGGGGTCACCGAGGCCGGTCGGGTGATGAAGCCGTCCGGTTCGCCGTCGGCGGGACGGTGGATCTCCAACCGGGCCGGCTGGTCGCCACCGCCGGCCTCCAGCCAGTGATTTCGATCGGCGTCACTCCAGCGCTCGCGTTGCCAGCCACAGAACCCGGCATAGTCCGGCGGTGGTTCCGGTGCCGGTCTTCCCACCAGCCGATCGTCGATCTGGTCGAGCAGGGTGGCGAAGCTGGCGGCATCGCCCGATGCATGGTGGATGGCCAGGACGATGGCCGTCGTCCCGTCGTCGACGGGCTGGATCAGGCATCGGAGCAACGGACCGTTCTCGAGATCGAACGGCGCTCGATGGATCTCGGCCGCCATCGCCTCGAGCCGTTCGACCGTGACCGGCTTTGTCGCGGCGGTGCATTCCACCGCACGATCGCTCGGCAGGTGCCGCCTGGTGGTGCCGTGGGACCAGGAGAGGGGTTGGTGGCGCTGCGCCACCGCCCGCAATGCCCGTTCGAAACGGCCGCTGTCGATCGATCCGTCGACCCGGTACAGCCGACCGACGTTGTACATGATCTCTTCCGGTCGGCCGGCCTGGTCGAACAGCACCGCCAGCTCCCCGGCCGACCGGACCGGGGCTCGGCCCGGTTCGGTGCCGAAGGTGGCCAGATCGAGTGCCTCGGGCGGCGGATCGTCGAGCAGTCCGATGGCCGCCGCCAGCTCGGCCGGTGTGGTATGGGTGAAGGCGAGGTCCTCGGCCAGATTTCGGTTCCTCGATTCGCCGAGGGAGACGATCATCTCCAGGGCGGCCAGGGAGTCGCCACCGATGGCGAAGAAGTCGTCGTCGAGCCCGATCGGTTCGATCTGCAGGATCCGCTCCCACAGGGTCACGATCGTCCGTTCCAGGTCGCTCATCGACGCAGAGGACGATGCGGTTGGATCAGCTCCGAGTTGGAGCGTCGGACCGGGCCGGTGGACCCGCTCGGGAGGAGGCAGCGCCCGCTGATCGAGCTTGCCGTTGGCGTTCATCGGCAGCTCACCGACCTCGACGAAGGCCGACGGGATGGCGTGGGCAGGGAGGGCTTCGGCCAGGAACGAGCGGAGCTCGGTCGGGCCGGGCATGGTGCCGGGGCCGTCGGCCGGTTCGATCCAGGCGGTCAAGATCTCTCGCGGCCGGGGCCGGTAGCCGACCGTCTCCAGCATGGCGTCCACCTCTCGGAGGTCGAGCTGGTCCTCGAGCTCCTCGATGGCCTCGGTCCTGGTCTTGTGGGCCAGCCGCACATCCCAGGCGTATGGCACCGCGTAATTGTGGTACCCCTGTTCGATTTGGTGGGTGTGGATCCCGGCCGCGTTTATCAGGCAGTTGGTCGAGCGGCCGGTGTCCGACGGGCGGACCCATGGAACACGCTCGTCGAGGAACCGGAGCATCTCGGCCAGTTCGACGTCGAAGTAGCGGTAGAAGTCGATGTACTCGATGCGATCGAAGATGGTCTCGTCCTCGAAAACCGTCGTGTCGAGCAGGCGATTGGGGCCGTCGTCGATTCGATGGTAGACCTTGCGGGCTTCGACCACCGCACGGTCGATGGCGTCCGGGTCGAACCTGTCGGCCGAGAACTGCTGGGGGATCAGCCTCGTTTCGAACAGCTGACCTCGGGACAGACCGGTGAAGATGATCGGTGCCCCGATCTGGGCGGCACGGGTGGTGGCAACGGTGTAGATGGTCTTGTAACAGCCGTGGCAGACATTGGAGTGGCGCTCCAGCGAGTCCCGGAAGATGTCATTCATGACCTCGCTGGTGGCGAACTCGTGGTCGATGCCGAGATCGGCGACCGAGCGCCTGACGTTGTCCTTCGCCTCCTCGGAGATGAAGCCGTTGTCCAGGGTCAGGGCATAGGGACGGAAGCCCAACTCGACCAGCTTGTACAACGCGAAGGTCGAATCCTTGCCGCCGCTGAGCAGGTGCAGGCAGTCGTAGTCCCCGGTTCTGCTGGCCCGGGCCTTGGCCAGCTTGTCCTCCAGGTCGGCCGGCGTCTTGAACCAACTGGCTGCGATGGGGGCCACCCGATCGTAGGAGTGGCAGGTGGCGCAGATCCCGGCCTCGTCGAAGTCGACACCGGGCACGTTGTCCGGTAGGCCGCAGCGGACACAGTGCCGGCGAGGGGTCGTGGCCGACGGTGACCACAGTCTGACCGCCGAGCGGGCCACCGCCGGGTGGGCGTTGAGCCGATCCTCCACCTCGATCGGCTCCAGGCGGATACCACCGACCTTGACCTGCTCGTCCTTGCGCCCGAGGTAGATCAACCGCTCGGCATCCTGTAAACGGACCAGGTCGCCCGAGCGGTAGAACCGGCGACCGTCGAGCTCCACGAACGGGTCGTCCGGTTCGGGCTCGGGGTCTCGGGCCTCGTCATCGACCGAAGACCGCAGGTAGCCGGTGGTGAGGCCGCCGTGGGAGATGCACAGCTCGCCCGGCGATCCGATAGGGACCCGCTGCAGGTACTCGTCGACCACCACCAGCGTGACGCCGGGGGCGGATCGGCCGATCGGAACCTCGGGCTGGCGGGCCAGCAGTTCCGGCTCGACCTCGTACAACATGCAGCCGACCACCGCCTCGGTCGGGCCGTACTCGTTGAAGATTCGCAGCTCCGGGTTGAACGCCAGCAGATCGGCGGCGAGCCTGGTGCCGAACGCCTCGCCCCCGACCACCAGGGTGGCCAGGCGATGGTCGGCGGGAAGCAACCTGACCAGGATCTCCAGATGGGAGGGCGTTGCCTTGCACCAGTTGATGTCGGTGGTGGCGGCGATCGTCGAGAGGCCGGCCGGGCCGTCGGCGCCGATCACCACCAGCTTGCCGCCGGCCAGGATCGGCATGAACAGCGAGGTGATGGTGAGATCGAAGGTCAGCGGGCTGAACAAAGGCGCAACCGGCCGATCGGCCCCGGCCGCCCCGGCGTAGCTCGTCCTGGCGAAGTCGATGTAGGCGGCCAGACCGCCGTCGGTGATGGGGACACCCTTGGGCTCGCCGGTGGAGCCGGAGGTGTACAGCAGGTAGGCCTCGTCGGCCGCCGACCGGGTGGCAGGCACGAAATCCGGCTGGTCGTCGCCGTGTTCGGGCTCCAGCTCGGAGATGTCGGCAACCGAGCCGAGAACCAGGATGCAGCCGGCTCGCCTGGCCAGGTCTGCCCTGCGCTGCGCCGGCTGGTTCGGATCGAGGGGTACGAACGAGCCGCCGGCGGCCATGACGGCGTAGGTGGCGACAACGGCCTCGATCGACCGTGGCAACTCGACGCCGACTCTGGTGCCCGGCCCGACGCCGTTCCGCCGGAGCTGTTCGGCGAGCCGGGCCACCCAGACCCAAAGGTGCCGACCGCTCAACGGTCGGTTCGAGCTCTGGGCCGTCGCCTCCTCGATCACGATCGAAGGGTTGTCGGCCAGCACGTGGCGCAGCCCGTCCAGGACCGCGGCTGGGGGCGGCCGGTGGTCGGGCTGCGACTCCCATCGCCGGAGCAGGTCCATCTCATCGGGTCCACAGAGGGAGCGGTGGCCGATGGGCAGGTCGGGATCGGTGACGAGGTCGGAGAACACACTGGTGAAGTGTCCGGCGGCCCTGGCCCGATGTTCGACGTCGGCTCCGCCATGATTGAGGTCGAGGGCGAACTCCGGCCCCGGTATGGTGTCGCCCTCGCCGTCTCGGGGGTCGTCGCCGGCGTAGGCGGTCATCTGAACCCTGAGCAGGTGGCTGGAATCGATGGCACCGGAATGGAGCCACCGGGTGGTGGCGGCGATCGACCCGAACCACTGCTGTTCGGCGCGGGGAATCACGTTGACCACGGCCTGGTAGTCGGCGGCGGGACTGGTGCCGGGCGCGGCATGGCGGAGGGTTGACAGCACGGCACGGCCGACCCTGCGGTGGATCGAGCCGAAGGTGTCGTCGGGCTGGATCGAGATGTCGACCGGGAACACCTCCATGGTCGGACCGATCATCGTCCTGGCCGAGGGGTCGCTGCGGTTGTGGACCGGGAGGCCGATGGCGAACTCAGCGGCGCCGGAGACCCGGTGACAGTAGATCGCGGTGGCGGTGACCAGGAGGGTGGACCAACCCAGATGGTCGGTCAACATCCGGTACTGGCCCTGCAGCCGTTGCTCGGCGAGGTCGAGCAGTTCGGGACCGAACGGCAGCGGCAACCGCTGTGCATCGGGTGTCGGCCGGTCGACGCTGCGGTAGAGCCCGTCGATCCGTGGAGCCGGTTCCCGGGCCCGCCAGTGGTCGATGGCCTTCCTGGTGGCCGAGTCCTGGGGTCGTTCCAGGTTCGCCGCCAGCTTGCGGGCCCACCGGTAGTAGCTGTTCTGCGGTGGCGGGTCGAACGATTCGGCCCGGCCGTCCTCGGTCAGCTGCCGGTAGGCGTCTGCGGTTTCGTGGAATACCAGAGCCGACGATGTGGCGTCGGTGATCACATGGTGGAGGTCGAGGTACCAGGAGGCGGTGCCGTCAGGGTGGGCGGCGATGGCGCTGTCGTAGCCGATGACGCGCATGTCGATCGGTTGGCTGCCCCTGGCCCTGGCCCATCGCTCGACCTCGGCCCGATCGAGTTCGACGATTTCCGTCTCCGGCAGGTCGTCGACCGCCGCCAACTCGACCTGCCACTGGCCCGCTCCCGTATCGACGAGCCGGGTTCGTAGGACGTCCGATCGGGCCACCACCGAGCGGAAGGCCTCGGCCAGCCTCTTGGCTTCGATCTGGCCGTCGAGGAATGACAGCAGCGGCATGTTCTGAACCGGAGCGCGCGGGTGGTTGAGTTGGGAGACCCAGAGCCCGCGTTGCATCGGCGACAGTGATCGACCGGTGCCGAGCGGGACACCGACCTCCGATCTGGCGAGCTCGGTCATCGTCCGACGACCCGGCTCGATGGTGGCCGGCCGTGGCCACCGGCCGTTCGCCGATCCGGCCCGCGAAAGGTATTCCGCGTCGTGCTCAACATGTCACCGTGATCTGAAAATCTGCACTCGAATGCGCCTTCCGCCAGCCATCCAACAATCGGTAGAGGCCGCCCTCTCTTGACCTTGCCGGCCACGTACATCTTCGTTCACAACCGGAAATCGGATGTACAACGGGAAATGCAACTGCCTATTGTTTTTCTGCCCGGTGCATCTAGGGTGTCGTCTTGACCAAACTCTATCGTGGTCGAAGCCGGTGACCGGTTTCGACGGGCCCATTGCGATATGGCGGGCCGGGTAAGGTGCAGGTCTCGGTCGGTCATGAGCGGAAGGACGTCGATGTTGCGGGAGTTGGCAGTGCACGAGAACTGGGCGCAACGGGGCCCGTCGAGGGCCGAAGCGGGTCCAGGGTCACCGGAAGATCGGCCCCGAGGCGGCTCGGGCGGTACGACCGACCGCGCCCGCTTCCCGACCATGCGCATCCGGCGATTGACTGCGTTCATCGCCATCCTCGTTGTCGGTGTCTTTGTCGGCATCACGCCGGTCTCGGCTCACAGCGGCAACCAGTCCTACATCTACCTCGATGTCACCGAGACATCGCTCGGCGGGCGTCTGGAACTGCCGATCGCTGATCTCCGTGGCGCCCTCGGTCTCGATCTCTCCGGTAGCGATGAGGAGATCCTGGCCGAACTGCAGGCCAACCTGCCGGCGGTTCACGCCTACACCGACGAGCACTTCGACATCGGTGAGCAGGACACCGATTGGCAGATCCAGTTCGGCGAAGCCGAGCTCTTCTATTCCGACCTCCCCGAGGTTGACGACAACTACATAATCCTGCCGTTCGACGTTGTGGTCGACGGTGGCACCGTGCCCCGGCGGTTTGACCTTCGCTACGACATGTTCTTCAACGAGATCCCAGGCCGGGATGCCCTGCTGTTGATCGGCAACGACTGGCAGGGTGGCGTCATCGAGAACGGCCATGAAGATCTCGCCACCTTCGATGGTGACAACTCGGTCCAGACCATCGACCTGGGTGACGCCAGCGGCTTCAAGAACTTCAGGTCGAGCGTGAAGCTCGGTGTCAACCACATCCGAACCGGCCCGGATCACATCCTCTTCGTGCTGGTGCTGCTACTCCCTTCGGTATTGGTCTTCCGTCAGATGTGGCTGCCGGCCGATCGTTTCGTCACCGCGCTGTGGCGGGTGATGAAGGTGGTGACGATGTTCACCGTCGCCCACTCGATCACCTTCTCGTTGGCAGGGCTGGGCATCCTGCCACTGCCGTCGCCCCGGATCATCGAGTCGATCATCGCCCTGTCGATCGCCGCCGCCGCCATGTACAACATCCGGCCGATCGTACCCAACAGGGAGTGGGTGATATCCTTCACTTTCGGCTTGTTCCATGGGATGGGCTTCGCTTCGCTGGTCTCCGGCCTCGACGTGTCACGAGGCACGCAGATGATGTCGCTCCTCGGCCGCAATGTGGGGATCGAGATCGGCCAGACGGTGGTGGTTCTCATGTTGTTCCCCGCGCTGTATCTGCTGCGGCGAACCAGAATCTACCAGCCGCTGTTCGTCGGGATCTCTGTCGTACTGACCGGCGTCGCACTCTTGTGGACGATCGAGCGGCTCTTCCAGACCGATGTCGGCATCAACGCCTTCGTCGATCCGGTGTTCGTCTGGCCACGGATACTCTTCTACATCGTCGGGATCACCGTTGCCGCTGCCGCCTACTACCAGGTCGAACGCAGCGCGGGGCGTCTCCTGCCGACGGCCGGAGAGGCCACGGACACGGCTGCGACAACCGCCCCCACTCGAACCGAAGAACCGTCGACGCTGTGAGCTGGAGCATCGAGAGGTCGACGCTGTGACCCAGATCATCGAATCGGTTCCGGAACGGCTGGTGGGTTTCATCAACGCCGAGATATCGGTGAGCCCCGATCCGATCGAGATCGAGACCGACCTCTTGTTGACCGGTGCGGTCGATTCGCTCGGCGTGGTTCGGATCACCCAATGGCTGGAGGACGAGCTCGGGTTCGACGTCGATCCGGTCGAGGTCACACTGGAGAACTTCCAGACCGTGTCCAAGATGGTGAGCTACGCCCAATCCAAGCTGGATTGACCCCAGCCCGAAATCGTCGGTGATCTGGCGAGCATGCCGAGATGCAGGCCTCATGCGCCAGCGCCCGCCCCCCGGGTCCACCGGTCGCACGGTGGTCGACGGGCCCCAGCGCGGGGACCGAAGAAGTCGCAAGCTTCTCGCCGGAGGAGGATCTGCCGCTTTTCGACCCCGAAGCCCGGGTCAGGTACCGTCCGTTCTGACAACCTGGCGATCGGTGAGTCCGCCACCGGGCGGCTCCGGCCAGGCGGTGCGAAAGAGAAACAGAACCCGGGGTGAGTCGGAGTGACCGTGCAACGAGTGGAAACCAACGGATTGGCCGTCGGCCAGGACCTCTACGACATGGTGGTGAACGAGGTGCTGGACGGCATCGGCATCGAGGCCGACCGGTTCTTCGGTGGGTTGGCCGAACTCGTGGCGGAATTCGGGCCGAGAAACGCCGAGCTGCTCGAGGTTCGGGAGCGCTTCCAGGCGGCGATCGACGGCTGGCACCGGGAGCGGATGGGCCAACCCCACGACCCCGACGCGTACCGGGCCTTCATCGAGGAGTTGGGCTACCTCGTGCCGGAAGGCCCGGATTTCGAGATCGAGACCGAGAACGTCGACCCCGAGATCGCCTCGGTGCCCGGCCCCCAGCTCGTGGTTCCGGTCACCAACGCCCGCTATGCCCTCAACGCGGCAAACGCCCGCTGGGGGTCCCTCTACGATGCGCTCTACGGCACAGACGCCATGGGCGACCTGCCAGAACCGGGCCCCTACGATCCGGTCCGGGGGGCACGGGTCATCGCCTGGGCCCGTGACTTCCTCGATCGGACCGTTCCCCTGGCCGACGGCTCCCACGCCCAGGCCACCGCCTACCGGGTGGTCGACGGTGCGCTGCGGGTGGAGCTCGATGGCGGGCCGAAAGAGGTCGAGCTGGCGGAGCCGAGCCGGTTCAGCGGCCATACCGGCGACGCCAAGACCCCGACCAGCGTCCTGGTGGACCACAACGGGTTGGGGATCGAGATCGTGATCGACCCCGACGACCCGGTCGGCGCCGACGACCGGGCCGGCGTGGCCGACGTGGTGCTGGAAGCGGCGGTGACGGCGATCATCGACTGTGAGGACTCGGTGGCCGCGGTCGACAGCGAGGACAAGGCGCTGGCCTATCACAACTGGCTCGGCCTGATGAAGGGGGACCTCACCGAAGAGGTGACCAAGGGCGACGACACCTTCGTCCGCCGACTCAGCCCGGACAAGGCCTTCATCGCGGCCGACGGCTCGCCGATGACCCGGCCAGGGCGGTCGTTGCTGCTGAGCCGCAACGTCGGCCATCTGATGACAACCCCGGCCGTGCTCGACGGCGACGGCAATCAGATCTTCGAAGGGCACCTCGACGCCCTGGTCACCGTTGCCTGCGCCATGCACGACCTGGGCAAGACCGGCGGTGAGCAGAACTCTCGCACCGGATCGGTGTACGTCGTCAAGCCGAAGATGCACGGGCCGGACGAAGTGGCGTTCACCAACGACCTGTTCACCAAGGTGGAGCAGATACTGGGGTTGGCGAACAACACGGTCAAGATCGGCATCATGGACGAGGAGCGCCGGACAACGCTGAACCTCAAGGAATGCATCAGGGCCGCCAAGGCACGGGTCTGTTTCATCAACACCGGCTTCCTGGACCGCACCGGCGACGAGATGCACACCTCGATGCAGGCCGGCCCGATGGTCCGCAAGGGCGACATGAAGACCCAGCGGTGGATCACCGCCTACGAGGACTGGAACGTCGACACCGGCCTGGCCTGCGGGTTTCAGGGTCGGGCCCAGATCGGCAAGGGCATGTGGGCCGCCCCCGACCTGATGGGCGCCATGCTGGAGCAGAAGATCGGCCACCCCATGGCGGGGGCGAATTGCGCCTGGGTGCCGTCGCCGACCGCGGCCACCCTTCACGCAACCCACTACCATCAGGTCGACGTGCTGGAGCGGCAAGCCGAGCTGAAGGCCAGGCTGGTGGCAGACGGCCCTCGGGCCACGGTCGACGATCTGTTGTCGATCCCCGTCGCTCCATCGGTCGAATGGTCGGACGAGGAGGTCCAGGCCGAGTTGGACAACAACGCCCAGGGCATTCTCGGCTACGTGGTGCGCTGGGTCGACCAGGGCGTCGGCTGCTCGAAGGTGCCAGACATCAACGACGTCGGGCTGATGGAGGACCGGGCCACGTGCCGGATCTCGTCCCAGCACATGGCAAACTGGCTCCACCACGGCATCGTCGACAAAGGTCGAATCATGGAGACGATGAAGCGCATGGCCGCCGTCGTCGATCGCCAGAACGCCGACGATCCCGCATACCGGCCAATGGCACCCGACTACGCCGGCCCCGCCTTCAAGGCCGCCTGCGACCTGGTGCTGTCCGGCGTCGAGCAGCCGTCCGGCTACACAGAACCGATCCTCCACGCCCATCGCCTGGAGGCCAAGAAGAACCGCCGATAGGGCGAGCGGGCCCCGGGTCGGCCGACCCCGGCCGACACGACAGCGAGAGGTATGAGCGATGCTGGAAAAGCTTCGGAGCAGACGCAGGAGCGGGGCGGCGTCCGGCGATCCCTTCGTCGATGCCCTGCGGGCCGCGCTCAGTGACGAGCAGGTCAAGGACGACGGCGCCCATCGCTCGCTGCTGAGCCACGACGCCTCGGTGTTCGACGAGGGCAATGCCGGTCCTGTCTGCTACCCGACCACCACCGCCGAGGTCCAGGCCGTCGTGACCCTGGCCAACCAGTTCGGCCGCAACGTCGTGCCCCGCGGCGCCGGGACCGGACTGGCCGGCGGCGCCATCCCCCTCGGCGTGCCGGTCGTGGTGGCCGTCACCCGCATGAACCGGGTACTGGAGGTGGATCCGGTGAACCGGGTGGCCTGGGTCGAACCGGGCGTTGTCAACCTCGATCTGACCCGGCACCTCACTCCGATGGGATTCCATTTCGCCCCCGATCCTTCCAGCCAGCAGGTCTGCACCATCGGAGGCAACGTCGCCAACAACTCCGGTGGGCCCCATTGCCTGGCCTACGGCGTGACAAACGCCCATGTCGTCGCCATCGAGGTGGTGCTGCCGTCTGGTGATGTGGCGATGCTGGGCGGGCTCGACGTCGAGCCCCAGGGCCTCGATCTGCGGGGGGTGTTCGTCGGCAGCGAGGGAACGCTGGGGGTGGCGACGAAGGTGGCGGTCCGCATCACCAGGAACCGGCCCGAGGTCCGTACCCTGCTGCTGTCGTTCGCCTCGGTGCGCGACGCCGCCAACACCGTCAGCGACGTGATCGCAGCCGGCATCGTTCCCGCCGCCATGGAGGTCATGGACCAACGCATCACCGAGGCGGTCGAGAACTACGTGCACGCCGGGTATCCGCTCGACGCGGCGGCGGTGCTGCTGGCCGAGGTGGACGGTCTCGCCGACGGGGTCGACATCGACGCAGCCAGGATCGGTGAGATCGGTCGAGCCAACAACGCAACCGACGTTCGCCTCGCAGGCAGCGAAGAGGAGCGGGCCCTGCTGTGGAAAGGTCGCAAGACGGCGTTCGGGGCCATCGCCCAGATCGCACCCGACTACTACCTCCACGACACGGTGGTGCCTCGCTCGGCCCTCGCCGACGTGCTGACCGAGATCTACGCCATCGCCGATCGCCACCAGATCCTGGTGATGAACGTGTTCCATGCCGGTGACGGCAACCTCCATCCACTGCTGATCTTCGACGCCCGCGACGAAGGGGTCCTGGAACGGGTCCATGCCGCCGGGGCCGACATCATCACCGCCTCGCTCGACGCCGGCGGGGTGCTCTCGGGCGAGCACGGCATCGGGGTCGAGAAGCAGAAGTTCATGGCGCGGATGTTCACCGACGACGACCTCGACCACCAGAACCGGCTCCGCCAGGCCTTCGATCCCGGATGCCGAACCAATCCCGGCAAGGTCATCCCGGCCGGCCACAGTTGCGCCGACATCCAGGCCCTGACCTCGGTTCCCAGGGACGTGTGGTTGTGACCGCCGCCGGGGGAGCGACGTTGCGGTCGACCGATGCGGTCCTGGATCGATTCGCCGAGGAGGTCGGCCAGTCCGGCCCGGTGGCCGTCGAGGGGCGGCGGACGGCATGGGACGTCGGCGGCCCGCCGGCGGACGGAACCAGACTGGTCACCGCCCCGACCGGGATCGTCGACTACAAGCCGGAAGAGATGACCGTGACCGTCCGGGCCGGCACCACCGTGGCCGAACTGAACCACGCCCTGGCCGAGCGGGGCCAGCGAACCGCCCTTCCCGATCGTGGCGGCACCGTGGGTGGTGCCCTGGCCGTCGGCCACAACGACATCCGATCCCTGGGCCGTGGGCTGCTGCGGACCTCGCTGCTCCAGGTCCGCTACGTGTCGGCCGAGGGGCGCATCATCAGCGGCGGCGGCCCGACGGTGAAGAACGTCAGCGGCTTCGATCTGCCACGGTTGATCGTCGGGTCGCTCGGCACCCTCGGGCTGGTCGCCGAGGTGATCCTGCGAACCAACCCGATTCCCGCCACCTCGCGATGGTTGGTCTCGACCGATGCCGATCCGCTGGCGATCACCGATATCGTGCTCGCTCCCTCCGCCGTGCTGTGGGACGGTTCGACGACGTGGGTCGAGTTGGAAGGCCACGGCGCCGACGTGGACGCCGAGGCGCATCGCCTGGCCGCTGTCGGCACCTTCACCGAGCTGGCCACCGCCGACTCCGACGACCGTGTCGACCCCGACGGGGGTGTCGACGGCGCGGTCGGCAACGCCGACGGCGGACTCCCGGTTGCGGTGCCGCAGCACCGGTGGTCGCTGACACCGGCCGACGTCGCCGGCTTCGCCGAGCGGGCCCGGACACAGGGCATCGATCGGTTCGTGGCCGCGGTGGGGCTCGGGTTGGTGTTCGCCGATCGGCCGCAGCCGCCCCGAACGGTCTCGCCGGAGATCCAGGTGGTCGCCGACAGACTCAAAGAGAACTTCGATGCCGCCGGGCGGCTGAATCCCGGCCGTGATCCTGGACGAAAGTAGGGCTGGACGTTGGACCTCAAGATCGATGACGACGCCCTCAACACCTGCGTGCAATGCGGGCTGTGCCTGCCCCACTGTCCCACCTATCGGGTGACCGGCGACGAGACGATGTCGCCCCGGGGCCGGATCAAGCTCATGCGGGAGGTCCAGGACAACGACGCCCCGATCACCGAAGAGGTGCTCGAAGCGTTCTCCTCCTGCCTGCAGTGCCGGGGCTGCGAACCGGCCTGCCCGTCGGGGGTGCCATACGGCCACCTGATGGAACGAGCGAGGGAGACGCTGACCGAAGCGGGCGAGATGACACCGCTGTGGCAGCGGCTGGCCATGAAACCGCTGGCCCATCCGAGGCTGCTCGGCCTCGGCACGACCGCACTGGGGGTGGCCCAACGGCTCAAGGTCCTGCCCGATCGGCTCGGCATCCCCGATGCGATACCGCTCCGGCGGGATCCGTTGCCGACGACCGGCAGCGACGTGTACCTCTTCACCGGCTGCGTCATGGACACGATGCAGCGCGACGTCCACCGGGCCGGTCTGGAGGTGTTGACCGCAGCCGGCTTCGGGGTCACCCCGACCGGCGCGCTGGCACCGTGTTGCGGGGCCCTCCAGACCCACGCCGGATTGACCGGCGATGCCCGGAAGCTGGCGGAGGCGATGATGGCCTCGCTGGAACCGGACCGTCCCATCGTCGTCGATTCGGCCGGCTGCGGGGCGGCCATGAAGGACTACGGCCACCTGCTCGGCACACCGGCTGCGGACCGGTTCGCCGAGCGGGTCTACGACATTCACGAGTTCCTGGCCGACCACATCCACAAGCTGCCAACGGTCGCCCCACTGGATCTCAGGGTCGCAATCCAGGATCCCTGCCATCTCCGGCACGTGCAGCGGGTCCACGAAGCGACCAGGACGGTGTTGCGGCCCTTCGTCCGCGAGTTGGTGGAGCTGGACGATGAGGGCCTGTGTTGCGGCGCAGGCGGCGCGTACTCGATCATGGAGCCGGAACTGGCGGGGCGGATCCGGGACCGCAAGGTGGCAGCCATCGATCGGGCGGTCCCCGACGTCGTTGCCAGCGCCAACCCCGGTTGCTCCATGCACCTCGGCTCGGCCGGCGTCGAAACCAAGCATCCCATGGAGCTGGTCCACGCCGCCATCACATCACCCCGTCGCGGCTGACCACCGAACCGGAGCCGATGATGGCCCACCGGGACGGTTCATGCCCGGCCGGGGTCACGACCGGTGATGGCGATGAACCGGTCGACCATGTCCATTCCCTCGGTCTCGGCGATCGCGGGGCCGAACCGCCCCTCGCCCCGAAGCGAGTCTCCGGCCCGTTGCAACCGGTGGTAGCCCTGTTCCACCAGCTCGGCATCGAGCACGGGTTCCTGGCCGCCGGCCCTGGCCAGGTCCCAGGTGTGGATCAGCGGGTCGATCCACACGAAGCCGAGGAACTTCTCGACCGGCATCTCGCCCCACGGGGTCTCGGCCACGGTCTGCAGCGCACCCTGACGATCCAGGGCCTCCTGCACCAGTTCGAAGGACTGCCGCCAGGTCTCCACCGGGTCGCCCCGCTGCGACTCATCTGGTCGCAGCGCGCCCCGACCTTCGGTGAAGCCGGCCGTCATGAGGTTCATGGCGACCGTATGGGCCACGACATCTGCCGCGGTCCAACCCTCGCAGGGGGACCGGTGCTGCCATCGATCCGGAGCCGTCCTGGCAACGGTGGCGTCGAAGCCGTACAACGCCTTGAGAAAGGTTCGGGAGTTGTCGCTCATCGAAAACACGATAGGTCGGACCCGCCGAGCGGCGCCCGGCAACGTCGACGGCTGTGCCCCGGGTGGCTCGAGGCATGCAGCGGAATCGACCCCAGGGGACCCGACATGCGGCGGAATTGACCCCAGGGGCACTCCACCGCAGCTGACGAGGTTCACGGGAACCCGAAGGGTTCCCGTGAACCTCCAAGGCACCCGGAGGGGGCCGAGAACCGCCTCCGGCAGGGGTTCGACTCAATCGTCCGGCGGTCTGGCGATCGACTCCCGGACGGTCCGGCGATCCACCTTGCCGCTCGGGGTCAGCGGAAACGAATCGACCTGCTCGTAGCCGGTCGGGACCGCGTACACCGGGAGCCGAGCCGCCAGGCCCTGGCGCCACGTGCCGAGCTCGACCGGGCCGTTGGCCACGAACTGGGCGATCAGCTCGCTGTCGCCTCCGGGCTGGAGGCGGACCCCGACCACGGCCTGCTCGACCTCGTCCAGCGATGCCACCGCGGCCTCCACCATCTCCAGTTCCACCCGGTTGCCCCGAATCTTGACCTGGTTGTCCTGGCGGCCGTAGTACAGCAGGCATCGCCCCGGGTTGGCGGTGACCGGCGCTTCGACCTCACCGTCGGCCCAGCTGACGATGTCTCCGGTCCGGTACCACCGGCCGATCTTGCCGCCGGGGCCGGCCCGGTCGACGAAAGCCAGGTCGTCGAGGTCGGGTCGGTTCCAGTAGCCGGCCATCATGGTCGCAGTCCGGACCACCAGCCGGCCCGGTTCGGGGCCGGTGATCGGCCGGTCGTCGTCGTCGACCACCAGGAGCTCGGCGTCGGGGCACCGGTAGCCGATCGGTAGTGGCCCCCGGTCCGGGTCACCGTCGAAATGGGCCATGCTGAAGTGGTAGTAGGTGCACTGGTTGACCTCGGCCGGGCCGTAGACGTTGCTGAAACGGGCGTTGGGGAACACCTCGATGAGTTGTCTCAGCGGTTCGGGGGGAAAGACCTCCCCCGCCGGCAGGACCCACCGCACCGCCGAGAGATCCCGATCGCCGAGTGCGCCACGACTCAGCAGCTGCTGGAACAGCGACGGGACCGTGTACAACGTGGTGCATCCCTGATCGGCGATGTACTGGCTGAGGCTGGCCGGGAACCGCAGGTACTGCTCGGGAACCAGCACGATCCTGGCCCCGGCGACGACTCCGGCCAGGATCTCGAAGGTCGACATGTCGAAGTGCAGCGGGGAGAAATTGGCCATGCGGTCCGCCGGCCCCAACCCGTAGAGCTCGGCCGACATCGTGGCGTAGCTCAGCCCGCTTCGGTGGGTGTGCATGATGCCCTTGGGCTTGCCGGTCGAGCCCGACGTGTACATCACGTATGCCAGGTCGTCGCTCAGCACCGAGACGGGGGCAATCGGGTCGAGCCCGTCGACATCGTCCCAGGTCACGAAGCCGCGCTCCGATTCCCCCTGGCTCGGGCCGAGGCCAAAGACGGTCACCGGTGGCACCAGCGGGCGGAGCCGTTCGATCCCGGCCCGCTTCGGCTCGTGGCTGACCAGGGCGGTGATGCCGCAGTCCTCGACGATGCCGGCGATCGTCTCGGCCGGGGCCAGGGGGTCGATCGGCACGTACGCCGCGCCGGCCCGCAGGATGCCGTGCACCGCCACCAGCGATTCGAGCGACTTGTGGAGGTAGATGCCGACCCGATCCCCCCTGCCGACCCCGACCTGGATCAGGGCCGCCGCCAATCGGCCGACCCGCACGTCGAGCTGCTCCCAGGTGAGCCGCTCGTCGTCACAGGCGGCGGCAACGGCGGTGGGACGGGCGTCGGCGGCATCGGCCACCAGCTCCGACAGCAGGAATCGATGGGTCATCTGGCGGCCTCCATTCGTCGCATGCTCGGTCACATCTCCACAGTTCGCCGGTCGGGAGTCGAACCGTGTCGAGGCACGGTCGCAGGGTCGTAGAGTACTAGTGACCTGCGCCGGGCGGACCCTGCTCGGCCGGGCATCGGTCGGACCAGGAGAGTGAGCAGATGACCAACTTCGACGCTGGGGCGGCAATCGATGCGCTGACCGACCTCGATCATCCGGTCAAGCGGAAGACCGCGGAATGGGCGGCAGAGAACCTCGATGACCCGGGGCTGGCGGACCGGGACCGGGACTGCAGGTTCTGGCATGAGGGCTGGGCCAGGGCCGCCGAGCGCGGCATCACCGGCCTGATGGTCGACCCGGCCTACGGGGGTGGCGGTCACGACGTGATCCACGCCCTGCTCACCTTCGAGGGCTTGGGGTACGGCTGCCGCGACGCCGGGCTGGCCTTCCCGCTCAGCACCCAGGTGTGGACGATGCAGCCGCTGATCGAGCGGTTCGGCACCGAAGAACAGAAGCAGCGATATCTTCCCGGGCTTTGCTCCGGCGACCTGAAGGCGTCGTTCTGCATCACCGAGGCCGAGTCCGGATCAGACACCTTCGCCATGGGAACCAGCTTCACCGTGGAGGCCTCGACGGGGTCCGGGTCGCCGAGCGGGGAGGAGTTCCCGGTCTACGTGCTGTCCGGGACCAAGTCCTACATCACCATGGCGCCGGAGGCAGACGTGTTCATCGTGTTCGCCACCAGCAACCCCGAATTGGGGCAATGGGGTGTGACGGTCTTCCTGGTCGACGCCGACGATCCAGGGGTGTCGGTCGGCGCGAACCGGCCGAAGATGGGTTTGCGGACCACCCCCTTCGCCGATGTCGGCTTCGATCACTGCCGGCTGGGACCGGCAAACGTGCTCGGTACGGTCGGATCCGGGGCATCGATCTTCTCCTCGGCCATGGAGGCCGAGCGGGCCTTCGTCTTGGCGGGTCAGATCGGGGCCATGGAGCGCCAACTGGACGACGCCGTCGCCTACAGCCGGAGCCGGAGCCAATTCGGACAGCCGATCGGAGACTTCCAGGCGGTGTCCCACCGGCTGGCCGACATGAAGCTGCGGCACGACAACGCCAGGCTCCAGCTCTACCGCGCCGCCATTCTCGACGCCCAGGGTCGGCCGTCGATGGAGGCTGCGGCCCTGGCCAAGATCCAGGCCAGCGAGGCTGCGGTGGCATCGGCCCTCGATGCGGTGCTGACCCATGGGGCCAGAGGCTACGTCACCGAGTTCGGGGTCGAGGCCGATCTGCGCAACGTGGCCGGTGGTGTGGTGTACGGCGGCACCTCAGACGTGCAGCGAAACATCGTTGCCAGGATGCTGGGCCGCCGGGGCGGCTGAGGGATCGACCGGCCGACTCGCATGTGACCGGCCGATCGGGCAGGCTGGAACCATGAAGATCAGGATCGGCTACGGGCTCGGAACCCGCAACGCCACCAACGACCAGGACCGTTTCGTCCAGTTGGTCGACGGGTTGGAGCGCAACGCCTTCGATTCGCTGTGGTTGTCTGAGCGGCTGAGCGGCGACTGCCCGGACCCGTTGGTCGGCATGGCCTTCGCGGTGGCCAGGACCACCAAGCTCAAGGTCGGGATGTCGGTGATGGTCCTGCCGGGCCGGAACCCGGTGGTCCTGGCCAAATCGTTGGCCAGCCTCGACCGGTTGTCCGGTGGTCGGCTGCTGCCGGCCTTCGGCCTGGGGGTGGCCGATTCGGCCGAACACCAGGCCTTCGGTGTCGACCGCCGCCAACGCGGTGCCTGGTTCAACGAAGCGCTGCCACTGATGCGTCGGCTCTGGACCGAGGATCATGTCAGCCACACCGGCAAACGGTTCCAGGTGGCGGATGTGACCATCAAGCCGAAGCCGCTTCAGGAGCCGCTCGAGGTGTGGCTGGGGGGCATCGCCCCGCTGGAGCTGAAACGGGTCGGCCGCCACGGTGATGGTTGGCTGCCGTCGTTCTGCACCCCGGCGCAGGTGGCCGAGGCCCGTACGGTGATCGAGCAGGTGGCGAAGGAGCACGATCGGGAGATCGAGGACGAGCACTACGGTGCGCTGATTCCCTATCGGGCCACGAACAGCGCCATACCCGAGGCGATGCAGGTCGTGATCAACAAGCGGAATCCCGATGCCGAACCGGAGGACATCATCCCGGCCAAGGATCAGATCGAGAAGGTGATTCGGCGCTTTGTCGACCAGGGGTTCTCGAAGTTCGTGATGATCCCGACGGTCGAGCCCGACGATTGGGATGCCGAGCTCGATGAGCTGGCGTCGATTGTCAAGCCGCTGGAGAACTGACCGGGCCCTTCGAAGCGGATCGGCTGGGGGTCAGAGCTGCTCGGCGCCGGCGCTGTTCCAAACCGAGGTCATGGTGGCCGGGTAGACCGCAAGAGGCCATCCGGTCTTCATGGCCGGATCGGCGACCACCAGCCGGTGGTTGCCGGTGTCGGCCACGATGATGTGGCCCGATGCCAACACGGCGAGGCCTTCGGGCTGATCGAGACCGCCGAGGCCGAGGGTCCGGATCTCCCGGTCGGCCAGCAACCTGATCCGGTTGTTGCCGGTGTCGGCGATCAGTAGATCGCCATTGGCGGTGGCGCAGATCGCCCCCGGTCGTTGCAGCCGGGCCTGGTGGGCCGGACCGTCGACCAGGCCCCAATCGAACAGGTCGTTGCCGGTGATCGTCACCACCTTGCCCCTGTCGGTCAGCATTCTGATGTTGCTCGATGCGGCGTCGCAGAAGGCAACGCCGGTTTCGGTCCTGGCCAGCCCGGACGGCTGTGCCAGCTCGGCCCTGGTCGCATCGCCATCTCGACAGCCGGAGAACCCGGAGCCGGCGATGGGGCCGATCACGACCTCGCCATCGGCGCCGGCGATTCGCAGCAGCAGGTCGTAGCCGGCGTCGGCCACCACCACACTGCCGTCGCGGTCGACCATGAGTGCGGTCGGGGCGGCCAGCTCCTCGTCGGCCAGGACGTCGAGGGTGCCACAGGCGAGGTCGATCTGCAGCACCGAGCCGGTGCCCCGCTCCACCACGTAGACCACCGAGTCCGATGCCCAGGCCACCGCCGTCGGTTGGTCGATGTCG
This sequence comes from uncultured Acidimicrobiales bacterium, assembly GCA_963715325.1. GTDB lineage: Bacteria > Actinomycetota > Acidimicrobiia > Acidimicrobiales > SZUA-35 > JAHELU01. The sequence continues at coordinate 66,630 of CAVQRR010000011.1, forward strand.
GTGATCTCCACCTGGGGACGCAGCGTTCGCAGGTCGGGATCGAGGTCACCGATCAGGAGGCGATCGTTGCCGCTGTCCGCCACCACGACCAGGCCGGACTCGGTTGTGGCCACCGCGGACGGGAATCGCAACGTCGAGCCTTCACCGGCGGTCCGCTTCGACGGCCTGCGACCAGCGGCGGGGCGCTTCGACGCCAACAGATCGAGCTCCCGCTCGGCGGTCCGGGCCTTTGACGGCGCCGGCTTCGCCAGCTCCACCAGGACCGCGTCGGTGATCGCCTCGGAACCAGACGTCCCGCCCTTCATGCCGACCACTCGGCCCCGCTTGTCGACCACCACGGTGGCGGGCCAACCCCCGGGGTCGTAACGATTCCAGGTGATGTACTCCGGGTCGTGGACCACAGCCAGTTGGATACGGTGGCGCTCGATGGCGGCGCGGACCCGCTGGGGATCGTCCTCATATGGGAACCTCGGCGTGTGGACGGCCAGGACCGCAACGCCGGTCGGCCACTGCCGGGCCAGCTCGCCGAGCCGCCGCACCGCCAGCAGCGACGCCTCGCAACCGAAGGACCAGAACACGACGACGACCACCTTGCCCCGCAGATCGGGCCAGGAGATCGGGCGTGTGGAAAGCCAGTCGCGGCCCTCTACCGGTGGAGCAACGGGAAGCATGGCATCCGTATCGGTAGCAGGCCGCCACACTTGACCGGTCGGGAGGCGCCGATCCCGATCCTGGCGGCTCCTTCGCCTACCCGGCTCTGCTTTCCCGCTCGGCTCCGCCTACCCGGCACGGCCATCCCGCCTGGTCCCGCCGCCCGGCCCGGCCCGGCCCTCCCGCTCGGTCCCGGTCCTCCCGGCCCGGCCCGGCCCGTCCCGCCTCCCGTTCCGGCCCTCCCGCTCGGTCCCGGCCCGGCCCGGCCCGTCCCGTCCCGCCTCCCGTTCCGGCCCTCCCGCTCGGTCCCGGTGAAACCGAATCCCAGCCAAGTAAATCTGCGGTCGGGCATGGTGGGCCACTAGATTGGCGATGCAACGGGGCCGGGCCGGATCGATCGGCGGCCTCGCCGCAAGATCCGACGAACACCAGATGCCTGCACAGGCGATCCCAGGGGAGACAGCACGTGAAAGTCCCATTGACGATCAATGACTTCCTCGACCGGGCGGTTGCGGTCTATCCGGACCGGGTCGCCATCGTCGACGAACCCGATCAGGTCGCGGCGCCGCTGCCGGACATCACCTATGGCCGGCTGGGAGACATCCGCCGCCAGATGGGTGTCACCATGGACGAGCTCGGCATCCCGATGGGGGGCAGGGTCGCCATGGTGTCGCACAACTCGGCTCGGCTGCTCACCTCGTTCTTCGGCGTCAGCGGCAACGGCCGAATCTTCGTTCCGATCAACTTCCGGCTGAGTGCGGACGAGGTGGCCTACATCGTGGAGCACAGCGGGGCCGAGGTCCTGCTGATCGACCCGGAGCTGGCAGACACCCTGGGCGACATCGCCTGCAAGCACGTCTGGATCATGGGCGAGGAGTCCGACGCGGTCTGGTACGGCAAGGAAGGTGTGCCCGCGGCATGGGAGCCGGACGAGGACGCCACCGCGTCGATCAACTACACCTCGGGAACCACGGCCCGTCCCAAGGGGGTCGAGCAGACCCACCGGGCCCGGTGGATCAACGCCGTGACCTTCGGCTGGCACGTCGGGGTCAGCGATCGTGACGTCTACCTCCACACCCTGCCGATGTTCCACTGCGACGGTTGGGGCATGCTCTACACGGTGACCGGCATGGGGGTCAAGCATGTGGTGTTGCGCAAGGTCGACGGGCCGGAGATCCTCCGGCGGGTCGAGCAGCACGGCGTCACGTTGATGTGTGGCGCACCGGCGGTTTGTGCCGCCGTGCTCGACGCCGCGGCGGACTGGGAAGGGGAGATCCCCGGCCGGGGTACGGTCCGGATGGTGGTCGCCGGGGCCCCGCCTCCAACCGCCACCATCGAGCGGATGGAGACCGAGCTCGGCTGGGAATTCATCCAGATCTATGGTCTGACCGAGACCGCGCCGCTGCTGACCATCAGCCGGTGCCAATCGGAATGGGACGACCTGACCCCCGGTGAGCGGGCCAAGAAGCTGGGGCGGGCCGGTGCTCCGGCCATCGGCATCGAGATGCAGACCAGCGGCTCCGGCGAACTACTGGCCAGGGGCAACCACGTGCTGGAGGCGTACTGGGAGAACCCGACGGCCACCGCCCAGGCGTTGGAGGGCGGCTGGTTCCACACCGGCGACGGCGGCTACAAGGACGAAGAGGGCTACTACAGCATCACCGACCGGAAGAAGGACGTGATCATCTCCGGTGGCGAGAACGTCTCATCCATCGAGGTGGAGGACGTGCTGTTCTCCCACCCCGATGTCACCGAGGCGGCGGTGATCGGTGTGCCGCACGAGAAGTGGGGCGAAACGGTCAAGGCGCTCGTGGTGCTGGAGCACGGATCGACCGCCGATGAGCGTGAGCTGATCGACTACTGCCGGGAACGGCTGGCCCACTACAAGTGCCCGACATCGGTGGAGACCCGAACCGAACTGGCCCGTACCGCCACCGGCAAGCTGCAGAAATACAAGCTGCGGGCCCCGTACTGGGAGGGTCGGGAGAAGATGGTCAACTGATTCCCTGGCGGGCGGCGCCGCCGCCGTGGCAGGTCGCCGCGGTCCGTTAGGATCGCCGGGTGACGAGATTGCGACGCCACGATTCGCCGGTCGGACCGGTCGGGTTCGCCCCCTTTTTCGGCCTGGTCGCCCTGGTGATCGGCTCGGTCCTCAGCGGTTGCGGGCAGGGGTTCGACCGCGATGATGCCGTTGCCGGGTTCTCGGCCGCCAACCCCGACGCCACTCCGTCCGAGAGCGAATGTGTGATCGACCGCTTGATCGACCGCTACGGCCTCGACGGGCTGGAGCAGGAGTTGGTCGCCGATCCGGCAGACGAATCGTTCCAGGAGAGCCAGTTCCGGGACATGTTCGCCTGCGGCATCGAGGGCGACGTCCGCAATCAGATCATCGAACAGTTGCAGGCCAACCAGGTCTCCGAAGCGGATGCACCGTGTGTGGCCGACGTCCTGGTCGATGATCTCGACGATGACGACATCGATGTGCTGCTCTCGGGGGAGATCACCGAACGGTTCCTGGCCCGGTTCGTGGCCGCCATGGAGAAATGTGGAGCGATCAACTGATGACACTTGACATCACCACCGCCGATCGACACATCGCCGAGGCCTGGGTCGACGAGCTCGTGCCCAGACTCGAGGAGTACATCGCCATCCCGGCGCTGTCGCCGGCGTTCGACCCGGACTGGGCCGGAAGCGGCCATATCGAGCGGGCCGTCGATCTGATCGACAGCTGGATCCGGTCCCGACCGGTGACCGGCATGGCGGTCAGGCGCCAGGAACTACCCGGCCGGACGCCGCTGCTCGTTGCCGACATCGCCCCCTTCGGTCCCGACGCCCCGGTCGACGGGGGCACGACGATCCTCTACGGCCATCTCGACAAGCAACCGGAGATGGAGGGTTGGCGGGACGGTCTGGCACCGTGGACGCCGGTGATGGAGGGTACGAGGCTGTACGGCAGGGGCGGCGCCGACGACGGCTATGCCGCCTTTGCCAGTCTGGCCGCCATCGAGGCGGTCCAGGCCGGCGGAGGAAGCCACGGTCGGTTGGTGGTGCTGATCGAGGCGTCCGAGGAATCGGGCAGCCCCGATCTGCCGGCCCACATCGAGGCGATGGCGGCCGAGCTCGGCCGGGTCGACCTCGTTGTCTGTCTCGACTCGGGCTGTGCCACCTACGACACGCTGTGGCTGACCACGTCGCTGCGGGGGTTGGTGGACGGCACCCTCGACGTTCGGATCGTGACCGAGGGGCTGCACAGCGGTGGCGCCGGTGGGGTCGTGCCTTCGACCTTCCGTATCATCCGGATGCTGCTCGATCGCGTCGAGCGGGCCGCAGACGGTCGGGTGCTGTTGGCATCGGCCTCGGTCGAGATCCCCGACCATCGAGCCAAGGAGGCGGAGGCCACCGCCGCCCTCCTGGGTGGCGGTGTGATGGAGGGGGCACCGTTCGTGGCCGGAGCCTGGCCCATGGTCGAGACCGGGGTCGAAGCCCTGCTGGCCAAGACCTGGCGACCATCGCTTTCCTACATCGGCATGGACGGCATGCCTGCCACCGGTGCGGCCGGCAACGTGTTGCGACCCCGGACCGCTCTGAAGTTGTCGCTGCGGATCCCGCCGACGGCGGAGCCGGTGGCGGTGCTCCGGGAACTGCGGGCCACGTTGGAGGCCGATCCTCCCTACGGCGCGGAGGTGTCGTTCACCGATTCCGAGGCCGCCCCCGGCTGGAACGCACCGGACCTCGCACCGTGGCTGCACGATGCCCTCGACGACGCCTCCCGCCGGCAGTTCGGCCAGGGCCTGCGGCTCTACGGTGAGGGTGGCACCATCCCGTTCATGGGCATGCTGGGGGAGCGATTCCCCGACGCCCAGTTCGTCATAACCGGGGTGCTGGGACCCGGTTCCAACGCCCACGGCCCGAACGAGTTCCTCGACGTGGCCTATGCCGAGAAACTGACCTGTTGCCTGGCCAGGGTGCTCGACGCCTCGACGCACCCCGACCGGTAGCCGAGAATCGACAGCTCATCACCATCAAGCCGGCCGAGCTCCGGCCCATCTGTGTCGGGCCGGCCGAGGTCGGGCCCGTCTGTGTCTGGCTGGCGGAACTGCGGTCCATCTGTCAAGGTGTCGTTCGGCGCCTCGAAGATCGGTGGCGTTCCAGGCCGGGACCGACGGTGAAGGCCTGCCGAACGTGCGGGCAAGACCGCCGATGCCGGGCCCGGCGATCGGTGGGATGCCGATCGACCCGGCGCAGTGAAGTGCACCGGACAACGACAGGAGATGGCCCGACATGGCCGACGAAGCAGGCAAGGAATTGGCGGGACGGGTAGCGGTGGTGACCGGATCGTCGAGCGGGATCGGCGAGGAGACCGCCCGGCGACTCTCCGAGCTCGGAGCATCGGTGGTGGTCAACTCGGCCACGTCTGTCGAGGCCGGCCGGGCGGTTTCCCAATCGTTGCCCGGTGAGTCGATCTACGTCCAGGCTGACATCTCCGATCAGGACCAGGGTCGGGCGCTGCTCGATGCCACCGTCGAGAGGTTCGGCAAGCTGGACATCCTGGTCAACAACGCCGGGTGGACCACGGTCGTACCCCACGGCAACCTCGACGACCTGACGGACGAGATCTTTGCCAAGACCTTCGACGTGAACGTGTTCGGAACCTGGTGGCTGACCAAGGGCGCCATCCCGTTGCTCCGGGACTCCGATGATCCGAACGTCGTGACGATCACCTCGATCGCCGGGGTCCGACCGGTCGGTTCGTCCATGGCCTACTCGATGGCCAAGGCCGCCCTCAACCAGATGACGAGGCTGCTGGCCAAGTCCTACGGGCCGATTCGGTTCAATGCGGTGGCGCCGGGTCTGGTGGCGACGCCCTGGACCCAGGATTGGGACGCCCAGCATCAGGCGGTGGCCAAGAACGCCCCGCTGCAGCGCTCGGCGACCCCGGACGACTGTGCCGAGGCGGTTTTGGCGCTGCTCAGGATGAAGTACGCAACCGGCCAGGTGGTCGTCGTCGACGGCGGAATCACCATCGTTTCGTAGAACGCCAGTGGCCCCGCCGGCCCGATTTGTCGCTGGTGAGGTGGCCGGCGATCTCACCGGCCAGGTCGATCGGTGGCCGATCAGAGCCGGAGATCGACCGGTCGGGATGTGTCGGCGTAGAAGTCGTTTCCCTTGTCGTCGATGACGATGAAGGCCGGGAAATCCTCGACTTCGATTCGCCACACAGCCTCCATGCCCAACTCGGGGTACTCGAGCACCTCGACCTTGCGGATCGAGTCCTTCGCCAGGCGGGCCGCCGGCCCACCGATCGAGCCGAGGTAGAAGCCTCCGTGACGCTTGCAGGCGTCGGTCACCTCCTGGCTGCGATTCCCCTTGGCCAGCATCACCAGGGAGCCACCGGCGGCCTGGAACTGTTCGACGTAGGAGTCCATTCGCCCGGCCGTTGTCGGGCCGAAGGAGCCAGAGGCATAGCCTTCGGGGGTCTTGGCCGGGCCGGCGTAGTAGATCGGGCTGTCCCGCAGGTAGGCCGGCATGGCCTCGCCTGCGTCGAGCCGTTCCTTGATCTTGGCGTGGGCGATGTCGCGGCCGACGACGAGGGTGCCGGTGAGGGCGAGGCGGGTCTTGACCGGGTACTTGCTGAGCTCGGCCCGGATCTCGTCCATCGGCTGGTTGAGGTCGACGCGAACGACATCGGCAGAGAGGTCCTCGTGGGTGACTTCCGGCAGGTACTTGGCCGGGTCCCGTTCGAGTTGCTCGAGGAACACGCCTTCGGCCGTGATCTTGGCCAGGGCCTGACGATCCGCAGAGCAGCTGACGGCGATGCCGACCGGCAGCGATGCGCCGTGACGGGGCAGTCGGATGACCCGGACGTCGTGGCAGAAGTACTTGCCGCCGAACTGGGCCCCGATGCCGAACTGCTGGGTCAGGGTCAGGACCTCGGCTTCCATCTCCAGATCCCGGTAGCCGCGGCCCGATTCGGAGCCGTTGGTCGGCAGCGAATCGAGGTATCGGGTGGACGCCAGCTTGGCGGTTTCCACCGCCAGCTCAGCGGAGGTGCCGCCTATGACCAACCCGAGGTGGTACGGGGGGCAGGCCGATGTGCCGAGCAGCCGGAGCTTCTCGTTGAGGAAGGCCCGCATACTCGTTGGGTTGAGAATGGCCTTGGTCTCCTGGAACAGGTAGCTCTTGTTGGCCGAGCCGCCCCCTTTGGTCATGAACATGAACTTGTAGGCGCTGCCCTCGACCGCCTCGATCTTGATCTCGGCCGGAAGGTTCGTGCCGGTGTTTCGTTCCTCCCACATCGACAATGGCGCCATCTGGGAGTAACGCAGGTTCGACGTCTGGTAGATGTCGTATGCGCCGTGCGCGATCGGTTCCTTGTCGTTGCCTTCGGTCAGGACGTACTGACCCTTCTTGCCCTTGACGATGACGGTGCCTGTGTCCTGACAGCCGGGGAGCACGAAGCCGGCGGCGATGCAGGCGTTTTCGAGCAATTCGGTTGCCACGAACCGGTCATTGGCCGATGCCTCAGGGTCGTCGATGATCTTCCGCAACTGCTGGAGATGGCTGGACCGGAGCAGGTGTGAGATGTCCTTGATGGCTTCGGCCGAGAGCCGACGAATGGCGTCGTTGCTCACCTTGAGGAAAGGCTGACCACCGAGGTCTGTCTGCTGGACCCCATCGGTGGTGAGCAGGCGGTATTCGGTGGTGTCCTCGCCGAGGGGCAGGAGGTCGGTGAAGGCGAAACCAGGAGACTGAGCCATGGGATCACGCTAGCCAGACCGGCCGGTGCAACCTCGTTTTCGCACCCGTTGGCGCGGCCTGCTCAGCCGTCTGCGATCCAGACCGGACCGACCTTGGCCACGAGGGCCTGGAAGTGGTCCCGCAGCGACGCCCACAGTTCCCGCTCCTCATCGGAGGCGAACTCGAGCTCGTCCTCCTCCACCTCCAACTCGACCGCCGCCGTCAGGCTGACCAGGCGGCGATGGCAGATCGGCGGCGGCCCGGCCGTCGATTCGTGGCGGCTGTCCGAGGCGTGTGCCAACGGTGATCGGGCGGTGCGGTCGTCGCCCGGTTGTGTGATGGTCGGTTGTGTGATGGTCGGTTGTGTGATGGTCGGTTGTGTGATGGTCGGTTGTGTGATGGTCGGTTGTGTGATGGTCGGTTGTGTGATGGTCGGTTGCGTGGATTTCACGGTCATGGCTTCGACCATAGACAGCCCCGGTGACAGCGAAATCGTGGCCGGCCGACCCAAGAGATGAGGCGGAATCGACCCCAGGCGCACCCCATCACAGCCAACGACGTTCGTCGGGAACCCGAAGGGTTCCCGCGAACTCGCTGAGATGCTGCTCCGCAGCATCGGCTCAGTCGTCGGCGGTGACTGCGACCAGGCCCAGGATGTCAGCACCGTAGCGTTCGAGCTTCGCCGGGCCGATACCGCTTATCTCGCCGAGGGCGGCCAGGCTTCGCGGGGCGACCTGGGCGATGGCATCGAGGGTCTTGTTGTCCAACACCACATAGGCCGGCACACCGTCGTGCTTGGCGCGATCTCGGCGCCAGTCGGTCAGGGTCTCCCGTAACGACGCCTCGTCGGCGCTGGCGGGGGCGGCCCGCTCCTTGGTCGCAGGCCGGCCTCTCGACACCGCATCGGCCGGCCGGTCAGCGGCCGCATCGGCCTGGGGCCACGCCAGGTCGGGCGGTCTGGCCTCGGTGAGCTGGGCCACGAACGGCGAGGGAGGTCCGGAGACGGTCACGGCCACCGACTCGCGGCCCCTGGTCACCGCGACGTGGAAGATGCGCCGCTCCTCCTCCACGTCGGCCGCCAACCGGTGGGGATAGAGGCCGTCCCGCACATCGTGGACCACCACGTGGGGCCATTCCAAACCCTTTGTGGTGTGGATCGTGGCCAGGGTCACGGCATCGGCCGGCCGGTCGGGTTCGAAGGTGGGGATCGACGCCAGCTCGGCCCGCAGCCAGGATTCGAATGAGTGGGCTTCGGGGTGAAGCGCCGCCACCGCCGACAGCGCGGCCAGTTCGTCGGCGTGGGCCGCCCGGCGGGCACTGCGCTGCGAACGATCGAGCTGGGATGCGGCGCCGAGCAGGCCGATCTCGTCGTAGATCATCGTCAAGACGTTCTCGGTGGTCTCGCCGCCGTCGACCGCCTTCCGGAGTGACTCGATGTCGGCGGCGAACTCGGCCACCGCCTCCGCTTCCTTCTCCTTGTTGAGCCGTTGCGACAGGCTCAGCAGGTGCTTGATCGACTGCTGCTCGCAGACCCAGTCGGCGACGCGGGGGTGCAGCGAACGAGGCGGTCGCCGCAGGGCCATGCGGAGGTCTTCGGGCTGGAACGCCTGGGCCGGTCCGACCGCCAGTCGCAGCCAGCTGAGGGCGGCCCCGACACCGGAGCGATCGAGCACGTCCGGGCCAAGCCCGTATGGCCTGGTGACCGGGATCCCCGCCTGCTGGAGGTACACCGCAGCGGGCAGCAGGGCGGCATTGACCCTGGTCAGTACCGCAACGTCGGCCGGCGCCGCACCCCCTTCGACCAGTGAGCACACGTGGTCCGACAGGTTCCGATGCGGGTCGCCGTCCGACAGGATCGATAGGCCGGAGCGGCCGGTCTCGGCTGCGGCCCCGGCGGTGATCTCCTTGGCCACCCGGCGCCTGTTGTACGACAGCAGGTTGACCGCGGCCTCGACCACCGGGGCCGGGCACCGGTAGTTGACGGTCAGCCGGTGATCCTCGGCCCCGGGGAAGAACCGGCTGTAATCGATCAACCAGTCCGGCGACGCCCCGGCGTAGCCGTAGATCGTCTGATCGTCGTCGCCGACGCCGAAGACCTCACCGGCCGGACCGGCGATGACCCGGAGCAACAGCAGGTGGGCCGGCGTCAGATCCTGGAACTCGTCGACCAGCAGGACCGGTGCCACCGATCGGGCGATCGCCCGGACTGGGGGCTCGGCGAGGAGCCGGTCGATCGCCCGGAGGATCTGCTCGTCGAAGTCGAGCGCATTTGCTGCAGCCAGCCTTTGTCGATAGGCGTGGAGGACCTCGGGGAACCCGGCGACGTCACCCCCGTAGGCCGCCTCGATCTCCTCGGGGTCCCGTAGGCCGAGCCGGCAGGCGGAGAGCGCGTCGATCCAGGGTTCCAGCGGGTCGGTGAGCTTCTTGCGGCGGCGGCCGGGGACCACACGATCCAGGAGCCTGCGGACCTCGAGCTCATCGATCGTGGTGGGTCGGGCCGCAGACGCACCGCCCGAAGGCCGGAACGGTCCGCTGCCGGTGGCGATGGCCAGCGCCAGGCTGTTGAGCGTCCGGATGTCCAGCCCGCCGACGTCGGCCAGCCTGGTCGCCATCTCGTCCTTGGCCCGCCGGTTGTATGCCACCAGCGAGACCGCCCGGGGCTCGAGGCCACAGTCGCTGACGAGGTGTCTGGCCCGCTCGGTCAAGACCCTCGTCTTGCCGGAACCGGCCGGGGCCAGAATCCGGGCCGGACCGCCGACGTGTTCGACCGCGGCCAGCTGATCGGGGGCAAGCTCGGCCCCGGCCGGCCGCCGCCGACCGAGCGACCGCAGCGACCCGGCCTCCAGGTGGCAACGGGGAACGATACGGCCCCCGACGATGGCTGCAAGCTCCAGGTTCAGCGGTCCGCCGTCGACCCACACCGGTACATCATCTCCGGCCAGATCACCGCCGGGCCGGCTGGTCGGTTCACCGCCGGGCCGGCTGGTCGGTTCACCGCCGGGCCGGCTGGTCGGTTCACCGCCGGGCCGGCTGGCCAGATCACCGCCGGACCGCTCATCGCCGCCCAGCCCCGGGGCCGGCCGGGCCCCCAGGCGGAGCGCCGCCGAGAGCGGGGCGAAGGAGGCGGCGCCATCGAGCAGATCGACCGTGTTGGCGGTGACGGCGAAATTCAGGCGTTCACCGGGGAGCTCTTCATCGACGGCCAACCGGTGAAACGTCTTGTCGAGGACCGGGGCCGGATCGGGGAGCGGGCCGGACCAGCGAATGATCAGCCGTTCCCGCGACCGCCAGGCCTGGTGCAGCCGGTCGATCACCGACGGCGGGCTCTCGGCCGACGCCGCCACTTCGGCCAAGCCCTGCCAGGGCGCCGGTGCGACCTGATCGGGGCCGATGAGCAGGCTCCGTCCGAGCTGGGGCGGCCCCGCCAGCGCCTCGGCGGCCGGCTCCGGCCAAGCGACCGAAACGCCGCCGATGCCAGCGCCGTTGGCGGTCTCGCTCCCGGAGACGACGGGCCTGTCGGCGACGGTCTGCTTCCCGGAGGCGGGCCTGGTGGTGGTCGGCGGGCGGGGCGTCGTTGACCGTCCGGCGTCGCCGTCCGGTTCGGCTGGGGCCTGTTGACCGGCTCCGTGGTGTTCGCCTCGTGAGCAGGCTCGAACCTCGGCGATCGAACCGTGGGTCGAGCCGCAGTGGCCGCAGGCGATCCGGCGCGCCACCTAGGCGACCCGGACCTCGTAATACAGGTTGGCCGCATCGTCGAGATCGTGTTGCACGAACGATCCGAAGCCGGCCCCGGTCACCAGTTCCTTCATTCGCTCAGGGTACAGACCGAGGGTGCCCAGTCCCATGCCACCCGGCTCCGATCGGGCGGACTGCAGGCACGACGCCACCGAGAATCCGTAGAACAGAGCCAGCAACGGGTTGCGTCGATCCTTGTCGAAGTCGCCGGTGGAGCGGATGTCCTTGATGAGCAGGGTCCCGTCGGCGGCCATGGCGGCCCTGATGGCCTGGAGCGACTGGTCCGGCCGGGGCATGTCGTGCAGGCAGTCGAAGCACAGCACCAGATCGGCCGTGCCGTCCGGCGGGAGGGCATCGGCGGGGGCGCTGACGAACTCGGCGTTTGTCAGCCCGGCCTCGGCTGCCCGCTCACTGGCGAGCTCGATGGCCACCGACGACGGGTCATAGCCGATGCAACGGCTGTTCGGAAACGCCTCGGCGATGGTGGTGGCGGTCACACCGGCGCCGCAACCGACGTCGATGACCGTGGCCCCGGCCTCCAGCTTGTCGACCACGCCGCTGAGAGCGGGCAGGATCACCGATGTCAGCGCCAGCCGGGACCAGGGCCCGGTCATCCTGGCCAGGCCGGCGGCCGCCGCCGTTCCTTGCTGCTCGTAGGTCACGCCGAGCCCGGTCCGGAACGCATCGACCAGTGCGTCGACCCCCGCCGGGTCGGTCCCGCCCCGGAACGCCCCGGCGGCGAAGCTGATCGAGTCGTCCTCATCGGCCAGCACCGCGGCCTGGACGTCGGTCAGCTCGAACGTGCCGTCTTCGGCCCGGTCGATCAACTTGGCCGCGGCCTGCCCCAACAGCCATTCCAGGACGAACCGCTCGTCGGTCCCGGTCGTTGCTGCCAGCTCCGCGCTTGTCACCGGGCCGGCGCCGCTCATGGCCCGGTAGAAGCCCAGCCGATCGCCGAGGTGGATCATGAGCGAAACCTGCTCGCCCATCTTGTATGTCCAGACCGCGAATGAGAACTGCTTGACTGCATCTTGGTCCATGGGTGTGTATGCTCCTGCCTGGATAGAGTTCGTTTGAAACCGAAGTTCTGGATTGTCGTGCTGGGTTCAGATGGTTCAGTCCGCCGGCGTAGCGCCCGGCGGAGGCGCCGAGGAAACGTGTCCGATGAGCGAGTTGACCAGCACCGTAGTATCCCGCCGGGATCGGGTCACGCCCGCAGCCGCTGGATCGACGGTCCAGGCACCGCCGCTCACCGGCAGGCCATGAGCCACCGAGCGCCTCCGCCGTGACCGCTCTGCCGACCTATACCCCGTCCGATCGATACACCGAGAACGACGGCCGGGCCTATCTGCGCGGCACCGAGGCTCTGGCCCGCCTGCCCATTGCACAGCTGCGGGCCGATCGAGCCGCCGAGTTGAACACCGCCGCCCTCGCGACCTGTTGCGGGCGGTCGCCTCTGGGTGGTCTCGATCGGGAGCTGGCGTTGGCATTCGACCTGGTCCCGGACCTTCCGATCCTGGCCAGACCCGTTGTCGATGAGGAGCTGGCGGCGACCGCGGTGATGGGCACCCAGTTCGTCAGCACCCAGGGTGACGCCAACTACGAGGGCGTCGTCGGCTTCTGGTACGGCACGGCCGCCGGTCTCGGCCGGGCCGGTGATGCACTCCGCCGGGCCAACGCGGTCGGCACCAGCCGCTACGGGGGCGCGGTGGCGGTGGTCGGCGATGATCCGTCGCCCGACGGTTCGCCGCTGCTGTACGGCTCCGACCTGTCGATGATCGATCTGAACATGCCGATGCTGCACCCCGGCGACGTCCAGGAGGTGCTGGACCTCGGCCGCCATGCGGTGACCATGTCCCGACTCTGTGGCCTGTGGACGGCGATGAGGATCGTCGGCGGGGTGGCCGGCGGGTCCGGCACCGCCGAGCTCGCCATCGATCGGTTGGATCCGATCCAGCCCAATCTGGAGGTCGATGGCGTGCTTCACGTCTCCGTGGTCAACGAGGCGCGGTTGACAACGGACGCCGCAGGTGCGCAAGCGGAGATCCGGGCTCGACGGTTGGAGGTGGCAAGGCGGTACGGGGTCGTCAACGATCTCAACCGGCTTACGGCCAATCCTCGTCACGGTTGGATCGGCATCGTGGCCGCCGGGTACACCTACCGGGAGGTGTTGGAGGCGCTGCGAAGGCTGGGGTTCGGCTCGATGGCGTCGATCGAGGCGGCCGGGATCGGCCTGTTGTGTCTGCAGATGCCGTATCCACTCGACTCCCGGCTGGTTCGCAACTTCGCCCGGGGTCTGAACGAGGTGATCGTCGTCGAAGAGCGGACCTCGTCTGTCGAGTGGACGGTGAAGGACGCCCTCTACGGTGGCGATGTCATGCCCCGGGTCGTTGGGCGAAGCGATGAGGACGGCGTTCCTCTCGTCCCGGCCGACACCATGCTGAGCGCCGATGTGCTGGTTCCGGTTCTGTACCGCCGCTTGACGGCCAGGCTCGCCGATCGACTGGCGCCGCCACCGGGACCGGAAGCCGGCGCTGGGCCCGGCTCCGTCGGGCGGCCACCGTCGCCCCTGTGGCCCTCTCCGCCAGAGGCACGGCCGACGATGGACGGGGCATCGCCGGCCATCGAGGAGACCGGCCTGCAAACGGGCACCGGTGACTCCCAATGGTTGGGGATGGAGCCGTTCCTCGACCGCGATCATGTCATCGAGAATCTCGGAGATGTCGGCCCGTTCGACTTCGGGCTGCAGGCCATCCAGGGCGCGGTGGCGGCCGGGGTCAACATGACCTACGAGCTGGCCCACGGCGGTACAACCGCCACAACGGGGGGGCGTCGGTCTGCCGGTGCCATGACGGTCAAGGAGTTGACCCGGGTGCTGTTGAACCAGGGTGTCACCGAGGTGCTCGTCATCGTCGACGACCCCCGTCGCCACGAGGGGACGGGCCTGCCGACCAGCAAGTACGGCGGCAAGACCAAGGTATGGGACCGGGCACGAACCGTGGATGCCAGGCGGTACCTGGAATCGGTGCCCGGAGTGTCGGTGCTGATCCAGGATCGGAGCCCCGGCCCCGGAGCCCGGAGCGCCCGCGACGGCGGCCAGACCGCCTCGCGTCAGCCCCGGCTCCTGATCGACCATCGGCTGTGCGAGGCATGCGGTGACTGCGGCGATGTCGACAGCTCACCATGGCTGCGATTGATCGACACGCCGTTCGGCGTCAAGACGGCCATCGATCGATCGTGGTCCGATCCCGCCCAACCCCCGGTCGACGGCGACTGCCCCAGCTTCATAGAGATCGAACCGGCGTCGGGGTTCGACCAGGACGAGGCAGGGTCGACCAGCAACGACCTACCGGCCCCCGCCTCCGCTCCCGCCGCCTCCGCTCCCGCCGCCTCCGCTCCCGCCGCCTCCGCTCCCGCCGCCTCCGTCGCCGCCGAAGCCGGGGCGACGCCACCCCGACCGACAACGGTGGTCCCGACCGACCGGGTCGAAATCCGGCTGGCCGGGACCGCCGTCGATGCGGTGACCACCGTGGCCCACATCATCGGGACGGCGGCGCTGCTCGACGGTTGGACCGTTCGGGGATTCGACGGCAGAAGTCGGTCCCCGGAGCCGGCGGTGGTGATAAGCGATCTTCGCCTCACCAGGGACGAGCCGGCCCCGTCGAACCTGATCGGCCGGGCCGAGGCTGACGCCATCATCGCCTTCGATCCGGCTTCGGCCGCGTCCGAGTCGGTCTTGGGGTCCGCGTCACCGGAGCGGACGGTGCTGGTTGCCTCGACGTCGCAGACACCAAGCGCTGCTGCGGCCCGCCGAGCCGACCATCGAGCCCCGACCGCAGCCCAGCTTCGGCAACGGGCCGCAGACGCGGTGTCGCCCCGGGGTCGGCACTTCGTCGACGCAGCCGGTTTCACCACCACCGCTGCGGAATCGGCCGCCGCGGCCGAGATCTTTCTGCTCGGGGTGGCGGTGCAGGGCGGGTCGGTTCCGGTCAGTTGCGAGGCCGTGGAACGATCCATCGAACTGCTCGGGGAGGCGGTGGAGGCCAGGCTGTCGGCGTTCCGACTGGGCCGGCGCTGGATGTTCGGCACCGCCAAGGGAGATCCGGAACCGGTACCGCAGATCGGCCAGGAACCGGCCGGCGCGGCCTCGACCGAGCTGGCGGCCGGGTTGTCCAGGCAGCTGGTCGATCTCCGCCTCCAACCGGCCCTGCACGACCTGCTGACGATGCTTGCCGCCGATCTCGTCGACTACCAGAACGAATCGTACGCCCAGCACTTCCTCGACGTCATGACCAGGATCGTGGGGGCCGAGCGTTTGGTGGCCAGCGATTCGACCGAGCTCAGCGAGACGGTCGGCCGCGGCCTGCACCGCTTGATGGCATACAAGGACGAATACGAGGTTGCGAGGCTGCTGGTGCGCCCCGAGCAGCGCACCATGGCCGAGATGGTGGGCGGACAGGGGGCCAAGGTGACCTGGAAGGTCCGCCGGCCGTGGTCGAAGAACGCCGGCCGGCCCAAGAAGCTCTCATTGAGCGCCAGGAGAGCCCGGCCCTGGGTCGTATTGCTGGCCCGGTCGAAACGGCTCAGAGGGTCGGCGCTCGACCCGTTCGGGGCCGGCGCGCTCCGGCGAGCGGAGCGGTCGCTGATCGTCGAGTATCCGGCGGCGATCGATTCCGCACTCCGGGGGCTCGATACCGCCGACCTCGATGCGATCATTGAGCTTGCGGCCTCCGCAATGGAGGTCCGGGGCTACGGCCGGCTCAAGATGGCTCGCATCGAAGTGTTTCGCGATCGCCTGGCCAGGGGCGTCGAGGTACGTGTGCCCTGAGGCCAGCCCGGAAGAGGGGTGTGGCCGTGCCGCCGCGCATCGGCCACACCCCGATCTTGTCGACACCACCAGCGGGCCACCGCTACGCCCGCTGTTTTGGCAGCGTCAAGCACAGGTACTTTTGCGCAAGCCACAATCATCTGCGCTCTGTGTGGCCAAGGGTACACGAGGTTGTTCCGATCCGATAATCAGCCGACAACGTTCTTCAATCATTAACAAATTTTCTGTAAAGCCTCGAAATCCTCAATCTCGAATGGTGTAACGGAGTTGTGAACCGTCATGGTTGGTGTCAGCTTCGTTACGGAGTTTCAGGTGCTGGAGGTGGGCATAGGTTTCGCTCTCGGCCATCGGCCCCCAGGACCGGGGCTTGAACAGCTGCTTCATGTAGTCCTCGACCGTGCCGCTTCCCAACCGATCACCGGCCGCCTTCAGCTCGTTCAGCCGGTCCCGGTGGTGCCGGCTGATCGCTTCGGCCCGTCCCGACAGGTCCTTGAACTCCAGGCCGTGTGCCGGCAGCACCGTGTTGACGCCGTCGAAGGTCTTCATCCGGTCGAGGCTCTCGAAGAACCGGGCCAGCGGGTCCGGGCTCTCACTGAGACCGGAGATGTGGGGGGTGATCGTCGGCAGCACGTGATCGCCGCTGATCATGACCCCGCCGTCGGGATCCCAGAGGCACAGATGATCCTCGGTGTGGCCCGGCGTGTAGACCGACACCCATTCCCGTCCGCCGAGCTCGAGGATGTCGGCATCGTCGACCCTGCGGGTCGGTCGGGGGGTGGCGACGAACCGGCCTGCGGCCAGGCGCATCGCCCGGTAGCGGATCCGGCGTGAGAGGGGCAGCTCGAAGGGTTTGCCGCCCCATGGGGTGACGGCGGGGAACGGGTTGGCGGATGGCCGGACCGCAGCGACGCCGCCGTGGTCGGTCCCATCGTTCTCGCCATGACCGTGACCGTGACCGTGGGGGTGGCCGTGACTGTGGACCTGGGCGCCGGCAGAAGCGTGGGCGGTTTCGCCGGAGACGGTAACCATCTCCTCATCATCGGTCTCGGCTTCGGGGTCGAGGAACGTCCGGAAGCTGCGGTGGGAGATGATTTCGGCACCGACCTTCTTCTTGAACCGCCCGGCCTGCCCGAAGTGGTCCGGGTGGGAGTGGGTCACCACCACGGTGTGGACCCGTGCAATGGGAATGCCCATCGTCTTCAGCTGCTTCTTGAGGTGTCGCCAGGTGCGGATCCCGGGCAGCCCCGGGTCCACCAGGGCGATACCACGCGAGTCCTCCATCGCATAGCAGTTGACGTGGCCCAGCCCGGGGAACGAGATCGGCAGTTGCAGCCGAAGAATCCCAGGCGTCACCTCGTCGATCTGGTCTCGGGCAGGGCGCTGCTCTTCACGCATGGGTTTCGGTTGCGATAGTTCGCTCATCGAACTAAACCATACTTGACCGACCGGTCAACGAGGAAGGCGGCGGACCATCGTCCAGGTCGACGGGCCGGTCAGGCGGACGTGGTGAACGTGACCCGCGACCGATCGGTCAGCCCACTCGACCGGCCTTTGACCACCACGTCCAGGGTGTAGGTGGTGGCAGGTTCCAGGGCCCAGGACCCGGCGAAGTCGAGGTTCCAGACCCTGGAGCAGCGATTGTCGGCGTCGAAGCCGGGACTCGAACCGCGCTGGGTCGAACCGTCGCTGCCAGACAGGACGAACTGCGTGGCGACACACTGATCGCTGGTGTAACGGATCGACGCCGAGCGCCGTGCGACCGCGACCACATCGAAGGTCACGATGTTCGGAGCCTCCACCATCGCCGACTGGACACCCTGCACCGGGGCGGCGAGATTCCCATCGGCCCCGTTTGCGGCACGGTCACCACCATCGCCGGGGGGCGGTGCGGTCGTCTGGCGGCCCCGCCCCGGAGCCCTCGTCGTTGGAGGTTGGGCCGTGGTCTGCGGCGCCGTCGGGGCCGGCGGCTTGGTGGTTGGAGGTGGGTTTTCGGTCGACGGTGGGTTCGTCGGCGGGAGGACCTCGACGGTCGAACCACTGCCGGGCGGCGGCTGCGCCGTCGTCGGCGATCCGGGATCGGGGGCCGTCTGCCGAGCGGTGGTGGAGCGAGCGGTGGTGGCAGGAGCGGTGGTTGTGCGAGCGGTTGCGGGGGTGGTGGCCCGGCGACGAGGAGCAGCGGTTGTCGTTGTCGTGGTCGTCGTATGGGTCAACGGTGGATCGGTCACGAACGGTGCGTCGGTCGGCACGTAGTTCGGGCTGCTGGTCTCGGTGGTCGGGTTCTGGGGCACACCCTCGGCCTCGGCCTCGGTGGAGCTGATCTCGCGGGCCACGAAGTACATGGCGATACCGGCGATGGCCAGTAGGCCGAGCACTGCGGCCAGCGAGGCCAGGGAGCGGCGACTTCGGAACCATGCCACCTCGACCGCCACCCGCGTCTTGTCGAGCCACGTCAGTGGCTCGGCGCTCTGGCGATTCCGGGACACGCCGGTGAAGGGGATCTCCTGATCGGCGATGCCGGTGGCGATGAAGGTCGGTCCCCTCGGGTCGACCCCGGCGGCCAAGGCGGCCGCACCGACCGGCGAGGACTCCCGGTCTCGGACCGGGTAGTGGGCCCACTCCTGGTGATCGAGATCGTCGTCCAGCTGACCGTCGCCGTCTCCGAAGACATCGGTTTGATCGTCTGCGAACACCACCGACGGATGGCGGTCGGTGGGTCGGGTGGTCGGCAGGGTCGGCGGTGACGGTGCCAGGGTGTCGCCTGGGTCCTGGCTGGCGATGCCGCTCGTGTCGCTCGCAGTCCCGTTTGCCGAGTAGTTTGCATTCCCGTTCGCCGTTTCGTTTGCCGAGTCGGGTTGCGCTCCGTCGTGCGTTTCGATCGCGGTGTCGCCGGCCCGGTCGTAGGCAGTGTCTCCCGTCTCGTTTGCTGTTTCGTCTCCTGTTTCGCTTGCCGTTTCGGGGTTGGGGTTGGGGTTGGGGTTGGGGTTGGGGTCGGGGTCGGGGTCGGGGAACCGACCGGGCTGGTGCTCGGCCGAGCCGAGCTCGTCGAGATCGACCACGATCGAGGGTCGGTCGAGAGCCACCGATCCCGCCCGCTCACCACCGGTGTCGCGTTTGGCGACGACGGGATCGTCGGCAGGGCGATGGGAGTGGTGGCGGGGGAGGTCGTCGGCCGTTTCCGCAACGGCAGGCCGGCGGCCGGGTTCGTCGAAACGGTCCGGTCCGCCGATCGTGGACCCGGTGTCGACCTCGTGCAACGAGTCCAGATCGAGCACGCTCGTCGCATCGCTCGGGTCGGAATCGACCAGTGCGATGGCGGGGCCGCCACCGACCGTCGTGGTGTGACCGCGGTCGGCCTGCTCGATGTCACGCTGCAGGTCGTCGTCGGCTGACCGGCCACCATCGCGGTCGGCGTCGCCATCGAGTGACAAGACCGGCTCCGGGCCGTCGTCGGCCTCGAGTTCGTCGAGTCCGGCCGCCGTATCGGACCGGCCGTCTGGATCTGGACGGCGCGGCACCAGAATCAGGTCTTCCAGGCCGGGAGGGAGAAGGTCGTGCTCCTCGAGCGGACCCGCCGCTTCGTCGCGGGGTGCGAAGACGATGTCCTCGAGCCCGGGAGGCAGGCTGTCCGCCGAGGACGGCCCGACGGGGTCGGGGGAGGGCTGGTCCAGGTCGAGGAGGATCTCATCCAGGTCGAACGGTTCCGTTTCGTCGACCATGGCCGGCAGGACCGGCTCATCGGGATCGGCCTCGATGGCGCTGCGAATCGCTCGCTCCATCGTCGTGGCGTTGCGGTACCGGTTCGTGGGGGAGGCTGCGAGGCCGTGCTCGATCACATCGAAGAACCGGCTCGGCATCAGCGGCCGCAGCTGCTCGAGGTATTCCTCATCGCTGCAACCCCGCTGCTTGGCCTCACCGGCCACGAGCGCGGCGAAGACCAGGGCCAACGAGTAGACGTCGGACGCAGGCGTCAACCGCTTCCTGGTGTCACCGGCCTCCGGTGAGGTGAAATCCGGGGTTCCGTCGTCGAAGCGTCTGGTGGCCATGCCGATCGCCGCAACCATCGGGTCGCCCACCGCCCGGAGCAGGATGGTGGACGGGCGGATGTCGCCGAGCACAACGGACTCGGCGTGGGCGTGTCCAACGATCTGAGCCACATCTGCCGTCAACTGGGCCGCCAGCGCCCACGGCATCGGACCTTGATCCACCTGGTCCTGAAGACTACCGATGGCATAGAACGGCACGACGATGTACTCGTGACCGGCCGGAGCGACACCGTGACCGATCAGGGGGACGAAACCGAGGTCGAGTCCGGACAAACGGACCAGCGTTCGGCGAGTGCGATCGAACCGCTTTGGCAGGACCGGCTCCTTCGCCCTGTCGAGCAGTCTGATGACCACATCGTCGCCGGAGGCGCTGTCCCGGGCGCGGAAAACCGTGTTGTGAGGGTTGTCAAGAACCTTGACGATCTCAATTCCGGGGATTCCGGGGCCGGTTGCACTTGTCACGCTGGTTGCCTTTGCGTCGCCCAGTATCCCGAGTTGACCGTCCGCTTCCCGGAAACGCGAGCAACTTGATCGCCGGAGTGCTTCGATCCGGCCTCGACTGTCCAGCCCACTCTAGGCGGTTCTGCGACGCGGTGAGTGCCACTAGGTCGAAACGGCATCTATGGTGAGCCGGCGATGCCGGAGATAAACGCCATCACCCTGGTTACACGAAACATGGCTGAATCAGTGCGATTCTGGACGGTGGCCGGGCTCGAGACGACCTTCGGCGGGCCCGGCGACGCCTTCACAACGATGCGGCTGGGCGAGAACTACGTCAACCTGACCTACGAGCCGGGCCAACGGCCCGGTTTTTGGGGTCGAGTCATCTTCCACGTGCCCTCACCCGATGCGCTGTGGCGCACGTTTCGAGCGGCGGGCTACGAAGCGCTGACCGATCCCGCCGATGCCCCGTGGGGTGAACGGTACTTTCATATCCGAGATCCCGATGGGCATGAGCTGAGCTTCGCCCGGCGACTGGCCTAGTCATGGCACAGTCATGGCACAGTCACGGCACAGTCACGCCGCCGCCCCGATCCCGGGTCGGCGCCACTTCGTTCTCCCGCCCGCACCCCACTAGGCTTCGACTGGGGCCGGCCGGCCCGTATGAGCACGAAAGGCGGTTCGGTGGCGAAGTGGACCAACTGGTCGGGGCGGCAGACCGCGACACCGATGCGGGTCGTGCGGCCGGGATCTGAACAGGACTTTGTGGCCGCAGTCGAGTTGGCCGGAGCGCGGCGATGGCCGGTCCGGGCCGTCGGCGCCTCCCACAGCCACTCCAGGGTTGCCGCCGTCGATGATGGCTTGTTGGTGGAGACCGATGGTTGGCAGGGGCCACCCAGCACCTCCCGGCGGTCGGTCGGTGCCGACGGCGAGCCGGTGGTGACCGTACGGTCCGGCACCAGGATCTTCCAGCTCGGTGAGCCGTTGTACCAGCTGGGTTTCGGGCTGATCAACCAGGGCGACATCGACAAGCAATCGATCGTCGGCGCGCTGTCGACCGGTACCCACGGGACAGGACCGACACTGGGCAACTTCTCGACCGCGGTTCGGGGGGTCCGCCTGGTCCTGGCCGACGGCCAGGTCGTCGACTGCAGTGCCGACCATGAGCCCGACCTGTTCTCGGTTGCCCGCCATTCGCTGGGGGCGGTGGGGCTGATCACCGAGGTCGAGCTGGCGGTGCGGCCCCGCTACCGGCTGCACGAGCGTCAATGGGTGGCGGGCATCGAAGAGGTCATGCCCCGCATCGACGAGTTGGTGGCGGCAACCCGCCACTTCGAGTTCTTCTGGGTGCCGAACCGCGATCTGTTCGCATGCAAGACGCTCGACGAGATCGAAGCCGACGACCGGGAGGTGCCGGTCGAGAGTCCGGAGCCGGAGGTGTTGAACAAGAACGAGCGGCGGGGCTGGAGTCACCGCATCATCTCGTCGATCCGCGACGACAAGCACACCGAGATGGAGTACGCGGTCCCCGCCCAGTCCGGCCCGGCCTGTTTCGCAGAGTTGCGAGACATGATCCGGGCCCGATTCCCCGAATTGGAGTGGCCGCTGGAATACCGCACGCTGGCCGCCGACGATCTGCCGATCAGTGTTGCCGGCGGCCGTCAGACGGTCACCATCTCGGCCCACCAGGACGTGTCGCTCGACGATCGCCCGCTGTTCACCGCCTGCGAGGAGATCTTCCGCCGTCATGACGGCCGCCCCCACTGGGGCAAGGTCCACTATCGCAGCGGCCAGGAGCTGGCGGAGCTGTACCCCGACTATCGGCGTTGGTGGGAGATCCGCGATCGGTTCGACCCCGACCATCGGTTCGTGACCCCCGACCTGGAACAACTGCGACCCTGACCCGGGCTCCAGGAGCTGCTCAGAAGGCTCGAATCAGTCCGGCCGGATGGCTGCGGTTTGGGGCCCGTCCGGCTGATCGAGGCGAGCCCATTCCAGATCTCGTATCGTCACCAGGCCTTGCGACACCAGGTACTCGACCAGCATCTCGGACGAGTCCAGGAACCTGACGTCCTTGGTCCGCAATTTGGACCGCAGCCGCTGCAACGTGTTGTCCACCGTCTTCTTCGACACGCCCCAGGTCTCGGCGATGTCGGCATGGGATGGGAGGGGCCCGCCCCGCCCGGTCAGCCGGCCCTGGGCCAGCACCACGACGAAGTCGAGCTCCCGAGGGGTGAGCCTGGTCCCGTAGGTCACCGTGTCCGCCCCGACCTGGATGCCCCGGCCGGTCTCCGAGGAGAGCGGCACCGGCTCCTCCTCGAGCCAGTACCCGACCTCGTAGCGGGTCGGCCCGGCCACCAGCGAGACGACCCCGCTCCGGCCGAGCACCGGGCTCGACGCCCCGGCGTGGAGGTCGATCACCGAGCCGTCCGAGGAGACCATCTTCAACCGCAGCCTGCTGCCGCTGTTCTCCAGCCACCAGATGTCGCCGATGAGCCGGAACCTTCCGGCCCGGCGGTGAAGATAGCCATTGTCGGAGTCGAGTGTGAGGTCGGCGTTGCGACCGAAGCTCAACACGCTGTCGGGCCGGAACGTCTGTTCGATGAATTGGACTACGAGCGGAGCCATAGGGGATCTCGGCCGGTGACGAGCACCGGTCCATCCTTCCAGAATCCGGGCTGAAGTGAAAGCAGCCCGCACGCCATCGCCTGACCTGCCGGATCAGGCCGTCGTCGCGATCATCGCCGTCGTTGCGATCATCGCCGTCGTCGCGGTCGTGGCCGATCGAGATCGACGGCGACCATGTTCGGTGGGAAGGGGTCGTCGAGGAGAACCCCTGCCGCTCGGTCGCCTGCGGCCAGCGCATCGAGCAGCGGAGCCCGGCACCGCCGGAGCCACTCGCTGCTCCGCCGGCACGACGGGAGCGCCGAATCGGTGGGCCCCTCGACCACGAGCACCACGTGGGCGGTGAGTGCCGAGGCCAGTGCGATGGGGCCCGATCTGCCACTCCCGCCCGGCCCGGCCCGGTTCCTTTTGGCCCGGTTCCGGGTCGCCTGGCGAAGGAAGTAGCCGACATCGACCAACACACCGCTGGTCCATCCGTGGCCGGCCAGGACGGTGATCCGAAGATCGCCGACGGTGCTGACGTGAACGGTCGGCCGATTCCGGCGCCGGGTGTTGGCCGCTGCACAGCGACGGACCCGCGCCAACGGCTGGGCCCAGGCCGCAACCTGCTGTGGCGTCGGCGCAACCAACCGGCCGGCCGGGGATTGCCGGCTCGCCGAGCGATCCCCTACCAGGTCGATCGCCAGGTCGAGGGCGATCCCGCCACCCAACGGCTCGGCGTGGCGGCCGGCGCTGCCGGTGGGAACGGCCCGCAACACCAACCGGGGTTCCACGTCGGCCCAGTGGTTCAGCCGTAGCGCCGAGGTGGTGCTGATGGCGCCGATCGCCGCATCGACGTGGTCGGCGATCAGCGGTGGCCAACGGTCGATGGTGGTGGCGGCCAGTCGTGCCGCCAGATCGGTGAGCCCTATCGACGCCCCGAGGCCGACGATGTTCAGCCGACCGGCGCTGCGGTCAACGGCCACGGTTGTCGGCCAGGTCCCGGGATCGAGCAACAGCCGACGGCGAGCGGCGGCCGCGGCCAGTGCGAGGGCCGCCGCGACCATGGCCGGGTCGCCGAAGGGTTCGGCCCAGGGGCCGAAGGGGCCGAAGGGGCCGGGGCGGCCTGCCGGCCGGCGCTCCGGGTCGGTGGTCATGTGACATGGGTCTTCCCCCGGTCGGAGGAGGGTCCTGCGGTGCGGGCGGGCAGGAGCGATTCGTCTGGACCGGTGTGAACGGGCTGTCCGGGGGAGTGGGACCAAAGGTGAGGTGTCCCGTGCAGGCGAACGATATCGGGCCTGCGCCAGCCCCGGCCGGTGGGGCTGGTCCGGGCCCACTTGGGTTACGGTGTTGAGATGGACATCGAATTCTGGGTAGACCCCATTTGACCGTGGTGTTGGGTGACGGCCCGTTGGGTCGTCGACGAAGTTGCACCACACCGTGATCTGAACATCGTTTGGCAGCCGATCTCCCTGCTGGAGAAGAACCAGCCGGACGAGGACAGTGACTATTTCGCCCCTGTTTCGAGAACGCACGGGTACCTGCGGGTGATGGAGTCGCTGCGGGCCGCCGAGGGTGACGATGCCGTTTTCCCCCTGTACTGGGAGTACGGCCGCCGCATTCACCACGACAAGGAACTGATCTTCGAGCCGGCCGAGGCACTCAAGGCGATCGGGGCCGACGAAGCCCACGGGGCGGCATTCGACGACGAGCGTTGGGATGCGGTGATCAAGGATCGGATGGGTCGGGGTCTGGCCCTGGCCGGGGAAGACATCGGTACGCCGTTGATCGCCTTCGACAACGAGGACGGCGACAGCGTTGCGCTGTTCGGTCCGGTGATCACCAGGGTGCCCTCGTCGGAGCTGTCACTTCAGCTGTGGGACGGCTTCGTTGCGGTGGCCACCGTGCCGGGATTCTGGGAGCTCAAGAGAACCAGAACCGAGCGCCCGGAGTTCGGCGAACGCCCCTGAGCCCGGGTTGTCAGCCCGGGCAGCCCCCACCGGCGATCGCCAGGTCGGTCAACCCGGCCCGGAGCCCGGTCACCACACCGTCCACCAACTCGAAGACCAGGCGATACTGCTGATCGGCTGCGTCGGCGGGGACGAAGACCAGGAGCTTCTTCGCCGGGTCGCCATCCGGCGTGGGCTGGGACTCGAGCTGTTGCCCGTATGCCGCCAGCACATCACCCTCGGAAGAGCCGACGCCCACCTCGGATTGCGTCACGAGTCCCGGGGTGAAGACCTGGATCACCGCCAATGCGCCATTCGAGAGGGTGAACAGCGGGGAGTAGGGGTCGCCGACGATGGCGGTCACGTCGCAGCCATCGCCGACCGGTGCCACCGCGGCACCGCCGAGCGCAGCGGTGATCTCGACCGGTGTGGCTCCGACCGAGACCGGACCGATGCTGTTCAACCCGACGACCTGGCCGGCCAGCGTGTTCTCCGTCGGGTCGGCCACCCACAGCCCCGTCACCGGGTGTGGGGTGGCGTTCAGTTCGGTCAGGCCGGGCTGGAGGAAGGTCGCGGCCGGCTCGGTGACGAAGGAGCCGCCGGGCTCGATGTCCACCGACAGCCCGGCCAGGCTGAAACCGACCGGGTCGGGGGTGTTGTTGACGAACTCGATCCGGTGATGGGCCGCCAACTCGACGCAGGGAACCGCCGGCACCTCGGTGGCCTCGATGGCCACCGTCCATGGTCCGGCGCCGGTTGCGGTGCTGCAATCGGTCTGCTGGAGGGCAACCTCGGGGACGGTGGAGACGGCGCCTGCCGAGGTGTCGGTGCCCGGCTGGTCGGTTGCGTTGACGAACTCGGGACGCTCGCCGCTACAGGCCGTGGCGAAGAACACCAGGAGCGCGACCACCACGGCAACAAGCGATGGGAGCCCGTTCGACCGGGCGGTTCCGGCGGCCCCGGCGCCCCGCAGTGGCGGGTTTCGCTGCCTCATCGCCACCGAGGGTAGGCCATTCGGTGGGGCGTCTGGTGGCTCCCGACCGGTTTCGGCCGGGTTTCGTCTCCGCCTCCGGTACCACGCGCTCGCGGTCGGCCCGTGGGGCGGTCGGCAGCGCCGGTGCGGGCGTTCAGCCGGTCAGATCGATCTCGTCGTCTTCGGCCTCGACGATCGGTTTGCCTCCCATGTAATGGGTCACGGTGTCGTCGTCATTGGTCTTCAGGTAACGAAAACCATCGCGCATCCGGGAGGCGAGCTCACCGAGGTCGATGTCGATGTCGGTGTCCCAGGTTGCGGGATCCACCTCGATGGCTATCCCGGCCCCGAGATCCCGATCCGGGTCGGCCAGGTCCTCCCGATCATCCTGCCAGACCACCTTGGTTGCCTTGACCCTGGCCTGCAGCCGGTCTTCGGACCGAAGGTACACCCAGCCCGATCGCCGCAGGTAGTGGGGAAAGGCCCGAGCCGAGAGCGACGCCTGGCCGACGAGTTCGTCCACGGTGTGGACCGGGACCGACATGTCGAGGTCTCCGGCCAGGGGAGAGATCTTGTCCCGGGGAGAACTCGGGTTCTTGGTTGCCCGTGGTGTTGTTGGAGGGGGAGGTGTGACTTTTTTCGGCATTGCGAGGCATTCGAGGCAAGCTGCCACAACCTCACCGTGTTCGCAGTACGCGATTGCTGCCGTTTTTGTGCCCATCCGGATACATCACCCTTTCGGATCGCTTAAGCCCAGAGCGACTGTACCCCTGGTGCCAGAACGAGTCAGGGCCTCAACACAACCGCGAAGCAATCAGCACCAAATCGTCACGTGATTCTCGCCCCGACATGGACTAGGGCACGAGCGGTCCAACAGCGGGCTCCAGGGGGTGCCGGCCAACCGGTATGCGGCCTCGGAGCCCCCGACTGCGGCGTCAGGAGGTGGACTTCGTGGTACTCGTCCGGCCCGACAGGCTCTCGGCGTTGTAGACGATCACGGTGAT
Source organism: uncultured Acidimicrobiales bacterium (assembly GCA_963715325.1). GTDB lineage: Bacteria > Actinomycetota > Acidimicrobiia > Acidimicrobiales > SZUA-35 > JAHELU01. The sequence continues at coordinate 93,596 of CAVQRR010000011.1, forward strand.
GTTGTACCGGGTGCCGGGGCTCAGCCCGCCGACCTGGACGTTGAACGACCTGCGGCAGGCCCCGGTGACGACATCGGAGACCACGACCGGCGAGTCGGTCGGTCCGATGGCGGAGACCCGATACCGCGACACGCACTGATTGGCGGTGAACGAGACGGTAACCGAGCCGGCGGTGGCGGCGGTCGAGGTGATGGCCACCGACGGTTTGGTGGCGGCGGCACCGGTGGCCGACAGCACCTCGGCGGTCGACGTCGTGGTGGACGGAGCGGTGGTCGTGGTCGTGCTGCTGGACGGTGAGGTGCTGGACGTGGAGGTCGCCGTCGACGTGGACGAACCGGTGGTGCTGGTGGTGGAAGCGGTCGTCGCGGTGGTCGAGCTACTGGCCGTGGATGTGCTCGATGGCCGCGTGGTGGCGGTGGTCGCCGTCGAGGACGACGCCGTCGTCGTGGTGGTGGACTGGGTGGTCGAATTGGCGGTTGTCGACGTCGAAGCGGAGGTCGGGGTGCTGGTGGTGACCGACGACGGTGTGGTGGTCGGCCTGGTCGACGGGGCGGTGGTGGCCGACGTCCGGGGGGTGGTGGTGGACCCGCCGAGCCCGCCGGTGGCGGTGTTGCCGGTTGCCGGCTGCTCGTCGCCCGAGTTGGGATCGAGGCTGGGTCCGGCCGGATCGTTCACGGTCACGGTGGGCCCACCATCGGTGGCCCTGGTATCGGCGCCGCGGTTGATGGCCCAGAAGGCAACGGCGATCACACCGAGAAAGGCGACGATCCCCAACAGCACCGGTCCGAACCGGAAGCGGTCGAGGTCGAACAGCGGGGTGGGGGCGATCGACGGTGGACCACCGACCGGTCGAGGAAGGGGTTGAGCCGTCTCCTGGAGCAATGGTCGGGGCGGGTCGGCCGCCGGCATGGCCGCGGTACTGGCGATCGACGGTGGCAATTCGACCTGGTCCACCCTGCTCAGACTGCCGGTGTTGGCCGAGATCGGACCGTTCGCCCCCCTGGGAATCGCAGGGGGGGCCGGTTCCGGAAACAGGATCGTGCCACGGTTCGGGCTTTCTGACACCGGCTGGAAGTCCGGTGAGGCCTCGGCCGCGGCGTGCTTCAACGCCAGGCTGAATTGGCGAGCCGTCTGGTAGCGGTCCTCCGGCTCTTTGGCCATCGCCCGCTCGATCACGGCACAGATCGATGCCGGGGTGAACTGGCGGAGATCGCCCACCGGGTTGTTGACGACCCGGCCGATGACCGCCATGAGATTCGTGTCCTCACCTGGGGTGAGGAACGGCGGGTGGCCGACCAGCAGCGCCCACAGCGTGGCACCGAGGCCGTAGACGTCCGACGGCGGCCCGGTGACCCCGTCGAGGAAGGTCTCGGGGGCGCTGTAGGCCGGCGTGAAGGCCGCCCCACCGGTGGTGCCGGCGCTGGCCCCCTGCCCGGTTGTGAGCTTGGCGATCCCGAAGTCGGCGATCCGGGGGGCGCCGTGGTTCGTCAGCAGGATGTTGGCCGGTTTGAGGTCGAGGTGCACGACGCCCTCGTCGTGGGCGGCGGCGATCGTCTCGGCCGCAACGTCGACGTAGCTGACCGCGGTCTGCCATTCCATCGGCCCGGCGTCGATCTGGTCCTGGAGGGAACCGTTGGCGTAGTACGGCATCACCAGGTACGGCTCGCCGTGGGTGGTCATCCCGCTGGAGTAGACCGGCACGATGCCCTCGTGGAGCGACAGCCGACCCATGGCCTTGCGCTCCCGGTCGAACCGCTTGGAAACGTTCTGATCGTGGCCGAGGTTCAGGACCTTGACCGCAACGATGCGGTCGAGGTCGGCTTGGCGGGCACGGTAGACGCGGGAGGATCCGCCGGTTCCGATCTGCTCGACGTCCTCAAGGCCATCGATCCCAAGGTTGCTCACGCTCAGAGTCAAGGTTCCTCCATCCCGACCTGCCAGTGTAGTCCGGCTGTGCGGCCGATGGCGCGCCCCAGGTGGGCCAACAGCCACTCTACGTGGCCGTTGGCCGGGCCGGGGTTGCTCCCCGTGGCAGGATGCTACGGGTTCTGCTCGATGATCTCCGACAACCAGTCCCCGAAGACGGCGGTGGTGATGCTGAGGGTTGCGTTGTCCTCCTCTGCCGCGCCGGCATAGACCACGGCCACCACCTCGTTCTCGTGGTACACCGCACTGCCCGATGCGCCCTGGCCGCTGGAGAAGAACGACGCCAACAGAACTCCGTTTCTCAGGTCCCCGCCGGCGGAGCACGCCACCCCGGGTGGGGAGTCGGATGGGATGAACAGCTCGAAGTCGGGGTTCGAGCAGCCGGGCCAGATGGCGAAGTTGGCCGCTTCCCCGCTGGTTGCCACCACCGATGGCAACCGGAGGTCGCCGGCGTCGTCGGCGCTGGTGATCGACAGCCGACCGGGGAACCCGGTGTTGAACACCCGGTCGCCGATCGTCACATCGGTCGAGTCGCCGATGGTCGCCGACGGCAGGTTGATGTCGCCGACCGGCTCGGACGAGATCTCCGGTCCGTCCCCGGTCATCGTGACAGGGTTCGAGATCCGCAGCACCGCAAGGTCGAGGAACGGATGATTGGCCACCAGTTCGGTGGCGTACTCGATCTGCGCCGGTTCATCGGCCTTGCGGGAAACGCCGACCAGCATCTGGGGCGAGAGCACCGCCACATGCTGGTTGGTCAGGATGAGATCGTCGGAGACCATGAACCCGGAGCCCTGGCCACCATCGGTGCCGAAAAGCATCACCGTCGATCGTTTGGCGGTTGCGAAATCGGGTTCGCTCGACGACGAACCGTTGTTGGTCAACAGCACGGCCAGGATGATCAAGGGGATCAGCGCCGCTGCCGCCAGCCCGGCGATGGCCGCCGTGTTTCGGTTGTGAGGTGCTCGGTGCTCACCGGCGGTGATGATCCGCATCGGGGTGCCGGCGTCGTCGTCGCCGAGGTTGGCGACGAATGCACCATCGGCCCGATAGGGCTTCTTCTTCCTCAGCTGTTGGCCGTTGACGAAGGTTCCCTTGCTCGAGAAGTCCTCGAGCCACCAGTGCCCATCGTCGAAGGTCAGCTTCAGGTGACGGCGGGAGACCAGGGAGTGACGCTCGTCGAGTTGGACGAGGCACGACGGGTCCCGGCCAACGGTGACCTCGGCGCCGGGAACGAACGAGTAGTCCTGGCCACCGACGTTCAAGCGCAACGTCGAATCACTGATGATGGTGCTGTTCGGATCGATGCTCACCGCCGGGAAGCCGCCGGTCGGTCCGGGACCGAGCAGGCTGGACCCGTTGCCACCCGACCGGGCCGGTGGGTCCGGCGCGGGGTTGTCATCCGGGCCCGGCGTTCGTTCCGGTTCAGCGTCGGAGAGGATCTTCGATCTGGCCGGCGATCGATGGCTGGGGCTCGGTGGTGCCGACTGTTTTGGCGCTCGCAGCTCCGCCGAGCCCGATGTCTGCGGGGTTTCTTCTGCCAGCGGCCGCTCGACTCGGCCGGCACCGCGATCCGGGAACAGCGAGTCGCCGGGAGGCCGCGACTCGGGTTGGCCGCGTTGGCTGCGATCGACCGGGGCGAACAGGCCCCCCGGCTTCGACCGGTCTTCCAGTTCTTGGCCTGCCGTCGGCACCGGCGGTGCCTGGGACTGGCCGGCCGGTCTCTCGACCGGTGCCGAGAGTCGCTCAACCTGCGGGCCGATCGACCCGGGCATGGCGGGGACCTTGGCGGCTCCGTTGGCCCCTGGTCGGGGCCGGGCTATGCCGATTTCGGAGACGAGGTCGATGTCGACGGCTGGTCCGCCGACCGGCCGGATCTGGACCTGAACCCCTTCCGGCCCGCCCAGTCGGACCGTGGTGTCGGTGGTCAGCGACCACTCCGGGGCCAGCCGGACCCCGATCGGGTCGTAGGTGCCGTGGGTCGACGAGTCCTTTGCGACCCAGGTCGTACCGTTCCACGCCAACTCGAGATGGCGACGGGAGACCGAACTCTCGGTCAGTGGGATGGCAGCCTGCGAGGACCGGCCGAGGTGGATCGGCGAGTCGGCAACCGAAAACCGCTCAACGCCGTCCGGCCAGGTGATTTCCAGGTCCTGCATCGATTCTGTGCCTCCAACGCTGAAGCCGCTTGTCGCTCGTTCCCGCTTGCCGGTGGTTGTCCACCAAAGTCCGGGAAGCGGTGATCGGCTTCGTCGACAACAAAGCTAACCGTTCCCGACGGGCACGCAACAGCAAGGCCGAGGCGGCGGCTTTGGAAGGCTCGACGACGCCGCTGTTTCGGGCCGCCAGAGGTGAGGTTCGAAAATCAGCCGGCGGCGCTGATCCCATGGACGTCAGCCGGCGAGACCCGCACCACATGACGGTCGACGGCGATCGAAACGCCCTTGGCACCCACCGCCAGAATCGTGCCGTTTATCACGCCGTCGGGGGTCTGCACCCGAGAGTGTCGGCCGAGCATGGTCGTCGGATCCGTATTGCTCTGCATGATGATTCCTACTCCTGCGCCGCGCAACGTTGAGCGGCTTCTGGCACAGACTACTGCACCGGTTCGCCGCTTCTGCTGCCGGCAGGGGAAATCGACCCATATCGGCCGGAATCTCCGCCTGCGGTTTCGATCCACTGGTGCGGTCGTCGGTTGTCGGCCGATTTGCCGGATTGTTGAAGGCAGCTTCGGCTCTCGGGCGCCCTGGCTTGAACCATTGCAACACGATCGACCGATTCGAGCCCATCGCCGCGCTCGGGATGTCGATCAGCGGCACAAGGTCGGCCGCCCGCTTCGGTGCTGCATCGGGGTCTGGAGAATGGCCGGTCTCGGAATCAGCCCAGTGCGGCTTCGGTCCAGAACCGTGTGACGGCTGCCGCAAGATCGTCGGTCGACCCGTCGTTGACGATGACATGATCGGCCACGGCGCGGCGTTGCTCGTCGGTGGCTTGACTGGCGATCCTGGCTCGAGCATCTTCCTCGGCCATGTCCCGTTGGGCTTTCAGCCGGGTCAACCTCGTGTCCGGCGGCGCCTCCACCACCAGCACGTCTTGATACTGGCCTCTGCCGAGCTCGGATTCCACGAGCACCGCCATGTCCAGAACGATCGGCCCGCCGGGGGCGGCGTCTATCAGCGTCGCGATCTCGGCATCGATCGCCGGGTGGGTGATGGCGTTGAGCCGGGCCAGGGCCTCCCGGTCGTTGAACACGATCGAGCCGAGAGCGGCACGATCCAGGCGACCGTCCGGCTGGAGCACGCCATCGCCGAACTCGTCGACGAGGGCTCGGTAGGCTCGCCCGTCCGGCTCGACGACGAGTCGACCGAGTTCGTCGCAGTCGACGATCGTCGCGCCAAGCTCGGCCAGCATCGCCGCCACCGTCGATTTGCCGGCACCGATACCGCCGGTCAAACCGATGACCCGTTTCGCCGTCCCCGTCTCATCGGTGGCGATCGCCTCCGCCATGGTCAGGCCCTTCCGACGATGCGATCGACCGACACCTCGATCACCACCCGGTCGTCGCGCTGTTTCGGCTGGCTGTAGCGCTCGGCGTAGCGACCAATGGCCTCGGAGACCGCAGCCGGCTCGTCGGTCACCGTCGCCCGGCCGTAGATGGTCAGCCATCGCCCGCCGTCGACCTGGCAGACGGCCACCTGCTGGCCGGGGTCGGTCGCCACCGACCGAGCCTTGTAGGACGTGGCCCACGTGATGACCCTGGCCAGCCTGGTCTCCGGCTCATAGGTCACGCCGACCGGCGTCACCTGAGGCCCACCACCGGGTCGGCGGGTGGTCAGTGTCGCCAGGTGGCGCTCGGTGAGGAACGTGAGCGCCTCTGCAGGCAGGTTGTCGAGATCGAAGTCCACGGCTCCCGAAGCTACCATCGCTCTTCCGATGACGACATCTGCTGCCAAGCCGCGCCGCGACCCGGGGGCCGACTCGGCATTCGACCGGGAGACGGCCATCGAATCGACCGGTCCCGGTCTGTGGCGGGCCAGGCTCGACCGGCACTGGAACATCAACGACAGCCCGAACGGGGGCTACGCCGCCTCACCGCTGGTCAGGGCCATGGCCGCCGAGGTCGACGGCCATCCCGATCCGATCTCGTTCACCGTCCACTTCCTGCGGCCCGCGGTCGGTGACGCCGAGGCAGCGATCGCCACCGACGTGATCCGCCGTGGCAGGCGGACCTCCTCGATCCGGGCGTCGTCGGTTCAGCACGGCAAGCCGAGGCTGGAAGCCATCGCCACCTTCGGAGATCTCTCGGACGCGGCCGACGGTGCGGCGGACGACGGCTACGGACTCGAGATCGAACCGCCATCGATGCCACCGCCCGAGGAATGTGTCGATCGGCTCGAACTGGTACAGGGCGTCGAGTTGCCGCTGCTGTCGCGTGTCGAGGTCCGCATCGACCCCCGGTTCGCAACACCGGGGGCGGCGGGGGAGGCGGCAACCGCCGGCTGGATTCGCTTCCGGGACGGGCGGGAGCCCGATTCGACGAGCCTGGTGCTGTTCGCCGACAGCTTCCCCCCTTCGCTGTTCGGACTGGTCGGGCGACGGACCGGCCGGGTCCCGACCATCGAGCTCACGGTCCATGTCCGCCGTCGCCCCGTCCCGGGCTGGCTGCGGGGCCGGTTCAGGACCCGGGAGGTCGCCGGGGCCACCCTGGTCGAGGACGGTGTCATCTGGGACGGCACCGACCGGGTGGTCGCCCATGCCCGTCAGCTGGCAATGGTGGCGGGCTGAGACCTACGGTGGCCCGGTCCGGCCGTCCCGACTGGCCGGCCGCTGGCGTCGGTGGTGCCACAAGGACCGGCCCGCAGTACGGCGCAGCGACAGAGACTGGAACAGAAAGCAGGAAGACGTCGTGGAAACAGCTGATGTGGTCAAGGCGGTGGCCGATCCGATCGGGTCGGCCGGCGCAGCGTTCTATTTCAACCCGGAAACCTTGGCCGTCGGCAAGGCGCTGGGCCTGGACGGGTTCCGGTTCTACATGCTCGGTCGTGGCGGGGTGATGGGCGACGTGCCGGCCAAGGTCGTGGAGAGCGCCTTCGGCTACTTCTCCAGCGCCCTGGTCGACAAGATCTGGAACTCGGCCAAGGACCGGGTCGCGCCGGCGGACGCCGCCGCGGCCTACCTGCAGGCGAACGCCGACCTCGGCCGTAAGCGTCTGGCCGACGTGCCGGGGTTGGCCGAGTACTGTGCGGCAGCCGAAAAGGTGGTGGCCACCGCCCGCCCGGCCGGCCTGCCGTTGTTCGCCGGCATCGCCAGCGCCCCGGTACCGGAGGACGTCCCGGCCAGGGCGATCCACTACACCGCAGTGCTGCGGGAGCTTCGGGGGAGCGTGCACCTGGTCGCCATCACCGCCACCGGCCTCGACAACGTGGTGGCGCACGCCATCCGACGACCGGACGACGTCGAGACCTTCGGCCACCAGAGCGCCCCCCACATCAGCGAGGAGGATCGCAGGTTGCTGGCCGAGGCCGACGAGCTCACCAACCGGCTGATGGCCCACCCCTACGGTGCCCTCGACGATGCAGCCGGGACGGCCATCGTGGCCGGGGCCGAGGCCATCAACAAGGCACTGACCTGAGCCCGGGCGGGCGGAGCCGGGGAGTGACAGTGGAGGGTGGTGCCGCCGTGGCGACGGCGGCAGATCCCGCCTGGACCAGCCGGGTACAGGTTGTGGAAGGCGTTTGTGCGGAATCGGCGCCAAATCGATCTAAGGTAAACATGGATCGGGTCACAAGGGCCGGATCATTGAAAGCGAAAGTAGTGTCATGCCTACAGGTACTGTGAAGTTCTTCAACGCCGAGAAGGGCTTCGGTTTTATTTCCCGTGAGGGTGCTGACGATGTCTTCGTGCACTTCTCGAACATCGTCGGCGAGGGTTACAAGACCCTGGACGAAGGCCAGCGGGTGGAGTTCGATGTCGCCCCCGGCCGCAAAGGCGAAGAGGCTAAGAACGTTCGCGCTCTGTAGGAGCGTCAACCCGAGTTCACCCAGATCGACGGCCGTCGGGTTCACCCCGGCGGCTCCGGTCGTTTTGACGGCTGTGCGTGCCACCGTCGTCTGGCCAGGGTCGTCGAGCCAGCCCTAAGGTCGGGCTGGTGAGATCACTTCGTTTCGGTTCGTTCCTGGCTCCCCACCATCCCGTCGGTGAGCACCCGACCCTCCAGCTCAAGCGGGATCTCGATCTCGTCGAGCATCTCGACAACCTCGGTTTCGACGAGTTCTGGTGTGGCGAGCACCACTCCAGCGGCTGGGAGACGATCGCTTCGCCGGAGATGTTCCTGGCCGCAGCAGGCCAGCGGACCAGCCGTATCCGGTTGGGGACCGGGGTGGTGTCGCTGCCGTACCACCACCCCTTCCTGGTGGCCCAGCGCATCGTCCAGCTCGATCACATGACAGACGGGCGAGCCATGCTCGGCACCGGCCCCGGCGCCCTGCCATCGGATGCCCACACCATGGGCATCGATCCCATGGTCCAACGGGACAGACAGGACGAGGCCATCGGCGTGATCCGCCGGCTGCTGGCGGGGGAGGAGCGGGTGACCCACTCGTCGGACTGGTTCCAGCTCAACGATGCGGCGCTGCAGCTGCTGCCGGTCCAGACCGAGATTCCGATGGCCGCGGCCTCGATGGTGTCCCCGTCGGGGATGACCCTGGCCGGGAAGTACGGCATGGGGGTGCTGTCCATCGGGTCGTTGTCGACCGCCGGGATCCAGGCCCTGCCCCTGCAGTGGAGCTTCGCCGAGGAGGCGGCGGCGGCGAGCGGCCGAACCGTCGATCGTTCCGACTGGCGCATCGTCATGCAGTTTCACATCGCCGAGACCCGCCAGGAGGCTCGTGAGCAGGCGAAGCACGGTTTGATGCGGTGGCACAACGAATACACCGTCGGGACGCTCCAACGCCAGGGGGCGGAGCCCTACGGCAGTCCTGACGCGGCCGTGGACGAGGTGGCCTTCTCCGATGGTGCCATCGGTGTCATCGGGACGCCGGACGATCTCGTCGACCGGGTTCGGGAGCTGCACCAGCTCGTCGGTGGCTTCGGGGCCGTCATCGGGTTCGTCCACGACTGGGCCAACATCGAAAACACCCGCCGGAGCTGGGACCTGGTGGCCCGCTACGTGGTCCCGGAGATCCGGGGCATGATCAACCCGCTGCGGCGTTCCCAGCAGCACGTCATCGAGCACCGGGAGTCGTTCCAGCGGGCCCAGCAGGCGGTGGTGACCAAGATCATGGAGAACGAGCGGGCGGCGGAGGCGCTGCGGGTTCCGCCAACCGCCAGGGCGCCGCTCGGGGTCGCCAACTCACCGGCCATCCCGGAGCCCGACCCGTCGACGCCGGCGGCATGAGCCCATATCGCCCCCCGGCCCATCGAGCGGCAGTCGCATGAGCCCATATCGCCCCCCGCCCCTCGAGCGGCAGTCGCGGCCCGAACCGGTGAGTGGCGTTCCCCGACGGGACATGGCGCCGGTGGCCCGGCCCGTCCAGGCCGTTCTGCCGGGTCCTGCCGGTCAGACGATCGTCGAGTTCTGCTGGCCCCAGTAGCGGTCCCGCAGTAGTCGCTTGTACAGCTTGCCGGTGGGCAGTCTCGGCAGCTCGGCCTCGAAGTCGACCGAGCGGGGACACTTGTAGTGGGCGATGTGCTGGCGGGTGAAGTTGATCAACTCGGTCGCCAACTCGTCGTTGGGCTCGACACCGTCCATCGGCTGGACGACGGCCTTGACCTGCTCACCCATCTCGGCGTCCGGCACGCCGAACACCGCGACGTCGGCAACCGCAGGGTGGGCGATCAGCGTGTCCTCGATCTCCTGGGGGTAGATGTTGACGCCGCCGCTGATGATCATGTGAGCCATGCGGTCGGTCAGGAAGAGATAGCCGTCCTCGTCGACGTAGCCGATGTCGCCGAGCGTGGTCCTGCCACCGGGCAGCATCGCACCCGCGGTCTTCTCCGGGGCCTTGTGGTACTCATAGGTGCCGCCGCCCGAGAAGTAGATACCACCGATCTCCCCCGGGCCGAGATCGTTGCCGTCGGGATCGCAGATGTGCAGTGAGCCGGCTCGGACCCTCCCCACCGATCCCGGCCGCTCCAGCCATTCGTGGGAGTCGATGAACGTCGCACCGTTGCCCTCGGTGCCGGCGTAGTACTCGAGCAGGATCGGCCCCCACCAATCGATCATCTGCTGCTTGACCGATACCGGGCAGGGCGCCGCAGCGTGGACCGCCACGATCAACGACGAGAGGTCGTGGGCGTTGCGCTCCGCCTCGTCGAGCTTGAGCATGCGAACGAACATCGTTGGCACGAACTGGCTGTGGGTCACCCGGAACCGCTCGATGTCGGCCAGGCACTGTTCGGCGTCGAACCGCTCCATGATCACCAGGGTGCCCCCCACCCGGTGCACCGCATTCGAATAGGCCAGCGGGGCGGCGTGGTACATCGGGGCCGGCGACAGGTAGATCATGTCCGGCCCGTACCGGTAGCGTGAGATGAAGAAGTTGGCGGTCCGGGGATCGAGCTCGTCGATGTGATGGTCCGGCAGGGGCCGCTTGATGCCCTTCGGTCGACCGGTGGTCCCGGACGAGTACAACATGGCCGTGCCAGGCACCTGATCCTCGATCGGGGTGGGTGGATATTCGGCGATGGCGTCCTCGTACGGCTCCCAATCCGGCGGAACGGTGCCGAACGACCGATCGTCGGCCGCTGCTGCGGGGACGCCATCTGTCATCAGCCACCGTTCGACCTTCGGCGTCGATCGCTGGTCGATGGCACCGATCACCTCGGCCTTGGCCCTGGAGCTGACGACCAGCCGGGCGTCGCAGTCGTCGACGATGTACGCCACCTCGTCCGTCGTGAGGAAGCTGTTGATGGCCGTCACGTAGACCCCGGAGCGGAACGCAGCCCAGATGACCTCCATGAACCGGATCTGGTTCTCCATGAAGATCGCCATGTGGTCGCCGGGCGCCAGCCCTGCGGCCCGCAGCAGGTGGGCCAGGCGATTGGAGCGCTCGTCCAGCTCCCGGTAGGTCAGGGTCTCGCCGGAACCGGCCATGACGATCGCCGGATGATCACCTCTGGTGGCGGCGTGTACGCCAGGATGGCCCATGGAAGAACTCCTTCTGTCCCGTTGTTGGCCAAGCTAGTTTCTCGGGCCCGAGAACTCATCTTCGGTGTCGAGGCAGCGTCACACGGTCAGCCGTCGACCAGGTCCTTGACGTCGTCTGCGGCCGCCACCCGGCCCGAGTTCACGTACGCGTCGTGATTGCGCTCGATGGTTTTCAAGTCGTACCGGTAGTTCACCATCATGGCCAGGCCACGATCCCAGCCGACCGGGCTCGGGTTGGCCATCCAGTTGAGGTGTTCGACCCTGGCACCGTTGGAGAGGTGGAAGTGGGCCACCGGATCGGCGGCCCGGTCGCCGGTCCTGGCGTGCAGCAGGTACTCGGCGGCCAGCCGAAGCAGATCGGCCCGGAGATCATCGATCGCCGGGCTGTCGGCATCCGGCATCGGGCCATCGAGGAATTCGGCAACCGCGTAGCGGAGTTGGTTCCCATCCCCGCCCGGCGGGCCATGGCCCCGACCGCCGTTTGCCCCGTCTCGTTTCGTGTGGAGCAGCGGATCGTCACCATCGACCAGTTCCCGAAGCCAGGCCCGGAAGCCCGGCATCGGCGACAGGGTGGCGAAGGTCTTCAGCCTGGTGAGTTCGGCGCTGAGCTCCTCGACGACCGACTTGATCAGGAAATCGCCAAGCGACACGCCGGCCAGCCCGTCGTGGCAGTTCGAGATCGAGTAGAAGATGGCGGTGTCGAACTCATCCTCGTCGATCGCCGCCTCGTCGAACGGGCCCCCGGCGGCCGGAGCCAGCAGCGGCGAGAGCTCTCTTGCGATGTTCTTCGTCAGCGCCACCTCGACGAAGATCAGCAGGTCGTCCGGCATGCCGGGGTGGACGAAGGCGTAGCAGCGCCGGTCGGGGGCCAGCCGCCGCTTCAGGTCGTCCCACGATTCGATGGCGTGGACCGCCTCGTATTCGATCAGCTTCTCGAGGAACGAGGCCGGGGTGTCCCAGGTGAGGCGCACGAGGCGGAGCATGCCGACGTCGAACCAGCCCTCGAGGATGGATCGGAGGTCGGCGTCTGCCGCGGCCAGCCCGGGAGACGAACGGCGGTGGGGGAGTAGATCCGCTCGCATCTCGACCAGGAACGGCAGACCACCGTCGAGGCTGGCCAGCCGTCGAAAGAGCACCTCCCTGCGGGGTCGTAGCGTCGTCCGCAGCAGCGACTCGGCGGCTCGCCGTTGCTGTGGATCGTCTGCGGCCAGCACTGCGTCTATCGCCCGGTCGACCGCGCTGTCGTCATGGCCGTAGTCGTCGGCCAGCCGCTGGAGGAACCGGAGCCTACCGGTGGCGTTGAGCCCGGCGTAGGTCAGGGCGATGGTTCTGGCACGGTGGCGCGACGCCACAGGACCGCCCCGGTTCTCGACGGTGGCGTCGATGGTCGAACCGAGATGACGCCAGTCGCCGTCAGGCAGATCCTGGTCGACCGGGATCGGGGTGTCCGGGGCCTGGCCGCGCCATCGGCGAACCCCCCGCAGCACTCGGATCAGCCGGGCGTTCAGCGCCATCGGATCCCGCCGACCGGGCAACGACCGCTGGTCGAGGTCGATCCTTTCGCCGTCGAGGCGTTGCCGTGTGAACCCCAGGTGCCGACGCCGAAGTGGCAGCGCCTCTCAGTCGCCCTTGACGTCGGTGCCGGCATAGGGTGTCGGGTCACCGGGCTGGGGGATCGTGGGCCGGGTCCACGCCAGGTTGGCCGACAGCTCTTCGGCCACCGCCCGCCACGCCGTCGGGTCCCAACCGTCGACCACGGTGAGGTTGCCGTCCGAGCGGATGTGGACCAACGCGGGAAGCCGCTCGACACCGAGCGCCGTCACCGCCTCCCGCTCCGCATCGGGGAAGGTCAGGAACCGTTCAGCCCACGGTCCGAGGAATTGTCGGCAGCCGTCCTCGTCGGTTGTGGCCAGCCAACCGACCCGGACGTCGGCCGGGGAGTAGTGCTCCAGAATCCGGCCCGCGGTCTCGAGGATCCACGCGCTCTCGTGGGTGTACGGATCGATCGCCACCAGGCACATCGAACACGACGTCAGCCAGTCTCTGAGCGGGTATCCGTCGCCTCTGAGCGAGTCTAGAACCAAATCGGCTGGAGCTACGGCCACGGGCGGCGAGACTAGCGCAGATCGGCCCGGAGTCCGAACCCGAGCACCTAGAACACCGGAATTTGTCATCAAGGTGAGCCTAGACGTCGGCCGGCGAATCTGCCGCCCGACGGCACCGTGACCGGCCGGCCCGGCCTCGGCCGGGAAGGTGGCGTCGCCGTGCCGTTCAACACAGCGTCTACAGTGGTGCCGGCGAGGCCTGTCGGACCGCCGATGCCCCGGCATCCGGTGCCGCCTGTCGTCTCGCCGCCGCCGCTACGCCGTTCGCCTGCTCCGCCGAGCACCGGATCGGCCCGAGGAGCACCGATATGGCCGATCCGACCCCGAGCGCCACCGCACCGAATCTGGAAATCCTGGAGAGGTACTGCGATCGCTTCCCCACCCCGCAGAACGCAATCGACGTGTTCGAAGGGGATTGGTCCTCGGTGTTGCCGGCCGAAGCCCGGGCCGACAGCGGTGGTTTCGCCGGTCTGTTCGAGGATCCGAGGATCCAGTGGATGGTCGAGACCCTGGGCGGGGTTGCCGGTCGCCGCATCCTGGAGTTGGGTCCTCTCGAAGGTGGCCACACCTACGCCCTCGAGACCAGGTACGACGCAGCGGAGATCGTGGCGGTGGAGGCAAACGAGCGGGCCTTCCTGAAGTGCCTCGTCACCAAGGAGATCCTCGGCACCCGCCGGTCCAGGTTCCTGCTGGGAGACTTCAACCGCTTCATGGCCGAATCGCGAACCCGGTTCGATCTGGTCGTCGCCTGCGGGGTGCTCTACCACATGGAACATCCGGCCGAGCACATCAAGTTGTTGTGCAACTCGGCGGACACGGTGTTCGTCTGGACGCACTACTTCGACCGGGCGCTGATCGATGCCATCGGACCGGACCTGTCCCGCAAGTTCACCGTCGAGTCCACGGTCGACTACGAGGGATACGAGCATGTCGTCCACCGCCAGGACTATCTCGACGCCCTCGGCTGGGGCGGATTCTGTGGCGCCGGCCGTGAGTTCGGCAACTGGCTGCGCCTGGACGACATCAAGAACCTGTTCGATCGCCACGACTTCGAGATCGCCGCCACCGCGTTCCACAACACCGATCACCCCAACGGCCCGGCCATCGCCTTCGTGGCCCATCGGCGTCGACAGCCGCCCAGACCTTGACCCGACGATTCGGTCGGTCAGCCGAGTGGCCGGGCGGCTGCAGGTCGGCGCAACGGCCACGGCGGCGATCAGGGGCGGAGCGTCGCCAGCTGCTATAAGTGAGGCGGTATGCACCCGATCGAGCAGCTCCGCTACGTTGCACGGGCCAGCAGCGCCGATGGCGGACTCCTGGTCCAGGAGGCGGCCTCGGCACTGTCGGTGTTCGGCCGGGATCCCGGCGCAATGCTCACCGCCTGCCGTCGGCTGCTCACCCGCCAGCCCGCTGTGGGACCGCTGTGGTGGATGTGCGCCAGAATGGTCACCGCCGCCGATGCCCGGTCCGAGGCCCGGGCCATCATCGAAGATCTCCACGAGGACCGCACGGGCCGGCACCTTGTCGATGGTCTACCCGATGGCGCCACCGTCGCCATCTCCGGTTGGCCGGACATCACCGTCTCCGCCTTGCCGAGGCGGGGTGACGTACGGGTCCTGGTGGTCGACGTCGAGGGCCAGGGAGCATCGGTCGTCCGCAGGCTCGAGCGCCAGGACGTCGACGTCGAGGACGTCGACGCCGCCAAGCTGGCCGGCATCGTCGAAGAATCCGACTTGATCGTCATCGAGGCCGGGGCCTCGGGGACGGCGGCCGCCCTGGTCGATGTTGGATCGGTCGGGCTGGCCGCCACCGCCAAAGCCCTCAACAAGCCGGTGTGGTTGGTGGTCGGCGTCGGTCGCAGCCTGCTGGAGCAGTACTGGCAGGCGATCGTCGAACGGATCGACGACCCCGACCAGCCCGCCTTCCTGGCTCCCAACGAGGTTTTGTCCTTCGGCCTGGTCGACCGGCTCATCACCCCCCAAGGACCGATCCCGGTCTCCGACGTCACCCCGCCGACTCTGGCCTGGGCACCGGAGCTCCTCGTCGAGCTCTCCTGATCGGGCGTCGCCGGCGTCGACCGATTCCGAGCCCGGCGCGATGCTTGTCGCGAAGCTGCAATCTTGGCTGAAACCACACTGGCCGAGCGGCTCGACGGGACCCTGCGACCGGTCGGTGGCCACGGCCGCTCGGGATTGCCGGCCGGTGTCGGGGCCCCGGGCTACTGTCGGAGCATGGGTAACGCCACATCGGCCGAAACGAACCGGGTTTGGGACCAGCCGGATCAGGCCGAAAACATGCGCAACGCCGGCGCAGGGTGGTACTACGACCCCGATGATCAGGCCGTCTATCGTTATTGGGACGGTCGGTGCTGGACCGAGCACTGCTCGTACACGTTCCTGTCCACCGTCCCCACCTGAGCGCCCGCCACCGGGGCACCCTGGCCGATGGTCGGCTCGAGCCGGCTCGCTGAGGCCCGGATCACCTGGGGATCACGGTGCAGGCCCTATTCGAATGCGGCGAACACCTCTTCGAACGCCTTCATCTGCCCGCCAGACGTCGAAGACGGCACCAGGATCGGGCTGGGAACGCCGGCGTCGAACCAGGCTTCGACACCCTCGCGAACCTCGCCGACCGAGCCGTAGAGCGTGCAGTCGGAGAGCCAACGATCCGACATGGCGGCCATGATGCCGTCCTTGTCCTTGGCCTCCATCGCAACTTCGACGGCCCCCATCTCCTCCTCGTAGCCCGCGTCCTTCCAGTAGTTCCGGTAGTTCGGCAGGGTCACGTAGCCCGAGAGGGTGGCCCGGTTCCTGGCCGCTCCGGCCTCCCGGTCGTCATCGATGGTGGTGGGGATCATGTTGCCGATGTAGAAGCCCTCATC
Organism: uncultured Acidimicrobiales bacterium; assembly: GCA_963715325.1. Classification (GTDB taxonomy): domain Bacteria; phylum Actinomycetota; class Acidimicrobiia; order Acidimicrobiales; family SZUA-35; genus JAHELU01. The sequence goes on from CAVQRR010000011.1 coordinate 109,656, forward strand.
CAGGCGATCCTGGGGAATCAAGCCGATCGAGTGGGCCATCCTGGAGCGCGAGGCGTTGGCCCAAACCGCCCCTTCGGACACCTCGACCGCAAGGCCGACCATCTTGTCCCGGAGGGTGGCGAGCGTGATCGGAGGTAGTCCTCCCGCCTGCTTTGCCGCCCCCCGCATGTCGGAGACGTAGTCGCGCATGTCCGACAGCGGTTTGCCGACCGCCATGCCGAGGCGCTGATGGACCGGGCCGTGGGTGACGCCGAGACCCAGCCGGAACCGACCGTCTGCGATCTCGTGGAGATAGCCGGCGCTGGTTGCCAGAGCCGTCGGGTGCTGGAAATAGATCGGCTGGATGGCGGTGCCGATCTCCACCCGCTCGGTCACGTGGGCGATCGACAGGCACAGCCCCATCGCGTCTCCGAAGCTGGGACAGAAGATGCCGCTGAATCCACGTCGCTCGATCTCGGCCGCCAACTCGACGGTGGCCTTGCGGCGGCCCGGTACGGCGGCCAGCGAAATGGCGGGCATCTGATTGTTGGCTGCTTGGTTCATGGCCAGACGCTAGCCCCAACCGGCCGCCATGGGCCACGTGACGGTGCCCTCGTCGTCCCGGCCGGCCACCCGGTGTCGGCTGGGGAATCGAACCGAGCTCATCGATCGGCGATGATGGATGCCATGAGCACAACGGAGTTGGATCTGGCCACCCCCTACATGCTGGCCGAGGTCGCCGACGGTGTCGGCCGGATGACCTTCAACAATCCCGAACGCCGCAATGCGATGAAGCTGGAGATGAACGAAGCCATCGTGGAGATCCTCGACGCCTTCGCCACCGACGACGCGGTGCGAGTGGTGGTGATGCAGGGCGCCGGGGACAAGGCCTTCGTGTCAGGAGCCGACATCTCCGAGTTCGAGACCCACCGGTCGACACCGGAGGGGCGGGCCCGCTTCGACGCCGTCGCGGCCGAGGCCGGCCGGGCCTTCGCCCGGTTCGAGAAGCCGCTGATCGCCAAGATCAGGGGCTATTGCATGGGCGGTGGTCTGGCAACCGCCCTCGCCGCCGACATACGCATCTCGGCCGACGACGGGCAGTTCGCCATCCCGGCCGCCCGGCTGGGCCTCGGCTACGGATTCGCCGGTATCCACAAACTGGTCGGCCTCGTCGGACCGGCGATGGTCAACGAGATCATGATGTCGGCCAGGCGCTTCACCGCCGAGGAGGCGGCGGCCATGGGGCTCGTCAATCGGGTGGTGCCGGTGGCCGAGCTGGACGCTGCGGTTGGCGAACTGGCCGACCAGATCGCAGCCAACGCTCCGCTGACGGTCAAGGCGGCCAAGGCCGCGGTGCAGGAGGCGGTCAAGGACCCCGATCGCCGCGACCTCGGCCGGGTCGATGCCATGGTCGAAGCCTGTTTCCGGAGCGAGGACTACGTCGAGGGCCGCCAGGCGTTCATGGAGAAGCGGACCGCTCGATTCAACGGCCGATGATCGCACCGACCCCTCGCAAGCAGGTGGCGACCCGGCCAGGGAACACCGGGCCCGGGTCTGCGGTTGTACCGGCCATGAGCGCAGCATCACAGCACAGCCCGTCCGACCCGGCCGTCGATGCCGAGGGCGACTTCGCCGTCACCGAGGATGTGGACGGTGGCCGGTTCCTGCTGCGCCGCAGGGGCGAAGTGGTCGGTTTCGCCGAGTACCACCAACAGGACGAGACGGTGGTGATTCCCCACGTCGAGACCCTGATCCAACACCGCGGTCAGGGCTACGGGGCAAGGCTGATGGACGGCCTGCTCGACATCGTTCGGGCCGACGGCAGACGGGTGGTGCCGTTGTGTGGCTTTGCCGCCGGTCACATCCGGGACAATCCCGAGTTCGGTGACCTGCTGAGGTGATGCGGTCGGCGGCCCGGCCGGCGCCGACCGCGACGAGCCCACCCGAGCTCACCCCTGGAGGAGGAACGACGAGACGGCGTCGTTCCATGGGTCGGGCTGTTCGAAGTACGGGCTGTGGCCGGCCGCCGGGATCTCGACGAATCGAGCGCCGGGGAGCAGCCGGCACGATTCGGCCAGCAGCGGGGCCGGGAAGATCTCGTCGTGGGCTCCGGCGACGAACAGCACCGGCACCCCGAGCGCAGCGATCCGCTCGTGGGCCACGGTCCAGTTGATCGTGGTGGCCAGCCGGTTCATCGGGGGTGTGTGGAACGAGCCGAGGGCCTGGTAGAGGAAGGCGTGGGCCGGATCGCGTTCGGCCGTCCCGGGCCACAGTGCCCGATGGCCGCCGATCGGTTGCGGCCCGCCGCCACCCAGCCCGCCCGCCGAGCTGAATGCGGCGAAGGCGTCCCGCAACGCGGGGGTCCACAAGCCGGCGACGGTGTCGGCGAAGGTCAGCGAGAGCACCCGAGCCGGACTGGCGACGGCCAGGGCCGCAATGTGCCAGCCACCCATGGACTGGCCGACCAGGTGGGCCCGGTCGATGCCGAGCGCATCGAGCACCGCGGTCAGGTCCCCCGCTGCGGTCTCGGCGCTCGGCTCGTCCTTGCGGTTGGTCGAATTGCCGAACCCTCTGCTGTCCCAGGTCAGAACCCGGAACGCCCGTCCGAGGGCCGGGATCTGCTGGTACCACACCGCATGGGTCCCGCCTGCGCCGTGGGACAACACCACGACCGGCCGCTGGTCCCCGTCGCCGTTTGTCACCAACTCCCAGTAGATGTCCTCGCCGTCTGACTCGACGGTGCCGCGTTCGATCACCAGATCCATGGGTGGCATCGTAGTGGCGGGTCCACAGCGGGTCAGAAGCCGTCGGCGCCGGGACCGGCCGCCTGGCCTCCTACCAGCCTGCCTCGATGGCTCGGACCACGGCGCTGACCGTTTCGTTGTACGGGGTGGCGATGCCGACCTGGCGCCCGAGGACCGGGACCATGCCGTTGATGGCGTCGATCTCGGAGGGTCGCCGGGCCAGGTGGTCCTGCAACATCGACGGCCGGGCGTCCCGAAGCGGGGTTGCGAACTCGGTGATGTAGGCCACCGGGTCCTGGAACGAGAAGTTGATGCCGAGAGCGTTTCCGACGTCGAAGACCTCCCGGGTGCAGCCAAGCGCCACCGCCCACCGATCCGGTTCGTCCATGAGCTCACCGGCGGTGCACCGAAACACCGTGCAGGGACCGGACAGGGTGGCGTTGCAAAGGAACTTCTCCCAGATGAGCTGGTCGATGTCGTCGAACCCGGCCACCTCGAACCCGGCAGAAGCCCACAGCTCGACCAGCCGACCCAACCGCTCGCTCGAACCGCCACCGAGCTCACCGATCCTGATCAGCCGCATGGCGTTGTGGTGGGCGTGGCCGGGACCGACCATCGACGCCCCGAAACCCTCGGCCACGCCGAGCAGCACGTTCTCGGTCGGCAGGTGCTCCGCGATGCGCTCGCCGGCACCGAGACCGTTCTGAATGGTGAGGATCAACGCTTCGGGGCCGAGGAGCGGCGCGATGGCCTTGGCCGCCGGGCCGACCCCCGCCGCCTTGGTGGCGATGATGTACAGGTCGCAGGCCCCGGCGTCTGCCGGGTCGGTGGTGGCGTTGACGGTGGTCACCGTCCGGTCGCCCCGGGGTCCTTCGACCCGCAGCCCTCCTTCCCTGATGGCCTCGATGTGTTCGGCCCAGGTGTCGACGGCCCACACCTCGTTGCCTGCATCGGACAGCATGGCGGCGTAGATCGAGCCCATCGCACCGGTTCCGATCACTGCGATCTTCATCGTCCGAACCCTCCTCGATACCGACCGTCCGACCGGGCACCCCCGATGCCCGGTCGCGCCGGCTTGGTCGTGCTACTGGTCTTCGTGCTGTGGCGATCAGCGTCCTGGCGATCACCTTCAGGCACAGCGTTTCGTCCGCCCCCTCGAAGATGCTCAGCACCCTGGCATCGACGAAGTAGCGGCTCACCGGGTACTCCTCGGCGTAGCCCATGCCGCCGTGAATCTGCATCGCCTCCCTGGTGACCCACTCCGCCGCCTTGCAGACGTAGGCCTTGATCATCGAGGCCTCCATCTTGCCCTCGCCCTTGGCCATCATCTTGCCAACCGAGTAGGCGAACTGCCGGGAGGCCTGGATGATGGCCGCCATCCTGGTCAGCTTGGCCCTCGTCAGCTGGTAGTCACCGATCGGCTGGCCGAACACCACCCGATCGGTGGCGTAGGACTTGGCCGCCTCGTACGCCGCCTGCATCACCCCGACGGCGCGGGCCGCGGTCTGCAACCGCCCGTTCTCGAAGCCCGCCATCTGGTAGTAGAAGCCCCGCCCCTCACCTTGGCTCTCGCCGATCAGGTTCTCGGCCGGCACGAACCAGTCGCTGAACGCCAACTCGTAGGAGTGCATGCCTCGGTAGCCGAGGGTGTCGATCGGGCGCCCCTCCAGCGTTCCCGAGCCCCCGGCCCCGCCCTGGGTCAGTACGAAGCCGTGGCCATCGGCCCGATCCTTCTCCACGATGAAGATCGACAGGCCACGATGGCCCTTTGACCGGTCGGGGTCGGTCCTGGCGATGAGCATCAGGATGTCGGCCCTGGCGGCGAACGTGCACCAGGTCTTCACCCCGTTGATCAGCCAACCGCCATCGGTCCGGGTCGCCGACACCTTGACCCCGGCCACGTCGGAGCCATAGTCCGGTTCGGTGACCGCCACCGCGTTCATGACCTCGCCGGCGGCCAGGCGGGGAAGCCAGGTCTGCTTCTGGGCCTCGGTGCCGCCGGCTTCGAGGGCCCGGGCCAGGATCTCCGGTCTGGTGATCAGCGAGCCTGCCGCTCCCAGCGATGCCCGGCTCAGCTCCTCGGTGGCGATGACCATGCCGTAGAAGTCGGACTCCCCGCCGGTGGCGAAGCCGCCGTACTCCTCGGGGATGGACAGCCCGAACAGTCCCATTTCGGCCAATCCCTGGATGAGTGGTTCGGGAATGTCGTCGTTGGTGCGGTGGATGTGTTCGGCCTCGGGCGCGACCCGATCCTCGGCGAACCGCCGGAATGTCTCCTGGACCAGATCGAATTCGGAATCGAGATGGCGGGGGCCGTCCTCGAATGCCAGATCGGCCAGAACCGCAGGATCACGCCAGGCCGAAACGAACTCCGTGGTTGGCATCAGGGCATCGATGCCAACGCCCCACAGCGATTCCCGGCCCCAGACCCTCGCCGCGAGGTCTGCAACGACGTCGGCGACGAAGACGCAGGTCAGGCGGGCCTCCAGGTCACCCTTGGCTCCATAGTCGATCATCGATCGGGCGGTTTCGATCGCAGCTGCGGCATGGGCCAGGTCATAGGCCAGGACCTGGTCGGCATCGATCGAGCTCGTTTCGGCCAGTTGCCTGGTAGCGGCACGGACCACCCGGGCTCCGGCTTCGATCGCCGTCACAGCCCGCTGAAGATCTGGTTCGGTCATGGGACCCGACAATAGATGGATCGGCCGTCGCCTCTCACATCGGCCCCGAGGTCACGGCGCCGCCACCACCGCCCGGGCGGTCGGCCGGGACTTGACCGGGCTCCGGTGGCCGCGGTTACCCTCGGCCGAGGAGGTGTCCCAATGGCAGTACACGAGCGTCCGTTCGGCCGCTACTTCGAGGACTTCGAACCGGGTGACATCTATCGGCACTGGCCGGGAAAGACCATCACCGAGGCCGACGATCATCTCTTCTGCATGATCACCATGAACCACCACCCGTTGCACACCAACCAATGGTTCGCCGAGAACGAGACGGTCCATGGCAAGAACGTCGTCGTCGGCAACCTGGTGTACTCGCTGGTGCTCGGGATGAGCGTGCCGGACGTGTCGGGGGCAGCCATCGCCAACCTCGAGGTCGAGACGCTACGCCACTCGAAACCGACCTTTCACGGCGACACGATCTACGCCGAGACCCGGGTGCTCGGCAAGCGGGAGTCATCCAAGGGCGATCGGGGCATCGTCGAGGTCGAGACGAAGGGTTTGAACCAGCGGGGCGAAGAGGTCTGCTACTTCAAGCGCAAGGTGCTGGTCTGGAAACGGGATTCGGTCCCGGCTCGCAAGCGTCCCTACGGTGACGAGGTTTGGGCCGACCAGTAACCGCCAGGGGGAATCCCGGCGATGGTGACCGGACCCGGCATGCCGATCTCAGGTCGGTCGACCTGGCACGGTGGTTCGCTGAGCACGGCCGAGATCTCCCGTGGCGCCACACCCGTGATCCCTGGGCCGTCGTGGTGGCCGAGATGATGTTGCAACAGACCCAGGTGCCCAGGGTGGTTCCCCGGTGGCACCGGTTTCTCCGCCGTTTCCCGACGGTGGTGGTCTGTGCCGGGTCGCCGACGGCCGATGTGATCGATGAATGGTCCGGCCTCGGTTACAACCGCCGTGCCGTGTATCTCCACCGATTGGCCGCCTCGGTGGTCGGCGACCACGACGGTCGGTTCCCCCACTCCCTGCCGGAGCTGCTGGCGTTGCCGGGCATCGGGCCCTATACCGCCAGGGCCATCAGGGTCTTCGCATTCGAACTGTCCGATGGGGTGCTCGACACCAACGTGGCTCGGATCCTGGCCAGGACCGCAGGTCGCTCGCTGGCCGCCGGCGAGGCCCAGCGGTTGGCCGACGGCAACGTCGGCGCCGACCCGTGGGCCTGGAACCAGGCCATGCTCGACGTCGGCGCCCGGTTCTGCACCGCCGGAACGCCGACCTGCGACCGCTGCCCACTGCGGGGTGTCTGTGACTGGGCTCGCTCCGGTTGGCCGGAGCCGGACCCGGCGGTCGGCTCGGCCGCGGTGTCTGGCCGCCAATCGCGGTTCCAGGGCAGCGACCGCCAGGGGAGGGGCAGGCTGGTCAAGGCATTGGCGTCAGGTCCGGTGGCGGAACGCGACCTGGCAACGGTCATGGGCTGGCCGCGGGACGCGGCGCGGGCCCGCCGGGTCGCGGCCACCGTGGTGGCCGATGGGCTGGCGGTCTCGACCGGGGAAGGATTCGCCCTCCCCGGTTCGCCCGATGATCGTGCCCGTTGACCTCGAGCCGGTCAGCTCCTAGGCCTCTGTCAACCGTTCGACCAGAGCCTCCACCGCCTTGTCGGCGATGGTCCGCATCTCGTCGTCGGTGCGATCCTGGATCGGGTGTTCCACGAACACCCGCTGGGGCTGGAACCCCAGCGCTTCACCCTGGGTCTGGGCTGCGTCGACGAAGACGCTGCTGGCCACGAAGACGCCGGGCACACCGCGACGCTCGATGTCGGTGATGTCGTGCACACTGCACGACGTGCAGCTGCCTCAATCGGCCAGCGCTTCGATCACCGCATCGCAGTTGGCGGCGATCTCGTGGCGAAGATCGACCGGGGCCGGCTTGGAGAACGTCGGCTTCACGTAACGGGCGACGTTGGCCCCCCGTTCGGTCAGCAGCTCCTCCAGCCGGTTGAGGAACACATCGCCCCGGGGCTTGGAGATGTCGAGCAACCCGACGGTCAAACCCTGGATCGACGGGACCCGGGAGGCGGCTGCCAGGCTGGCTGCCGCCTTGCCTGCGGTTGGATCGAGCACGACCGTCGGTCCGCTCGTTGATGGATTGTCTGTCACGAGTTTCAGCTCCTGTTTCGGTTCACTTCTTGATTTCGAGGGTGGTCGGCTCGCTGCCTTTCGGCCCTGCGACCCAGCCGCCGAGGATGGCCGAGAACAGCCCGGCGTCGCCGCCGGCGTGCACAATGTGCAGGCCCCCCGGTCGGAACTTCGGGACCTTCGATCCGGCGAAGGCCGCCGGTAGCCCCTCGTCGACCCCGCCGACGCCCCGCACCAGGTCGTCCCCGTCGAGGGTCAACAGCTGGTCGAGCTCGGCTTGGAGCCGAGCCCGATCCCAACCGGCATCCCGGAAGATACGACCGTGTTCGGGGCCGACGACCAGCATGGCGTCGAAGCCCATGGCCAGCTTGGTGTTCATCTCACCCCGGAGCGACGCCGCCATCGAGCGGGCCAGCGACTCCGGGCTGCGGGACAGCTGGTCGGCCACCGCGGTCGGTCCGTGACCGGCGAAGAGGGTGACCGCATCGGTGCCCGGCGCCAGCCCCCTGGAAACCGCAAGTGGCTCGAACGGTGAATCGTGTTCCCGCTCCGCGAAGCAGAAACCGAGCTTGCCCGGCGAGCCGAGGGCGGCCATGTCGATTTCGCCGGGGCGCCCGCCGCCGAGGTTTCTCACGACGAGCTGCAGCGCTCGGCCGATGGTCAGGTTCGCCCGGTTGCCCTGGCCGAGCACGTTGCCGGCGTCGTTCATACCGATCCGGCCGGTGATGGGGCCGTTGACGATGATGATCGGCCCCGAGAAGTAGGTGGTGGCCAGCAGGCCGTGCATGTTGAAGCTGTCGGTGCAGGCCGCCTCCACCGCGGCCAGTACCACCGGCAGGTATTCGGGCTTGCAGCCGGCCATGACCGCGTTCACCGCGACCTGTTCCACGGTGACCTCGCTGAGATGAGGGGGGACCACCGCCACCGGCTCGTCGGCGGCGCGGCTCGTGCCTTCCAGCATCCGCATGACCCGGCCCTCGGTTGGCGGCACCACCGGCAGGCCGTCGGTCCATCCCCGGTCGAACGCGGCCTCGAACTCGTCCTCCAGGGCGGCGAACTCGATCCGGCGGCCCGACAGCTTCGACCCGCCGAACCGGACCAGCAGTTGGTCGCTCAGGGACGGGTCGACCGAGAGCGAACCGCAGCCGGGCCGCTGCTCCGGCAGGTCGGGCCCCAGGCCCTCCATCGAGGTGAAGGCCTGCCACTGCGAACGGGACCAGCCGACGATGCGGTCGGTCTCCACTCCGCCGACGACTCGCAGCAGTGTCGGCACCGTCTCGATCTCGTGATGCCACGACACCGCCAGGTCGGTGTCGTCGACCACACCGGCCCGGCCGTCGGGGAAGCTCGGGTCGTCCTGGGTGTAGACGGTCAGCTCGACGCCGCCGTCGCTGAGCTGGTCGAGCACCGGAGCGACCAGGACACACGTCGGGCAGTCCCGCTTGACCACCGCTATCAGACCGTCGGGCAGCGGTCGGCTTCTCGACCGTGGTCACAGGGGCGATTCCTTTCGTCGTTCAAGCTCCAACCTATGCCCAACGCCGACCGCGGTCTAACCGACGCCGCCGTTACAAGACTGCTGAGACGTTCTTCACAGCCCCAGCCGGTCCGGCTTGTGAATGCACTAACCTCCGATGACATCCCCGGGGGAGAAAGATTGCGTCAAGTCAACGTAGAGCCGAGGGATCGATGCCCGGAGCGGGGTGATGCCTCGGCGATGCTCGACGTCACGTTCTTCGGGGTACGGGGATCGACACCGTGCCACGGCCCGGCGATCGCCCGGTACGGCGGGAATACCTCCTGCGTCCTGGTCCGGGTCCCGGGGGAGGGACCGATCATCTGCGACCTCGGTACCGGCCTGCGCTACCTCGGAGAAACGCTGCCTGCCGGCCAGCCGTTCATCGGCACCGCGCTCGTCAGCCATCTCCACTGGGATCACATCCAGGGGTTGCCGTTCTTCGCCCCGGTCCTGCAGCCGGGGTCCGATATGGAGATCATCGGCCCGGTCCAGGTCGATCGCTCGCTCGCCGATTGCTTCGCCGCCGCCTTGGCCCCGCCGTTGTTCCCGGTCGAATTGGGCCGGCTCCCCGGGCGATTCCGATTCCGGGAGATGTCGCAGGAGAGCTTCGACATCGGCTCGGCGACAATCAAGGTGTTCCCGGTGACCCATGTCGGGCCGACCAACGGCTACCGGATCGACGCCGGGTCGGCGTCTGTGGCCTACATCAGTGACTTCCAGCAGCCGCTCGACGGCTCGCTCGTGGTGTCCCCCGACGTCGTCGAGGCCTGCCGTGGCATCGACATCCTCATCCACGACGCCCAGTACTCGCCCGAGGAGTATGCCTCGAAGTCGACGTGGGGTCACTGCACGGTCGACTATGCGGTCGAGGTTGCGTTGGCCGCCGAGGCTCGGCGGCTCGTGCTCTACCACCACGACCCGGCCCACGACGATCGGTGGATCGATCGGGCCTGCGAGCTGGCCGCCGAGCGGGCCGCAGGAGGCTGCGAGGTGATCGCCGGATCCGAGGGCTTGAGGCTGCGGTCGACGGGCTGAGCAGGCCCCGATGCCGGTCCGGCCGCCGCGGTCCGCGGAGCGTTAGCGGACCATCCGGGGCGGACAGTAGGATCCTTCGGTTGCGAACGGTCCTCGACCGCGTCGCCGTCACAGCCTGCGATCGCACAACGAAAGGTCGTCACGATGCCCGAAGCACCAGATGCCAGTCCCGAGATCGACGCCGGCCACTACCGGAACGTCCTCGGCCACCTGCCGACCGGCGTGACGGTGGTGACCGCCGCCGGGCCCGGTGGCCCGGTGGGGGTTGCGATCGGTTCGTTCGTCTCGATCTCCCTCGACCCGCCCCTGGTCGGCTTCTTCCTCGGGACCGAGTCCGGGAGCTGGGAAGCGATGAAGGAGTCCGGCCACTTCTGCGTGAACGTCCTGTGCCAGGATCAGCTCGAGCTCTGCGGGGTCATGGCGTCGAAGGCGGAGGACAAGTTCGAAGGCCTGGCGCACGCCGCGGCCCCCGGCAGCGGTGCCCCGATACTGCCAGACGTCCACGCCGTGATCGACTGCCGGATAGAGCAGGTGGTCGAGGCCGGGGATCACAATCTGATCATCGGCCGGGTGCTCCACATGGAGCCCCGCAGGGACGCCCCGCCGATGGTGTTCTACAAAGGGCAATACGGATCATTCGGGGGGTAGATCACTTCAGCCCGTGCGCCGGGCGCTGTGATTACATGGGTCTCGGTGGATCACGTCACCTCCGGTGTGACCGAGGGGCCGTCGCCGTCGCGCCTGCGACCCGGTCCGCCTGCGAGCACGATCCAGACGAGGCGGTGGTGGCGAAGTGGCAACCAGGTTGGGACGAGGACCGGAAGCGGCAACGATGCTGGGCGGTGGTGCCGGGCTGACCCTGCGGGGAGACTGCGACGATCGCCTCCGAAACAAGCTGGCTGCCAATCCGGGGTGGCTGGCGGCAACGGTGGTCTCCCTGGTCGGGCTGGGGCTTCTCGCTCCCAGCGGCCTGTATCTGATCGGCTTCCTCGGCGTGATCATCATCACCCACGAGGTCGGTCACTTCGTGGTGGCCCGCCGGTCTGGGATGGTGCCGACCGAGCTGTTCTGGGGTTTCGGGCCGGAGGTGGTGGCGGTGCGGATCGGCGGTTGCCGCTACGGCATCAAGGCGCTGTTTCTCGGCGGCTATGTGAAGCTCGAGGGTCTGACGCCGACATCGGTGGTGCCGGACGGCTTCGCCGAGCCCGGAACCTATCGGGCGGCCTCCCATCGGGGCAGGTTGGCCACGATCCTGGCCGGTCCGACCGTCAACCTGGTCACGGCCTTCGTGGCGTTCACCGCGGCGGCGGTGGTCGACGGTCAGTCGCTGACCCGCGCCGTGGCCACCGGAACCGCCGATGTGTGGTTCGTCGTCGCCGCCACCGGTGAGGCGCTGTGGCTGTGGGTGTCGAACCTCGGGGCCTACGGGGCCGCCCTGCTCGACGGCTCGGGGTCGACCGAGGCCCCGGTGCGCTTCCTCTCACCGGTCGGCCAGGCCGACATCAGCCGCCAGGCGGTCGACCTGGGCCTGGGGGCCAGCCTCCAGTGGTTCGGGATCCTGGCCTGTGCCGTCGGTGCCATCAACCTGCTACCGCTGCCGCCGCTCGACGGTTCCCACGCCGTGGTGGCAGCGGCCGAGGGTTTCGTGCAGCGGGTCACCGGTGACCGATCGATCCGTTTCGACGTGGCCCGACTGTTGCCACTGGCCTACGCCACGGTCGGTCTGCTGGTCGCATTGTCCATCAGTGCGCTGATCCTCGACGTTCGCGACGTGCTCTGAGCTGAACGGGTGGAGGCGCCTTTGGACGGGTCCCACCGATGCGCAAACCGGCCGGCCGGTCAGCCGCCGACGATCGAGCGCTTCGCCACCTCTTCCAGCATCACCTCGGTGGCACCGCCACCGATCGGCAGGATTCGGGCGTCACGGTACATCCGTTCCACCGCAGACTCACGCATGTAGCCCATGCCGCCGTGGAACTGCACGCAGTCGTACATCACCTGGTTGACCACCTCGCAACCCCAGGCCTTGGCCCCGGACATCTCCTTGACGTTGTCGATGCCCTGCTCGCCGAGCCATGCGGCGTGATACATCGATGCTCGCACCGCGTCGACCTTGGCCTGATTCATGGCCATGCGCTGGCGGATCGCCCCGAGGTCGAACAGGTGGCCACCGAACGCCTTTCGATTCTGGGTGTACTCGTTCGTCATGTCGATGGCGGCCTGGGCTGCCCCGACCCCCATACCGACGAGCACCATCCGCTCGTTCTGGAAGTTCTTCATCGTCTCGTAGAACCCACGATGGACGGTGCCGAGCAGGCTCTCGTCCGGCACCCACACGTCGACGAGCGAGAGCTCGGCGGTGTCGGAGCACAGCCAGCCGTGCTTGTTGAGCTTCTTGGCGACGGTGAACCCCTCGGTGTCGCTCGGAACCAGGAACATCGAGATGCCGTACTTGTCGTCCGGGTTGGTCTTGGCCGCCAGGATCGTCATGTCGCCGTAGACGGCGTTGGTGATGAACGTCTTGGACCCGTTGATCCGCCAGCCCGTCGCCGTCCTTGACCGCCTTGGTCCGGATGCCGGCCACGTCTGATCCGGCGTCGGGCTCGCTGACCCCGATCGACAGGATCGTCTCACCGCTGAGCACGCTGGGCATCCACCTCTCGAGCTGTTCCGGTGAGCCGGAGTTGACAAGATGGGGCCCGGCCATGTCGGTGTGGACCAGGACCGTGACATCGAAGCCGGCGAAGGTCGACGCTCCGAGAGCCTCCGAGAAGGTGGCCGATGCCAGCGGCCCCAGACCGAGGCCCCCGAGCTCGGTCGGGACCCGGAGACCGAGCATGCCGAGCTCGCCCATCTGTCGCAGCACCTCGCGAGGGACCTTGCCCTGCTCCTCCCACTGCTCGCCGTTCGGCGTGACCTCCTTGGCCACGAACTCGACCGTCTGGTCGTAGATGGCCTGCAGCTCGTCGGTCATGAAGGCGTTGCGATGGGTCATGACAACAATCTAACAACCCGGCCCCGGATGGGCCGATCCGGCCCACGGCCGCCACGAACGGGCCGAGCAATTTGCCGGTGGCTACCGGCTTGGGGATGCCGGCGGCGGGGAAGCCGACGGGGGGTGGCGGGGTTTGCACTGCCATGGACCGGCCATCACCGACTCGTCGCCAGACGCCGACGGCGGCGCCGCCTTCAAGCGGTCGATCAACGTTGCGTCGTGGGCGCCGGTCCTGTGCGCCGTGCTGGCCACGGTCCCGGTGGCCGCCGGTTGTTCTGTCGATCAAGACGAGACGGACCCGATCCCCGCGTCGAGGGACGGGGTGACGTCGACCCACACGATCGCCGCCGCCGAAGCAACCGAATCGGCGACCGGGCGGCGGCCACTCCCGGTCGGCGCAGAAGTGGTCATCGACGCCTACGTGGCCAGGATCGCAGCCCGGATCTACGAGCCGCTCAACCCGATCGACACCGAGGTCATCAATCGGGTGAGCCGAATCGACGATGACCGTGTGGCCTGGCTGATCGCCGACGGGTTGCGGTTCGTCGGTCGAGGGCCGGAGTTCGATGCGCTGATCGAGGCCGGCTCCCGGCTCGGTGGCCTCGAGCTGTCGGCCCGGACCGCCTGGTTGGCGTTGAACAACCACCTCCTGGCCGTCGATCGCCCCGCCCCACCGGGCTACGCCGCCTGGAAGCGCGACATCTTCATCGCCGTCGACCCCACCTGGGCGCCGTTCTTCGACGACGAGCGGGCCGAGATCGACTGGCGGCTGGTCGGTTTCGGCGGTGTGCTCGCCGACGGACGGCCGTTCGGGTCCGACGACAGCTGCCAATGCATCGCCGCCCTCGACGATCCACCGGCCCAACCGGCCCCCGACGTCGACTGGTTGTCAGACGGTGACACCGTCATCGGGGTGACCGTCGGCGGCCGGTCCCGGGCCTACCCGTTGCACATCATGGAGACTCACGAGCTCGTCAACGACGAGCTCGGCGGTGAGCGGATCGCCCTGGCCTATTGCACCCTGTGCGGCTCCGGCCAGGCCTACCGCCTCGATCCCGTGCCCGATGACCTGCAGCCGGCCGTGCTGCGAACCAGCGGGCTGCTCAACCGGTCGAACAAGATCATGTTCGACCTCACCTCCCGTTCCATGATCGACACCTTCACCGGGGAGGCCCGAACCGGGCCCTGGCGGGAGGCCGGCATCGTGCTCGAGCCGATCACCACCGTGACCTCGTCGTGGGGGACATGGAAGGCGGACCATCCGCAGACAACGGTCATGGCGGGACGCAACGGAGCCGGAGCCGACTATCCCTTCGACCCGCTGGGCGGCCGGGACGACGGCGGCCCGATCTTCCCGACGGGCACGGTCGATCCGAGGCTGTTCCCCCAGACCGATGTGATCGGCGTGACGACGGCCGACGGCGGCGCGGTCGCCTTCCCGGTCGTCGAAGCCAGGCGCCGGCTGGTCGACGACCGGCCGGTGGAGCTGGCCGGCGTTTCGCTGTTTCTCGACGGCTCCGGTCTCCGGGCGATCGATGTCGACGGCAACGAGCTCGTCTCCCACCAGGCGTTCTGGTTCGCATGGAGTCAGTTCAATCCCGAAACGGCGCTCTGGGCCGGGTAGCGGTGTCGATGCCACATTTGCGGTCGGCCTCCGGTGGACTAGCGTCGGGGGCCGAACGAGGGGGATGGCATGCTTGGTCCGTATCGGGTGCTCGATTTGACCGACCAGCGGGGCTGGTTCGCCGGGTTTCTCCTGGCCCAACTGGGAGCGGACGTGGTGCTGGCCGAACCGGAGGGTGGCTGGGATCGCGGTGACGTCCATCGCAGCTACAACCGGGGCAAGCGGTCGATCGTCGTCGGGGACGAGGCGACATTGGCCGACCTGGCGGCCGGGGCCGACGTCGTCTTCCACAACGATGGCTTTTCGCTGCCGGTGGACCTGGCGGCGATGCGGGCCGCCAACGACCAGCTGATAACGGTCCACATCACCCCGTGGGGCGCAACCGGTCCAAAGGCCGAGTGGCGAGCCTCCGATCTGACGCTGTTCGCCTCGAGTGGGCAGCTGGCGGTCACGGGGGACAGCGATCGCCCGCCGGTTCGTATCAGCATTCCCCAGGCCTGGCTCCACGGAGCATCCCAGGCTGCGGTCGCGGCGCTGGTGGCGCTCGAGCACCGGGCCAGGATCGGGGTGGGCCAGCACGTCGATCTCTCGGTCCAGCAGGCGGTGTGCGAGACCGCGCTGTCGGCCATCCTGTACGCCCCGGCCGGGCTCGAGGAGGTCCAGCGGGAGGCGGGCGGCGTTCGGTCCGGCACGTTGCTGTTGCGGACGATCTACGCCTGCAAGGACGGCCACGTTGTGATCACCGTCTCGTTCGGTCCGATGATCGGCCCGATGTTCGGTCGATTCATGGACTGGATGTACGAAGAGGGTTTCTGCGACGAGGCGACCCTGAACAAGAACTGGGTCGACTTCGCCCTCCAGTTGCAGACCGGTGAGGAGACCGTCGAGGAGATCGAACGGGTGATGGACCTGATCGCCCAGTTCGCCAGGACCAAGACCAAGGCCGAGATCCAGGAACGGGGTCTGCGGGATTCGCTCCTGGTCTGCCCGGTCAACGACCTGGGCGACGTGCTGGAGAGCCCGCAACTGGCCGACCGGGCGTTCTGGGACGAGATCGACGGTGTTCGGCACCCGGGCCGCCTGGTGCTGGCGTCGGCGTCGCCGCTGTCGCCGCTCGGCCCGGCCCCCGATGTCGATCAGCACCGGGCCGAACTGATCGGACCGGAGAACCGCAGTGTGGCCGGCGTGGCCTCGATCGGGGTGAACACGGCAGACGGGATGGCGAAGGACCGACCGCTGGCCGGCCTCAAGGTCGTCGATCTGGCCTGGGTTGCCGCAGCCCCGCTGGCGACGAAGATCCTGGCCCACTGGGGAGCGACGGTGATCCGAGTCGAGAGCCAGAACCGGCCCTGCCTGCTGCGGGGGGCGTTGGGTCATCGCGACGACATCGCCGATCAGGAGAACGCCATCGCCTGGCACTCCACCAACGCCAACAAGAAGACCATCGCCCTCGACCTGTCGAAACCCGAGGCCCGCGAGGTCGTTCGGGATCTGGTGGCCTGGGGCGATGTGGTGGTCGAATCGTTCACCCCGGGAACGATGGCCGGCTGGGGTTTGGGCTACGAGGATCTCCGTGCAGTCAACCCGGACGTCATCATGTTGTCCAGTTGTGTGATGGGTCAGACCGGCCCGTTCAAGGACTTTGCCGGCTTCGGCAACATGGCGGCCTCGGTTGCCGGCTTCTTCGACATCACCGGTTGGCCGGACCGCGGCCCGGCCGGACCGTATCTGGCATACACCGACTACTGTGCGCCCCGGTTCACCGTGTGCGCCCTCCTGGCCGCGGTCGATCACCGCCGCCGGACCGGCCAGGGCCAACATCTCGACTTCTCGCAGATGGAGAGCGCCATCCACCTGCTGGCTCCGACCATCGTCGGGATGCAGGCCGGCGGCGAGCGGCGCTCCCGCCGTGGCAACGAGGACGACGACATGGCCCCCCACGGGGTGTTCGCGGTCCACGGTGACGATCAGTGGATCGCCATCGCGGTGCAAGACGACGAGCAGTGGCGATCGCTGGCGGGGGAGATGCGGCGGCCGGACCTGGCCGACCTCGACGCCGCCGGGCGACGTGCCAGGTCGGTCGAGCTCGACCAGGTGGTCGGCGACTGGGTGGCAAAGCAGAACGGCCGGGGGCTTGCATACCGGCTCCAGGCCCACGGCATCAACGCCCACCACGTCCAGAACTCCTCTGGTTGCATCGACGATCCCCAATTGGCCCACCGGCGGCACTTCCAGTGGGTTCCCCACCAGGCCGTCGGGCGAGCGCTGGTCGACGGGGTGCCGTACACCCTGTCGGCGGCCCACAACGGCTTCGAGTGGGCCGGTCCCACCTACGGCGAACACTTCATGGAGGTCCTGACCGGGGTGTTGGGCTACGACATGGACCGGGTCTCCGAGCTGGTGGTGGCCGAGGTGCTTGAGTAGCACGCCGGCCCGAGGCCGCCCTCGATGGTTCGACCCGGCGGCTCGCCGCTAGGTTTGAACGCCATGGCAATCTACGCACTCGGTGGCGATGAGCCGAAGATCCATCCAACCGCCTTCGTCCACCCCCAGGCGACGATCATCGGCAAGGTCGAGATCGGCGCCGAATCATCGATCTGGCCCTCGGCGGTGCTGCGAGGCGATCATGGCTTCATCCGGGTCGGCGACCGGACCTCGATCCAGGACGGCAGCGTGCTCCATGTGACCGCCGAGCACGAGACCATCGTCGGCGACGAGTCGGTGATCGGCCATCTGGTACATCTCGAGGGTTGCGTCATCGAGAACGGCGCGCTGGTCGGCAACGCCTCGGTGGTCCTCCACCGTGCAATCGTCCGGACCGGGGCCGTCGTGGGTTCCAATGCGGTTGTCACCAACGACACCGAGGTCCCGTCCGGGGCGTTGGCGTTGGGTATCCCGGCCAAGATACGCCACGGGGCGGCCAAGCCGGAGATGATCACCGATGCGGTGGAGAAGTACGTGGCGCGAGCCGCCCAGTACCGCTCGCAGCTCCGCCGCCTCGACTGAGGAGGCGCAACTGCGGCGAACACCGCCGCCGATGAGGGACGCCCCGGGAGCCGATTCTGCCGCCGGTCTCGAGCCGAGCCGGCACGGCCGGCCGGCAGGAGCCATGCCGCTGGTTGTTACCATCGAGGGAGTGGTAGATCGCCGGCGAGCCAGAGAGGACGGCGACATCGAAACCGGGACGGGCCTCGACGAGAGCATCGTCCGGGAGATCTCGTCGACGAAGGGCGAGCCGGATTGGCTCTGCGACCTCCGGCTGGCTGCGCTGGCCCACTTCGAGAAGTGGCCCCTGCCCGGCGGCGACGATTTGGCAGAGATCGAGCTCGAAGGCCTCGGCGAGTGGATCGAGCCGATGGACGGCCGCACCGGCGGTTGGGCCGATGCTGCGAACCGCCGAACAGCCACGGTGGGGAGCCAGAGCACGGCTGCGGCCCAACGAACCGATCCTGCCGGTGCGACCGCTCGCCACCAGTCGGAGGAGGCGTTCCGTCGCAACCGGCGCAGCCTCGAGCGGCGGGGCGTGGTGTTCAGTGACCTGGACACCGCGGTCCGCCAGCATCCGGAGCTCGTCGAGCCCCACCTGGCAAAGATCATCCCGTCGAGCCACGACAAGTTCGCCGCCCTCAACACGTCGGTCTGGTCCGGCGGGTCGTTCATCTACGTTCCTCCGGGCGTCGAGATCGATGCGCCGCTGGAGGCCTACTCCAGGATCAACGCCACGAACGTGCACCGGTTCGACCGGACCTTGATCGTCGCCGACGAGGGTTCCAGCATCCACTACATCGATGGCTGCTCCTCACCGGTCTACTCCGCCGATTCGTTGCATTCGGCGGTGGTCGAAATCGTGGTGAAATCAGGCGCCCGGGTGACCCACACCACGATCCAGAACTGGTCGAGCAACGTGTTCAACCTGGCCACCAAGGGGGCCACCGTCGAGGCCGACGGCCACATGGCGTGGATCGAAGGCACCATCGGTTCCCGGCTGGCCGTCACCTCCACGGTCACCCGGCTGGTCGGCCGAAAGGCCACCGTGAGCGTGCTGTCGCTGGCATACGCCGGCAGGGACCAGCACCAGGAGACCGGTGCCGAGGTGTTCCACGCCGCGGCGGAGACCAGCTGCAGGATCGTCTCCAAGTCGATCTCCGCAGGAGGGGGCCGTTGCGGCCACCGTCGCCTGGTCCGGGTGGAGGACGGGATGAAGGGCTGCCGGAGCCACCTGCGTTGCGACGCCCTCCTCCTCGACGAAGACTCGGTGTCCGAAACCCCTCCGCCGCTGCAGGTCGGGGCCGACGATGCCGGTATCAACGATGCGGTCACGGTGTCGAGGGTCGAGTTGGACCAGTTGTTCTACCTCATGAGCCGAGGCCTGTCGCAGGACCAGGCCGTCGCCATTCTCGTCAACGGCTTCATCGAGCCCGTCACCCGGATGCTGCCGATCGAGTACGCGGTCGAGTGGAGTCGCCTGATCGAGCTGCAGCTGGGAGGGTCGGTCGGATGACCCCGGTTGGTGCTGGCCGGCAGGTCCCGATGGCCGGTCCGGCTATCTTTCGACCATGACAACGAGGCTCGTCTTCCAGCTCGGCACCAACAACTGGCAACGGGGCGGCGAGTTCGCACCCGGTTCCGGCATCCTCCACGAGTCCCACCACGAGACGTACGCCGAGATGACCGACACCGCCAGCTATTCGGTGTATCCGTCGTCGCAGCAATCCTCAGACGACCCCCACGTCAAGGTGCTCGAGCTCGATCACGAGGTGCCGATCTGCGAGTCGATCTCGCCGGTCAGCTCCTACCGGTTCCACGCCATGTCAGATCGGGAGTTCGACGCATACCGGGACCGGCTCCGACGATTCACCGAAGAGGCCATCGACGCCGCCGAGGCGACCGAAGGCGTGCCGGTTTCGGTGGCCATCGCCCACCACAGCTTCCTGAACCCGATGATCCTGGCCGCCATCAACGCCGAGCGGCAGAAGGCCGGCCGGCCGCGGTTCAAGCTGCTGTGCTTCGTCCACGGCACCGCCCTGAAGATGTTCGCCCACGAGCAGGCCGGGATCGACCCCGACTACCCGAAGCGGTTCCTGCCGATGATGGAACGGGCCGGTGTGTTCGCCCCCGGCGGCGGGGTCGACGCATGCGCAGCCATCTCCGCCGAGCAGATCGACAAGTTCGCCGAGGTGTTCCCCCACTATCCCCGGTCGCAGGTCGTGCTCTCGCCGAACGGCTACGCATCGTCGTCGTTTCGGCCGGACCCCGATGCCTACGCCAATCGGGCCCGGCTCCTGGCGGCGACCAGCCCGGTGGAGAGCCCGTCACCGGCCGCCCCGACGTCGATCGACGGCGATGTCGACCACGTCGTGGTGTTCTGTGGCAAGTTCGCAGACTGGAAACGGCTCGACGCCCTCCTGGCCGCAGCGGCCCGCTATGAGGACGATGCTGACGGGGTGGGCGGGCTCGCGACGACGCTGGTCATCGGCTCCGGACCCGACGAGGCCGTCGCCCGATACCACCGCCTTGCCTACGAGGAACTGGAGCTTCGGCGAACCCACTTTCTCGGCGCCAGGCCCCACCCGGAGATCGCCAGGTTCAACGCCATGGCCGACCTCGGGGTCTACCCGTCGAGGAACGAGCCGTTCGGGCTGGTGTTCATCGAGTGCATGGCCTGCGGCACGCCGGTCATCGGCGCCGACTCCGGCGGCCCCCGGGACTTCGTCACCGATGCGGTCGGCGGGCTGATTCCCGAGTCGGAGGGTGCGGCGTTGGTCGACTCCCTGGTGGTCGGCATCGGCCAGGCCCTGTCCCAGAACTGGAAGGCTTCGAAGGGGCCGGCGGCCGCAAGCTACGCCAAGGCGAACTTCAGCACCTCGAGACAGTGCCGGGATCTCCTGGCGGCGCTGGAACGATGAGCCGAACCCGCCGGAGGCGGTTCACGGCCCCGGCGGACGTCGGCATCGGCCGACCGTCACCAGGGGTGGTCCTGGCCGTCCCAACGGATGAACCGGCCGGAGTCGGCCAGGGTCAAACGGCCGACCGTTTCGTGGATGGCGGCCGCCGACTGCTGCGGGGTGAGCGAGGCGTTCGGTCCCCCCATGTCGGTACTGACCCAGCCGGGGTGGACCATGACCACCGCGATCCCCTCCGGTCGTAGCGCCTGAGCCGTCTTCACGCCGAGCATGTTGAGCGCGGCCTTGGAGACGCAATACGCGGTGTCGCTGCCCATCGATGCGCCAACCTCCATCGATCCGAGCTGTGACGACACGTTGAGCACCAGCGGATCCCGGCCACGGCGGAGCAGATCGAGGGCTTGCCTGGTGACCACCATGGGGCCGGTGGCGTTGATCACGCTGACCCCGGTGAAGGCGGCGGCGTCGAGGTCGAACGGCCCCCGGGGGGCATCGGCGCCTGCGAAGACCCGGGCATCGACACCGGCGCAGTTGATCAGCAGATCCAGCCCGTCCAGGCCGGCGGCCAGGTCGGCCATCGCCTCCACGATGCTCGACTCGTCTGCCAGGTCCATCTCGACGACGCCGGCCGGATGCAGTCCCTCCACCTTGTCGGTCCTCCCCGGGCGACCGGCGCCCCAGACCACGTCGCCGGAGTCGATGAACCGCCGCGCCAGTTCGTAGCCGAGGCCGCGGTTGGCCCCGGTGATGAACACCCGTCTCTGCCCCTGATCGTCTGCCATGCCAGGACCCTACCCGAACCCTTTCGGCGGCGATGACAAATGGGTTACGGCGGGAACCGCGGTCGACACGGTCACCGTCGAAGGAATCATGACCGTGAGAAACAGAACCTCGAGTTCGACAACGCCGGCCAACCCCGCTCGTCCTGCTGGTCGTCCTGCTGGTCGTGGCGTTGTTCACCGCAGCCTGTGGAACCGGCGACGACGACAGCGACGCCGGTTCGGCGGTACCGGGGCGATGTCGGACCAGGAATCGGTTCCGCCAGATGCGCCGGCCGACGGCTCCGGCAGCGCCCATTGTGGCCGGTCGAGTAGGCGACGCCGACGGGGAGGCCGAGGCGATGGAGGAGGCCAGCCTCCGACGAAGGGTTGGACGCTGCAGCCGGTGGGACCGCCTCGGACCGGCTGTCGGCCCCGGCGACCACGGCGGCCGATGACGCCACCGGTCGCCAGTCGGAGGGGGGTTTCTTCGGTCAAGACCCGGCCCCGGAGGCCGATGGACGAGACGACAACACGTTCCGGGACTACGGCGTTCGCCCCTTCGTCGCCACCGACATCGACCCGCTGTCGACCTTCGCCCTCGACGTCGACACCGCCAGCTATTCGATCGGCCGCCAGTGGCTGAGCTCGGGGGCTTTGCCTCCGGCGGAGTCGGTGCGGGTGGAGGAATACCTCAACAGCTTTCGATACGACTACGTCGCCCCCTCCGAGGGCCTCAACGTCGAGGTCGACGGCGGACCGTCGCCCTACGATCGGGACAACGTGATCATCAGGGTCGGGGTGCAGGCCGAACGGGTCTCCAACGCCGAGCGGGCCAATGCTTCGCTGACCTTCGTCGTCGACACCTCGGGTTCGATGGATCGGGCCAATCGACTGGAGCTGGTCAAGACATCGCTGCGGCGGTTGACCGCCGAGCTCGAATCCCGGGACACGGTTGCGATCGTCACCTACGCCGACGACGCCCAGGTCCTGCTCCGGCCGACCTCGGTACGATCCGAGGACGTGATCCTCGACGCCATCGACAGGCTGCAGCCGACGGGGTCGACCAACCTGGAGGCCGGTCTGCAGGCCGGCTATGAGATGGCAAACGAATCATTCCAGCCCGACGGTATCAACCGGGTGGTGCTCGCCTCCGACGGCGTCGCCAACGTCGGCCTCACCGACCCCGACCGGCTGGCCCGGCTGATCCGCGACGACGCCGATCGGGGCATCCAACTGGTCACGGTCGGTGTCGGCATGGGCAACTTCAACGACGTGGTGATGGAGCAGCTCGCCGATCGGGGCGACGGCTTCTACGCCTATGTCAACGATGAGCGGGAGGCCGAGAAGTTGTTCTCCGACGATCTGGTCTCGACCCTGCTGACCGTGGCCGTCGACGGCAAGATCCAGGTCGAGTTCAATGCCGATGTCGTCGACGAGTATCGGTTGATCGGCTTCGAGAACCGGGCGGTCCTCGATGACGACTTCCGCAACGACGCGGTCGACGCCGGCGAGTTGGGAGCGGGCCACCAGGTCACCGCCCTCTACGAACTGAAGCTGCGCCCCGGCGATGACGGCGACGACCAGCTGGGGACCGTCCAGCTCCGGTGGGAGGACCCCGAGGAGCGGTCGGTGAGGGAGACGAGACTGATCGTGTCGCCCTCGATGATCGACGACCGCTGGAGCGAGACCGACGAGGACTTCAGGCTGGCGGTCACGGTTGCCGCCTTTGCCGAGTTGTTGCGCAACAGCCCTCACACCGGAGACGTCAGCCTGACCCAGGTCGCCGAGGAGGCGAGGGCCCTCTCGCCGGGTTCGGGGGCCATCGAGGAGCTGGCCAGCCTGATCGAGACGTCGATCGGGCTGGCGCGCTAGTTAGTCTGATCGTCGGTGATCGTCTGCGGCCGCCGGCCTCTCAGTCGGCGGTGACGGCGTCGAGGACCAGGCGGATCATGTCGTCGAACGACGTCTGGCGGTCGGCGGCGCTCATGTGCTCGCCTCGCTTGAGCTGATCGCTGACCGTGGCCACGGTGAGGGCCGCCGCACCGTATTCGGCGGCCACGCCGTACAGCCCCGCCGCCTCCATCTCCACGGCCAGGAAGCCGTAGCGTTCCAGCAGGGCGAAGGTGTTCGAACCTTCGGGCTCGTAGAAGATGTCGGAGGTGAACACCGAACCGACCCTGGTGGCCATGGCCCGACGCTCGGCCTCGTCCGTCACCGCCCGAAGCAGCCCATAGTCGGCCACCGCCGGGAAGTCACGACCTTCGAGTCTGCGACGGTTCACGGTCGAATCGGTGCCGGCGGCCAGGCCGATCACCACGTCTCCGAGGTCGATCTCGTCCTGGATGGCGCCACACGAGCCGACCCGGATGATCCTTGTCACCCCGAAGTCCTTGATCAGCTCCGTGGCATAGATCTGTATCGACGGCACACCCATGCCCGAGCCCTGGACCGAGACCCGCCGGCCGTTGTACCGACCGGTGAAGCCGAGCATGTTCCTCACCTCGTTGACCAAGGTCACGTCGCTCAGATAGCTCTCGGCGATGAACTTGGCCCGCAGCGGATCGCCGGGCATGAGCACGGTGTCGGCGTAATCGCCCGGTTCAGCTTGGAGGTGGGGAGTCGACATGGCTCGAAGGTGGCAGAATGGAGGAATGGCAATGCGGCAGGACTGTAAGCATTTTCAAAGCCGTTCGTACCCTAGCGGCGACACGATGCGCAAGTGCTCTCTCGACCTTGCGCCAGAGGCGCCCTGGAACTGTCCGGAGAACTGCAACAGCTACGAGCGTCGGCTGGCAGACGTGAACTGGCGGCACGGCTCCCTGGTGACGCCGCCGACGCCGGAGGCGCCCCCCAGCGTCGGCGAGGACGACTCGATCGCCGAGCTGCTCGACGAAGCAGAGGACATCATCAACTCGGCCGTCCCGGAGATCACCGCCCAGGTCGATGCCGAGCGGGCCGCCGAGGGATGGGGCGGACGGTTCCGCCGGATGTGGCCGTTCGGCAAGTAGGGCCCGGTTCGTCCGCCGCCGGCCAGAGCCGCAGCACACCCCCGCCATGACCACGCCGCATCCGGCGACCTCGGCAGCGCCGGTGACGGGGCGCTGTCCCGGGCCGTCCCTCGATGGGCTAGGTTTGAGTCATGGCCGTCGAAGTGCTCAATGACCAATCGATCTCGGAGGCGCTGGCCGGTCTACCGGAGTGGACTCGCGACGGCGATCACATCCGTGCCGAGTTCGTGTTCGGGAACTTCCTGGCGGCGTTCGCCTTCATGACCGAGGTCGCCCCCGAGGCCGAGCGGCTCAACCACCACCCGGAGTGGTCCAACGTCTACAACCGGGTGTCGGTCGGTCTGACCACCCACGATGCAGGCGGACTCACGGCCCTCGACGTCGAGCTGGCGGGGATCATGTCGGCGACGGCCGCCAAGCACCGGTAGCCCACACGCGGGCGGAGCCCACTACAGCCATGGCGTCGAAGCCGAGGTTTTTTCGGCTTTCGCTCAATCGCGTCCGGCACCGGTCGAAAGGCAAGGGATAGTCCATTCGGCCCAGGCGCCGGACGAGGTGCCCGACCGACGAGGCCGGACGCTCCGGCCGATGGGTCGAGCCAGTCGCAAGGACACCCGCCATGAGCATCATCGAGGTCCATTCCCGCCGATCGCCCGCAGCCGACCGACATCGCCTGCGAAATCTCCTGGCCGGCGACGGCCCGGTCGGCGGCCTCCGTGGCCTGGCGCAGACCGCCTCGATCTTGTCGGCCTCGCTGGCGGCCGTTGTCGCCGTGCTCGTCGTCTGCGCCGTCGCCGTGGCACCGGCCCGATCGGCCGCCGCCCAGGACAGCGGCGCCACACCCGACGCCGCGGTGAAGCTGACCTCGGCCCGTTTCGATCTCGGGGCGGAGACCGCGGGCGCGGTGGCCGACGTCACTGGCGGTCCGCTCAGCGCAGCCGGAGCGGTCAGGGAAGCCCGCTACCACTCGCTGATGATCAGCGATGGTGGTCGCCAGGTCCCGGTGATCCCTCGCCCCGGATCGGTCACCGCCGGGGTCGCCCCCGGCCCCGCGTCGGCTGTGGCGGCCGAGATCAACGGGCAGCGTCTCGGCCACCTCAACGACGACTTCGCCGGTGCCCTGGCCGATGCGTTGTCGTCGAGCTCGGCCCACCGATTCGCCGACCTCGGTGTCGCCGATGGCGGCGGGCCGGTTGCCATCGATATGGTGTACACACCGCCGTTGGAGGCCACCGACTATCTGCTCGTCCAGGAGGTGTCGGGCGACGCAGCCGTCGACGTGACGGCGATCGACGCCGCCGGCGATCCGGTCGGTTCCACGGTTCGAGTCGGCCCCCGCTACCAGTGGAACACCGGGCACGGCCCGTCCACCGGCGAAACATCGTGGGCCTCGGCCATCGCGGTCAGGGAGCTGCAGGTCGGCGGGGCGTCGATCCATGGGCTGCGGGTCGGCGGCTCCGGGGCGGAGGTCAAGGTGATCGCACTGGCGCCGGAGCCGGTGACGGAGGTGGCGCCCGATCAGCAGCCGCAGGATCAGGCCGCCGATTCCCCGGTGGCCGCCCTCGAACGACCGGTCGGCGCCGATGGCGCGGCGGTGATCGGCCTGCAGGCATCGGTCCGTCCCGCGATCGCCGTCGAGGGCGCGGGCTGTGAGACCGAGTCCGCGGCCGACGTCGTGGCCGGCCAGGCAGCCACGTTCTGCTACGTTGTGACCAACCTCGGGGCCACCGACCTGGTCGACGTCCGCTTCGTCGACGAGCAGTTGGGCCTGGCCGATGCCGCCCTGCCGACCGCCGCTGGATCCGAACCACTCCGGCCCGGTGACCAGGCGGTGTACTACTACCACTCGGTCGTGGATCAGCGCCCGGCCGATGCGGTGACCACGGTGACGGCCCGGTCGGTGCCACCGACCGACGGTCCGCCTGGCCCGGCGGCCGCGGCCTCCGGCGCTCCCGGCGCGGTGCTCCCGGTCTCGCAGCCCGATGGCGGCCACGACGACGCAGCCGCTGCGGCGACCGTGGAGACCCCGCCCCGCTCCGAGGCCTCGCCGGACGTCGCCACGGCGGTTGCGGTCGCCACATCGACAACCGAGATCGCCGCTGAACCCGCGACCGGTCCCGTTGCTGCGGCAACCGACGCAGCGGCGGTGACCCAGCTGGCCCTGACCGGCATGGTCACCGAGCCATGGGTGATGGTGATCTTCGCCATGGCCTTCATCTTCTTCGGCTACACGATCTACGCCGCATTCCAGCCCGACGAGGACAGCCGTGAGCCGAGCGGGCACGATCAGCTCGACGCCCTCGGGTTCGACTGAGCCGAGGCGCCGGAGCCGCCTCTCGGGCCCCTTCGGGTGCCTTCGAGTTCTGGGTGACCCTTCGGGTTCCCGGCCAACGTCGTCAGCTCCGATGGGGTGCCCTGAAGATCAATTCTTCGGCATGTCTCGAGCCGAACCGCCGCAGGCTCAGTGGGACAGCAGGTTCTGTTCTCTGAGGAAGGTCTGCTCGTTGAGGCTGTCGATGACCCGGAGGTTGCCCTTGAAGCGCACCCGGTGGACCGAGGCATGGGTCGGGCGGTAGAACATGTCCATCCTGACGTCGAGGATGTCTGCCAGGTAGGCGTTGATCACCCCGCCGTGACAGGCTACGGCCACCGTCTCGCCGGGATGATCGATGATGGCGGCCTCCATGGCATAGCCGATCCGGCGGCGGAAATCGACCGACGTCTCGCTGTCGGGATAGGCGTCCCACTGCTTGGTGAGGACGAACCGCTCCCTGATACCGCTCGAGACCTTCTCACCAAGGATATCGATCGGACGGCTGTCCGCCGGCAGCTTGCCGTAGAGGTGGATCTCCTCCAGCTGGTGGATGGTCTGTAGTTCGATGTCGTGGGCGTCGGCCACCGCCTTTCCGGTGTCGTACGCCCGTTTCAACTCGGAGCTGTAGACCGCGGTGATCGGCTCGTTCCGCAGGTAGTGGGCAACCGCTGCCGCCTGGCGTCGGCCGAGCTCCGACAGCGGGGGGTCCACCCAATCGCCGACCGTCGACGTTTCCTGATCCGGCCACTGCTGTTGGCCGTGGCGGATCAGGATCAGCTGGCCCGCTTCGGGATCGTTGGTGAGGAACGCCCGGTCGATCGGCCCCGAGCGGGTCTTGCCCGGTACGTCGATCGTGCTCGGGTCGCCCGGCGGTTCTTCGATGGCGGCGTTCATCAGCCGGCAGCTTCGTTCAGCGCCTCGGTCAAGGTGTTCCAGCCGAGCGTTGCGCATTTGATACGGACCGGGAACTTCACGACACCCCGAAGCGCCTCGAGATCGCCGAGGTCGACCTCGCCGGTCGACGCCCGGCCGTTGTCGGCCTCATCACCGTTGCTGGCCGCTTCGCTCCCGTCGCCACCGATGCCGTGCTCGTGGATCGACATCATCGACTTGAACGTGTGGGTCAGCTCCCGGGCCTCGTCGACGGTTTTGCCCTTGACCGCAGCCGACATCATCGACGCCGAGGACTGGGAGATCGAACAACCTTGACCACCGATCTTGATGTCTGCGATCCGTTGGTCGTCGTCGATCAGGACGAACAGGACGATCTCGTCGCCGCATAGCGGATTGAATCCTTCGGTCCGGTGGGCGGGCGGGGTAGCGAGCTCGCCCCGGTTACGGGGGCTCCGGTAGTGATCGAGGATGATCTCCCGATAGAGATCTTCGAGGCCTGACACCGTTGCTTGCCTTTCGTCTTTTCATGCGATGGTCCGCCGGATGGTCGCCCTTCGGAACCGTATCGCGTCGATTCAGATGGCGAAGAAGTCTCGGGCCCTGATCAATGCGTCTGAGAGGGCGTCGACATCGTCGTTGTCGTTGTAGAGGTAGAAGCTGGCCCTTGCCGTTGCCGACACGCCGAGTTCCTTCATCAGCGGTTTTGCGCAGTGGTGGCCGGGCCGAATGCAGACGGCTTGCTCATCGAGCACCTGGCTGACGTCGTGGGCGTGGACCCCGTCCAGTTCGATCGACAGCACCGCCCCCCGGTCTCCCGGCTCGGACGGACCGTGGATCTTGATCGACTGGCCGAGATCGGCGGTCAGCTTCCGCAGGGCGTATGCGGTGATCTCCACCTCGTGGCGCCGGATGGCGTCCATGCCGATGTTCTCCAGATAGTCGATCGCCGCCCCAAGCCCGACCGCTTCTGCGATGGGCGGGGTGCCCGCCTCGAACTTGGCCGGGAGCCCGTCTGGGACGAATCCTTCGGTGGTCACGTTGAGGATCATGCCACCGCCGCCGAGGAACGGCGGCATGGCGTCGAGCATGTCCTCGCGGCCCCACAGCACGCCGATTCCGGTCGGTCCGAGCATCTTGTGACCGCTGAAGGCCACGAAGTCGGCCCCCAGGGTGCTCACATCGGTAGGCATGTGCGGCACCGACTGGCAGGCATCGATCAAGGTCATCGCACCGGCGGCCCGGGCTGCGCCGATGACCTGGTCGGTCGGCGTCAACGCCCCGGTCACGTTCGACATGGAGGTGATGGAGCAGACCTTCGCCCCGTCCATCAGCCGATCGAGGTCGGTCAGGTCGAGCGTGCCGTCGGCGGTGATCGGGATCCAGCGGATCTCCAGGCCCTTCTCGGCCGCCAGCATCTGCCAGGGAACGATGTTTGCGTGATGCTCGAGCAGCGACAGCACAACGGCGTCTCCGCTGACCAGGTTGGTCCGACCCCAGCTCGCGGCCACCAGGTTGATGGCTTCGGTGGCGTTCTTGGTGAAGATGACCTCGTTAGAGCTCGGAGCGCCGATGAAGCGGGCGACCTTGTCGCGGGCCCCTTCGAACTCGTTGGTCGCCCGTTCGGCGATCCGGTAGACACCCCGGTGCACGTTGGCGTAGCTGTGCTGATAGAGCCGGGCCATCGCATCGATGACCTGCTGGGGCCGTTGGGAGGAGGCGGCGGAGTCGAGGAAGACCAGCCGGTGCCCGTCCTGCAGCTGATCGAGGATCGGGAAGTCCTTGCGTACCGCCGCGACGTCGAGGCGATCAGCACCGTTTGTCCGGCCGGCGTGCCCGTCGTCGCTGCTCATCGGTGGCTCTCGTTACCGTTGCGCTCCAGGTGGGCCGCCAATTCCGCTCCGCCGGAGGCCACGATTCGTCCGTCGACCAGCACATGGACGTGATCCGGTTGCAGGTGAT